>JBBQZO010000084.1:0-1850 GCA_038207625.1 Burkholderiales bacterium | reverse complement strand
TCCGTAAACTGCTTCCGCTTCATCTGTCCGTCCCTTCGAGGGGCCGGTCTCTAGTTCCAGGTGGATGAAGAAACGGGGGTCACGTCAATCCTCGTGCGGTCGACCGTCGAAATGGCGCGCGAACTTGGTTTTTCCGTCGTGGCCGAAGGAGTCGAGGACCGCGAGACGCTGGCCAAGCTGGGTGAATTCGGCTGCGATATCGCGCAGGGCTGGGTGATCGGCAGACCGGTCGATGCACCGAGCTTTACGGCCCAATGGATCGACGTGGCGCCGGCGGTTCGCCACGCCGCCTGAGGACATGGCGCGCTGCCAAACACGCAGCCGCTAGAGTGAACGAAGCGCCTGCGCCGGACGCGCTGCAAGGATCGGCAGGCTGCCGAGCAGACCGATGACGATCGTCAGGCCAACGCCGGTCGCCAGGGTCAATGATACCGTCACGTAATCGGGCAACCAGCTGAACTTGAACAGTTGGACAACGACATACCAGGCCGCCCCCAGCCCAAGCACCAGCGCAACCCCGGCCACGATTACGCTCAACACGATATATTCGATCGCCTGCGATCCCAGGATTTGTGCGCGCGACGCACCCAGTACCTTCAGCATGACCGCATCGTAAGTGCGCGCCTCACGCGCAGCGGTGATGGCCCCGATCAGCACGGCAATGCCAGCCAGAATGGCAACACTGGCGGCAGCGGCGATGGCGATCGACAGTTGCCGCACGACATCCTGGATCTGCTTCAGCACGGTGCCAACTTCGATCACCGAAACGGAAGGAAAGCGGGGCAGCAGCGCGCGCATGACCGCACCGGTCTGGCTCGAGGCCATGTTGACCGTAGCAGACAGATTGTGTGGATAGTCAGCAAATGTGCCCGGCGAGAACACCAGGACGAAGTTGAATCCCATTGTGTCCCATTGCACCGCACGGAACGATGCGACCGTTGCAGTGATGTCCTGGCCGAGCACGCTGATCGTCAGCGGGTCGCCAAGCTTCAGGCCCAGCGCCTTGGCCTGTACCGCTTCGACCGAAACCAATGGCGGCCCGGCATAATCGGCGCGCCACCAGCCGCCTTCAGTCAGCACCGATCCCTTGGGCAACGTTGCCGAATAGGTGATGCCGCGCTCGCCGCGCAGAATGAAGGCATCGGGGGGCAGCACTTTCAGGTCGTCGACTCGAGTCGAGCCATAAGCGACCACGGTACCGCGCAGCAGCGGCACCGTCGCGACCTCGGCCCGCGGTGCCACGGCGTGGATCGTTTGGGTGAATACGGCGGCTCGATCGCGGGGTACGTCGAGTGCGAACAGTGCCGGCGCACGCGCAGGGATGGTTCGTGCGATGTTGGCGTCCAGGCTGGTCTGGATTGCCGCTAGCAAGACGAACAATGTCAGCCCGAGCCCGAGCGCGACCACCAGCGCGACGGTGCGCGCACCAGGCCGATAAAGCCCGGCAATGGCAAGCCGCAGCAATGGGCGACGCGGTCGTGGCAGGCGCGCGGCAATCGTACGGACCATCCAGCCAAGCGACGCGAGCATCAGCAGCGCTGCCGCCACGCTCACGAGGAAGGCGCCGGCGAACCACGGCTGCGCCGATGTTGCGAGCACGGTTGCCACCAACAGACCTCCGGCAAGTGCCATCCAGCCGAACGGGCGCCAGTGCGCAGATCCGCGCACCCGCGTGCCACCATCCGCTTCGACAGTCGCACGCAACAGCGCGGCGGCCGGCCGCTGCGCGCCCTGCACGAGCGGCAGGACCGCTGCAGCCAGCGCGATCAATACGCCATAAAGTGCCGCCATCGCCAGCGGTCGTAACTGCACCGTCAAGCCGGGGGTGACCGGCAGCGCTTGCCCGACCA
>JBBQZO010000083.1:0-1996 GCA_038207625.1 Burkholderiales bacterium | reverse complement strand
GCTCCGATGATGGCGACGTCGAGCGGGCGGTTGGTGGGCATGTCGATCCTTTGGTTCGTGGGCCGGGTCTGCTCGGCGGGTGAGAGGGTCATGCAGAGCGCCAGGCGCGCTCAGGTCGTTTCCAGCCGCGGCGCCTTGCGCGGTCGGCCGCCCAGGCTGCCGTTGGCACGCGCGGCGTTGGCCTTTTTTTCGGTCGCCGCCCGTCCTCCGGCCTTGCCCATGGCCGACGCCATCCAGCGGCGCGACCCCAGGAAACCTTCCAGCAGCGCGGGCAGGTATAGGTCTGCATCCAGCTTCGGAAAATGCAAGCCCAGACCTGATGGCGAGATCTCAATCTCGGCCAACTGCGCCGGGCGCGCCAGTTCCAGGCCCTGCGCATCGTGCGGCTTGAATGCAATCTCCAGGCCGCTGCTCAGCGCAATCACGACACGCCCGACGCGCCTGTCGTACCGTGCCGCCACCGCCGTGGGGTTGCTCGCCAGACTTTGCGCCGCGCGTGCGTTTGCGGCTTTCACCACGTCCTGTTCACTCGCCATGAATCGCTCTCCATTCAGAATCCAGCCGTCCAAGCTGCGAAGCCAGTTCACGTTAGATCGCCGCCAGTTGGCGAGCGGCGAAGCCATAGTTCTCGCGCAGTTGCGGCGGCCCATGGGGCGGATTGAGGACGAAGACTGCTTCGCAGCCACCACCCATTACATGCACATGCGCGGGGCGGTGATCGTTGGGATAAACCAACCCGCAGGCCATCGAAACGGTGAACCGTGGGCATGGTAGCACGAACCTAAACGCTTGGGTTATTTGGCCGCGGCGTTTGCTTTCCTTGCCAGCGTCAGGCGGATCTCGAGTGACTCGAACGGCACGAACACCGCGTCTTCCGGTGTTCGCTGCACCAGCCCATGCTCTTCCAACTTGGCGACGTCTGCGTGCACGTTCGAATAGTTCCGTGCCACTTCCTTGGCCAGCGCATAGACCGAGCAGGGCCCACAGCGGCGCAGCGCCTCCAGCAGGTCGAGGCGTGACGGCGTCAACTCCGAGAACAGTGTGCGCGCCGATTCGAAACTCAGGTGGTAGTCGGCGCCATAGCGTGCCCCGGCTTCTGCCGCTTTGGCCTGCTTGCGCGCCATCCGGAACGCGGCGCCGCGCGGAGCGATTTCAATCACGGCTTTCATGGTTCTCTCCAGGCATTGACGTCGCTTTCGAAATCGTCCGGCAGCCGGGAGAGGCGCCAGACAACAAGTTCGACGATCGAGCCACCGTCGCGCATTTCCTTGGCACTGGCGATAGGCATAGCTTGCATTGTATTGCATTTCTACAATATAGATTGCCTTTTGACAATATAGCTTGGAAACAAATGCCTTTCCTGGTGCTCGCCACGCAGAACCCGATCCGCTACGCGCGATCTCCCTTCAGCGCAAGGGCGTCCCGGAGCAAGCTAAGACCGAGGCGCTGGTCCATCAACCTGTCGTACCGAATCACGCTTGAATTGCTGATCCGCGACCAGACGGTCATTCCCGTCAACGTGGGCGATCACGAAGACCTCTACTCCTGAGCTGGCGTCTTCAGCCTGGACCATCGCGTGGCATGAAGAAGTTGGGTCGTGCACTTCACGTTTCGCCCGATACACACGGCAGCCGGCGCTGCCTATACTCGCGCGGCACACAACACAGGAAATGCCATGTCATTGAAGTCCCTGCGCAAGGTCGCCGTTCCCTTCTGCCTTGCGTTGCTGCTGGTCGGCAGCGCGCATGCCGCAGAGTTCATCAGCATCCTCACGGGCGGCACCAGCGGTGTTTACTATCCGCTGGGCGTCGCGCTGTCGCAGATCTACACCAAGGCCATCCCCGACGCCAAGTCGTCGGTGCAGGCGACCAAGGCTTCCGCGGACTCGAACGCCCGCTGCCCGATCACCGCCGCCACCTCGGCACCGAAGCCACCGGTCAGATTGTCCTCGTGGACAACCAGCGCCTTGCCGGTGCGCCGCACCGAGTCGAGCACA
>JBBQZO010000082.1:0-2030 GCA_038207625.1 Burkholderiales bacterium | reverse complement strand
AGCAGTCGCTGCAGCGGTTGAAGCGACCACCAACACCCTCAAACGAGAAGCGCAAGAATATGTTCAGCGCATGATCGAACAACTGGTGCTGGCGCGCCACCGGCAATTCGGCATCAGCTCCGAGCAACTGTCGGCGCAAGCCCGCCTGTTCGACGAAGCCGACGCATTGGCGCAATCAACCACCGAAGCACAAGACATCGCGCCGCTGCCTGCCGCGGGTACGCCCGACGAGAGCGGCGACAAGCAATCAAACAAACCTGCGCGCGGCAAACGCAGCCCCTTGCCGGCGCAGTTGGAGCGCCTGGACGTGGTGCATGACGTGCCCCAAGCCCAACGCACCTGTCCCTGCGGCACACCGATGGTCGAAATCGGCCAGGATGTGAGCGAGCAACTCGATATCGTGCCGATGCAGGTACGCGTGTTGCGCCACATCCGCAAACGCTATGGCTGCCCTGGCAGCGTCCACGCGCCGGTCACGGCAGCCTTGCCGCCACAACCACTCCCCAAGAGCAATGCCAGCGCCGACTTTCTGGCGATGCTGCTGGTGGTCAAATATGTCGACGGCCTGCCGCTGGCGCGCTTCGAAACCGTGCTGGAGCGTCATGGGGCGCCGGTGCCGCGTCAGACGCTGGCGCGCTGGGTGATCGGCGCCGCCGCCATGTTGCAACCGCTACACAATCTGATGCGCGACACGCTCACCGATGGCAGCCTCATTCACATCGATGAAACGGTGGTGCAAGTGCTCAAGGAGGAGGACAGGAAACCGACGTCGAACAGTTACATGTGGGTCCAGACGGGCGGTCCGCCAGGCAAGCCGGTGGTCCTGTACGACTACGATCCGAGCCGCAGCGGTGCGGTGCCGGTGCGCCTGCTGCAGGACTGGCGCGGCTACCTGATGACCGACGGCTACGATGGTTACAACGAACTCGCCCGGACCGAGGGCATCGAGCACATGGCTTGCATGGCGCATGCGAGGAGGAAGTTTGTGGAGGCGGCCCGGGTACAACCTAAAGGCAAGCGAGGCCGTGCTGACGAGGCGGTCGCCCTGATCGGCAAGCTCTACCGTATTGAACGCGATCACCAGGACGCCACCGACGAGGCGCGCCTGCTGGCGCGCCAGCAGTTCAGTATGCCGGCACTGGCGGCGCTGCATACCTGGCTGGAAAAAACACTGCCCGTCGTCACGCCCCAAAGCGCGCTCGGTAAGGCACTGTCGTATCTGCGGGATTACTGGAGCCGGCTGACGCGCTACACGGAACGCGGCGATCTGCCGATCGACAACAACCGCTGCGAGAATGCGGTCCGTCCATTTGTCGTGGGGCGTAAAGCATGGCTGTTCAGCGATACGCCTGCCGGCGCCCATGCCAGCGCAGTCATCTACTCGCTGGTGCAGACGGCCAAGGCCAATGGCGTGGAACCCTACACCTGGCTGCGGCGCGTCATGCGTGACTTGCCAGCGGCGAAGACCTTGGAAGATGTTGAGGCGCTGTTGCCGTGGAATTTGCATACGCCGGATTTAACCAGCAGCCTCGCCCCCTGAATAGTCTGGGGTTCGTGGATCGCATACGCTGCTGCGGCGATATACATCACCATGTCGGGCAGTGCCGGCCAGCTGAGGCCGGTCAGACGACGGATGAAGGCAATGTGTGGTGCATAACCGAAGAAGATCAGAGCAAGGCCGATGTGAAAGATATAGGGATTGATTGTCACCAACGTGGCGCTAGGATGAAATCCCCGGTGGGGCATCATCCGTGAAAGGCTAGACTTTAGTGCATCGACGGTTCCGAATGCTTGACGTGGTGGCGCTGCGCCGGCAGTTGCTGCTGGCAGTCGCCACAACGCAAAAAACCGCCATGCCACGCCCACCACAAAAACAAGGACTGCTATTATCAGCAGAGGACCGCGTGCCCAATCAAGCATATCCATGATGCAGCGCCTTTCCGGCTTGTATCGAGAGGCCGAGGCTAGCAGCGTTTTATGGTTCGTACTTGATCTATGTCAAATTGCGATGAGACGTACGAGATCGTGCG
>JBBQZO010000081.1:0-2262 GCA_038207625.1 Burkholderiales bacterium | reverse complement strand
CCCGACAGCGTGCGCCGCCGCCGCTGCAAACTGTGGATCGCCTCCGTCTGCGCGCGCCCCTCGTCCACCGTCAGCACGATGCAGCGGTTCATCAGCTCCTCGTCGACCTCGATCGCGGTGGTGGTCAGGAAGATCATCACCGGCCCCGTGACGCGGTATTCCTGCGTGGTCAGATTGCCGGTTGTCGCGTCCTTGCCGGTCGACGCGATCATCAGTTCGCCTTCGCTCTGCAACAGCTTCAAGGCATAGCTGGCCCGGCTCGCGCCTTCCTCCTCGACGATGGCCAGTATCTTGTGGCGCAAATTCGTCTCGCCCATGTAGAACAAACTCTGTCCCGTCATCGCGCTGTACTTGATGCGCTCCTCGGCCGGCATCATCGCCAGCACCGCATCCATCAGACTCGACTTGCCGGCCGCCGACGACGACTGCACGACGATGGCCAGCGGCCGGTCCAGCTTGCGACTGACCGCCGCCAGGTAGCCGACCAGCTTGTTGGTGCGCTCGCCCACCAGCCCGCAGGCGTCGAAGTCGGCCACGATCCGATCCAGCAGGCCGGGCGCGCGCAGCATGGCCAGCGCCGCCTCGCGCTCGCCGTCGCTCATCGCCGGCACGGCCGGCGCCGCCTTGGTCGCGCCCTTGATGCGCTCGTCCTGCAGCGCTTCCAGCTTCAGCAGGATGCGCCCCAGGTCGTGTTTGATGACGCCCTCGGTCACGCCCAGTTCCTTGGCCGCCTGCTGCAAATAATGGCTGCGCCCCTTCGCGCTGTACAGGTCCAGCGTATCGACGAAGTACGGCTCGCCGCTGGCCACCAGCAGATTGATTTTCAGGGTTTCCGGCGACAGGTTTTTGGGCAGTCCGCGCACGCGGTAACGTCGCTCGCCGAACGTGAACACCACCTCGTCGTCCTTGATCTCGGCGGCGCCAGGGTCCGTGGCCGGCGCGCTTGCCGGCGAAGCGGCTAAGGAAGAAACGGGGACGGCCTCGGGCGCCGGCGCGCCCACCGGCGCAGGCTTGACCTCGGCCCTGCACTCCATCGTTTCGACCTGGTCGCCGGGCGCCGTCGCCGGCGCCGTTCCCTTGCCCAGCCATGCCGCCTTGCGGATCAGGATGCCCAGGCTTTTCGCCGCCGGCGTCACTTTCAGCGCGTAGGCGTTGGCGTCCATCCCCTTCGGGAACTCGATGCGGAAACAGTCGATGCCGGCGCCGACCAGCTCCACGGCCAGCGTGGCGGCCGCCTTGTCGCCGGCCTCGTCGCGGTCGTAGGCGATCAGCACGCGCTTGACGCCGTGGCGCACAAACGCGGCCAGGTGGTCCGGCGTGAACCCTCCCACGCCGTAGCTGCTGGTGACGTTGTGGAAGCCCGCCTGCCAGAACGTCAGCGCATCGAGCAGCGCTTCGCACAGAATGATTTCCTCGTGCTGTTGCAAGGCCGCCTCGTTCCACACGCCCCGGTGCGGACCGGGCAGGTACAGGTGCAGCGGCGTGCCGGTGCGCAGATCGTCGCGCAGTTTGCGACCATACACCTCGGTGACATTGCCGTCGAAGTCGATCACCGGCACCACCAGCGAACCGTTGAAATGCTCATGCCCCGATTCGCGCAGAATGCCGATCCGCTGCATGCGCTCCTTGAGTTCCAGCCCGACCTTGGTTCTGGTCAGCAGCCGATAGCCCAGCGTGCGGTTGGCGTGGCCTATCTTGAAGCGCGCGATCATTTCCACGTCGATCAAGCCGCGCGTCGCCAGGTAGGCCAGCGCCTCGGGCGACTGCCGCAAGGTCTGATGGTAGAAGTCGACCACCTGGTTCAGCAGCTCGCCGTCGGCCGCGCTCGGCGCCACCAATGGCTCCAGCTTGCGCGTGCGCGACACCTTGAGCGCGCCGCCAACCCCGGCGGCTAAAGAAGAATCGGCGCGCAGCAACTCGACCGCGTGCCGGAACGATACGCCGTTGGCCCGCATCACCCAGTCGATCGGACCGCCGCCCGCTTGGCACGCGCCCAGGCAGTGCCACAGGTTCTTGTCCGGCGTGATCACCAGCGACGGCGTCTTGTCGGCGTGGAAGGGGCAGCGGCCCAGCAGGTTGCCGCCGTGGCCGGCCAGCGAGATGCCGCGCGCCTCGGCCAGTTGGCGCACCGACACGTCCTTTTTTAGCCGCTCGATTTCTTCTACTGGTATGCGTGCCATGTGTTTTCCCCCGAAACCTTGTCAAGACATTTTACATGTATTATTATAGTACACGATGATGTACATCGGTCAAGGCCTTAAA
>JBBQZO010000080.1:0-2415 GCA_038207625.1 Burkholderiales bacterium | reverse complement strand
CTGATCGGATCTATCACCTGGCCGCCGTGGTCGGGGTGTACCGGGTGATCGCCGAACCGACCAAGGTGCTGGCGACCAATATCGCCGGCTGCGAGCGCATGTTGCGCGCCGCGCGCGACGGTGGCTGGAAGCCGCAGGTGGTGCTGGCGTCCAGCTCCGAGGTGTACGGCCATAACGATGAGCAGCTGCTGCACGAAGACCAGGACCTGGTGGTCAGCAGCCGCGCCGGCACGCGCTGGGGCTATTCGGTGAGCAAGATCGCCGATGAGGCGTTGGGGCTGTCGTACGCGCAACGCTTCGGGATCCCGGCAGTGATCGCGCGCTTCTTCAACACGATCGGCCCGCGCCAGATCGGCCGCTACGGCATGGTGGTGCCGCGCTTCGTTGCCCAGGCGGTGGCCAACGAGCCGATCACCATGTTTGGCGACGGCACGCAGACGCGCTCGTTCTGCGACGTGCGCGATACGGTGGTCGCGCTGGATGCGCTGGCCAACCAGGCTGGACGCGACACCGTCGTCGCCAACGTCGGCAATGATCGCGAGATCAGCATGATGGCATTGGCCGAGCTGGTGATCGCGCGTGCCAACAGCCGTTCCGCCATCCGCAACGTGCCGCTGCGCGAAGCCTATGGGGAAGACTTTGAGGACATTCGCCGCCGCCGTCCAAGCCTTGAGCGACTGCGCGCAATGACCGGGTTCAAACACCAGCACACACTCGAACAGACGATCGACGACCTGATCGCCGCCGAACGTCATCGCTTGCATTCAGGCAAGGAAGGCCGCTGCACCCTGGTCCACGAGCAGGGCGAACGTGCCGTGGCCTGACAGCGGCGCATCCATCAGGTGTTCAAGAGCAGGGTCGGTTGACGCTGGTCACGTGCACGGTACCGATTCCGAAACCCCCGCTCACGCACCCGACCCGTGTAATGCTAAGTACGTCAAAAAACGGGGCACTTTATGAATCGATCACATGTCCTCGTCACCGGCGGTGCAGGCTTCATCGGCTCGCACATCGTCGATCTGCACCTTGCGCGAGGTGACACGGTGCACGTGTTGGATGATCTTTCCACAGGCAACCTTGCCAACCTTGCAGCCCACCAATCCGACCCGCGCCTGAGCTTCGATCAAGCCGACATTACCGTCTGGCCAGGGCTGGGCAGGGCGGTCGCCTCGGCGGATCGCATCTACAACATGGCGGCGGTCGTGGGTATGTTCCGCGTCCTTCAACAGCCAGTGGAAGTGACGCGCGTCAACACCGTGGGATGCGAACGCCTGCTGCAAGCGGTGGCAGCAGCCGGGCATCGGCCTCAGGTGGTCTTGCCCTCGAGCTCCTCGGTCTATGGGCCGGCCAGAGACGGGGACCTGCATGAGCGCGCCGACATCGTGTTCTCACCTGAAGCACCCCTTCTCAACTATGCACTGAGCAAACTCAGCAACGAAGTACAAGGTCGTGCCTATGCGCAGGCTTATGGCATCCCGGTGGTCATCGCGCGCCTTTTCAACACCATTGGGCTGCGCCAGTCAGGCCAATACGGTTTTGTCGTTCCGCGATTCGTGCAACAGGCGCTGGGGGGGGAATCCTTGACGGTGTTCGGCGATGGGCAGCAGACGCGTTCGTTCTGCGACGTGCGCGATACCGTGGCGATGCTCGACTTGCTGGCTGCAACCCCGGCCGCCTATGGCCAGGTAGTGAATGTCGGTCACACCCAGGAAGTGACCATCCTCCACTTGGCGGAACTGGTCCGGGATCGCACCGGTAGCGCTTCTGCGATGCAGTTGGTTCCGTACGAGGAAGCCTACGGTCAAGCGTTCGAGCAGATACCCCAGCGGCGCCCGAACCTCGACCGCTTGTTCTCCTTGACCGGTTACCAGCCTCGCTGGGAGTTGCCGGCCACCATTGACGATCTGTCTAGGCACTATCAATTAACTTCGGCCCAGAAGTGCGGCGAACGTGCGGCAGCCTGACCCGATGGATGCCCATCCATGAGCGTACGCCTTGCCATTGGCCGCGGCGTTGCGTTCCTGGCGGTTGGCTGTGCGGCCGCCTCGGTGCACGCGGGCCCCGTGGACACGACCGACCATTGGGTGCTGACGCCAACGCTCAGCGCCAGCCATCTGGACAACGGCCGTGACGACTGGCGCGGCGCCGAACTCGATGTGCTGTACAAGGCATCGCCGACGCTGCGTTTTGGCGGCGATCTCGAACGCCGCCAACGCGGCGCGCTTTCCGACACGCTGTGGACGGCCTCGGTGTCGGCAAATCCGAGTCGCGCCTGGGAATGGCACGCTGCCGTGAGCGCGGCGCCGGGCGCTGATTTCAGCGCGCAACACGGAGTGTCCGCGGGGGCCGAATGGCGCGTCTCGCGTACGTTTTCGCTGCTGCTCGACTACCGGCAGCTGCGCTTCAACGCCGGCT
>JBBQZO010000079.1:0-2555 GCA_038207625.1 Burkholderiales bacterium | reverse complement strand
TACCCAAACGCCTGCGCGACACCGGGCTGGACGAAACGCTGTTGCCGGCCATCGCGGCCGACACGTTGCTTGACCGCGGAAATTTTTTCAATCCACGGCGTACCGAAACGGACGCTCCCATTCTTTCCCTACTAAAAAAGGCTTGGTAAGCAAATGACTACCTACGACAAAGAACTTCAAGAAGCGCTCGACCATTTCATGGGGACGCTGGGAAACATCCCCGAGCCTATTCGCGCGATGCGGGACTATGCGCCCGAGGCTTTGGTTGGCTACACGCGGACTCGCAAGTACCTCATGCGCCGGCCGCCTGAGGGCGCGCTCGATATGCGCACCAAGGAACTGGTTTACGTCTTGCTGGACGTGGTAACCGGCAATCTATCAGGCGCCAAGAATCACCTGCACGCCGCGATGCGCGAGGGCCTGACGGTTGCGCAGCTGGCCGAAGCTCTGATGCAGACCATGGCGGTGTGCGGTATCACGACATGGGGCCAGTCCGGCTGGCGGCTGTGTGACTACGCGGCGCAGATCGAGCGCGGCGAGGCCGTCAACGAGGCCGGAGAGCAGGGCCTGCCCGCACTGATGGCAAAAACTGGGAATCCGTCCAAGACCGCCAAGCATGAAAAGACCACCAAGGCCAAGGCCGGCAAGAGCAAGGGCAAGGGTAGCGCTGCATGAGCGTTGAAGCTGTCGAATATGCCGCCCGCGCGGCGCCCCAGCGCTACGCGGGCGAGAGTGATTTGTCGAGGCTGCTACACCCGCGTGGCATTGCTTTGATTGGCGCATCCCCCGACAACAGCAAGCTTGCCGGGCGGCCGCTGGCGTATCTGCGCAAGTTCGGGTTTGCGGGCGGCGTGTATCCGGTGAATCCGAAGCGCGCCGAGATCGATGGAGCACGTTGTTATGCCACAGTGGCCGATCTGCCGGATGGCATCGATCTGGCCCTGATCCTGCTACCTGCCAACGGGGTGGCCGACAGCCTTCAGGCCTGCGGCGAACGCGGCATTCCGTTCGCCATCTCCATTGCGGGTGGATTCGCCGAAGCCGGAGCAGCCGAGGAACAGCGCCGGCTAGTCGACATTTGCGCGCGCACCGGCATACGTCTGGTCGGACCCAATTGCGTCGGCCTCCTCAACCCGAGGTTTGGCGTCACGGCTACTTTTTCGACCGTGCTCAAGAAGCACATGCCGCGCCCCGGTTCGATTGCGCTGTTGACGCAATCCGGCGCACTGGGCAACTCGCTGCTGCAAAGTTTTAACGATCTCGACCTGGGCCTGGCGGCTTGGGTATCCACCGGCAACGAGGCCGACCTCGGCGTGCTGGACCTCGTGGAGCACTTCATCGACGACGACACGGTCAAACTCATTGTGCTATTCGTCGAAGGCTTGAAGAACGGAGACCAGTTGCTTCCGTTGGCACGCCGCGCCCAAGCGGCAGGCAAGGCCATTGCGGTGCTGCGCGCGGGGCGCTCCCAGCTCGGACGTGCCGCTTCCATTTCGCACACCGGCAAGCTAGCAGGCGCTTGGAAGGTGTGGCGGGATGTAGCGCGCCAGGCTGGCTTGGTCGAAATCGATTCCTTGGACGAGCTCCTGGATCTTGCGGTGGCCTTCGACGTGGCCGGCGATCCGGTCGACGATGCTGCGGCGGGGCTGGGCGTGCTCACCATATCCGGGGGGCTGGGCGTGCTGATATCGGACGCTGCAGCCAAATGCGACCTGCCACTTCCTGCATTTGCGGCCAAGACACAGGCCAGCCTGCGTTCCATACTGCCGCCGCAGATGGCGGTGGCCAATCCGGTCGATACGGCGCTGTTCACCGACGAGCTTGGCTACGCGAAGTGCGCGGATGCGGTCCTGGACGACCCTGCCATCGGAACACTACTGCTGATACTCACGAGTTTGGCTCACGACTATGAGGCCTTGATTCCGTGGCTGGAAACGCTTGGGCAAAGGGCCGCCAGCGTGGGCAAACACGTCGCCGTGTCCTTTCTGTCGTCGTCCGACCAGCTGGCGCGTGAGCCACGGCAACGGTTGATGGCGGCTGGCCTTGTGGTGTTGCCTACCGCCGAACGGGTGGTCGCGGCGTTGGGCCGGCGGCGCCTTTCGCTGTTCGCGCGCCAGACCCGGCACGCATTGGCAGAAAGCGCAGGCGTGCACGGTAAACAACACGCGCAATCCGCAGCTGGGTTCTTCAACAGGGCACAGGTGCCATTGGTGCCAGAACGCGTTTGTCAGACTGTGCAGGAGGCGCAGGCGTTTGCTGCGTCCACCGGCTTTCCGGTGGTCCTCAAAGTGGTATCGCCCGATCTTCCACACAAGAGCGAGGCTGGCGGCGTGGCGCTCGGCCTCGCGGACGCCGATGCCTTGGCGCGCGCTTGGACCACGATGCAGGCGACCGTGGTCAAGTATGCCCCGCAGGCGCGCATCGAAGGTTATGCGGTGCAGCCACAACTTTCCGAAGGGCTGGAGTTGATCGTCGGCTGCTCTGTGGATCCGGAGGTCGGCCGCGTTGCCATGGTGGGCGCTGGCGGCATATGGGCCGAGATGCTCGACGACGTG
>JBBQZO010000078.1:0-4667 GCA_038207625.1 Burkholderiales bacterium | reverse complement strand
ACTTGCCCGAACGCACATCGGTGAACACCTTGATGGCGCCTGCCTGTTCGAGCCGCATGATCTGCCCGGCGACATCCTGGTCGCCGGTCGACACCCGCGCATAACCCAGAATGCCTGCCATGGCCGTCTCCCAACCGCTCGTTCTGTGGACGGGCCGAATGACCCTCTTCGTTAGCCGCGAGGCCCGTCCAGAAACTACGTCCCGTTATATGCTTGTGTCCACAAATGACTGAAGCTGTTTGTGGACATTTTGCCTCGGCCCACATTCCCTATTTGTTCCCGTAAGGGTAATTCAGATAACAGTGGTTCCGACGACCTCCCAAAGCGTCGCACGGCTTGCTCGATGTGCCGTCGCACGGCCTGCCGGATGCCTTGGTTTTTCTGCGCGAGAACGCGGCAGCCGTTGCCATCGGAACCGGCGCCACCGCGCGGATCGAGGCCGTTCGCGCCTGGTCCCTCGTGCATGGCCTGGCGCTGCTCCTGCTCGACCAGCAGGTTGAATTGGAAGACGGACTCATCGAGCAGATTATCGCATCGAAGCTGCCATAGCTAACAAGCTACTGCGATTGCTCCTTTGCGCCATCGTTGCAATCCGGGCGCCCGGCAACGTCGTTATCGCAGCAGCGTCGTTCCAGTCCCGTCTTCCTAAGCGTTGTTTATCTAACAATGGTCGCGCTGCCCTCCACTGGCGGCGCCATCATCCGTCTCGTCGGCGCTATCCTGCTCGAACAAAACGACGAATGGGCTGTCCAGCGCGCCCGCTACATGACACTGGAAAGTGTGTCGCAATTGAGCGAAGATCCCATCGTCACGCTGTTATCCATGGCAGGATGACCAACCCGGCCAAGCCGGAGATCAAAGCTGCGGGACCGCGAACCTACACCACGCTGTGGGACGAGATCCTCCGGCTCTATCCGTTCACGTCTAGCGCAATTCAGATAACACCATTTACGGTGACCTCTTCAGGTTGCAATTGCAAGAGCATGGTAGCCGCCTGTGCCGCCTCCAGGGCGCGTCCATAATAGCTAAGCAGCGCCTGCAACCTTGCCCACGCCTGCGTGTCAAAGGGATTGATGCGAAGCGCGGCCCGCAAGGCGGCCTCTGCGGCGATGCTGTCGCCCAGCAACCGCGCTGCCTCCGCCTGCGCCAGGCAGACATCCACACGGCCTGGCATTTCATCTGCTAACGGCCCGAGTAGCGCCAGCGCCGCTGCCGGGCGGCCCAGCCCCGCCCAGGTGTTCGCTACACGCAGCCGGGTTTCGGCATCACCCTTCGCAGCAGCCGACAGCCAAGGCTTGGCCGCCTCGGCATTACCTGTCATTGCAGCGGCCACGCCGCGCGCCAGCGCACCCCAGGGCCGATCCGGAGCAAGTGTGAGCAAGGTCTTGCCAATGGCATCGACGCCTGCCTCATCACCAGCCAAGAGCCGGCACCATGCCTTGAGGCTGAGCGCATCCAGATGATCAGGGACTTCGGCCAGCGCCTGATCAGCGGCGGCTTCGGCCGAAACTGGATCACGCGGCAACAACAAAGCGCCCAGCCGCAGCGCGCGCGCGGCGTGCCAGAGCGCCGACGGCGGCGGTGGTGGCCGAAAGCCTTCGGCAAGCAAGGGCTTCAGCAACGCCGCGGCTGCAGCCGGCGCGGCAACCTTTGGTGCAGCGGCCGCCCATGCATCCGAATTGACAGTGCCCCGCGCCGACGCAAGCCCCGGGAGCGCCATCGCCTGCCCCGCCAGTTTGCGATCTGCAAGCCCGTGGCAGGCGAGCATGGTCGGCGCGACATCAATGACGCGCGCCGGCGGCAGCACCGATCCGCCGGCGATGCCGGGCCCGCTGGCCAGCACCAGCCCCGGCGCGTCGTCAAAGCCTGTACCGACGATGATCAGCCTCTCATCGGTGCACAGCGCGGCCAGCCCGCCTACCAGAGCATCCAGAAACGACCACGCCCCAGTAACAAGCTGATTATAGGGTGGCAGTGCGGCGGTCGCTACCGCGCGAATGTCATAAAGCCAGCGCAACCATACGGCAGCGGTATCAGGCCGCGCATCGGTAAACACACGCGCGGCAGCGCCTTGCGCGGTGGCGGCCTCGGCCATGGTCACGGCAAGCCGGTTGAGCACATCGGTTCTGCTTTGATTGACCGAACGCAAATCAGGCACCAACGGCAAGATATGGGCAGCAGTGATCGCCGTGGGATGAATGCGGCAATCGGCGATGATGTCACGCCATGGCGGCGGGCAGCAATCGGGGGGCAACGCCCACGCATCCGCCGGTTGCCCGAGCACAAGCGGCAGCCGATCATCGATGTGCACGCCGCTGTCGGCACTGATCCACGCGTCGCCCAAACCAATGCTTCGCGCACTGCCCGGCCACACCACGCTGGCAGTGCTGATGCCTTCGCGGCCCAACGTTGCCCACAGTGGCGGTCGCTGCCAACTGGCCCGCGTCAAAGGGCGGATGCCGCCGGCCCAGGCCTCCTCGGCAAACCACACGCCACTCGCTTCCGGCCAGGCCCCCGTGGCGATACTGCCTGCTACATCGATGCGACCTTGATGCGGGATGCCGCGCAGCAGGCCTGTTGCGCCGGCAGCGGAAAGCCGGGCCAGATTTGGCACCCGCTTGTTGCGCATCGCTTTGGCAAAACCGGGCCAGCAAACACCCTCAAGTACAATCAAGCGACTGCGGATCATCGTGCCGCCTCTATGGCGTCCCACCTGGATCCTGTTAAGCCAACACAATGATAAGGATTGAGATTGCCGATTCGATCACGCTTCCAGCGTGTCTGGCACTGCTCCGCGTTTCCGCTGATCCGCGCTGCCGCCACTGGGTCGCACGGGTCGCAGGCGAAGTTGTTGGTGCTGGCGCGCTGCGATGGCAAACGCTGGCGCAGGCGCCGATGCCCGGCCCGCCCAGCCCGCATGGTTTTGCCGCTTCCGTGCTGGTGCGCGAGGAGTGGCGCCGGCGCGGTATAGGGCGCCTCTTGCTCGATGCCATGGCAGAGGCTGCAATCGACGAAAGCGACGGCCTCTGGTCCAGTGACCGCCATTCCGACAATTCGCCGGCAGCACAGTTTCTCGTCCAGTGCGGGTTCACGGGACGTCAACGTGATCTGCATTTTCAGATGTCGCTGCCCGGCTGTCTCCATCACCTTGAACCCATCGTGACAAGGCTGCGCTCGAGTGGCCGTGTGCCAGCCAATGCCGCAGTCGTACGGTTACGCGAGGCGCCGCTCATGCAGACGGCCATGTTGGTTGCGAGCAATTTCGGCCAACGGCACCAAGATGTTGCTGCTCGATTGCAACTGGCGCTAGCCAATCCGGTTGCCTCGCGTATCGATGCCGATCGGTCGGTGGTGATCACCGAAGACGATACCGTGGTTGGAGCCGTACTGCTCGACATTATTGGCCCTACGTTGCAGGTCGACTGCATCCTTGTCGCGCCGCACCGCCGGCATTCCTATGTCATTGCCCTGCAATTATACAGCGCAGCGCAACGGTGCGTGGCCATTGCCGACCGCATCGCCTTTCATTGCGACGATCGCCAATTCCATACCGTTAACCTCGCTGCGCGCGGCGGCGCCGATTTGGTGCGCAGCGAGGCCCGGTATTGGCGTCCAATGCTGCCTTAGGCCGCCAGCGCAGCCTGACGACGCCGACGACGCACAGCAGCGCCTGCCACTGCAAAACCAGCGACCAACTGCGCCCAGATTTCCGGTTCCGGCACTGGCGCGACCGGACCCAGGCTCGCCGGAATACCATAATCAATTTTTGTCAGGTCAAAATATTGGTTGAAGTACACGTTGCCGACATTGGTGGCGCCGCTGACTTCAAACTGCAATGGCACCAATGTTTCAGTCGGAAACTTGGAATAATTCGGCGATTGACCAACAAAAAAATCTCCCGACGTGTTTGCAACGCCGAGTGCAGGAAGCTCGAATGGGCCTTGAAGGCCAAATTCTCCACCAAATGGCGTAGTAGGACCGTAAAAGGCGCCAGTATAGCTTCCGAAACTGACTTCGTAGTCTACACCACCCTGTGTATTGCCAGCAGCCGTTACCGAATAGAAATATTGCGGCGTCGCATTACCGCCAATTGTGATATTTCTTGACCCGGTGACGTTGCTGCTAAAATTTAGGTTCAGCGTGTTCACTACAACCGAAGCTGCCGACGGCGCGGCGAGCCCACCGATAACAAATGCTGCAACCGACATTTTTGATGCTCTATTCACTTGTACGAACCTTCAACTTCAATTGCACCTTGGCGACAACCCACATAAAAAAATTATTTTACATAATTATTTACGGTGAATTTAGGCCATAACGTCATTTCGCTTCCTTAGGAGTAACAGTCAATTAATTTTTAACCCCTAGCTACTGGCAAAAAGTCGCAGGTCGTCCAAGAAGTGCCGGACGACCGCCATTGACCTTGCCCGCGTTCATCGTCTAACTTGGCAAGCTGACTATCCCGCCAAGCTGATTTTATCGGCAAGCCATTTCTGTTCGAAGGACATGGGGCTGGTGTAACCCAACGTCGAATGCAGCCTGCGATGGTTGTAGAAGGTGATCCAATCGATCACCTCGTCCTTGGCCAGGCGCCGCGTGTTGAAGCGCATGCCGTGGAGGCGCTCGACCTTCAGCGAGTCGAACAGCGTCTCGGTCACGGCATTGTC
>JBBQZO010000077.1:0-5886 GCA_038207625.1 Burkholderiales bacterium | reverse complement strand
CCTTGCCATTATCCGCGATGCCGCCACGGACCAAAACATTACCGAAGCCACGCCGCTGAAAAACCACCGGCCCAAAACGCTGAACCGGTACGCGGCGCGTGCAGCCAAAAACCCTGGCAAAGGCCAACGTTAAGTCGGCGTCAACATTGACGCTATATACAGGTGAGTATGCAGCGTAAACGGGGTTTGATCAATGCCTTCTTTGCGCCCTGCTCATTGCTGACGAAATTCGTACGCCTAAACGGATGGGGAACCCGTCACGCCGTAAATTTCACCAAAATTGCTTGAGCTAGTACACGACAATTCGGCGTCGCCTGGCTACAGGGGCCAACTCGACTGGAAGGTTAGCCGACGAGTTTGTCGTACTCGCCATGCGTGCCGATCCAGAACCAATGGACGCCGCCAGGGACAGACAATCCGAGCGCCCTATAGTAGAGGCCAACTCGGACGCTATGATACCGGCCATTTCCCACTGCATTGAAATGCAGCGAAGGGTGCGCCAGATCACTCTTGAGCTGAGCGTAGCTCCGATGCGCGAGGGCTTGAACGTCAGCGGGTAACGCGTCGAGGCATTGCCAGAAGCGCTTTGACGCTGTGTGCTTCAAAGCTCGCGCGTCGAGCCAACGCGATAGTCGGCGAGTGCTTCCTCAGCCAGTCTGTCAAGCTTGCCGGATTCGGCGTCTCGCTCGATTTGCGTATCCCATGCGGCGGCATCGAACTCGGCGAACCAGCGCCGAAACTCAGCCAACTCCAAAGGGGGCAGCGATTCCACGGCCTTCTCAATCGACTTCACGTTTTCCATGCTTTCGCTCCAACTGGGATGCATAACCGGAAGTATGCACCAAGTCGACACCAGAGCGCAATTTGGTCGGCTCACGTTTGTCTGGGTCAACATTGACGCCATATGCCGGCGCTTACCTCCCGTGAAGAGACGGTTTGATCAATGTCGCCCTCGCGCCTGCCACTATTCTGACGAGATTCGCCCGCCTAAACGGATGGAGAACCCGTCATGCCAGACAAGCCGCCCAAGTTGCTGGAGCAAGTACGCGACAAGATCCGCGTATTGCACTACAGCATACGCACGGAAGAAGCCTATCTTGCCTGGACCAGGCGCTTCATCCTGTTCCACGGCAAGCGCCATCCGATGCAGATGGGCAGCGCCGAGGTCGAGTCCTTCCTGACCCATCTCGCGGTGGATCGCCAAGTCGCATCCGCGACCCAATCGCAGGCCAAGTCGGCGATCCTGTTTCTGTACCAAAAAGTGCTGGGCCTCGACCTGCCCTGGCTGACCGATATCGTCGCCGCGAAGCAGCCGCAGCGCCTGCCCACGGTGCTGACCGTCATCGAGACGCAGTCGGTGCTGGCGCGTCTGTCGGGCGTGGCCGCGCTGGTCGGTCAGTTATTGTACGGCAGCGGTTTGCGCGTCATGGAGGCATGCCGCTTGCGCGTGCAGGATGTCGACTTCGGCATGCGACAGGTACTTGTGCGCAATGGCAAAGGCGCCAAGGACCGCGTGACGATGTTGCCGCAAGCGCTGATCGGGCCGCTCAAGTCCCACCTGACATCCGTGAGACTGGCACATCTGGACGAGCTGCGCGCGGGCAATGGCCGGGTTCACCTGCCGTTCGCGCTTGCGCAAAAATATCCGAATGCGTCGACGGAATGGGGTTGGCAATACGTCTTTCCAGCCGATCGATGTTCGCAAGATCCGCGTTCTGGCCAGATCCAGCGCCACCATATCAGCGAACAAATCGTGCAGCGCGCTGTGCGCCAGGCCGCGCGCAGCGCCGGCATGTGCAAACATGTGTCGCCGCACACCTTCCGGCACAGCTTTGCGACCCACTTGCTGATGGCGGGCTACGATATTCGCACCGTGCAAGAACTGCTCGGCCACAAGGACGTACAGACCACAATGATCTATACCCATGTGCTCAATCGCGGCGGCCAGGGCGTGCGCAGCCCGCTTGACCAATTTCCCGAATGAGCCGGCAAATATCCGTCGCTGGCCGCGTCTATGCGCGCGATTTAGGCTCTGGTATCCTGTACCGATGAAGGTCAGCGCAGTCCTTGGGATGCTGCACGCTGACGGATGGTTTCTGGTCGCCATGCGCGGTAGTCACCGCCAAGTCAAGCATCCGTTCAAAGCCGGTCGTGTTACGGTGGCAGGCAAACCGAGTGATGAACTCGCACCGGGACCCTTCAATAGCATCGTCAAACAAGCCGGCATGAGGAAGTGAGGGGGGTATGCGCTACGCAGTGGTCATTGAAAAAGCAGGACAAAATTTTTCGGCCTTCGTTCCCGATCTGCCCGGCTGCATCGCAACCGCGTCGACGGCTGCGCTAGCAGAAGTGGAAATTCGCGCGGCGATCGCTTTCCACATCGATGGCTTGCGCGCGGACGGCTTGCCGATTCCCGCTCCCAACTGCACGGTCGAGTACGTCACCGTCGCAGCGTAATGGGCCGGCGCCGGTTCAGCGCATCGCCCAACTGCCCAGAATGCCCAGGCTGAAGGCGAGTTTCAGGCGCGCCGTGCGCCAGTCCGACATGGCCTGCACGCGTTGCTGTTCGGCGGTGGCCAGTACCGATTGCGCGTTGAGCATTTCCAGCACATCGGTGGCGCCGCTCTTGAAGCGCCCTTCGGCGGCGTCGGCCGTCTTGGCCGCGCTGGTGCGAAATTGCTCCGACACTTTCAGTTCGCCCGTCGCCGTCAGCAGCGACTGATACGCGCGCCACACGCCCAGCGACACGCCCAGCTCCAGGTCGGCCAGGTCGGCCGCCATCGACAATGTTTGCGCGGCGGCCTGGCGCACGCGGTAGGTGCGCCCGAAGCCGTCAAAAATCGGAATGCTCAGTTGCAGGCCGATCTGGGTGCCTTTGCTGCGCGTCGTCAGCGGCGGCAGACCCAGCTGGGCGCTTGGCTGGGTGGAATCGCTGCGGTTGCCCGTCAGGCTCAAGGTGGGGTAGCCGCCGGCCCGCACCGACTGCTCCGTCGCGTGGGCCGCCGCGACTTGGGCGCGCGCGGCGATCAGCGTTGGGTGGGCTTGTTTGGCCTGTTCCATCAGCGTATCGACCGATTTGACAAACTCGGTGTCGGGGGTCTGCCCGTCGTCGGTGTCAATTTGCAGCGGCGTGTTGGCCGGCAAGCCCATCGCCGACGCCAGGTTGCCCAGCGCCAGTTGCACATCGCCCTGGGCCTTGACGGCCTTCACGGTTTGCTGCGCGTAGGCCGTTTCGGCCTGCAGCTTTTCTACCATCGTGCCCAGGCCAATCTTGAAGCGCGCCAACGTCGACAGGAAGGTCTGCCCGGCCAGATTGCGCGCCGTGGCAATGGCCCGCGCATTGCTCAGCGCGGTGACGGCGTCGTAGTAATTCTGGGCTGTGCTGACGAGCACGTTTTGCAAGGTCGCATCGTGCGTGGCGTTGGCCGCCGTCAGCAATTGACGCGCGTTTTCCAGGTTGTCCGAGCGCGCGCCGAAGTCAAACAGCACCACGCTCATGTCGACCCGGCTGGTGCGCAAGCCGGAATTGACGTCGCTGTCAAACTCGGGATGCTCGTCCACGCGGGTGGCTTGTTTTTCGCGCATCGCGGTGGCGGTGGCGCCGAAGGTGGGCAGAAAACTCGATTTGGCGATGCCGATCTGGGCCGCCTGCGCACGCGCGTTGGCCCAGCTCTTTTGCGTGCGCGGGTTGTTGCACAGCGCGTATTCGATGGCCGTCGCCAGCGTCACATTGCCTTGCGGACGAGCGCTCGGATTGCAGGTGTCGGGCGTGAAGTCGCTCAGCGCATTGGCGCGCGACGGCGACACCTGGGAGCTGGTGCGAAACGGGTCAAGATCGGTCGCGCCGGCCTGCCCGGCGAGCAGCGCGGCAAGCAGCATCCCTAGCAGTGTCTGCGCAAAGCGTGCGCGCATCATCGGTCTCGACTGCATCAAATCATTCTCACTGTGGCAAGTATCGTCGTTCGTCCGTAAAGCTGGCGGCATGCCGTCCCCGAGCAGCGCCCGCGTCGGCAGGCGATTTGCTGAGCTTGAAGTATAGCCACGGCTGGTTGGAACAGAATCGTCGAGAAGACGGGGAACTTCGTCTCAGTTTGAGCGATGCCAAGGTCTAGCTGGCTCGGGAATGGCTGACCCCGCAGCCGCCAGCATCGATAGATTCCGCGCGGCGGCGGCGGGCAAGTAAAATGGCGCGCTGCCACCTTCGCCTAGTGTTTTCCGCCATGAATCCTGAATACCTGCAACTGCTTGTCACACGCGAAATGCCGTACGGGAAATACAAGGGCCGCAAGCTGGCCGACCTGCCCGGCCACTATCTGGGCTGGTTCGCGCGCGAAGGCTTCCCGCACGGCGAACTCGGTGCGCTGATCGCGCTGATGTATGAACTGGACCACAACGACCTGCGCAGCCTGCTCGATCCGCTGCGCCCGCGCCGCCGCTAGGACGCGTTCGCAGGCACGCCGGCTGCAAGCGCCACGCGCGCGCGAAACGCCAGGTAAGCGGCCAGCACGGCGTCGGGCGCCTCCACTTGCGGATAGTGGCCGATCTGCGCAAGCATCGTCACGTCGGCGTTGGGCACCAGCTCGCGGTAGCGCGCCACCATGTGTGCGCCGGAAACGGGATCGAGCGCGCCGTCAATCAGCGTCAGCGGCATCCGTGCCTGCACCAGCGCGCCCACCCAACGCGCGCGATGGGTACGCCGCTCGCTCATGTAGCGTATCAATTTGTGCATGATGGCCAGACCGTCGTGCTCGCACATCAGGCGCCAGAAGGTGTCGATCAATGCCGCGTCGGGCTGGGTCGCCGGGCCGAAGATGCGCCGCATGGCCTGCTCCAATCTGGCGCGACTGCTCAGCCTGGCCACCAAGGGACCGAGCGGTGACAACAGCAGCTTTTGAATCAGCACCGGCCGGTGCGTCTCGGGAAACAGGCCGCCGTTGAGCAAGCCGACACTTTGCAGCGCCGGGCGCACGCCCGCCTGCGCCTGACGCGCCAGCAACTCCTGCGCCACCGTGTCGCCATAGTCATGCGCCAGCAGGTGATACGCCTGCACGCCTTCGCCGGTCAGGTAGGCTTCGCACAAATCGGCCTGGTCCATCAGCGAATACACGTAGTCGCGCGGCTTGGCCGACAGGCCGAAACCGATCAGGTCCAAGGTGTAGACGCGATAGCGTCCGGTCAATGCCGGCCACAGCGCTTCCCAGTCCCAGCTGGCGGTGGGAAAGCCGTGGATCAGCAGCAGCGCCGACGCACCAAGCGGCCCGTCGGCACGCACAAAAATCTGGTGGCCGCGATAGCTGATGTAACGCCCGCCCGCGCGCCAATCATCGAAGGAAATGCGCGCCTGCGGCTTGGCCGCGCTAACGTTCATGTCCATGCTGACGCCGCGCCGTCGGTCGCGCGGCGGGCTTTGCAGCGCGGTCCTGTGCGTGGCCCGCTCACAGCGCCTCGCCGAGGGTTTTTTTGCCGCGAATAAAAGTGACCTTGCCGATTTTACCGTCGCGCACTTCATAAATGGCGATCGACTCCATCACGCCCGGGCCTTCCGGCAGCGTCACGCGCACGCGCTCGTGGTCGATCACGGTATCGCCCATGACGATGCGCTTGAGCACCACGCCGTGCAGCACGGTGTCGGCAAAGCGGGGCCCGTAACGCCGGCGCATATCGTCCTTGCCTTTGACTTCGGACGCGCCTGGAAAGCCGAACAGTTCGGCATCGTCGGCGTAGGTGGCCAGGAAGGCGTCCATATTGCGCGCGTTGTAGGCGTCAAACTGGGTTTGCACCAGCGCCTCGGGCGCGGCCAGCGCGCCGGCCGGGCCGTCAGGGCGCGCCGCCGTCATCTCGATTTCCACCAGCGCGCCCTGACGCGGCAAGGCCGGCACGGCGATG
>JBBQZO010000076.1:0-6147 GCA_038207625.1 Burkholderiales bacterium | reverse complement strand
CTGGCGTTGATGGCGCGGCACGACGTGTCGATCATGCAGGCGACTCCGTCGAGCTGGCGCATGCTGGGCAACTGTGGCTGGCCGGTGCGTCGCTTGAAAGCGCTGTGCGGCGGCGAGGCGCTGCCGTTCGATCTGGCTGAGCAAATGTTGGCCCATTGCGCCCAGGTGTGGAATATGTACGGTCCAACCGAGACGACAATCTGGTCCAGCGTGCAGCGCCTGCATGCGGGCGGCAGCGGCGCGCCGTCGATCGGCAGGCCGATCGCCAACACCCAGATGATCGTGCTCGATAGTGCACTGCGTCCGGCCCCGGCCGGCGTGCCGGGCGAGTTGCATATCGGTGGCGCCGGTCTGGCGCGCGGTTATCTGAATCGGTCTGACCTGACAGCCACGCAATTCATCGCCAGCCCGTTTGGCGCCGACGGCGCGTGCCTGTACAAGACGGGCGACCTGGCACGGCGCGCGGCCGACGGCAGTTTTGATTACCTGGGGCGGATCGATCATCAGGTCAAGATCCGCGGCTTTCGCATCGAACTGGGCGAGATCGAAGCGGCGCTGACCGCGCAAATCGGTGTCGCTCAAGCGCTGGTGCTGGCGCGCGAGGACGCGCCGGGCGACAAACGCCTGGTCGCCTACCTGGTCGCGCACGGCGAAGCCGAACTCGACACGCCAGCGCTGCGCGCCAGCCTGCAACAGCGCCTGCCCGACTACATGGTGCCGGCGCACTACGTTGTGCTGGCGCGTTTGCCGCTGACGCACAACGGCAAGATCGATCGCAAGGCGCTGCCGGCGCCGGAATTTTCGCGCGCGGAAGTCCAGTTCGTCGCGCCCCGCACCGAGTTGGAGCAGCAGTTGGCCACCATTTGGTCCGACGTGTTGAAACTGGCGCAGGTTGGCGTGCATGACGACTTCTTTGAGCTTGGTGGCCATTCCCTGCTGGCCACGCAGGTCGTCTCCAAGGTGCGATCCCAGGTCCACGCGACGTTTTCGCTGCGCGCCCTGTTTGAACAGCCGACCATCGCCAATCTGGCCGCACAGATTGACAGCGTGCGGGCCAGCGAGGCGCTGATCAAGGCCGAGCAACGCGCGGTGCGCGCGCAGGAAGTCATGCAAAGCCTCGACCAGATGTCGCCCGAACAGATTGCCGCGCTGCTGGCGGAAAAGCGGCGCCTGAAGGCGGCCAAACAACTGAAAGCTGTAGAACATGAATAAGATCGACGAACTCGAAGCCCTCAAACAAGAACTGCTCGCTCTCCTGCTTGAGGAATCCGACGAAGCCGATGAAGCACACACCGTAGCGCTGGTTGCCGTTGCACGGGCGGCGCAGACGCCGCTGTCGTTCTCCCAGCAGCGCCAGTGGTTTCTCGACCAGTTCGAGCCGGGTAGCGCTGCCTACAACATCACGGCGGCGCTACGCACGCGTGGCACGCTCGACGTGCCGGCATTGGCGCGCAGCCTGAACGAGATCGTGCGCCGCCATGAATCGCTGCGCACCACGTTTTCCAGCGTGGATGGCGCGCCGGTACAAATGATCGCACCGGCGCTTGAACTGGATCTACCGGTGACCGACTTGTGCGCGCTGGACGCCGACGCGCGCGACGCTCACGCCCACGTACTGGCGCAAGCAGAGGCGGGCAATGGCTTTGATCTGGCCAGCGGTCCGTTACTGCGGGTGGCGCTGCTGCGCCTCACGCCCGAAGAGCACATTTTCATGCTCACCGTGCACCATATCGTCTCGGACGGTTGGTCGATGGGCGTGCTGGTGCAGGAGGTCGTCGCGCTGTACAGCGCCTTCGTGCAGGGCCACCCGTCGCCGCTGCCGGAACTGGCGATTCAATACGCTGATTTCGCCCATTGGCAGCGCCAATGGCTGAGCGGCGCCGTGCTTGAGCGCCAGCTCGACTACTGGACGGCCACGATGGCCGGTGCGCCAGCCATGCTGACGCTGCCAACTGACCGGCCGCGCCCGCCGGTGCGCAGCGACCTTGGCGCCGCGCACGCGATCGTCGTCAACGGCGCGACCACGCGCGCCTTGCACGCGCTTGCCAAGCAGGCGCAGGCGACGCTATTCATGACGCTCAATGCGGCGTTCAGCATTTTGCTGTCGCGCCACGCCGGGCAGGACGATATCTGTGTCGGCACCTTCGTTGCCAATCGCAACCGGGTCGAGACCGAGGCGCTGATCGGCTTTTTCGTCAACACATTGGTGCTGCGCACCCGCGTCGAACGGGCGACCAGTTTTGCCGCCTTGCTGCAGCAGGTGCGCGGCAACACGCTGGACGCCTACGCGAATCAGGATGTGCCGTTCGAGCAACTGCTCGATGCGATCAAGCCCGAGCGCAGCACCAGCCGCACGCCGCTGTTTCAGGCCATGCTGATACTGCAAAACGCGCCAATGGGCGAACTGGCGCTGCCGGGACTGACGTTTCAGCCGGTCGAGGCGCGTGGCGTGCAGGCCAAGTTCGATCTGACGCTTGAATGCGTGGAGGTCGCTGGCCAGTTGCGCGTTGCCTTTGAATACAGCACGGCGCTGTTCGATCCTGCCACCATCGAACGCATGGCGGGCCATTTCTGCGCTCTGCTCGAGGCGATCGTCGCCAATCCTGAGGCGCGCATCGGCACGCTGGAGATGGAGTCGGCGCACCAGCGCGAGCAGATGCTGGTGACGTGGAACGACACGGCGGCGGCGTATCCGCACCAGCAAACGCTCGCCGGCCTGTTTCAAGCACAGGCGGCGCGCACACCGGCCGCAACGGCGCTGGTGTTTGGCGAACAGCTGCTAAGTTATGCCGAACTCAATGCGCGAGCCAATCAGCTGGCGCGCTATCTGCAAGGGCAGGGTGTGGGGCCGGAACAGTTTGTGGGCATCTGCATGGAACGCTCGCTGGAGATGATCGTTGCCGTGCTGGGCGTACTCAAGGCGGGCGGGGCGTATGTGCCGCTCGACCCCGGCTATCCGCAGGATCGCATCGGGTTCATGCTGCGCGACGCGCAGCCTTTGCTGGTGCTCACGCAGCAGCATCTGCTCACGCGCCTGCCCGCCGATCGGGCCGCATTGTGCCTCGACAGCGGATGGGCTGAGATTGCGCGGTGCGACGCCACCAACCCAAGCAATCTGGTCGCGCCCGACAACGCCGCCTACGTCATCTACACCTCCGGTTCAACCGGAAAACCAAAAGGCGTGCTGAACACGCAGCGCAATGTGGTGCATCACCTGTCGGCGCACAGCGCCCTGTGTGCGCTCGACAGCGCCGACAAACTCTTGCAGTTCGCCTCGCTCAACTTCGACGCGTCGGTCGAGGAGATCTTTCCAGCGCTGCTGTCGGGTGCCACGCTGGTGCTGCGTCCGGTTGAGTTTCTCGGCGTTGGCGACGGGTTTGCAGACTTCCTGGACGCGCAGCAGATCACTGTGCTCGACTTGCCGACCGCGTTCTGGCACGAATGGACGCGCGCGCTGAGCCAGAACCTGTCGCGGCTGCCGGCCTGCGTGCGCCTGCTGATCGTCGGCGGCGAAAAGGCCCAGCGCGAGGTGCTGGCCAATTGGCAGCAGTTGCCGGGTGCGCAGCGTGTGCGCTGGCTCAACACCTACGGCCCGACCGAGGCGACGGTCAGCACCAGTGCCTACGAGGCATCGGCCGCCGACGCGGTGGCGCGAAACGACGTTCCGATCGGCCGCGCGATCGCGAACAGCCGGCTGTACCTGCTCGACGCCGACCTCAACCCGGTCGCCATGGGGGTGGCCGGCGAACTGCACATCGGCGGCGACGGCCTGGCGCGCGGCTACCTGGGCCGTCCCGACCTGACCGCCCAGCAGTTCATTCCCGATCCGTTCGGCAGCAGCGCTGGCGCGCGTCTTTACAAAACCGGCGACCTGGCGCGATACCGGGCGGACGGGAATCTGGAATACCTGGGGCGTGTCGACGATCAGGTGAAGGTGCGCGGATTTCGGATTGAACTCGGGGAAATCGTCGCGGCACTGATGGTGCTGCCGCAGGTGGACGGCGCCGTTGTGATGGCGCGCGAGGATGCCGATGGCGACAAGCGCCTGGTGGCCTACGTGGTCATGGCGCAGGACGGCGCCGAGAGCGGGTCCGAGCCATTGCACAGCGCGCTGCAGCGCAGCCTGCCGGACTACATGCTGCCGGCGCACTATGTGTTTCTGGAGCGCCTTCCGCTCAATCACAGCGGCAAGGTCGATCGCGCGGCGTTGCCAGCGCCCGATCTGGCGCGCAGCGATGTGGCCTTTGTAGCGCCGCGCAGCGCGACCGAGCAGGTATTGGCGCGCATTTGGACGCAGGTACTCAAGCTCGATCAGGTCGGCGTGCATGACAACTTCTTCGCGCGCGGCGGCCATTCGCTGCTCGCTACCCAGGTCGCGTCAAAGATCCGCACCGAGTTTGGCATCGACTTTGCGCTGCGTGTGCTGTTTGAAGCCCCCACGCTGGAGGCGCTGGCGGCCAGGGTCGATCTGGTGGCGCGATTGCCAGCACTGGCACCGACACAGATCGTGCCGATCGCGCGCACGCAGGCGCCGGCCCTGTCGTATGCACAGCAGCGCATGTGGTTTCTTGACCAGTTCGAACCGGGCAACGCGTTCTACAACATCGCCGTCGGCGTGCGCCTGCGCGGCGAGCTAGACGTACCGGCGTTGGCGCGCACCTTCACGCAGATCGTGCATCGTCACGAGGTCTTGCGCACCACGTTTGCCATGCGTGACGGCGCGCCGGTTCAGGTAATCGCCGACAGGCTGGAAGTGAACTTGCCGGTGCGGGACCTGTCCGAGCTGCCCGACAGCGAACGCGAAGCGAAAGCCCAGTGGCTGGTGCAGGACGAGGCGGCGACCGCGTTTGACCTGTCGGCCGGACCGCTGGTGCGGGCCATGCTGTTGCGCCTGTCGGCGCTGGAGCACATCGTGGTGCTGACGATGCACCACATCGTCTCCGACGGCTGGTCGATGGGCGTGATGGTGCAAGAGGTGGCGGCGCTGTATCCGGCATTCGCCAGTCAACGCGCGTCGCCGCTACCCGAGCTGCCATTCCAGTATGCTGACTTCGCGGCTTGGCAAAAACAATGGTTGGCTGGCGCCGTGCTGCAAGAACAGCTGGCGTATTGGTCCAAACAGCTGGCCGGCGCGCAGCCTTTTCTGGCGCTGCCGACCGATCGGGCGCGCCCTGCGGTGCAGACGTTTGTCGGCGCGACGCATACGCTGGACGTGTCCGCGCACACGACTGCCGGTTTGCGTGCGATGTGCCGCACGCAGGAAGCGACGCTGTTCATGGCGCTGGCGGCGGTGTTCAATATCCTGCTGGCGCGCTATGCGCGGCAAAGCGATATCAGCATTGGCGTGCCGATCGCCAACCGCAATCGCAGCGAGCTGGAAGGATTGATCGGATTTTTCGTCAATACGCTGGTGCTGCGCACACAAGTGGACGGCGCGGCGTCGTTTGCCGACTTGCTGCAACAGGTCCGGGGCACGGCGCTGGATGCGTTTGCGCGCCAGGATGTGCCTTTTGAACAGCTGGTCGAAACCCTGAAGCCGGAGCGCCAGACCAGCCATTCGCCGCTGTTCCAGGTGGCGATGGTGCTGCAGAATATGCCAATTGGCAGCATCGAGTTGCCGGGACTGAGTCTGGAGACGGTAGGCGTCAACAATACGACAGCCAAGTTCGACCTGAGCCTGATCATCACCGACGCCGACGATCGCCTGCTGTGCGCATTTGAATACAATACCGACCTGTTCGACGTCGGGACGATTGAGCGCCTGGGCGCGCACTTCGCGCAATTGCTCGCGTCGGTGGTCGCCAACCCGCACGACCGGGTTGACCAATTGCCGATGCTTAGCGCCGCCGAACGCGAACAGGTGCTGGAGACATGGAACGACATCGTTGACCATCCGGCGCCTGCGTGCAGCATCGAGCAGCAATTCGAACGCCAGGTCGAAATGACGCCGGATGCGCTTGCGCTGGTGTTCGGTCAGTCGCAGATGACGTATGCGCAGCTCAATGCGCGCGCCAACGCGCTGGCGCATCACCTGCGCGGGCTGGGCATCGGCGCCGAAGATCTGGTGGGCCTGTGTGCCGAGCGGTCGCTCGCGATGCTGGTCGGGATGCTGGCTATTCTGAAAGCGGGCGCGGCCTACCTGCCGCT
>JBBQZO010000075.1:0-6295 GCA_038207625.1 Burkholderiales bacterium | reverse complement strand
GGTGCGGGCGATGGGCGTCAAGTCGGCCGACAAGGCCGCGACGAAGACCTTCTACGCCTTCATGATGAAAAAAATCAAACCTGCGCACTGACATGATAGACCGCATCGATGCCGTGAATCGGAGCCGGAACGTCGCCCGTTCCGAGCTCGGTAGCTGGGTCAGGAAGGTGGCCGTGATCGTCTGTAGTCCGCGCTCGGGGTCAAGCCTGCTCAAGGATGTCCTGGCGGCGCACCCGAACGTGGCCTCGATGGACGGTGAGATCGAACCTTACCTGATTCTGAGTCGCAACGGTTTTGGCCATAATTCGGACAGCGACGCGATCGGCTTCGTGACCCATCGCGACGCCTTGCTCGACAATATCGCCGCCGACCTGACCGTACCGTGCGCCGCCGGCGAGTCGCCCCAGCAGATCAAGGAGCGCTGGCGCAGGCGCCTGCTGCTGCAGTTCCCCACCCTGTGCCTGGAACTGGACGGTCAGCACCGCCTGATGTCGGCGCTCGACGCGGCCTTCGCCGAATCCGATCCGGCGCTGGCGGGCGATCCGGCGCGCTGGTCGCGCAGCGTGCTCGAGCGCGTGTTCGGCAAGGGCGCGTGGCGGCTGGCGTTTTACGACGGCGTCAAGGACGTTGGCACGGCGGTGTGTTTCGGCCAGCCGGAAAAAATTGAGGAGCCGCCATTTGTCACGCCGCGTCTGGGACGGCGCGCGTTCGAGCAAAACGACGCCAACGACACCGTGCTGCTGTTCAAGACGCCGCCGGACGCCTACCGGATGGGCATGTACCGCCAGCTGTTTCCGCTGGCCGACATCAAGTACGTGCATCTGACGCGCGGCTACGCGCAGGCGGTCAACGGCTTGATGGACGGCTGGCTGTCGCCGACGGGCTTTTTTTCGCACGATTTGAACCGCATCGGCATGACGCTGCGCATCGACGGTTATTCGGATGTGACGCCGTTCGGCAAGCGCTGGTGGAACTTCGACTTGCCGCCGAACTGGCGCGAGTTCATCAACGCGCCGCTCGAGGAGGTTTGTCTGAACCAGTGGCTGTCGTCGCACAAGGCGGTGCTGGCTTGCAGCGTGCCGGTGCTGCGCATCGCGTTCGAGGATTTTTTGCTCGCACCGGACAAGATCCTTGCCACGCTGACCGACTATCTCGGCCTGGCGCCGCTCGATATGCCGGCGACGCTGCCGCTGACGATGGCGACCGCCGCGCCCGGCCCAGGGCGCTGGCGCAAGCGCGAAAACTTGCTGACCGGCCTGGGCGAGCGGCTCGAGGTGCGCGCCATGATGGCACGGCTCGGTTACCCGATGAATCCGGAGCAGTGGATATGAACCGGCATTTCATCGTTCCCTACCTGATGGGGCAGTGGCGCGACGGGCTGCAGCGGGTGCGCGAGATGGATGGCAACGACTGGGACGTGGTCAGGGTGCCCGAGTTCGACGAACGCACGGTCGCTAACCAGACCGAACAGATGCGCCGGATGGGCAAGATCTATCATGCTCTGGCCGACGCGGTGCAGGCGGTCGCAAGCAGCGGCGAGGTGCCGGTGAGCATTTCCGGTGACTGCGTGTCGTCGCTGGGCATGCTGGGCGGCCTGCAGAAGGCGGGCAAGTCGCCCGACCGGATCCTGTGGCTTGACGCGCACGGCGACTTTCACACCTGGGGCACCAGCCAATCGCTGTACATCGGCGGCATGCCGTTGGCGATCCTGGTCGGGCGCAAGGACCGGCGCACCGAGACGCGCGACGCGATCGCCGCCTTCGTGACCGAGGTCGGGGTGCGTCCGTATCCGGAGAGTCAGGTGCTGCTGTCGGATGCGCGCGATCTCGATCCCGGCGAGGAGGAGGCGCTGCTGGCCTCGGCCATTGTGCGTTGCCGCATCGACCAAGTGCTGGAACACCTGAACCCGGACCAGAGTGTCTACCTGCACTGGGACACCGATGTGCTCGATGCGGCCGCCGAGATGCCGGCCTTGAAATACCATGTCGACATGGGGCCCAGTTGCGCAACGCTGCGCGCGCTGTTTCGGCGCTTGGGTGCTCTGAATATTGTTGCAGTGTCGGTGTCGGCATGGCACGAGGAGCAGGACAAGGACAACCGGACGGCCAGCATGTGCCTGGGGTTGTTAAGCGAACTCGGGCTCGGTCAGACTCGCTGTTAAACCATCCGCCCGGAAGTCTGTCGCGACGCCGTGCTCGGCGCCATTGCGCGTGTGAATCGGGGCAACGCGGTATGCAGGGTTGTTATAATACGAGCCGTTGGGCATCAGCGCCGCATGGCATCAGTCCACATCCAAATGAAGGGGATTCTATGATCAGCATCGTCGACAACGGCACCCCGCAGGGACAGATCGGCATCTATCAGACAGGCCACGCTCTGTCGAATACGTTCTGGCAAAGCGGCAACGTGAGCGCCGACGAGCGGGTGCAGTTTTTTGGCCAGAGCGCCGCGACCGTCTGGTTGACGGGCTTGAGCGGGGCGGGCAAGTCCACCATCGCCTATGAATTGGAGAAGATGCTGATCGACGCCGGACGCGCCTGTTTTGTGCTCGATGGTGATCATGTGCGTCAGCGCCTGTGCAGCGACCTGGGTTTTTCGCCCGCCGACCGGCGCGAAAACATCCGCCGCGTCGCCGAGGTGGCGCGCCTGATGAACGAGGCCGGCCTGCTGGTCATCACCGCCTTTATCTCACCGAACCGCGCTGACCGCGCCATGGCCCAAGACATTATCGGCGCCGGAAAGTTCATCGAAGTGCATGTCAGCACGTCCATCGACGTGTGCGAAGCGCGTGACCCGAAGGGCTTGTACGCCAAGGTGCGCGCGGGAAAAATCGCCGAATTTACCGGCATCAGCTCGCCCTACGAGGCACCGCTGGAGCCGGCGCTGGTGCTCGACACCGAGCTGCTAACGCCGAGCAACGCAGCCACGTTGCTGTTCGTGAACCTGACGGCCGCTTGCGTGCTGCCGCCCGAGCCGCCCGCCGTCGCCTAGTGGCGCACGCCAACGCCGTGCTGCCGCAGGCGCTAATGGCCGCGCCAACGCTAGCACCAGCACTAGCACCGCATTAACACTAGCGCTGGGCGGCCGGCGCGCACACACGCGCCACACGCGCAAAGCCGCTGTGTATCCAGCGCCGCACATCGTGCTTGCGTGCTTCGGTGACGGAGCCGAGCAGCGCGACCGCAATCAGCGTGCCCGTCACGACGATGGCAGCTTGCCATGCCGGTTGGGCCCAGCGCACGCTCAGTGCCGCAAAAAACTGCAGCAAGGGATAGTGGAACAGGTAAAGGGCGAAGGTGTATCCGCCCAAGAGTCGGGCCGGGCGCTCAAGCGCCAGTAATGATTCCCCCATCCTGGGCGCCAGCGTCGCCGCGCCAATAAAGTGCAGCGCGACCAGCAGGCCAATGACATAGCTGCTCAAAAAATATTGCGACCACGCCAACTGCTGCTGCGCAAATTGCGCCCCGACTTTGGCGTCGCTCCAATGCTGCAGCAGCTGAGGTAATTGCAGTTGGCGGAACGCCACATAGGCAAGCACGCTGCCAAGCGTTAGCGCGTAGGCGCCGCCAAGTGACACAGGACGCGCCTGGCTGCAGCGGTAGGCAAACACGCCAAGTAGCCACACCGGCAACAGCAACAGGATCTTCGGCCCGACCAGCAGAAGCAGGGCGGCTACGCACAGGTAACGCATCCGGCCGCGCCCGTAATGGGCCGCCGCGTAGATCGCGTAGAACCAGAACTCGTAGCCGAGTGACCAGTATGGTCCGTTAGAAAACGGCCGTATCGACGTGAACCACAGCTCGTTGACGAAGAACAGGTTGGCGACGAAGCGCAACGCCGGCCGGTCCGCCTGGAACCACCAGCCGTCATACAAGGACGGGGCCAGCCGCACGCCCACGGCGTCGAGCGCCACCGTCAGCAGCAGCGCCGGCAAGGCCACCGAATACAGCCGCGCCAGTCGGCTTGCCGCGTAGTCCGTGAAGCAATTCTCCTTGTGCGCCGACACATGCGCGATCACGTAACCGGAGAGCACGAAAAACACCATCACGGCGTCGTTGCCCAGATCGTGCAAGCGCCACACCAGCGGCAGGCCGCCGGTGAAGCGTGGATAGTTTGCGTGCACGACAAACACCGTCGCTGCGGCAAAGAAGCGCACCAGATCGAGGTAAATGGATGTGGACTTGTTCACGTTGAATCGAACCACGCGATAGCTGGGAACTCCAAAGGTAGCCCGTTCCGCGTGCGCGCGCTTATGCCAGCGCAATGGAGCGCGCGATGTCGGGCGTGCGCTGAGAACCAGCAAGACCACGACGCCGCGTTGGCGCCTTGCTCGTGGCGCGAGAGGCGAATTGACTCAAAAAGTCTTTGCGTTTCACCATGTTTTTGTTTTGACTAGAATTGTATTCTAGAATACTATTCTAGGTATGCCTACGAATCACACCGCCCCCGACCCCGCCTTGCCGCTTGACCGCAAGACCACCATCCTGGCCGCCGCGCTGGCCGTTTTCACCGAGAAAGGCATTGAGGCGACCACCATCGACGATATCCGTCAGCGTAGCGGCGCCTCGGTGGGCAGTATCTATCACCACTTCGGGACCAAGGAGAGCATTGCCGCCGCCCTGTTCGCACAGGGGCTGGACGACTACTGGGCGCGTTTGATTGCCCGCACCCGCACGGCCCACACCGCCGAGCAGGCCATTCACGTGCTGCTGGAAACGCATATTGGCTGGATCGTCGACCAACCCGACCTGGCGCGTTTTCTGTTTTCCCGACGGCAAGCAGTCAGCCCTGCCCACGAGGACAACATCCGCAAGCTCACCGGCAACCACTTCAAGGTGCTGTTCGAGATGTATAAGCCGTGGTTCAAGCAAGGCATCCTGCGTCATCTGCCGTTCGACCTGTACGGGCCGCTGCTGATGGGGCCGGCGCAAGAACTGGCGCGCCTGTGGCTGAGCGGGCGCACCAGCATCGACCTGCGCGCCGCAGTTGACGAACTAAGCCGCGCAGCCTGGCTTAGCCTGGCCACCGATGCCGGCCGTGCCACCTCCACCCAAACCTGAGACGGAATCGCCATGACACGCACCAAATTGACCATCAAGGCCAACGACGGCCACCCATTGACTGCCTATTGCTATCAACCGGCACAGGCGGTGCGCGCCGAGCTGGTGATAGGCCCCGCGATGGCGGTGCCGCAGACCTACTACGCCGACTTCGCCGCGTTTCTGGCGGGCATGGGCTACCGGGTCTGGACCTTCGACTACCGCGGCATGGGAGAGTCGCGTAACGGCTCAATGCGCGCGTGCAAGGCGACTATCACCGACTGGGTCGCGCACGACTACGACGCGATGCTGCAGCACGCCGGCCAGGCACGCGGCGCGGCGCCGCTGTTTGTGCTCGGTCACAGCCTGGGCGGACAAACCGTGCCGCTGCTACCGTCGGCACACCGGGTTGCCGGCCTGATCAACGTCGCCGTGGGCAGTGGCGCGGCGCGCCACAACCAGCCGCAGGTGCGTCGCCGCGCGCCCTTGCTGTGGCACCTGCTGACACCGCTGCTGTGCCCCTTGTTCGGCTACTTTCCCGGCAGCCGGATCGGCATCATGGGCGACATTCCGCGCCGCGCCATGTACCAATGGCGGCGCTGGTGCCTGCACCCGGACTACCTGTTGTCGAGCGAGCCGGGCGCCCGCGAAGCATACGCGCGTGCGCGCTACCCGGTGCTGGGCCTGACCTTCAGCGACGACGAGCTGCTGCTTGAATCGGGCTCGCGCATGATGCACGAGGCCTACGCCGGCGCGCAGGTGGACTACCGGGTGCTCACGCCCGAGCAGTTCGGGCTGTCGCGGATCGGGCATTTCGGTTTCTTCAAGGCCAACCAGGAAAAGATTCTGTGGCCGCTGGTGACGGAGTGGCTGCACCAGCGCAGCGCCGCCGCCGCGTAAATGGTTTCTCAGCGGCGGTCATCCATCGGCAAAACGCGAATTGTGTGCACCGTATTGGGGGCTACTTCGTGTCAGCGGGCGACTGTCGGGTGAATGACGGTTTTTCCATCCGTATTAGGAGACAAAATTCTGCTTGTGGGAACTTGGTCGAAGCGCAGGCATTGATCAAACGCCGTTTACGAGGCATACTCGCTATGTACAAAGCGTTAATATTAACGCCGACTTAACGTTGGCCTTTGCCAGGGTTTTTGGCTGCACGCGCCGCGTACCGGTTCAGCGTTTTGGGCCGGTGGTTTTTCAGCGGCGTGGCTTCGGTAATGTTTTGGTCCGTGGCGGCATCGCGGATAATGGCAAGG
>JBBQZO010000074.1:0-6574 GCA_038207625.1 Burkholderiales bacterium | reverse complement strand
GATCTCGGCCGCCTCGAGCGAGCAATCGTCGGGCGTGAGCCAGATCAACGCGGCGGTCGGGCAACTCAACGAGACGACCCAGCAAAACGCGGCCAGCTCCGAAGAGCTGGCCGCGACCGCCGAGGCGATGAGCGACCAGGCCGAGCAATTGCAACAAATCATGGGACACTTTCGCACCGGGCCGGGACGCGCCGCGCAAGGCCGACGCGTGGCCAGGCCGGCCGACGCGCGCCACGCGCCGCGCCGCCCCGCCGCCCGCATGGCACGCCTTGGCGCGCGCGACGACGGGCCGGACGAAGCGAACTTCAAGCACTATTGAGCCAGGCGGGCCGGCGCGCGATGCTTATTCCCATCTGGTCCACTGAGCAGTTCGGCCCGTTCGGCGCGCTCCGGACCAGCGCGAACGGCAGCGCCTTGTGCGGTAGCGACGCGGTCCGGATCGGCGGCGAACTGGCGACCCACCTGCCCGAGCGCGCCGCCAACGCTGTGCGCCGCCCGCGCGGCGCTGGCATGCTGGCCGAGATCACGGTCGGGTGCGCCCCGCTCACGAGCAAGCCAAGCTGCTGCTGGCGCGCGCGCATGGCGCCGCCCTGCGCCAGTGCCAATTCGCCACGCGCCGGCGCCGCAGCCGGCACGCCCCCCTTCCCCCACCGAAAGGATCAGCATGACAGCCCCTCCCAATTATGCCCTGCGCGTCTTACTGGTTGACGACGACGAATTCATGCTCGACTTCGCCTGCGACCTGCTCAAGGAGATGGGCGTGCGGGCCATCAGCACCGCCAATGACGGGCGCAGCGCGCTGAGCGCCTTCGACCTGGCCAGCCCCAAGCCGGACGTGATCCTGTGCGACCTGCAGATGCCGGGCAAGGATGGCTTTCAGCTGATGGAGGCGCTGGCCGAACGCAAGTACAAGGGCGGCGTCATCGTACTGTCGGGCCAGCAGGACCGGGTCTTGCACTCGGCCGAACTGATGGGGCAGTTCCACCAGTTGCAGGTGCTGGGCACGCTGGCCAAGCCGGCCGACCGGGCCACGCTGCAAAAGGCGATCGGCAAACTGCAGACGCCGCCGCTGCGCTAGGCGGGCACCGGCAGCGCCACTCAGTACGGCTCGAAATTGATCGCGTGCTTGTGCAGCTCGGTCTGGATCAGGCGCTTCCAGGCGCCGTCCGGCACCCAGACCTTGCTGACGGCCTCATAGGCCAGGCGCGGGTCTTCCTTGCCCGCCAGCACGCGGTACAGGAACACCATCGACGAGGCGCGCATATTGACCTGGCAATGCACCAGCACGCGCCGTTTGCCCAGTCCGGCCAACACGGCGATGAAGGTGTCGACGTCCTGCTCGGTGGGATTGCCGAATTGGATGGGCAGGTTCACGAACACCATGCCCTGGCGCCCGACGATAAGCGCCTCGTCATGCACCGCGTCCGACACCGTCGGCGGCGCCAGGTAGATCACCGCCTGATAGCCTTGCGCGCCCAGTGCGGCCAGCGCCGCGGCCGTGGGCTGGCCCGACGACGTCAGCGTGGGCGAGATCTGCACCACATTGGGCGCGGCGATGGCCGCTTGCGGCGCCTGCGCATGGGCACCGCCCAGCGCCAGCAACAAGCTCAATGATGGCAGCACATAGCGGTATGACAAGGACATGGCGCTCTTTCGGTCAGGAGGAAAACGGGGCAGTGTCAGCGACCTGGCCGGGACGGCGTGGGCCGCGCCGACCAGCGTGCCCACACCTGGCGCGCGCCGATCGCGTAGGCGGCGCCGGTGGCAAGGCACAGCGCCGAGGTACTCACCAAAAACAGGTCGATGCCGTGGCAGTCGCATACGCCAGCGAGCGCGCGCGGAAACAGCACGCTCAGCGGGATAAACAGCACGGCGCGCACGATCAGCACGCTGGCAATGAGCAGCATCGCGCTGCGCAGCAGCGGCACCCGGCCGATCACGCCAGCGCCGGAAAACGCCACAATGGCGCAGCCGAACAGGAACGCGGCGATCACTAGGCAAGCGATCACCGGGTAAAGCGCGCCGGCGCGCGCCATGCGCACGATCACGGCGGGCGCGCCGAAAAACGCATACCAGGCGGGCCCGCCAACGATGATCGCAACGTGCAGCAAACCGCCCAGCATTGTCACGCCGCCGGCAAACATCAGGTAAGGGTTATAGGTGGGGGACATGGTGGGCAAGTTGATGGTGACAGGGACCAGCGGCGCGGGCCTGGTGGCGCGCGGACCGCTGCGCGACCAGGCTGACAACGCTTGCGACGATGGGGGGCATAGTGCCGATACCTAACCGTGAAGGTGAGAAAGCGCCGCTTAGCGCCGGCCCCAGTGCCATGCGGGCGGCTCGCCATTGAGCCAGCACAGGGCGACCAACCAGACACACTGCAGCGCGACAAACACGCCATACCGCAGCGGCGCTGTCGTCGGCGGAAACCACCACGCGCCCGCGCCGACCAAGGCCATAAACGCGAACAAGGCAAGCCAGCCTTGCCAGCACACGGGAAAACCCCATCCCCATCCATACGTCTTGGCGGGAAACCAGTATCTCGTTGCGCCAGCCATGATGCCCTCCGCTCGCAGTGGTGACCAATGCCGCGCTGATGCGAGCCGGCTTCGGCCCGCAGCTTGCCTGCGACAAGATTGGCATCTTATCACCGAGTCCCGTCTGACGCCACTGCCTGAGGCGATGGCGCGCGCGCAGCGTACTGCTGGCGCCGCCCGGTATGCGCGGCGCCCCGGGGACCTGGTCGGCGCGCCCGGTTCTGGCCGCCGGCGCGCCGCGCAGGCCCTATTTCAGGCGGCCCTGGTGCGGGTGTTCGGCTGCGAATTTAAGCGCGCCGTCCAGCGCGGCCATGAACTCGGTCACCTTGATCGGCTTGGTCAGGTAGCGGAAGAAGCCCGCCTCGATGCCCTTCTCGATATCGCGCGGCACCGCGTTGGCCGACAGCGCCATCACCGGGATATGCGAGGTGGAGGGATCGTCGCGCAGGATCTTCAGCGCGCCGAAGCCGCTGATACCGGGCAGATTGATGTCCATCAGGATCACGTCCGGCTGGCAGGCGCGCGCCAGCTGGATGCCCATGTGGCCCTCGACGGCGGTGACCAGGCGCAGGTCCTTGCGCCGCTCGATCAGCTGTTCGACCAGCGCCAGGTTGGCCGGATTGTCCTCCACGTACAGCAAGGTGCGCTGAGGCGGTGCGTCGCCCTGCTCGGGCGGTGCGCTGGCGTCCCCGAGATCCTCCTCGAAGTCGCCAAACACCAGCTCGGGCGGCGCCGCCGCGATGAACTCGACCCAGAACACGCTGCCCACGCCGACGCTGCTGTCGACGCCCATCACGCCGCCCATCAGTTCGACCAGGCGCTTGGTGACTACCAGGCCGATGCCGGTGCCCTCCTCGGTGCTGCTTTCCTGCCCCAGCCGGTTGAACGGCTGGAACAATTGCGCCAGCTGCTCGGGCGCCAGCCCGGCGCCGGTGTCCTTGACGCTCACGCGCACCCGGCCCTCGCCGTTGTTCACGGACTGCACGATGACGGCGCCGCCGACCCGGTTGTACTTGATCGCATTCGACAGCAGGTTGATCATCACCTGCTTGGCGCGGGTACGGTCGCCGCGCACGAAGAACGGGTCATCCGAATGCAGGAAGGTGACCTGGATGCCGCGCTTTTGCGCCTGCGGGCCGATCATCGCCTGGCAGTCCTTGAGCACATGCGACAGCGACATCGACTCGTGCGACATCGACACCTTGCCCGATTCGATCATCGCCAGATCGAGAATCTCGTTGATCAGGCGCAGCAGATACCAGCCGGCTTGCAGGATCTGGCCGATCGATTTCTTCTGGGTCGGCGACGGCGGCGGCTGGTCCGACTCCATCAGCTGGGCGAAACCGAGCACCGCGTTCAGTGGGGTGCGCAGCTCGTGGCTCATGCTCGACAGGAAATCGGACTTGGCCAGATTGGCCTTCTCGGCGGCGGCCTTGGCGCTGACCAGCTCCAGATTGTTTTCCTGCAGCATGTGCTCGAACTGCTTGCGGTCGGTCACGTCGCGCGCCGCCGCAAACACGCCCTGCAGCTTGCGGTCGCGGTCGTAAAAAGTGGTCGCGTTGTACGACACCACCGTCTCCTTGCCGTCGCGCGCGTGGGCGGTCAGCTCGTAGTTGACGACTTTACCCTCTTGCAGCACGCGCGTGATGGCCTCCTCGGCGCGCGCCGGATCGGTGAAGTAGTTCTTGAACGGCGCGCCGATCAGCTCGTCGCGCGAGCAGCCCGTCAGCGCCTCCATCTGCTTGTTGACGTCGCTGATGATGCCGCGCGGGTCGGTCGTCATCAAGGCATCGATGTTCGATTCGATCAGCGAGCGGGTGTAGAACTGCTGGTCGCGCAAACGCTGGTCGAGCAGCGCCTGCTCGGCCTCGACCTGTTTGCGCGCGGTGTTGTCGGTGCCGATCAGCAGGTAGCCGATGATGGCGTTTTGCGCGTCGCGCAGCGCAGTGACCGACACCACCGCCGGGAAGCGGCTGCCGTCCTTGCGGATGTAGGTCAGCTCGTAAATGTCCTCGATACCGCGCGAAGCCTTGAACACCAGCGCCTCGAAGCCCGGCGTGATCGGCGTGGCCAGCTCCAGCGACAGCGCCTTGGCGCGCGCGATCACTTCCTGCGGGTCCGAGATGTCGGCCGGCGTGATCTTGTTCATCACTTCGCCCGCCGTGTAACCGAGCATGCGTTCGGCGCCCACGTTGAAAATCTGGATCACGCCCTTCGCATCTGTTGCGATACTGGAGAAGTTGGCGCTGTTGAAAATCGCGTTTTGCAGCGCACCGGCCTTCAGCAAGGCCTCTTCGGCCTGCTTGCGCGCCGTGTTGTCGGTGCCGATCAGCAAATAGCCGATGATCGTATTCTGGTCGTCGCGCAGCGCGGTCACCGAGACGATGGCGGGGAAGCGGCTGCCGTCCTTGCGGATATAGGTCAGCTCGTAAATATCCTCGATGCCGCGCGAGGCCTTGAACACCAGCGCCTCGAAGCCCGGCGTGATCGGCGTGCCCAGTTCGACGCTCAGCGCCTTGGCGCGCGCGATCACCTCTTGCGGATCCGAGATGTCGGCCGGGGTGATCTGATTCATCACTTCGCCGGCCGTGTAGCCCAACATGCGTTCGGCGCCCACGTTGAAAATCTGGATCACGCCCTGTGCATCGGTGGCGATACTGGAGAAGTTGGCGCTGTTGAAAATCGCGCTTTGCAAGGCGCCGGCCTTGAGCAACGCCTCTTCGGCCTGTTTGCGCGCCGTGTTGTCGGTGCCGATCAGCAGATAGCCGATGATGGTGTCCTGGTCGTCGCGCAGCGCAGTCACCGACACGACGGCCGGGAAGCGGCTGCCGTCCTTGCGGAAGTAAGTGAGCTCGTAAATATCCTCGATGCCGCGCGAGGCCTTGAACACCAGCGCCTCGAAGCCCGGCGTGATCGGCGTGCCCAGTTCCAGCGACAGCGCCTCGGCGCGCGCGATCACTTCCTGCGGGTCCGAGATGTCGGCCGGCGTGATCTTGTTCATCACCTCGGCCGCCGTGTAACCGAGCATGCGTTCGGCGCCCACGTTGAAAATCTGGATCACGCCCTTTGCATCGGTGGCGATACTGGAGAAGTTGGCGCTGTTGAAAATCGCGCTTTGCAAGGCGCCCGCCTTGAGCAACGCCTCTTCGGCCTGCTTGCGCGCGGTGTTGTCGGTACCGATCAACAGATAACCGATGATCGCGTCCTGGTCGTCGCGCAAGGCAGTCACCGAGACGACGGCCGGGAAGCGGCTGCCGTCCTTGCGGAAGTAGGTCAGCTCGTAAATATCCTCAATGCCGCGCGAGGCCTTGAACACCAGCGCCTCGAAACCTGGCGTGATCGGTGTATCGAGTTCCAGCGACAGCGCCTCGGCGCGCGCGATCACTTCCTGCGGGTCCGAGATGTCGGCCGGCGTGATCTTGTTCATCACCTCGGCCGCCGTGTAGCCCAGCATGCGTTCGGCGCCCACGTTGAAAATCTGGATCACGCCTTTCGCATCGGTGGCGATACTGGAGAAGTTGGCGCTGTTGAAAATCGCGCTTTGCAAGGCGCCCGCCTTCAGCAAGGCCTCTTCGGCCTGCTTGCGCGCCGTGTTGTCGGTGCCGATCAGCAGATAGCCAATGATGGCGTTTTGCGCGTCGCGCAGTGCGGTGACCGACACCACCGCCGGGAAACGGCTGCCGTCCTTGCGGAAGTAGGTCAGCTCGTAAATGTCCTCGATGCCGCGCGAGGCCTTGAACACCAGCGCCTCGAAGCCCGGCGTGATCGGCGTATCGAGTTCCAGCGACAACGCCTCGGCGCGCGCGATCACCTCTTGCGGGTCCGAGATGTCGGCTGGCGTGATCTTGTTCATCACTTCGGCCGCCGTGTATCCCAGCATGCGTTCGGCGCCCACATTGAAAATCTGGATCACGCCTTGCGCATCGGTGGCGATACTGGAAAAATTGGCGCTGTTGAAAATCGCGTTCTGCAAGGCGCCCGCCTTCAGCAGCGCCTCTTCGGCCTGCTTGCGCGCGGTGTTGTCGGTGCCGATCAGC
>JBBQZO010000073.1:0-6922 GCA_038207625.1 Burkholderiales bacterium | reverse complement strand
ACGGCGCTTGCAGGCCCAGCGCGCTCGTAAACAGGGCTTCAACGGCAATACTCATCAGGGGTTCTTCGTCTTAAAAATGGCAGTGCCCGCTATGGTACGGTACTAGATGTCAAGTTCCACACAAAACGGCATTGAGCCCTTTCTTGAGTGCCTTGCCAACGAAACTATCACGATAGATGTAAACGCCGGCATTGCCCTTACTAGGCGGATTGAATTCTTTTGCTTTTGTCGATTCTGTTTTTGATGCCATTTCTACAGATGCACACCCGGTGATTAGAAGTGTAGCTGCAAGTGTGACGACGGAGACGATCTTCATTAAGTTGATTCCTGGTTTTAGTTTTGGTATTTTGAGCTGGTTTACGCCCACTCACGGCGAATCTGCGCTAAAAATTAAGTCAATATAAATATTGATTTTTTGCACATGCGGAGTATGCCTCGAAAACAAGATTTGATCATTACACCCTTCGCGACCCGACCCGTTTTGAGGGAAATAAGCCACCTAAACGAGATGGCAAAACCGCTGCGGCCAGCAGGCCGTTAAAATCGCCTGCGCGCGCATGCACCTGCTATCGCCGTTAGCGCGTTTGCAATATCAGCTGCGCTTTCAGATCGCGAATCATCTTGTCCAGCGCAGGTCGCATCAGCGCATAGTCGGCCGGTGTGCAGACGGCGCCACCAGCGTGGTGAATTTCCAGGTGACGCGTCACCAGCACCGTGTTGCCCTGCTCCACGTAGTCCGAGCTGTAGTCGATGTCGGCGGTATGCAGCGTCAGCGCTTTGGGGATGGCCAGCACGCTCAGTTCCGGCGCCAGCTGGTAGCGCGCTTCCTCGTCGAACTTGCCGTAGTAGCAGACGAAGTTTTGCGAGCGCTTCTTCTCCAGCGCCATCGAAAACACGTTCTGCCCCAGCTCGCCGGTCAGGCTGCTGCTGGCGGAAATGCCGAGCGGGCCAGGCAAGCTCACCATGTTCTCGCTGCGCCCGGTGTATTTCAGTTGCAACGCGTCGGGCGCGCTCGCCAGGCGGCCCGCCTCAAAAGTGCCGCTGCCGCGCTGGCCGCGCGATTTAAGCATCTCTTCAACCAGGCGATTGCGGTCGGTCGGCTTGAGTCCGCCGATTTTGCCGCGCATCGTTTCGCTCCAACTGCCGTCCACCGCCGCCGACTGGGCAAAGTCCGCGCCGCCGAGCGCGTCGATGGCGAAACTGCTGCGGCTGCGCACGGCGCCCGGCTGGCTGGCCGGCGTGTGCGCCATCTGGCCGGTCCTGGTCAGCAGCACGGTCTTGTCGATATCGGTATTGGGCAGGTAGCCAGACGCGGTCGCGCCGGCCGTCGAATCGAGAAACAGTTGTTCGCCGGGGATGAACGTAATCACATGGTTGAAGGTCAGCGGCACGCTGGGCACCCGGAACGCGTTGCCGGCATTGATCAGCGCCGGCGTGCTGTCGATGCCGGCCTCGCGTAGCAGCGCTTCCATCAGCGTCGCGTGGTCCTTGCAGTCGCCGTAACGGTTGGCCAGGATGGTGTCGGCCGCGTGCGGCACCACGCCGCCGGCGCCGATGTAGGTGGCCACGTAGCGGATGTTGCGGCGCACCCAGTCGTTGAGCGCGTAGGCCTTGGCGCGCGGCGTGTCCAGCCCGGCGGTCAGCTTTGCCGCCAGCGCGGCGATGACCGGCGAGCTGGCCGACTTGTCGCTGGCGCGCGCGTCGTAGGCTTTGGCCAGCGCGGCAAAGTCGGCGAAGGTGGACACAAACACGTGTCGTCCGTAGTCGCTGTAGTCGACCGCGCCCGCTTCCGTAGGAAGATTGGGCCCGGGCACGAAATCCCATTGGTAGATTTTGCGTCCGGGGCCAGCCGCCGGCAGCGACGGCGCAAAGCCGCTGACGTCGGCGTGCAACGTCATCGTCGCCGGCAGGTCGTAGCTGAGCCGATACAGCTTGGTCGGGTTGTTGCCGCCAAAGCTCATGCTTTCGAACTGGCCGGGATACAGCGGCGTGGTCTGCTTGAGGCGGTAGCGAAACGCCACCCGGTCGCCCACGGCCACGTCCGGGAACACAATCACCTTGACGCGGCTGTCGTAGAACATCGGCGCGCCGGACGATTCGCGTTCCGGCTGGTCTTTGATCTGGTCCGGCTCGACCATGATCTTGCTGCCGTCCGGCTTTTGCGTGTACGCCTCCAGCACCTGCAGCGTCGATAGGGTGGTGTTGTAGCTGAGCGAACGCTGCGCGGCAAACGCGACGGCGCGCGCCTCGTTGATCAGCAACACCGACTCGAAGTCGGTCACAAAACTGCCGTCCTGCGCAACGACCACGCGCTGGTCGAGTTTTTCGATCGTCAGCGACGGGTCGGTCGCATCGGCGCGCGCCTGGCCCAGCGCACACAGGCAGCACAGGCCAAGGGTCAGGTGGCGGCCAAGGGTAGCGATAAAGTTCATGATCATTCCGAAATTAATGACACAGCGGGTGTGACGTGCGGGCGCTGGCGCCTCACAGCACCCGCAAAATCAGCTGGCTGCGCAAGTCGCGCGTCATCGCCTCGATGCTCGGCTGCATGCGCTTGAAGTCATCCGGCGTGCAGACGCGGCCCGCGTGATGCGACGCAAAGTGGCGCTGCACCAGAATCGCGTCGCCCTCGCGCACGTAACGCGCCTCGTAGTCGAAATCCTGATTGTGCAGCGTCAGCGGTTTTGGCAAGGCCAGCACGGAAATCTCCTTGGCCAGCAGATAGCGGGCGCTCTCGTCGGCCTGCGCGCTGGCGCACACATAGTCCTGGGTGCGCTCGGTTTCGGACAGCAGTGCCGCCACGTGGCCGGAAATGGCGCTGCGCAGCGCGCTGTCGGCCGGGATGCCGATCGGCCCCGGCAAATCGGCCCAGTTTTCACTGCGACCGCTGTAGGTGGCGCCGAAGTGATCGGCGCTGCCCTCCGTTGCGCTGGCCACGATCTCGCCCTCGCCACTCTGCCCGCGCGCGCGCAAGATCCGTTCGACCATGCTGCGGCGTGCGTCGGGCGCGGTGTTGCGCCATTCGGCGCGCCGGCCCTCGGCGCCGAAACCGTCATAGTCGACCTTGCTGCGAAAAGTGGCCGCGCCGTCGGCGGCGATGCTGAACTGGCTGACGCTGTTGCTCGCATCGCGTTGCACGCGCGGCGTGTGTCCGATCGTCGCGCTGGCGATCAGCAGCGTCGACTTGTCCAACTCGTTGTTGTACAGGTAGCCGGGCAGCACCGTCTCGGCGCTTGAATCGAGGTACAGATCCAGGCTGGGGATGTAGGTGATCGCGTGGTACAGCACATCGAGGTTGGGCACCGTCGGCCAGCTGTACATGGTGGACGCGTTGAGCAAGGCGGCGCTGCTGTCGATGCCCACCGCGCGCAACAGCGCGCGCAACAAGGCGACATGGTCGTTCGAGTCGGCATAGCGGTTGCTCAGTACCGTCTCGGCGCGGTGCGGGATGCGGTTGGCGCCGCCCACCGGCACGTGCACGTAGCGGATATTGCGGCGCACCCAGTTGTCAAGCGCATAGGCTTGCGCGCGTGCGCCTTTGACGTTGGCGCTCACCTGGCGCGCCAGCTTGGCGATCGCCGGCGTCACCTCGCTCTTGTCGCGCGTGCCGGCCTCGAAGGCGCGCGCAAACTCGGCGTAGTTGGCGAAGGTGGACACGTACACGTGCGGCCGGTAGTCGCGCCAGCCCACCGAACCGTTTTCGACGCGCTGATTTGGCACCGACACATAATCCCAGCGATACACCGTGCGTCCGCTCTCGGCCGGCGGCAGCGACGCGGTAAAGCCCAGGTTGTCGGCGTGCAGAACCATCTGGCTGGGCAGGTCGTAGATCAGCGCAAACTGCTTGATGGGCGTGAAATCGGGCGCCGAAATGTCGTCGAACTGGCGCGCGAAGGTCGGCACCGTGCGCGTGCGGCGCGTCTGGTACACCAGCCGGTCGCCCACCGTCACGTTGGGGAAGATGATCACTTTTACTTGCGTGTCGTGGAACATCGGCGCGCTGGCCGAGCGACGATCCTGCTGCTCCTTGATCTTGTCCAGTTCGACGGGCAGCTGGCTGCCGTCGGCCTTTTGCGTGTAGGCGACGATGACGTCGAGCGTCTCGATTGAGCGGTCAAAGGAGATACGCCGCTGCGCGCCGCTGCCCACCGCACGCCCCTCGTTGATGACGATGACGACGTCGCTCGATTCGACAAAACTGCCGTCCGCATTGACGACGAAATGCTGGATTTCCTTTTCGACGGTGGTCGATGTGTCGCTGCCCTCGTCAACCGCGCTGGCCGTGCCCATCGCCGCGCCGGCAAGCAGCGCAAGCAGCAGCTGGCGCCAATTCCGCATAGTCCATTTCATACGATTCTCAATTCCGATCAGACTTTTTTGATACCGCAGCGCGCAGCGACCTGCCCGATGCGCTTACGGGTAGACGAAGGAGCGCACCAGCGTCAGCTCGCCCGGGGCGCGCATCGGCACGCGAAACACCTGCTGCTTTTCATGCGGCGTGCCCTCGTTGCTAATGATAGCAATTTGCGCCGTCGTGATGATTTCCGTGCGCTCGCCGCTGCCATAGTAATTGACATACACGTGGTACAGGCCTTTGGCCGGCGCGGGACTGGAAAAAATCTCCGGGCCGTAGCCGGTGGTGACGTCCACATCGAGCGCGCCGCCATTGGCCAGCACCCGCGAGCCGTACCAGGCGTGCCCGCCGTCGGGCGTGACCACGTGCAGGTCCAGGTCGGTGCCGGGGCTGTCCCAGGACAGCACCACGCGCAGGCGCGCGGCGGTCTTGCTGCCGTAGGCGTCGACAAACTGGGTGCGCGCGCGCTGCTTGCCGTCGGGCGAGCGCACCTCGACGCTGTTCGAGCCGCGCCCGAACGCGTACGGGCGCGCAAAGCTGCCATCGTCCTGCAGCTCGATCGGCATCGCGATGCCGTTGACGATCAGCGTGGCCGGCTTGCCTTTTTGCGCACCGCGTATCTTGCCGCGGATTTGCGCCGTCTCGCTCTGGCCGGGCTGCAGGTTCACACGCGAGGCCGGGTAGTTGACGCTTTGCGTGTATTCCTCGACGGCGCCGAGCGAATTGCGCCAGCCGCCCTGCGGCGCGTCGATCGTCACCTGGGCCACGGCGGGCGCGCACAACAGCAGCAGCGGAAGGGCCAACGGGGTCAGGCGCATGGAGTCGGAATTTTTCATGGTCAGTAAGTAAACGATTTAACCAGCATCAGCTCGCCGATGCTGCGTAAGGGGACCACCAGCACTTCGCGTTTTTCGCGCGCCGTGTTTTCGTTAAACACCAGCGTAATGCGCGCGGTGATGATGTCGCGCTTGCGCGTCTTCTCGTCGAAATGATAGCCGTTGGCGCCGAAGTTGCCCCAGTAATTGACATACACGTGATACGCGCCGCGCAGCGGCGACGTCATCGTAAACATCTCCGGACCGGGGCCGTCCACGCTGTCGACGTCAAGGCCGCCGCCGTTGCTCAGCAGCGGATGCGCAAAGAAGGCATGCTGGCCGTCCGGCGTGAGCACGTGCAGGTCGATCTCGGCCTGGTTGTCGTCCCACGCGCAGATGATGCGGATCGCGGGGCGCGGACGGTTGCTGTCGGTCTCGTAAAACTGCACGCGCTTGACCGATTTGCCGTCGGGCGACTTCAATTCGACACTGTTCGAGCCGGCCCCGAACACGTAGGGGCGCGCGAAGCGGCCATCTTCGTCGACCTCCAGCGGCAGCGGATTGCCGTTCACCACCAGCTGGTGCGGCTCGCGCTGCTTGCCGGCGGCGGCGATGCGCCCGCGTATCATCGTGCGCTTTTTCTGCGCGCCCCGGTCGATCGGCGAGTACGGGTAAGCGAGCGTGGCCTCGTCCGAACGGTCCACCAGGCCGTTGCGGTTCCAGCCGCCGGACGGCGCCGACAGCTCGCTGTTCTGGGCGGTGGCGCCGGCGCACAGCAGCGTCAGCAGGCAGGTCAACAACACTTTCATTGCGTCTCCAGACGGTAGTCGATCAGGCGGCGCGCCAGTTGTTCAACGTAGTCTTCGTCCTGGCCGCGCGGATGGTTGCGCAGCCCCAGATGGACGAATTCGTGCGCGATGGTGATGCGGTCATCGCGCGTGGCCAGGCCGCGCACATAGATGCGGTTGCGGCTTTGCTCGGAATACGGGCTGCCCAGGGCCAGCTGGCAGATGGCCGGGCGCGTGGCCGGCGCTTCGTAACCGGGCTCGGTGCGCAGGCGGCGCTGCCAGCGCGGCAGCTCGCGCGCCAGCCAGGCCTCGGCGCCGGCCAGCGGCGTGCAGGCCAGACCCGAGCTGTCGGACAGCGTGCTCAGTTGCGCGCCCGGAAAGGCGTGGTTGAGGATTTCGTCAAAGCGCATCTGCCCGGCGGCCTGCGCCTGCGCGTCGCGCCACACCAGCGTGTTCGGCGCCGGCGTGTCGCGGTGGTAGCGCACGCTGGGCCCGGCGATGATCAGCTGGTCGGTCCACAGCGCCGCCGCGCGCGCGCCCGCGCTGGCCCGGGTCGGGCTCACGCGTTGGGTGGCGCTGCTGTCGGCGATCTGCTGGCAGCCTTCGGCCTGGGTGGCATTTTGCTGCAAATAGCTGCGCGCGGCGATCGCCAGCGCCTTGGCAGCCTCGGGCTGTTCGGCCGAGCCTTCGCGGTCGATCACGCGCGCCACGTAGTCGTTGATGCCGAGTCGCCCGCGTAGGCGCGCGCGCGCCGGACTGGCCGGATCGCGCCACAGCGCCAGCTCGCCGTCGCTGTCGACCGTGACGCTGTTGCCGTTCTCGAAACTGACGCGATAATGGCCGTTCAGCGCGCCGACCGGCGCATCGGCCCCGGCCGCGCTGACGCTGCGGATCGGGTAGCGCGCAAAATAGTCGACCAGCACGCAGCCGGCATCGCCTTGCGCGGCCTCGGTGGGCAAGGCGCG
>JBBQZO010000072.1:0-8687 GCA_038207625.1 Burkholderiales bacterium | reverse complement strand
TGTTGTACGAAAAAACCACAGAAACCTGGATTACCCTGCTCAAGGAAAACAAGGTGCACAAGGCCAAGTACGATTTTTCGCGCGGTTACAGCCACTGGGGCGTGCTGGCCCAGGCGGCGGTGGCGGGGCAGGGTATTGCGCTGGTGGCCTACGCGATCGCCTACGAGGATGTGCTCAAGGGGTCGCTCAAACTGCTTGAATGCCGCAGCGCGCCGTTCGGCAGCGGCTACCGCTTGTTGGTCAACCGCAGCAAGGAAGGGATGCCCAAGATCGCCCGTTTTCGCGCCTGGATGAAAAGCGAGATGGACGAGATGGCGCGCAGCCTGGCGCCGCCGGCTTGACGTGCTGCGTGCCAGACACGGGGGGCAAGCGGCCAGTGTTGCGACCTCGCCATTGGCTTCACTGATGCGGCGAGTGCCGACGCGGCATCAGTCAATCGAAGGGGCGTGTCGCTGTCAGTGGCGACTGTTGCGCAAATTGACGGCGCTGGTGTGCAAACAACGGTGCGCTATATAATGCCTTGTTGCATGCAATTGAGCTCGTGTTGCGTGCGTTTTCGATGATTTTAAGTCAATTTCAAAGGCCTAACAATGCGTTTTGATCATCTTTCTGTCAGGCTCAGAATTGTTCTCGGGTTTTCCATACCGATCGCGATGTTTATTGGTTTTGCCTTGTTTCTGACTCAGCGTCTGGCGCTGGTGAAAGAAAACATCGTCGAGGTGCAGCGCGAGCGCATCGTGTACGCGCTGCTGGCCAAGGATTTGAAGCAGGACGTCATCCAGATCCAGCAATTTCTCACCGATGTCTCGGCCACGCGCGGCAAGGACGGGCTCAACGACGGCTGGACCGAAGCGAAGAAGAACTACGACGGCGCGCTGGCCGGCATCGAAAAATTTCAGATCCATTATCGCGACGCGTCCGACAAACGACAGCTCAATGCGCTGGCCACGATCCGAGCCCGGCTCGACCAGTTCTATGTGCTGGGAAAAAAACTGGCGCAAGCCTATATCGATGGGGGGCCGGAACAGGGTAACCCGCTGATGCCCGAATTTGACCGGGCCAGCAACGACCTCAATGCCAGCTTGAGCCCGTTTATCGAGCAGGAACTCAGTCAGATGAGCGCCAGCGTTGAGTTGGCCACGAAGCAGGCGGATTTGATCATTCGTATCGTCGAGTGGCTCAGCGTGGCGGCGATCGGATTGTCCTTGTTGGCGGCGATTTTCATCACGCGCAGCATCACCACCCCATTGACGCAGATATTGAACGCCATCGACGATTTGGGTCAGGGCGATGGTGACCTCACTCACCAGCTGCCGACGCTGGGCAGCGACTTCGGACGTCTGTCCGTGTCGCTTAATGTGTTTATCCGCAAGCTGCACAAGATCATCAGCGCGATTCACCTCTCCAGCGACGCCATTGCGACCAACTCCGGCCAGATCGCCTCGGGCAACCTCGATCTGTCCGGTCGCACCGAGGACCAGGCCAGCGCAATTCAGCAAACTGCCGCGGCCATGGAACAGCTCAGCAGCACGGTCGCCAATAATGCCAGTAACGCCCAGCAGGGCCATGTGCTGGTCGGCATCGCCTCGGAGGTGGCCGTCAAGGGCGGCAACGTCGTCGCCCAAGTGGTGTCCACGATGGGCTCGATCAATGCCTCGTCGAAGAAAATTGTCGACATCATCGGTGTGATTGACGGGATCGCGTTTCAGACCAATATTCTCGCCCTGAACGCCGCCGTTGAGGCGGCCAGGGCAGGCGAGCAGGGACGCGGCTTTGCCGTCGTCGCGTCGGAAGTGCGCACGCTGGCGCAGCGCTCGGCGGCCGCGGCCAAGGAAATCAAGGAGCTCATCGCAGCCTCGGTCGAGGAAGTTGGCGCCGGCGAGAAACTGGTCGCTGCGGCCGGTGCAGCGATGACCGACATCGTCAGCAGTGTCGCCAAGGTCAGCGACATCATGGGCGACATCGCCCGCGCCAGCGATGAGCAAAGTCGCGGCATCCAGCAGGCCAATCAGGCGATCGTGCTGATGGAAACGGGCGCTCAGCAAAACGCAGCGTTGGTCGAGCAGTCCGCGGCCGCGACGCAGTCCTTGCATGAAGAGGCGGAAAATCTGACGCGTCAGGTCAATCTGTTCAAACTGGTCTGAGTGCCACCACGAATGCTGTGTCCAGGTCCGCTGTGAGCAACGCCGGGCAGGATGCTTTTGCCGCGCCCCCCTAAAGGTTGAACGAGCATGGGAAACATGACTATCACAACGCATACCGCACGCCTGCTCGCACTGGGGTTGCTGGCCATGGCCAGCTGCCAGGCCCAGGCCGCCAGCGAGGAGATCCAGGTGTATATGGACGAGATCAATGCGCCGGGCGTGTTCGGGCTCGATCTGCATACCAACTATGTCGTCACCGGCAGCCGTGTGCCGGACTATCCGGGGGCGCAGGCGCCGGGCCGGGTGCTGCGGATTACGCCAGAGTTTTCGTATGGACTGACGCCGAATTGGGAACTGGGCGCTTATCTGCTGACATCGCGCGATGCGCATGGCGGCGCCACGCTGGACGGCGAAAAGCTCAGAATGAAATTCATCGCCACCAAAGCGGCCGATGCGACGTATTTTTGGGGTGCCAACCTCGAAGTGGGCAAGGTCAATTTCCGACTCGATGAAAACCCGTGGAATGCCGAGTTGAAAGGCATGTTTGGCTATCATGGTCAGCGCTGGACCTTGGCCGTCAATCCCAACGTTGCTTGGAAAATTTCCGGCCCAGTCGCCAGTCCGACCAGCTTTCATCTCGATTCGAAGATCGCCTACAAGGTCCATGACGGCATGGAACTGGGCCTGGAGAGCTACAACGAATTGGGTGTCGTCGGCAGGCTGGGGCATCTCGGCGAACAAAGCCAGACACTGTTCGCCGTCGTCGACACCACCGTGCACGGTGTCGATCTGAACGTCGGGGTCGGGCGCGGCCTGACCAATGCGTCAGACCGCTGGCTGCTCAAGGCGATTGTCAACGTCCCGTTCTAAGCCGTCCACGATCGATAGCGACGCCGCTGCGGATGACGGTGCGCAAACGACAACGGCGGCCCGCGGGCCGCCGTTTTTGCCAGGCGAACAGTCTTATTTGACGCCGTGCATCAGTTTCTGGATCAGCGGTGCGATCAGCAGCAGCACGATGCCGGCGCCGAGCAGCACGTAGAAGGCCGAGGTGTAGCCGGACAATGCCGACGCCACCGATTGTCCCGTTTCGCCGCTGACGTAGCTGGCGAAAATGCCCGACAGGTTGTTACCGATACCGGTCGACAGGAACCAGCCGCCCATGCCCAGGCCAACCAGGCGCGTCGGAGCGAGCTTGGTGACCATCGACAGGCCGATTGGCGACAGGCACAGCTCACCGATCGACTGGATCACGTAGACCATCGTCAGGGTCCAGAACGGGATCTTGTTGTCGGCGTTGACCAGCGAGGACAGCGCATACATCAGCAGGCCAAATGCCAGTCCGTTGGCGATCATCGCCAGGCCGAACTTGCGCGGGATCGACGGGTTGACGTTGCGCTTGCCCAACAACACCCACAGTGCGGCCATGACGGGCGCGAAGGCAATAATGGCAACCGAGTTCACGCTCTGGAACCAGGCGGTCGGAAAGATGAAGCCACCCAGGTCGCGGTTGACGATGCTATCGGCCAGGAAGGTAAACGAGCTGCCAGCCTGCTCGAAGAACATCCAGAACAGGATGTTGACGATGAAGATGATCAGCATCGCGATGACCTTGTCGCGCGCGACCTTGCCTTCGCGCACGCCTTCGATCATCAGCAGCACCGACAGGCCGACAAACATCACGCCAAGCACGTATTGCAGCGTGCTGGCCTTGATCGCCAGCAGGAAGTAGATCACCGGGATCAGCGCGATGCCGCCGATGGCGACATAGGCCATGCGCATGCGGTCTTTCATTTCCACGGTCGGCGCGCCGATACCGAGCAGCACACGGCGGCCGATGTAGAACCACACCAGGCTGATCAGCATGCCCACGCCCGACGAGATAAACACCACGTTGTAGGCTGGCGTGTCGCCGATGTTGAACACTTTACGTGCCAAGAATTCGGTCAGGATCGGTGCGATGAAGGCGCCGGTGTTAATGCCCATGTAGAAGATGGTGAAGCCGGAATCGCGCCGGGTGTCGGCCACGCTGTACAGTTTGCCGACCATCGTCGAGATGTTCGGTTTGAACAAGCCGTTACCGACGATGATGGTGGCCAGACCGAACTTGAACACGGTCGGATCCGGGTACGCGATGGCGAACAGGCCGAGCGCCATGAAGGACGCCCCCACCAGAATGGAGCGTTGGTAGCCGATCACCCGGTCGGCGACATAGCCGCCCAGCAACGCCGCGGCGTACACCAGTGCCAGATAGGCGCCGTAGATCAGTGTCGCATCGGCCTGGCCGGCTGCGTTGCCGCCGTGGAACTGCGCCACGATGTACAGCACCAATGCCCAGCGGATGCCGTAGAAAGCGAAACGCTCCCAAAACTCGGACATGAACAACATCCACAGCGGAGCCGGATGCCCCATGATTTGCTTGAACTCGGGGATAACGACTTCCTGATTCGCTGGTGTAGCAACGCTCATCCGGTTTCTCCTTATAGGTTTTATGAATGGATAAATCACAGTGGACAGCGGGGCTTTTGGCGGGCGCTGGTGTGCTCGCGTCCGCCCCTCTGCGCAATAGCGCTGCATTTTAATCCACAAATCGCGCCAGCTGAGGTAAATCTGAAGCGCACTGTGAATTTTTGTGAACTGTGTTAGAAAGCGCTCGCGCACGGCAGCGCAAAAACTCCGGCCCCAAGAATGAAAAGTTGTCGTATATTGGCATCGATGGCAGAAGGAAATACACGAATTTTTATAGGACACGCGCTATGGAACACGACGTTATCGATACCCTGGTTTCTCCGGAGGGCCGGCTGGAAGTATTGTCCAAGGCGGAAGTGAACAAACTGCTCGATACCAGCCAAGGCGGCCTGTACAAGATCTTCCGCAACTGCTCGCTGGCGGTACTCAACTGCGGCAGCACGATCGACGACGGCAAGGAGCTGCTCGAGCGCTATCAGTCGTTCGAGATCAGCATCATCCAGCGCGAGCGCGGCATCAAGCTCGACATCAAGGGCGCGCCGGCGATCGCCTTCGTCGACGGCAAGATGGTCAAGGGCATCCACGAACACCTGTTCGCGGTGCTGCGCGACATCATCTTTGTCAGCGCCGAGATCAACGAGAATCCGAAATTTGACATGAATTCGACCGAGGGCATCACCGACTCGGTGTTTCACATCCTGCGCAACGCCAACGTGCTGCACCCGCAGCGCAACCCGAACCTGGTGGTGTGCTGGGGCGGCCACTCGATCAACCGGGCCGAGTACAACTATTCGAAGGAAGTGGGCTACCAGATGGGCCTGCGCGACCTCGACATCTGCACCGGCTGCGGTCCCGGCGCGATGAAGGGCCCGATGAAGGGCGCCACCATCGGCCACGCCAAGCAGCGCATCGTCGGCGGGCGCTACCTGGGCATCTCCGAGCCGGGCATCATCGCCGCCGAGTCGCCCAACCCGATCGTCAACGATCTGGTGATCATGCCCGACATCGAGAAGCGCCTGGAGGCCTTTGTACGCACCGGGCACGGCATCATCGTGTTCCCCGGCGGCGCGGGCACGGCCGAGGAAATCTTGTACATCCTGGGTATCTTGCTGCATCCGGATAACGCCGACATGCCGTTCCCGCTGATTTTCACGGGGCCGGAATCGTCGCGCGACTACTTCAAGCAAATCAACGAATTCATCGCCTGCACGCTGGGCCCCGAGGCGCAACAACGCTACAAGATCATCATCGACGATCCGGAGATGGTGGCGCGCGAAATGCAGGAAGGCATCCGCATGGTGCGCGAGTTCCGCAAGGCGCACAGCGACGCATATTACTTCAACTGGTTGCTGAAAATCGATCACGCATTCCAGATGCCGTTCATTCCGACGCACGAAAACATGCGCAACCTGTCGCTGCACAAGAATCAGGAAGTGCATCTGCTGGCGGCCAATTTACGGCGCGCGTTTTCCGGCGTGGTGGCCGGCAACGTCAAGGACGAGGGAATCCGCGCGATCGAGAAGTTCGGCCACTTCGAGATCCACGGCGACGCAGCCATCATGGGGCCGATGGATGCGCTGCTGGCCTCGTTCGTGGCGCAAAGCCGGATGAAACTGGCGGGCAAGGCCTACACGCCTTGCTATCGGGTGATTCAGTAAGTACGCCGACCGGCGCGCCCGCGTGCCGGTCGGCAGTGCCTCCGATGCGCGCATCGGACGGCTTGCCCACCATTTCCGCGCTGCGCTTTAGCTGCGCGACAGTCTGGAGATCGATTGCGGCAATGGGGCATGCTGCACGCATTGCGCAGGCAGACGATTTACCTTGCGCATGCATGCACTGTGCATCGTGAACGACTATTTGCGAAGACGATAGATATAGGCAAAGTCGTCGTCACGCTCCCAACCTTCTGCTTCATACAGTGCCTGCGCACCCGTGTTGGTGACGGCCGTTGACAGGCCGAGCCGAACGGCCCCAACTTTGGCCGCAAAATCAACGGCGGCAGCAAGCAAGGCGGCGCCAACCCGCTTGCGACGTCCCAGTTCGTTGACAAACAAATCGTTCAGAATATAAATTCGCCCAAGAGACACACTCGAAAAGCTCGGATATAACTGCGTAAAGCCAACAGGTTCGGACCCTTGATGGGCAATGAATAACACCGACTCGTTGTGATTGAATCGGTCTAACAGAAATTGCCTGGCGCCTGACACAGCGCTGCGCTGCCCGTAGAACTGGCGGTAGTCGTCGAACAGGACGGACAATGCGTCAAGGTCAGCCAGGACGGCCTGACGAGTGCTGATTGTGCTCACGTGTTTCTCATTGAGGAAAGTGGGGGAGCGTGCATGCTACACCGCATAAATTGCAAATACAACATTGGATTGGCGATGCTGGCGCACGCGGGCGCTGACCCGGCGCAATGAGATGGGCGCCGCGTGTTTATCGATGCCATTGCGTGAGCTACCCAGGGTGCGCGCCGGCGCAGGTGGTGGCGCCGAGCGGCGCCGCCGATGTGCATGCGCGCAGCGTGACGCCTAGAACATCAAGCCGCCGCCCTGCTTGAACAGTGCAATGGCGACATATGCCGACAAATTGTTGTCCTTGCCGGCCGGGCTGACGGTCATGCCGCCAAGGTCGATCGCGCTCTTGTGCGCGATGAAGCTTTGCAGGTCGACGTGACCGGGGCCGTCCATGCGGATCGCCTTGACCAGTGTCTTGCCCACCGCAAAACCCTCCAATGTTACCGACGAGAGCGACTCGTCGCGAAACTTCTTCATCATGTCGATGTGTTCGAGCTGCAGCGCCGATGCGCCGGCGCTCGGATTGGGCACTACCTGCGAAAACACGGTCCACGCCGTGCCTTTGCTGCCGGCCACTTCGCTCAAGGTGTCAAGGTTGATCAGTGAGGTGCCGGCCACGAAGACAGCTGGCGCATGCTTGCGAAACTCCTTGAGAAACAGGCCCGAGGCGATCGTGTCGGAAATCGCCAGCACCAGTTGCGTGCCGGTTTTACTGAGCGCCAGCGCCTGCTCGTCGCGCTCCTTCGGCGTGCCGCTCAGCTTGGCCACGCCCGACAGCGTCATCCCGCGTTTCTTCAGTTCAGCCACGACGAACTGGTAGGACGCCTGGTTGGACGGCGTTTCCTGATAGGCGATGCCCACGTTCTTGATACCCAAATTACCGAAATACGCCAGGATGAACTGGAACTCGTGTTCGATGCTGGGGCGCCAGAACAGCACCCGCGCGCGCGACGTGGACAGCGAATCGGCCAGCGGCGCAAACAGCACGTGATTGCTGGCGGCGAAGGCGGGCGCGGCGACGATCGCCTGGGTCGCGGCGACGCCGATGCCGCCGAGCAGATAGTCGGCGTGATCGAGCTTGATCAGGTCGCTGGCCAGCTTGGCCGATTCGGCCGGCACGCCGTGATCGTCGCGCACGATGTAGGCGATCTTGCGACCGTTGATGCCGCCCTTGGTGTTGATTGCGTCGAAGTAGGTGGTGATGCCGGCCACGTAGTCGCGCCCGATGCTGCCGTTCGGGCCGGACAGGTCGATTGCCTGGCCGACCACGTAAGCGGGTTCTGCTGCATGGCCCGCAAGCGGGGCCAGCATGGCCAGCGCGACACCGAGGGTGCGCAGTCGTTGTTTCAGTCGAGTTGCCATGTGATGTGCTCCAGATTCCTAAAGCAAGCAGCATAGCAATTCCATGTTACGCCCTAATGACGCAAGGCAATTATCGTATCATGCTGTGCGCTTATTTCTGCGTCGTGGCCTGGGCCGCCATGCTTGGCGCGGGGTCGCGCGTGCGGGTCTTCGTGACACGGCCGGTCGGATCGAACAACACCACGAATTCGACGCGCTCATCGCGTTTGGTCGATCCGGCCGTGCTCGGATCGAACTGGTACAGCCACACCTCGTAGCCGTTGTCGAACGCGATCTCGCGGGTTACCCCCATCGTCGCGCGCACCTCGGCCTTGCCGTTCTTGCCGATCTGGATGGCCTGTTGCTTGGTCGCGTCCTGCACCAGCATCGGGGCGGTCGGCAAGGTGGGCAAGCTGCACGCACTCAGCGTCAGCGCCCA
>JBBQZO010000071.1:0-9199 GCA_038207625.1 Burkholderiales bacterium | reverse complement strand
GCCTGGGGCCAGCCGCTCACCTGCTACGCACTCATGGGCGCCATCAGCCTGGGCGATCAGCGCGTGGTGTCGTGGGGCCCGAACCGGCTCGACGTGTTCGTCGTGGGCAGCAACCACGCGCTGTACCACAAGTGGTGGAACGGGGCCGCCTGGGGACCGTCGCTGACGGGCTATGAGTTCATGGGCGGGGTCTGCATGGGCCAGCCCGAGGTCGTCTCGTGGGGCCCGAACCGGCTCGACGTGTTCGTCATCGGCAGCGACCGCGCGCTGTATCACAAGTGGTGGGACGGCGCCAACTGGGGCCCGTCGCTGACCGGCTACGAACGGCTGGGCGGGATCTGCACCTCGGCCCCGCGCGCCGTGTCGTGGGGCCCGAACCGGCTCGACGTGTTCGTCACCGGCACCGACGGCGCGCTGTACCACAAGTGGTGGGACGGCGCCAACTGGGGCCCGTCGCTGACCGGCTTCGAGCGCATGGGCGGGATCTGCGTGGGCCAGCCCGAGGTCGTCTCGTGGGGCCCGAACCGTCTCGACGTGTTCGTCATCGGCACCGACAGCGCGCTGTATCACAAGTGGTGGGATGGCGCCGCCTGGGGGCCGTCGCTCACCGGCTACGAGTACATGGGCGGGCTCGTCACGTCGGCCCCGCGTGCAGTCTCGTGGGGCCCGAACCGGCTCGACGTGTTCGTCACCGGCTCCGACAGCGCGCTGTACCACAAGTGGTGGAACGGCGCCGCCTGGGGACCGTCGCTGACCGGCTACGAATACATGGGCGGGGTTATTTCGACGTTCCGCAGTGCGCCGCCGGCCGAGACGGCAAGCGAGGTCGCGCTGCCCGCCGCAGTAAGCACGACGCGTACGCCACGGCTGCCGCGTTCGGGCATGAACGCATGACGGCGCAGCATGCGGCGGCGCAGTTTGCCGGCCACTGGACCCATTCCTACGAGGAGGATAGCGACGGCGTGCAAGTCTACCGTCCGACTCAAGGGTTCGCGTTCCCGCCCAGCCGGCGCGGGCGCGCAACGCTGGTGGTGGGGCCGGACGGTCAGGCGCAGACCGGTCGGCCCGGTCCGGACGACCGCCAGCAGATGAGCGGGGTCAGTCTGACGGCATTGGGCATGCAGCGCTTCCGGCTCGACGGCGCCGGCCTGCCCGGACAAGTCATCGAGGTCGTCGATGCGGGGCCGGACGTGCTCAAGTTGCGCTATCTGTGAAACGGTCCCCGTAGGTGGCACGCAGGGTGCCGCCTATGGGGGGGCAATCTTCGGCCGGTCGCACTGACCGGCCGTTTTTCATTGACGTACGCTCAGCCGGCGGCCTTGGCTGGCGCCGCCGCATCGGTGCCGGCCTTGGCCGACAGCGTCGTCAGCCAGCTGGCGAATTCGGCATCCATGCTGCTGCCCCAACCGCGCGCTAGCGCCTGATAACGGGGGTAGTCGCCGGCGCGCGTGAACGTCAGCATCCGCTCGATCTCACCGCGGTGCCGCTCCATCATGAAACGCACCGCCCAATAACCCCAGCCGTAGATGCGCACGCTGTCATTGTTGACCTCGTAGGCGGTGTCGAATAGCTCGCTGAGCGCGTAGTGCTTGGCGTCCAGCGCCTTCAGTGCCGACGGGTTGTTCTGGCCTTTCGAGATGAATTCGGCCACCCCTTCGGTCCACCATACCAGGTAGGGCGCCAACGGCGACGGCAGGGCACAGTTCTCCGGCGGTGAATGCGAGTCGTGCAGGCCGACGCAAAAGTCGCCATACAGATTGAAGCGTCCGTCCAGATAGTGGACGTACTCGTGCTCAAGGTTGTGGACAGTGCCGTCAGGGCGCTGGTTGGCGACGAACTCGGCCTGGTTGCCCGGCTGGTCGGGCAGACCTTCGAGGTACATCCCGCCATTATTGGTGGGCATGTTGAAATGCTGGGCCGCGTAACTGACGAAGTCGGCGCGCGAGGCATAGATGTTGGCGCGCAGGCTGGTGTTGTGGTCATGCTTGACCGGCTTGCCCTGCGTGTGGAAGGTGGCGTGGAAGCGCTGTTCGATCGCGCCGAGCATCGCACAGGTGTTTGTCTCGGCCTGTGCCGTCAGCGCTTGCGAGCGCAGCGTCAGGGTCGGGCCGCAATCGTGGCTGCGGCTCAGGATGCTCTGGACTGGTACGCTGGCCGGTTCGGCTGCGCGGGCGGCGGCGCTGGCGGCGGCGCCCGCGGTCAACAGCACCGCGATGGTCATGACTACTTCACTGGCTTTCAAAACGAGTCTCCTTGACGGGATGGATGGGCGGCGCGGCGTGCGCGCCGGTGCCTGGCATGGGCTGTCGCACGCGGCGCTGGCGCTGTCTTTTTTTCGGATTGTATGCCAGAGCCCGACGCAGTGCGCCGTTTGCCCATGCGCTTGTGCCGATTTAGTCATTGACGCTGCGCAGATTGGACTGGTGGGTCGCGCAACGCGCTGTTCTTTCTGCCTGCCCATCAAGCGGCAATGGTGCCGGGCGCGCCGGCCGGTTGACGGCTTGGCGCGCAGCACCGCCCTGTGCCGATTTCGTCGCGCGTATCAGCGCATGCAGCCAAGACTGCGCGCCGCTGTGGCGCTACGCTGTGGTTCTGAAAAAAACGACGATGCCTGACCTCTGCCACGCTCACGCCGCGCAGGGGCAGCGCGTGCAATGGAGACGCAATGCTTGCAAATGGATTTGCCAACTGGCAGGCGCCGGCGGTCTGGCCGGTGATCACCACGCTCGAGTGCCATACCGGCGGCGAGCCGCTGCGCATCATCACGTCCGGCTTCCCTGAGCTGGCAGGGAACACGGTGCTGGAGCGACGCCGCGATTGCATCGACAATCACGACCGGCTGCGCACGGCGCTGATGTTCGAGCCGCGCGGCCACGCCGACATGTATGGCTGCGTGATCGTTCCGGCCGAGCGGCCCGACAGCGACTTCGGCGTGCTGTTCCTGCACAACGAGGGCTACAGCACCATGTGCGGCCACGCGATGATCGCGCTGACCCGCGCCGCCATCGAGGCTGGCGTGGTGGCGCGCGTGGAGCCGCTGACGACGCTGCGCATCGACGCGCCGTGCGGCCAGATCAGCGCCTACGCGCAGATCGAACAGGGACAGATCGGGCGCATTTATTTCGATAACGTGCCCTCGTTCGTCGTCGAGCAGGACGCCCGTGTCGAGGTGCCTGGCCTTGGCACGCTGCGCTACACGCTGGCCTACGGCGGCGCGTTCTACGCCTACGTCGACGCGCCATCGATCGACCTGTCGCTGGCGGCGAGCAACCATTTCCAGATCGTCGACCTGGGGCGCCGCATCAAGCAGGCAGTGCAGGGCGCGCGCAGCATCGCGCACCCGCTTGAAGCGGACCTTGGCTTCTTGTATGGCACCATTTTTTCCGCGCCCAGCGCGGTGCCGGGCATCCACAGCCGCAACGTGTGCATCTTCGCCGACGGCGAACTCGATCGTAGCCCGACCGGCAGCGGCGTCTCCGGCCAGGCCGCGATCCTGCACGCGCGCGGCTTGCTCGCGCCTGGCCAGTCGATCGCCATCGAAAGTGTGCTCGGCAGCGTGTTTCACGTATCGGTCACCGAGGCCGTGCAGTACGGACCCTACGCGGCCGTGATTCCGCGCGTCGAAGGCACGGCCCACATTGTCGGCAAAGGCAGTTTCTTTCTCGACCCCTCCGATCCCCTTCAATATGGATTTATCTTCCGATGACAGCGCAATCCGACATCTGTTTGGCCGTACCTCAATTTGCATCGCGCCTGGCGGCACTGCGCCACAGCCTGGCCTCCAAAGGGCAGGATGCGCTGGTGATTTTTTCGCTCGACAATCTGCGCTATCTGGTCAACTACGCGGGCGAGGCGGCCTACGGCGTACTGACTGCCAACAGCATGTACCTGATCACCGATTACCGCTTCGTCGAGCAGGCCCAGGAGGAGTGCGTGCAGTGCGACGTGGTGTGCCGCGACCGCGACCGCCAGAGTCTGGGCGAGGCGATCGCCGTGCTGCTCGAGTCCGACGGCGCGCGCAAGGTATTGTTCGAGTCCGAGCACATTTCGGTGGCGCTGTGGCAGGGCGTGGCCAAGGCCAATCCTTGCGTCGGCTTCGCCGCCAGCGGTGCGCTGATCGAACAGCAGCGCAAACAGAAAGACGCCTGGGAAGTGGCGCAGATCCGGCGCGCCGCCGCCATCGCCGACGCCGCGCTGGCGCGCCTGCTGCCGCAACTGACGCTGGGCGTGAGCGAGCGCGACATGGCGCTCGAACTGGACTACCAGATGCAGGCGCTGGGCGCCGAAGGGCTGTCGTTCGCCACCATTCTGGGTTTTGGCGCGCGCTCCGCGCTGCCCCATTGCATCCCGTCGCGCCGCACGCTGCAGGCGGGCGACCTGGTGCTGATCGACTTCGGCGCCGTCGTCAACGGCTACCGCTCGGACATGACGCGCAGCTACGTGGCCGGGCGCGCCGATGCGCGCCAACAGGGCATGTATGATACGGTTTTCGGCGCGCAAGCGGCGGCGCTGGCGACGCTGCGCGCCGGCTTGCCGGCGCAGCGTGCCGACGCGGCCGCCAGCGCCGTGTTGCAGGCCTCGCCGTTCGGTCAGTACGCCGGACCGGGTCTGGGGCACGGGGTCGGCATCAAGCTGCACGAGCAACCCTACATCGGGCCGCACTGCACCGAAACGCTGCAGGCCGGATATGTGGTGACGATCGAGCCGGGGCTGTATATGGCAAACTACGGCGGGGTGCGCCTGGAGGACGATGTGCTGATTACCGATGATGGCTACGAGCTGCTGACGCACGCGCCAAAACTGTTCGAGTTGCCGCTGTGAGGATCATCGATGCCGGGCAGGTCGAACGCGCGCTGGCGTTTCCCGCCTTGATCGCGGCGCTCGAGCAGGGCTTCCGGCAGGACTTCGGCATGCCGCAGCGCCAGGTGTTTGCGCTCGCGCCCGACAGCGCCAGCCATGACGGCTTCGCCGTGCTGCCGGCCTGGAACGAGGACGTGATCGGCCTGAAGGCGTTCACCTATTTTCCCGACAATGGCAGTGCCGGTTACCCGACGCTGCATTCGCAGATCCTGTTGTTTAGCCGCGCGCACGGGGTGCCGCTGGCGCTGATCGACGGCACCAGCGTGACGTACTGGCGCACCGCCGCCGTCTCCGCGCTGGCGGCGCGCTATCTGGCGCGGGCCGACTCGGCCAGCCTGCTGCTGCTGGGCACGGGCCAGCTGGCCGCGCCGCTGGTGGCCGCCCACCTGGCCGAGCACCGCCTGCAGCAGGTGTTTTTGTGGGGCCGCCGGCCCGACGCGGTGGCTGCCTTGCAGGCGCGCCTGGAGAACCAGCACCCGCAGGTGCGCTTCGAGGCGGTCGGCGATTTGGCCGCCTGCGCCGCGCGCGCCGACATCATCGTCAGTGCCACCGGGTCGGCCACGCCGCTGCTGCAAGGGGCGTGGTTAACGCCCGGTTGCCACGTCGATTTGCTGGGCAATCACAGCCCCGACCGGCGCGAATGCGACAGCGCGTTGGTGCAGCGCTCGGCGGTGTACGTCGACAGCCGGCAGAACGTGTTGAACGAGGCGGGCGAACTGCTCATTCCGATCCGCGAGGGCGTGTTCGGCGCCGACGCGGTGCGCGGCGAACTGGCCGAGCTGTGCCGCGGCACGGTGCCGGCACGCCAGAGCGCCGAACAGATCACGCTGTTCAAATCGGTCGGCACCGCCCTCAGCGACCTGATCGCGGCCCACCTTGTATTGAAGCAGTTGTCGCAGTAGTAGATTGAAACAGCCTTGTAGATAATCGACAGGACCTCGCATGCAAAAAGTAATCACCAAGCCATCGCCGTTTCACCGCACGTTTTATGTCGCCAACACGATGGAGATCTTCGAGCGTCTCGCGTGGTACGGTTTCTTCACGCTGTCGTCGCTGTACATGACCAGCCCGGTCGCCCAGGGCGGCCTGGGTTTTTCCGACCAGGAGCGCGGCTTCCTGCAAGGGATAGTGCCGTTTCTGCTGTACCTGTTTCCGGTGCTGACGGGCGCGCTGGCCGACCGCTACGGTTACCGGCGCATGTTCCTGCTGTCGTTCGCGATCATGGCGCCGGCCTATTACATGCTGGGCCAGGCGCATTCGTTCTGGGGCTTTTGCGCCGCCTTCGTGGCCGTGGCGCTGGGCGCCGGGTGTTTCAAGCCGGTGGTGGTGGGCACCATCGGGCGCACCACTGACGACAGCAACCGCGGCATCGGCTTCGGGGTGTTCTACACGATGGTCAACGTGGGCGGTTTTCTGGGACCGTTGATCGCCGGCTATGTGCGCGCGATCAGCTGGGACATGGTGTTTGCGATGTCCTCGTTATGGATACTGATTAACTTCATTCCGGCGCTGTTGCTGTACAAGGAACCGGCCCACCACGACGGCGAAACCGACAGCCGCACGCTGCGCCAGGTGCTGCTGGAAACCCAGGAGGTGCTGGGCAACGGGCGGCTGGCGCTGCTGGTGGTGCCGGGCATCGTCGGCTTGATGATCGCCGCCAAGGGCGCCATCAGCTATACCAACTACCTGGGCGCGATGGCCGTGTGGGGCCTGCTCAACGTGTTGTGGAGCCGCGCGCTGAAAGGCGCCGCCGCCGCCGCCGACGTCGCGTGGTATCGCCAGCCGGTGCGCGTGGGCGACGCCAAGTTTGTCGTCTACCTGCTGATCATGGCCTGCTTCTGGACCGTGTACACCCAGGTGTTCGTCACGCTGCCTTTGTTTATCCGCGACTTCGTCGACACGTCCGACCTGGTGGCGCTGCTGGCCAAGTGCGGTCCGACGGTGCTGAACTATGCTGCCGCCGTCAATCTGGAGCAGTTGAGCGGCGCCTTGCCTGCGCTGGCCAGCCATGTCGCCGCCGGCGTCGATGCGCACGGGCTCGAACTGCTGCGCCTGGAACTGGTCAACTACAAGGTGATGGTGCCGGCCGACGTCCTCAGCGCAGGCTTGACGGCGCTGAACCACGGCCAGACCAGCGCCGCCCAGCTGGCCCAGGGCTGGAGCGCCAGCTACCGCCAGGTCAATCCCGAATACATCGTCGACCTGGACTTCGCCGCCATCGTGCTGTTGCAGGTGGCGATCAGCGCCTTTCTGCAGCGCTGGAAAGCCTTGCCGGTGCTGGTGGGCGGCACGCTGGTGCTCAGCCTTGGGCTGGCGATGGCCGGCCTGGGACACGCGATGGTGGTGGGCGGCTTCGCGATGGCCGCTGCGGTGGTGGTGTTCGCGATCGGCGAGATGATCGCCTCGCCCAAGAGCCAGGAGTACGTGGCGGCGATCGCGCCCAAGCGCAAGACGGCCATGTTCATGGGCTACTACTTCGTGTCGATGGCGCTGGGCTATCTGTTTGCCGGCCTGTTGTCGGGCTGGGCGTATCAGGTGATCGCCAAGGACATGCAGCAGCCGATGATGATGTGGGCGCTGTTTGGCGGCATAGGCGTGTTGACGGCGCTGGCGATGTACCTGTTCAATCTGCGTCTGCAGGCGCAGGCGCACTACCCGCTGGCCCAGCAAGCCTGACGGGCAGCGCCGACTCAAAAAAATGGGGCGCCGGCATCGAGCCGGCGCCCCTGTTGCGTATTGGCGCGCCGCGCGCCGGCGCGCTGGCGCGGCGCGCGTCAGTCCTCGTTCGATAACTGCGCCGGCGACAGGTCACGCGCCACGATCACTTGCGGCGCGTCGCCGTTGGTGTCGATGCGCAGCACCGTGCTCGCCTGCACGCTCGCGCCGAAGGTGAACTGCACACCACCCACGTAGCGCCCGCCCTCGGCCAGTGCGCTCCACGTGATGCCGGCCGTCGCGCTGCTGGCGGCGCTGACGGCGCCGGGCAGCAGCACGCTCAATTTGCCGGTATTGGCGCTGGTTGGCGTGACGATCCAGCTCGACAGCCGGTGCAGCATCGGCGCCGCGCCGGCGTAGGCGGTGACGCACACCGTGTAGGCGCCGGCGGGCGGGCCGGCCAGTTGCAGCGCCTCGTCCGAAGTGGCGCCGCCCGACAGCAGCGCGCCGCCGCTGGGCGTGATCACCATCAGGTCGTTGTCGTCGGTGGCGCCGCTGACGTCCTGCTGGCGCAGCGCGAAGCGCGCCACGATGGTGTCGGCCGGGATGCTGACGTGGTAGACCTTGACCGTGGCGGTGTCGCTGCCGGCCGCGCAGGCGGCCAGGAAGGCGGCCGTGCTCAAGGCGCCCGGTGACAGGCTGGCCTGATCGGACAGCGTGACGTCGCTCATGCCGCCTTTGCGTGCGCCGATCCGGCCGGACACGCCGGTTTTCAGTGTGATCAGACGGCTTCCCGCGACGCTGGCGGCGAGCAGTTCGTCGGGCGCCGTGATGGCCTTGCCAAGGCGCGCCGTGAGCGGGATCCTGACCAGGTGGGTGCCGTCGCTCCAGCTGAGCGAACCGTAGCCCCACGCCCCTTCGAGCGCGCCGGCCGCGTAAAGTGTGAGCGTGAACGACTTGGTTTCGCCGGGCGCCAGCGTCAGGCTGGCCGGACTGGCCAGCGCGCTGAAGCCGCCCGGCGCGACGATGCTGGCGTTGTAGGTGGCCGTGCCGGCGCCCACGTTGGTGACCTTGCGCAGCACCGTCACCGCGCCGGCGACGGCGCCCACCGTGATCGAGGGCAGGTTCAGATTGTAGGTCTCGTCGAGCGTGCCGATGGCCGCACTGCTGCAGTCGTCCTGATGCGGCACCGCGGCCTTGTTGACCTTGCACTGGTAGCGGGTCCAGTCGAGCATGCCGGCGTCATACACCAGGCCGGGATCGGTGGCCGCGTTGGGCGTCACGTGGCCGGCCCCTTGCGACCAGGGCAGGCGGCCGTTTTGCACGCCCGGCAAGCCGTCGTCCAGCGTCGGGCTGGCGCTGCTCATCAGCGCGGACTTGATGGCGGCCGGCGACCAGTCCGGATGGGCCTGGCGCAGCAGCGCGGCCAAGCCGGCCACGTGCGGGCTCGACATCGAGGTGCCGTTGTAGGACTCGAAGCTGTATGGCGGCACCAGCGTGCCGGCCGCCACCGCGTCATGGTCGCCTTGCGACAGCGCCGGTGTGACGCCGGCGATCACGTCCACGCCAGGCGCCGTGAGGTCCGGCTTGAGCACGTTTGCGTCGCCCAGATTGGGGCCGCGCGAGGAGAAGTTGGCCATGATGGGCGCCGGTTTCACGCCCGCATAAAAATGGCTCAGTGTTG
>JBBQZO010000070.1:0-9448 GCA_038207625.1 Burkholderiales bacterium | reverse complement strand
GCTCAGTTGCTGTTGCTCGAACACGGCCGCGATGGCGTCCGGCGTGGCCAGTACCTGCGCCTCGAACATCTGGTGCGCGCACAGCGTTTGCGGCCAGCTCGTCGCGGTCGCGTTCCAGTCCAGCAGCACCTGCTTGCGCTCAACGGCGGGCAGTACGGCAATGCTGTCGGTGTGCGCATGCGGCGTCGTCTCCAGCGCAGCGGTCAAATTTTCCAACGCGCAGTGAACGTAGTCGCACACGCGGCGCGCCGACACGCCTGGCGTCACCTGCGCGGCCAGTTCGAAGCCGTCGCCGAAATCGTCGATCGACAGATAGAACGGGTAATTGGTTCGCTCGGTCCGCGCCAGCAGCTGCACGCCGTCCAGCCCCGGCGCGGCCGGCGCGTCGGCCGACATCGTCGGCATGTGCGTGTGCCGGTAGTTCAGAATTGCCGAAAACAAGGGCGTGGTCGGGTTGTTGCCGCTGCAGCGCTGGGCCAGCGCCAGCGGCGCATGTTCGTGGCGCAGCAACTGGGCCAGCATTGCATGGGTGTCGCGCACGCTTTGTTCGACACTGTGTTGGCCGATCCGGATGCGAATCGGCAGGGTGTTCATGAACATGCCCAGCGCGCGGTCCGCGCCCGCCCCGCCCTGGATGCGCCCGATCAGCAAGGTACCAAACACCACATCGGCCTGGCCCGACACGGTGGCCAGCACCTGGGCCCAGGCCAGGTGCATCAGGCTGGCCACGCTGACACCAAGACGCCCGGCCTGGGCGCGGATGCGGCGCGCCAGCGCCCGTTCGACCGGGCGGCTGCCCTCGTCGAACACGCCCACGCCGCCATGCACGTCGAGCAGCCCGAACGGAATGGTGGGCGCGCTGACGTCGCCGAGCATCTTGCGAAAGAACGTTTCGTGCTCGGCCGAGCTGACACCCAGGCGCGCCTGCGCGACGAAATTGCGGAACGGCTGGGGATGCGGCAAGTGCTCGCGCCGCCCTTGCAGGATCGTCTGCACTTCGTCGATCAGCAGTTCGCCCGTGGTGTGGTCGCACACCATGTGGTGCGGCAGCAGCAACAGCAACCAACGCTGTTTGAGCGGGTCGGGCGTGACGAAGGCGCGCATCAAGGGCGCGCCGACCAGCTCGATGCGGAAGTGGCGCGGGTCGTAGCGTGCCATCAGCTGGCCCACCATGTCGCCCGCCGCCGGGTCCAAAACGAGCTCCTCGAGCGGCAGCGTGGCCGTGCGCCAGACCACCTGCATCGGCTCGGGCAAGCCGTCCCAGACAATGGCGGTGCGCAGGATGTCGTGCCGCTCGATCACGTCCTGCAGCGCTTCGAGGAAGGCGTCGAGCCGCGCGCGGGTGTCGAAACCGATCACGTTGGGCAGCAGATACGGGTCGCCGTCCTGGTGCATCAGGTGATGGAACAGTATCCCCTCCTGCAGCGGCGCGAGCGGGTAAATGTCCTGGATGTTGGCGACCCCGCCGTCGACCGACAGCGCGATGCTGTCGATCTGCTGCTGCGTCAGCTGCGCCAACGGCAGCATGGCGGGCGTGATCACGCCGGCGCCATGCGCGATGCCATTTGGCGGCACGGCCACCTCGACGCTGCCGCCCAGCGAACCGGCCAGAGCGGCCACGCTGGGACTGGCAAACAGCGTGCGGATGTCGACGTGCATGCCCTGCTGGCGCATCCGTTCGATCAGCGTCACGGCCAACAGCGAATGGCCGCCCAGCGTGAAGAAATTGTCGTGCCGTCCGACCCGGTCGATTTTCAGCACCTCGGCCCAGATCGCGCCCAGCGCCAGTTCGGCCGCACCTTGCGGCGCCTGATAGGCGTCGTCGCCGCGCACCTGCTGGGGCGCGGGCAAGGCCTGCCGGTCGACCTTGCCGTTCGGTGTCAGGGGAAACGCGGCGAGAATGACGATGTGCGAAGGGAGCATGTGCTCGGGCAGCTGCGCGCGCAGATGTTCACGCAGCGCCGCCGGCGCCGGCGCGGGTGCGCCCGCCAGCACATAGGCGACCAGGCGTTGGTCGCCCGGTGCGTCTTCGCGCGCCAGCACCAGCGCCTCCAGCACGCCCGGCGCGTCGGCCAGCGCCGCCTCGATGTCGCCCAGCTCCACGCGAAAACCGCGCAGCTTGACCTGATCATCGATGCGTCCCAAAAACTCAAGGTTGCCGTCCGCCAGATAGCGCGCCAAGTCGCCCGAGCGGTACATGCGCGCGCCTGCTTGCGCCGAAAACGGATCGGGGATGAACGCTTCGGCGCTCAGGTCGGGGCGCTGCAGGTAGCCGCGCGCCACGCCGGCGCCGGCGATGTGCAGTTGGCCGACCACGCCAACGGGTACCGGATTGAGGCTCGCGTCAAGCACGTACAGGCGCGTATTGATGATCGGGCGGCCGATTGGCAAACTCGCGCCATGCGCGGCGCTCCATGGATAGTACGAGGCGCACACGGTCGCTTCGGTCGGGCCGTAGGCGTTGAAAAAGCTGCGCCCCTTGGCCCATTGCGCGGCCAGCGCAGGCGCGCAGGCCTCGCCGGCGACGATCACGCTGGATAGGCCAGCGAGCTGCGCCGGGTCCATCAGGCCCAGCGCGGTGGGCGGCAAGGTGGCCGACGTGATGCCCAGCCGCGTTATGGTACGGGCCAGTTCGGCGCCTGGCAGCAGCGCCTCGCGCGTGGCCATGCACAGCGTCGCGCCGCAGGTCAGCGCCATGACGATTTCCCAGCTCGACGCGTCGAAATTGAACGAGGCAAATTGCAGGATGCGCTGGCCGGGACCGGCCGCGAAGGCGTCGCCCTGTGCCCGGGCCAGATTGACCAGGCCAGCATGGTGCAGCAGCACGCCTTTCGGCCGCCCGCTTGAACCGGACGTGTAGATCACGTACGCCAGATTGGCCGGCCCACACACGCTCGTCGGATTGTCCGTCGGAACAGCTGCCAGACGTTCCCACTGCGTGTCCATGCTGAAGATCGGCGTGTCATGCGCGGGAATGACACCGATCAGGCGCTCCTGGGTCAACAACAGCGCGGGCCGGGCGTCGGCCAGCATATAAGCCAGCCGCGCCGCCGGATAGCCGGGGTCAAGCGGCAGATAGGCGCCGCCTGCTTTGAGCACCGCCAGCATGCCGATCACAATATCGGGCGAGCGCTCCACGCAGATCCCCACCAGCACGTCCGGCCCCACGCCCAGCGCGCGCAGATGGTGCGCCAGCTGGTTGGCCTTTGCGTTGAGCTCGGCGTAGCTGAAGCGCGCGCCGTCGAACTCCAGCGCGCTGTGCTGCGGGCGTAGCGCCGCCTGCGCTTCGAACAACTGGTGCATGGTCGTTGCCGTGCACGGGGCCCGCAGCGTGTTGTTCCAGTCGCGCAGCAGTTGCACGCGCTCCTGAGGCGCGAGCATCGGCAACTGGTCCACCCGTGCGCCCGGCTCGCTGACAATTGCGCCGAGCAGCCGAACAAAGTGGTCGGCCATGCGCTGCATGGTGTCGGCATTGAACAAGTCTGTGCTGTACTCGAAGTAAGCATCGAGCCCGCTGTGCGATTGGCTGACGTTGAGCAGCAGATCGATCTTGCTGCTGGTGCTGCCAAGCTCGATGTGGGTGACCGTCAACGCTGGCAGCGCCAGCGTGGCCAACGGCGTGTTCTGCATCGCCAGCGCCACCTGAAACAAGGGCGCGTGGCTCAGTGTGCGCGCCGGGGCAAGCCGCTCGACCAGGCTGTCGAACGGCAGGTCCGCATGGGCGAAGGCGGCCAGCGCGCTGCTGCGCACCTCGCGCAACAGCGCCAGGAAGGACTGGCGCGGCGTGGTGCGCACGCGCAGCACCAGCGAGTTGACAAAGAAGCCGATCAAGCCTTCGAGCTCGGTGCGAGTGCGGCTGGCGAGCGGCATGCCGATACAGACATCGTCCTGGCCGGCGTAGCGCGTCAGCAGAACGCCAAACGCTGCGGCCAGCGTCATGAACAAGGTCGCGTGCTCGCCGCGGGCCAGCGTTGCCAGCCCATCGCAGGTGGTACGCGGGACCGTGAAAGCGATGCGGGCGCCACGCTGACTTTGCAGTGCGGGGCGTGGCCGGTCGGTCGGCAGCGACAACAGCGCCGGCGCGTCGGCCAGTTGCCCGCTCCAGTAGTTAAGCTGTTGTTCGAGCAGTGCCGATCCGAGCAATTGGCGCTGCCAGTGCGTGAAGTCGGCGTACTGGATGGCCAGCGGCGCCAGCGGCGACGTGCCGCCCGCGCTGTACGCGCGGTATAGCTCGCTGAGCTCATCGCACAGCACGCCCATCGACCAGCCGTCGCACACGATATGGTGCAACGTCAGCAGCACCAGATGGTCGTTTGCGTCCAAACGAATCAGGCCGGCGCGCAGCAGCGGTCCGGCGGCCAGATCAAACGGCAACTGCGCCGCCACACATGCTGCGTCAACGGCGCGCTGCATGCGCTGTTCCGGTGCGACCTGTGTCAGGTCGACACGCGCCATCTCAACCGCTCCCGGCGCCATCAGTACCTGCTGCAGTTGCGCGCCGTCCATCGCAAACACGCTGCGCAGCGCTTCGTGGCGCAGCACGATCTGATCGAGTGCCTGCTGCAGCGCCGCGATGTCGAGCCGACCTTGCAGGCGCAGCGCGTGCGCCAGATTGTAGTGCGCGCTGCCCGGCGCGAGCTGATCGAGGAACCACAGGCGCTGCTGCGCAAACGATGCCGGCACGGCCGCAGCGCGCACAATCGGCAGCACGGCCGGCACCGACGCCGCTTGCGCCTGGTCGATCGCGCGCGCCAGTTCGGCCACAGTGGGCCCGTCAAACAGCTGGCGGATCGCCAGTTCCACGCCAAATGCGCTGCGCACCATCGACACCATCTGGGTCGCCATGATCGACTGGCCACCGAGCGCAAAGAAATCGTCATGCACCGACACGGGGCGTATGTCGAGCAGGGTTTCCCAGATGCGCACCAGCGCCAGTTCGGTTGCGCTGGTCGCACCCACATGCGCGCGCCCGGCATCGCCCAAGCCCGCGCCATCGCGCGCCTTGTCCCAACGCCACACGGGCTCGAACTGGTCGCTCAGGAACAGCTCGCGGCAGCGCAGGCGCTGGATTTTTCCGCTCGATGTGCGCGGCAGCCGTCCCGCCTTGACCAGCAGCACCGCAGATAGTGCAAGCACATCGTGCTGTTCGGCGATGGCCGCCTGCAGCGTCGCCAGCAGCGTGTCGGTGTTCGCAGTGCGGCGCGACTCGAGCTCCTGCACCAATGCCAGCCGGGTGCCCTGTGCCGTCTCCAGCGCAAACACGGCGCAACCGTTTTTGCGAAACGCCGCATCGAGCGCTTCGACGGTCGCCTCGACATCTTGCGGATAAACGTTGCGGCCGTTGAAGATCATCATTTCCTTGATCCGGCCGGTGATGTAGACCTCGCCGGCCTGCGCAAAGCCAAGGTCGCCCGTACGCAGGAACGCGCGCGCGTCGTTTGCCAGACGCGCGCCGAACGGCGACTCGGCTGCATCGCCGTCGCGCCAGTAACCTTGCGCCACCGACGGCCCGCACACCCACAGCTCGCCCACGTCACCCTCGGCGCAGGCGCTCAGCGTGGCCGGATCGACCACCACGACGGTGCTGGCACCGGAGACGGCCGGGCCCACCGACACCATCTCGACACCATCCTCCACGTCCGCAGGCGGGCCTACCCGGTTCTCGCCCAGCCGTGTCCTGCCGACCCACAGCGTGCGCTGGCGTTCGCCGCGCTGCTGATGGCGCGCATGCGACACCAGCAGCGTCGATTCGGCCAGTCCATACACCGGCGTCATGGCCTGAGGCCGCAGCCCGCAGGGAGCGAACGCCTCGGCGAAGCGGGCCATGGTGGCCGGTCGGATCGGTTCGGCCCCGTTGAGCATGAATTCGAGCGCGCTCAGGTCGAGCGTGGCGCGCGCCTCGGCGCCGATCTTGTCGACGCACAGATCGTAGGCGAAGTTCGGTGCGGCCGTGCCGCGCGCCTTGAAGCGCGCGATCGCGTTGAGCCAGCGATACGGGCGCATCAGAAATGCCGCCGGCGGGAACTGCACGCAATGGCAGCCGGCAAACACCGGGTACATGATCTTGCCGATCAGGCCCATGTCGTGATGCGGCGGCAGCCAGGACACCAGCGTATCGCTCTCGCGCATGCCAAAGGCGGCATGAATGGCCTGCACGTTGGCCAGAATATTCGCATGGCTGACGCGCACGCCTTTCGGTGCACCGGTCGAACCGGAGGTGTATTGCAGGAATGCGATGTCGGCGCCACCGGTGTCGGGCATGTGCCAGCTGACCGGCGTGTCCGGCAGCGCGTCCGCGGCCAGCCACGCCAGCGCAGCGAGCTGCTCGCCCGGACCGCTGCCAAGTTCTTGCGCGCGCCGGGCGATCTCACTACCGGTCAGCACCAGCTGTGGACGTGCATCCTGCGCGATCAGTTGCAGGCGCTGCAAGGTGCGCGCGTTCGATGGCGGCAGCGCCGGCACGGCGATCACGCCGGCGTAGATGCACGCAAAAAATCCAACGATATAGTCGAGGCTGGGGCCGAACACCAGCAGCACCCGGTCGCCCGCTTGCGTGTGCGCCTGCACATGGGCGGCGATGTGCTGCGCGCGCCGCGCCAGGTCCGCGTAGCTGATCACCGCGCTGAGCTGTTCGCCGTCGTCCAGATACGAGAACGCCGTGCGCTGCCCCGCGCTTTCGGCGCGCCACTGCATCAGCTCGAGCACGGTGGCAAATTCAAGTGCGTGACGCGAATCCATGTGATCCCTTGCGTGATGCATGCTTACTTGGTGAGCCGGCCACTGCCAGCAAACACCGCACGACACCAAACGTGGGGATGCAAGCGTCCGCGCAAGCGAGCGCATGCTCGATTGCGGTGACCGCTGCTCGGTCTGGTGTGTGCTGTGGTTGGCTTGGCGCGTTAAGCCGGCGATGACGCCGCGGTGCCGATGCGAAAATGCCTTACATCGGCCCGCCTAGACGCTGCGCGCTGTGCTTACTGGGATCCGGCCGCCATCTGGACGCGCAGGGACAGCGGACGCATATCGGTCCAGACTTCTTTGATGTAGTCGAGGCAGACTTGTTTTTGGCCTTGCTTGCCGGCCTTCTTCCACCCGAGGGGAATGGCTTTTTCCAGCGGCCAGATCGAGTATTGCTCCTCGTCGTTGAGGACAACTTCAAACAATGCTTCTGCTTCGGTATTCTGGTTCGACATGCTGGTTTACCCCCAAATAATCTGCGGACGTCGGTGCACAGGAACACGGACGCCATCTTGCCGGCAAAAAAAATGAACATCACTGCGACTGCTTGGTGGCACGGGTCGCGCTCCCGCACAACCGGTATCACCGCGACAACCAAATCGCGATCGACGAGGATTATATACCGTGTCAATTGAACATTTTTACGATCTTTGCAATCCAGATAAACAACACAAATCGCACCGCAACGCAGCCTTGAACATCCGAATATATTATCAATTCAGAATTTTCTTTTGATCATATAGCGCGAAAAGCAACAGTCTGTGTGCCCGCGCGACGTGCAGCGGCGAACTCAGCCCTGCGAGGCATCCGGCACGGCGCCGGCGGCGCTCCAGCGGTACACCGTCCAGCCCGCCAGTGCTGCGCCGGCGCTGTGTGCGCTGGCCAGCGAAACGATCCAGCCGCCATCCAGGCGCCGCGTTTCCACGCGCCATGAACGCTGTTGAAACGTCACCGTTTGCGCATCGAACGGAAAGCCCGCGCTGTGCACGCCGGTCAGCACCTCGTGCGGCGCCACGCTGAGCAGACCGCAACCGTCCGCCTTCAGGATCGCCTCCTTGCGCGTCCACAAGGCAAACGCCCACGCCTCGCGCTCGCTCGCGCCAACCCGCTCGAGCAGCGCCAGTTCGTGAGCACTAAAGCACAGCGCCGCGGCATCCCAGGGAAAGCCTCTCGCGCCAACGTGCTCGACATCGACACCACAGGCCAGCGGGCCGACGGCGATCGCGATCGCCTCGCGGGTATGGGACAGGTTGAAATCGACGCCGGCCATGCAGGGCTGTTCACGCGTGCCCACAAACGGCTTGCCCTGCGCGTGCCGACCAAACAGCAACTCGTTGGGGTGCACATCCAACACACCGGCCAGCACACTGCGCCTGAAGGCGGCGGCGGCGAGTTTTTGTTGACGCTGCTCGCTGCGCAGGTAGCGAGCGGCATCAACGCGCTCGGTCATCGACACCGTGTCCAGCGACGCAGCGCCGATCTCCAACGCGACCGGGTGCAACAGCAGGTGGACGGCGTAGTCGATACAGTGCGTCATTGAGTGCGTCTTGTCGGTGTGGCGGTCATTAATTGTTCGCCAGGCCAGGCGCGCAATGGGGGGCCCATACTATCAGCGCCGCCACCCATCGATCAAGCTTGGCATGCGTGATGACGCCAAGTCGGCGCGATCACTGCCGGGCGGCGCCGACAACGCGAGCCAGCGCACAGCCGGGCGAGCGTTTCGGGCCTTGCTCGGCCCCTTGGAGACGCTGCACAGCAAAATGTGTGCGGGTTTCCGGCGCGCCAGCGGCCCGGCGCGCGCTGCCAGCGGGCCGCGCATGGCGCCGCGACCAGCGCGGCGCCATGCGCGTCAAGCGCCGCAAGCGGCGCAACCGCCAATTGTATGAAAATGCCAGCGCCCCGATCACCAAAGGGATTAGAATCAAACGGCGTCAGGTACGTCGCTTCCAATCAGGTTAGTGGATTGCCGTCGAACTGCCCGACAGCTCACCGGCCGTATCTACATAAGTGGTGATCGGGCCGCTAAACGACGACGCCTACCCGCACGGCCGACACAGAACATGATGACAATCGACCATAGCGCCACCACAGAGATCGACTGGGAGTCGTTTTCCCGTTCAAGTAGCACCGTTGAGACCGAAATCGAGCTTGCGCAGAGCCCGTCAGTGGTCTTCGCTTATGTCACCACGCCGGCGCTGTGGCACACATGGCATCCGGCGACGGCGCAAGTGCGCGGCGTGCCCATGCGCCCTTTGCGCGCCGGCGAGACAATGCTTGAAGTGATCGCAATGATGGGGATGCGTCACGAGGCCCTGTGGACAGTGCTGGCCTGCGCGCCGCCGCAGCGATGGGAAATCGTTACCGATACGCCACGCGGCAGCGCGCGCATTAGCTATCTTCTTACCCCGACGCCAGGCGGCTGTCGCTTCCATCGCACGCTCGCTTTTCGATCCAAGGGCTGGCCCTGGCGCTGGTTTGACGCAACGTTGACCCGCGCGGTGCTGGTGCGCCAGTCAGCGCGTGCCTTGCGCAATCTGGCCGCCGTACTGGCTCGATCTGAAGGCCCACATCGTTACTGTGAAAGGTAAGGCCTCGCGGCGCGCACTTACCCTTCTCGCATGAAGCGAGTTCAAGAAATTGCCGCCAGGCCCGACCCCTCGTTGTGGCGGCTACGTCATGCGCTGGCAGGCGCCGGTGTTGTGCCCGGCCA
>JBBQZO010000069.1:0-10135 GCA_038207625.1 Burkholderiales bacterium | reverse complement strand
CGTCTCGCGCGTCTTGGCCTCGAAGGCGGTGAGGAAGGTGCTCAACGGGCCACTGCGCCACTTGACGCCGCCTTCGATCTGCTTGACCGTGTTGATGTTGATCGGCGCGCTGCCGTCAAGCGGCGTGCCGAACAGGATACGGTCGGAGTTGAACGAGACGCCGTCGCTGACGCGTGCAAACAGTGCCAGCGTGTTGCTCAGCTTGTAGTTCGCGCCGGCCGAGTACGAGGTGTGATTGAGCTGATAGTCGACCAATTGCAGCGTGGCCGGGTCGTAGCGGGTGCCGGCGCTGGCGATGTTGGCCGTGCCGCTGGCCTTCTGGCGGTCCTGGCGCACGCTGGCATCAACGTTCAGGGCGCCGCTCTCGAGCCCAAGGTTGGCGTAGGGTGACGTGAAGCGGTACTGCATGTCGACGGCGCGCATGCAGCAGCCGCCAAAGGCCGGGCCGACCAGGCCGGGCGTGGCGCTGGCCGTCTTCAGCAGGGCCGGCTTGTCGCCCGTTGCCTGCAGCAGGTATTCGTTGAAGTTCCAGGTCAGGCCCAGGTTCTGGATCGACGTGTACAGGCCGCCCGTGGCGGTGAGCTTGGTGGCACCGTCGAGCGCGAACGTCTTGGCCACCTTCAGGTTGTTGACGGTCAGGCCGGCGTCGTCGATCGACGTGTTGAAGATGACGGCGGAGAACGCGCGGCCCGCATAGGCCTTGCCCGTGTCGGGGCCGGTGGCCACCGTGTAGTTGCCGACGCTGCCGTTGTTGGCGGCGAACACGCCGATGAAGCGGCCGCTGTTGCTGGCCTTGCGAAAGTTCTCGCTCAAGGTCCAGCCGGCGCCCAACTGGAACTGCGCTTCCAGGCCGATGCTGTCGCTCTTGACCGTCATGCCGTCGTTGACGTTGTGCGAGACGTGATTGTTGTTCTTGTCGAGCGACACATCGCGCGTCCAGTACGGCGAATAGAAACTGACCGTGCGCGGATCGATCCCGCCGATGGTCGAGATCTGCTGATTGCTCACGCTAACGGGCACCGGCAGCGCGGTCGGGCTCTGGTCGTCGAGGTGCTTGAACGACAGGCGCACAAAACCATTGTCAAGTTCATGGGTGATGTTGGCGCGGATCTGGCCGCCCTGCTCGCTGGTCGCGCCGGTCTTGCGCACCCCTTCGCCGCTGCGATAAAAGCCGCCGATGAAAAAGCGCGTCTTGTCCGAGATCGGCGCGCCGTAGTCGACATCGAGACGGGTCGTGTCATAGTCGAGCCCCTTGGCAATGCCGATGCTACCGCCCTTCTGATCGCCCGTCTTGCTGATGAAGTTGATGATGCCGCCCGGCGAATTGGTCGCCAGCGTCGAGGCCGAACCGCCGCGCACCACTTCGACATGCGATAGCGCGCCGTCGATGCGCACGTAGGCGTCGGGCGTAATGAAGTTGAAGTCGCCCGATTGCAGCACCGGCAGGCCGTCTTCCTGGATCTGCACGTAGCGCGCGCCGCCGGCCGAGATGGGCACGCCGCGCACGGTGATGTTGGCATTGCCCTCGCCGCCCGACGACTCCGAGCGCACGCCCGGAATCGAGCGCAGCACGTCGGCCGCGCTGCTCGGTGCTGCCTGCGTGATCGCGTCCTGCTCCATGCTGCTCATCGACAGGCTGGACTTCATTTTCGAACTGCCGCCGGCGCTGCCGGTGACCATCACGCGTTCCATGTTCAAGCCGTCGGCGGCCGGGGCCGGCGCTGCCTCTTGCGCCGACGCGGCGCCCATTTGCAACAGTGCGAGCGACACCATGGCGCCCATGCGAGTGATCTGAAATTTCATTTGTATCTCCGTTCGGTTTCCCATTTTGACCAACGAGGCGCCAATGCGCGCGCCGTTGGCCGCTCTGCCTTGTAACCAGGCAGTGCGTTCATTATCGCCAGTATTGAAATTTAATGCAATCGATTGCAATCAGGGTCAGGTGACACGCAAAAACCCAGCGCCACAGAGTGATTAACCAGGTATTTTGCCTTAAAAATGGCGATTTTACGCTGCAGCGCAACATGGAAATATACCGAAAAACGACATGACATTGAATTAATTGCAATCGATTGCAATTGATCCTAAAAGAAAGACCGCTGCGGTTTTCTCGTAACGGAAGGGGCTTAGCCCTGCTCTTCCCCTGCACTGGCGCGCACCACCAGTTCGGTGGGCAGCACGATCGAACCGGTGGGGTGCCCGTCGATCAGCGCCAGCAGTGACGCGACCAGCGCCTGGCCGGCGGCGGTGATCGGCTGGCGCACCGTCGTCAGGCGCGGATGGAAATAGGCCGACTGCGCGATGTCGTCGTAACCAACGACGGCCACATCCTCGGGAACGCGCAAGCCTTGCGCACGCAGGCTGTCGATCGCCGTCATGGCCAGCAAATCGCTGCAGGCGAACACCGCGTCGTAACTGCGCGCGCGCTGCGCCATCTGCGCCACCGCCTGCGCGCCGCCTTCGGGCAGGAACGATGCCGACACCTGCAGACTCGGGTCCAGCGCCAGCCCGTGTTTGGCCAGCGCCGCGCAGTATCCGCTGTAGCGTTGCTGCGGCTCGGGCAAGGCGATGTCGCCGAAAAAGGCGATGCGCTTGCGCCCCTGTTTGATCAGGTGCTCGGTGGCCAGCATGCCGCCGCCGACGTTGTCGCTGCCGACGCAGCAGTACAACTGCTGCGGCAGTTGCGCGCCCCACACCACGATCGGCACCTGGCGCGCCGCCAACAAATTAAGCTGGTCGTGTTGCCCCCACTGCCCGACCAGAATGATCCCGATCACGCGCCCGCTGTCGTAAGGTGCGGCCGTCGCGCCCAGTTGGTCGGTGCCGATGCGCGAGAACAGCATCTCGAAGCCCTGCTCCGTGAGTGCGTCGGCCAGGCTGCCCAGCATCGCCAGCAGGAACGGATCGGTCAGGTGCTGACGCGTGTTGCGCTCCACCGGGATCATCACGCTGACGGTGCGATTCTGCTGCAGACGCAGGTTCTGGGCGCCGATATTGATCGAATACTTGAGCGAACTGGCCAGTTCAAGGATGCGCGTGCGCGTCTCCTCGTTGACCAGCGGACTGTGGTTCAGCGCGCGCGAGACGGTCGCGGTGGACACGCCGGCAAGACGCGCGATGTCGGCCATCTGCAAGCGCCGCTGGGTCCCCTTGCTGCCCGCCTGGTCCTGCTTGAGTGTCGCCATTTGCCGCTTTTCCAATATGCCCCGCGGGGCGAACCGGGCGATTGTATGTCAGCGCTGACGCGCTGCAAAGCACGCGTTGGGCAAATCTCGGCAAATCCCCCGCCTTGACCATCGCGCACCAAGCCGACCGGCCCTTGCCCGCATGGTCAGTCAGCGCACGGCAGTCGGCAGCCATCAAGCTTGCTGCGTTCCATTGCCGATGCCAGCGCATACGCCGATGGCCGCGCGAAAAACGTCTGACCTGACAGGATAGCGACGCCGACGATCAACGCCGACATCGCGATCACGGACTGCCGGCACATCAACACTAACGCGATCGCGGACAGCCGGCACATCAACACTAACGTGCGCTGCCCTTTAACTGCAAGTAGAAATAATCAAAGCAGATCAGGCAAATCGAATGGCTCATATTTTCTGGAATGACCCGATTCCAATCCGCTACGCGATGCCAATTTCCCGGCTCTTCGATGCTGAGAACGCGTCGACAGTGGACACACCCAGTAATGAGGTCATCCGGGTCACGATAGATTTTGGGCAGTGCGCTCAGCGCTGACACCGATTGCATGTCACCTTCGATGCGCAGACTATTGACGACCAAAAGGCCGCTCCGGTCGCGTAGCGGATAGACTGTCTGATGAAATAGGCGAAAGATATGTTCGCTTGAGCATTCATAGTCGTGCTGCCAGATTTCGCCGGACACCAACAGGCCCATGTAGATATCGGCGTAGTACTTCTTCTGTGGTCCAGCAAACGCGTCGGTGACTCGCCTGCCAGGCACGTAGCGCCAGCTCAGCTCGCCCCCACCATTTTCACGGGCAAATCTGAACCAAGCCCGATTCATGTAACTGAGCGTGAGCTCGCGCGTTAGTCCATAAATGCAGCTTGCATCGTTCTCAAGCGTTGTGAGGTCGAATCCGCTTAGATTGCTCAGTGCGTAACTGGTATTTGAATTCATCATTAGCGCTTGGCGATAAGTATGATTAAAGTGACACAAATACCATATTAAGTACAGCGCAAGTCGCGAAAATACGGATCGCCTTGGCGCCTGACCGAAAATGACGCATCAACATACGCCCACAAGCATTGCCGACTCAATATCACGCTTGACGCAATGCGGTGCGCACTGACTGGCAAGTCCCACGCAGCAACACGGCCGCGTGTCCCGCTCCGGAGTTACCAAGCGGCAGTCGTCGGGGTACCCACGACCTTGGCCCGTGGCGCCAGCACCTCCACCATGGCCAATTATGCCGACTGTGCAAAGCAGAGAGGCCAACGTCGCCGGCTACGCGCGCACCCGGAGCGACTCAGACTTCGATGACGAGATTTTCGCGGAACGCCGCCTGCTCGCCCTTGCTCAGGTAGCCGAGCGGATTGGCGACGACGCGGCATGCCCAGTCTTGACCATCTTTTTCCCCCTTGACGATGTAGTCATTCATGCAGTGAAGATGGCCATGCATCCAAACCTGCGCAAATGGCAAGAGCTCGTCAAGCGCATTGCAAAATCCGGCGGTACCCGGCGTCAAGCCATACCTCGGATCGGCACTGAGCAGGCTGGGCGCGAAGTGCGTCACCGCGACGGTTGTGCCATCGAATGGCACCGACAGCGCGTCCCGAAGCCAGGCCTGACATTCCAGCGCCATCGCACGGATACCCTCGGCCAGCACCGGCTCGCCCGACTTGAGCGTGGTGTTTTTGCTTAAATAATAATTCGCCGCGCGGTAGGCCTTGGTGCGCGCTTGCACTTGCTTGGCGATCTGATGTTCGCGGCCGACCAGCGCCTCGAAGTCGGACCAGAGGGTGGTTCCCACAAACCGAACCCGCCCCAGCGTCAGCACCTCACGATCGAGCCAGCTAATGCCCAGACGCTCGCAGGTGTCGCGCAAACGCGCATAGGTATCATCGAATTCAAGGGCGTCAAATTCGTGATTACCCGGAACGTACAGAACCTGCGCGCAGGACGAACCCGCACGCAACGGTGAAAACATTCCCAGGCCAAAGTCGTCGGTCGACAGGCGGGATCCGGGCTGATAGGAGCCGATGTCGCCGGCCAAGACCACCACGTCGGTGCCGGGAGCGACGTAGGGTCGAAAGTCCGGATAACGTTCCAGATGAAGATCGGAAAAAAGCTGTATGCGCATAGTGCGCGAAGTATATAGGAGAGGCGCTGCGGGGCCATAGCGCTGCCGTACCGTCGCCAGCAACGCGGTAATGCAAAGCCAGGCGCGCGCAGCGCCGAAACCGGCCGGTAACCGGTAACTGAGCGGCGTGGTATCGATCGGATCTTGGTGACGGCACAATCTCCTCCGAGTTCAACAACACGGAGCGGGACATGAACAAGCCGGCATTCCGGACCTCGAAACAGGCGACCTGGCGTAATCACCTGGCGCGGCATGGCGCGCGCGGCAAGAGCATCGCCGCCTTCTGCCGGGATAAGGCGAGCTCGCAGGCCAACGTTCACATCTGGCGCACGAAACTGGCGAACGGCGCCAATGAACGCGCGACTGTGCCGGCGCCAATATCCCCCCTCATCGATCTGGGCGCAGTCAACAGCGCCACCGCCAGCACAGCCTCCGAGCATTCGTCGACATCGACGCCAATCCAAGCGCCACCGGCCATGCCCGGCATCGACATTCGCATCGATCTTGGCGGCGGCGTCGTGCTGACGATCACGAGACGCTGATGTTCTTCCCCGAAGGCCAGGTGCGCGTCTTCTTGTATGGCCAGCCGGTAAGCATGCGCCTGTCCTTCGATGGCCTGTACGCGCAGGCCAGGCATGCCATGCTGCAGGACCCATTGTCGGGCAATTTGTTCACGTTCATCAACCGGCGCGCCACGCAGATAAAGGTCCTGCATTTCGACCGGACCGGGCTGTGCGTCTGGGCCAAGCGCCTTGAGCAAGACCGGCTGGTTGGCAACTGGGCCGATGTGGCCAGCCGCGAAATGGACTGGACCGGCCTGAAGCTGCTGCTCGAAGGCATCGAGTCAAAACAGGTGCGTCGGCGCTATAAAATCCTGTCGATCGCACCCAAAATACTCCTGTAAATCCCGTAAATATTTTATAATATTGCTATGTGAATCAACCATCAATCCGCAGCCAAAGTAGTCCGCACTCCGGTGGCATTGAGCGCTGTGGACATGGCCAGACTGCTCGATGTGAAGGATCGCGAAATCGTGCAGCTGCGCCGTCAGGTAGCGTGGTTTCAGCGCCAGATCTTCGGTCAGAAGAGCGAGCGCCGCCTGCCCGAACCGGAAGGTGTCCAGGGCACGCTGGGCGAGCTGTTCGAGGCTCTCCCCGACGATGTACCGCCAGCACGTCAAATTGCAGGATGCCGGCATCAACGTCAGTCGGGCCTGGGTGACGAAGCTGATGCCGGCAACCGTATCGCTGCTTGAACCAATCTTCGATGCCCAGCGGGGCGCAATCCGGCTCTCGCGCGTTATCGCGATCGACGAAACGCCGATCAAGGCCGGTCGCGCCGGCCCCGGCAAGATGAAGGCGGCGTATTTCTGGCCGGTAGTAGGCGAACGGGATGAAATCTGCTTCCTGTACGACCCCAGCCGGGCGGCAAAGCACATCGAGGATGCGCTCGGCCTGACGCGGCCGGTGTGACAATCGGGGCTTCCTGCCGAGCAGCCCCTTCCTCGGCGCGCTGGCGTATATCCGCGAACGCCGTGCCGGGCTGTCCGTCTATCTGGACGATCCAGACGTGTCGATCGACACCAACCACCTGGAACGCGCCCTGCGGGTCATCCCGATGGGCAAGAAGAACTGGCTGTGCGGTTGGACCGAACTGGGCACCAAGCATGTCGGCATCGTGCAGAGCCTGCTAGCCACCTGCCGGCTGCACGACACTACCCCCTACGATTACTTCGTCGATGTGCTGCAGCGCGTCGGCCAGCACCCGGCGTCGCTGGCGCATCAGTTCACGCCGCGCATCTGGAAGCAGATGTTCGCCGCCACCCCTCTTCGCTCCGATTTATACGAGCACCCAAAACGGTGTGCACATGGCGGCAGGTGACCACTTTTCGGCAATCCGTGGTCTGGGCCAGTAAAATTCTATTCTATTTGTCAATGTGATAATTAAATAGAATTGAACGTTTAATATTTGATACTCTTGCGCGCTGTTGATGCTATCCACGGTGTTGCGGTCACGCTTGATCAGATTCCGATCGGTAAATTCCATCAGGAACAGTGGTTCTCCGCTTCGCCAAAAAACCGAATCTATGGCTGAACATTCCACCTGGCTACGCGATCATGAGGTGAAAAGACCTTACAAATTGGGTGCGTCCATTGTGGATTTAGCTGCGTCCATTGTGGATTAAGCGGCGTCCCCATTGGGATGCGCCCTCAAAATGACGGCACGAACATTTCAGAAGTATGTATTTATAAATGCAATATTGTAGGCAATATTTTCGCAACAAATAACCACCGCGTACCGCACTGCCGCTTGCTCCAACAGACCTCAACCAACAGGATAAGAAACAATGAGCAATATGCTGGCACCGTCGCATCGGTTTTTCCATCGCTCGCCGCAGATCAAGCAGTTCGCTCGCATCCTGGGCGCCGTTCTTGCGCTGGGCTGTGGTAACGCGCTGGCGAAACAAGACAACAGCATCTACGAGGAACAGTACAAGCTGATCAAGGCACCGGCGGCGTACACTCAGCATGGTCCCGATCTATTCGGCGACCAGGTCAATCTTTACAATGGCGCGCTCGAATTCAGCCAGACCGATGTCAGCCTGCGCGGCAACAATGCACTGCCCGTATCGGTGGGCCGGCGCTTGTTGGCCGGGAGCCTGGTGACCGGTGGGCGCGCTTTCGGGCGCTGGGAGATGGATATACCCCATATGCACGGCGTATTTGCGCATACGCCAGATTCGGCACACCCGACTCAAATGGGCTGGACCGTCGGCGGCATGCCGGTGTCATATGCCCGCTGCAGCCAATTTGGCAAGCCGAACTTTGCAACCGCCGCCCGTGTGATGTTCAATGCCGAAGACTTTTGGCAAGGCAATTTCCTCTACGTGCCCGGCGCCGGCGAACAGCGCATGCTACGGCGCGCTCCGGAAAACACCAGTTCGCCCGGCTTGGCAGCGAACTACCCTGTGGTGACTTCCAAATTCTGGAATATTTCCTGCTTGGCCAGTCTGTCCAACGACACCAGCGCCGGCAAGACTCAGGGGGAAGGATTTCTGGCCATTTCGCCGGACGGGACGCGCTATGTGTTCAATCAGATGGTGGCTTTTCCGGTCACTACGCTGGCCAAGGCCAGCGACGCCGCCTTTGCCAGCGTAACGCCCGTTCCGGCCGGCGGCACGCTGCCCGTGGCTCCCCCCAAAACCGGCGTGATACCACTGTCCGCGCCGACAGTCGCCCATTTGTCTCGCGACGAAGTGTGGATATTGCCGACGCTGATCACAGACCGCTTTGGCAATACGGTGACGTACACCTATGACGCCGCGTTTCCCAAGAACCTGATGCGCATCGCATCGAGCGACGGGCGCGCCATCGACTTGTCCTATTTTCCGGCCGACGCCAATGGCGACCGGCAAGTAAGCAGTGTGTTCGACGGCACCCGTCGCTGGAACTACACCTACCATACGGTCGGCGGCTACACCAATCTCGACCAGGTTACGCTGCCGGACAGCAGCAGCTGGAGTTTCGCCGGCACCGACGAACTGCTCAACGACTTGCACCCATCAAAGGGCGGCGACTGTGACAGCTCCGCCGCCGTCGGTAGTGCGCGAATCGGCAGCATGGTGCATCCGTCGGGTGCGACCGGCACCTTCACGCTGACCGGAACGACGCACGGCCGCTCCGACGTCGAATACGTTTGCCCCACCGTAGGTGCCGCGATTCCGCTTTTCCCTCGCTATTTCTATACCTATTCGCTGACCAGCAAGGCCATCAGCGGACCTGGACTGAGCACAATGGTGTGGAATTACGATTACGGCCCCGCCAACGCGAGCTGGGCACCGTGCACGGGCAACTGCCCCACCACCAAGACGGTCAGCGTAACCGCCCCCAACGGTGACGTCACGCGCCACACCTTCGGCAATCGCTTCAACGTCAACGAGGGGCGCATCGAGCAGACCGATGCCGGTGGCCGCGTGACCAGCACCTACTATCAGGACTTCGGGGCCGGTCCCTATCCGAACTTGATGGGCTACGCCGACGACATGTACGGCAACGCCGATTTGCTGGCGCGGTTAGCCCCGGCCAAACAGCGCGTGGTTAGCCAGCAGGACACCAGCTTCGTGTGGGACGCGACTGTGTTCGACACTTATGCGCGCCCCACGGCAGTTACGCGTCACAGCAGTCTTGGCATGAGCCGCAGCGAGACGACCGCCTATACGGACTTCACGACGAAATGGGTACTTGGCTTGATCGATACGGTGACGGAAACAAGCACCGGCGACGTGATGGTGAAAAACGTCTACGACACGAACACGGCGAGCCTGCTCAGCGTGAGCCACTTCAGCCCCGCTGGCTGCCCGTCCACCGTCATTCCCGGATGCCCGCCCCCGGAGCAGACGCTGGGCTACTACACCGACGGCACGCTGCACACGCGCCAGGACGGCCTGCTTCACACCACCACCTTTAGCAACTACAAGCGCGGCATCGCGCAAAACGTCAGCTACGCAGACGGCACGACCGAAAGCGCGGTGGTCAGCAACATAGCCACCGTCACCTCCATCGTCGACCAGACCTCTGCCACGACCATATTGGGCTACGACCCGATGGGACGACTGGCGAGCATCACCTACCCGGCCGGCGACACCGTTGGCTGGTACCCCACCACCGTGGCGTTCGAGGTTGGCACAACAGGCGAATACGGACTGGGTGCCGGCCACTGGCGTCAGACGGTATCGACCGGCAACGCACGCAGCGTGACCTATCTGGACGCCCTATGGCGCCCGGTGCTGACGCGCACGTTCGACACCGGCGA
>JBBQZO010000068.1:0-11906 GCA_038207625.1 Burkholderiales bacterium | reverse complement strand
ATGTGCGCAACATGGAGCAGGCGGGCCTGGAAGCGGCCCTGCTGTCGCGCGCGCGGCTGCTGTTTGCCGTGCTGGCGCCGCACCGTTTCGGCGACCGCTTCTTCGTGCCGCTTGCCGGCATCACGGACGCCAACGGCCAGTCGCCATTCTGGGAAGCGCTGGGCCGCAAGTTCTTCAAGATGGATTTCCTCGAGGCTGAAAAAGTCATCGGCGGGGCCCGCAACCGCACCCTGATCGTGGAGCTGATGCCGCACTATCCGGTGTACGTTCCTCTTCTGCCGGGCGACGCGCAGGCGGCGATGGGCCAGATCCATCCGGACGGCGAGCTGGCCTTCAAGCTGCTCACCGACGAGGGCTTTGAGGCGGACGATTACATCGACATTTTCGACGGCGGGCCGATCCTGCAAGCGCACAAAAATTCGCTGCGCACCTTCAACGCATCGCTGACGCGCCGCGCCGCGCTGGCCGAACCGGCCGGCGTGGCCGACACGCTGGTCACGTATGCGGTCGCCGCCAGCCTGGACCAGCGCTTTCGCGCCGTCACCGTGAATTGCGCGCCGTGCGAAGCGGGCGACACCATCGGCCTGCCACAAGCGGTGCTCGATGTTTTGCACGTGGCACCTGGCGAGTCCGTCATCTGCGTGCGTATTTAAGTGAGAAGCCTATGTTAGTAGTACGCGCAATTCACGCCACCGATCTGGAAGGTCTGCACGCTCTGGCGACCCAGGTCGGCAGCGGCATGACCACACTCAAGCCCGACTACAAGATGCTGGGCGACCGGGTCAATATCGCGGTCGCCTCGTTTGCCGAGACCATCCCGCCCGAACAGCGCGATTACCTGTTCGTGATGGAAGACACCAGCAACGGCCGGCTGGCCGGCGTGTGCGCGATCAAGGGCGCGGTCGGCCTGGAAGAGCCGTTCTACAATTACCGCATCGGCACGCTGGTCCATTCGAGCCGCGAGCTCGATGTGTTCACGCGCATGGAAACGCTGTACCTGTCGAACGATCTGACCGGTTCGACCGAACTGTGCTCGCTGTTCCTGCATCCGGACTACCGCAGCGGCAACAACGGCAAGCTGCTGTCGAAAAGCCGTTTCCTGTTCATTGCCCAGTTCCCGCATCTGTTCACCACCCGTTTGATCGCCGAGATGCGCGGCTACCAGGCCGAAGACGGCAGCTCGCCGTTCTACGAAGGCCTGGGCCGGCACTTCTTCAAGATGGATTTCAACCACGTCGACGATCTGACGGCGCTGGGCAAGAAATCGTTCATTGCCGAACTGATGCCGCGCCAGCCGATGTATGTGGCCTATCTGCCGCAATCGGCGCAGGACGTGATCGGCAAGGTGCATCTGTCGACCGCCCCGGCGCGCCGTTTGCTGGAACAGGAAGGCATGTACTTCGAAGGCTACGTCGACATCTTCGACGCCGGTCCCGTGCTGCAGGCGCGCGTGTCGGAACTGCGCGCGCTGCGCGACAGCACGCTGGCCGAGATTGACGCCGTGCCGGCGCCGGTCGAGGGCGAGCCGACGCTGGTGTCGAACACGGTGCTCAAAGATTTCCGTATGACGCTGACGCAATCGGTGCCGGTCAACGGCAAGATCGCGCTCACCGACGACGAATTGACACTGCTCCACTGCGAACGCGGCCAACAGCTGCGCACGCTGCCACTTAACTTGAGGAAGAATCCGAATGTCTAATCCAAGCAACTACATCAACGGCGCATGGTTGGCCGGCAGCGGCAGCGAACTGCACACCATCGACCCGTCCACCGGGCGCCAGACCTGGACCAGCAATCAATCCAGCGGAGACGACGTGCAACAGGCGGCGCAAGCGGCGCACAATGCGTTCGAGGCCTGGGCCGTGACGCCGCTGGCCGAGCGCATCGCCGTGTGCACGCGCTTTCGCGATCTGCTCAAGGAAAACGCTGAAGACCTGGCGCGCACGATTTCGGAAGAAGTCGGCAAACCACTGTGGGAAGCGCGCATCGAAGTGGCGACCATGGCCAACAAGATCGACATCTCGGTGCAGGCCTACAACGCCCGCACCGGCGAATCAAGCGCCAAAGTGGCTGACGGCGACGCCGTTCTGCGCCACCGCCCGCACGGTGTGTTCGGCGTGTTCGGTCCTTACAATTTCCCTGGCCATCTGCCCAACGGCCACATCGTGCCCGCGCTGATCGCCGGTAACACCATCGTCTTCAAACCGAGCGAATACGCGCCGCGCACCGCCGTCAAAACGGTGCAGCTGTGGGAAAAAGCAGGCCTGCCAGCGGGCGTACTGAACCTCGTCAACGGCGGTCGCGATACCGGCATCGCGCTCGGCCAAAACAAGTTGATCGATGGCGTGCTGTTTACCGGCAGCTGCCAGACCGGCGTCGCGCTGCACCGCCAGTTCGGCGGCCAGCCAGGTAAGATGCTGGCGCTGGAAATGGGCGGCAACAATCCGCTGGTGGTGTGGGATGTGCAGGACGTGGACGCCGCCGTGCACCACGCGATCATGTCGGCCTTCGTGTCGGCCGGCCAGCGCTGCACCTGCGCGCGCCGTCTGATCGTGCAGGACAGCCCGGCCGGCGCCGCGTTCATCGCGCGCCTCGTCGAAGTGGCCGCCAAGCTGTCGGTCGGCGCGTCCGACGCCGAGCCGCAACCGTTCATGGGCCCGGTCGTCTCGTCGGCTGTGGCCACGCGTCTGGTGCAGGCGCAAGCGGACATGGTCGCCAAGGGCGGCGTGACGCTGCTGCAAATGAAACAGCTCGATCCGAACGCCGGCTTTGTCACGGCCGGTATCGTCGACGTCACCAACGCCGTCGGCATCCCCGACGAAGAATGGTTCGGCCCGCTGCTGCAGGTGATCCGCGTGGCCGATTTCGACAGCGCCGTGAAAACCGCCAACGCCACCGAATTCGGCCTGGCCGCCGCGCTGCTGTCGAACGACGAAGCGCTGTGGAAGCGTTTCAGCGTGCAAGCGCGCGCCGGCATCATCAACTGGAACCGCCCGACCACGGGCGCGGCCAGCACCGCCCCGTTTGGCGGCGTGGGCCAGTCCGGCAACCACCGTCCAAGCGCCTACTACGCGGCTGACTATTGCGCGTATCCAGTCGCCTCGATCGAAACGAGCGCGCTGGAAATGCCCGCGAAACTGTCGCCGGGACTCACGTTCTAAGCAAGCCCCCGGCGCAGCCTTAATTGGGGTCATAGTTTTTTTTCGCCGGATCCATGGCGAAAATTACTCTGACCCCTATTAAGGCGGCCCGAAGTCACCACAGTCTCAAAGGGAAGCCAAATGCAAATCGCACGCGAATACAACTTCGATGGCCTGGTCGGCCCGTCGCACAACTACGCCGGCCTCTCGTACGGCAACGTCGCCTCGTTCTCCAACGTGAAGAGCGCGTCCAATCCAAAACAAGCGGCCCTGCAAGGCCTGGCCAAGATGCGCGCGCTGGCCCAGCGCGGCTTCGCCCAGGCGCTGCTGCCGCCGCAAGCGCGTCCCAACTTCCGCCTGCTGCGCCGTATCGGCTTTACCGGCAGCGACGCCGACGTGCTGGCGCGTGCCTACAAGGAAGCGCCGGTGATCCTGGCCTGCGCCTACTCGGCCTCGCCGATGTGGACCGCCAACGCGGCCACCGTCAGCCCCTCGGCCGACAGCGCCGACGGCCGGACTCATTTCACCAGCGCGAACTTGAACAACAAGCTGCACCGTGCCGACGAGCACGCCCAGTCGACCCGCACGCTGCGCGCGCTGTTCAAGGACGAGCGCCACTTCGCCGTGCACGAAGCGCTGCCGTCGACGCCCGCGTTTGGCGACGAAGGCGCGGCCAACCACACGCGTTTTTGCGCCAGCCACGGCAGCCCGGGCGTGGAGATGTTTGTCTACGGACGCGTCGAGTTCGACCCCAACGCGCCGGCGCCAAAACGCTACCCGGCCCGCCAGACGCTGGAGGCCTCGCAAGCCGTGGCGCGCTTGCACTGGCTGGACCCGGCGCGCACCGTGTTTGCGTCGCAAAATCCGGACGTGATCGACCAGGGCGTGTTCCACAACGACGTCATCGCTGTCGGCAACGGCAACGTGCTGTTCTACCACGAGCAAGCCTTCGCCGATGAAGCGGCGCTGCTTGCCCAGTTGCGCGGCGCGATGGCCGGCGTGGGCGCCGAGCTGACCGCGCTGCGGGTCGACACCGGCGCTGTGTCGGTGGACGACGCGGTCAAGAGCTACCTGTTCAACAGCCAGCTGTTGACCAAGGCCGACGGCAAAATGGCGCTGGTGATCCCGCAAGAGTGCCAGGAAAACCAGAACGTCGCGCGCTATCTGGCTGGGCTGGTCGCCAGCGGCGGTCCGGTCGACGAATTGATCCATTTCGACCTGCGCCAGAGCATGCGCAACGGCGGCGGGCCGGCCTGCCTGCGCCTGCGCGTGGCGCTGACTGGCGCGGAGGCTGCGGCCATGCACCAGGGCGTGATCATGACCGAGACGCTGTACACCACATTGGTGGCCTGGGTCGAAAAATACTACCGTGACGAACTGGCGCCGTCCGACCTGGCCGACCCGCAGCTGGCCATCGAGTGTTATGGCGCGCTCGAGGCGCTCACCCGCATCCTCGACCTGCCGGGCGTGTACGACCTGTCGTAACGCTGGTTTGATTCTGTTTAGGTAAACTGTTCTAATACGGGCAGCGCCGCCGGCCCATGTGATGCCAGGCGCCTCCCGAACACGATTTTTGGGTGATTTGCGGCTCGCCGGCCCTGCGCACACGCGGGGGCGAGACGCGAATTCTGAGCGATGTATCGAGACACACTTCCGCCGTTTGGGAAGTCATTATTTTTGGACAGGCGACCCCTGTCTCCTTATGAGTCACTGCCGCGCGGCCACAAGCTGGCGCGGCTGCGAGCGAATACAAATACTGGAGAAACAAGATGAAACAACTGCCACAAGATTTGCGTACACAGACACTTGAACTGGTCGGCGCGAGCAAACCCGCCGCTGACCAAACCGGCCAGATCGGGGCCTTGATTGCCGCCTGGCTGGGCGCGCTGGACGAGGAAGACCTGGCCGGCACCGTGCCCGCCAGTTTGGTGCCGGTGTTGTGGGACGGTTTCTCGCAGGCGGCCAAACGCGCCGCCGACGGTTGCCAGATCGCGCAACTGCGTTACGCCGACGGCCGTGGTGGCATGGCGACCGCACTCTTGATTCTCAATGACGACATGCCGTATCTGGTTGACTCGATCGTGATGGCGCTGCACAAACAGCGCGCCTCCGTCAGCGCCGTGATGAACGCGGTGCTGGCCGTGCGCCGCACCGACGGCGTCGCCGTGGCCGTTGGCGAAGCGGGCGACAAGCTCGAATCGTATGTACTGTGCCTGCTGGCCGAAGACCTCGAAGGCGACGATCTGGCCGGCTTGGTGGCCACGCTGCAAATGGTGGCGCGCGACGCCGCCGTGGTGCGCCGCGACGCCGTCGCGATGGCCGACCGCCTGACCGGCGTGGCTGCAGCGGCCGCGGTGCATGGCGCCGAAGGCCAGGAAGTGGCCGCTTTCCTCGAGTGGGCCAAGAACGAAGGCTTCGAGCCGTTCGGCTACGCCTACTACGTCGTCAAAGCCGGCGTGCGCGAACTCGAACGCGACATCCCTAGCCGCATCGGCGTGCTGCAAGACACCAGCCATCCGGTGTACGGCACCTGCCTGGCCAACATCCCGGGCGACTTCGAGACCCTGTCCAAGCGCCTCGACACGCTGTCGATCGTCAAGGCCGACGTGGCCGGCACGCTGCACCGCGACCAGCCGCTCGACTTCATCGGCGTGCGCAACACCGACGCGCAAGGCGCCGTGCTGGGCGAGCATTGCTTCGTCGGCCTGTTCACCCGCGCGGCCACCGCCACGCCGCTGGCGCGCCTGCCGTTTGCGCGCGGTCGCGTCGCCAAGGTGCTGTCGCTGGCCGGCGTGCGCCAGGAAGGCTTCCGCGCCGAGAAATTCCTCGAAATCCTTGAGTCCTTGCCACGCACCGAAGCATTGGAAGCCGAGCCAGAATGGCTGGCACAAGTTTGCAGCTCAGTCGTGTCGCTGTACAAGCAGCCGCGCGCCAAAGTATTCGCCCGCCGCGACGTCTACGCGCGCCACCTGAACGTGCTGGTCTACATGCCGCGCGAGCGCTACAGCGCCAGTGTCGCCGCCAGCCTGGCGCAAGCACTGCGCAACAGCTCGGGCGCCACCGACGTGCGCTCGCAAACGCTGGTGGCCGACGGCCCGCTGGCACGCGTCTACCTGATTGCCCATGCCGCGCGCAATCCGCTCGACCTGGGCACCGACATCCAGCAACCGTTGCTGGCGGTGCTGGACGGCTGGCACGACACCTTCTCGGCGCTGGCCGACACAGTGTTTGAACTGCCGCTGCGCTCAAGCCTGCGCAAGCTGTGCGCGACGCTGCCGGTCAACTACGTTGCGTCGACTTCGCCAGCCGTCGCGTTTCGCGACCTGGGCGCGATCCTGACCCACGCCGACACCGCGCGCGTCGCAGTGCGCGTGGAAGTGGGCGACGATGCCGCGCGCGGCACCATCCGCCTGTACTCGGTCGACAAGGTGCCGTCGCTGTCGCGCATCCTGCCGGCGTTGCAAAACGCCGGCGTCGCGATCGACCGCGAACAGACTTATTCGATCCCTACGCTGGACGGCAAGCGTCACTTCGTGACCTGCCTGGCGGCCGACCTTGAAAGCTCGGCCAAACTGGCGCAGCCGAACGTGGTCGCCGTGGCGCAGGAACTGTTTGCCTCTTTGATCAACGACGAAGCCGAAGACGGCCGCCTGAACGGCCTGGTCATCGAAGGCGGTCTGCGCACCCGCGAAGTGCAACTGATCCGCTCCTACATCAGCTACTGGCGCCAGACCGGCAGCAAGTTCTCGGTGCGCTACATGGCCGATTGCCTGCGCCGCCAGCCAGCCTTCGTCAAGGATCTGGTGGACGCGTTCATGCTGCGTTTCGATCCAAGCCGCAGCGACGCCCAGCGCGAAGCGGCCGGCATCGCGATCGCCGCGTTCAAGGGCCGCATCGCCGCCGTGAACCACGCCGACACTGAGGAAATCCTGACCGCGCTGATCGACCTGATGCTGGCCACGCTGCGCACCAACTACTTCCAGAACGACCAGCAAGGCGACAAGATCATCTTCAAATTCGACACCAGCAATCTGGCGCTGGTGCCGGAACCGCGTCCGTTCCGCGAAATTTTCGTGTTCTCGCGCCGCTTCGAAGGTCTGCATCTGCGCGGCGGCCCGGTTGCGCGCGGCGGCCTGCGCTGGTCCGACCGGATGGAAGACTACCGCACCGAAGTGCTTGGCCTGGTCAAGGCGCAGATGGTCAAAAATGCCGTGATCGTGCCGGCCGGTGCCAAGGGTGGTTTCGTGTGCAAGATGATGCCCAAAGACGCAGTGCGCGAGACCATCGCCGCTGAAGGCGAAGCAGTCTACCGTCTGTTCATCGCCAGCTTGCTGGAAATGACCGACAACCGTGTGCGCGGCGCGATCGTGCCACCAGCTGACACCGTGCGTTACGACCAGGACGATCCTTACCTGGTTGTGGCGGCCGACAAAGGCACGGCAACCTTCTCCGACATCGCCAACGGCATCGCCGTGCAGCGCGGTTTCTGGCTGGGCGACGCGTTCGCGTCGGGCGGCTCGAACGGCTACGATCACAAGAAAATGGGTATCACCGCCAAGGGCGCGTTCGAAGCGGTCAAGCGCCATTTCTACGAACTTGATACCGACATCCACGCCACCCCGATCACCATGGTCGGCGTGGGCGACATGTCGGGCGACGTGTTCGGCAACGGCGCGCTGCTGTCGCGCCAACTGAAGGTGTTGGCCGCGTTCGACCATCGCCACATTTTCCTCGACCCGACGCCGGATGTGGCCGTCTCGTTCGCCGAGCGCGAGCGCATGTTCGCGCTGCCCCGTTCGTCATGGGAAGACTACAACAAGGAGCTGATCTCGGCCGGCGGCGGCGTGTTCCCGCGTTCGGCCCGTTCGATCGAACTGTCGGCGCAGATCCGCTCGGCGCTCGACATCGAAGAGACGTCATTGCCGCCGGAAGAACTGATGCACCGCATCCTGAAGGCGCCGGTCGACCTGTTCTACAACGGCGGTATCGGCACCTACATCAAGGCGTCCACCGAGTCGCATGCCCAGGTCAAGGACCGCGCCAACGACAACATCCGCGTCGATGGCAACCAGTTGCGCTGCAAGGTCGTCTCCGAAGGCGGCAATCTGGGCGCAACCCAGTTCGGCCGTATCGAATTTGCGCTGGCGGGCGGTCACATCTTCACCGATGCGATCGACAATTCGGCCGGCGTGGATTGCTCGGACCATGAAGTGAACGTCAAGATCTGGCTCGACACCGAAGTCAACGCGGGCGAATTGAGCGAAGCGGACCGCAACCGCATCCTGCTCGACATGACCAGCGACATTGAAAACCTGGTCCTGCGCGACAACGAACAGCAAACCCATTTGCTGGTGCGCGAACTGCAAGCGCAGGCCGACGGCGCCGTTGTTGATAGCTACGCCGCCCTGATCACGGAATTGAATGCCGAAGGCGCGCTCTCGCGCGAACTGGAGCAGTTGCCGACCGATGCGGAACTGGCGCGTCGCAAGGCCGACGGGCGCGGCCTGACGACGCCGGAACTGGCGGTCGTGATCGCCAACGTGAAGAACCGCTTCAAGCGCATCCTGTCGGCGCTGCCGTTGCTGGAACAACGCTGGGCCGAGTCGGTGCTTGAGCCATACTTCCCGCAAGCGCTGGTGGCCACCCGCAGCGCGCTCGATCACCCGCTGGCCAACGCCATCCTGGCGACCGTGCTGGCCAATGAAGTGATCAACCGCTGCGGTCCGCTGATGGTGCGCGAACTGGCCATCGAACATGCGGTCGACGAAGCGGACGTGATGTGCGCGTGGGGCCAGGCCTGGGCCGCGCTGCATCTGGCGCCGGTGTTCAATTCACTCGACGCCTGCGCATTGAAAGTGCCGCGCGTGGTGTCGATCAAGGTCGATGCGCGTACCCGCGTGCTGCTCAAAGCGGTCATCGAAGGCGTGCTGTCGGTGCCTGCCGACATGCAGCGTGGCGCCGGCGGCATGGACGAGCTGACCCGCTTGTTCAGCAATCCGGACATGGTCGAGCAACTGATGCCGGCCAACGCCGACACGGAAAGCGATGCCTACCCGGCGCTGGCGCCGAGCTTCGTGCAAGCGTGGAAATCGGTCGACGCGATCGAAGGCGTGGCCACCTTCCTGTTCGCGGCCGTGTCGGTGCACCGTCCGGCCGGCATGACGCTGGCGCAGTTCCTGCAAGTTGGCATGGCGCTGCGCGCCCAGGCCGGCATCGATACGCTGGAGCGGGGCCTGAAGATCAAGCCGCACAGCGCTTCGCAAGCGCAACTGCGCAACTATGCGCAGCAAGCCCTGCGGCGCACCCAGCAGCGTTTGCTGACGCAAGTGCTGGCCCATTCGGGCGGCGGCAACAACACCAGCGACGCCGTCGAACTGGTGACCAACACGATGGGCTTGTCCGGCTACGCGCCCGCGCATGACCTCGAGCAGGCGATGCTGGACGTGTGGGCCTTGTCGGAAGCGGCCACCTCCGTGGCGGCATGAGCGATATCGCCAACAAGGGCGTGAGCGGCGCCGCACTGCCCCCGGCAGTGCGCGCGCTGGCCGAGGCCGACTTTGGCCTGGTGGTCCAGCGTTTCGTGGACGCCGGGTTTGCCGTCACGCAGCCGGCGCGCGGCATCCTGCAGATCAAGGGTGCCGCCGGCAGCGCGCGCGCCAGCGTGCTGGTGTCGGTCGGTGTGCATGGCGATGAAACGGGCCCGATCGAGGTGCTCGCGCACCTGCTCGACGCGCTGGCGCTCGACCCGGGGGCGCTGGCGGTTGATCTGATGGTTTGTGTCGGCAATATCGATGCGATCGCGGCCGGCAAGCGCTTCATCGATGCCGACTTGAATCGCATGTTCCGCCCTCAGCGCGGCACCTTGGCCGAGGCGGCGGAAGCGGCGCGTGCCGATGTACTGATCGCCGCCACCGACGCGTTCTTCAGCGACGCCGGGCCAGTGCGCTGGCACCTCGATTTGCACACGGCGATCCGCCCATCGGTGTATCCGACGTTTGCGATCGTGGCCGATTTGATCGCCGAGCCGGCCAAGCGCGAGCTAATCGACTGGCTGGGACAGGCGGCGATCGGCGCGATCATCATGAATCCGGCCTCGGCCGGCACCTATAGCTACTACTCGGCCGAGCATTGCGCGGCCGCCGCCAGCACGGTCGAATTGGGCCGGGTGGGCGTGTTGGGTGAAAACGATCTGCGTCAGTTTGATGACGTGGCGGCGGCGCTGGATGGCCTGCTGCGTGGCGCTGGCAAGCAGCCGGCCCGCATCGCATCGCATGTGTTCAAGGTGGCGCAGGAAGTGCTGAAACTGTCGGACGATTTCCGCATGGCGTTCGATCGCAATACGCAAAATTTCACTGCGCTGGCCCAAGGCGCCGTGATCGCCACCGATGGCGAGACGGTCTATACGGTCAAGCACGCCGAAGAGCTGGTGGTGTTTCCCAACCCGGATGTGCGGGTCGGCTTGCGCGCCGGCCTGATGGTGGTGCGTCAGTCGTAACAACGCCACGCGTGTGCGTGGCGTTGCAGGAAGCGCGCGGCCGCCGGCCGTGCGTACGCAGCAGTTGGCGCGCGCGCGCCAACTGCGCCTGGGGGCGTCAGCCGTCGATCACCTTGCGGGCAAATAATTCCAGATAGTCCATCAGCGCATCGGCCGCCGTCACGGCAGCCTCCGAGTCGCCCACTTCGATCGCTGCGGCGAGCTGATAGTGGCACTTCGCGCCTTCTTCAATGTCGCCCTCGTGCTGATACGCATACCAGAAGCGTCGGCAGCGGATAATCAGCGGCACCACGGCCGACACGGCCGACGGGTTGCGGCAGCTGTCATGCACCACATGGTCGAGCGCCTGGTCGGCCGCCATATAGGCAGCCAGATCGCTCTTCTTGGCGGCCGTCTGCATCTTCTTGGCGCACGTGAGCAGGTCCTTGCGTTGCTGCGGCGTGGCGCGGCGCGCGGCGCTGGTGGCGATCAGGCGTTCGAGCACGCGGCGCGTTTCAATCACGGTCAGGTGGGCGGCGGCCTCGATATCGCTGACGATCAGGCCGCGGCGCGGCAGTTGCACGATCAGGCCGTTGGAGGACATGCGCATCAGCGCTTCGCGCAAGGGCGTGCGTCCGAGTCCCGTCGATTCGATCAACGAGGCTTCGACGATGGGCGCGCCCGGTTTCAATTGCAGCGTCACGATCATGCTCTCGACGGTGTCGTAGGCGACGTCGGCGGCGCGCAATTTTGGTCGTGCCGGTTTGTTGCTTGGTTCTGACGTGGTCATGCGGCGAGCGCTTGACGGTGGAATGGCTGGGTCATGGCGGCTTTCTGAAGTCGACGGCAAATTGTGCACTTATTGTAACGCGCTTGTCGTATTTCGGGGTGCCGGACGCGACAGAATGTGAGGAAATGCGCACTCTGAGGTGGCATCTGCGGCGGCGACTCTGGTGTGATTTCGCGCTTGTCCAAAGCGTCGCCTTGCGCGCCGCACGCACATAAAAAAAGGCACCCGAAGGTGCCTTGGTAGAAGCGTGCGGACAGCGCCCGATCAGGCGGTGCGGCGACGCCGGCGCGCCAGACCGCCCAGCACACCCAAGCCGGCCAGCAGCAGCGCATACGCCTCCGGTTCCGGCACGGTGGCGACCTGCGCGCCCAGGTCGTACATGGTCAGGCCGTTGTTGCCGGAGCTGATCAGGTTGCCGGTCAGTGAATCGACCTTGTACCAGTCGCCGCCGTTGCAAGCGACCATCAGCGCGCCGGCGCCGGCCGTGGCCACGCCGGTGCCG
>JBBQZO010000067.1:0-12691 GCA_038207625.1 Burkholderiales bacterium | reverse complement strand
GGGCCAGTTCCGTCAAGTCTGGTTAGCGCTCGGGGCCGGGCCGCCATTCGGTAGGCGACTTTTTGGTGCCCTGTGCGTCGCCACCATTGTCCGCCCCTTTCATGCTCGGGGGCGAGGACCTCATCCCTCATGAATGGTTAGTGACCGTACGCGCTACAATAGCTGGTTCACTGCGGCCAATAGCAGACATAATGATGAATCAAGAAATTACCCTTAACATCCGATACGACATTCCCGAAAACGAATGGAAGGCCGTTTCCGATATTTATGGCAGCATGGATGGTTGGTTGGGTGCCGACGACCTACCACGGTGGTATGGCACTGAGCAGGACGCAAAGTACATTTGGGCATCAGTTGAGCCTGGTGGCATCCAGTTCGTTGGCAAAATGGATGCTGCCTCGTGGACTTCCTGGCTGACTGTCCTTTGCGCTAGACTGTCGATTTCTCTCGGCCGGAAAATCCATGACGTCGAGATGTAGTTTTGGCTGAATTCGGCCAGCAGCGGCCATTCAAGTAGTAAAGCGAGTCGTGGATAAAATCAAGCGACCTTAGAATTTTTAGTCAATCGCAGAAATACACAGAAGCAACATGAACTATCGCCGACAACAATTTGACGAGCTAAATATTGAGGTCAGATGGCTCGATATTGAACATGCTGCGCATGCCTATAGCTATGCTCTTGGTTTCAGCAACAATACGAAATACGGTCTAAAATCCGATACAGTGTCTGATATCGAGGTATTGATAATAGAAAGCTATTCGGTTGCAGACAGTTGGATAAAAGATAGGCTTAGCGACGTCGGTAAGGTTCAAATAGTATTTGGTGGCGATGACGTGTGCGTCATATCCGCCCAAGATTTTTTGAATAACTGGCAGAATTTTTTTGTGCCTTCGAGGGACGATGCCATCGTACTGCATAGTCTCAACGAATCTATCCTTTTCTATTGTCACGAAGAGGAATTGGAGTTTGGGCAGCGACGAGTACGGTGACTGACGTAGTTCGGCCAGAAGCCGCCACTCGCTTCTAGGATGTTTAGTATGGACTTTAAACAGTACGACGTTGTGAGGCTTAAGGCGTTGAACGAACGGCCGAGTACACCTGTTGATGAATTTAATCTCCGGCGGCCAAGAGTCGGCGATATCGCGACCATTGTTGAGATCTACTCTTCACCTTCCGGTTATGAACTGGAGTGCAGCGACGCCAATGGCATTACGCAGTGGTTGATTGCATTTGGACCTGCCGAAGCCGAACTGGAGTTGTGCCAATAACCTGGCCGAAAACGGCCAGCAGCAGTCGTCGAGAAAGTAAGAATGAATGCGTGAACTAAACGAGCTATTGGAAACCACTGAGCCAGCCTTCCCTCTGATCAAACAGTGGGCGAGTGAGGCTGAAGTACCAGTGGAATTGCTGCACCCCTCTGCTGAACGGGGAGACATACTGCTGGCGCTTCAAGTGACGACACGCTCGCCTATGGGAGCGATTGCTTACGAAACCGGCGGCATCCTGGTGGACGATGGCTGGCTTCGATTACTTGGCGCAGGAAATCCGAAATTAGAACGGGACATCGCGACATGGAACGAAAGAAGGTCTGACGGCTTTCTCTTATTCGGTGATGACGTGCTAGGTGGATTTTTTGCTGTGAACGGAGGTGCGCTTGGAAGTGACCATGGCGCCGTGTACTACCTTGCCCCTGAAACGCTTGAATGGGAGTCGCTAGAAATTGGATTTACTGAATTTATTCGATGGACCTTTACAATCAAAATGCGGCAGTTCTACGGTCAACACCGTAGCGAAGATATCATCACCGAAGCGAGGTCATTATCAGGCCGCCAATGCTTTAATTTTTATCCATTTCTATGGACAAAAGAAGGCTCTTGTGAAAGCAGTTCGCGACGTTCCATTCCCGTTGAAGAGCAGTGGAAATTAAACGCTGACCTTAGGCTGCAATTGCAAAAAACTACACCCGGTGCTGACGAGTAGCAACAAGCCGCTTTGGGGCGATAGCTGCTGTTTAGTAATAGACTGCCTTCGGCCAATAACGGACGTTGAAAGGATAAACGTGGGCGTGCAAGATGACATGATGGATTTGGTCGAATTGCGAACAAATAAATTTGCTCCATTTCTTCCTGATGACTCACAGGTGAATCCGGGGGTGTATGGTGCTGAGCTTGCTTTTTGGCTCGCGCAAAAGTTGGCTTCTCGTGGCGTAGTTACCAGCTATCCCGAGTATGAGGATTGGGGATGGCATTTAGATTATGTATCTAGCGACGGTGCCGAGTTTGCAATTTATTGCGGTAACGTCGATGGAAAAGACGATGTTTGGCTAATATCCTTGCGTCGTTATGCACGTAAGATGTTTGGTCGCGATAAACCGTCCTTTGATATGGCATCGGTTTTAGTTAACGCTATCCGCGAGGTTCTGGTCGAAGCTGAGGTGCCAATACGAGATTTGGCTGGTAGCCTGTCAGACTGAAATCGGCCACAAGTAGACATTCTATATTAGAATATTTTCCATGAAGATTCCACCGATACCTTTAGTTCTAAATCCTCAGTCACCTGAGGCCAAATCGGCTGTGGGATTCAATTGGGCACCGGCAGAGGTTGGTGCGCGCCACCGCATCGGCGGTGAACCTGAATGGATTCATGCGGACAAAACCCCCACCTGTTCGTGCGGTTCGCAGATGGATTTCTACGCGCAACTAGATTCGATTGGTGATAAGTTCTGCTTGGCCGACTGCGGAATGATTTATGTGTTTGTGTGCTGGGGTTGCTTTGAGTCGAAGAGCATTTTACAGTCTTCATGAGAACAGCAACGTCTACCGGCGAAGACCAGTCGTTCCGCCGTTTGAGCCCAATCTACCTAGACGATGCTCGATGTGTCTGTTCGGCTTCGATAAATGCTACTCGAGTAGCAACAAAATTCTGTTGAAATAGTATGCCGTCACTCAAACCACTGAAGTCCGTTGCTCACAGTCTTGCACATCATTTTGCAAGCACGCTTTGCTATTTCGGAAATGACTACGCAATTAATAATTTAGCTCAAGCTTCGAAGCGCTGCCATTCGACTATTGTGGAATTCGATTTATTGGCACAGACAGCGAGTCCAACCGAAATCTGCGAGGAGTTGGCGGCAGAGCTGCTCCCGTATCTCAAGGACTACTTTTTCAAGCTCCTTGCAAAAGAACATCTGACCGCTGACCTTGTTGAATCTGTCAAACTCAAATTCGACTTCGGCGTTGGACGCACTTGTGCCTATGATTTACCGACATATGATTGCGTTTCTGCTATTGCAACTTGTAATGGCCGCACGTACACAGCGCAGTTGACCGAGGCTAGTAATTGAATTTAATTCTTCAAGTTCGACGTACATTTAACTTGACCAGTAAATTTGGCGTAGTCCATCAATTCGCAATCGGCCGCTTTGGGCGTAAACGGACGCTTGATATTCATTGAAACGCGAATATGTGATGATGTTTTGAAGATCTGCGACTTTTAATTTTGGGAGTATTAATAGTTAAGAGCGACCGTCCAAATAATTTTGGGGCCACGGTCGTGTCCTTGCATGCAACAGCACGCGGAGTTTGCGACTTTAATAAGTGAATTGCGACTTTATTACACTATTTGCGACTCTAATTGGCAGGAATACTTGCGCCGGGCTCAGTCCAGCGGCACGATGCGGTCCCCGTCGACCGCCTGGCAGCCATCGGCGATCGTGCTCCAACCATGATGAACCACGATCTGCTTGGTGTCGTGACAGATCTCGACGCGTTCGCTGTCGGGCAGGCGTTGGTGCAGGAACGTCTCGATCGACGTCGGCAGACTGACCTGCAATGTCATCGCGTTGCGTTGCGGCTGCGGATGGTCGCTCAGATGCACCAGCGGTACGAAATACGAGGCCAGCATCAGCCAGTGCGAGCCGACATCGACCGGCTGGGGCGCATAGCCTTGCGCGTGCAGCCAGCGCTGGGCGCGCGCGCGCAGGTCGGCGCCGTCGTCCATGTTGGCCCATGCGACGGCCAGCAGTTCAATCAGCCACTGATTGCAGTTTTGATAGTCCAGGCCAAACGCGTAGGCGTTGGCGCTGTAGCGGCCCGCCAGCAGATGCAACACGCGCGGCGTGTCGAGCAAGGCCTGGCGCAGCGGCGCGCCGGCCGCGGCGGGCACACGCACCAGCGACACATAGCCCAGCGCAGGGTTGTCGGTGCCCATGCTAAAACCGGCTAAGCCCTGGTCAAAAATGCGCGGGCGGCTTTCATCGCAGGCGTAATACAACTGGCGCGCGCTCCACACGCCGCTGTCGGCCTGCCAGGCCAGCGCCGCATGCGAATAGCGGATGCCAAAGCGTGACAAATCCAAGCCAGAGCGGCTGATCAGTGCCACGCCGCCCTGGGCGCTGGCCAGCTCCTCACGCACCACGGCAGCAAAGCGCAGCAAGCGGTCTTGCTCGGCCGCGCTCAAGGCCTGCGTGCGATCACAAAACCGCGACGCGCCCGATACGCCGGACTGCGCGTTGGCCGCGCCCGCCACGGCGCCCGCCAGCAAGGCCAGCGTCAGCGCGCGGCGCAGCTTCAAATGCCGACGGGGCGCGCAGCCAGCTCGTCGTACCACGCGTCGGCCAGCACCAGGAAGAACGCTGCGCGGGTATCGTTGCGGGCAAACTCGATCCCATACACTCGGTTTTGCGCGTACACCAGGTCGCCCTTGCCAAGGCGTTGTTGGTCGAAGGTGTGTTGGGGCAGATCGAGCACGATGCGCTGTTGCGGCTGCTCGCCTTGCATGGTCACGCGCGTCGTGTTGGCACGTTCAGGCGACTGGACGATGTCGATGATGTGATAGGCGCCGTCGGCGGTCTTGTGTCCGCCGGTCGAACTGTCGCTCGAGCCGTGCAAGGACGTCGAAACGCTGCCGCTGGAAGCGGAGCCGGCGCTCGATGCGGATGAGGCGAAGCTGTCGGCGTGGGCGTTCAGGCCCAATCCCAGCGCGCCGGCGAAACATGCAAGACGAAAAGTCGAGAGAAGATGCACGGCAGTATCCTTGAAGTGTTGACAGCCAAATCCCATGTACAGGCACAGCGGCGCTGCGCCGGTGTGCATCGATGTCATGGATCAGGCCACATCATAACGCAAGCTACCCGATCACGAAATTCCATCCGGTCGGCGCAATGCTGTGGCCGACAATTTCTGTCGAATGCAAGAACGCGTCGGCAACCTGCGCCAGCGTGGCGCCGCGGTCCATCTGCCCGACCCAGAACGCGAAGCCGCCGGCGTCGCTGTGGCGGGCGAATACGGTTTGGTACAGCAGTTCGACATCGTGGCCGTTGTCGCCGTTGAGCACTTGATGGCGCGCCTGTGACTCGGGCGAAGTGAGGATGTTCAGCGCGATCTGCCCCAGGCTGGCGCCGTTGTGTTCGGCCTGGCCCCAGAAATCAAAGCCGAGCCAGTCGGGCTGGCGGCCCAGCATGTCCTGGTACACACCGGCCAGCACGCACAGCGCGCCGCGACTGTCGAGCGTCACCGTCAGATCGGAAAACGTCAGCGTTTCAACGTTGATCAGCACGGTGACTACTGTCGGCTGGGCAAGCGTGCTGAGCACCGCATAGCCGTCATGGGTTTGCAAGGTGTAGTCGCTGCGCAAACCGTTAAGCGTCAGCGTATCGGCGCCGCTGCCGCCATGCAGCAGCAGCGCAGCGCTCAAATCGGGCACCGGGCCCGCTGCCGGGACGAGGACGGCTGGTCGGACCAGCGCTGCAGCCGGCGCCAGCGACAATGTATCGTCTCCGGCGCCGGCAAACACGGCGCTGCCCGCACTGGCCGCAACGGTGAAATGCTGATTGGAGAAGTCGCCGCTGAGCACTTGGCCGGGTGTCGCGCCGCTCACATCGGCGGCGCCCACAATGGCCGCGAAGTCGACCGCCTGCAGGACGATCTTGCTGCCTGGCGCCAGTTGGCTGGCATCGATCACCAGCGCCGTGTGCTGGCTTGCGCTGCTGGTGCCGGTCAAGGTCAGGCTGCCGTCGGGAGCGCTGACGCTGCTGATCGGGACCACGGTTTGCACCAGCAGCGGCACGCCGGCCGCCAGCGCATGCAGAAACGACTGCCCGTTGCTGGTCAGATGCATCTGGTCGGCGGCCGATAGCGCGGGTGTGGCGGCCAGGATGGCCTCGGTCAGTTGCGCCAGCGAGGCGCCGGCCGGCGCACTGGGAGCGCCGCTGCTGCTCAGGCCATAGCCGGGCGTAAGCAGCGCTTGCAGCAGCGGCGTCGCACCGGCGTAGGCCAGCGCAATGTGCGCGCCGTCGGGGGCGGGCGGCCCGGATGAGACGATCGGCACCACGGTGGCGGTGCCGATGGCGCCGCCGGGCAGCGTGACTGGTTCGGTGGTGACGGGTACGCCATCGACGATGAGCGGCACTGGCGGCGCTGCGATGGTCAGCGCAAGCGGCTCGCCCGCGGGTGAGCCGTTGCCGGCGGCATCGGTCTGGCGCGCGCGCAGGCTGTGCGCGCCGATCGCCAGTTCGGTGCTGGTAATGTGCCAGTTGCCGGCGTCGTCAACCAGTGCACTGCCGAGCAGTGTGCCGGCGTCGCCGTCATACAACTTGACGGTGGCGTTGGGCTCGCCGGTGCCGGTGATCAGCGGCGTGCTGATGTCCGTCGCGTTATCGCCCGTGATCCCGCTGTCGCTGGCGCCGGCCAGGCGGGGCGCCGGGGGCGCCGACGGTGCGATGGGGTCGATGCCCAGCGTCAGTACGCCGCTGCCGCCCGAGAGATTGCCCGCCGCGTCGGTGAGTGTGACGGTCAAGCTGTGCGTGCCGGTGCTCAATGGGGCGGACACGACGCTCCAGTTCCCGCTGCCGTCTGCACTGGCGCTCGCCAGTTGCGTCACACCGTCCGTATCGTACAAGCGCACCGTGGCGTTGGCCTCGGCGACACCGGTGATGCTCGGGGTGGTGTCGTTGGTCAGGTCGTCATTGGCTACGCCGCTGTCGCTGCGCGCGGCCAGTCTCGGCACGCCCTGCGCGCGCGGAGCGCTCGTGTCGATGGTCACACTGAGGGTGTCGGAGGCCGGCCCGTACGTGTCGGCCGAATACACATAGACGATGAAGGCGTGCACGCCAGCGGCCAGTGTCGGCGTGTCGACGGACCAGTTGCCGCTGCCGTCGGCTGTCGCGCTGGCGAGCTCGGTGGTCCCGTCAAACAGTCTGATCGTGGTGTCGGCCAAAGCGCCGGTGCCGGACAGGCTAAGCACGGTGGCACTGGTGATATTGTCGGTGTGCAGGTAGCCTGTGTCGCTGGCGACCGCCAGCACAGGCTTGTCCGGCGTGGGCAACGACGGGGGCAGGCCATCGTCGGTGAAGGTGGCGGCGTTGTAGTGGACGATGTCCTCGGCGGCAAACGGCGGCAGCGTGTGGATTTGCCCGGTCCAATACTCCAGATCCCAGTCCCCGCCCAAGGCCGCCGCGCCGGTCTTGTCGTTCGAGGCGGCCACCACGACATTGTTCAGTGTCTGGGACAGCGCATGAATGAATGCCTCCCCGCGCGCGTCCTGCGCCAGATTGCAGCCGTACAGCAGCAGATCCGAGTTGGCCGTGAAATGACTGGCGATCTGCGCCAGGGCGACGCTTTGCTCGGCCAGATTGGCGCTGTTCAGGCGCAAGTCGCCCAGATGCAGTTGTCCGTCCGAGCCATGGCTGAACAGGTGCAGCGCATCGATGCTGCCGTAGTCGTCCAGCGCGTGCGCCAGTGCCGCCAGTCCGTTGCCGCCCGGCGGCAGCAGGATGATCGACGTGTCGGCGTTGAGATTGGCGACCAGCGTTTGCCAGTCCGGAATGCCGGCATCGATGACAATGACTTCATGCGCGTTGTGCGGCAGCAGTGGCATGGGCATGGGCGAACCTTGTGTCAAATAGTGATTGGCGGCCAACGACGCGCGTGACGCCCCGGAATGACTCAGCGCACAGCAAGCGGGCGGCGCAGACGACAGGCAGGCGCAGCGCGTGCGAAGTGCTCGTCAGTATTGCATGGCGGCATCTTGATTTTGTCCCTGGCCCGAAAAATAGTTGTCGATTACGCGCGGCAGTAGGCGGTGGCGCCACGCCGCTTAGCCGATGTGGCCGGCGATCGTGAAGCGACTCGCTGCGAAGGCCGGATCGCGCGTCGTGACCGGCGTGACCTCGTGAAAGTACTCGCTCGGAAAGAAAATGATGCTGTCATTTTGCGGGATCACCCGGGTATACAGGCTGCGCACATAGGCGCGCGGCGCAAACCGGCTGTCGTACAGCAGCAGGTCGCCCCCGGTATAGGGCTTTGGCTGTTGATTAAAATAGTAGACAAAACTGATCTTCCGGTCCCGCTGGTCTTTCCCGTTGTCCTGATGCGCGTTGAAATAGTCGCCATTCAAATAGGCGGCTATTTTTAGTTGAATGAACGCACTCGTGAAGAGCGGCATATTCAGGCGCTCGCACACCAAGGCCAGCTGTTCGTTGACCAAGGCGCGCATGCTGTCGCCCCACGCCCCCAGGTCGTAGGTGACCAGATTGGTGCGCTGCGCGCGGCCGTATTGATCCGAATTTTGCAGCTCGGTCGGGCGGAACTGATTGCGCTTGGCGATCGCGTCAGTGAGCAAACCTTGGTTGGCGTCGCTGCCCAAAAATTGTTCCAGGATCGCAAATGGCGCCGCTGCGAATTCGCTCTCCGGCATCCGGGCCGGACCGCGCACCCGCTGGGACATGGCGCGAAAGATCGCGCCGGTGGGCGAGCCTTTGCCGTTCGCATGCAGACGAACAAACTCCGCCGACGCGGCGCCGAGCGCGCCTTGGCGGCGATAGATATTGCCCAGCAGGTCGGAATCGGGCAGCGCGAGCCGGTGGGCGTCCAATAAACGCAACAATCGCTGGTCGCGCCGGATCGACATGGCCATTTTCCGCACGGCGCTGGTGTGATCTGCCATCAGCTGGTCGGTAGCCACCTTGGCCTCGCGCGGGGGCGCGGATGACGGTTCGCCACGCGCTGGCAAACCGCTGCCGGCGGGGGCGTCGCCCGTCATCGGGCCAGGCTGCGCGCGCTCGGACCTGTACTGTTCCCACTGCTGATAGAGCAGCGCAAGCGGTGCCATGGCATCGCCAGGTACGGTGGGCAAGGGCGCACGCCCGCGCACCACGAAGGGAACCTGGCCGGATTGTTTGGCATCGTATTGCCAGGCCCGCGCCACTTGCTGCTGCTCCAACGCATCGAGCGCCAGACCGAAGTGGCTGGCAATGTCCATGATCGCCGTTGGCAGTTGCGTATAGTTGAGCGGCAGTGCCAGTCGGTCGATATGCGCCAAGGGCGCCCGAAACATGTTTTCCAGCGCATGCAGCATAAGCGGCCCCTCAGCGCTGTGCGGCGTGCCGACCAGACGCGCCAGTGTCGGGTTGCCGGCCCAGTTCGGTGCCTCGGCCGTCAGTGAACGCAGCACCTCGCCTGGCTCACGATACAGGAAGGTCCAAGGCGTGGTGGGGAAGAGTGCCCGTATCTGTTCCAGAAACAGCAGATTCCAGCTGCTCATTTTCACAATGCAGGCAGTGCCTTGCGCCGTTCCACACAGGGCGTGAATCAGCCCTTTTACCAGCTGCCACTTGTGCCGCTGGTCCAGGCCCTCCATCAGCAGCAGTTGATTGATCGGGCCCGCTTCGGCGATGACGATGTGCCTGGACACGGCCGCCAAGCTGCGGCTGGCCAGCGTGGACCCGCAGCGCGATACATGAAAGATGAAGCCGGCCGGCGCCTTGCGCGGCGCCACGTCCGCCAGTTGCTCAAGTGGGGCCAGCTTTTGCGCCGCGTTGGCGGCGATCAGCGCTTGAATCGATTGTTGGAAAAACGGTTCCAAGAAACGTTGTTGGGATCCCGGATGAATCCATCGGACCAGCTTGCGCGTGCCGACGTCCATCACGTCAAACGGAATCCAGTCGATACTCATGGGACGGCTCCTGCGCGGATGGGGCAATGGCTGCGATTATGACTGAAAATATCGCCGGGCGACGACATCCCAATGCGCTGCTGCGAACGCAGCACAGCGCCGCCGCATCGCTTGGCCAGGCGCACAAGGCGCGCTTGGCGCGCGGCGGCGCCAAGGTGCTGGCGATGTGATCGCTTGCTTGGCCGCTGGCCCCGTATGCCAGCCGGCGTATGCCATGCAAGATCGATTTGGAAAAGGCCGCCGCGGCTGACGTAAAAAGGGCGGCGCGATCCTATCGGCGCCGCCCTGGCTCACCCCATGCCGCTGCAAAAGTCTACTCTTTCGACCCCAGCAACTGCCGTTTGAGTTTCGGATCGTTCGCGTTGTCGCCGATCCAGATGCGCAGGATAGCTTTCATCGCCAGGTCGTCCTTGATCGGCTCGCCGATCAGCTTGCCGTTCGCGTGCAGTACGACGCCCTTGGCGCGGCTCCAGTCGATCGTCATCACGTCGCCCACCTTCCAGTCGCCCACTTCGGAAAACGCCTGACCCATCATCATGATTTGCAGCAACAACTGCCCACGTTCTTCCTGAGTGGTGCTGGTGCGCATATCGGCCAGGAAACGCTGGCTCATCAAGTCACCGGCGACCGATTTGATCATGACGATCTTGATGCGCACCGGTCCCTGCAAAGCCGTCACTTCCTGCATCGTCGTCTTCGGCTTTTGCAGGTAGTACGCGATCGAGAAGATCTTGGTGCGGTTGATGATGTGCAAACCGGCGCCGTTTAGCAACAAGGTCTGGCCGTCAACCTGGATGCTCTCGTCATGCGTGATTGCAGGCGCGCTGCTGGCCATGACCGGCGACGAGGCAAGAACGAGCAGTACAAGGGCCCCGCACAGGCGTTTTAGCCAATTGGCAAGACCGTTTCCAGACGTCATGTGCTGTCCCTTGATCTGATTAGAGTTGTTCATGAGGGTAGGTGCGCTGGCGTAAGGCTTCAGAACAGCCGGCTCAACGTCAGCACTGCCAGGCCGCCTTCGGGACGGGCACGCGCCGAGATCTCACGCAGGTATTTCAATTCGATCTGGGTTTTCAGGTCTTCGGTTTGGTAGCTCAATACTGGGCCGAGCGCCACTGCGTGCGCCCGGTTGCCGTTGATCAGTGGCACCAGGCTGTTGCCAGAAGGATCGCGATCGTCGGTGGTCTGGTGTAACACATAGCCTTGCAGGCCGGCTTTAAGATTGCTCGGGAACTGGTAGGTGCCGATGTATTCCAGATGCGCGTACTGGCCCGACTTGTAGTCCGTGTCGCGATTGGCAGTGCTAAAGTTGTAGCACAGCGAGGCGGCGAAGTCGAATCCGGACTCGGTGGACCAGGCGGCCGACACCAAAGGACGGAACGAGTAGGAGTTCATGCCCAGATTGACCTGGCTGGTCTTGTCGTATTTTCCCGTTGGCAGATCGACGTTCATCGCCACCAGCAATGCGAGATGCTCGTATTTCCAGCCGATGAAGGCGGCCAGTTCCACGTCGCCGATGCCGCGCTTGGTGCCGCTCGAGGCCAGCGATGCCGCTTGACCGATCGCCTGGCGGGTCGCCGCAGGCAGAGGCAATACCGTGTCGACCGTGACGGTAACGTCGCGGCTCTTTTCGAACAGCGGCAAGGCGACATACGCACCGATACGTCCGCCTGCGACAGGGTCGGCGCTGACATACACCAGCTTCGGAATGATCGCATCGACTTTGATGTGCGCCTCGACGGTGCCGGTCACGGCACGTGGCAGGCCGGGAATGGCGTGGCTAAACGACACATCGTTGCCATTCGAATCTTTGGCGCTGTTGGCGCGATAGCTCGGCGTGACGATCTGGCCGTACAGGCCGGACGGTGGCAAAATCGCCGAATCCAGGCCCCACAGGCCGATGGGTACGGCCACTTCGCTATTTTCCGCGGCGACGGCAGCCGTGCAAACGCCAAGGAAGACGGAACCGGCCAGCAGGGTGGATATCGAATGACGAGTACGCATGTGTTGTTTCCTAATTGATAGATATGGGTTGTCTCATTGCCTTTACGGCAAAGTAATTTTTCTGGACTCAGGGAATGACATTCAGCAGAATACGAAGGCGCTTAGGCGAACTAAGGCGATATTGAATCTGGCTAGGTAATTCGATGACATGCCGCTGCGAAGAGCGTCAACAAAATGCGTCGATTTCGACGGCATCGCTGGCGCTGCCCAACAAGAAAATAGTCAGTGACGGCCTATGGAGTGGCACGTTCTAGTTATTGTTTCAAATTGTAACGTAGAAATGTTTGGCCCCGTCCGGGCGATTTAGTGTGGATACACTAACTTGTTTTGCGGCAATTTGCTGCGGATTCTGCTAGCATATTGCGCCCGTTATGGCAGTTACGCGATCGATGGCGGCGCCGCCGCACACAAACGCCGCGACCGGCATTGGCATACCCGGCGCATCCGAACTGGCGCGTTGCATGGCGCACGCTGCGGCGCGCAGGCAAAGTGGGCTGGCTCTGCCAGTGACGAACGCATTGGTGTTTTGGTCGGTCGAGGGGCGACGCCCGCTTGCCCGTCCGGGCAATGCCGGCGCGCGCCAGGCATGCCGGGCTAACCATTCATGAGGGATGAGGTCCTCGCCCCCGAGCATGAAAGGGGCGGACAATGGTGGCGACGCACAGGGCACCAAAAAGTCGCCTACCGAATGGCGGCCCGGCCCCGAGCGCTAACCAGACTTGACGGAACTGGCCC
>JBBQZO010000066.1:0-13358 GCA_038207625.1 Burkholderiales bacterium | reverse complement strand
CGAAGTACTTCACTATATCTGGGATCCAATTGGCGTATCGAATATGCCAATGGCTAGGGATGAGTACGACTCTTATGTGCCTCAAGTATTTTCACTGGTTAGAGACGAATCAGATGCTGATATCATTGCTCGACACTTGTTAGATATCGTTGTCACTCGAATGGGACTTCAAGAAACAATGGAACATGCTTTAGAGGTCGCTGATATTCTTCAAGACTGGAAAACGGTTTTGGACGAGAAGTACGACTAAATTTCTAGAACTGCTGCCGGCCAGTAGCTGTCACTCAACGAGAAAATGCGCAACGTGAATGCCGCAATGAATGTCAAATTGGAGTATGAATGAGTGACCACGCTGAACCATTTCATGCAAAAGCGCATTACGCCGAGCGAGTATGCAATGCACTCGAATGGTTTAAACATGCAAGGTCGTTGATAGCGGCTGCGCGGTCAACGCGCGAGCGAGCCGAAGTGCTTATCGATCATTTTGAACGGTCAGATCTTGAACATGTTGCGACCATGCTTTATGGATTCTCACTCGAAAATCTATTAAAGGCGCAGTGGATATTGAGGAAGTTTGGGGCGGCTGATCGCGAGGGGTGGGAGCCTGTTGCTGAATTTCCCAAGGAGTTGAAAACCCACGATTTGGCTTATCTGGCAAAGCTGATTGATCCTGAACTTCCTGAAAAATACAGCGCGTTGTTCGTTTTCTTGAGCGAAGCCACTTCATGGAGCGGCCGGTACCCCTGCAGCTTATTCCCTGAAGACGGTGGTATGGTTATGCGATGGCCTGCCTTGAACGAACAGGCTGAAGAAATTTTTAAGCAATTCAGCAAAGAATTCACAGCATTTGCATAGACGAAGATGAACTTCCGGCTAGAAGCAGCCGCTGGCAACAACGCGAGTGGATCAATGTGACCGCTGGAGCCTGGGTCAGCGTTTTTCCAGAGCAAGAACCAGATATTTGTGAGGCGACATGGCGGGTTTCGCTTTAGCCGCCGTATGTCCGCAATGGGGTGCGTAACCGGTCACTCATGTTCGCGCCGCGACCGACCGGAAACGCCCCACTGCGGACGCGGCACCTCCATCGATTAAGCGCTATTGTAAAACGGCCGATTGGGTTCCTTTGATAGGAAAATCAATCTCGATCACCGATTGAGTATCTTCACACACGTCTTTCATCAGGGTCCCGGCTGATCATGTGTCCGCTCGATAAGGCCGTTTGTATTGGGCGGCCGGTCGGTGATGCAATTTGACGATGAATGGGGGGTAACTCTGCCGGCCGATATCGGCGCTGCTGCGGGCGATGCCAGCAACGCGAAGGCGCAAGCTCGATCCTGAACACTGCGCGAGGTACAATCGCTGACAAAGTAGCCTTGTTGCGGTAGCACACATAATTGCCGGTCATCGCCATCTTCTGGTGTGAACCACGTGAGCCAGGCAGCGAGCTGTTTGGCTGCTCGCTTTGCAGGAGCTAAAGTCAACGCCAGTTCGGTTGTTCTGGCCCGTGGCGGTGCACCTGTGGTATTCCACCGGCCTATTTTCCTGGAGCATTCGATGATCAGACCCGTAGCAGCAACCATGACCCTTGCCATGCTTTTCCTGTTGGCAGGCTGCGCGACGAAAGGCGCACTCGACCCTGCGCTGCAGACCATCGATCAAACGCGGCTGCCGCCGGCCAACATTACCTTGAATATCCCAGCTCTGGGGCCTTGCACAGACAATCCCGATCGGACGCTGAAACTCAATTCCCAGCAGCCTGTCACAGTGCTGGTGCATGGCTGCTTCGGCTCGGCGGGCCTGTTTCGCGGACTGGCCCAGGTACTCGCCTTCCATGGCCAGCAAACTGCATGCTTCAGCTACAACGACCGCGACAGCATGATGGTCAGTTCGGGCCAGCTCAATGCAGCACTGGCTCAGCTTGGGCAGCGCATGGAGAGCAAGCAGATCGCCGTCATCGGGCACAGCCAGGGTGCTTTGATTGCGCGCAAGGCACTCGTGGTCGAGCGACCCGACCCGATCCGCGACGGCGATTTACAGTTGCGCCTGGTGACGATATCGGGGCCTTTTGCCGGCATTGCGGCGGCAAATCATTGCGGCAGCCCGGTGTTGCGGACGCTATCGCTGGGACTGGTGGGCGCGATATGCCAACTTGTAACGGGCGATAAATGGTCCGAGATTACTTATTCATCGCCGTTCATTCTTGCGCCTGGCCACTTGGACAAGCAAGTGCAGCAGAGCTTGAAGATTGTCACGGATGAACGCGGGACTTGCCGGCGCATGGAGAACGGCATCTGTGCGCAGTCCGATTCGATCTTTTCCCTCGTTGAGCAGCGCAACCCGATCGTCGATCATGATCCAGTGGTGAAAATCGTCGAAGTGAAAGCTGGCCATGTCGAGATTGTTGGCGACCGGCAGGTGGCGCCTCTCAAGCTAGTTGCCATCTTGCAAGACAATGGCGTCATCAGGCCGACCGAGCCAGAGCGCGTGGAGAAGCTGAGTCTGTTGATGGCAAAACTATATGGCGAGATACACTAACCCAACTTCACTCGAGTGGGTTCGCTCACAACTCGAGGGCATGCGAAACGATGGCGCCAATACTGATCATCGTCTATCAAATACCAACGCTCTCGTCCTGCTCTGCCTTGATCGGCCGAAATAGCGCCGCGCCGCAGCGCGCTTGGATACGCGCGCCGAATCTGGCAAGCCGATTAGCGTTTGCCTGGTGGCGTGCGAACGGTCAGGCTGTCGAGGTGCTGCTCCAGAAAACGCAGTTCATGCGGGTCGGTGATCTGGCCGGCTTGCAGCAGCGCGCCAACGACAATGCGCGCGCTATCGAGTTCATTCATGTCCTCGAGGATGAATGCCTCCAGTTCACGCGCCCAGCCCGGCACATCAGAGCCGGTCGCTTGCAGGCGGATCGCCTGCGCGTACTTGCGCGCCAGCGGCAGGTCATGCAGCCGATGCTTGGCCACCAGCGCCGCGTGCGCCAGCCACGGCCACCGGTGGTTCGGGTCCTCGGAAAAACGCGCGTAGACAAACTCCAGCATCTGGCGGCTGCGTTGGGGATCGCTGACCGCGCTGTACACTTCGCTGGCCGCCAGCAGCGGGTACTGGGCGCGCGGATCGAGGTCGAGCACGGCGCCTAGCCAGTCTTGCAGGCGGGCGTAGTCGAGCTGGCGCCAGGGCAGCGTTGCGCCGGCCTGGTCGTCGACACTTTGCAGATACAGCATCAGTAGTTTGGACAGCGCGATCGGCTCGCCCAGGCTGAGCAATTGCAGGCTGGCGGTCGATGGCGCTGGCGCCAGCGCGCGCAGCTGCGCCTGCGGTGGCGCTTGTGCGCCATGCCACAGCAGTTGCAAGGCCAGCAGCGGTGCCAGCGCTAGCCGCACGGCAAGCGGTACGTTCGACATGGGGCGCAGCGCCATCAGATGCTCTTGCGGTAGAAATCGAACAAGGCGGCGGTGCCAATCAGACCCACGTAGATCAGCGTTTGGGTCAGCACTGCCGGCAGCACGGCCGCGCTGCCCGTGTGATACACCAGCCATTCGGTGCGCGTGAAGGCGTCCAGCTGGGGCAGCACGGCGGCCAGCAGGTCGAGCGCGCCGGTAATCACTTGCTGTCCCGTTGTGCGCGCGCCGGCCGGCGCCTGACCGAGCAGCTGGAAGGTGCCGATCACGCGCGCCAGCAGGTAGAACCCGGCGCTGGCGAACATGGCCGGCATCACCTGGCGGATACTGACCACGCACAGCAGGCTGAAGGCGGCAACGATCCACAGTTCGCACAGCAGCGACACCGTCCATAGTGCGCTTTGCGCGGCCGGCGCGAAGAACATGGTGAGCGCACCGAACAGCAGCGCCGGCAGCAGCGCCAGCAGGAAGAAACCCAGCAGCTTCCCCAGCAGGTAGGTCGCGCGCGACAATGCTAAAGCGAGCAGCAGTTCCTGGCCCTTGTCATTGGCCTCGCGCACCATGCTGGTGACGACGAAACTGGCGATCAGGAACACGCCGGACAGGCGCAGCAGCGCCGCCAGCACCGCCAGCTGGACTTGGCGACTTTCGGTCAAGGCCAGCTCGTTGAGGAAGCCGCTGGCGCCGACGGCCGTCAGCGCAACCAGCGCGAGCAACCAGATCAGCCGGTTGTGCAGCGCCTCAAGCAGCGTGTAGCGGGCGATCGTCCATAGCGCGCGCGGCATCATCAGTTGGGCAGCCTTTGCGCGGCGACCATCCGGTTGTACAGGATATTGGGCGACACCCACGTGACCTGGTCGTCGAACTCGCCACCGGGCGCCCCCGCGTTGTCGTTCGGTACGCGTGTCATGAAAAAGGTGCCCACGCTGTTGGCGTTGAGCTGTTCATCGACGTTGCTGGCTGATCCGTTGCGCGCGACGATGCCCTCGTCGCTGCTGCCGCCCTGGCCGTTTTTGCCGTGCGATAGCACCAGTGCGGGAATGTCGTTCGGCGCGCTGGCCGGCACCACGACGCCGGCCGCGTCGCGCGTGCCGATGGTGATGTCGCGCCCCGTGTTGAGGGTAAACAGCACCGCGCTGTTGGCGAACGCGGGGGTGACGCTGTAGTGGAACAGATGGCCCCAGCTGTCGAGCTTGGGCAGGCCCAGCGTGGCCCACGGCAAAAAGCCGACCCGCCGCCCGCCCGTGCACGCGGCGCCGGTACGGTCTTCCAGGCCGTTGTCGGCCGACGTGGCGGGGCAGGGCAGGTAGCCATTGCGCAGCGCGAAGCCGATCAGCGCCTCGCGGCTGTCCTCCAGCGCCTTCTGGGTGTCGCCGCTTTTGCGCTGGTCGAGCTGCATGCCCAGCGGCGTAAGCAAGCCGCCGATCAGCAGGCCGACGATGACCAGCACCACCGCCATTTCGACCAGGCTAAATCCGTGTTGTGTGGTTTTCATAGGTTCATGGTAAGACGCGCGCCGCCATCATGCGCGTGTACAAAGTGGTGAGCGGTATCCATTCGAGCATGTCGTCAAATTCGCCGCCGGCGGCGGCGGTATCGCCATTGGCCGGGCGGCGCACAAACCGCAGCGTCGCGTTGGCATTGGCCTGCTCGTCGACATTGCTAGCGGAGGTGTTGGCTTGCGCCACGCCCAGCTCGCCGGTGCCAAAATTATTGCGCCCGTGCGAGAGCACCACGGCCGGCATGCACTGGGCCGCCAGTTCGCAGCCGTCCTGTCCTGCCAGGTACACCATGGTGCCGTCGGCGCCGCGCGTTTGCACGCGCTTGCTGGCCACGGCCGAGGTGCGCTGCACCGGCGCCACCGTGTACACCGGGGTGACGCTGTAGGCCAGCAGTTTGCCCCAGCCGTCGGCGCGCGCGATGCCCAGCGTGACCCACGGGATAAAGCCGGTGCAGCTGCCCTCGCTGGCGCATTCGGTCGGATTCTCGTTGCCATCGGTGGCCGAGGTGGCCGGGCGCGGCAGACGGCCGTGCGTGGCGGCGTAGCCGATCAGCGCCTCCTTGGCCTGCGCCAGCGCGATCAAGGTGCGCTGTTCGCGCCCGGCCTGCAGGTTGGCTTTGCTCAGCGCGCTGATGAGCAGCGACGCCGCGCCCAGACCGACGATGGTGATCAGGATCAGCAGGGCGGCGCCGCCTTGCCGGTCGTATCGGCTGGCGCGCTGGCTACTTCGCATCGACGTCCCTGACCGCGCGCTCGTTCAGGTTCAAGGTCTGGCCGGGGCGCAGCGTGACTTTGCGCCCGGACGACAGCGGCAGCGTCAGCGTCGGCCTGGTGCTGTCGCCCAGTTGATTGTGCGGCTCGTTCTGCTGGGCGTCGTTAAGCCACACGGTCGACTTGCCGCCGCTGCGCTGGATGATGCCGTTGAGCGTTACCGGTGGCGCCGGAGGCGCTGGCGGCGCAGGGGCTTCGGCCTGCACGACAGGCGGCGCCACTGCCTGGCCGGTGGCGCGCTGGGCGTCGAGCTGCTCGCGCTCGGCGGGACCCAGAAACAGCCGGCCCAGGCCGCTCGTCTGGGCCGGCGCGGGCGCGCTGGCGCCCAGCGCGAGCAACAGCAGCAGCGCGCGCATCAGTGCGCTCCCTTGGCTGCCGGCCGGCCCATCGTGAGCCAATTGAGCGTGCAGTCGGCCAGCATGCGCGGCGTCGTGATGCTCTCCAGTGGCGCTTCGTTGCGTTTGATTTTGCACGACTGAACGGTGACCAGGCCACGCGTTTTCAGGTCAGCCAGAAAATTGAACAGGTCCAGCTCGTGCAGCAATTCCATGTGCAGATGCATGCGGCTGCCGTGCAGCTCAAACTCGCCCATTGCCAGCGGCGTGCTGACCACTTGCTGCGGTTCGATGTCGTAGCTGATCGGCAGCAGCTTGCGCTCAGTCTGGATAAAACGGATCGCCTCGATCCAGTCGAGCCGGTGCTCGTCGCCGATCAGGCCGGCCCGCTGCAGCACCTGAAAGCGCGCCTGGTAGGTGGCCAGTTCGCGCTTTTCGGTGTCGACCTGACTCAGTTGGGCGACGGCCACGTTGCGCTGGTTCTGCGCGGCGGCCAGCACCGCGTTTTGGCCGGCCAACAACCAGATGCTGGCGCCAATGCCGCAGGCGGCCACCAGCAGGGCCAGCGCGAAGTGGCGCGCTGGTCGGGCGATCAGGCCCAGCTCGTCGCGCCAGCTTGGCGCAATCGGCGCGGCGGCGTTTTTTGGTTTGATCATCGAGGGATTCGCGCTCATGCTTGCCACACCAGTTTAAGAATGAAGCGTGCCTTGCTGTCGGCCGTGGCGTTGCCTGCGCTGCCGCTCAGTTTGACGCCCGGGCGCACGTCCAGCGGCGGCTCGAGCACCTCGACGCGCAGCGCCCGATTGCGCGCCAGTTGCTGCGCAAAGCGGTTCATGCTGGCCAGCGCGCTGCGGTAGTCGCCGTTGGCCAGGCCGATGTCGGCCTCGATGCGCAGGCTCTGAACCGGCGCCGTCGGGATACCCAGCACACTTGCCGCGATCGGCGCCGCGCCGGCCACCTTCTGCATCTGCGCCATGGCCGGCTGGGCCGGCGCGGCGTCGGGCGTGTCCACTTCCCAGTCGAGCACCGTCAAATTGATTTCGGGAGTCTGCTCCAGCGCCTGGCTCACCAGCAGCATCAGCGCGGTGGGGGTGGGGCCGTTGCGCGCGACGATCTGTTCGGTCTGCACCGCGCCTTTCATGTCGCCGCTGCGGGTGGGCAGCGCCGGCAAGCTGCGCAGCGTGTCGCGGTAGCGCGTCTGCAGATGCGCGGTTTCGAGCACCAGCCGTTCGCTGTCGTTGGCCGCCTCGCTGCTGGCCCACAGGTTCAGCGCCACCACCACGGCGGCGCAGGCCAAGGCCGCGCCGGTACCGATGTGCAGGCCCAGTTTGGCTTGCCACAGTTGGTAGTAGCGTGCCTGTTCGGCCAGCGGGTAGTGGCTGGCGATGTGTCGTCTTGCCACCAGGCGCAGCATCAGCTGGTCGGCGCTGCACTCGGTGCTGGCTGGCTCGCGTGAGCTTGCGCGCAGGCCCAGCGACTGTTCGGCCGCATCGAGCTCGATCAGGTCGTAGGCGATTTCGGGACCGTCCGCGCACAGCGGCTCAAGCTGTTCGCGCTGTTCGGCCGTGACCAGCAGCGCCACCTGCAGCAGCTCGCCCCGTTCGAGCAGGCGCGTGCTGGTCAGGAACTGCCAGGTCTTGGCCGTTTCGGCGACGATGTTGTGGGCGTCGTGCAGGCCCATGGTCAGGCGCGAGAATTTCAAGTGCGCTCCGGCGAAGTAGCTCTGGCGCAGGCCAGCGCCGTGCTGGGTCACCAGCAGGCGGTGTTCTTGTTCAAGCCCGAGTTGCTGCACCAGCATGGGCGCGAGCAGCGGCGCCGAGTAGATCGCCGCCAGGGGCACCTTGTGCTGCTCCAGCGCCGCCAGCCACGGCTGCAGCAGTTGCGGATTGGTCAAAGCGGAAAACAGCGTGATGTCGTCGCGCCGTCCTTCGGCCTCGCGTCCCTGGAATTCGGTGTGGCAGTAGGGTGTGTCGCGAAACAGCTGCATCTGGCGGCGCGCCACCAGCTCGCGGCGCGCGCGTCCGCCCACGTGGGGTAGTTGCAGGCGCTGATAATCTTCTTCGATCAGGTCGGCCACCAGGTAGGCCGGGGTGGTGCTGTGCTGCTGCAGATAGGCGCCAAACGCTTGCAGGCCTTGCGCATCGGCGCCAAACTGCTGGCCGCGCGCCAGCCGGCCGGCGCGCCACTGGTAGGCGTACAGCTGGTCGGCGCTCAGATAGAATAATTGTTTGCTCAGCACTGCCGGTCCTCAGGTTTTGATCTTGCTGATCGTGTCGTAGATCGGTCCCAGCACCGACAGCATGATCCATCCCAGCAGCAGGCCCAGGATCACCGTCATCGCAGGCTCGATCAGGCCCTGCACGCGCTCGATCATTTCCTTCACTTCGCGATTGTAGAAGTAGCTCACGTTGCGCAGCGCGCCGTCCAGCGAACCTGTCGCTTCGCCCACCTTCAACATGCGGATCACCAGCGGCGGAAAGATGCCGGTGTTCTGGAACGCCACCGTGACGCTCTGGCCGTCCGAGATGAACTGGGCCGCGCGTTGCAGACCGGCCGCCAGCACGCGGTTGTTGACGATGCCTTCGGACAGGCGGATGCATTCGAGGATGGTGATGCCTGAGCCATACATCAGCCCGAAAAAGGTGGCGAAGCGCGCCAACGCGATCTTGCGCAGCACCGGTCCGACCAGCCACAGATTGAGCTTGAAGCCATCGAACAGAAAGCGCGCCCGTTCGCTGTGGCGCAGCCACCAGCGCAGCGCGAACGCTAGCAGCACCGGCAGCGCCAGGATCGCATACCAGTAGTGGACGAACACGTTCGAGACGACGATCAGCGCCTTGGTGTGGAACGGCAGTTCGCCGCCCATGTTCTTGATGAACGACGTCAGCTGGGGCACCAGGTAAATCATCAGGAAGAACGTCACGCAAGCCACCACCAGCGCCACCACCAGCGGATACATGATGATTTTCTTGGTCTGGGCGGCCAGTTCGTCCTGCCATTTCAGGCTCTCGGACAGGTTCTTGAACACCTCGGGCAGCTTGCCGCTGCTTTCGCCGGCCGTCACCAGGCTGGTGAAGGTCAGGTCGAACACGTCCGGGTGGTGGCGCAGCGCGCCCGACAAGGGCAGCCCGCCTTCGATCGATTCGATCAGGCCGGTGACCACTTCGCGCAGGCGGATATGGTCGGTCGAGTCGCGCAGGTCGCCCAGACCTTCGAGGATCGGCACGCCGGCGCTGGTAAGCTGCTCCATATGAAAGCAAAAATTGATCAGGTCGGGGCGCTTGATGGTGCGCCGCGCGAACGCCAGCGCTTTCTGGCTGGTCAGCCGGAAGTCGATCAGGTCCAGCTCCATGCGGCGCAGGCGCAGTTCCAGGTCGGCGCCGTTGGTGGCGTCCATGCTGCCGGGCACAATGCGCCCGACGCTGTCCATGGCGCGGTAGGCAAACTGCGGCATCAGGCCAGCCGCTCGGTCAGGTCGACCACGCGCGCCACTTCGTCGAGCGAGGTGGCCCCCTCCAGCACGCGGCGCATGCCGTCGTCGACCAAACTGTGGAAGCCGCCGGCGCGCGCGGCGTTTTTCAGCTCGCGCGACGAGGCCCGGCGCGCCACCAGTTCATCGATGTCGCCGTTCATCTTGAGCAGCTCCATGATCGCCATGCGGCCCTTGAAACCGTGGTGTTCGCAGGCGTCGCAGCCGGCGGCGCGGCAGATGGTGGCCGGCGCATCGTCGGCCGTCAGGCCCAGCAGGCGCCGTTCCAGGTCGTCGGCCACAAAGCTTTCCTTGCAGTGCGGGCAAAGCCGGCGCACCAGCCGCTGCGCGATGATGCCGATGATATTGCCGGCCATGACATCGGGCAGGATGCCGATATCCTGCAGACGCGACACCGCGCCGATGGCCGAATTGGTGTGCAGCGTCGAATACACCTGATGGCCCGTCATCGCGGCGGTAAACGTCATCTCGGCCGTTTCCTTGTCGCGGATCTCGCCCACCAGAATAATGTCCGGGTCCTGGCGCAGCATCGAGCGGATGCCGTCGGCAAACCCCATCTTGGCCGACTCGTTGATTGAGGTCTGGCGGATCATGTTCATCGGGTATTCGACCGGGTCTTCCAGCGTCATGATGTTGACGCTCTCGGTGTTGACGTGGTTCAGGATCGAATACAAGGTGGTGGTCTTGCCGCTGCCGGTCGGACCGGTCACCAGGATCACGCCGTCGGGGCGGGCGATCATCAGCTTGAGCAGATTGAGTTCGGACTCGGCCAGCCCCAGTGCGTGCAGCGGCACGATACCCTTCTGGCGGTCCAGCACACGCAGCACGAAGTTTTCGCCATGCGCGGTCGGCTGGGCCGAGGCGCGAAAATCGATCTGGCGGCCGGAGAACTTGATTGCGATGCGCCCGTCCTGCGGCGCGCGCGCTTCGGCGATGTTCATATTGCTCATCACCTTCAGGCGCACCGCCATCGCCGGCCAGTACGATTTGTGCAGGCTGCGGATCTGGCGCAGGATGCCGTCGATGCGGTAGCGGATGCGCAGGAACGATTGCTCGGGCTCGAAGTGGATGTCCGACGCCCCGTGCTGGACGGCGTCGGCCAGCAGCGCGTCCATCAGGCGCACCATCGGCTGGCTGTATTCGTCCGAGGTGGACGACATGCCCTGGTAGTTCACTTCGCCCGTTTCGATCTCGAGCAGGATGCCGTCGATCGACAGCTCGAAGCCGTAGAACTGGTCGATCGCGCGTGCGATTTCGGATTCGCCCACCAGCATCGGCGTGACCGTGATGCCCTTGACCAGCATCGCGCTGATCTGGTCGAGCGCGACGATGTTACTGGTGTCGGCCATGGCCAGGATCAGGTTGTCGGTGTCGCGCTCGTAGACGATGGGGAACACGCGGTAGCGCTTGGCCACTTCCTTGGGGATGAGCTTGAGCGCGATCGCGTCCACCACCAGCTTGGTCAGGTCGGTGCTTTGCTGGTTCAGGTTTTCCGACAGCGCCTCGCGCACCGTCGCCTCGGTGACAAAGCCGAGCGTGATCAGCAGCTTGCCCAGCGGCTCGTTGCTGCGCTTTTGCTCGATCAGCGCGATGCGCAGCTGGTCTTCGCTGATGACCCCTTTCTGGATCAGCAGCTTGCCTAGCGGGAGTTTCGGTTGTTCTGCCATGAAGGTGTGCTTGCTAACGCTGTGGATGACCCGGCCGGGGCGCGGGACGCGATACTGCTTATTGCCCGCCCAATTCGGCCACGCGGCGGGCCAGCGCGGCGCGCTCGAAACTGGCCGCGCCGGTTTGCGCCAGCGTCGCCGCCCGTTGATAGTAGCCCAGTGCCAGCTTGCCCTGATTGATGCGGTCCAGGCTCACGGCCAGGTTAAATGCGTAGTCGGCATTGGCCGGCGCCAGCGTGTAGGCGCGAAAATACAGCTGCTGCGCGTCGCTCCAGCGGCCCTGCTGACCGTACAGATTGGCCAGCGCGAACAGCACCGGGCCGTTCTCCGGCGTGCGCTGCAAGATGCGCCGCAAGCGGCTTTCGGTCTGCGCCGGGTCGCCCTGGCGCGCGCCGACCATGCCGGCGGTGGCGTCGGCGTCAAAGGGGTCCAGTTCGAGCAGGCGCAGGTAGATGCCGGCCGCCTGCGCGTCCTTGTGTTCGCGCAGCGCCAGCGCGGCCATGCCGAGCAGTGCGTCGCGGTTATTTGCATCTTGTTTCAGAACGCTGTCGTACTGCGCGCGCGCGGCGCCGTTGTCGCCTGCGTTGAAGCTGGCAAACGCGCCCTGCAAAACGGGGTTGACCTGCTCGCGCGCCGTGTTGCGCACCACCCGCACCGGGCCGTAGTCGGGCGCGGCAATTGGCGGCAGCGATTCCGGCGCGGGTTCGGGGATTTGCGGCATCTGAGGCGCCGGCGCGCGCTGCAGGGGTGCGGACTGCGCCGTCGGCACTGGCGCAGCGGCAGCCACGGGCGCGGCGCGCAGCTGTACGTTTGACAGTGGTGTGGCGTAATTGCTGATCGCGCCGCTATCGGCGGGCGACGCGGGCGCGGGCGCCGAAGCGGCCGGATCGGGACTCACCACCAGCACCGGCAGCGCGTCCGGCGCGGCGCTGACCATCGGCACCATCGGCAGGTTGCGGCTCGATCCTGGTCCGTACATGGCGCGCCAGTAGATGTAGGAAAACGCGCCCACCACCAGCATCAGCAAGCCGCCCAGCACAGCCGCACGGATCACGCGCGGATCGGCCAGCGCGCTGCGCCGCAGGGTTGCCGGGCGGCGCGCAGTGCGTGCTGGCCCTGGCGCGGGAGCGGGCGGATGGCGTGGCGCGGGCGAATCTGGGGTGGACGCGGCAGGGCGGGGCGGCGCGCCGGCGCTCTGGTTGTGCGCGCTGGGGCCGGGCGCAAACTCCAACGGCGCGCGCGCCGCACTGGTGTCGTCGAGCGGCGACAGGGACAGAGCGGCCGGCGCCGGCGCGGGCGCGTTGTCGGGCGCGGCGCGCGGCGGCTCCAGCGGCGCCAGCGCCAGCAGGGCGTCGAAGGCCTCCGACGGTTTGGCCAACTCCTCGTCGTGCAGGATGTTTTGCTTGGCGCGTTCGGCTTTCTTGAGCGCCTGCATCAACAAACTCATAGGCCTTTGTCCTTTGGCCTGGCAGGGTCAAACTGCGATTCCGAGTAGGGCTCGGATTTGCCCGTACCTTGGCCGGGCAGCATGGTGCGATAATTGCGGTAGTCGCCGCTCAGGCTGGCGTCCTTGATGACGACCGGGCGCATGAAGATGACCAGTTCGGTCTTGCTGCTGGTCTCATTGCGATAGGAAAACAGATTGCCCAGCAGGGGAATCTGGCCTACCAGCGGGATCGCGTCCTTGGCGTTGTCGACCGAATCTTGCATCAGCCCGCCCAGCACCGAGATCTCGCCGCTGTACACTTTGAGGATGGACTCGATCTCGCGCGCCTGGATCACCGGCACACGGCTGATCACGTTGCCGGCCGCCAGTGCCGGATTCGGGTCCTGCACGTAACCGACGATGCGCGTGATGGTCGGGCGCACATTCAAGGTCACCTCGTCGGTGTCGGAAATTTGCGGCGTCACGCTCATCACGAAGCCGACCGGCACCGTCTCCAGCTTCGACTCATAGGTCGCCGGCGTGGTCACGTTGCCATTCACACCCAGCACGGCCGGGGTCACCTTGATCGAGAAGAACACGTTGTTGTCGACCACCTTCAGCATCGCCGTCTGATTGTTGAGCACGCTCAGTTTCGGGCTCGACAGCACTTTGACCTTGCCGAACGATTCGAGCAGCTCGACGGTGGCGGCGATATTGCCCAGGCGCGAAGTCGGGTTCGCGTAATCGAGCAGGAACATGCC
>JBBQZO010000065.1:0-13528 GCA_038207625.1 Burkholderiales bacterium | reverse complement strand
GATGCCATTGCCCTGTCGCTCAACACGCGCCCCAGAGCAAGGCTCGGATATGAATCACCGCTCGTCGTTTATACTCAGCACATCACACTGCTACAACATTCGACGAACACTTTTAATTAACCCAGTGTTGCGCTTGGAATTTGAAACCGCCAGGTGAAACCAGTTGAGAAATGCATCGAGGGAGCGGTGCTGCTTGGTTTTTATTGATTTTTTATTGGGAGGAAGAAATGGAATATATCGAAGAATACTCGTTTTTATGCAATATGGAAACAACGGCGCGCGTTGCGTATGGAATTTTTGTTTGATTCCTGTGAAAAAGATTAAATTTGTCACTGTTCATTGTTATCGCACTGAAAAGCTACCAACTATTGGTGGCATTAATATATATTCCAATTTTTGGAAAGTGGTGTAGGATGAGCTTAACTATTTGGGGCGATCATGGTTTGCGTCGTCGCTCCCTGTTAGGTGCCGACACCCCGCAGGCAAGATACCTGTTTCGGAGTCGCACATCGACTGCCCCGACCTCGCAGTCAAACCCGATGAATGACCGTATTTGCCGCCGCATTCGCGATGTGTGGCTGTTGCCGTTCGCATGGACGAATGCAGGGTCCATTGTTCGTGTGACAAGTGGTGCTCGTAGCTGCATGGGGATGCTTGTCAGGGTCTGCGTTGCGTGAATGACGGGTTCTTTCCGTCGATTGAATGCGAGACGCTGGCAGTGGGTCCATACTGCGCGCCGGCAGTACTATGAATGCAGTGGGAGTGGCGCGCCGGAATGATGGTTTTTGGTGAATCTGGCAGTGTCGTGATGTGATAGCGGCGGGGTGTTGGTGGCGAGATACTTTGTGATGCGTAATATTATTGATTGTTGGTATTTCTTATTTATTTGAATAGATCGAATATAGGGATTCAAGCGATTAAACCATGTTGCCGGTGAGTTATTTTTTATAGGCATGAGTGCAATTGAAGTATTTCAAGCGCTTAAATTTTGCGGAAAAGTCATTGTTTAAGCGGTTCGCTGGATTGTTGTTTTCTATTTCCTTGTTTCGTCGGCGTGTGGGGCGATAGCAATGGGCGGTTTTCGAGACGCTGCGATCGACGTCGATCCGCCCCTGCGGCGTTTCGTTGATGCATGGTGGCAAGCATAGGCGCAGCTTGTCCTACATCTACGCGGCGTGTGCTCCTATATCTGAGCTTCTGTTGCCGTCTTAAGATGACCATGCGTGTTCGTCGCGGCGTCGTTTGGTCGATGCTGCGGCTCGTTGCATCATCGACCAAAGGCGAGCATCAAACACGCTCTTGTCGAAGGGGGAAGATCATGGCTACGTCAAAACAGGGCAACGTCCCGGGTAACAAACAGGGTGCCGTCGCGGGCGCCAGCAAGCAGCGCGCCAGCACCGCGGGGGCCGCCAAGGCCGCCACCGAGCGCACCGGCAATCGGCAGGGTGCCAGCACGCGCGGCTTCGCCTCGATGGACCCGGAGCAACAGCGCGCCATCGCCAGTCAGGGCGGTCGGGCCGCCCACCTGGCAGGTACGGCGCACGAGTTCACATCGGAGGAGGCGCGCCGCGCCGGCCGCCTGCGCGGAACGCGCGCGCGCCCGCAATAGCGGCGTTGCGGCGCGCGCGCCCAATAGTGGCGCTGCACACTTGGCGGCCCGCGCACCGGCATGTGCCGTGTCCGATCGCCCACGGTACTGGCGTCGTCAGGCGCCTCAATCGGCAACGACACGCGGGAAGCTGGCAAGATCGTCATGCGATGCCGTCGGGGCGCCACGCAAGATTGTCGCTTCTGTCAGCCTTTGCGCGCTGGCAGCGGGAAAAATTAGGAGGCCAAACAGCAAGCGGATGAGGTAGAATCCATCCGGCTTTCGGTCTGGAAAACACCGGAGCGGGCCAGGGGAAACCCGGTCCGGCCTGCGCTTATCCGCGTCTGTTTGGCCAAGGGCTTATGGGAATGCATCCCGTAGGTCTTTTTTATTTTGCGCTGCGCGTGCTTCGTCAACAATCAACAAAGGAATGTCCCGTGAAACCAGCGGTAATCCGGCAGGTCAAGAGTCTGTCCATGGCGTGCGATACGGTGGGCAATGTCCTGCTGACCAAATTTTCCTATCTCGGCGCGAAAGAGTCGTCGGTGTTTTTACCCGCATCGATCGTGTTCTGGTTGCTCGAGAACGTGCCGGCCAACGTCAATCCGCAGCTGCGCCGCCCGCCCGCTTCGCCGGAGATCGGCCAGGCCGACTGGCAAGATGAGTCGATCCCGCGTGTGCTCAGCGTGCAGTGCAAACAGTTCCCCGATGCGGTGAGGATGACGCTGGAACTCAATCGCAAGCCCGATCTGGTGGTGTTGCTCGATCCGTCCAACCTGGAACTGCTGCGCCGCTTGATGATGCTGTATCGCGCCGATCTGACCGATCTGGACGCCGGCTAAGCTAGGCCATGGATGGGCAGGGCGCACCGGTGGTGCGCTCGCCGCCGCGCCACACGCGGCCATGTCTGCCGCCGTATCGGCGCACCGCTGCGGCCGACGGCGCGTTGTTCTGGGGGCGCGGCGCGCCGCTTTGGGCTGGCCGCGTCGACCGTCAGCTGTCACGCGACTTGTTTGCCGGCCCGCCCCTGAGCGGGCGCCGGCGCACCACGGGCGCGCTGGGTGAGCGCGCGGCGTCCACAGGCTCACTACCGCTGTCCTGTTTATCTCCTGCCGGCCGATGACGTCCACCTTGCGTGCACGGATCGCGCATCTGGCAAGCTAGTTGCGCGCCGAAATCCGCTATCATTCTGGTTTTGCGCAGTGCACCCCAGAAATTGAGTTGCGGCGGCCACGAGCTGTCGTTCACGTCACCCCAAATTTAGGATCCAGCCATGTCCATCAAAATCAGCCAGAGCTTCGACTCCGGCGCCATCGACGTCGTGCGTGCCGAGCATCCCTCCCAGATCGAACTGAACCTGCGCAGCGATTCGCATGCCGACATCCACCAGTGGTTCCATTTTCGCTTGCAAGGCGCACGCGAGCAGGCCTGCACGCTGCGCTTTCTGAACGCCGGCCAGGCCACCTACCCGAAAGGTTTCGAGGACTACCAGGCGGTGGCCAGCTACGACACCGAAACCTGGTTCCGCGTGCCGACCAGCTTTGACGGCCAGGTGATGACGATCAAGCACACGCCCGAACTCGACAGCGTGTACTACGCCTACTTCGAGCCCTACTCGTGGGAGCGCCACCTGCGCCTGCTGGGCGAAGTGGCCGAGAATCCGCTGGCGCGCGTGTCCGACATCGGCAGCTCGGTCGACGGGCGCGACATGAACCTGGTGGTGATCGGCAATCCCGACGCGGACAAGAAAATCTGGGTCATCGCGCGCCAGCATCCGGGCGAAACGATGGCCGAGTGGTTCATCGAAGGCATGATCGACGCGCTGCTCGACGACAGCAATCCGGTTGCGCGCAAGCTGTTGCAGCGCGCCGCCGTGTACATCGTGCCGAACATGAATCCGGACGGCGCGGTGCGCGGCAACCTGCGCACCAACGCGGCCGGCGCCAACCTCAATCGCGAGTGGATGACGCCCTCGCTTGAGCGCAGCCCCGAAGTGCTGTGCGTGAAAAACAAGATCCACGAGGTCGGCTGCGACATGTTCTTCGACATCCACGGCGACGAGGCGCTGCCGTACAATTTCGTGGCCGGCAACGAGATGCTGGCCGACTTCACGCCCGAGCGCGCGGCGCTGCAAAAGGCCTTCGTCGACCAGTACATGACGGCCAGCCCGGACTTCCAGAACGTGTACGGTTATGCCGCCAGCAAGTACAACGAGGACATGCTGACACTCGCCTCGAAGTACATCGGGCACACCTTCAAGTGCCTGTCGCTGACGCTGGAAATGCCGTTCAAGGACAACGCCGACCTGCCTGATGCGCACGTGGGCTGGAACGGCGCGCGCTCAAGCGCGCTGGGCGCGGCGATGCTGGTGCCGATGCTGCACGCGCTGGCCTAACATGGGCGTCGAGATCGAGCGCAAGTTTCTGCTGGCCGGCAACGGCTGGCGCGTGCTGGCCACGCCGGTGCTGCAGCGCCAGGGCTATCTGTCGTCGAACCCGCTGCGCGTGGTGCGCGTGCGCGTCGAGGGCGAGCGCGCGATGATCACCATCAAGGGGCCGAACGCGGGCGCCACCCGCGCCGAGTGGGAATACCCGATCCCGCTGGCCGACGCCAACACCTTGCTCGACACCTTGTGCGAGCAGCCCGTGATCGAAAAATTTCGCAGCCGCATTCCGGTCGGTCGGCATGTGTGGGAGATCGACGAATTTCTGGGCGCCAACGCGGGCCTGGTGGTGGCCGAGATCGAACTGATGTCCGAGGACGAAGCTTTCGTCCAACCCGACTGGGTGGGCCAGGAAGTGACCGGCGAGGCGCGCTATTACAACTCGTCGCTGGTGCGTCTGCCGTTTTCGCAGTGGTAGACCGCCGGCGGGGTGCCCGTGCGCACCGCGCCGGTTGCGGCGTGCTTCTGGCGCGCGAATGACGGTGCGCTTGCGCCGCGCTGCTTACTCCGATTGCGCTGATTGCGCTGGCTGCGGCGCGCCAGCCGTCATGCTCTGGGGCGTGTCCACGCTGTCGGGCGCGAACACGATTTCGATCAGGCTATCGTCCGGATAGCTTCGATCGCGCAATGGCGGCACGTAGCCTTTGCGGTCCTGGTAGATCTCCAGCGCGACGCGGCGCTCGCCGCTCACGAGGGTGGCACTGTCGATGGCGCGCGCGCTATAGGTGGGAATGTTGACCTTGTCGGCCATGCACCAGTCACCCGTCAGCAGCAAGGTATTGAGCATGCTGCGCAACACGAAACCGATTTCCTTTTTTGCCGTGGCAACCATCACCTGGCACTCCAGCCGCAAGTCACCCAGCCGGCGCATGCCGTCCGGCACACCGGCGCTGTGGATGTCGGGCTGCCAGCGATACGCGTTGCGCTTCTTGTTAAGCACCAGATCGGCATCCTCCTTGTCAGCCTGCGCGCTGCGCGGCAGCGCGAAACTGCCGTCGTCAGCCAACGGCAGCGCGATCGCGCTGGTGTCGCCGACGATGCGCAGCGTCAGTGCGCTCATCGGGGCGGCCGGATCGACGCCGCGCGCGCTGAGCTTGTAGCGCAGCGCGTTCGCCTTGGGCGCCAGCGCATGCTGGTCATCGAAGGCGTCAAGGCCGGCCAGCATCACGCGGTAGGGCTTCAGTTCCGGGTCGCGCATGCCGCGAATGACGACCTCCGGTTCGGATTGCGTGCTTGCCAGCACAGGCTGGGCGTTCGTAGCGCACAGCGCCAGCGCAATCCACGCTGCTGGGCGCGCCATCATGCGCGCGCCCAGAATGGCCGCGTGATGTGGGCACGCTGTTTGGCCAGCAGCATGCACAGCGCGGTGGCCAGCACCAGCAGGGTCAGCGCGACGGCCGACGCTTCAACGCCATACGCGCCACCGGTCAGCCAGTCCGGGCCCGTCAAGGTGCCTTCGAGCAGGCCCTTCGACGTCTGGCCGGACACCGGCACCGAAAAAATCCCGCCCTGGAAGAAATTCCAGCCAGCGTGGAGGCCCACGCTGATCCACAGGCGTCCCGTGAGCATGAACGCGGCGGCGAACAGCATGCCGGCCACGGCCGCGTCGGACGCGCCCAGCAAGGAAGCGTTCGGATTGCCAAGGTGCATGGCGCCAAACAACAGGCCCGACAACAGCAGCGCCAGCCAGCTGCCCAACGCGCGCTGGATCAGGCGAAAGAAGATCGCGCGCATCAGCAATTCTTCGAACAGCGCGGTGTTGAGCTCCATCAGCAGCGGGTTGCCGATCACGCGCCAGTCGTGCAGCGCCGTCACGTGGTACGCGCCCAGCGCAGCGAGTGCGCCGATCGCCGCGCAAAACAGTGCTGCGCCGATCAGCAAGCCGCGTCCGAACTCGCCCGCCGCGCCGTTCAGCGCCAATTCGCTGACACGGCGCCGTTCGAATTTACGCACATACAGGCAGTAGGCCGCGTAGCCGACGGCCACCGCCAGCGTCGGCCCCAGATGGCGCCACGACGGGGCGGGCAGCAGCCAGCGGGCCGTGTTCACGGTCAGCATGAACAGCGGCATCACGCACAGCAGCGCAATGAGCAGGCGCGCCAGCGTCCAGCGCATCAAGCGTTCGGTCCAGTTGGTCGGCAGGGCAGTGGGATGGAGCAGGGTTGTCATGGCGGTGCCTGGGTTGGGTTGGGGGAGGGGCTGTGCGGCGCTTATTGCACGATGCTCACGCGGGTGCCGGTGACGGTGCGCTGGAGCGGGTTGCCGTACACGGTGATGCGGCCCGAACCGGCGCTTTGCGCCACCACGCTGTGCGCTGTCGTTACCAGCAGGTCGCCCGAACCGTAGGTGGACAGGTCGGCGTCGTCGCTGCGCAGCGCCGACAGGTCGGCCATGCCGGAGCCGTGCAGGCGTGCATTCAAGGTATGCACCGCGCCGCTCGCATGCAGCGAGCCCGAGCCGTGCAGCGTCACGTTGAGCTCGTCGCCGCGCACCGCGCCCAGGTTAAGCTGGGCCGAGCCGTGCCCGCTGACCGTGGCCGTGCCGCTGTCGAGCGCCGCGGCGTTAATGCTGCCCGAACCGGAGGCGCGCAGGTCAAGGCGCTGCACTTTGCCACTTAACTGCACGCTGCGCGAACCGTCATTGGTCAGTGCCAGGTTGCCGCCGTTGAGGCCGCGCACCATCAGGCGTCCGGCACCCTGGGCGCTGACGCGGTTCAGTTGCTGCACCGTGTAGATCACCCGCACCGCGCTGCTGCGGTCGATCTTCTCGTCGGCCGAAATCTTCAGGATGTCGAGCGTGGCGCCGGTGGCCGACAGGGGCAGCAATTTGCTGTGCGCGCCGCTGGTGTCGGTGTCGATATGGATCAGGGCAACGAGGTTGCTGTCGCCTTCGATCTGCAAGGACGGCGCGGCGCCGATGCGCACTTCGACCTGCATCGGTCCGCGAATTTCAAGGATGGGGAAGCTGCCCACAGGGCGCTGTTCGGTGACGATGTCGCCGTTGCCTTTGATGCGCGCGTCGCTAAAGACGGTCTCGAAACGGGCGTCGTCGTTGTCCGGAGTGACGATCACGGCGCAGCCGGACAGGGCCAGAATGGTGCCAAGGGTAAGTAAGAGACGCATGGTTTGCTTTCGTTCTGATGAAGGTGGACGGCATTTGCCGCGCGCAAAGGTGCAGGAAAATTCTTGTTGGGCGTACCGGGCAAGCTCAGTGCTTGGTGTGGGTTGCATAGCAATTTGGCACGTCGTTGTTTTGCTAAAGTGGTGATGTAGCGAACTATAACACTATAGTTGGCAATATCAAGCACTTTGTTATCGGTTTCTTACTTGCCGAACCGGTTGGCGTACTCGGGTGCGCCGGGCGTGTGCGTCACTGTGAAGCCCCGGATTGCGATAATCATGTGGTTTTCATCGCGTGGCGGTCTTGCAGGGGCGATTGCTTGAATTCAATTAATTGCATCTCGTTATGTGAGCGACCGAACAGAGCGAACCAAAAAAAGCGGGCATCGTGGTGACTTAGCTTGTCGATATACCATTTCGGAACTTTCTCCGGAATGCCGCACTTCCAACGATCAGACTTCACAACAGACTGGAGAACACCATGAACAAACCGTTTAAGATCGCACTCGCCGCCGCCGCCCTGACATTGACGTCCCAAGCAATGGCACAGATTACCTTGTACGAACACGATGGCTGGCGCGGTCGCGCTTTCACCACCAGCCAGCCAGTCAACGATTTCAGCCGCGTCGGCTTCAACGACCGCGCCTCGTCGGTGGTGGTCGAGCGCGGCGAATGGGAAGTGTGCGACGACGCGCGCTTTGGCGGGCGTTGCATGGTGCTGCGCCGCGGCAGCTACGAGTCGCTTAGCAACATGGGCATGAACGATAGAATTTCGTCGGTGCGCCCGGTGCGTCATCGCGAACGCTACCAGAACGAGGCACCGGCCGGCCTGCCGCAGGCGACCTATGAATACCGTCGCCGTGCCAACGAATCGGTGTACCAGGTGCCCGTTCAGTCGGTGCATGCCGTGGTCGGCACGCCGGAGCAGCGCTGCTGGGTTGAGCGTCAGCAGGTCAGCGAACCGGCACGCAACAACAATGTCGGCGGCGCGATTGCCGGCGCCCTGATCGGCGGCGTGCTCGGTCACCAGATCGGCGGGGGCACCGGACGCGATGTTGCCACCGCTGGCGGCGCCGTGGCCGGAGCCGCCATTGGCGCCAATGCGGGCAACAACGGCGGCAGCAACAGCTATGCACGCGACGTGCGCCGCTGCGAAAACGTGGCGAACGCGACGCCCGAGTATTGGGACGTGATCTACACCTTCCGCGGCACCGAGCATCGGGTACAAATGGCGTCGGCGCCTGGCCAGACCATCGCTGTGAACGGCAACGGCGAGCCGCGTCAGTAAGCTTGGCGCGCGGCGCGTGCGTCAGCGCGCGGCCCGCGCGGATGCGCCCCGCATCCTGGCGCCGCTCAGGCGTGCCCGAGCTTGCTTAGTCGGGCGCGCCTGAGCGGCGCCGACGTACAGCGCTGCGGCACCATGCCGCAGCGAGCAGCGCGACCCCGGTCAGCATCTGCATAGCGCGCGGCGGTTCGGGCACCGCCGCGATGGCATTGAAGCCGGCGATCTGTTCGCCCACGTAATCGCCTACCCATTCGTTGAGCGTATTGCCATGCGGTACTTGGCTGCCCGGCGGGTCGACCAGGCCTTCGGCGTCGAAGCGGCCTTTGTATTTGAAAAACTCGAAGCGTATCGCCAGCGCCGGGTCGCCATTCAGTTTGATTTCCTTCGACACTTCGTCGACAAATCCCGGTTGCAGCACCTGCCACTCGATCTCCGTTTCCGGGGTGTCGTGCAACGCGGCCACGTGCGGATTTTCGAACGGATTATGGCCCCCCATCAGCTCGTTCAAATCGACGTTCTCGGGCAGCGTGGTCTGGACGATCTTGACCCAGAACGCGTTGTTTTGCGGCACCACCGGATCCACATGCTGGGCCGCGATGACGGCAACGACGGGCGCCAGTGGCACGGCCGGCGGGGGCGGCGTGAAGGCCACCGAGGGAATGGCGACATTGGCCGCCGTCAGCTCGCCCGGGTTGGCCGTGTCGACCAGCCAGGTGTAGCCGGTGCGCGTGGGCGTGCCCACGGTGCTGACCCCGAAATGGTCGCACGGAACGTTGGGATAGCCGACATTGCCAAACCGCCAGCAGCTCTCGCCCGGTGTGTTGAAGGTGCCCGAGGCGGTCGAGGCGCTCCAGCTGCCGTTCGCGTAGCTCGCCAAATAGCTGATCCGGGTGCCGATGACGTTGCCGCCGGCGTCCTGCAGGTCGCTCAGCGTGGGCAGGCCGTAGCGTTCTACATCGCCCGGTGAGGGCGTGCCGAAATTGCGATTGAGCCCGAATACATCGCTGATGTGGCTGCGGTCGATGCCTTCGAGATCGATCTGGAATCCATGCGCGGCACGACCGGTGTCGTTGACGACATCGAAATTGCCCAGCGAGCCGTAGGTGGTCGCGCGTGCGGCCAGCGGCAGGCTCGCCAGCGCAACGCAGGCGGCGATGTAAATGGTTCTGGACATCGTGTTCTCCTCAATGAACGGGGGCGTTGTTCAGCGCGTGCCTGTCACGGCGCGTATGCCACGGCGCGTATGCCGCGAGCGCCGCACGGCGCGTTGCGCCGCCGGACAGGGGCACCCAATTTCGCTCCATACTCGGACGATTCCGCGCTGCTTCGTTTGAGCTAGCGCACGGTGGGGGCACGACGTGTGCTGTGCCGATGCTGCGCCGCACGGCTGCGTCGTATGAGTTCGCCGCACTGCACAGCGCCATCACCTGCGTTCGCCGCGCCGTTTGTGCACCCGTCGGCCGCGCCGTTTGTGCACGCGCTGGCGTCGCCGACTAGCGGGCGTGCGCGCGCACGTAGTCAAATTCGGCGCAGATGAAGTCCATCACCCGTTGCACCTTGGGCAGTTTGTGGTGGCGCTTGTGGCACACCAGATACAGCGTCACGGCCGCGTCCGCACCGAGGTCGATGGCCAGTTCCTCCAGGTCGCGCAGCGCCGAATAGCGGTGCGTGGCGGCGGGCAGCGCCATCGCGCCCAGCCCGGCCTTGCAGGCGGCCAACTGAACGATGAAGTCGTCCGAGCAAAACGCCGGCTTGAAGTCGGGGATATGGCGGCGCAGTTGCTCGTTGCTGTGCTGCGCTTCATACGGCGCGGCCCAGCAGATCCAGTCCAGCTCGGCTGCCGTGTAGCCAGTAGGCAAGCGCGCCGCATACGCGTGCGATGCATACGCCCGCATCGGGCTGCTGACCATGTCGACGCAATACAGATCGGGGTCTTGCGGCTGATAGGTGCGCAGCGCCAGATCGGCTTCGCCGCGTCCCAGATTGAGCGTTGCCACGCCCGACAGCACTTCGAGCTGGATCTGCGGATACTGGCGGCGCAGCGCCACCGCCATCGGCGCAAGCAGTTCGTAGGCCACGCCGGGCGGGGCGGCCAGTCGTACGATGCCCGTTGGCAGGTGCTGTTGGGGACCGACGCTCAAGGCGGCCTCGCTGGCCCATTCGGCCATGCGCTGGGCGGCCGGCAACAGCCTGATGCCGGCCGCAGTCAGGCTGGCGCCCTGACTGCGGCGCACAAACAAGGCTTCCCCGGTCAGTTGCTCGAGCTCGGCGATGCGCCGGCTCAGCGTTGGCTGGCCCAGCTTCAGTGCGCGCGCCGCACCGCTCAGGCTGCCTTGCTCGACGACGGCCAGGAACAGCCGCAGATCATCCCATCGTAGTGTCATCGCATATTCCTTCGCAGCGTCGACGCATCAGCCATCCGAATTTGGATAGACGCATCGATATTTGGCCAATTGCGCCATCATAGTCGACTATGCGACCATGCAAGAAATACACGAGAGGTGAAACGCACATGAACAAACACACTTTGCTTTGCATGACATTCGGATTGGCGTTGCTGGCCGGTTGCAGCGCCAGCACGCACCGGCTGGGCGCGCCGGCGCTGGGCAAGGTCTCGGGCAGCGCCGAGATGGAACGTCAGATCGAGCAGCCCGGGCCGATCGAACTGGAGACGATCAACAGCGCCGACTGGAGCGCGTCGTTGGGCGGCCTGGTCAATCTGGATAGCCCGGCGGCCAAACAAGCAGGCCTGAAGGACAGGGACGAGCCCATCCACGTGTACGCCCACTTGCTGCGCCACCCCCAACGCGGCAATTTTCTGGTCGATACGGGCGTGTCGCAAAAGCTGCTGGACGACCCCGCCGGCGCAGGGCTGGGCTGGGTGATCCGCATGGGCATGCATACCGACAAAATGGTGCTGCGCCATAGCACGGCGGCGATCGTGCAGTCGCTGCATGGCAAACTCGACGGCGTGATGTTCACCCACCTGCACATCGACCACATCAGCGGCATGCCCGACATCGCCACCGACGTGCCGCTGTACATCGGCCCGAACGAATCGACTGGCACCGCGTGGATGAATGCGCTGACGGTCGGCTCGACCGATGCGCTGCTGGCGCACAAGCAGCCGCTGCAGCAATGGCCGTTCCAGCCCGATCCGCAGGGAAAATTTGAAGGCGTGCTCGACGTGTTCGGCGACGCGTCGGTGTTTGCGATCAGCGTGCCCGGTCACACCCCCGGCAGCACTGCCTACCTGGTGCGCACGACACACGGTCCGGTGCTATTGACGGGCGACACCTGCCACACGCGCTGGGGTTGGGAGCATACGGTCGAGCCGGGCGATTTCACGCACGATCAGGCGCGCAATCTGGCCAATCTGAAGCGCTTGAAGGAACTGGTGGCGCGTCATCCGAGCATCGTGGTGCGCTTTGGCCATCAGCTCTGAGACGGCGCGGCGCCGACGGCGGCAAGGCCAGTCGGCGGCGCATCACGGATGGCGGCCAGCAGCGCGGCCAATGGCGGCCGCACCTGTGCTAGTTGCACTTGCCGCGCAGCTTGGCCAATAGCACGAACGGCACCGCGTACCAGCCGGAGAGACCGATCGGCCCGATGGCCGCCGGGGCCCGCTTGAGCGCGTCGCCGTGCAGACAGTCGGGCACGCGCGCCTCGTCGAACGCTTGCGCGAACGCTTCGTAGCGGTCGGCGCGTAGCGTGTCGACATCGTGCTTGCGTGCGTCGACCGGTTCGTTGGCCGCCGCCAGCGCGTCGCGCACTTCGCGCGACACCACGGCGTTTGACAGCATCAGCTTCGCTGGCGCCGGCTGCGCCGTCAGTTCAAACGGCGTGCTGATTTGGACCACCGGTTCCAAAGCGGGCAGGGCGGTGTCGGCATGCTCGATGGGCGGCGCTGCGGGCTGTGTGCGTGCCTTGGGGGCGGGGCGGGGTGGTGCGGCATTCGATGGCGCGGCAGCGCCGGTGCGGGCTTCATCAATGGCGGCGAACGCGGCCGGGGTGGTCAACTGCAATGCCAGCACGCCGGCGCAAGCGAAGCGCATCATGGGAACCCGAATATGGTAGGCCTGCTCGGTTCGGTGAACCGCATTGCAGGTCAATGCTGCGCATCTTATCTGAAGCGCGGCGCGCCGTTTCGGCTTGAAATAAAGACTTACATTTGGCTGAGGTCGCTTGACACGGCGCGCGGGCGCCACAGCGGCGCTGTCAGAGCGCGATGTGTCGCGTGCGTGGTGTGTGTACGGTCCGCCCCTGAAGTCGATGTCGGGACATTGCTTTGATGGCATGGCTGGCAAGCCAGTGCAAGGCAATTGCTGACGAACGTGCATCGCACACAGGGGCCGGCTTGCGCGCTCAATGAAGCATTCGCATCGCGCCAACGCGTGCACGATGCGGACTAAAAGGGGACAGACCCCTGTTTCTCGGAAATTTCTGAATCCAAAAGTTACCCGATACGGCAGCCAAGTGTTTGTCCGGTCGGCCCGCTATTCCCGCAGGGGCAGGGCGGCCAGTAGCCCCCGAGATCTGAGTCGCGAAACGTCGATCGCCAGGGGCAAATAATACTGGGGATGTGACCGCGTCCACCTATCGGCACCGCGCCGCAGGCAAGGCGCTATTCGCTCCGCGCGCGCCCAGTTATTGATGGAGGAGGGACGCACGATTGTGCCAATGGCTGGTCTGGAATTTTGATCTTGCACGAGTTTCCCATGCCCCGACGCGCCCGACTGATGCTTGCCGATGTCCCCCATTCACCTCATCCAGCGCGGGAATAATCGCCAAGCCTGCTTTTTTGCGGACGAGGACTTCCGATTCTATCTGCACTGGCTGGGCGAGCATGCCCGCAACTACGGCTGCCATGTTCACGCGTTTGTGCTCATGCCAAACCTCGTCCACCTGCTCATTTCGGCCGCAGCGAGCGGGTCGACGGGCGCCATGATGAAAGCGCTGGGGCAGCCCTCTGTTCAATACGTGAACCGCACGTATCGGCGCAGCGGAACGCTGTGGGAGGGGCGCTTCCGCTCGTGCCTGACGCTGGATGACAGCTACCTGCTGGCCTGCCATCGTTACATCGAACTCAACCC
>JBBQZO010000064.1:0-13816 GCA_038207625.1 Burkholderiales bacterium | reverse complement strand
ATAGTGCACTGCGTCCGGCCCCGGCCGGCGTGCCGGGCGAGTTGCATATCGGTGGCGCCGGTCTGGCGCGCGGTTATCTGAATCGGTCTGACCTGACAGCCACGCAATTCATCGCCAGCCCGTTTGGCGCCGACGGCGCGCGCCTGTACAAGACGGGCGACCTGGCACGGCGCGCGGCCGACGGCAGTTTTGATTACCTGGGGCGGATCGATCATCAGGTCAAGATCCGCGGCTTTCGCATCGAACTGGGCGAGATCGAAGCGGCGCTGACCGCGCAAGCTGGCGTCGAACAGGCACTGGTGCTGGCGCGCGAGGACGCGCCGGGGGACAAACGCCTGGTCGCCTACCTGGTCGCGCACGGCGAAGCCGAACTCGATACGTCAGCGCTGCGCGTTAGCCTGCAACAGCGCCTGCCCGACTACATGGTGCCGGCGCACTACGTTGTGCTGGCGCGTTTGCCGCTGACGCACAACGGCAAGATCGATCGCAAGGCGCTGCCGGCGCCCGATCTGGCTGACACCGCCGCCGAGTTTGTGGCGCCGCGCGATGAACTCGAGCGCACGCTGACGGCGATCTGGGCCGCAGTGCTGAAACGCGAACAGATCGGCATTCACGATAACTTCTTTGCGCTGGGCGGCCATTCGCTGACGGCGACCCAGGTGATATCGCAGATCAGGATCGCCTGCAAGGCCGAACTGGTGCTGCGCACCCTGTTTGAGGCGCCGACTGTCGCGCAGTTGGCTGAACGGATCATGCGCGCCGACACGGTGGGTATGGTTTCTGCCATGCTGCCGGTAGCACGCGGCGACAACATGCCCTTGTCGTTTGGCCAGCAGCGCTTGTGGTTCCTCGATCAGCTCGAACCGGGCAGTGCAGCTTACAACATTCCGCTTGCCGTGCGCATTGACGGCCCGCTGGACGCGGATGTGCTCGCGCACGTCATCGACGCCATCGTGCGCCGCCACGAGGCCTTGCGCACAACGTTTGCGATGGTCGATGAGGCGCCGGTTCAAGTGCTGCATCGCGAACTGAACCTGCCATTCGCGCTCACCGACCTGTCCGGACTCGGCGCGCACGCGCGCGTGCTTGAAGCGCGGCGCCTGATGCGCGCGGAAGCGGGCACTGCGTTTGATCTGGCCAGCGGCCCATTGATCCGCGCCGGCTTGATCCGCCTGGCCGACACCCAGCACATTGTGCTGCTGACGATCCATCACATCGTCTTTGACGGCTGGTCAATGGGTGTGATGGTGCGCGAGGTGGCCGCCTTGTACGCGGCCTTTGCCCAAGGTCATGCGTCGCCGTTGCCGGGACTGACGCTGCAGTATGCCGACTACGCGCACTGGCAGCGCAACGATCTGGCCGGCGCACATTTGCAGCAACAGCTCGACTATTGGCGTGCGCAGTTGACCGGCTCGCCGGCCCTGTTGACGCTGCCAACGGACCATGCGCGACCGCCCGTGCCTAGCCATCGCGGCGCGGCGCACGACTTCACGATCGACGCGCAATTGACGGGGGCCGTGCGCGCGCTGGCTGAGCGCGAGCAAGCGACCTTGTTCATGTGCCTGCACGCTGCCTTCAACGTGCTGCTGGCGCAACGCTCGGGGCAGGACGATATCTGCGTGGGTACGCCGATTGCGAACCGGCACCATGCCGAAGTCGAGCCGCTGATCGGGCTGTTCATCAACACGCTGGTGCTGCGCACGCGGTTGGACGGCAATCCGCGTTTCGTCGACCTGCTTGCACAAGTGCGCAGCAGTGCGCTGGGCGCCTACGCCCATCAGGATCTGCCGTTCGAACAACTGGTGGACGCGCTCACACTTGAGCGCAGTGCCAGCCACGCGCCGCTGTTTCAGGCCATGTTCGTGTTGCAGAACATGCCGATCGACCGGATCGAGTTGGACGGACTGTCCTTGCAAGTGCTCGATAGCCAGCGCACCAGCGCCAAGTTTGACCTGAGCCTGTACGTCACCGAGCAGGACGACCAGCTTAGCTGTTCGTTTGAATACAGCACCGATCTGTTCGAGGCGACGACCATTGCGCGCCTGGGCGTGCAATGGACCGAACTGCTGGCGGCGATCGTGGCCGCACCGCAGGCGTCGATCCGTCAACTGAGCCTGCCGAGCGCGCAAACGCGCCAGCAGCGGCTGGCCTTGTGGGAAGCGTCGCAAGGCGCCATCGCGGGCAGCTGCGATGCCGATTTACTGTTGCCGCATGTCGGCACCAATGTGCTCGATCGGATCGGTGCGCATTGCCAAAGCCAGCCTGACGACACGGCGCTGGAATGGGGCGCGCGCGTTTGCAGCTACGGCGAGCTTGAGCGGCGCGCCAATCAGCTGGCCAACGGCTTGATCGACGGGAACATCGCCATCGGCAGCATCGTCGCCATCCTGATGGATGACCCGATCGAACAGATCGTCGCCAGCATCGGCGTGCTCAAGGCCGGCTGTGTATTTGCGTCGCTCGACGTGAATCACCCGCCGGGGCGCCTGTCCGCCAGTGTGACGGTGGCAAGCCCTCAGGCGTGGGTCGTTGACGGTATCGGCGGCGCTATGCTGGCCAGCCTGGTGGACGATCAGTCCGCCAGCGCGCCCGTTTTCCACGTCGGCGCCGCGCCTCAGGACGACGCGCTCGGGCGCTCGGTGGCCGACTTCAGCGCGCACGATCCGAATCGGTCGGTCGGACCGGATGCGCCATGCTATCTGTACTTCACGTCCGGCTCGACCGGCACACCGAAGGCAGTGCTGGGCCGCACGGCCGGCCTGGCTCATTTCGTCGACTGGGAGATCAACGCGTTTGGCCTGGACCGGGACAGCCGTGTCAGCCAACTGACTAATCCGAGTTTCGACGTCTACCTGCGCGACGTGTTCGCGCCGCTGTGCGCCGGCGGCACAGTGTGCATTCCCGACACGCGGGCGATCATCGCGCCGGGCGAACTGCTGCAATGGTTGGAACGCGCGCGCGTGACGCTGACGCACTGCGTGCCGACCGTGTTTCGCCTGCTGCAGGAGAGCGGCTTGACCCAGCATAGCTTGCCAGCGCTGCGCCACGTGCTGCTGGCCGGCGAGGCATTGCTGCCGGCCGACGTCAATCCGTGGATAGCACTGTTTGGCGCGCGCATTGCGCTGGTCAATCTGTACGGCCCGACCGAGACCACGCTGGCCAAGTTCTGCTACCGTTTGCCGGCCACGCCGATCGCCGCATCGTTCGTCCCGGTCGGTATGCCGATCAGCGCGACTCAGGCGCTGATACTGGACGCCGACATGGCGCTATGCGCGCCGGGCGAGCTGGGCGAAGTCTACCTGCGCACGCCGTATCGCAGCCTGGGCTACTACCAACAAAGCGCGCTCACCGATCAGGCCTTTGTCGCCAACCCGTTCAGCGCCGGCGCCGGCGACCGGCTGTATCGCAGCGGTGATCTGGCGCGTCTGCTGGCGGACGGCAATTTCCAGCTGGTCGGCCGCAAGGACCAGCAGGTGAAGATACGCGGCATGCGCATCGAACTGGGCGACATCGAGGCGGCGCTGGCGCTGCTGCCGCAAGTGAAGCAGGCAGTCGTGCTGGCGCGCGCCAGGCGCGATGGGGAGCCACATCTGGTGGCCTACCTGGTGGCGCAGCCTGACGGCGCACCGCCCGATCTGGCGCAACTGCGGGCAGCGCTGCGTCACGCTCTGCCGGACTACATGATCCCCGCGCAGTTTGTCGTCATGCCAGCGCTGCCGCTTACACCGAACGGTAAAGTTGACCGCAAGGCCCTGCCTGAGCCCGAGTTTGGCGGCAGCGAGAGCGCATATGTGGCTCCGCGCGGCGCGCTTGAACAGACGCTGGCGGCGATCTGGGCCGACTTGCTCCAGATCGAACGGGTCGGCGCGCAGGACAACTTCTTTGCGCTGGGCGGACATTCGCTGCTGGCCACGCGCGTCATCTCCAGGATCCGCAGCACTTGCCGTGTCGAACTGGCGCTGCGCACGCTGTTTGAAGCGCCGACACTGGCGCAACTGGCCGAGCGCGTCGCGCAAGCGCCCGCCGCGCTGGCACCGGCGATCGTGCCAGCGGCGCGTGGTGTCGCCTTGCCGCTCTCGTTCGCCCAGCAACGCCTGTGGTTCCTGGACCGGCTCGAGGCCGAGCACGCGTTCTATATCATGCCGCTGGCGATCCGCCTTAGCGGTGCGCTGGCGCTCGATCCGCTGCGGCGCGCCATCAATGGCGTGATCGCGCGCCACGAAGTGCTGCGCTCGGTGCTCGTTGAGGTCGACGGCACGCCATCGCAACTGGTGCGCGAGCACTGCGAGCTGGCCATCGCCGTGACAGACCTGTCGGCCATGCCGCAGGCCGAACGCGATGCCCACGCACAGTGGCTGGCACAGCTCGAAGCGCAAACCCGCTTCGACCTTGAAAACGGCCCGCTGGTGCGCGCGGCGTTGATCAAGCTGGCCGAGCATGAACACATTGTGCTGCTGACGCTGCACCACATCGTCGCTGATGGCTGGTCGATGGGGGTGCTGATGCAGGAGGTGGCCCGACTGTACGCGGCGTTCGCCCAAGGGCAGGCGTCGCCGCTGGCGCCGCTGGCGGTGCAGTATGCCGACTACGCGCACTGGCAGCGCGAATGGCTGAACGACGCTGCCTTGGAACAGCAGTGCAGCTACTGGACGCGCGAGCTGGCGGGGGCGCCAGCGCTGTTGGCACTGCCGACCGACTACCCGCGTCCGGCGCAGCAAACGCGCGCCGTCGAAGCGCGCGCACTGTACGTCGAGGCGGCGCAGATGGCCGAGCTGAACGCGCTGGCCCAGGCGCACGGCGCTAGCCTGTACATGGTCCTGCTGGGCGCGCTGAATGTGGTCCTGGCCAAATGGTCCGGCCAGCACGATGTGGTGCTGGGCACCGTCGTGGCGGGGCGCACGCAGCAGGCGCTGGAGCCGCTGATCGGCTGCTTCATGAATTCACTGGCGCTGCGCCATCGCGTCGACGAGCAGCACGGTTTTGCGAGCCTGCTTGCGCAGCTGCGCACGACGGTGCTGGACGCCTACGCCAATCAGGATGTGCCGTTCGAAAAAGTCATCGAGGCGGTCAATCCGGTGCGCGACACCAGCCACAATCCGCTGTTTAACGTCGGCTTCCTGTTGCAAAACCTGCCCGAAGGATCCGCGCTGGACAGCGATCTGACGGCCGAGGTACTGGGCGGCGCGATCCAGTCGACCACTTTGGACCTGCGCTTCGTGGCCCACCACGATGGCGCCGGGCTGCGCCTGGCGTGCGAGTACAAGAGCGAATTGTTCAACGCCGCCACGATCGAGACCTTGCTGCAGGGCGTGCAGGCGATGCTGGCGGCGCTGCTGCAAGAACCGGCGCGCCCGCTGGGCGAGCTGGCGCTGAGCGAACCGCTGCGCCAGCATGGCCTGGCCTGGGTCAAGCGCAATGAGCGCCATCAGGTGGTGATCGCGGCGACGTTTACTGCCGAGCCGCTGGCTGACGCGCTCGAATTTTGGGAGCGCACGTTGGCGCTGCCGATGCAGTTGCAGTTCGCTGCGTATAACCAGGTGTTCCAGAATTTGCTCGATCCGGCCGGCCTGTTCGCACAGAACCGGCACGGCAGCAACCTGATCCTGTTGCGCCTGGAAGACTGGGCGCGCGCGCTGGCGCCTGACGCCGCACCCGAGGCGGCACTTCAACTGCTCGAGAACCACGCCGACGAGCTTGTCAGCGCGCTGAGTGTGGCGAGCGGCTTCGGCGCGGCGCCGTTGTTCCTGCTGTTTTGTCCGATGTCGGCCGGCGTGCATGCGCGGGCTGATTACCGCGCCTATCTGGACGAGCTGGAGCAGCGCCTGCTGGTGCGCATCGGTGCGCTGCCCGGGGTGTACCCGCTCGCATCGGCCGCGCTGCTGCACCAGTATCCGGTGCCCGACTATGACGACGCCTACGCCAATGAGCTGGGCCACATTCCGTACACGGCCGAGATGTATGCCGCGCTGGCCACCGGTTTTGTGCGTGCCATGGCGGCGCTGCGCGCCCGGCCGCGCAAGGTCATCGTGCTCGATTGCGACGAAACGCTGTGGCAGGGCGTGTGCGGGGAAGTGGGCGCGCACGGCGTGCAGGTCAGCGAGGGCCACGCGGCGCTGCAGCGTTTCATGATCGCGCAGGCGCAGGCCGGCATGCTGCTGTGCCTGTGCAGCAAGAACAACAGCGCCGATGTGGATGCGGTGTTTGCACACAACCCGGCCATGCTGCTGCGCAAAGAGCATATCGTCGGCACGCGGGTCAACTGGCGCGCCAAATCGGACAATCTGCAGTCGCTGGCGCAGGAACTCGGGCTGGGCCTGGACAGCTTTATCTTCATCGACGACAACCCGCTCGAGTGCGCCGAGGTGGCCGCCCATTGCCCTTCTGTGCTGGTGCTGGCGCTGCCGTCGCAGCCATCGCAACTGGCCCATTGGCTAGACCAGGTGTGGGCCTTCGATCACGTCGTCGTCACCGCCGATGCGCAGCAGCGCACGGCGCAATACCGCAGCAACGGACAGCGCGAAACGGTGCGCGCGGCGGCGTCCGGGTTCGCCGACTTCCTTGCGCAGTTGGCGCTGGAGGTAACGCTGGGTGCGCCCGAACCGCTCCAGCTTGAGCGGGTGGCCGAGCTGACCCAGCGCACCAACCAGTTCAACCTGCGCCCGCAAGCGCTTCAGGTGGGCGAACTGGCGGCGCCGGGGACTGGCCGGACCTATGAAGTGGTACAGGTGAGCGACCGCTTCGGCGCCTATGGCCTGACCGGCGTGGTCAGTTACGCGCTGGCAGGGGACACGCTGCGGATCGACACCTTGCTGCTGAGCTGCCGGGTGCTCGGACGCGGGGTAGAGCATCGGCTGCTCGACCACCTGGGCCGGCTGGCCCAGCAACAGGGCGCGCGATGGCTGCAGTTTGACGCCGTCGAAACTGGACGCAACCAGCCGGCGCTGCGCTTTTTTGGCGCGCACGCCCAGGCGCTGTACGACAGTGACGCGCGCCTGTGCGGCTATCGGATCGAAGCGGCAGGCGCGCGCGGTCTGGCCCCGGACGCGCCGCTGGAAGCGCTTGGCGCCGTGCCATCCGCGGCGCCGGACGCACCGGCGGCGCTGATCGCCCACGAAACGCTGTTGCGCATTGCCGGTGAACTGGACACGGCATCGGCGATCCTGGCCGCGCTCGAGCGCACGCCCAAACGCAGCATCGGTGCACCGGCCACCTATGTGGCGCCGCGCAGCGCCACCGAGCAATGGCTGGCCGAGATGTGGCAAAGCGTGCTGCGCATCGAGCGCGTCGGGGTGCACGACAACTTCTTCGCGCTGGGCGGCCATTCGCTGCAAATCACCCAGATCGTCGCGCGCGTCAAACGCCAGTGCGGTGCGGCGGTGCCGATCGCCTTCCTGTTCGGCGCACCAACCATTGCCGAACTTGCAATATTTGTCGATAATGCAGTCCACCAGCAGCAAGCAAGCGAAACCGCGGACGAAGCCGCCTTTGCCGACATTGCCAGCTTCATAGAAAAATTTGCCGAATAGAACAACAATGAAAAAAGAAGAATTTGTCAGTTTCTACAGCCGTCTGCCGGCCGATAAGCGCACCATGGTGCGGGCAAAACTGAAAGAGAAGAACATCGATTTCTCCGCTTTCCCGATTGTCCAGCGCCCCGGCCAGCAAGCCAGTGCGCCCTTGTCGTTCGCGCAGCAGCGTCTGTGGTTTCTCGACCAGTTCGAACCTGGCAATCCGATGTACAACATGGCCGTGGCAGTGCGGCTGGACGGGCGGCTGGACGACGCGGCGCTGGCGCGCAGCCTCAACGAGGTGGTGCGCCGCCACCAGGCCTTGCGCACCACCTTCGCGGTGCGCGACGCCATTGCGCTGCAGCTGATCGCCCAGCAGCTGACGCTGGCGCTGCCGCTGCATACGCTCGACGGCGCGCCGCAAGGCGACCGCGAGGCGCTCGCCCAGGCGCTGGTGGAGCAGGACGCACGCACGCCGTTCGACCTGGCCCAAGGTCCGCTGTTGCGCGCCCAGTTGATCCGGCTGGACGATCAAGCCCATGTGTTTAGCCTCTGTATGCATCACATCGTCTCCGACGGCTGGTCGATGGGCGTGCTGCTGCGCGAAGTGGTGGCGCTGTACCGCGCCTTCGCGCTCGATCTGCCATCGCCGCTGACGGAACTGGAGATCCAGTACGCCGATTTCGCCAATTGGCAGAGCGAATGGCTGGCCGGCGCGGTGCTCGAGCAGCAGCTCGACTACTGGAAAACCCAGCTGGCCGGCGCGCCCGCGCTGCTGACGCTGCCGACCGACCGGACCCGTCCAGCGCAGCCCAGTCATCACGGCGCGATCCATGATTTCGTCCTGACACCGGCCACATCGAGAGCCCTGCGCACGCTGGCCGAACGCGAGCAGGCGACGCTGTTCATGCTGCTGACGGCGGCCTTCAATGTGCTGCTGGCGCGTTACTCCGGACAGGATGACATCTGCATCGGCACGCCGATCGCCAACCGCAACCGCGCCGAAACGGAGCCGCTGATCGGGTTCTTCGTCAACACGCTGGTGCTGCGCACCCGGATGGATGGCAACCCGCGCTTTTTGCAGTTGCTCGGGCAAGTGCGCGCCAGCGCGCTGGGCGCCTACGCCCACCAGGATGTGCCGTTCGAACAGTTGGTCGAACAACTGCGCCCACAGCGCAGCAGCAGCCATACGCCGCTGTTTCAGGTCGTGCTGGCGCTGCACAATGCGCCGCAGGGCCAGGTTGACCTGCCGGGGCTGCGCCTGCGTGCGCTGACGGCCGAGCGGGCCAGCGCCAAGTTTGACCTGAGCCTGAACCTGACCGAATCGGACCAGCAGCTGTTTGGCAGCTTTGAATACAGCACCGAGTTGTTCGACGGAGCCACCATCGCGCGCATGGCCGGGCATTTTATGGCACTGCTTGAAGCGATCCTGGCCAACCCGGATCAGCGCATCGCGCAGCTGTCGATGCTGGCCCCGGGCGAGCGCACGCACTTGCTGGCATTGGCGCAAGGCGACGGCGCTGTGCCGGCCAATCCGCTCACGATCCATGCGCTGTTCGAGCGCCAGGTCGCGCGCACGCCCGACGCGATCGCGCTCGACTGCGAGGGAACGCAGCTCAGTTACGCCGAATTGAACGCGCGCGCCAACCAGTTGGCCGGCATGCTGCGCGGGCAGGGCGTCGGCCCGGACGTGCTGGTCGCACTGTGCCTGCAGCGCACGCCGGCGATGCTGGTGGCGATCCTTGGCGTGCTCAAGGCCGGTGGCGCCTACCTGCCGATCGATCCGGCCACGCCGACCGAGCGGATTGCCTTCATGCTCGACGATGCGCGGCCGCAACTGGTGCTCACGCAACAAGACTTGCTCGACGTGCTGCCGGACGCTGTGCCGGTGTTTTGCCTTGAGCGCGACTGGGCGCAACTGGCGGCGCTGTCGTGCGACGACGCGGCGCCGGCCGGCGTGCCGGAAAACCTCGCGTACGTGATCTACACGTCCGGTTCCAGCGGGCAGCCCAAGGGCGTGCTGCTGGAACACCGCAACGTCACCCGGCTGTTCGACGCCACCGACGCCTGGTTCGGCTTCGGCGCGCAGGACGTGTGGACCATGTTCCACTCCTACGCCTTCGATTTTTCGGTGTGGGAAATCTGGGGGGCGCTGCTGCATGGCGCAAAACTGATCATGGTGCCGCACATCGTGAGCCGCTCGTCCGACCTGTTCTACGAGCTGCTGGTGCGCGAACGGGTGACGGTGCTCAACCAAACCCCGTCGGCCTTCCAGCAACTGATCGACATCGACCGTGCCCACGGCGCCGGGCTGACCCTGCGCTACGTGATCTTTGGCGGCGAGGCGCTGAACCATGCGGCGCTGGCGCCCTGGTTCGCCGCACACGGTGAGCAGCAGCCGCTGCTGATAAACATGTACGGCATCACCGAGACGACCGTGCACGTGACGTATCAGCTGCTGGGCGCACAGGCGCACAGCGGCGCGTCGGTCGGGCGCGCCATCGCTGATCTGCAAGCGTATATTCTCGACGCGGACGGCAGTCCGTGCCCGCCGGGCGTGCCCGGCGAGCTGCACATCGGCGGCGCCGGACTGGCGCGCGGCTATCTGAATCGGCCCCAGCTGAGTGCCGAGCGTTTCATTCCCAACCCGTTTTCCGACACGCCCGGTGCCCGCCTGTATCGCTCCGGCGACCTGGCGCGCTGGCAGATCGATGGCGCGATCGACTACCTTGGACGGATCGACCAGCAGGTCAAACTGCGCGGCTTTCGCATCGAGTTGGGCGAGATCGAGGCGGCGCTGGCCGCGCTGCCGGGTATCGAGGCGGCGGCAGTACTGGCGCGCGAAGACGTCGCCGGCGACCAGCGCCTGGTCGCCTATCTGGTCGCGCCCGGCGCGCTGGACGAGGCGGCGCTGCGTCTGGCGCTGCAACGCACGCTGCCCGAATACATGGTGCCGGCGCATTTTGTGCCTCTCAGCGCGCTGCCGCTCACGCCGAACGGCAAGCTTGACCGCAAGGCCTTGCCTGCGCCCGACCAGCAACGCAGCGCGACGGCGTATGTCGCGCCGCGCAACGCGCTGGAGCTGCAACTGGCCGCGATCTGGGCCGAGGTGCTGCGCCGCGATCAGGTCGGGGTCGACGACAATTTCTTTGCGCTGGGCGGGCACTCCTTGCTGGCCACCCAACTGGTGGCGCACATTCGCAGCGCCTGCCAGGTCCAGTTAGCGCTGCGCGCACTGTTTGAGGGACCGACCATCGCCGAACTTGCCCCGCTGGTCGCGCTGGCGCAACACAACCGTGGCGACGCCGCGCACGCCATCGTGGCGGTGCCGCGCGACGCCCTGTTACCGCTGTCGTTCGCCCAGAAACGCTTCTGGTTCCTCGACCAGTACCAGCCGGGCAACGCCTCCTACAGCATGCCGCTGGCGCTGATGCTGGCCGGTGCGCTCGATGTCGAGGTGCTGCGGCGGGTGTTTGAAACGCTGGTGCAGCGGCACGAGCCCTTGCGCACGGTGTTTGTCGAAACGGCCGGCGTGCCGCAACAAGTGGTGATGCCGGCGGGTGCGCTGGCATTGCCGTTGCAGGACTTCAGCACGCTCGACGCGGCCAGCCGCGACAGCGCCATCGAGCAGGCAATAAGCGCCGAGGCGGGGCGCGCGTTCAACCTGGCGACCGGCCCCCTGTTCCGCCTGGGGCTGTTGCGCCGCAGCGAGCAGGAACATGTTTTTCTGTTGACCTTGCACCACATCTTGTACGACGGCTGGTCGATCGGCGTGCTGCTGCGCGAAGTGAGCGCGCTGTACGACGCGTACTCGCATGGCCGGCCGTCGCCGTTGCCGGCGCTGCCGATCCAGTACGCCGACTACACCCACTGGGAGCAGCAGCGCTACAGCGGCGCGCTGCTCGAGCAGCAGTTGGCGTTCTGGCGGCAGCGCCTGGCCGGCGCCCCCGAATTGCTGGCCTTGCCGACCGACCGCGCGCGCCCGGCCTTGATGACCTATCAGGCCAGCGTCCACCATGCGCGCATCGGCCACGCGTTGACGCAGCAGCTCACTGAGCTTGGACAGCGCCACAACGCGAGCTTGTTCATGGTGCTCACGGCCGCGTTCAATGTGCTGCTGCAGCGCTATACCGGCCAGAGCGATTTCTGCATCGGCGCGCTGTCGGCCAACCGTCCGGCGCAGACCGAGTCCTTGATCGGTATTTTCCTCAACATCATCACATTGCGCACGCAGGTGGACGGCAACGCGAGCTTTGCGACGCTGCTCGAGCAGACCGCCCACCAGCTGCTCGACGCGTACGAACACGAGATCCCGTTCGAGCTGGTGCTCACGCATATCGCGCAGCAGCGCAATGGCGCCTATATGCCGTACGCGCAGGTGGCGCTGAACTTCCACAACGAGGACGCCGGTGAGCGTGCCCCGACGCCGGCCGGGGATGCGCTGCGCATCGAGGGCTTGCATGCGAACGCGGTCAGCTACGCGCACTTTGAACTGAAGATTGAAATGGGTCTGGTCGATGGGGCGCTGGACATCGGCTACGAATACAATACCGATCTGTTTGACCTGAACACGATCGAGCGCATGGGGCGCCACTTCGAGCAACTGCTGATCGGCGCCTGCGCCAGTCCGGCGCTGGCCGTCAAGCACTTGCCGATGCTGCTCGACGCAGAGCGGCGCAGCGTGCTGCACGACTGGAACGACAGTGCTTGCCAATATCAGCCGGTAGCGACGCTGCAGCAGCAGTTTGAACAGCAGGTGGCGCTTGCGCCGCAGGCGACGGCGCTGGTATTCGAAGGCCAGGCTTTGTCGTATGCGCAGCTCAACGCCAGCTCGAACCGGCTGGCCCAGCAATTGCGCGCGCTCGGCGTCGCCCCCGATGTGCTGGTGGGCGTGTGCATGGAGCGCTCGCTGGAAATGGTGATCGGCCTGCTGGCCGTGCTCAAGGCGGGCGGCGCCTACGTCCCGCTCGATCCCGCCTACCCAAGCGAACGGCTGGCCTACATGCTGGCCGACGCGCGGCCGCTGGCGGTGCTGACCCAGGTGCATCTGGCCGGCACGCTGCCGGCGCTGGCATGCCCGCTGGTGTGCGTTGCGCCGCCAACGGATGGGTGCGAATCGGGTGAGCCCGATGAAGCGGGCAATCCTGCGCCGCTGACCGGCGCGCAGCACCTCGCCTACGTGATCTACACGTCCGGCTCGACGGGGCGTCCGAAAGGCGTCGCCGTCACGCACGAAGGTATCGTCAACCGCCTGCAATGGATGCAGCAACGCTACGCGCTCGGCGCGGGCGAGCGCGTGCTGCAAAAGACGCCATACAGCTTTGACGTGTCGGTGTGGGAGTTCTTCTGGCCGCTTGGCACTGGCGCGACGCTGGTGGTGGCCAGTCCAGGCGCGCACCAGGATCCGGTCGCGCTGGCCGAGCTGATCGAACAGCAGGGCATCAGCACATTGCACTTCGTGCCGCCGATGCTCGACATGTTTCTCGAACAGTCGGGCCAGCGCGCATTCACGCAGCTGCGCCAGATCATGTGCAGTGGCGAAGCCTTGCCATGGGATCTGCAGCAGCGTTGCCTGCGCCAGCTGGCTGGCGTGGCGCTGCACAATCTGTACGGACCGACTGAAGCGTCGGTCGATGTCAGTGCCTGGGCCTGCACAGCGGACGGGCCGCGCGGCGTGGTCCCGATCGGCAAGCCGATCGCCAACATGCAGTTGTTGGTGCTGGACGAACAACTTGAACCGGTGCCTGTCGGCGTGGCCGGCGAATTGCATCTGGCCGGCGTCGGGCTGGCGCGCGCTTATCTGAACCGCCCCGACCTGACGGCCGACAAATTTGTGCCCAACCCGCACAGTGTTTTGCCGGGTGCGCGCATGTACAAATCGGGTGATCTGGTGCGCTATCTGGCCGACGGCAATATCGAATACCTGGGTCGTATCGATCACCAGGTCAAGCTGCGCGGCTTTCGCATCGAGCTGGGCGAAATCGAAGCGGCGCTGTGTGCGCTGGCGGCGGTACGCGAAGCGGTCGTGCTGGCGCGTGAAGACGTGGCCGGCGACAAGCGCCTGGTCGCCTATCTGGTGGCCGACGCCGATGCGCGCAGCATCAGTGCCACGCAGAGCGCCGACCCGCTCGATATCGCGCAGCAGGTGGTCGCGCCGCTGGCCCGCGTGCTGCCCGACTACATGATCCCGTCCCATTTCGTCGAACTGGAGCAACTGCCGTTGACCACCAACGGCAAGGTCGACCGCAAGGCGCTGCCGGCGCCCGACATGCTGCGCAAGGACGCCGGTTACGTGGCGCCGCGCACGG
>JBBQZO010000063.1:0-13981 GCA_038207625.1 Burkholderiales bacterium | reverse complement strand
AGCGCGGACGTGGGATTGAGGTAATTGAGCGTGAACACCCCTGGCGTGGTGCCGACGGTGACGCCGGAGGGCAGATTGCTGGACCCGATCTGCTGCTGGTTCAGCGTCAAGCCGCCGTGCAGGCGCGTCCAGTTGATGCCTTGCTGGTACTGGTCGGACAGGCGCACCTCGATGATGGTCGCCTCGATCAGCACCTGGCGCTTGGCGCTGCCGAGCACCAGGTCGAGAAACTCGGCGATCTTTTCATGCTGGCGTCCGGTGGCGCGCACGGCGATCAGGCCGCCCTCGGCGTTGACGATCACCGACGCGGCCTCGCGCCCGGTGTTTTTGCCGGCCGCATAGGCGTTCTGGAAGTTGACGCGATTTTGCTGCGCGCTCGGTGGCGCCTGCAGGTAATTTGGTATGCCCTGGCCGGACTGCGATGCGCCATTATTGCTGGCCTGGGCCGCTGCCACGGCCGAGCCGGCCGACGCGACGGGCGCCGGCAGGGCAGCAGGCGCCGCCTCGGGCTGCGGCGTGCTGATCGTGCTGGCCGGGTCGTTTAAGGTCGTCTCGCGCAGCATGTCACGCAAGTTGCGCTCCAGGCTGCCCCAGAAATTGTTTTCCGAACGGTTGTTGACGGCGGTCGTCGAATTGTTGTTACCCGTGCCCGGCGTGCCATTCGCGTTGGCGGTGGCGCTGCCCCCGCCGGTGGTGGAAATCTGGGTGGCGATGTTGACGCTGCTGTTGGTGCTGCGCGCCATGTTGACGTAGTCGACCTTGTAATTGCGCCACACTGGCGTATCGGGCATCACCGCCAGCGTGCTGCCGTCGATCTCGTAACGCATGTCGATTTGCTTGCTGATCCGGTTCAGCAGTTGCGGCAAGGTCTGGTTGATCGCATTGAGCGTGACCACGCCGTCGATGCCGGGATGGATATCGACGTTCAAGCCGGCGTCGCGCGCCAGCGCAAACAGCACCGACTGGACCGGCACCTTGTGCACCGTTACGCTATACGTTTCGACCTTGGGCGCGGCCTTGGGGGGCGCTAACGCGGCGCTTTGCTGGACCGCGTCGGGGATCGTGCCGGCCAATGGCGGGGCGGCGCTGATGTGGGCACCCGAGCCCGGCACCGAGGGCGCGGCGCAGCCCGCCAACCAGGCGCAACAGACCAGCGGAAGCAAGGGAGCAACCATCTTTTTCATGCGTATTTTCCGTCCCCGATGATCGTTGTAACCTTGTGATTTATGAATCCACAGGCGGAATGATGGCCCAAAAATGGGCGAACGGCAAATTTTTGCCTTGTCGTGCGCAAAACAACAGCGCGCGCCGCGCCGATGGCGGCCCTCACAAGGGCAGGCCGGCAGCGGCCACGTCGGCGCGGATGGCCGGCAGTTCTCGGATTTGCCCGTGCCAGCCCCACTGCGCGGCCAGCAGCGCGCCCACCGCTTTCGCGTCGGGGCGGCTGGCAAAGCTGCCGTAGGCGACGGCCATCTGGTCCTGGCCCTTGAGCCGGATCCGGTAGGCGTGCACCTGCTGCAACCCGACAGCGCTGCGCATGCTTTGCAGCAGCGCTTCGAGTTCGCCGGCGCGCGCCAGCGGCACGGCAACGATTTGCAAGCTCAGATGGCTGTCCGGCTGCGCATTGAGCCACGCGACGCTGTTCACGCCGCACTGCTGCAGCAGCGTTTGGGCCGGCGCTGCGGCCAGCGTTGGCGCGCGCGCGGCCACGGCCGGCGGCAGGCGCGCGATCCACCAGCCGGCGCCGCCCAGACAGGCCAGCAGCAAGGCGGCGATGGCGCCGCTGCGCCGGTCGAACAGCGCCGGCGTGCCGAACGCGCTGTCGCGGATGGCCGCCTTGACGTGGCGCGCCAACACCGTCGGGGCGTCATCGGCAAACGCGGCCATCAGGGCCTTGTCGGCCAGGATGTTGATGCGTCGCACGATGCCGCGCGACACCGCCGAGATCAGCCGCACCGCGCCGGCGCTAAACACCGGGTCGCCCGCGTGTCCGGCCGCCTGCATCCGGAACGCCAGAAACGCCGGTATCACGTCGGCCGGCATGGCCGGTACGACGAAGCTGTGGGTGATGCGCTCCTTTAACTGGCGCATATGGGGCAGGTCCAGGTGCTCGTCGAGCTCGGGCTGACCGAACAGCACGATTTGCAGCAGCTTGTTGTGCGCTGTTTCCAGGTTTGACAGCAGGCGAATTTCTTCTAGCGTGTCGAGCGGCATCGCCTGCGCTTCCTCGACCAGCAGCAGTACCTGCTTGCCCTGGGCATGCTTGTCGATCAGGTGCTGGTGCAGCGCGCGTAGCACTTCGTCAACCCGCCGCCCGTTCACGTCCAGCGCCAGTTCGCCGGCGATCGCGTACACCACCTCGTGCCGGCTCAGGCTGGGATTGGCCAGGTAGATCACTTCCACATGGGCCGGCAACTGGCTCTCGAGCATGCGGCACAGCATGGTCTTGCCGCTGCCCACTTCGCCGCTGACCTTGACGATGCCTTCGCCATGCAGCACCGCATACAGCAGCGCGTCGAGCATGGCGCCGCGCGTGTTGCCGGTAAAGAAGAACGCTGGATTCGGCGTGATGCCGAAAGGCGATTGCCGCAGGCCGAAATGGCGGTGATACATGGGCGGCTCGATCTCTAGTGTATGCAGTGGAGGAACGCTTGTTCGAGGCTGGCGCCGCCATACTGGGCCCGGCATTGCTGCGGCGTGCCGACAAAGCGCAGGCGGCCCTGATGCAAAATCGCCATCCGGTCGCACATCTCGTCGACATCGGCCAGCGCGTGCGAACTGAACAACACGCTGCTGCCCTCGGCGCAGCGCGCCGCCAGCTGCGCCTTGAGCAGCGCGCGCGCCTTCGGGTCCAGTCCGCTCATCGGTTCATCGAGCACGTACGCGTCCTTGTGCGCCAGCAGGCAGGCCGCCAAGCCCAGTTTCTGGGTCATGCCTTTCGAGTACAGCCGCACGGTGCGGCTCAGCGCCGCCGCATCGAAGTCGAGTGCCGCGCACATGCGCAGCACCGCCGCGTGATCATAGGCAACGCCTTGCAGCGTGAGCAGATAGGTCAGAAACGCCGCGCCGCTCAGATAATACGGCGGGTTGAAGCGCTCGGGCAGAAACGCCAGCGGCGCGCGCGCGGCCGGCAGGCGGTGGCTGCGTCCGAAGATGTCGATGCTGCCGGCGTCGAGCGCGACAAAATCGAACAGGCATTTGAGCAAGCTGGTTTTGCCGGCGCCGTTCACGCCGACCAGTCCAACGCATTCGCCGCGGCCCACGGCCAGGTCGATGCCACATAACACCTGCTGTGCGCCATAGTGCTTGACGACGTTGTGAAAGCGCAGCGCGGGGAGGGTCATGGGTGGGGAATGTCGAGTGGTGCCAAGTGGCGACTGTAGCGTATTTTGCTGCGCGCCGCCACGCCGCACGTGTGCTGGTGCGCGCTTGCGGCAAGAAAAACGGTGTATGCCTTATGCGTTCGGGTGTTTCTGTCATAAAATGAACTCGACGTTGCTTTGACGCATCGACTTTCAGGGGAACTGTATGGCAAGGCCAGAAAAGGTCCGGCTCGGCGAAATTCTGGTGGCGCAAAAACTGCTCACCGATGAACAGTTGGGTCTGGCACTGACGGAACAAAAGCGCAGCGGGCGCAAGCTCGGGCGCGTGTTCGTCGAAAGCGGCTACGTCAGCGAGGAGCAAATTTCCGGCGCGCTGGCGCGCCAGCTCGATATCCCCTATATCAATCTGAAGTTCTACAACACCAATCCGGATATTGTGCGTCTGATGCCGGAAACCCAGGCGCGCCGCTTTCGCGCACTGGTGCTGGAGGACCGCAAGGGCACGCTGCTGGTGGGCATGTGCGATCCGACCGATCTGTTCGCCTACGACGAGATCGCCCGTCTGGTCAAACAGAACATCGAGCTGGCGGTGGTCAACGAGTCCGAAGTGCTGGCGGCGATCGACCGGATCTACCGGCGCACCGAGGACATCACCGACCTGGCGCGCGAGCTGGAACAGGATTTGGGCGACAGCTACGTCGACTTCGGCGCGCTGACCGTCAATCCGAATCTGGAAGAAGCGCCCATCGTGAAACTGCTGCAGTCGGTGTTTGACGACGCGACCCAGGTGCGCGCCTCGGACATCCACATCGAGCCGCAGGAAGGGCGCTTGCAGATTCGCTTTCGCATTGACGGCGTGCTGCACCTGCAGACCGAGGCCGACATCAAGATCGCCACCCCGCTGGCGCTGCGCCTGAAGCTGATGTCGGACCTGGACATCTCGGAAAAGCGCCTGCCCCAGGATGGCCGGTTTGCCATCAAGGTCAAAAACCAGCGCATCGACGTGCGTATTTCGACCATGCCGACCCAGTACGGCGAGTCGGTCGTGATGCGCTTGCTGAATCAGGGCGGCACCACCTTGCGCTTGGATGCGATCGGCATGCCGGCCGGGATGGTCGAGAAATTTCGCGCCATCATCGCGCGCCCGAACGGCCTGGTGCTGGTGACGGGGCCCACCGGTAGCGGCAAGACCACTACCTTGTACTGCGCGCTGGCCGAACTCAATTCGGTCGAGAAAAAACTGATCACCGTTGAAGACCCGGTCGAATATCGCCTGCCCGGCATCAATCAGGTGCAGGTCAACGAGAAGATTGAACTGAGTTTTGCGCGCGTGCTGCGCTCGGCGCTGCGGCAAGATCCCGACATCGTGCTGGTGGGCGAGATGCGCGACCAGGAAACGGCCCAGATCGGCCTGCGCGCGGCGATGACGGGTCACTTGGTGCTGTCGACCTTGCACACCAATGACGCCGTCAGCACGCCGCTGCGCCTGATGGATATGGGCGTGCCGCGCTACATGGTGGGCAGTTCGCTGCAGGCCGTGCTGGCGCAGCGTCTGGTGCGGGTGATCTGCGAGAGCTGCAGCACGCCCTACCATCTGACGGCCACCGAGCACGAGTGGCTCATCGCCGAGCTGGCCGAACGGGTCGACAGCACGCCTTACTTTCACGGCAAGGGCTGCTCGCACTGCAACGGCATGGGTTATCGGGGACGCACCGGCGTGTACGAGCTGCTGGAAATGACCAGCAGCGTCGTCGACGCGGCCAATCACCACGATCCGGCCCACTTCATCAAGGTGGCGCACCAGCAAATGGCCGGCAACACGCTGCGCCGCCACGCGGTGGCGCTGGTGGTGCAGGGCCGCACGACCGTGTCCGAGGCAATGCGCATCAGTAACCAGATCGAGGATTGAGTTGGCCTACTACGCCTACAAGGGACGCAACGCGAACGGCGAGCTGCTGCAGGGCGTGCTGGAGGGGGCCGACAGCGGCGCCGTCGCCGAGCAGCTGTTTGGCACGGGCATCACGCCGATCGACATCGTTGTCACCAGCAAGGCCACGGCCGGCGCGAGCGACGAATCGTGGTGGGACAAGCTGACCGCGCCCAAGGTGACGTCGATGGATGTGCAGCTGTTCAGTCGCCAGCTGTACACGCTGCTCAAGGCGGGCGTGCCGATCATGCGCGGGCTGGCCGGCTTGCAGGAATCGGCCATCAACAAGTCGTTCGGACGCGTGCTCAAGGACTTGCGCGAATCGCTCGACTCGGGACGCGAACTGTCGGCGGCGATGCGCCGCCATCCGGCCGTGTTCACCCCGTTCTACCTGTCGATGGTGCGGGTGGGTGAGATGACCGGGCGCCTCGAGGAAGTGTTTCTGCGCCTGTTCGATCACCTCGAGTTCGACCGCGAAATGCGCGAACGCATCAAGGGCGCCACCCGCTATCCGACCTTCGTGATCGCCGCGATGGTGATTGCGATGGGGATCGTCAACGTGTTCGTCATTCCCGCCTTCGTCAAGGTGTTCGAGGGTTTTCACAGCGAGTTGCCGTTGATGACGCGCGTGCTGATCGGCATTTCGAACCTGACGGTGCGCTACTGGCCGCTGCTGCTGGTGCTGGCCATCGCCAGCTTCATGGGGTGGCGCGCCTGGCTGAACACGCCGCAGGGGCGCTATCGCTGGGACAAGATCAAACTGCGCCTGCCGATCGCCGGTAAAATCATCCAGAAGGGCACGCTGGCCCGCTTCGCACGCAGTTACGCGCTGTCGGCCAAGAGCGGCGTGCCGATCGTGCAGGCGCTGACGGTGGTGTCGGCGACGGTCGACAACGCCTACCTGTCGGCCTGCGTCGATCAGATGCGCGACGGCGTCGAGCGCGGCGAGAGTATTTTGCGCACCGCCGTCACGGTCGGGGTGTTTACGCCGGTGGTGTTGCAGATGATCGCGGTGGGCGAGGAGACCGGCTCGCTGGACGACCTGATGGACGAAATCGCCCAGATGTACGAACGCGAAGTGGACTACGAGTTGAAGACGCTGTCGGCCCAGATCGAGCCGATCCTGATCACCTTCCTGGGCGTGATGGTGTTGGTGCTGGCACTGGGCATATTCCTGCCGGTGTGGGACCTGGGCCGGGTGGCGCTGCGCAAATGAGGTGGCGGCCCGGCATGCGCGAGGACCAGCACGGCGCGCAGACGCAGCGCGGGTTCAGTCGCTTCGAGCTGGGCGTGACGGCGTGCGTGTTTGCAATCCTGGTCGCCGTGCTGCTGCAGCGTGTGGTGTTCTATCAGGAGCAGGCCGAGCTGGCGGCCATGGAGCGGGTGGTCGGCACGCTGCGCAGCGCGCTCCATTTGAAAGTGGTGAATCTGTTTTTAGGGCAGCGTCCGGGCGAGCTGGCCGCGCTGATCAACGACAATCCGATGAGCTGGCTGGCGCGGCCACCGCCGAACTATCAGGGTGAGTTTTTTGCGCCCGACGTCACCGAACTGGCGCACGGCAGCTGGTATTTTGACCGGCGCAGCATGGTGCTGGTGTACCTGTTCGACCCCAGGAACAAGCTCACCGGCGACGGCGCGCGGATGCGAAAATACAAACTCACCTTGCAGGCGCCGGTGAACGGCGCCGCCCGTGGCCTCGATGTCACCGAAGGCATTGCGCTGAACGATGTCTATGAATAAACGCATGCCATTGCGCGCCCGGCGCGGCGCGTTGCGCCAGCTGGCGCCGCGCCGCGCCGCCGGCTTTACGATGGTCGAGCTGATCGTTGTCGTGCTGCTGCTGGGGATACTCTCCGGTATCGGCCTGAACCGATTCTTCGACAGCAACACCTTCGACAGTGCCGCGTATGCCGACCAGACCAAGGCCTTGCTGCGCTACGCTCAGAAAGTGGCGGTCACGCAGAACCGCCCGGTGTATGTGCGCCTGGACGGCAATAGCGTCGCCCTGTGTTTCAATTACCAGGCAAACCCCGGCTGCCCGGTCGTCAACCAGGTCCAGCCTGCGTCGGGCAGCAACAGCGGCAGCAGTGGCACGCGCAGCTATTGCCAGGTGGCCGGCGTGGCGGTATCGAACTGGGCCTGCGAAGGGCGCCCGGCCGCGCTGAACATGGTGATACTGCCGGCCTTGGCGGCCAGTTATTTCTATTTCGACGCATTGGGCGTGCCCTACGCGTCGACCGACGCGGCCGGCACGCTCGCGTCGAGCTTCGTCACCTTGCAACTGACCATCGCTGGCGGCACCAGCAGCCACAGCGTCACCGTTGAGCGGGAGACCGGCTATGTCCATTAAGGGCCAGCGCGGCATCAGCCTGATCGAACTGATCCTGTTCATCGTGATCGTCTCGGTGGCGGTGCTGGGCGTCATGCAGGTGCTCAGCCTGACGACCAGCCACAGCGTCGATCCGCTGCGGCGCAAGCAGGCAATCATGATCGCCGAGGGCTTGCTCGAAGAAGTCGAACTGGCCAAATTTACCTACTGCGACCCCAGCGACGCGAATGCGGCAACGGCCACCGGCGCCGTGCTGTCGGCCACCGGCTGCAGCACGACGCTGGAAAACGTGGGCGTCGATGCTGGCGAGACGCGCCCCTACGACAACGTCAATGACTATGTCAGTGCGTTCGGCGTCGAACAGTCGGCCTTCAATAGTGGCGGCGTATTGAGTGACGCCAAACTGACGCCGCTGGGCGTGACCGGCTACAGCGCCACGCTCAAGATCGTCGCCACCGACACGTTGGGCACGATAGTCTCCGGTGCCGCGCCGGCGGCCATGCAGGTGCTGCGCATCACCGTTACGGTGCGTTACGATAGCGAGGCCGTGGTGTTGGACGGCTACCGCACGCGCTACGCGCCGAACCAATTATGAGGCGCCCATTGAACCGATACATGCGCGCGTTCACGCTGGTCGAGGCGGTGATCGTGATCGCCATCATGGGCATCCTGGCCGGTGTCGTGGCCACCTTCATCCGCCTGCCGGTGCAAGGCTATATCGACAGTGCCGCGCGCGCCGAACTGACCGACATCGCCGATCTGGCGATGCGGCGCATGGCGCGCGACCTGCGCCTGGCCCTGCCCAACAGCATCGTGGTGGCGTCCGACCAGCGCTCGGTGTCGTTCCTGATCACCAAGACGGGCGGGCGCTACCTGGCCGAGGAGGACGGTGTCGGCGGCAGCGTGCTCAGTTTCAGCGATCCGACGCTGACCACGTTTGGCGTCGTCGGGGTGTTGCCGACCGGACGCCAGACGATCCTCGCCGGCGACTACATCGTCGTCAACAACCTGGGGCCGGGCTACTCGCCGGCCGACGCGTATGCGGGCCAGAACCGCGCCGTGGTCGCCTCGGTCAACACGGCGAGCAATCAGATTACGCTGGCGAGCAACCCGTTTGCCGCGCAAAACCCCGTGATGGCCTCGCCGACCCACCGTTTCCACGTCGTCACCGGGCCGGTGACCTATACCTGCAACAACACCGCCGGGGCCCCGGCGCAAGTTCTCACGCGTATCTGGGGCTATCCGATTCCCGCCGCGCAAACGGGCGCCACCACCGGCTCGCCCAGCCAGTCGGCCTTGATCGCCAGCGACCTGGCGGCCTGTCTGTTCGACTATGCGTTGCCGGCCAATCAGCGCAGCGCCCTGGTGGGACTGTCGATTACCTTGCAGCGACCGGGCAGCAGCGACGGCCCGGTCAACTTGCGCCATCAAGTTCACGTGGACAATACGCCATGAGTCACGCCCATCCGACGCCCATCAGGAAGCGCCGCCGCAGTGCCGGCGTGGGCCTGGTCACGGCGATTTTTCTGTTGGTGGTGCTGTCGGGCCTGGGCGTGGCGATGCTGTCGATCTCCGGGTCGCAGCAGGCCAGTTCGTCAATGGACTTGCTGGGTGCGCGCGCCTATCAGGCCGCGCGCGCCGGCGTTGAGTACGGCGTGTTCCAGCAAAAGCAGGGCGGCGTTTGCCCCGGCGCGGGCGCGCCGACTTCGTTTCGCCTGCCGGCCGGGAGCACGCTGAGCAGTTTTAGCGTCACCGTCACCTGCGTCAAAGTTGCTGGACCGGTGGCGGCCGGCACGGCCATGGATCGTTACCAGATCGTGGCCACGGCCTGCAACCAGGCCAGCGGCGGCGGTGTTTGCCCCAATCCCAGCACCAATCTGGACTACGCCCAGCGCGTCGTCGCCGTTGAATACTGAGGTGAACCGATGAGCATGCAACGATTTGTCAGATGGTTGTGCGGCGCGGCCGTCCTGTTCGCCGCGCTCGGCGGCGTCAGCGCACGCGCCGATACGCCCATTGCGCTGTTTCAGAGCTTCGCCGGCAATATCAATTTTGTCGGCACCCAAAAAACCATGCGTACCCAGTCCAACAACGGCGATCCGTGCGCCGTGGTGTCGAGTACGACCACGCTGACGGCTGCCTTGTCGGGCATACCGAGCAGCGCAACGGTGCTCAGCGCGCAACTGTACTGGGCCACCTCGACCGGCGGCACGGGCGACTTTAGCGTCACGTTTCAGGGCGCCACCGTGTCCGCGCCAAGCAGCCGCCAATATGCATCGAGCACGATTGGGTCTGGCTTTAACTACACCGCCGGCGGCGCCGACGTGACCACTCAGGTGCGCACCACACGCAATGGCAATTACACCTTCTCCGGCCTGAACGTCACCACCGGCAGCCCGTATTGTGCCTCGCAGGCGGTCGTGGGCGGCTTTGCGCTGGTGGTCATCTATTCCGATCCGGCCGAGACGTTTCGTGTGCTGAACCTGTACGAGGGCTTGCAGTACATCCAGTACAACAGCGTCACGCTCAACCTGAGCAATTTCAAGATACCCACGCCGATCGGCAGCGCCACCGGCCGGGTCGGCCACATCACCTGGGAGGGCGATGCGACGCTGTCGGGCGGCGGCGAGGACTTGCTGTTCAATGGTGTCGAGATGATCGATGCGACCAATCCGACCGGCAACCAGTTCAATTCGGCCAGCAATATCAACAACGATCTGAACTCCTACGGGATCGACTTCGACGCCTATGTGGTCTCCTCGCCCACCATCCAGAGCGGCCAGACGACGGCGACGACGGTGTACCGTTCCGGCCAGGATCTGGTGCTGATGAACGCCGAGATCATCGCCGTGCCGAACGTGCCGGTGGCCGACCTGGCGATCGGCATGACGCTGGACGACCCGCTCTCGATCGGGCAGGCCAAGGCCACCAGCTACACCATCACGGTCAGCAACAACGGCCCGTCTACCGAGAGCGGCCCCATCGTCGTCAACGATACGCTGCCAAGCGGCATGACGGTCGGCGCCGTCGGCGGTAGCGGCTGGGTCTGCTCCGTGTCCGGCCAGAGCGTCAGTTGCAGCTACACGGGCGCTCTGGCGGTCGGGGCGACGCTGCCGGCGCTGGTGCTGCATGTCAGCGTCACGCCCGCCTCGAACAGTGCAATCGTCAACACGGCGTCGGTCAGTGGGCAGATGTTCGATAACATCAATGCCAACAACAGCGTCACCGTCAGCACCAGCATCCTGGTGCCGCAATATGTGTTGACCGACGCCGTGTGCACCAACAACGTCGCCTTCGGCGCGAGCCAGCCATGCCATATCGTGAGCCTGAATCCCGGCACGCCGGCGCCGGCGCGCACGGCGAATGTGCCGGTGACGGGGCTGTACATCACCAACCTGAACACCAGCGGGCTGCCCACGCGACTGAGCAGCACCCAGGCGACGGCGCTGACGATGTCGTTTGCCATTGCTTGCCGCAATCCGAGCACCAATGCCGGAGTGCGCGCCACATGGGCTGCGCCGACCAGCGTGCAACTGCCGCTGTGCATGTCCAGCGGCGCCACCCCGACCAGCTGGAGCAGCGCCACCACCTTCAGTTTTCCGACGGGCTCACCGTCGGTCAGCGTGGCGAGCAGCTTCAATTATGCGGACGTGGGCAGCGTCGAGCTATTCATGAAGGACGGCAACGGCCTGGTGGCCTCGAGCGGCGCTTTTGTGTTAAAACCGGGCTCGGTCGCGCTGGTCGTTCCCGGCAACCAGGCGCATAGTCCCGCGTTGGCGACGGACGCGCGTTTCGTGCGCGCCAGCGAAGCGTTCACGATGAGCGCCCAGGCGTGGACGGGCGGCGCGACGCCGGTGCTGGCCGCGAACTTCGGGCACGAGAGCGTGCCGGTGCTGATCAGCGTCGCGCAAGGCGTCGCGCAAACGCTCGCCGCCGACGGCGTCACCTTGCGCGATCTGGAAAACATGGTCAACCTGCCTTTGTTGAATGGCGGTTTCGGCAGCTTCACTGGCGGCAGTGCAACTGCCAGTACATTTTCATTTGACGACGTGGGCATCCTCAAACTGACGCCGTCCGTGAGCGACTATCTCGGCGGTGGTGCCGTCACCGGCAGCGTCGTCAACGTCGGGCGCTTCGTGCCCGACCATTTCGATACGGTGACTGATACGGCATCGGCGTTGATGACGTGCGCGCCCGAGTTCACCGCCTGCACGGCCCTGAATGGCGCGCTGCGCATGGCGTATGCGGGCCAGAGTGTGACGGTGACGGTGACGGCGAAGACCATGAATGGCGCCACCGCGTTCAATTACAGCGGCGTCAAACTGTCTGGCGGCGTGGGCAACGGCGTGTTCGCCAAGGCGGTGACCTTAAGCGCCTGGGGCGCCGCCGGCAGTGCCGCCACGGCCAATCCACCGGCCGCGCCGAGCGGATCGGTACTGGGCGGCAGCGCGTTGGCCGCCTCCGGTTTCAGTTCAGGCGTCGCCAGCACCAGTGTGACATATACCTTCCCCGTGATGTACAGTTCCAACACGCCGCAAGCGGCGTGGGTCTTGCCCACGCTGGTGTACCTGCGTGCCACCGACACCGATGCGGTGACGTCGTTGCGCAGCTCCGGCAGCGTCGAAGGGGGCTTTGGCGTCGTCAGCGGACGGCTGGCGCTGGCCAACGGGTATGGCTCGGATTTGTTGAAGATGCCGCTCGACATGCGCGCGCAGTATTTTGTCAGCGTGGCCAATACGTCGATCTGGAAGACCAATGCCAGCGACAGTGTCACAGCGCTCGCGCCGGGGACGGCGACGTTTAGCAACTGCAAGGTGAAACCGGCCACCAGCACCTTGTGCAATGCCGGTGTGCTGGTGCTCAAACCGTCTTTGCAGATGACGTTCGACAATCTCGGTACGTTTCTGCCGGCCTCGCGCTGGTACCTGGGCAAGCCTGGCGCGGGCAATGGCGGCAGCGTCGATTTCACCATCAGCTCGCCCGCATGGCTGCCCAGCACCAAGGCGCGCGCCACGTTTGGCGTGTACAGCAACCCGCTGATCTACGTGCGCGAGCTGTATTGAGGGGGCGGTGTGCGCATTTGGCGCGCCAATTGCATACGATGAAAGAAATAATGTGAATTTTGTGTGATTCAGGGCAATATGACGTCTTGGATCGGACGAACTTGAATATAATCAATCATCTACCGCGCGAACCTCATCAAGTGGCTAACCATTCAGGCAGTCGGCATGCGTTTCTTTAAAAAAGCCAGGCAAAGTGCTGGCTCGCTGATCATCGCGTTTCACGCCGACGGCATCCGCGCCGCCACGCTGCGCCGCGTCCCAAACGGCAAGCCGAGCGTCGAACTGGCCGCGTTCTATCCGTCCACGCTGGCGCAAGCGCCCGAGATGCTGGAAAAACTCAAGCGCGAACTGCAAACGCAAAACTATCACTGCTGCACCATGCTGGGCGCGGCCGAGTACCAGATGATGGCGGTGGACGCACCCAATGTGCCAGCGGATGAAATGCGCACGGCGGCGCGCTGGCGTCTCAAAGACATGCTCGACTTTCCCGTCGATACGGCCACCATCGACGTGCTCGACATCCCGGTCGACAATAGCGCGCCGGGACGCAGCCACACAATGTTCGTGGTGGCTGCGCGCAACAGCGTGATCGAGCAGCGCCAGAACCTGTTCGTGGCGGCGCAGATCGGCCTGGCCGTGATCGACATTCCCGAAATGGCACAGCGCAATATGTCGGCGCTGCTGGAACCTCCCGGTCGGGGACTGGCGATGCTGTCGTTCGGCCCCGATGGTGGCCTGCTGACGATTACCTTCAACGCCGAGCTGTACCTGACGCGCCGCATCGACGTCACGCTGACCCAGTTGCTCGAACCCGATTACGACAAGAAGCACGCCAGCTTCGACAAGATCACGCTCGAGCTGCAGCGCTCGCTGGATCATTTCGACCGGCAGTTCCACTTCATCAATGTCTCCAAGCTGCTGCTGGCGCCGTCGGGCGCGAGTGGCCTGGAAGAATACCTGTCGAGCAATCTGTACACACCGGTCGAGTCGTTTAGCCTGGCGGACGTGCTCGATCTGGACAAGGCGCCCGACTTGCACGAGCTGACGCAGCAGCAAAGCTTTTTCCTGACGCTGGGCGCGGCCCTGCGTCTTGAAGGGAGCGCGCCGTGAGCCAGCAAATCAATCTGTTCAATCCGCTTTTCCTGAAGACGAAAAAAGTCTTTGCGGCGCAGACGATGCTGCAGTCGCTAGGCTTGCTGTTGCTGGGCGCCGGCGCCTTGGGCTACTTTGGCAGCACCAGCGTGGCCAGACTGGAAGAGGAAGCCGCCGCGGGCGCTGCCGTGCTCGCGCGCGAACAGGCGCGCCAGCTGGTCGTGGCAGGCAGCTTCGCGCCGCGCCA
>JBBQZO010000062.1:0-15510 GCA_038207625.1 Burkholderiales bacterium | reverse complement strand
CAGGAGTTTCTTCATGATTCAGGTCAGGTGATGCGATTTGAAGAAGCGCAGGGCGACCGCGATGGCAATCGCATTCATCGCCGCGCACACGAAGAAGGTGCTGCCGATGCGCCAGTCGTGCGGACCAAGATGGCTGACCATGCCCAAAATAGCGGTGCCAGCGAGCGGCATGGCGATGATGCCGATGCTGCTGATCGATTGCAGCGAACCCATCAGCTCGCCCTGTTCGTGCGCGGCGGCCGATTTCGACACGATTCCCTGCAGCGCCGGCCCGGCCGCGAACGCCAGTAAATTGCACAGGATGATCACGTACATCATCCAGCCTTGGTTGGCCAGGCCGTACGCGACATAGGTGATGCCGCCCGAGGCCAGGCCCAGCAGCGCAACGCGCATCTCGCCCAGGCGCCGGATCAGCGGTCCGAGCAGGCCGGCCTGCACCACGGCAGCGGTCAGGCCCACGCAAAACAGCGCGATGCCGTTGTCGCGCACGCTCCAGTTGAAGCGGAAGGTGGTGTACAGCACCCAGGTCGTTTGCAGCATCATCTGGGCGAACGTCATCAAGGCATACACCATCACCAGAGGACGGATGTCGGTGCGGCGCAGCAAACGCGCCAGCGCGCCGAAGGGGTTGATCCGCGTCAGCGCGAACGGCACGCGGCGCTCCAGTGGCAAGGACTCGGGCAGCACCAGATAGCCGTACAGGAAGTTGGCCGCCGACAGGCCGGCCGCCACATAGAACGGCAGGTGCAGGCTGACGCTGCCCAGCAGGCCGCCCAGCATCGGGCCGCAGATGAAGCCCAGGCCGAACGCGGCGCCCACCTTGCCAAAGCTCTTCGCGCGGTTTTCGTGGGTCGAGATATCGGCCGCGTAGGCCGACGCGACCGACATGCTGGCCGAGGACATGCCGCCGACCACCCGTCCGATGAACAGGCAAGCGAGGTTGGGGGCCCAGGCGGTGGCCAGGAAGTTGATGCACATGCCGGCCATCGAATACATCAGCACAGGGCGCCGTCCAACCCGGTCGCTGATGGCGCCCAGCATCGGCATGCAGATAAATTGCAGCAGCCCGAAGGTGGCCGCCAGGATGCCGAACCACAGCGCCTGCTGGTCACGCGCGCCGACGAATTCGCCCACCAGCACCGGCAGCACCGGCACCACCAGGCCGATGCCGAGCATGTCGATGAACACGCACACGAGGACGAAATTAAGGTTGCCGGGCGCGCTGGGCGCGGGCGGATTCGCTGGCTTGGGGATCATGGGCGGCGTTGGTGTGAGCAAACGCCTATCTTAACGCAAACTGATGCTCACGGGCTCGGCTTGGCCGATGTCGCTGCGCCCGTGTCGTCGTCCCTGTGCACGTACACCAGGCGAGCGCCGAGCGCCTTGTTGATGCGGTTCATGGCCGGGCGCAGCGCCTGGTATTCCTGGGCTGTGCACCACGAGCGCTGGCCACTGGCGCGCACGCTGCGCGTCATGCGGTAGCTGTTGCCGCTGCGTTCGTAGTGCGCCGCAAAGCTCAAGGGTCCTTCATTGATGATCAGGTCCCTGGGCAGGTACAGCACCTCGAACGCGGCCGGCATGCTGATCTCGATGCGGTCGTCCAGTTCGAACGCCTCGCAGCGGGTGTCGTTGAGGCGCAACGCTTCGGTGTAGCGGTTCATGATGGGCGCCAGCGCCAGCGGCCCGCCCAGCCCGGGCGCGAAAGCCAGCACGCCCGCCTCGGGCTGGCTGACGTAGTTGCGGATGCGCTCGGTAAGCCGAAAGCCCAGCGCGTCGATGCGCGTCGGCTGGACCAGTTCAAGCGTGCCGTCGCCTTCCAGTCCGGTAGCGTTGAGCAGGCGCTTGACCCAGTCGTGCTCGCGCCCGGGGCCGATCGCGCCCATGAACTGGCGCACCGCCACCGCCGCCAAGCCGTAGCCGATCACTTCCGACGTGCGCAGCGCCGAGCCGTCTTGGGCGAAGGCGATCTGCACGCGGCGCTCGACGCGCATCTGTTCGGGGCGCGCTGCCGGCGTGTGGCCGATGGCGCTGAAGTCCTTGGTAGCGAGCACCGGCTTGTCGGCGTCGGGCTCGGGCAGCAGGCCGAACGGCACGGCGCTGTCGGTCGCATCCAGATACAACTCGAGCGCGGGGACGAAGGTGATCACGTGATTGAACCACAGCACCGGCAGCGGGGGCAGCACGTAGTTGTCCAGGTCCGCCTGCAGCAGCACCTGGGACGCGTGGATGCCGCGCGCCTCAAGCAGCGCTTCGAGCAAGGTGGCGTGGTCCTTGCAGTCGCCGTAGCGGCGGCGCAGGATGCTGGCGGCGACGTTGGGCACGTAGCCGCCGTCGCCCACGTAGCTGGCGATGTAGCGGATATTGCGGCGCACCCAGTCGTGCAGACGGGCGCTCTGGGCGCGCGGGGTGGGCGCGCCGGCGCTGATGTCGTCAGCCAGTGCGCGCAGTTCAGGCGTCACCGCGGCCTTGCCGGCGGCGCCGGCCTGATAGCCGTCGGCGATCGCCTTCCAGCTCGCGAAGGTGGACAGCATCAGGTGCGGCGTGTGGCGCCAGCTGTTGACCACGGCCGGCTCGGGCGTGATGGTGTCGCCGCTGCGATAGCTCCAGCGCCGGGTGCGTTCGGCGCCGCTGAGGGTGTCGCCTTGCGCCGTCAGTTGGTGTTCGATGAACTTGACGGCCAGCGTGGCCGGATAGTGCACCGCGATGCTGGTGTCGTCGCGTATCAGGTCGCCGCGCAGCAGCATCACCTTGGACATGCCGCCGGGCAGGTCGAGTGTTTTCTGTGTCAGCCGATAGCGCAGATGGATCGCGTCGCCGGCGGCCAGTTTCGAAAAGGTGATCTGCACGAGCTTCTTTTCAGGGAAGGATATGCCGCCCAGCATGCCGTCCTGCACCTTGATGTCGGCGGTGGGCACGCGCACCGGCGCGCCATGGGCGGGCAGGGTTTCTGCTTCCAGCAGTTCGAACGTCTGGCGCCCCGCCTGGTAGTCCAGATATTGCTGGCCCAGGCCGTTGGCGCCGATCTGGTCGACCGCGCGCAAGGTGAACTCGAGCGTTTGTTCGTAGGTGCTGTCGGCGTGGATGCGGATGTCGGTGTGTTCGTGCACCGAGCGCACATGGCCTTCGCCGTCGGCGCGGGCCGGCGGGACCAGGCACAGTGCCAGCGCGACGGCGGCGCAGATCGACTTGGCAGACATGGTGTGGTGGCACTTTCAGGAACGGCTGGTGCGCGCGCACCGCGTGGAAACGGTCGCGCCGCACTGCCGCTGCCAGTGTAGGACGTGCGCGCCGCCACGCGTGGCTGTATGCGCGATTGTCTGATCGGGCGCAAACTGCGGCCCGCGCCGTCGGGCTCAGCGGGCGCGCTGCGCCAGCGCGTCGGCGGCGCCGTTCTTGTGACGTGGAATCCAGCGCAGCGTGACATCGTTCAGTTGCGCCAGCAAGGCCTGTGCGCGGGTGCGGTACTCTTGAAGGCTGGGAGCGCCGAGCGCGTCGGCACCACTGGCGTCGCCGATCACGCCCTGACTGTCGCCATACACGACTAGTTGCGCCGGGGCCGCCTGCACCGCCGCTTCAAGCAGCGCGATCAGCGCCAGATATTCTGCTTCGCTACTGTTGCCGTAGCCGGCCGCGCGCGAAATTTCGACGCGTTCACCATTGGGTCCCGTCAGCAGTGCGCCGATGCCACAGGCGCCGGGATTGGGCCAGGCCGAGCCATCGAACCATGCCAGCCAGGCACCAGCCGGCGCGCTGTCCCTGGCCAGTTTGTCGGCGCGTGCCGTGCTTTGGCGCGCGCGCCGTTCGGCGACGCGTGCGGCCTCGCGCGCTTGCGCCTCCGCGCGCTGCAGCAGCAGTTGCGCCAGCGCGTGTGGTGCGGCGGCCAGTTCCAGCGTTTGCAAAAGAGCCTGGTGCTCGCTCAGGCCAGTGCGCAGCGCCAGGCGGCGGCTGCGCACCCGCTCGGTGTTAAATGCGGCGGCGGTGAGCTGATCGAAGGTGGGCATGGTGGCGATTCGGGTGGGCGGGTGCGCCAGCATACCCGCCACGCCGGCGCCGCGCCAGCGTTGTCGGCGCGTGGGCTCAGGAATCGGTCAGCAGGCAGAAGGCGGTCACCCACAGGATCGCGCCGGTGGCCAGAAAGGTCAGTGCGCGGGTGATCTGGGCGTCGCCAACCAGCACGTTGAGCAGCGCGACGCCGAGCATGGCGGCCGCCGTCAGGTAGTAGCCACGATAGCGAAAGGTGCGCGCCAGCGGCAGAAAGTGGGCGCCGACCACAGCGACGATGCCCGCCGCGATCCATTCGGGGTGGTGGATCACATTCATCACCACCAGCACCAGCGCGATGCCGCCATATTGCGCCACGTTGACAAGCTTGAAGGCGCGTTTGATGCGCAATTGTTCGGCGGGGTCGGCCAGCTCGACATAGCCGACCCCGCGTGTCAGATACACCTTGCGCGTCCACGCCAGCAGCGCGACGCAGCCGAGCGCGATGGCGACCAGCCACGGGGCGCGCGCAAAATTGGCCTGGAAGCAGGCGTTGACCAGCCACAGCGCGCCGAATATGGCAAGGAAGGCGCCGCCGATGGCGCGTTTTGGGGAAGGGCGGGTTAATGTGGTCATGGCGTCTCTCGGTAAAAATGTGCACGGGCGCTGGTGCGGTCCGATTCGTTGCCCCTTGCGGGGGAGTGAAATCAGTATCGCGCAGCGCACCCCCGTCAACCAGAGTCAAACGGCATGACTTGGACATGACAGTTGTCACATGCGCCTGTCGGCCGCGCGCGGTAGAATGTCATTCTGATATCGGGCAGCGGCGACATTGCGGCGCCGATGTCGCGGTCATTCCGACCTTTCATCCACTTTCATTGGCTAACCATGACACAACGCATTGCAACTTTGTTCGGCACGGCGCTCATCGCCGCGACGCTTTCCCCATTCGCCGGCGCTGCTGAGCCGGCCGCCCTGGTCGTGCCAAGCGCGCTGCAAGCGCCGGCAACCCAGAAAATGTCGCTCGAAACCAGCGCCGTCGGCGTGCAGATCTACCTGTGCAGCGCCAACAAGACCGACGCGAGCAAATTCGAATGGAGTTTCAAGGCGCCCGAGGCAGATCTGTTCGATGGCGCCGGCGTCAAAGTGGGCAAGCACTATGCCGGCCCGACCTGGGAATCGAATGACGGCAGCAAGGTCGTCGGCGACGTCAAGGCGCGCAGTGACGCACCGGGTGGCAACGCGATTCCTTGGCTGCTGCTGGCAGCGAAGTCCAATGCCGGCAACGGCGTGTTCGGCAAAGTGATGTCGGTGCAGCGCGTGGCTACCGAAGCGGGCAAGGCGCCGGTCGATGGCTGTGGCCAGGCTGAATTGGGCAAGGAAATCCGGGTGCCGTACAAGGCGCTGTATCGCTTCTTCAGCGTACAGTAAGGGCATCATGGCGACGGCGTCGGTCAGTTCTTGACAGCGCCGTCGATCAGTAGTGAAGCGCGGGTAATACGCGTCGGCCCGAGGGCGCGCAGGGTAAGGCGAGCGTGTTACGTGAGACTAGGCGAGAGCGGCAAGGCGGCGCTGTTGCGCGATCCGCCCGCGGCGCGCTGAGCGTAAGACGTCAGCGTGCGCCAGGGGGCGAAGGGCGGCGTTCAAATGCTGCTCCGTGGGTTGGCCGGGTTGGTGGCCAGGCGGCGTTCTTCGTTCAGCGACTGCAGTTTTTCCTGCGCCGTCATGCGTTTGGCGCTGATCACGACCACTGGCACGTCGCTGGCCATGGCCGCTTGCGTGTTCCGTGCGGCCTGCGTGTCGCTGGTGGTGAACGCTGCTGCGGCGGCGATACCCAGTGTGACGACGAAGATCGATTCCATGTGTTTGAGGATGTTCATTTTGTTTCCCTTTCAATGTGGTTGGTTGATGCTGTCACTTTAGCCAAGCGACCCGGGACGCGCCATCAGATTGCGACGGAGCGCCGTTTTGGCGGCACCACCGGTAAGAAACGCCGACCGACTGCGCTTTCATGCCAGCAGTTTTTCCTGTCCCCCAGCTAGCTCTGCAGAGACGACGCGGATGGCCGCGCACGGCAGCGCGGGGGAGCGATGATCACAACATATCTGCAGCAATGGGCGCAACGCCGCACCGCGTGGCGGCGCGCGCACAACCTGCGCCGCGCCGCGCCGCGAGCCAAGTCCGCTGGCGCGCCGCGCAGGCGCCTGTCACTGTCGCGATGGGCCGCTGCGCTGTTCGTGGCGACTGGCGCGCTGCTGATCGGCGCACACGCGCGCCATCTGGTGACTGTTACCGCGCCGCTGCTCGACCGCTCCGGCGGACCGACCTCGCTGGACGCCTTGCAAGCTGTGTTCCCCGGATTGAGCTTGCAGGTGACGCAAGCGCCCGGTGTCAGCCTGAGTGCGCAGCTGGGCGGCGCTCTGTTGATCGCGTCGGGCCTGCAGGGCGCCCCGGCCGTGCATATCGACCTGTGCGCGCAAATGATTGAGCGCAGCAAAGGGCAGCTGCTGCCTGTGCGGGTCGGCTACAAATTTGACGACGTGGCGCGCTGGGTCGCGCACAACCAGACGATGGCCAGCCCGGTCGCCTTGCGTAACGTCTTGCTCGCCAGCGCGGGCGACACGATGCCACAGGTGCAGATCAGCGGCAGTGCGCTGGCCGACTTCGATCAGCCTTTGCAGTTGAGCTGGCAGGGCCAGGCGGGCTGGCTCGGCGACGCCAGCTTTGGACAGATCGAGCGTGGCGCGCACGGCCAGGTCGCGCTGCGGCGCGAAGGCTGGCTGGTGTGGGATGCGACCCACGCGCTGCGCATAGAACGGCGCGCGAGCGCCGCTTGTGCGCAGGCCGGCGAGCTGCTGTTTCAGGTGTATGCGCCCGGTGAGAACGCGCAGGAGCGCGCACTGGTGACGGCGTATCCCGTCGGTGGCGCGCCGGTCAGCGTCAACCTGCGTCCCGGCCAGTATCAGGTGCCGCTGGTGGCGCGCGCCGCGCTGGAAGACCAGCACCTGTTTCTGGACTTGCAGGCACACGCGTTGGTGCGCCTGGACGCTGCCGGCCAGATCGAGCTGGCGCCGCGCGACCTGGTCGGATGGCGCGCGGCGGCGCCCGAGGCACGTGCGGGCGACCTGTCGGGCTGGAACGCGCTGGTGCTGGATCCGGCCACGCGCAAACTGCTCAAGCGGCTCTATACCATGGCCGATGGCGACTATGTACGTCAGCAGGTGGATATTTTCAATAGCGAGCGGCGTTTGCTGGCCTGGCGCATGCGTCCTGCCCAGGCGGACGCCGCATGGCGCGTGCAGCTGGCCGAACTGCCGGCAGGCACCAGCGCGGCGATGCCGCCGGCCGCAGCGCGCCTGTTCGCCGAGCTGCCGCAGGGCTGGGCGCCGTGGACCCGTATCGCTCAATGGCCGCGCCAGGACACGCGTCAGCCTGCGCGTCTGACGTGGACACTGGCGGCGCCAGCGCTGGGTGGCGAAACGGTCGAATTGATGCTGATCGGTCAACTGGCGCATGTCGAGGGCGCGCGGCTGCGCGCGCCGGCCCGCGCCGTGTGCAGCGGGCGCAGCTGTCCGGCCGAGGATGCGGTGCTGCAGCTGACGCTCGAACTGCTGCCCGGCACGCGCACTGTCACGCTGGACGCGCAACCGCTGGCCCTGAGCGAGCGCGCCGACCAGCCCTACCGCCACCTGCGCGTGCTGGGCGGGCGGCTCGACTGGCAGGCGCTGCGCCATGAGGGCAGTGTGGCAGCGGCGCCGCCGGCGCGCGCCGACCTGCTGCTGACGGACCGCAACGGCACGCCCCTGTGGCGCGACGGCGCACCGACCGACGCGGCGCGCGTGGCCGGTCTGGCGCCGCTGTTGGGTGTGCGCGCCGAGCACGCCAACAGCGTCGCCGGCATGCTTGCGCGCCTGCCGGGCGGCGCGCAGACGGCGCGCCTGTCGCTCGATCTGCCGCTGCAAACGCTCAGCGAGCAGACGCTCGCCTGCGTCGGCATGCGGCGCGGCCACTGGGACGGCGTGCGCTGCAGCGGCGGCCAGGCGGCACCGGCCGGACGGCATGCCGGCATCGTCATCCTGGACGCCGAGACGGGCGATCTGCTGGCCGCCGCCGGCGCCGGCATGGCGCCGGTGGACGCGGCCAACTGGAGCGAGGTGCGCGACTTCGACCGCGCCGACCCGGCGCGCAGCCCGCTGCGCCTGCCCGCGCTGCAGCATGACGGCGGCATCCACAGCAGCCCCGGTTCGACCTTCAAGGTGATCAGCGCGCTCGGGCTGGAGGCGGCCGCCGCGCACGATGGGCAACTCAACAGCTTGCTGGGCGGACTGCCGCTGGCGGCCATCAACCAGTTGGCGGCGCGGCGCGGCTTCGATTTTCGCACCGATGCGGCTACCTATCCGGCCGACAGCCCGCTGGCCCACATTACCAATTATCAGGAACAGCAGCTGGACCGGCGCGCCCAGGACGGCCGGCTGGGGCTGGCGCAGGCGCTCAGCTATAGCCTCAACACCTGGTTCGCCTGGACCGGCGAATTGAGCGACGCGAGCCTGTTCGGGCGCGCCGACGGCGGTGCGCCCGATCTGCAGCCGCTGGACGCGCGCGCGCTCGAGGCGGTGCGCCCGATCGTCGGGGCGGCGCACCGCCTCGGCTTCGAGCAGGCGCTGCGGCTGGACGGCGGCTTGCTGCCAACGGACTATCCCTGGTCGCGCTGGGACGCGCTGCAGGCCAGCGCCGCCCATATCGACCCGGTGCACACCCGCCACGAGCTGCGCCAGATGGCGATCGGTCTGCGCATGCAGGTCACGCCGCTGCAGATGGCGCTGGCGGCCGGCGCGATCGGCCAGGGCAGGACGGTCGCGCCGCGTCTGCTGCTGGCGCTGGACGATCGGCCCAGCGTGGCCGTGCCCGGCGCGCCGCTGGGCGTGCGGCTGGACCGCATCCGCGCCGGCATGAAAGGCGTGATCGATGTGGGCACCGGCGCCGGCGCGTTCAAGGGCGCGGCGCTGGCGCCGCTGCGCGCTGGCCTGTATGGCAAGACCGGCACCGCACCAACCACCCAGGGCGGCGCCGAAGCGACCGTCTGGTTCAGCGGCTGGCTTGAGCCGGGCAGCCTGCCCGGCCAGACCCACCGGCTGGCGCTGGCCGCTTTTGTCAGCCATTCGGAGGCCAGCGGCGGCGAGCACGCCGCGCCTGTGGTGGCGGCGATCCTGACGAGCTTGCTGACCCAGAAGGGCGAACAGAAGGGTAAATAGGCGCTTCCAGCGCACCTGCGCGGACGATGCTGTGTGGCATGATCGGAACACACCCGTCGCACGTGACACGCCGTTGTCGCGCGCCGGGCCCACCATCATGATGAGGAATGTATGCGCTTGCCGGGAACCCGCTATCAGGAATACGGTTGGGAGCAGGTGCGCAAATTGCTGGGGCGCTGCTCGCTGCTGGCGTTTGACGCCGCCGGTGTCGCCGGCCTGCTCGAGCCGGCGCAACAGGCGGTCCAGCTCGACGTGTACACCGACGCGATGGGGGACTTGCTGCGCCACAGCGGCGCGCGCGAACTGGTCAGCGCCAACAGCTATGGCGAGAGCGTGCAAGAACTGGCGCTGAGCCTGGTCTACGAGCTGCAGGCCCACCCCAGCTTCTGGGCCGCGATGGTCAACGCTTGCATCCTTGAACACGCCAAGCTGGGAGCGTTCTGGCTGGGTCCGAGCGGCCCGGCGATGCTGCGCAAGAAGGTCAACGACATGTACGCGGGCCTGCGCGACAAGGTTGACGCCGACAATTACCAGGTCGCCTGCGGGCGCGCCTGCAGCCCCAACAAGATTTACGCCTATCGCATGCTCGACACCGCCTACAGCGACATCGCGCGCCTGTTTGGCGCCTGGCAGACGCACACCGCGCAGGTGGCCGAGATTGTCGGACATCCGCTGGCCGGCATGCCGATCGAGGCGCGCCAGATGAAGTCGATCGGCGCCTGCAAGGCCCACTGGATCATCCGCTGGAGCGCCTCGCGCGAACAGTTCGACGGCAGCCCGGGTCCTCTGCACACGCGCTCGAAGCGTTTTGCCAATCTGAAGGACAATCCGGACAAGATCGCCGCGATGCTTGGCGAGATCGCCGAGTACGAACAGTTGTCGGCCAATCAAGATCATGACTGGGCAAACGACGCCAGCGTGGCCGATACATGGATAGACGATTACTGGCGTGTGCTTGCCGAAGCGGAAACAAGCGATGATGGTGCCGGCGCGGACCGGATTCTGGCCGCGCCCGACGACGAGTTCGCCGACGCGGCTCTGCCGGACGAGGCGCCCGCCATCGCGCCATGGTCCGACCCGGACCCGCAGCTGACGCAGCAAGTGGCCGAGCGCGTTTCACTGCCCCCCCGCTTTGTCGAGATGGCGTGGGCCGCGCAGGACGGCGCCAGCTGGAGCGTGCGCACGCTGCACGCCGAATCGTTGGCGGTGCGTCTGGCCGTGTACTTGAAATTGATGGGCGCTTTTGACGACAGCTATCCCGACCAGTGGTGCGACCCGGCCACCGGCGCGCTGCCGACCATGCTGCAACTGGCGGGGCTGGACCAGATCTCGTTGCCGACGCTGCGCAAGCGTCGCAACGAGGCGATCGTCAAGCTGCGCGCCGCCACACCACATACTGGAGAACACCTTGAAACGACCCGCTGAACTGGAACACCGCCTGCAGCAAAAACTGCTGCTGGCGCGCAGCGTCGAAGGCGACCGCCTGATGCTGGCTGACGAGGTGCTGCGCGCCGCGCTGGATGGCACGCGCCCCTTGAGCAAACTTGAACAGGTGGCGCTGCAGGAGTCGCCGCTGACGGCGCGCCGGCTGGGCCAACTGGCGCATGCACGGCGCGCCAGCGCCAACGACGCGCAATGGGGCGGCAGCGTCGGCATGTTGCGTGCGGCGGCCAGCGACAGCGCGCTGGCCACGCTGGTCACCGATGACCGGCACTGGAGCTTGCACTTCGTGGCGCAGGACGGCGCCTGGCGGGTGATCCTGCAACTGGCGCCCGACGCGCCGTTTGCCAAGGCGCTGCTGCGCGCGGAGGCGCCGCTGCGGGTGCGCGACGGGGCCGGCGAAATCATGCTCGAAGGGGGCCTCGACGCGGACGGCGAATGCGAGGCGGCCTGGCCGTTCGCGGCGCCGCCGGCCGACCATCTGCAGCGGTACGGCGCGCGCTTCGCGGTCGAACCGGTGCGCCGCTAAGGCCTGCGTGATGGGACTGTTCAACTGGCCTGGGCGCGCCGGCGCACCCGCGCTTGATGCGACCCGGCCCGCCGACGCCGCCGTCCGGCTGGGCACCGACACGATCGCGCGCCGGGTCGACGCCGGCGCGCTGGTGCCGCCAGCGTGCGTGGGCCTGGTGTTTGAGCAGGGCGGACACCTGCGCCGTCTCGACGCGGGTGCACGCATCGTGTTGCGCGACGCCGACACCGCCTGTTGTTTTCATCCCGGCCCCTACCAGTTCGACGTCACCCCGTACGCGCAAGCGCCGGAAATCGGCTTGCGCCTGCAGGCAGTGATCGACAGTGCCGACCCGCGCGTGATGCAACAGCGCTTCGACCTGTACCTGATGAGCGAGGCCGAAGGACAGTTGGAACGCGCCGGTTTGCAGCAGGCCTGCGAACACGCGCTGCAGCTTGGTTTGCTTCAAGGCAATCTGGCGCTGCCCCCGTGCACTACCGAGGCTGAATGGGATCTGTTTCGGGCCGGCCTGAACCGCCTGCTGTATACCCGCTTTGGCATCACGCTGGAAGAATGTCTGCCGGTCGACTTGGGCGAGAGCGTCGACTATGCGCGCATATTAAGCGCGCGGGCGGCGCACAACGCGGCTGCCCCGTGCGTGAGCGCCATGCCGGCGCCACCAGCGACGCAGGGGCAGACTTCGGCGTCGGTGCCATCTTTGGTGTCGGCTACGACTCCGGGTTTGGCCTCGGTTCCGGCGTCGGCTCCATCTTCCGCTTCGGCTTCGATCCCGGCTCCGGCCTCGGCTAGTGCTCTGGCTCCGGCTTCGGGGCTGGGACAGGCGCAAGCGCCGGTATCTGCGCTGCCGTGCGCGCCCGCCGAGGACGCCTTCATCAAGGACGCGCGCGCCTTGCGCCGCCTGTTCCTCGAGCTGCCCAGCGTGATGTGTTGCCTGCGTCTGGCGCTGCTGCCGCCCGGGCCGGCGCTGTTCAAATTACATCGCGAGCTGCTGCAACGCCTGGACCTGGTCAGCCTGAGCGTGAACAGCATGCCGTCGCTGGAATGGGCGACGCCCGACCAGCCACTCGGCGCGGCCGAGCAGCAGCGGCGCGCGCGCGACAGCGCGCAGGCGGTGGGTGCGCTCGACGAGGCATGGGCCTTGCTGGCGCGCCTGAACGATGCCGCGCCGGCCCAGCTGGACGCGCTGTTTGATGACGCCGACCGGATTGTGGCCAACATCGAGCAGGCGGTCGGCGCGCGTCGCTTGATCTGCAGCGCGCAGCGCGAGCCGGCATGAACGGCCTGCCTGCCAGCGCCGAGTGCCGCACCATCCTTGCCGACGGCAGCGTGGTGCGCGTGACGGCCACGCGGCGCGCGCGCGCCGGACGCGCCGACGTCAAATGCGACATCAAGGGCGCGCCCGCAATGGGCGAGCGCATGCAGCAGGTGTTGCGGCTGGCGCGTCACACCGAAGCGCGCATCGACAGCCGCGACCAGGTCGTCGTCAGCATGGAGCGCGCGCCGCAAGCGCACGAGCGCGACTGGGAACTGGCCGCCGTACTGGCCGACCGCATGGTGCGCGGGCTGGTGTGCCCGCAGCAGGCAACGCTGGCCAACGGCTGGTCCGACGCCTGGCAGCTTGGCCAGGTGCGCGGACACGACCTGATAGCGGCGCCGCACGTGCTCACGCCGCTGCTGGGCGGGCCCGATGGCTTAACTCACTTGGGTGCACTGAATGGTCATTCCGATCCGGGCGCGGCGGTGTCGTCGGCGCGCGCCTGGTTTCCGCTGCATAGCGGCGGCATGCACGACCGCCTGTGCTGGGTGGAAGTGAGCGTGCACCCGATCCTGCCCGAAGGCGTTGACGAAGAGGACACCATCGCCGTGCTGGGCCTGGACCTGGGCGCCGCGCTGGCGGTGCGCCGTGCGTTGGTCGGCGCGCGCCACTTCGACGGACGCGGCCTGGGTCGCTGGCGCAGCGTGGTGCGCTTCGAGCAAGACCAGTTTCACGGCGACTCGTACGAACTGGCGCTGGTGATGGCCGACCGGCTCGCGCGCGGACGCGAGCTGCCTGCGCGCGGACGCCTGATCGCCACCGGTTGCTCGAGCGCCTGGCATGCCGGACGCGTCGACAACGTGCAAGGCTTGGAACCGAAATGCGTGCTGATGCTGGCCGAGGCGATGCCGGGCGACCGGCTGCTGCTGCCGGGCGCCTGGGCGGCGGCGCTGGTGCCCGAATTCGGACCGGCGCTGGCCGCGCGGCAAGCATCGTTCGCCTGCGTCGACACGCTCGGCCTGATCTGAACGTGCCGGCGCTGCAGCGCGCCGGCGGCCCTGCTAAAATCGAAGCAGGCCGCGCGTGCGCACGATGCAATCAACCACAAGGAGTGTGACATGTTCCAGATGTTCGGTCTTGGCGGCACCCGCTGCCCGCGCTGTGACCAAAAAAATGCCACCGCCGCCGACTATTGCAGCCATTGCGGCATGCTGATGGGCGCGCCGCGCAATCCGGTCGTGCTGCGTGAAAATCGCTGGATCGCCTCCAGCGACGAGCTGGCCGTGTTCTTCGGCGTAGACGCGCTGTCGGGCCTGTTCGTCAAGACCTTGCATGTGCCCGCCGCCACGCGCGCCTATATTTTACAGAACGACAAGGCCACCGAAGTGCCGCCCGGCGAGTACCAGCTCGAGGGCCTGTTCACCCGCCTCAATAATCTGCTGCGCGACCAGCATGCCGAGATTTTGATTACCCGCACCATCGCCTTGCCCGTCCAGTTCGAGTTTGACCAGTTGGCCAGCGCCGAACATCTGATGGTGTCGGCGCGCATGACGGTACACCTGAAGGTCGAACCGGTGGCCGCATTTGCGCAGCATTTCATGACCATTCCCGGCGCGGTCACAGCGACCCACTTGCGCGAACTGATAGCACCGATGATGCGCCAGCTGGCGGGCGAGTTCATCGGCGCGCGCTCGCTGCGCGACATGGCCGGCAACCCCGATCTGGCGGCCCAGCTCGACGAACGCCTGCAGGGTGCGCTCAAGCTGCGCCTGGCCCAGTTCGGCCTGGCGGTGAGCCAGGTTGACACGGTCGCGCTGCGGCACGACAAGTTCGACGCCAACCGCGCCCGCATCGGCACGCTGTGGCTGGTGGTCGACGACGCGCGCGTCGAGCTCGATCATCGCAAGCAGATCGACGAGTTGTACAACGAACAGGAGTGGCAGCGCATCTGGCGCGACGAGCAGGAAGGCCGGCTGCGTTTCCGGCGCGCCGAACTGCGCCAGGACGAGAGCGTCGAACGGCTCGCACTGACGGTCGGCGAGGCCGAGCGGGTGCATGCGATCCGGCTGCGCGAGCTGGAACTGTACAGCCGCGTGCTGGAGGCGAAAAACCGCAAGGAGGCGATGGCGCGCGGCGCCGGCGCGGCGGTGGCCGAACTGGAGCACGCGCTCAGCGAGCAGGGCGCGCAGCGCGCCGATCAGGTGCTGGAATGGGACCATCTGCGCCAGCTGGCCCAGATCCGCATGCGCTCGGAGATGGAGCTGGCCCAGCAGCACGCGCTCGAACAAGGCCAACTGGCGCAGCAGCGTTTCGCGCACCAGTTGTTGCAGCAGCAAATTGCCAACAAAATTGCCCAGGCGCTGGCGATCGAGGACGAGGCGCACAAGCGCGCCCAGCTCGCGCTGCTGCAGCGTGAGCAACGCAACGTGACCGAGCGCCAGCACGCGCTCGAGGCCGAGCAGCATACCGCGCAGCACCAGCAGCTGGCGCTCAGCAACGCGGCCAGCTTGCGCCAGGCCCAGCGTGAACAGGAATGGCTGGATCAGTTGGCGCTGGAACGCCAGCGCGCGCTGTTGCGCACCGACGCCGTCAAGGACCAGGCCAGCAGCCACGATGTGGAACAGATCAGCCAGCAGATCGCCGCGCTGCGCCGCAGCGGCGCCGGTGCCGACGCGCTGGCGCAGCACGAAAAACTGCTGCGCACCATCGACGCCGACGGCATCGCCGCGCGTCTGAGCCAGCAATTGCACAAGCAGGGCCTGCGCGACCAGCTCGACATCGATGCCGAGCGCCAGCAGCTCAAGCAGCAGGAGCAGGAGGCCGTATGGCAGCACGAGTTGGCCTGCCGCGCGCGCGAACGCGAGCAGCAGTTCGCCCGCTGGAAGGGCGAATTCGACACGCTGGGCGCGCAGCAGGCGCACGCGCTGGAACTGGCGCGCCTTGAACTGAACCGCATCGAGCGTATCGGGCAAATGAGCGACAGCGGCAAGCTCGCGTTTGCGGGCGCGCCGAACGCGGCGGCGCTGGCCGACGTGTTGAAGACCGAGCTGCAT
>JBBQZO010000061.1:0-15546 GCA_038207625.1 Burkholderiales bacterium | reverse complement strand
GCGGTTCCGGCATAACGGCTTCGGTCGCGCCGTTCGTTGCAAGCTCACGCGCATCGGCCAACATGGCGCTCGTTCGGACTGGCCGGGTGCGCCGCAGGTCATCATTTAATCCGCTGGCGGCCAGCCGCACAGCTCTACGTTAGCCACGCCACACGACAATGCGTCGAATACTTGCCATTTTTATTGCTGCATGTTTATTGCTGCCATTGCAATCGTGCAGTCACGACGGAATAGTCGATATTTACTACCCGCTGTCCGGGGACCCTGCAGGTGTACTCGTAATGGCATCGATCTATTTGTTGCCGTTGGTAGCTTTCCTTAACAAAAAATATGAGCTACTGGCAATTCTGGTCGGCATATTCACTTGCCTATCTGGATTGTATTTTGTCACATATACATCGACACTATGGGCAACTCATCTTCTTGCTGGGTGGTACGGATACTCGGCCTCGTCGGTCGCGTATCTCGTCACATCCGGCATTGAACTAAAGCGGTTATTATTGGCTAACAAATCATTCCAGCGGACGCATTCGGCGCCGCTGAATTAGTACGTTGGGCTTCATCATGTCTTTGAAAAATCATCCACTCATTGGAACATGGTGTGGATTGGAGGAAATGCTTTCCGAAGTTGAATATACGGTTCAGGATTCGCCGGATGGTTTCTTGGTAAGCGCCTTTGATCCTTACGATTCCGAACATGGGGAAGTTCAAAATATCGGGTGGAATGACGAAAAACAAGAGCTCACTTTCTCGTGCTACTGGGCGTCATCGGGACGTTACTCGAAGTGCAAATTCCTCCGCTTCGCGCAAGATAAAGTCGAGTTCACATACACTTTCACTGACCACGAAATCTTGGTTCGCAAGCTGGCCCAACCTGGCACTTGAGTCGGACGGGCCGGCCACGACGCAGTTTTTCTTCTAATTTTCGGGCGGCCCGCCGCTCAGTTTGAACGTTGGGCGTTTGGAGAGAATTGAGCATGTCTGAATTAGAAGCGCAAATTCGAGAAAAGGCCGACCTGGCTGTAGCGCAATTTCAAGATCGCGCCGGTGGCCGATTGGACTATTCCGAAGATAGCTTGGCTGTCGTGGAAGAAATGCTCAGCGAGGCGTCTCAATTCGTAGATCAGATGCAGCAGAGCGATGTAGCGGCTCTTGTTCAGCTGTTTGGTTCTTATTTGCTAGAAGTTGCCCGCACCGCACATGGTGGGGCTTTCCTTTGGCATGAGCAGCATGACGAGCCGGTGCTTGTCGTCGGCGAACCCATCCACCATATCGCTATAATGGCTTTTCAGAAGGTTCGCGGCCGCTTGAACGGAGATGAGTCCGATAACATTCCCTTTTTCTACAAGGGCTTTGAAGAGCGAGTTCGGTCAGCAACACCTGGAACCCACGCCCTCTATGTTTAATGCATATCGGCCCAACCAAGCATCCCAGCCGCCGCCTGCGGCGCGGCTGAATTTGGCACGTTGGGCCCTAGACTGCGATGGAATAGATAAATGACAGCCCTTTCCGGTGCAATGTTGGCGCGAATTATTTCCGCCATCGCTAAGGAGCCGCCGCCTCAGAATTCTGTGGAGGACCTGTCGAGCCTCCCTGACGAAGTGGCTATGGATATTGAGTCGATTTATCAGAAGTGTGGGAGTATTTACGTCTTCGTATACCTGCGTCATGTATCAGGTGCAGCGTTAGGCGAAGTTAAGCTTTATTTAGACAACAGAGGTTGGCATGAAACCGCAGATTGAACCTTTTAGCATGTTAGCCCAACCAAACATTCCAACCGACGCCTTCGGCGCGGCTGAATTTTAACGTTGGTCGTTGCAAGGGTTTTGGTCCGCACATGCCGCGTACCGGCCGAACTGAGTGGCTTAGGACTGTTCGCGGCGTGTCGGGTCCACGGAATGAATGAACACGGTGTACGTGTCCGCAGGGTGCGCCACATTCGCGAGATCCAAGGCATGTCCGATCGCGCCCCGGTGGTAGGTGCCGTGATTGATGATATGAAACAGAATCTCCTGGCGCGTCATCGATCCCGGTTTGCCGTCGACGAAATCAAATGACACCGTTTGAATCAGGTGGCGCGGATCTAGCCTTTCGACATAGTTTGCGTACCACTGATTGGAGTCGAAGATTCTGCTGCTGAGCTCCTCGATCTCGGGCACGATGCAGGTATTGGTCGACTGGTGGGGTGCATCGGCGGCGAGCAGGCGCGCGCGGAATAGCTCTTCTACCCGGATCATGTGATTGAGCTGTTGGCGCGTAAACGCCACGGCAGAAGGGAATTGGTTTTCGTCGATGCGACTTATCGCATCGAGAGCGCGTTGATCAGCCCAGCGCTTGTAGTCGAACATTTCAGTGAGCATGTGTGTCGCCGTGCAGACCTAATCAAGGCGTGGAAAATGCATTATGGGGGGCGTCAGCAGTTAGATAAACCGGCAACCTCGACAGTCGAATACTGGGCGCTGCACGGCTTTCGTGCTGCACGCCATTACCGAGTCAGATCGAGGTTGGCGGCCGGTTTTATTTAGTGGCGAACTTGGCGTAATACTGCACCACAGCCGGCATATTGGCGATGCGTTCCATGTGGGCGTTGAGTGCGGGCGCGACTTGTTCCACCAGATCGGTCGGCACATGATCCAGGCGCCCGGAATTGAGGCCGCGCACGTCGACAAACACTTTCAGGTCGGCCACGGTGAGGCGGTTGTCGGCGAAAAATTCACCGCCGTGCGCCAGCAACTGACTTTGCAGCCAGCCGAGATACATCGGCATCGAGCCATTGACCAAGGCTAAGCGCGCCTGTTTCTGCTCGTCGCCAGTCATGCGAAATGATGGTCCCAGTCTGACCGTGGCTTCTTCGACGACAAACATCACTTCGTCGCACAGCAAGGCCTGGTAAGGGTCGGCTGGATACAATCCGGCAAGTTTGCCGACATACCGGGTAATGGCATCGCACTGCGTCACCACGACGCCGTCGACTTGCAGCGTCGGTACCTGGCCAAACGGGGTCGCCTTGCGCACTTCGGCAAACTCGGGGAAGGCAAACCGGTGGTCTTCAAACGCAATGCCGCCGATGTGCATTGCCAGGCGCGCCGGCTCGGCACGGCCGCCGTGAAAATCGAAATAGCACAGTTTAAGTTGGGGCATCGTGTTGACCTTGTCTGGTTGGCGCGGCCAGTCCGCGCGTGATTAGGGAAATCAACGGTGTTCAAAACCGCCGACAATCATAACGCTTATTCAACCTTGAAAACAATCCACCCTGTGTTTCAGAACGCGATTGCCCGGTTCCGGGCAGTGCTGCGCGCAGGCGGGCAATGCGGGGCGATTCCGGGATACCGGCTTGCGTCGAGAATAAGCATGTAGGGCATTGATTCTGTTGATGTAATTGTGCAGTGGCAAAGCTGGCACGGCGTTTGCTGTATGGCGATCAACACAATCACGAAGTCACGCACATGGATCAGCCACTCAACCCCGTCACCATCGCCCGGCGCCGCCGCATCCGTCTTGCCACGCTCATCGCTGTGCTGGCCGGTTTCGGCGCTGCCGCCTGGGGCATCAACCGCGCCGTCGGCCCCAGCATTGCGCTGGCCGACATCGTCGTCGGCGAGGTACGACGTGGCAATATCGCGAACACGATCAATGCCTCCGGCGTCGTCATTCCCGTGCACGAGGAGCTCGTGTCCAGTCCGATCCAGACGCGCATCGGCAAGGTGCACGCCAAACCTGGCCAGCAGGTCGCGGCCGGGGCGCTGCTGCTTGAGCTGGACGACCGCACCATCAAGCTGGCGATCGACAGTCTGAAGGAACAACTGGCGCAGCAGGAAAACCGCATCGTCGGCTTGACGCTGGAAAAGGACCAGAAGCAGAAACAGTTGGGCAGCAATATCGAGTTGCTTGCGCTGGACTTGCAAAGTGCGCAGGTGAAGTGGGGGCGCTATCAGAAGCTGCGCGCCAGCGGCGCCGTGTCGGGCGAGGACATGCTGACGGCCGAGCTGAACGTGAAGCGCGCCGAGATTCAGTTGCGTCAGCAGCGCGAGCTGATCGACGACAACCGTCGCGCCACCGTCAGCAATATCGAAGGCGCGCGGCTTCAGAAGAACATCCTTCAGAAGCAGATGGAGCAGCAGCAAACGCTGCTGGCCCAGACCCAGGTGCGCGCGCCATTTGCCGGCATGCTGACGTCGCTTATCACGGAGGAGGGCACCAGCGTTGAGACGGGCCAGGTCTTGGCCAAGGTGTCGGAGCTGAACAATTACCGGGTCGAGGCGTCGCTGTCGGACTTTCATGCGCGCGCCCTCAGTCCCGGCCAGGCGGTGCGTGTTGAGCAGGGCAGCCAAAGTCTGGCCGGCACCGTCCAGACGATTTTGCCGGAGATTCAAAACGGCACCGTCAAGTTGCTCGTTGCGCTGGCCCAGCCGAACCATCCGCTGCTGCGCAACAAGCTGCGCGTGGACGTCAATATCGTGACCGAGCAGAAGGGCGGCACCTTGCTGACCGACAGCGGCCCCGCGTTCAACGGCATGGGCCGCCAGCTTGGTTTCGTGATCCGCGACGGGGTGGCGCACCGCACCACGCTTGAGCTGGGCAGCGGCGACGGCAAGGTGATCGAAATCCTGGGCGGCGCGCGCTTGGGCGAGCGCGTGATCGTCTCGGACATCAGCCGTTTCAAAGATTACGACAGCATGCGCATTTCGCGCTAAGGCGTCACCCCATACAATTGCATATCCACCGAAAGGAAGACTGAACCATGATCCGACTTAACAACATCAGCAAGACGTATCAGACCGACAAAGTCGAGACGCTGGCCTTGAAAGGCATCGACCTGCACATCAAAAAAGCGGAGTTCGTCTGCATCATGGGCCCTAGCGGCTGCGGCAAGAGCACCTTGCTGAACCTGATCGGTTTGCTGGACCGGCCCGGCTCGGGCGCCATCGAGGTCGATGGTGTGGCCGTCAAGTCCTACCGCGACAAGGATGTGGCCAAGCTGCGCAACCTGACGTTTGGTTTCATCTTCCAGAGCTTCCACCTGATTAACGACCTGCGCGTGATCGACAACGTCGAGTTGCCGCTGTTGTACCGCAACGTGTCGGCGGGCGAGCGGCGCGCGCTGGCCCGCGAGGCGCTGGAAAAGGTGGGCTTGGGCGCGCGCATGGAACACTATCCGAATCAGTTGTCGGGCGGCCAGCAGCAGCGCGTGGCGATCGCGCGCGCCATCGTGGGCCGGCCGCAGGTGCTGCTGGCGGACGAGCCGACGGGCAACCTCGACAGCAAAATGGGGGCCGAGGTGATGGAAATCCTGCTCAAGCTCAACAGCGAAGGCACCACCGTAGTCATGGTCAGCCACGATGAGCACGAAGCCAAACGCGTCAGCCGTATCGTGCGCGTGTTCGACGGCCAGCTGGTCGCTTAGGAGGCTCGCATGTTCAAGAACTATCTGATGACCGCCGGCAAAGTATTCATGCGGCGCAAACTGTTTACGGCCATTAACCTGCTGTGCATCGTGCTGACGCTGGCGGTGTTGCTGGTGGTGACGGCCTTGCTGGAGACTGCCTTCTTCCCCAGCGGCGTGGAAGGCAAAAGCGAACGTTTTCTGCAAGTGATGAATCTCGAGTCGCTCGCCATGCACGGCAAGCGCGTGCGCACCAGCCAGCTGGGCTACAAATTGATCGACAAATACCTGCGTCCGATGACGTCGGTGCAGCTGGTGTCGGCCGTGACGTCGCCGCAGACGGTGGCGATTTATCAGGATGAGCGGGTCAGCCAATTGCTGATGCGCCGCGCCGACGCCAACTACTGGAAGATACTCGATTTCACTTTGCTCAAGGGCCGCCTGCCCACCGCCGAGGACGACGCGCAGGCGCGCTTCGTGGCGGTGGTCAATGCCTCGACGGCCAAAAAATTGTTCCCGGATGGCGCAGCGCTGGGGCAAAAGATCAGCATCGGCGGTCCCCAGTACGAGATCATCGGTATCGTCGAAGATGCGATTCACTTCAACGCCTTGTCCGATATCTGGGCGCCGATCGGCACCTATCCGTCCAGCGACTACCAGCATCAACTGTCGGGCGACTTCACCGCCTTGCTGCTGGCGAAGCGCGCTGCCGACTTACCGGCCGTGCGCGCCGAAGTGCAGCGGATCACCTCCACGGTCCAGTTCGACGATCCGAACGGCTACGACGAGGCGCATTTCTGGGCCGACAGCAAGCTCGACCTGGTGGCGCGCGACATCTTCAACACCACCGGCGCCGATTCGGGCGGCGCGACGTTGCTGATGGTGATCGGCGCGCTGATGCTGCTGTTCATGCTGTTGCCGGCCTTGAACCTGGTCAATCTGAACATGGGCCGCATCATGGAACGTAGCGGCGAAATCGGGGTGCGCAAGGCGTTTGGCGCAACCAGCGCGGACCTGATCGGCCAACTGGTGCTGGAAAACGTGTTGCTGTGCATCAGTGGCGGGCTGATTGCCCTGGCCTGTGCGCAGGGCATCCTGTCCTGGTTATCGAGCATGAATCTGATCCCCTACCTGAACCTGCACATCAACTGGGTGGTGTTCGCCAGCGGCCTGTTGCTGTCCTGCGTATTTGGTCTGCTGTCGGGCGTGATCCCGGCCTGGAAAATGTCGCGCCTCGACCCGGTTGTCGCGCTCAAAGGAGGTGCATGATGTTACGCCATATGTTGAAACTGATCTGGAAACGCAAGACCAGAAACATGATGTTGAGTCTGGAAATTCTGCTGGCCTTTGCCGTGGTGTTTGCGATCGCCGCGTTTGCCAGCCGCAGCATGCAGCTGTATCGCATGCCGCTCGGCTTCGATTACGCCGATGTGTGGTCGGTCACAATCCAGGTGGAGAATGACAGCACGCTGAAAGACGCGCCGACGATTTACGACAGCTTCAAGCGCAACCTGAGCGCCATGTCCGAAGTGGAGCAGGTCGCCTTTGCGACGTTTCAACCGTTTCGCTCGGGCAGAATCACCGACGGCTACGCGCATCTGGATGGCAGCGGTGAAGTTGTCAGCGAAGCGCTGGAAGTGAGCGACGAGTTCTTCAAACTGCTCGGCGTGCACGTGGAAACGGGACGCGCGTTCGACGTCAGCGACGACGGCACGTCCACCGTGCCCACCGTGATCAACCGCAAGCTGGCCCACTCGCTGTTCCCGGGCCAGTCCGCGATCGGCAAACAGTTCACCAACGGCGAGCCGAGCGACACCAAGCGCAGCATCATGCGCGTCACCGGCGTCATCGACGATTATCGTGGTCAAGGCGATTTCAAGGTGCCGACCAACATGGCGTTCACCCGTTTTCTGCCCTTGAGCACCGATACGCGCGTGAAGACCATGTTGATCAAACTAAAGCCAGGCACCAGCCGCGCCTTCGAGGCCAGGCTGAACGCCCGGCTCAAGCTGGTGCGCAACGACTGGACCTACAAGATCGAACCGCTGGTTGAACAGCGCGCCGGCATGCTGCGCTCTAGCCTGACGCCGCTGGTGATCGGCGCGGTGATCGCCGCCTTCCTGTTATTGATGGTCGGGTTTGGCCTGTTCGGCGTGCTGTGGCAAAACACCACCCAGCGCATTCCCGAGATTGGCCTGCGGCGCGCCATTGGGGCCGACTCGGGGCACATCTATCGCCAGATCATCGGCGAGCAGATGCTGCTCAGTTCGCTGGCGATGGGCGTCGCGCTGCTCCTGCTGGTGCAACTGCCGCTGACCGGTGCGCTGGGCTCGGCCTTGAACTGGGCGGTATTTTTGCAAGCGACGGCGCTTTCTATGGCGCTGATCTATCTGATATCCTTGCTCTGCGCGCTGTATCCGGGCTGGCGGGCCAGCCAGCTCAGCCCCACCGAAGCGCTGCACTACGAATAGCCGGCCGGCGCCCGCGCAACATTGGCGGGCGCCGCGCCATCACCGCACACCTACCGTTCACCTGTACCGATGGAATCACACCGCAAGCAACGCATACTGATCGTCGACGACGACGACGCCGTCCAGGTCTCGCTCGCTTTGCTACTGAAACAGGCCGGCTTCGACGCCGTCTGCAGCGACGGCCCGAAACAGGCGCTGGCCCTGCTGGCCGGCGCACCGTTCGACCTGGTCCTGCAAGACATGAATTTTTCGCTCGGCACCAGCGGTGCGGAGGGCATGGACTTGCTGGTCCAGATCAAGCACAGCCACCCGGCGCTGCCGGTGCTGCTGATGACCGCGTGGGGCTCGATCACGCTGGCGGTGGCCGGCATGAAGGCGGGCGCCGCCAATTTTTTCACCAAACCGTGGAACAACGCGCAACTGGCCGAGATGATCAAGGCCACGTTGGCCCTGGCCGGTCCGGCGCCGACGACCCGCTTGACGCGCCAGACGCTGGACGCGCAGTTCGATTTCGCGGCCATCGTCGGCGAACATCCGGCGCTGCTGCAGGTGCTGGCCACGCTGGGGCAGGTGGCGCGCACCAAGGCGCCGGTGCTGATTCTGGGCGAGAGCGGCACCGGCAAGGAATTGATCGCCGACGCGATCCACCGCAACAGCCCGCGCGCCGCGCGCACGCCGGTGAAGATCAACATGGGGGCGATCACGCCGTCGCTGTTCGAGAGCGAGATGTTTGGCCACGTCAAAGGCGCGTTCACCGACGCCAAGGCGGACCGCAAGGGCCACGTCGCCTGCGCCCATCAAAGCACCTTGTTCCTCGACGAAATCGGCGAGATGAACCGCGCCGACCAGGTCAAACTGTTGCGCGTGCTGCAGGACCAGAGCTATCTGCCGGTGGGCGCGAGCCGCAGTGAGCAGGCCGACCTGCGTGTGGTGTCGGCCACCAACCGCGAGCTGGCCGAACTGGTGGCCGCCGGCGAATTTCGCGAAGACCTGTTCTACCGCCTGAACCTGATCACGATCCGCTTGCCGCCGCTGCGCGAGCGGCGCAGCGACATTCCGCTGCTGGTGCAGCGCATCGTCGCCGAGGTGGCCGCCAGCTACGGTCTGGGCGCGGTCACGCTGACGGCGCCGGCGCTGGACTGGTTGAGCGCGCAAGCCTGGCCGGGCAATATCCGCCAGCTGAAACAGACGCTGGAACGCACGCTGCTGTTGGTGGGCAAGCATGAGCTGAGCCAGGCCGACTTCATCGCCGCCGAACAGCGCGCCGACGGCGTTGGCGCGCAACGGCTGGGTGTGGACGGCATGACGCTCGAACAGGTCGAACGCCACATGATCGAGCGCGCGATGCTCGAACATGCGGGCAATATCTCGCGCGTGTCGAAGGCGCTCGGCTTAAGCCGCAACGCGCTGTACCGCCGGCTCGAGCGACACGGCATGAAGGTGGCCGATCAGGACGGTGCCCCATGAGTTTGCGCGCGCGCCTGCTGAGCTATCTGGCCGGTTTGCACCTGATATTCCTGTTCTTTTCGGTGGCGCTGTTTCGCGACAACCCCGCGCTGTTCGTTGCCGTCGAGCTGATGCTGATACTGAGCCTGGCCGGTGGCGTGCACCTGATCGGGCGTGCACTCGAGCCGCTGGGCTACACGCGCCGCTTCCACGATCTGCTACTGGATCAAAACTATTCAGCGCGCCTGCAACCGACCGACGACGCCGAGCTGGGCGCGCTGGTCGCGCTGTTCAACAACATGCTCGGCACGCTGTATCAGGAACGCCTGACGCTGGGCGAGCAGCGCGGTTTTCTCGACCATCTGCTGGAGGCGACGCCCAGCGCGGTGGTGGTATTCGACTTCGACGGGCGCATCAGCCTGCTCAATGCCAGCGCGTCCACATTGCTTGGTCTGATGGATGCCAAAGGCCACAGCTTGCGCGACTGGCTGGACGGCGCCGCTCAGTGGGACGGCGCCCTGAGCGGCAATGCGCGCGCACGTTCGCTGTGCCTGCTCGCGCAACTGGACGCGCTCGCGCTGGGCGCGAGCTGCCTGATCACCGACCCGGACGGACGGCGCTACCGGGGCCAGCGCGGCCACTTTGTGGACCGCGGTTTCGATCGCCACTTTCTGCTGATCGACGAGCTGACGGCTGAACTGGACAGCTCCGAAAAGGCCACCTATGAAAAGCTGATCCGGGTGCTGGCGCACGAGGTCAATAACACGGTGGCGGCGACCGGCTCGGTGCTCGATTCGCTGCTGCACTACAGCGCCCAGCTGACCGATAGCGACCGACTTGACTTCGGCACGGCGGTCGCCGCCGTCACGCGCCGCAATGCCAGCCTGGGCGAATTTATCGAGCGCTTCACGCGCGTGGTGAAAATGCCGGAACCTGAGCTGCGCCCGAGCGCGCTGTCCGATCTGGTCGACGACATTTTGTGGCTGTACCGCGACCGCTGCAAAAGCGCCGGCATCGAGATCGGCTGGACCCGGCGCGAGGCGGTGCCGTTGCACCCGATGGACCGCCAGTTGATGGAGCAGGCGCTGCTCAACATCGTCAAGAACGCCATCGAGGCAGTCGAGGCAACGATGCAGGAGCGCGGCGCGTTTGCCGCGTACGTCCAGCTTGAGCTGAGCTGCGAGGCCGGCGGTACACGGCTGGCCATCATCGATTCCGGCCGACGCCTGGGCGAACTGGCCGGGCACCAGCTGTTCACGCCGTTCTTCACCACCAAACAGGGCGGGCAGGGCATCGGGCTGCTGTTTGTGCGCGAAGTTCTGCAGCGCCACAGTTTCGAATACCGCCTGGCGCCGGACGCGCAGGGCGAGACGCGCTTCGATATCTGGCTGCCGGCGCCGGCCTGACCGCATTTGGCGTCCGACCAGCTGAGCTGTCCGACCAGCTGACCTGTCCGACTAGCTGACCTGTCCGGCCACCCGGCAGCAATTGCGCCCGGCCGCCTTGGCCTGGTACAGCGCGCGGTCGCTGCGCGCCATCAGCGCTTCGCCCGTTTCGCCGACCTGCCATTCGGCCAGGCCGGCGCTGACGCTGACGACGGCCTCCAGGCCCGGCAGCACGATCTGGTGAACGGCGGCGCGCATCCGCTCGGCGATCGGCAGCGCGCCGTCAATGCCCGTTTCAATGAGCAGCGCGGCGAATTCCTCGCCGCCCAAACGTCCCAGCACATCGACCTGGCGCAGGTTCGCCTGCAGCGCCCGCGCCACCGCCACCAGCACCGTGTCGCCCACGCCGTGACCATGCATATCGTTGACGCGCTTGAAATGGTCGACATCAAAGAACACCACGGTGAGGTGGTGCTGGTAGCGCTGCGCGCGCAGCATTTCCAGCTCCAGCCGGTGCATCAGGTGGCGCCGGTTGCCCACGCCAGTCAAGCTATCGGTGACGATCAGCCTGGCCAGCTCCTGCTGCGAGCGCTGCTCGGCCGCCAGCGTGCGCATCAACGCCCATGCGAACAGCAGGCAGGCCGCGGTGATGGTCCCGGCCACGCCGACCAGGATCGCGTTCTGCCGGCGCCAGGACGCCAGCACCTCGTCGAGCTCGGACGTGACGGTGACGATCAGCGGATAGTCGGGCAGGCGGCGAAACGACACCACCTGCGCGCGCCTGTCGGTCACGCTGCGCGCCGTTGTAAACAGGCCGTGCGTGGACAGTGCCAGATGCTCACTCCACCCCGGGGTATTGGCCAGCGAGCTGCCGATCATCTGCTGGCCCAGCGGCGCGCGAAACAGGAAGATCCCGTCCGAACGCACAATGGCGATCGAGCCGTCCGGCTTGGGACGCTCGGCGTCGAAGGCGGCGCCGACACGGTCCAGTTCCAGCGCAGCGAACAGCACCTCGACGGCGCCACCGCCAGGCTCGACAGCGATCGAGGCGGGGATGCCCCATTTGCCGGTCACGCGCGAGAGCACCGGCGCGGCGATAAAGAAGCCGCGCGTGCTCAGGTCGTACTGGGCGCGAAAGTAGTCGCGGTCGGTCACGTCAGCCAGCGCGCCGGTGCCGCGCGGGGGCACGTATTGCAGCGCGCCGCTGGCGGTGACGGTACGGATATCGATCAGGCCGTCGGACATGCGCCGCAAGCGCTCAACCAGGTCGACGAAGCCGCGCGCGCTGCCCGGATCGACGGAGCGGTGTTCGCCGATCCACTGATTGCACACCATCAGCGACGTTTCTGCCTGTTTGAACAAGCGGCGCGTTTGTTCTTCCACTGCGCTGGTGAGCTGTTCGAGCACCACCGCGTGCGAGGCCAGCACGCGCTCGTGCTCCGACCAGGACCACATCGCCACGCCGCTCCACAAGGAGATCAGCAGCAGCCCGACCAGGCCGATCACGATATGGCGACTTGCTGCACGCACGACCATCTGATCTCCCGCGTCTGCACAGACGGCGCCCCGCTGACGCTGACGCACCGATGAGGTCGCCTGCGCCGGGCAGCATGTAGCGCCAATTAGTGATGTACGGAAAATGTTAGCACAAGTTTGCGCCCTTGCGCCCCCACCGTGGCGGGCGCGCAACCCTGGTGCGAATGCGCGGCGTGAAGCTGCCGCGCGCGCCGGTGTACTGACCGTTGACGTACAGCTCGAAATGCGTTGCGAGGCGATCGAAGCGTATCACTACCTGCTGGTGCGGGCACGGCGGACCAGGCGCGAAGTTACGCTGGTAGGCGCCGGTCGGCTTGTCGCTGGGGACAAACGGCACGTCGATTGGCACGTCGATCGGCAACGGGAAGCCTTTGTCAGTGTAGCGCAGCCTTCCGTGGCCTTGCAACTGTCACATACCCGGTATGCTGATCTGGCCCCAGTGCGCCATCAGCGCGCTGTAGAACGCCTCGGGCACCTGCAGTGGGTGCTCGAAAAACGCACACTGCCGGCGCCCGCTCAACGGCAAAAAGCAGCGGCTGCGTTTTGCCGCTGAACGCCGCGCGCCTGCTGTGCATCGCCGTAGGCAAAGAAGTGGGCGCGGGTCGGCCAGCCCTGTTCACCCAGTAGTGTGAAGTGCTCCCATCTGTTCATCGTGCACCTTCGGCGCGAATGCGCATGATTCTGCGCTGAGCGCCCTGGTGTTACGCACCGTCCGGCTCCCACTGCGCGGCGCCGTCGCTGGCCTTGCACACATAAAAATCGGCCCGCAGGCCGCTGGCCGGCGGGTAGCGGCTATTGACGGCGGCAATCACCGCATCGACCTTGTCGGGCGCCATCAACGCCACCACGCAGCCGCCAAAACCGCCGCCGGTCATGCGCACGCCGCCGTCGTCACCGATCTGCTCTTTGATGATCCGGACCAGCGCGTCGACGGCCGGTACGGTGATCTCGAAATCGTCGCGCATGGCCGCATGCGACTGGGCCATCAGCAGCCCCAGCGCGCGCAGGTCGCCATGGGCGAGCGCATCGGCGGCCGCCAGTGTGCGGCTGTTTTCGCCGACGATGTGGCGCGCGCGTCGAAAGGAGACCGGGTCCAGGCCGTGTTTGCCCGCTTTGAGCGCGGCCATGTCCAGGTCGCGCAGCGCCGCCACGCCATAGTGGCGCGCCGCCGTTTCGCAGCTGGCGCGCCGTGCGTTGTATTCGCTGCCCAGCAGGCCGCGTCGCACGTTTGAATTGACGATCAACACCGTCAGATCGGACGGCATCGGGATCAGGCGCGCCTCCAGGCTGCGGCAGTCCAGTAGCAAGGCATGGTCGCGCTGACCGGTCGCGGAAATCATCTGGTCCATGATGCCGCAATTGCAGCCGACGAACTGGTTCTCGGCTTGCTGGCCGGTCAGCGCGATGTCTTTGGGCGTCATCGGCAGTGCGAAGGCGAGCTTGCAGGCCTGCGCGATCGCCACTTCGAGCGAGGCCGATGAGGACAGGCCGGCCCCTTGCGGCACGTCCCCCGAGATCACCAGATCCATGCCGCGCAAGCGCTGGCCGCGCAAGCGCAGGCACTGCAGCACGCCGCGCAGGTAATTGCTCCAGTGCTGGGTGGGATGGTGGGCGATTGGCTCGGTGAGTGAAAACATGTCCTGCTGGCCGCCGTAGTCGGCGGCGACAGCAGTGACGATGCTGTCGTCGCGCCGTCCCAGCGCGACGTAGGTATAAAAGCCGATTGCGCAGGGCAGCACGAAGCCGTCGTTATAATCGGTGTGCTCGCCGATCAGATTGACGCGCCCCGGGGCGCGCGCGATCAAATCAGGTTGGCGCCCAAAGCGCTTGGCGAAAACGGTTTGTACAGTCAGTGCTGGTGTCAAGGGGGCGTCCTCAGCGGTGTTTGTAGTGTATCGTCGGCAGCGCGCGCAGGCGCGCACTGGCCTGTTCGGCGGTCAGGTCGCGCTGGGTCTCGGCCAGCATTTCAAAGCCGACCATGAACTTGCGCACGCTGGCCGAGCGCAGCAGCGGTGGATAAAAATGGGCGTGCAATTGCCATGCCTGCGGGCAGTCGCTGTGCGGCGGCGCGAAATGCCAGCCCATCGAATACGGGAAGCTGCATTCGAACAGGTTGTCGTAGCGGCAGGTCAGTTCCTTGAGCGCGCGCGCCAGGTCGGTGTGCTGGGCGGCGCTCAGCGCCAGCAGCGACGGCGTGTGGGCTTTGGGCATCAACAGCGTTTCGAATGGCCACGCGGCCCAGTACGGCACCACGGCCAGCCAGTGCTCGGTATCGACAACGATGCGGCTGCGCTCGGCCAGTTCGCGCGCCGCGTAGTCGAGCAGCAGCGGGCGGCCATGCGCAGCGAACCAGTCGCGCTGGTGCTGCTGTTCGGTGGCGATTTCATTGGGCAGAAAGTCGCAGGCCCAAATCTGGCCGTGGGGATGCGGGTTCGAGCAACCCATCGCCGCGCCCTTGTTTTCGAACACCTGCACCCAGTCCCAGCACTCCGACAGCTCGGCTACCTGGTCGCGCCAGGTCTGTATCAGCGCCACGATGGCGGGCAGCGTCAGTTCGGGCAGCGTCTTGCCGTGGTCGGGCGAATAGCAGATCACCCGGCTCACGCCGCGCGCGGCGTCGCTGCGCAGCAGGACATCGGGCTGCGCGTCGGACGCCGGCGTATCGCGGGTCAACGCGGCGAAATCATTGTTGAACACGAAGGTGGCGTCGTAGCGCGGGTTGATCTCGCCGGTAACGCGGGTATTCCCGGCGCATAGATAGCAACTCGCATCGTGGGCGGCGATGGCCGCTTCGACGGGCGCCTCGACCTGACCTTGCCACGGCCGCTTAGCACGGTGCGGCGACACCAGCACCCACTGGCCTGAGAGCGGATTGAAGCGGCGGTGAGGGTGCTCCACGGGGTCAAACATCTGCATGCAGCGGTCCTTGTAAATATTGGTGTGAATGTCTTGCGCAACTCATGCCGAGCCGACCAGCTCACCACCGTCGACAATGAGCGCGTCGCCAGTGACAAAGGAAAAGCGTTCCGAGGCGAGCAACAGAGCCGCCTGGGCGATCTCGCACCGTGGCCCGCCCCGCTGCAACGGACCTCCGGCACCCGCAACGAAGCGCGCCAGTTCGGACATACCCAACTGGCGCGCTTCGTTGCGCAGCATTGCCCTGGTGGTCGCGCCGGGGCAGACGTAATTCACGCGCACCTGTTGCGGGCCGTGAGCGAGCGCCATCGCTTTGGTCAGCCGCGCCAGCGCGCGCGTCCAAGGCGATCTTGCCGACCAATTTCCCCGTTGCTGTGGCATGAAATCGCATCCTGTTGATCAAGCTTTA
>JBBQZO010000060.1:0-16862 GCA_038207625.1 Burkholderiales bacterium | reverse complement strand
GCCGATCCGGCGCGTGTACGCCAAGCCTTGATGGGCGGTTTCGCCGCATCGCGTATCCTTGAGGTGCATGGCGAGCGCATGGTCAAGCGCACCTTCAACCCGGGTTTCCGGATCGAGCTGCACCAGAAGGATTTGAACCTGGCCTTGCAGGGCGCCAAAGCGCTGGGCGTATCCTTGCCCAATACCGCCGTGGCGCAAGAGCTGATGAACGCCTGCGCGGCCAACGGCATGGGCGGGCTGGATCATTCGGCACTGTGCCGCGCCATTGAAATGCTGTCGAACCACCAGATCGCGCAAGCCTGATCGACTGTCTTACCCGGAGCGGCGCGCACACTGCGCGGCCGCTGCCACATTTATGAAAGTAGCCCGGTATGAGCATCCTTGACCCCCGCCAGTTTTTACTCGATGTGTACAGCAGCGCCGTCGACGCCGTCAGCGCCGAAAAATGCCTGCCGGCCTTCCTGCCCGCGCCACCGAAGGGCCGCACGCTGGTGATCGGCGCCGGCAAAGGCGCCGCCGCGATGGCGCGCGTGGTCGAGCAGCACTGGAAGGGCGAGTTGTCCGGACTGGTGGTCACGCGCTACGAGCATGCCGTCGCCTGCGAGCGCATCGAAGTCGTCGAGGCGGCCCATCCGGTGCCCGACGAAGCGGGCCGCAACGCGGCCGCGCGCATGATGCAGATGGTCGAAGGCCTGTCCGAGGACGATCTGGTGCTGTGCCTGATCTCCGGCGGCGGTTCGGCCTTGCTGGCGCTGCCGGCGCCCGGCATCACGCTGCAGGACAAGCAGGGCATCAACCGCGCGCTGCTCAAAAGCGGCGCGACGATCTCGGAGATGAACTGCGTGCGCAAGCACCTGTCATTGATCAAGGGCGGGCGGCTGGCGCTGGCGTGCGCGCCGGCGCGCGTGGTGACGCTGCTGATCTCCGACGTGCCCGGCGACGATCCCGACATGATCGCCAGCGGCCCGACCTTGCCCGACGCGACCACCTGCGACCAGGCGCTGGCGGTGCTGGCCAAATACGCGATTGCGCTGCCCGACAACGTGCGCGACCACTTGCGCTCCGGCGCGGGCGAGACGCCAAAGCCGGGCGATCCCCGTTTTGCGCGCAATCGCCACCATGTGATCGCCGTCGCGCAGGACGCGCTGGAAGCGGGCGCCGCGCGTGCGCGCGCCTTCGGAGTCACGCCCTATATTCTGTCGGACGGCATCGAAGGCGAGGCGCGCGATGTGGCGCTGGTGCTGGGCGCGATCGCCAAGCAGGTGGCCTTGCGCGGCCAGCCGTTCGCGCGTCCTTGCGTGCTCATTTCCGGCGGCGAAACCACGGTGACGGTGCGCGGCAGCGGGCGGGGCGGGCGCAATGCGGAATTTCTGCTCAGCCTGACCATCGCGCTCAATGGTCATCCGGACATTCATGCAATCGCCTGCGACACCGACGGCATCGACGGTTCGGAAGACAACGCCGGCGCGCTTTGCGGGCCGGACTCGCTTGCGCGCGCCCAGGCGCACGACCTGCGTGCGCGCACGCTGCTGGAAAACAACGACGGTTACGGTTTCTTCAGCGCGCTGGGCGACCTGGTCGTCACGGGACCGAGCCGCACCAACGTCAACGACTTCCGCGCGATCCTGATCCTCTAGCGCGTGCAACGGCCAGCGGCGCGCGCATGCGGCGCGTAGCTGGCTGCGCCGCGCGCAAACTGCCAAGCCGGCGCGCAAGCGCAAGCACACGACGGCGCAATGTCGCCGCGTGTGGATGCGCACGTGCGCGCTACCCCAACACCCTCACATTTCACCCGAAGGACAACAGATGCGACGTCAACGCAAAGCAAAAATCGTAGCCACGCTCGGCCCGGCCAGCAGCACGCGCGCACACATCCTGGCGCTGTTCGAAGCGGGCGCCGACGTGTTCCGTTTTAATTTCAGCCACGGCAGCCATCAGGATCACCAGGCGCGCTGCGACATCGTGCGCGACATCGAGCGCAGCAGCGGGCGTCCGATCGCCATCCTGGCCGACTTGCAGGGGCCGAAGCTGCGCGTGGGCCAGTTCCAAGATGGCAAAGTCACGCTGGCGGCGGGCGCCGAGTTCACGCTTGACCGCGATCCGACGCCCGGCACGGCGCAGCGCGTCTGCCTGCCGCACCCGGAACTGTTCGAGGTGATCGCCGCTGGCCAGTCGCTGCTGCTCGACGACGGCAAGCTGCGTCTGGCGGTGCTGGGCAGCGACGGCCAGCAGATCCGCACCCGTGTCGTCAACGGCGGCGTGCTGTCGGACCGCAAGGGCGTCAACGTGCCCGATGTGGTGCTGCCGATTCCCGCGCTGACGGTCAAGGACCACCGTGACCTGGCCTTCGCGCTGGAGATGGGGGCCGACTGGATCGCGCTGTCGTTCGTGCAGCGTCCGGAAGACATGCTGGAGGCGCGCGCCCTGATCGGCACGCGCGCGGCGCTGCTGGCCAAGCTGGAAAAGCCGGCCGCGCTGGACCGTCTGGAAGAAATCGTGGCCGTGTCGGACGCCATCATGGTGGCGCGCGGCGACCTCGGCGTCGAGCTGCCGCCCGAGCGCGTGCCGGGCGTGCAAAAGCGCATCCTGCGCATGTGCCGCAAGCACGGCAAGCCGATCGTGATCGCCACCCAGATGCTCGAATCGATGATCAGCGCGCCGGTGCCGACCCGCGCCGAGGCGTCCGACGTGGCCAGCGCCATCTACGACGGCGCCGACGCGGTAATGCTGTCGGCCGAATCGGCCAGTGGCGCCTACCCGGTCGAAGCGGTCGTGATGATGGACCGGATCATCAGCGAAGTCGAACGCGATCCCCTGTACCGCAAGATGCTGGACGCGCAAAACGAGGCGCCGCTGCCCACCAGCGGCGACGCGATCTGCTCGGCGCTGCGCGACGTCAGCGCGATCGTTGGCGCGGTCGCTACGGTGACCTATACGACGTCCGGCCACACCAGCTTGCGCGCGGCGCGCGAACGGCCGCTCGCGCCCATCGTGTGCATCACGCCGCACCTGCCGATCGCGCGCCGGCTGGCGCTGGCCTGGGGCGTGCACGCGACCATCAGCGCCGACGTGCATGACGAAGAGTTGATGGTCGCGGCGGCCTGTTTCACCGTCGTCAAGGAAGGCTTCGCGCAGGTTGGCGACCAGATCGCGATCACGGCCGGGGTGCCGTTCGGCCTGCCGGGCACCACCAATTTGCTGCGCATCGCGCAGATCTGGCCGCAGGTCGAGGCCGCGTAGGGTGCGTGGCAGGGTGACTGTCGGCATGTGCCGCGCCGGCGAGCGCAGAATCAGCGCGTTCGTCGGCGCTCACTAGTGGGCGCGGCCCGTCACGGGACGATTTGCTTCGTGCGCAACGAAGCAAATGGGCTGTTTAACGCGTTACGCAGGGGACGATCATCAGCGGCTGCAGTTGCCACCCAAGCTGGCGGCGAATCTCGGCCACTGTCGGGGGCGGGCAGTGTTCTTTGAGCCTGCGCGCCAGGTAGGCGCGGATTTCGTATTTGCTGGGATTGATCGGGGTGTTCATGTCAGCCTCCGTGGCGTCGCAGTTGCTGCCGGCAAGGACCTGCTGGCTGGGTCGGTGTGCTTGCATGCCGGGCGCTTGGTCGGGTGCATCGGCGGGCCCCGTGCAGGGTGCGTTCGGTGTCAATCACAGTTCTTATCGTAGGCATCGGCGGCTGTGCACACTGTACGTTTGCGTACACATCGGCATCGAAATTTACGCCACCAGCGGCCCGATCATGCCGCTCCGCTGGCGCACCGCGCCGTCATCGGCTAGTGCTTGTCGGCTGCTGGCGCGTTCAGGCTGGCAATCGGCTTGCTCTTGCCCGCCAATACCTTCACAACGGCGCTGCGTATCTCGTCGTAGTCCGGCTGGCCGATGAAAAAGCCATGGGTTTCGTGCGCCTTGCCGCGATACAGATCGAGGTGGTAGAGCCGTTTGTCGGCCGGGCGCTGGCCCAGCTCGAGCGCAACCTGATTGGTGCTGTCGTAGCTGCCCAGCGAGAGCTTGAATTCGTGCTGGCCCGCGTCGTTGACGCCGACGAACGAATACACCACCATCGTCGGGCCGGACGGCTTGAAGTATTCGAGCACCATCATCTTTTGGCCGTCCTGGCGAAATTGCTCGCGGCAGAAAATCGGCTGCGCACTCAGCTCGGCATCGCTGCCCGTCTGCCACAGCGCGACCAGCGCGGCGCGCTCGCGATCGCGCGCGGCCAGCTCGCCCAGCGCCTGATAGGCCTGCACCAGCTTCGCGCGTCCCTGCCAGTTGTCCGGTGCCAGTTCGCGATAGGCGCGCCAGGCCTGCAGCGCCTTGGCGTTGTCGCCCACCTCGGCCGCACTCAAACCGAGGTTCCAGAACACGGTGGCGGTGGGGTAGCTGCTGGTGAGTGCTTCGAGCAGCGGGATGGCCTCGGCGTATTTGTGCGACGCCATCAACGCGACGGCGCCGGCGAACTGTTGTTGCGGTGTCTGTTCGCCCGCGCTGGCCAGTTGGGTAACACCGTTGGCGGCGGCCAGCAGGCCAACGATGAGCAGGGTGCGAATTTTCATGCAGATTCCATGGTGGGTTATGCGCCAGGTTGGCCACGCGGCCAACTTGCATGCAAGTTCGCAGTGGCGCTGCGCGGGAGCGTATCATCGCAGTTTTTGGCGCCCTTGTGAATCACACCAAAGCGCGCCTCGCGGCATTTTTTTCTACGATAGGCGATGCTTAATCTCGCGAACAGGAAGTACCGATGAAAAGCCAAATTGTGGCCGTCATTCCGGTGTTGATGGCCAGCGACGTGATGTCCTCGCTGGCGTTTTATCGGAAGCTCGGGTTTGCACTCGTCTTTGCCGACAGTCCGGTCCACCCGAAGTATGCCGCCGTCGCGCGTGATAGCGTCGAACTGCATCTGCAATGGCAGGATAGCAGCCAGTGGGCGCATCCGGTCGACCGCCCGACCTACCGGTTTCTGGTCACGCAAGTTGATGCCTTGTATCGTGAGTTGATTGGCGCCGCAACCGGGGCAGCCGGCGCAACCGGCGCAATCGGCGCAACCGACGCAACCGGCGCAACCGACGCAACCGACGACAGTCCGCCAGGCCCGTTTCACAAGCCGGTCGATACGCCCTGGGGAACGCGCGAATTTCATCTGCGCGACCCGGACGGCAACGGCTTGCAGTTCTTTCGCCCGCGCTAGATTGCCTGCGCGCGCAGCTGCCGACGCCGGCGCGATTGTTGTTTCGATTCGCTGGCCACGCAGGTACAATTGGCCGGCCTAAAAAAACCGCCGCAGTTGCAAGTTAACCGTCAACCAGAATCAAAAGGATAGACCATGCATTTTTCAAAGAACGTGCTGCGCGTTACGGTGCTGGCCACCGCCTTGGCCATGGCAGCGCCATTGGTGTCGGCGCGCGGCCCGGACGGCGCAGCAACGGCCGCGATCCACACCGCCGTGTACGAGAATAATTACTGGCGCACGGACGCGGAAAAGGCGCGCGACAAGGCGCGCCATCCGGTCGAGGTCCTGAGCTTTCTTGGCATTGCGCCCACCATGACGGTGGTCGAGAACTACCCCGGCGGCGGTTGGTATAGCCACATTCTCGGTCCGCTGTTGAAGGCCAAGGGCAGCTACATCGGCGCCGAAGTTGCGCCCGAAGTGTTCCTCGATGCGCCGCCGGAGTTCCGCGAACAGGAGACCAAGAAGCTGGAAGCCTGGCTGGCTAATTTTGCCCAGGCCCAGCAGGAACTGGCCGGCCCCAAGGCCAAAGCCATTTTTTACGGACGCCAGGCCAAGCAGGCCGGTTACATGGCCAACGCCAGCGCCGACGTGGTGTTCGACGTGCGCAATATCCATAACCTGATCGCCGGCGACGGCAAGCAAACCGGGCCGGTATTCGCCGAATACTTCCGCGTGCTCAAGGCCGGCGGCGTGCTGGGCATCATCGATCATCGCGAGAACGAAGCGAGCCCGCGCACCCCGGCCAAGTCGGCCGAACTGGGCTACGTGAAGGAAAGCGTGATGATCGCGCTGGCCGAAAAAGCCGGCTTCAAGCTGGCCGCGCGCAGCGATGTGCTGAGCAATCCGAACGACACCAAGGATTATGAGAAGGGCGTGTGGACGCTGCCGCCGACGTTTATGCTTCAGGACAAGGACCGCGCCAAATACGCGGCCATTGGCGAGTCGGACCGCATGCTGCTCAAGTTCGTCAAGCCGAAGCCGTAAGACGCATCGATCGGTGCCCGCGCCGTCCCGCCATCAGCATGGCGCGGCGGCGCTTTTTTATTGTGCGTGCCGCCTGGCGCGCTCTCCGGGCCGGTGCGCGCGCATAATTGTGTCGCAATTGTTCAAATCCGACGGTCCGTGCCAGTCGGCGCGGCGCTGCGTCATGAACGGACTTGCCAGATGAGGCGCACGCTATAATCGATTTCTTGTGCGGGCAACACTGTAACGAAAGGGATAGGGACACCGATGTGGTTCGTCTATGGCATGCTGGTCGTGTTTTCGCTGTTATTGGCGACTGCGCTGTTCTTTTTTATCGTTACGCGCGGCGCCTTGCTGTTACGTAGCCGATCGTCGCGGCCTGCGGGTCCCGCTGCGCATGTGTACCCGATCTATTCAAACATGTTCTTGATCCGCCTGGTCGATTTTCAGCCGGTCATCTCGGCCATTCTGCTGTTTCAATACAATCGCCTGGTGGCCCGCATCGTTGCCGGCTTGGTGGCCAGCGACTTGCGCGGGCAGACCGTGCTGGTGACGTCCTGCCCGTTTGGCAACGTCGTGCCGAAAGTGGTCGACGCCGCGTTCAAGGCGCATGCCGGGCGGGTGCTGATGATCGATCTGGTGCGCAATGAACTGTTGAACGTCGAGCGCAAGCTCGGCCAGCCCGCAGGCCAGGTCGACTATCAGGTGGACGACGCCACCGCGCTCAGCTTGGCCGACGGCGCGGTCGGCGCCAACGTCATGTTCTTCCTGCTGCACGAGTTGCCCCATCCGATGAAACTGGCCGCGCTGGCCGAAGCGGGGCGCGTGCTGGCACCCGGCGGCAAGCTCTATCTGGGCGAGTTTCACCGGCCTGACTGGCGCGTCCTGCGCCTGCTGAGCTGGGCCTATTTCACCGTGTTCGAGTCGCTTGGCCTGGCGCTGTGGGATAGTCATGATCCGGTCGCCTGTCTCGATGCGATGGGCGGCTGGTCTTGCCAGCGCACCACCATGTTCTTTGGTAATTTTCAGATCATCACGGCGACCCGGCTCGCGCCCGCCGCGCTCGCGCCGGTATAAAGTTCGCCGTGGCGCTGGCCGCAGCGACTCACGTCTGAGTCAAACGCATCGGCAGTGGCTTGACATGGTGTCCAGTATGTTGGAATATGCATCCATGATGGAAGATGGCGATCAAAACGTGAGTCAGCGTATTGCCGAACGAGGGCGCGCGCTGCGCGCGGCCTGTCGCTTGAGGCGCTGCTACCGTATTCCGACGTTAGCCGCTCGATGATCTCGCTGATATCACCATCCGACCGATGCGACGGCGCGCTACACCGTCGTGATCCCGACCGACACCAGCGCCAGAAGGTAATCCATGCCGACCGCACCCGCACCCGCACCCGCACCCGCACCCGCACCCGCACCCGCACCCGCACCCGCACCCGCACCCGCACCCGCACCCGCACAAGCGCCCGCGCCAGCATCCGTCGGGGGCTCCGTCGGCGCCGACGTGGCCGTGCGGCGCTTTACTCACGTCAGCGACGCCCAGTTGCAAGGGCTGGCCGAGTTGCTAATCGACTGTGTCGATGGCGGCGCATCGGTCGGCTTCATGCAGAATCTGGCGCTGTCCGAGGCGCGTGCGTTCTGGCGCCGCATCGCCGACGGCGTCGCACGGGGCGAGCGCGCCTTGCTGCTGGCAGAAGATGCGCGCGGTGTCGTGGGCACCGTGCAACTGGTGCTCAGCCAGCCGGACAACCAACCGCACCGGGCCGATTTGTCGAAGATGCTGGTGCATCGGCGTGCGCGCCGGCGCGGGCTGGGCGCGACCCTGATGCGCGCAGCCGAACAGCTGGCGCGCGACTGCGACAAGTCGCTGCTGGTGCTCGACACCGTCACCGGTGGCGACGGCGAGCGCTTGTACGCCTCCTTGGGTTGGCAACGCTGCGGCGTGATCCCCGGCTTTGCGCTGTTTCCCGATGGCGCACCGTGCGCCACCACCTACTTCTACCGCGCGCTGGCAGACTGAATGCTGGACGGCTCAGCGGGCCGGCAGGGCCGCACGACGACCTGCTTGCCGACGTCGAGCGCGTCGGTGCTCAGCACGCTGGCGTGGGTGCCGACTGCAGCAGCGCTGGTGAACTGGCTGCCGTTGATGCTGTAGCATTCGCCGGCGGGCCGCCCGTGCAAGGTGATGCTGTACGCGCGGCGCAGCGGCGCATTGGCGTAACTGCCGCGCGCCGCAGCGATGGTCAGCACGCGCCGCGCATCGTCGTAGCGCATGTCGGTGCTCGCGCTGCGTCCGGCCAGCCGGTATTGTTCGCTGACGTCGTCGTCCTCGTACAGCGTACTGCGTCCATCGGCGCCGGGATAGACGTCGAGCAGCAACTCGCTCTTGTCGGCAAACGCGGTGCTGGTGGTGTAGTTCTGGCGCGCGATGATGGCGCCGGCCTTGACGAACACGGGCAGCTCGCCCCGTTCCGGCCCGGCGTCGATCAGCGTGTCGCCGCGCAGCGCCTGTTGGGGATGCCAGTAGTCGTACCACGTGCCTGGCGGCAGCCACACTGGCGTGCTGGGGGCCGCGCTGGTGCGCGGCGCCACCAGCAGATCCGGCCCCCACATGAATTGCAGATCGTGGCGCCAGGCCCGCTCGTCGTGCGGATACGCGAGCAGCATGGCGCGCGCCATCGGCATGCCGCTGACGGCCGCTTCGTGCGCGGCGCTGTAAATATAGGGCATCAGCTGGTAACGGGCGCGCGTGAATTGATGCGCGCTGGCTTGTTCGGCGGCGCTGCGGTCGAGCGGCCAACGCGATGGTCCCATGCCGTGCGGCTTCCAGATCGGCGCGAAACTGCCGAAGCCCATCGCCCAGCGCGTGTACAGCGCAGCGTCCGGACCGCTCTTGCTATCCCAGTCGTAGAAACCGCCCGCATCGTGGCCCCAGAACGGAAAGCCGGACAGGCCAGCCAGTTGCATGCCGCGAATCTGCAGCTTCATTTCATCGAAATTGGGCTTGATGTCGCCGCTCCACAAGCTCGCGTAACGCTGCGCGCCGGCCGTCATGCCGCGCACCCACACGTAGGGGCGCTGGGTGATGGCTGATTTGTCCCAGCCATCGCGCACCAGCGCCTGCGCGATCAGGAAGAACCAGTAATTGCGCATTTCGGCAAAGCTCAAACCGTTCGCCAGACGCATGGTCGACGGCGCGCCGCCCATCTCGTCGAACTCGTCGATCCACAGCGCGTCGCCGGGAAAGCCCAGCGCCGGATCGAGCGATTTTTTGTACAGCACGGCCCAGAACCACGCGCGCAGCTGCGGATTGCTCAGGTCCGGAGCGCTGCTGCCAAACTCGATGCCGCTTGTCACAGGTAGATTGAAACCCGTTTGCCAGCCTTCGCTGAACTGCAGGATGCAGCGGTTGACGTCAATGGTTGTCATCAGGCCGTTTTGCTTCAGCCAGTTGGCGTACTGCTGCGGTTGCGGGTAACGGCTGCGGTCCCATTCGAGGTAGGACTCGCAGCGTTTTCCGCCGCCCGCGCGCCAGCGGTTGTCGTTGACGACATGATCGAGCGCGAAGCCGGCGGCCCGGTGAGCGGCGATCTTTTGCATCCACCACGCCCGGTCCGACGGCGTCGCCGAATCATGGTCGTGCGACTTGTCGGACAAGGCCAGGCCGAACATGGCCTTGGGCGGCAGGCGCGGCTTGCCGGTCAGTTCGACATAGTGGGTCAGCACGTCTTTCGGCTCCGGGCCGCCGATAAAAAAGTAATCCATCCGGCCGTCAAAGCCTTCGGTGTCGATGGCGAAGTCGTAGTTGCCGCCGCTGCCGAAGCGAAAGCTGTTGGTGAACGTGCTGTTGAGGAAAATCCCGTAGCCTTTGCTGGAAATGTAGAACGGGACGATCAAGGGCGCTTGTTCAATCTGGGTGGTGCCGTAGTTGCGCGTCAGCGTCTGGCCTTTCAGGTCGATCGCCTGGGAGCGGCCGTAGAAACTGTGTCCAAGCGCGGTGAAGTGTTCTTTGTCGTCGAACGCGAAGGCGCGCACGATCGATGATCCCTGCCATTTGGGCGGTCCCTGATCGACCAGCACGGGCGCGGCGCTGCCGGCGACAAAATACCTGGCCGCGAGCGTGCGCTTGTCGACTTTGAGCGCGACGGCGTCGGCGCCATCTTGACGCAGCGTCAGCGTGGTGCCCTCGTCGTCGAGTTTGAGTGCGCCACCGTGCGGGACGGCGTCGACCATCGCGTAATGATCGTCCGCAAACGCCGCTTCGCCCTTGCGCAGCGTTTGCAGGCGCAGTGCGTGACCACCATACGGGGTGACGCGCAGCGCGATGCCGTCCGCATTGGTGATCACGACGCTGGCGCCGCTACGCAGATAAGCGCCTGCCGGGTTGGCGGCACCGGCACTGTCGGCCTGTGCGGGGCAGGCAGCGGCCAGCATGGCAGCGGCGGAAATCAAGACGCAATGGCGCAGGCGCATGGGTGGGTTTCCTGTGGTTTGATGGCCGGGACGATCCGATTCATGCGCGCCAACAATGCTCAACAGTGCGCAGGCGGTGGTGCGTGATCGTCGGTGGATTGTAGGAATCTTACACACCTATAAGCGCGGGGGAAACGAGATTTTTATCCATGGCCGGGAATTGCCACTCTAATGGTCGCCTGAATCCCGGTGAAGAATTTTCGGATGATGTTATCGGACCAGTGTTGGTCGTCTGTGTAGTGAAACTACGTTCTCTATCGCGCATGCGCGCGTGATGCCCCGGCGTCTGAGTCGGTCGCACAGGCTGCTTGCACTGCGCCGCGCGAGCGTTCGTTCGCGCACACGTGAACTGTACGAATCCGGACACTGGCACGGCGTGGTCCACGGCAGGCCCGGGCGCAGCGCCAGTGCGGCGCCGGGCACGCTAATTGCAATGATGGCCACGGTAAGCGCTGCCCCTTCAGCGCACAGGAGCTATCTATCAACACGTTGACAACCGCGATACGGCCGCTGGCGCTGCTGCTGGCGATGGCGAGCGGCGGCGCCGGCGCGCAACAATGGCAGCCATCCGCGCTCGGCACGCTGAACCACGCCGGGAGCGTCGCGCTCGACGTGAATGCGGCCGGGCAGGTGGCGGGCATCCTGGTGGCCGAGGATGGCAAGCACCGCGCTGTGCTCTATGACAAAGCCAGCATCGTCGAATTGGGCACGCTAGGCGGCGCGGAAAGTGAGGCCGCCGCCGTCAATGCGGGCGGCGCGGTGGTGGGCTCGGCCCAGAACGCGCAGGGAAAATGGCGCGCCTTTCGCGCGCTTCCCGGACAGCCAATCCGCGATCTGGGCACGCTGGGCGGCGCCAACAGCGAAGCGCGCGCGATCAACCGCGCCGGGCAGGTGGTCGGGTACGCCGACACAGGCGACGACAGCTGGCGCGCCTTCCTCATTGACGGCGCCGCGCCGATGCAGGACCTGGGCGCGCTCGGGGGCAGGATCAGTTACGCGAGCGGCATCAATGCGGCGGGGCAGGTGGTGGGGACGGCCGAATTGGCCAACGGTTACCGGCACGCTTTCATGTACAGCCGGGACGGCGGCATGCGCGATCTTGGCACACTGGGCGGGCGCCACAGTGCCGCTGCCGCGATCAACGACGCCGGCGTCGTGGTGGGCGCGGCCGAAACGGCGCAGCGGCGCTGGCACGCCTTCGTCGTCGACGCGACCGGCATGCACGATATCGGCGCGCTGCTGCACGGCGGCGCCAGCTACGCCACTGGCATCAACAATCGCGGCCAGGTGGTCGGCAACAGCACCAGCGCGCGCAATGAGCGCCTTACGTTTGTCTATCAGGACGGTGCGATGCAGGTGTTGCCCAGTTCGGACGGTCTATTTTTGAGCAATAAGATCAACGACGGCGGCATCATCGTCGGCGCCAAGGATCTGGATTTGCGCTTTCACGCCTACGCGCTGACGCCGACTGCGCGCATGGTGCTGCCCACCAAGTTCCCCTTAGTCCCTGTCGCGCTCAGCGCTCTGGGCTTGCTGGCCATGGCGGGCAGCATCGGCTGGCGCTGGCGCAGCGTGCTGCGCGCATGAGGCGTCGTCGTTGTGGCCAACGGCCAAGCCAAGTACGCGCGCGCAGCGGCGCACCGTACGCAGCGCCACTGCGGCTATTGCGCCGTTTTCCTTTATTGAATACAGTCGATACCACTCCTATGCATCCATCTCACCGACCTGACCATTGCGCGACGCACTCGAACCAAGCGGGGATCGCCCAATGAAACTGCGCGAACTGCGCTTGGGCTGGCGCCATTTGATCGAACAACCCGGCTATGCGCTGGTGGTCGTGCTGGGCCTGGCCGTGGGCTTTGGCGCGTGCATGCTGCTGCTCGCGTTCGTGCGCTTTTCATTGAGCTATAACGCGCAGGTGCCCGATGCGCAGCAGGTATACGTGCTCAAACAGCGCTTCAATCTCGACCCGCGCGCTCCCTGGTTTGAGCTGGCGCCGGTGGCGCTGATGACGCGCGCCATGCAGGACCCGGCGGTGCAGGATGCCAGCGGCATCTGGCAGGTCACGACGCGCGCGGTGCGCATCGGCGCCCAGGTACACAAGGTCGAGTTAAGTTATGTGCTGCCGCATTTTGCGTCCATGCTGGGTGTGCGTGCGCTGGCCGGCGACCTGCAGGCGGCGCTCGATCGGCCAGGCGGACTGGCGCTGACGCAGCAAACGGCGCAGCGCTGGTTTGGCAGCCAGATGGCGCTCGGACGAACGGTGCGCATCGATGGCCAGTTGTTGACGGTGACGGCCATCGTGCCCGATCCGCCGGCCAACACCACGCTGCCGTTCAGCGCGCTGGTGGGCATGTCGAGCGCGCTGGTGTCGGCCAACGAGCGCAGCGATCTGCTGAAACTGAGCGGCAGCTGGGGCAAGGTGCTGCTGCGCCTCAAGCGGGGCAGCGCGCCGCAAGCACTGACGGACACGCTGCAGCAGGCGATCGATCATTCGGAGCTGGTGGCCGCGCTGGCGCCGGCCCAGCGCCAGCAGTTGGGCGCACGCAGCCCGATGGAATTGCGCCTGACGCCGCTGCTGGACAGTTATTTCGACCGCGACGTGGCCGGCGCCCCGTTCAGCGGTGCGCGCGGCGAGCGCGCCGGCACGCTAGGCCTGGCCGCGGTGGGCGCGCTGATCCTGCTGCTGGCAACCATCAACACGGTCAACCTGGCGACGGTGCACGTGCTGCGGCGCCAGCGCGAGATCGCCGTGCGCAAGCTGCTGGGCGCCAGCGCGCGCACGGTGGTGCTGCAGTTTCTGGCCGAATCGGTGCTGGTGGCGCTGCTCGCGTGTGCGCTTGGCTTGCTGCTGGCGTGGATCGTGCTGCCCCTGTTCGCGCAGCTGGTCGAGCGCCAACTGGACAGTGTCGTCTCACTGGCCAACGTCGGCTATGGCTTGACGCTGGCGCTGCTGGTAGGACTGCTGGCAGGCTTGCAGCCGGCCTGGATCGCGCTGCGGGTGGTACCGGCGCGCGCGCTGGCCGGGCGCGACAACGCCGAGTCGGCCCGCGCGGCGCGCTTGCGCTGGTGCCTGACGGTGCTGCAGTTCGGCGCCGCCGTCGCGCTGGCCGGCTTGACGCTGGTGATCGCGCGCCAGGTGCAGTTTGCCGGCCAGGCCTATCCCGGTTTCGACGGCGCGTCCCTGCTGGTGATCGACAGCCACCGCACCGGCACGCCGCAGGGGCGCGCAATGCGCGATGCGATGGCGCGCTTACCCTTTGTTACCGGCGTGGCGGCGGCTGCCGACGCGGTCGGACGCCATAGCAGCAAGGGATTGGCCGAACTGGGGCGCGCCGGGCGCCCCAGCGTCGGCATGCAGTCCAAATCGGTCAGTGCGAATTTCTTTGACGTGTACCAGGTGCGCCCGCTGGCCGGGCGCCTGTTCGAGGCGGGCCGCGACGACGCCGCCGCGGCCCGCTCGGTGGTGCTGAACGTGGTGGCTGCGCGCGCGCTCGGCTTTGCCGCGCCGCAGGACGCCGTCGGGCAAACGGTGCTCTCGCTGCGGCGCGACGGCAGCAGCAGCGCGCGCGAGGTGATCGGCATCGCGCCCGAACTGCGCCACGAGTCGCTGCACGAAGCGCCCGTGCCAACCGCCTATTTCCCGTCCGACGATGTGGCTGTGTTGACGCTGCGCGTCAATGGTGAGATGGCCGACGTCGAGCGCGCCGTGCAAGCGCAATGGCGCGCCAGCTTCCCGGACGAGGAGCTGTCGATGCATCGCGCTGACAGCTTCTTTGCGCTCGACTACGCCGACGATGCGCGCCTGGCCAGCTTGCTGGCCGCAGCGACCGCGGTCGCGCTGACGATCGCCGGCTTTGGCATTTACGTGCTGGCCGCTTACGGCGTACGACGCAAGCAGCGCGAGATCGTCATGCGCAAGCTGTATGGCGCGCTGCCACGCGACATCGCCACGCTGGTGCTGCGCGACTGCCTGCGGGTGCTCGGGGCCGGCGCGCTGCTGGGCGTGCCGCTGGCGCTGTTCGGCGCTCAGCGCTACCTGGCCGGCTTTGTCGAACGCGACCCGCTGGGGCTGTGGATGGTGCCGCTGGCCGGGGTGGGCGCGGGCGCACTGGCGCTGCTGGCGAGCGCACGCCAGAGCGTGCTGGCGGCGCGCAGTACACCGCTACTGGCCTTGCGCGCGGACTAGCTCCGGGCGCGCGCGCCTGCTAACATTTCAACAGAAAATCCGGCGCAGGCGCGATAATTGCGGTTTCGCCCTGGCGGTGCGCCGTGCGCTTGCGCCAGCACGCGGCCAGGGGCGTCCCACGGACGGGGAGGGCTGTCCCGTTCGACCAATTTCAGGAACATCATGAAGCAAACGCAGACACGCAGCGCGGCGCTGTCGAACATCGACACGCTGGATCAATTATTCGCCTGGCGCGTCAGCCAGACGCCGCAGGGCGAGGCCTATCGCCAGTTCGACGGCGCCACCGAGCGCTGGGTCGGCCACAGCTGGCAGCAGATCGCCGTGCGGGTCGATGCCTGGCGGCGCGCGATCGCCGCGCTCGAGCTGCCGCACGGCGCGCGCGTGGCGATCCTGCTGCCCAACTGCGTCGAGGCGGTGTGTGTCGACCAGGCCGTGCTGGCGCTGGGCCTGGTGCCGGTGCCGATGCACGCGCTGGACAACCCGGCCAGTATCGGCTACATCCTCAACGACTGCCAGTGCGCGCTGGCGGTGCTGACCAACGATGCCCAATGGAGCGCGATCGCGGCCGGTTGCGAGGCGATCCCCTTGCTGACACTGGTGGTGCTGATGGACGGCGCAGCGGGCGTATCGGCCGGGCAGAACCAGTTGCGGCGGGTCGGCATGCAGGACTGGCTGGCTGGCGCGCCGCCGTCCTTGCCGGCGCAGGCGCAGGTCGATCGAGGCGACCTGGCGGCCATCGTGTACACCTCGGGCACGACCGGCAAACCGAAGGGCGTCATGCTCAGCCATCACAATATCGTCGTCAACATCCGCGCCGTGTTGGCGCGCGTGGAGGCCGGCACGAGCGACGTGTTCCTGTCCTTTCTGCCGCTGTCACACACCTTCGAGCGCACCATCGGCTATTACCTGCCGATGGCGGCCGGCAGTTGCGTCGCGTATGCCCGTTCGGTGGCGCTGCTGGCCGAGGACTTCAAGGTGGTGCGCCCGACCGTGCTGGTGTCGGTGCCGCGCATCTACGAGCGCTTCTACGCCAAGCTGCAGGAGCGCCTGGCCGCGTCGAGCTGGTTCAAGCGCACATTGTTCGCGCTGACGATACGCATCGGCTGGCAGCGCTTTTGCGTGCGCCAGGGCTTGCCCTGCGACGCGGGCAAGCCGTCGATGCTGGCGCAGCTGTTGTGGCCGGCGCTGGAAAAGGCTGTCGCGCTGCCGGTGCTGGCGCTGTTTGGTGGACGTTTGCGCGCCGCCGTCAGCGGTGGGGCGCCGATGTCGCAGACGGTGGCGCAGTGTTTCCTCGGGCTTGGCCTGCCGCTGTTGCAAGGCTATGGCATGACCGAAACGGCGCCGGTGGTGTCGGCCAACGCGGTCGACGACAACTGGCCGACCACGGTCGGGCGCGTGGTCGACGGCGTCGAGGTACGCATCGGCGAGCGCGATGAACTGCAGGTGCGCGCCGAGAGCGTCATGCTGGGCTACTGGAACCGTCCCGAGGACAGCCGGCTGGCGCTGACCGACGACGGCTGGTTGCGCACCGGCGACCAGGCCGTCATCGAGCAGGGCCACATCCGCATCTCCGGGCGCATCAAGGAGATCATGGTTACCTCCACTGGCGAGAAGATCGCGCCGGCCGACGTGGAGCTGGCGATCCTGGCCGACACGCTGTTCGAGCAGGCGATGGTGGTGGGCGACAACCGTCCTTTCATCTGTGCGATCGTGGTGCTCAATCAGCCGATGTGGCTCGCGCTGGCGCAGCAGCTCCAGCTGGACCCCAAGGCCGATGCCAGTCTGAACGCACCGGCGCTGCGCGAGTTGCTGGTGCAAAGACTGCAGCAGGCCACGCGCGCTTTGCCGCACTATGCGGCGCCGCGTGCGGTGTGGGTTGCGCGCGCGCCGTGGACGGTTGAGAACAGCCTGATGACGCCCACGCTCAAGCTTAAACGCAACGCCTTGCAGGCCTTCTACCGCGCCGAGATCGACACGATCTATGCCGGCAAGCCGGGTCCGGT
>JBBQZO010000059.1:0-17155 GCA_038207625.1 Burkholderiales bacterium | reverse complement strand
GGTCAACGCGACGATGATCTGGTTGGCCACCTTGGTGGTCTGACCGTCGCCGTTGCCGCCCACCAGCGTGACGTTCTTGCCCATCACGTCGAACAGCGGCTTGACGATGTCGAACGCCGCTTCCGAGCCGCCCACCATGATGGTCAGCGAGCCGGCCTTGGCGCCCACTTCGCCGCCGGAGACCGGCGCGTCGAGATAGTCGCAGTCGAGCGCATTGATGCGCGCCGCAAAACGCTTGGTGTCGATCGGCGAAATCGAGCTCATGTCGACGACGATCTTGTGCTGCTTGAGGCCTTCGGCCACGCCGTTTTCGCCGAACAGCACCGCTTCCACGTGCGGGGTGTCGGGCACCATGATGATGATGATGTCGGCGCGCAGCGCCACTTCGGCGGCCGAGGTGCAGACGGTCGCGCCGCCCTGGATCAGCTCGTACGGCGGGTTCTTGACGTCGTGCAGATACAGCTTGTGGCCAGCGGCGAGCAAGTGCCCGGCCATTGGTGCGCCCATGATACCCAATCCGATAAATCCGACTCTAGACATGATGATTTCCTCTAAATGTATAAAATTTGGTGGCCGGCGCCGTGCCGGCCGCAGTCCGCTCAGACGCCGTGTGCCGCGCGCCAGTTCAGACCTTCGACCGTGTTGCCGGTCTTCGGCTTGTATTCGCAACCGATCCAGCCCTCGTAGCCCATCTCGGTGAGCGCGCCGAACAGGTGGCGGTAGTTGATCTCGCCGGTGCCCGGTTCGAAGCGGCCCGGGTTGTCGGCCAGTTGCACGTGCTTGATCAGCGGCAGATGCGCCCTGATCGTGTTGACCAGCTCACCTTCCATGCGCTGCATGTGATAGATGTCGTACTGGATGAACAGATTGCTTGATCCGGTTTGCGCGATGATCTCGGCCGCCTGCTTGGTGTGCGACAGGAAGAAGCCCGGGATATCGAAGGTGTTGATCGGCTCGATCAACAGGCGGATACCGGCCGCCTTCAGCTTGTCGGCGGCGAACTTCAGGTTCGCCACGAGCGTCTGCTGGCCCTGTTCGCGGCTTACGCCGGCGGCCAGGATGCCGGCCAGGCAGTTGACCTGGGCGACACCAAGCGCGCTGGCATAGCTGATCGCCAGGTCGACCCCGTCGCGGAACTCGGCCACGCGGTCCGGATGGCAGGCGATACCACGTTCGCCCGCCTCCCAGTTACCGGCTGGCAGATTGTGCAGCACCAGTTCGAGCTCGTGACGCTTGAGCTTCTCGGCGACCTGATCGACCGTGAAAGCGTACGGGAATAGAAACTCGACGCCGTGAAAGCCCGCGTTGGCGGCGGCTTCAAAACGGTCCAGAAACGGGACCTCGTTAAACAACATCGTCAAATTGGCGGCCAGCTTGGTCATGTCAATTCCTTTCGAAAGCGAGTGCGTATTAGTCGAGCATGCAGATGGCGGTTGGCGCGTCGCCCGGCTTGGTGGCCAGGTCTTCGAACTCGTTGATGTTGTTGATATCGACGCCCATCGAAATGTTGGTGACGCGTTCGAGAATGATTTCGACCACCACCGGCACGCGGAACTCTTCCATCCACAGTTTTGCCTGTGCAAACGCGGCCTGAATATCGTCCGGACGAGTGACCCGGATCGCCTTGCAGCCCAGGCCTTCAACCACGGCCACATGGTCGACGCCGTAGCCGTTCAACTCCGGCGCGTTGATGTTTTCAAACGCCAGCTGCACGCAGAAATCCATGTCGAAACCGCGCTGCGACTGACGGATCAGACCCAGGTAGGAGTTGTTGACGACAACATGCAGGTACGGCAGCTTGAACTGGGCGCCGACAGCGAGTTCCTCGATCATGAACTGGAAGTCGTAGTCGCCCGAGATGGCCACCACCTGGCGCTTCGGATCGGCGGCGCACACACCAAGCGCAGCGGAGATGGTCCAACCCAGCGGGCCGGCCTGGCCGCAGTTGATCCAATGGCGCGGGTAGTACACATGCAGGAACTGGGCGGCGGCGATCTGCGACAGACCGATGGTGCTGATGTAGCAGGTCTCGCGGCCGAAGGCCAGGTTCATCTCCTCGTACACGCGCTGCGGCTTGACCGGAATTTCTTCGTAGTGGGTGCGGCGCAGCATCGTGCGTTTGCGCTGCTGGCATTGCGCCACCCAGGCCGAGCGGTCTTTCAGCTTGCCGGCCGCCTTCCATTGCTTGGCCACTTCAATCAGCATTTTCAAGGCATGACCGGCGTCGGAGACGATGCCGAAGTCCGGACCGAACACGCGGCCGATCTGGGTCGGTTCGATATCGATGTGAACGAACTTGCGGTCCTTGGTGAACACTTCGATTGAGCCGGTGTGGCGGTTGGCCCAACGGTTGCCGATCCCGATCACGAAGTCCGATGCCAGCATCGTCGCGTTGCCGTAACGATGGCTCGTTTGCAGACCGACCATGCCGACCATCAGCGGGTGATCATCAGGAATCGCGCCCCAGGCCATCAACGTCGGCACCACCGGCACGCCGGTCAGCGCGGCGAATTCAACCAACAGGTTCGACGCGTCGGCGTTGATCACGCCACCACCGGCGGTGATCAACGGGAACTCCGCGTCGTTCAGCATGCCGAACGCTTTTTCGATCTGCGCGCGGGTCGCCTTTGGCTTGTAGACTTCGAGCGGCGAATAGGTGTCCGGATCGAATTCGATTTCGGCCATCTGCACGTCGAACGGCAGGTCGATCAGCACCGGTCCGGGACGGCCGGAGCGCATCAGGTGAAACGCTTGCTGGAACACTTGCGGCACCAGCGCCGGCTCGCGCACGGTGACGGCCCACTTGGTGACCGGCTTGGCGATCGACTCGATATCGACCGCCTGAAAATCTTCCTTGTACAGACGGGCGCGCGGTGCCTGGCCGGTAATGCAGAGAATTGGTATCGAATCCGCCTGGGCCGAATACAGGCCGGTGATCATGTCGGTGCCGGCCGGGCCGGACGTGCCGATGCAGATGCCGATGTTGCCGGCGCTAGCGCGGGTGTAGCCCTCGGCCATGTGGGCGGCACCTTCAACGTGGCGCGCCAGGATGTGCTTGGCCGTGCCCTGCTTCTTCAGCGCGGCGTAAAATGGGTTGATTGCTGCGCCGGGTACGCCAAATACCTGGGTCACGCCCTCTTTTTCCAAAACGTATGCTGCTGCTTGTGCCGCCGTCATCTTTGCCATGCCAGACTCCCTGATTCGTGATGTATGAAGTAATGAAATACATCGTATAGCGAACGGGGCGCGCTGATAAGAGGACAAAATATCGCTTTATTCGATACTTCATGTATGGAATAATCAAAGCATGGATAAACTGACGCAAATCGAGGCCTTCGTCGACGTGGCCGAAAAAGGCAGTCTGGCGCGCGCCGCGCTGGGCCAACAGATCACCCCCGTGATGCTGGGACGGCGCATCGACGCGCTGGAAAAACGCCTGGGCGTGAAGCTGATGCACCGCACCACACGGCACCTGACCTTGACCGAACAAGGCATGGTCTACCTCGACCATTGCCGCAAATTGCTAAGTGATCTGGGCTATGCGGACCGCATGGTCTCCGAAGGCCGGCACAAGGCCACCGGCCATTTGATCGTGTCGGCGCCGGCCGCGTTCGGGCGCAAGCATGTGGCGCCCCATGCGGCGCCGTTCGTCAAGGCCCATCCGGACGTGCAGATTTCGTTTAACCTGACCGACCGCGTCGTCGATCTGGTGCGCGACGGTTACGATGTGGGCATCCGCATCGGCGGCATCATCGATCCCAGCTTCGTGGCCGTAAAACTGGCGCAGAACCGGCGCGTCGTGTGCGGCACGCCGGAGTACTTCGCGCGCAACAGCATCCCGCGCACGCTCGACGACCTGGCCGCGCATAACTGCCTGGCTTTCAATTTGCAGGGTGGCCAGCAGCGCGGCTGGTATTTTCAGGATGGCGGCAAGCCGGTCAGCGTCAAGGCCAACGGCAACCTCAATTGCAACGACGGCGAACTGCTGCACCGCTGGGCCAGCGAGGGCTTGGGACTGGCGTGGCGCTCATCGTGGGAGATCGAAGCGCAGCTCAAATCCGGCGCGCTGATCACCGTGCTGGACGACTACGCGCTGCCGCAGTACGACATCATGGCGGTGTATCCCCAGCAGCGCCACCTGCCGGCCAAGGTGCGCTTCTTCATCGACCTGCTCAAGGACATCTACGCGCACCCGGGTTACTGGCTGGTCTGACCTGCCCGCGCTGGGCGCTGCACGCCCCGTCGCAGGCGACCCGGGCAGCACGCTGCGCCAACGCCCCGCCGGGTCATTCATCGTCAGGTCGCAATCGGCAAAGTCGGGCGCGCCAGCGCAAAGCGATCGCGCGTGCTGGCGTAATGATCGCCGCCCATCTTGCCGACTGCGTCGAGCAACTGGGGCGCAATCTGCTGGTCCACCAGCACCTGATCGGCGACGTAGATGCCGACGACGTCGAGCAGCATCAGCGTACCGCCCGCGGCGCCAGGCGCGATCTCGATCACCTGGCGTAGTTTGCACTCAAAGCGCACGGGCGCCGCCGCGACACCTTGCGGCAGCACCGCAACGCTGGCCGCGCGCGCGATACCGACGGCGGCAAACTCGCTCGCGCCTGCCGGATAGTCGGCGCTGGTGGCGTTCATCTGTTCGACCAGTTCGGCGTTGACGATGTTGACTACGCATTCACCGCTCGTCCGCAAGTTAGCCAGGGTGTCCTTGGCCAGCCGGTTGCGCGGATTCACCTGCGTCACGCTCAGCACCGGCGGAGTGCAACTGGCCACCGTGAAAAACGAATACGGCGCCAGATTGGCGACACCGTCGGCGTTGATGGTGCTGATCCACGCGATCGGGCGCGGGACGATGCTGCCGACCAGTAGCCGGTAGCACGCTTGGGGATCTAGCTGCTGGGGATCGAAATGCATCGCGAGGTCTGCCTTGGAATGGGGTAAATAGTCTATGCGCCAGCATGATACGCGCCTTCGCACAAGCCGGTCTTGTGCCAGACGCAAAGCGCATACCAATCGCAAACATATCGTGTTGGGCGGGGTCTGGCAACTACGCAGGCAAGCCGATTGCAGCACATACATCAAAGCGGCAGCCCTTCTCGGGTAAGATAAAGGCAGGCACGGCGCTGCTGAGCGCCACCGTGCAACCGATACCAAAGGCCTGAGCATGGCAGTTGCCCCAGACGACAACGCGCGTATCTTTGTCTCCATCGCGAGCTATCGCGATCCGGACTGCAAAAACACGGTCAGCGACCTGTTTGCCAAGGCGAGTCGTGCGCAGCGCCTGACGGTGGCGGTGTGCCAGCAACTCGTTCCGGGCGAGGACGACGACTGCCTGCTGACCGAACAAAGCGCGCTGCATGGCGCACAATTGCGCGTGCTGACGGTGCACGCGCGCGACAGCAAAGGCGCTTGCTGGGCGCGCAGCGAGGTGCAAACCCTGTTCGACGACCAGGCCTATTTCCTGCAGGTGGACAGCCACATGCGCTTCGTGCCCGGCTGGGATGAGCGGCTAATCGGCATGCTGGCCCAATGCGACGCCGCCAAGCCGATCCTGACCACCTATCCGCTGGCGTTCACGCCGCCAGCCACGTTCGCCGACGACGCCATTGTGACGATCCACCCGAAGAGTTTCGGCGCCGGCGGCATCCTGGCGCAAGGCTCGACGATGGCGCCCGTCAAGGACGCGCCGTCCCGTCCGCAGCCATGCGCGCTGCTGGGCGCCGGCCTGGTGTTCGCGCGCGGCGCGCTGGTGCGCGAGGTGCCCTACGATCCACTGCTGTATTTCGAAGGAGAGGAAATCAGCCTGGCGGTGCGCAGCTGGACCCACGGCTGGGATCTGTTCACGCCCAACCAGGTCATCGCATGGCACGACTACGGCAAGCGCCCCGAGCGCGCGCGCCACTGGAAAGACCAGACCGACTGGGGCCAGCTCAATCGGCGCGCGGTCGAACGCGTGTCCCACCTGCTGTGCGGCGCCGCGTTCACCGACGCACAGCACGCGCACCAGATAGCCCACTATCAGCTGGGCACGGCGCGCACGCTGGCCCAATACGAGGCCTGGTCCGGGCTCGATTTCACCGCCCACCTGTACAAGGGCGCGCCGCTGGCGGCGCCCGAGACGGCGGCCGACCAGCCGGCCGAATGCTGCGCGCGGGCGCAGACGTTCACGTCGATCTGGACCAACAACGGCTGGCGCTGCGCCGAAACGCGTTCGGGCAACGGCTCGCGACTGGCCGAGACGGTCGCCTTGCGCCGCTGGCTGCCGCAGACACTGCAGTTTCTCGACTGCCACATCGTGGCCGACGTCGGCTGCGGTGACCTGAACTGGATGCAGGAACTCACCCCGCAGCTGCGCCTGTATTTCGGCTACGACATCGTGGCAGGACTGATCCGCGAAGTGCGCCAGCGCTATGGCGATCGGCACAACTGCTTCTTCACTGAATTGGACATGGTGACGAAGACACTGCCGCTGTGCGACGCCATCGTTTGCCGCGACAGCCTGACCCACTTGCCGCTGGACGCAACACTGATGGCCTTGCGGCGCTTTCGCCAAAGCGGCGCGCGTTACCTGATCGCCACCACCCACGAGAACGGGCGCAACCGCTGGGTCAGCAGCGGCGCCTGGTTCCAGATTGACCTGTGCGCAGCACCGTTCAATCTGCCTGCGCCGCGCCTGGTGTTGCACGAGGGCGCCGGCAAACAGCTGGGCGTATGGGCCTGCAGCGAGCTGCCGCAATGACGCGCCGGCCCGCTGCCGTCCTCGCCGGGGGAGCGCGAGAATGAAACTGGGACGCGTCGTCGACTGGGACGACGATGTGCTGCCAAGCTGGCGCAAACACGCGCCCGACTCGCGCGACGCCAACGCCGACATCTGGCAGCGCCTGCCCGACGGCGTGTGCTGGGTCTGCGGCGATATCGAACCGCCCGATCTGGCCCAGCTGTACGTGGTCGGCTCGGCCGACTGGTTCGAAGAATTCGGCAGCTACCGCGTCAACGAGATTGCCACGCGACTGCGCGCCGCGCCGCATGGCGGCGTCGATCCCGGCTGCGACTTCGGCGCGCCATCGGCCAACAGGCACAGGGACAGGATCGGCGAACTGCGCGCCAGCCTGCGCAAAAGCAGCCACGCGGTGCCGCCACTGGTGCTGGTGTGCGCCGACGTGCGCGGCCCGTTCGTGATCGTCGACGGCAACCACCGCGCGCTGGCGCTGCTGCAGTTGGATCTATTGAGCGGCCAGCCGTGCTACCTGGGCTTGCACCGCAACATGGGGAAATTTCTGTGGATGCAGCGCGCGCTGGCCGGCGCATAGGCCGCGCCGTGCACGCAGCGACGCACGAGCGGCGCCAGGCAATCTGGCGACTTGTCCCCGTCCAAGCTGCGCCGCCTCGCCGGCGGCCGTCAACGGCCGATGACCGGCATGTGAACGGCCCGCCCGCTTGCGCAGTCAGGCCACAGACCACCAGACTAGGTCGCCCGCGCGACCTTGCGACGGCGCGCCAGCGCCAATACGCCCAGGCCGGCCAGCAGCATGCCGTAGGTTTCCGGCTCAGGAACGGCGCTGACATCGGTGACGTTCTTGATATCCAATTCGCTGGCATAGGTCATGCTCGGGTCGTTGACGTTGACGATCCCGATGCTCAGCGTACCGGAAAATGGCGTCGCAAAGGTATAGGTGTTCCAGCCGGACGTGTCGCCGCTGTTGCCGCCAACCAGATCAACACTCGACAGCACCACTTGTGCACCGCCATCGAGCGTCACATACGCGTAGTCGTTGTAGGTGCCCGAATCGCGCGACGTGAAGAACCAGTCGAACGAACTCAGATTGGTCACCGTGCTCGTCAACGACGAGTCGGTGACCAGATGGGCGGCGTTGCTGGACACGTTGATCAGGCTCGCTGCAGCACTGGTCGACGAGAGCGTCCAACCGGTCAAGTCTTCGGTCGCAGCTTGTGCGCTGCCGGAAAGAAACAGCCCAACCAGGGCGAGACTTAAAGCAATCTTCTTCATTGAAATTTCCCTTATGAAATATTGGTGGCGACACTGCCATCCAGTGCGCCAATCATACTACATATTTTTTAAATATATTACCGGTATATTACAAAGACGGATATTGCCGCCTCATGCCCTTTGTCTCGCGCGGGCGCCCGCATCGAATACACCAGCGCCGACGCCCGCTCCGCTTCGCTCGGCGGCGTCACATCATCGCATCAAGCGCGCGCCATGACTGCGCCGCCTGCTGCTGGTACAACCCCAGGCGGGCCGCGCATCCGGCGCGTCAATCTTGGTGCCGGGCGGGCCCATGTCATGCCCCCTCCGAACAATGGGCGCATCGACCAGCATGCCGGGCACCGCAACGACTGCACGACACAAGTCAGCAAGCCGGCAATCGCCGATTCGATGATTGTTTAATGTTATTATTTCTCTCCGACAAACTTGGCCTCGGCCGTGCAAGGATCACCATGACACTTAACCGCCGCCAATTCCTCGGCTCCGCCCTGCCTCTGGTGGCCCTCGGTGCCAGCGCCGGCGCCACGGCCGACAACGGCGCGCTCGCGCCTGCGGCCAGCGCGCCGGTGGTCGCTGGCGATCTGCGCGTGTTCCTCGCCGGCGACAGCGTGCCGAGTACGCCCGCAGAACAGGCGCAGGCCATCGCACGCCTGCTCGAAGCCCACCCGAAGCCGGCTGATGGCTATTTGAACGGCGGCGCCGTTGCCGCACTCGAAGCGAAATTTTGCAGCTTGCTGGGCAAGGAAGACGCCGTGTTCATGCCCACCGGGACGATGGCAAATCACATCGCGATCCGCCTGTTGTGCGGCGAGGCCAAGCACGCGCTGGTGCAGCAGGAAAGCCATGTATATCGCGACGAATCGAACGCCGTCAGCACGCTGAGCGGCATCAACCTGGTGCCGCTGGCCCCCGGCAAGGGCGCGCCGACGCTCGCCGAGATCGAGGAAGCGGTCAAGCGCGCCGAAATCGGTCCGTATCCGCTCAAGGTGGGCGCCATCTCGATCGAATCTCCGGTGCGCCGCGCGCAGGGCGAGACCGTCCACCCGGCCTTGATGGCGGATGTGCTCAAGCTGGCGCGCGACAAGCACATTGCCCTGCACCTCGATGGCGCGCGGCTGCTGTTCATGTGCGGCACCGACGGGTTTGACATGAAGCGCTACTGCGCATCGTTCGATACCGTGTATGTGTCGCTCTACAAATACCTTGGTGCGCCGTTTGGTGCGATCCTTTCCGGCACGAAGCCGATGATGCACAGCGCGCGCGAACTGCGCCACCTGTTTGGCGGCACGCTGTATCACGCGTGGCAGGCGGCGCTGCCGGCGCTGGCTGCGCTCGATGGAATCGAGGAGCGCTATGCGGCGGTGCACCGGGCCGGCGAACAATTATTACACCGACTAGAGCAGCTTTCGGGCTTCAAGGTGCAGCGCGTCGAGCACGGCAGCAATATCGCCTTCCTGCAGGTGTCGGCGCAGCGCCAGATCGGTCTGACCGAGCGGCTGAAAGCGGCGCAAGTGAGCACGCGAACGCCCGTCGATGGCCGCATCGAGCTCAATTTCAACGAGTCCTTGCTGCGCCGCGACACCGACTATCTGGTCGCCGCGTTTGGTGGCACTAGCAGTTGATCCGATGACGGGCAATGACCGGGTCGGCGCACAAGCGGGCAAGCTGCACGGCGCGCGGCAATGGTAACGCCCGTGGCGGCGCAGTCTGGCCCGTGCGGGCCAGACTGGCGCGCTAGCGGCGCTTGAGCTGCGACAGGTCGCGCACGGCGCCGCGGTCGGCCGAGGTGGTCAAGGCGGCGTACGCTTGCAGCGCTTGCGAGACGACACGCTCGCGTCCGACCGGCATCCACGCGTCAACGCCACGCGCATCCATCGCGACGCGGCGCGCCGCCAGTTCGGCCGCGTCGATACGCACATTGATGCGCCGGCCCGGAATGTCGATATCGATCATGTCGCCCTCCTCGACCAGCCCGATCGCGCCGCCTTCGGCAGCTTCCGGCGACGCGTGTCCGATCACCAGGCCCGACGAGCCACCCGAGAAGCGTCCGTCGGTCAGCAAGGCGCATACCTTGCCCAGGCCCTTCGATTTGATATACGACGTCGGGTATAGCATCTCCTGCATGCCGGGCCCGCCTTTCGGGCCTTCGTAGCGAATCACGACGACGTCGCCAGCCACCACCTGATCGTCCAGAATTGCGGCCACGGCCGCATCCTGGCTCTCGAACACGCGCGCCCGGCCGCTGAAGGTGAGAATGCTCTCGTCCACGCCGGCGGTCTTGACGATGCAGCCGTTCTCGGCCAGGTTGCCCGACAGGACGGCCAGGCCGCCGTCCTGCGAATACGCGTGCGCGCGGTCGCGGATGCAGCCGGCGGCGCGGTCGCGGTCCAGCGCGCCGAAGCGTTCGCTTTGCGAAAACGCGGTCTGGGTCGGCACGCCGCCCGGCGCCGCCATGAACAGCTGCTCGGTGGCCGCATCGGTGCTGCACATGATGTCGTTGACGGCGATCGATTCAGCCATGCTCTTGCTGTGGATGGTCGGCAGCGTGGTGTCGAGCAGGCCGGCGCGCGCCAATTCGCCCAGGATGCCGACGATGCCGCCGGCCCGGTGCACGTCTTCGATATGGTATTTGTCGGTCATCGGCGCGACCTTGCACAGGCAAGGCACTTTGCGCGAGATGCGGTCGATGTCGGCCATCGTGAAGTCGACTTCGGCCTCGTGCGCGGCGGCCAAGAGATGCAGCACGGTGTTGGTCGAGCCGCCCATCGACACGTCGAGCACCATCGCGTTTTCGAACGCGGCTTTGCTGGCGATACTGCGCGGCAGCACCGATGCGTCGTCCTGCTCGTAGTAGCGTTTGGCCAGTTCGACGATCAGGCGACCGGCGCGCAGGAACAGGCCCTTGCGGTCCGAATGGGTGGCGACGATGGTGCCGTTGCCCGGCAGCGCCAGGCCCAGCGCTTCGGTCAGGCAGTTCATCGAGTTGGCGGTAAACATGCCCGAGCAGGAACCGCAGGTCGGGCAGGCCGAGCGTTCGATCTCGGCCACGTCGGCGTCGCTGACGCTGCTGTCGCCAGCCTTGATCATCGCGTCGATCAGATCAAGCTTGATGATCTTCTGGGCGCCGTTGACGACCTTGATCACCTTACCCGCCTCCATCGGCCCGCCCGAAATGAACACCACGGGAATGTTGATGCGCATGGCTGCCATCAGCATGCCCGGCGTGATCTTGTCGCAGTTGGAGATGCACACCATCGCGTCGGCGCAGTGGGCGTTGACCATGTACTCGACCGAGTCGGCGATCAGGTCGCGCGAAGGCAGCGAATACAGCATGCCGCCGTGCCCCATGGCGATGCCATCATCGACGGCGATGGTATTGAATTCCTTGGCCACGCCGCCGTGCGCTTCGATCTCGCGCGCCACCAGCTGGCCCAGGTCCTTCCAATGCACATGGCCGGGCCCGAACGGGGTGAAGGAATTGACGACGGCGATGATCGGTTTGTCGAAGTCGCCGTCCTTCATGCCGGTCGCGCGCCACAAGGCGCGGGCGCCGGCCATGTTGCGACCGTGCGTGGTGGTGCGTGAGCGATATTCTGGCATAGCGTGCTTTCAAATTGAAGACGAGGGATAACGTCAGAGTGCCTTGTCCATCAGCGGCTGTCAAATATATCATTCCGGTCGCTGTGAGTGGTTTTACATATCACAGCACGCCATGCCTCCCCTCGGCCGACCCAGCGGGCGCACCCGGCAGACGATAGAATCCCAGCAGCGGCGCATTGCGCGCAGCGCCGCCACCCGGGCGTAGCCAGCACGTACGCCGTGCGCCGGCCCGATTCGGGAGATACGGTTTGCGCAATTGACCTGGCATCGGCAACGCCGCAGCAACGTCAACAATGTGCTCTATGCGCGTCAACGAACAGACCCATTGTTTCCGTTTGGTAAACTTGGAATAGGAGCACGTCGATCGGGACGTCTGCATCGAGCAATGCGATTGCCTGGCATCACGACAGGTGCGAGTGCGTCATTGACGCCCCTCAGGTCTTCATTGTGGCCAGTTGCACTTCCGATCAGTCCGCTTCCCCCTACACAGATTTCCCATTCCAGGCTTTGGCCTCACAACGCACGCCCACGAAAGACGCCACCATGATCAACCGCACTCCCCCCAGCAAAGACAGCTCGCGACTGAAAACCCACATCGACGCCATGACAGAACAAACAGTCGATGTCAGCCCTGACGCGTCAAGCCGCCATTTGCACAATGGCCGCGACACGACACTGCCGCCCGCCGACCTGCACGGCAGCTATACCAATCACCGTCCACTGCCCACCGACGGCATCGCCGAACGCCATGCGTATATCGTCGGCAGCGGCATCGGCGGCCTGTGCGCGGCCTTCTTTCTGATCCGCGACGCGCATATGCCGCCCGCCAACATCACGATACTGGAATCCCAGAAGATCGAGGGCGGCGCGCTCGACGGGGCCGGCGATGCCGAGCAAGGCTATCTGGTACGCGGTGGCCGCGAGATGGAAATGACGTATCAAAACTTCTGGGATGTGTTCTCGGAAATCCCTGCGCTGGAACTGCCCGCGCCGTTCACCGTGCTCGATGAGTTTCGCATCGTCAACGACGCGGACAAGAACTGGTCAAAAGCGCGCCTGCTCGAAAAACAGGGCCAGATCAAGGATTCCTCGACCATGGGGCTGAGCAAGCCGCAGCAAGTGGAGCTGATGCGACTGTTTCTGGCGCGCAAGGAGGATCTGGATGACGTGACGGTCGAACAGTGGTTCAGCGAAGGCTTTTTGAAGAGCAATTTCTACACGTTCTGGCGCACCATGTTTGCCTTCCAGAACTGGCACTCCGTGCTGGAAATGAAGCTGTATATGCACCGGTTTCTGCACCTGATGGACGGGCTGAACGACATGACGGCACTGGTCTTCCCCAAGTACAACCAGTACGACAGTTTCGTTCTGCCGTTGATGACCTGGCTGAAGGACCAGGGTGTCGATATCCAGTACGACACCATCGTCTCCAGTCTGGAGATCGACATCGGTGGCGAAACCAAGACCACCACGGCCATCCAGTGCCACACCAGCAATGGCGACACGCGCATTGCCATCCAGGCGCGCGATCTGGTGTTCGTCACCATCGGCTCGATCGTCGAGGACACTGCCTACGGCGACAACCACACGGTGCCCCAATTGCGCGTCAACGAAGCCTTGCCCCAGGTGGGCTCAAGCTGGCAGTTGTGGAAGAACCTCGCTGAAAAGTCGCCGGCCTTCGGACGCCCCGAGAAATTCTGCGCCAACGTGCCCGCCGCGACATGGGAGTCGGCAACGCTGACGTGCAAACCGTCACCGCTGACGGAAAAGCTTGTCGCCCTGTCGGTCAACGATCCCTATTCCGGCATGACCGCCACCGGCGGCATCGTCACCTTCACCGACTCGGCCTGGTTGATGAGCTTTACGCTGAACCGCCAGCCACATTTCCCGGACCAACCGGCCGATGTGCTGGTGCCGTGGGTATTTGGCCTGTTGATGGACAAGCCCGGCGACTACGTCAAAAAGCCGATGCAGGAATGCACCGGCAATGAAATTCTCACCGAGATGTGCTATCACCTTGGCCTGATCGACCAGGTCGACGCGGTGATCGCCAACACCATCGTGCGCACCGCGCTGATGCCGTATATCACCGCGCAATTCATGCCGCGCGCCAAGGGCGACCGTCCCTGGGTGGTGCCACACGGTTGCACCAATCTGGCCTGCCTCGGCCAGTTTGTGGAAACCCATAACGACGTCGTCTTCACGCTGGAAAGCTCGGTCCGCACGGCCCGCATCGGCGTCTACAGCCTGCTGGGCATCAAGAAGCAGGTGCCCGACATTTACCCGGGCCAGTACGATATTCGCCGCCTGCTGCGGGCAACGCGCACGCTGAACAATGACGAGGCGTTTATTGGCGAAGGCATCCTGCGACGTCTGCTGGGCGGAACCTATCTCGAAAACATCCTTCCCCTTGGCGCCGATGAGACACCGGCCGATCTGCGTGAACCGGGCCTGTTCGAGCGCCAGCTGAGCGCCCTGCACGCCCTGCTGGAACAAAACCAGACGCTGGGCAACGCCAAGAAGTGGATACAAGGCGCGGTGGACAATCTGCGCGCGCGCCGCTGACCTAGCCTTGATGCGCGCAGCCGTTGGCCACAAGCCCGACCATCTATCGTCGCTGCGCCGGCCAATCAGCAGATCGCAGCGCGCGCTGCGCATCCCGACCGACGGCGCGCTCAGACGCCCCGCCCGGCCCGCTGGGCTGGGCGATTCGGCCGCAGTGGCGCGCCGCACAGCTGGCCGCTAGCGCTACTTCAGCACGATGCCCCAATTGGCCTGCACGCAGGCGACGTAGTTGCCTGGCATGAGCGCACTATATGGCGTCTGGTAGCCCACCAACTGGCACTGGTTCTCGCCGCCGTTGCTCCAGTTCTTTTCCCAGTAGATGTTGTAGGCCGCCGAACTGCTCGGACCGAAGCGGGCCATGGTCGCGCAGGACAGTTGCTCGGCGCGGAAATCCCAGCCCAGGTCGGTGCTGAACTGCTTGTAGTAGTCGATGCGGTTTTGCGCCGCCGCTTTCTCCGTGCCCTGCCCGCATTCGGCATTGATGATCATGATCGTGGTGGCGAAGTTGTTGCCGGCGCCGGCGCTGCGGTCAGCCTGGTTGGGCACCCAGGTGCCATCGATCACATGCAGCATCGACGGCTTGGGCGGTTGCGGATAGACGAAGAAAAACGTCGCCGACGCCAGGTTCAACCACGTCGATGCGACCAGGTCGGGCGCCTTCAGCAGCACCGACTGATCGCCCCCGTACATGGCCTGCGAAAACGGCCCGTAATTGTAGTTGTAGGACAGCTGCTTGGCGCCGCGCCCATAGTATTTCTTGAAGCTGCCGTCGGCGTTTTTGCCGCAAGTCCACACGGCATTAAAGACCGGGTCCGCGCATTCGGTGTTGTAGCCGCAGTTGGCGCCGCTCTCGTCGCAGCCCATTTCGCGCAGATACTTCAGACCCTGGCGCCACTGTGGCATGGGCAGGCTGGCGTTGTGCTCGCCCGTCTCCTGGGCAAAGTGGGCGAACATCGTCGCCAACGCATGGCGGCAGATGGCGTCGGCGTCGCGCCCGTCGCTGTAGTTGTCGCACACGGCAGGAAACTTCGCCACCGCCTGCAAGAAGCGTTGATAGGTGTAACTGGGTTCGCGCACACCGAAGTAAAACTCCCACTTGGACGCCGGCAGCAGGCGTTCGACCCGGCGCACGTTGGGCGGGTTGGCGGCGCGTCCCGGCGTTACCTGTTCAACACCGGCATTGTCGAGCGTGCGGATTGAGGCCTTGATGGTGCGGAAAAAATCATTGTCCGTCAGTTGCGCTTCGCGCGCCTCGGCCTGGGCTTTGGTCGGCACGCCGCCCGGCACGGGGCCGGGCACGGGCGGCGGCGTGTCGGCCGGCCCGACCAGCAACCAGGGACCGTACTGGTCGGTCGCACTGGGGGCATTGCCCTGGGTCCACCACTTGGCCGTGTATTGAAAATTCAGGTAAATTGCGCACTCGCCGCCGTTGAAGATCTTGGCCGTGCTCCATGCCGGGCACGCCACGGCGGCACTGGCCGCGATCGCCGGTGTGGCGCCTTGGCGGACCTGCGCCCCGCGCGTCGTGCCAGTCGCGTCGCGCCCGTCACCGGCGCCGCCGCACGCGCACAACACGCTGGCGCACAGCGCCGCAAGCATCATCGAAAAATCGTATGGTTTCATTGCGCTCTCCAGAGAAGGATGAGCCGGTCCAGGCCGGCTTTGCAAAGTGAAAACAGCGCGCGACGTACCAATCCCGGCGCGTCGCGCGGCGTGCTTACTTGAGCCCGACGGGCAGCTCAGGGTAATCGTCGGTCAGGGCGTAGCGCACCTTGCCGATCGTGATCGCGTAGGCGGACGGCCCGCTGATCGGCAGGCGGTAGTTCAGCGTCAGCGACACCGAACCGCCTGGCGCGACGCTTTGCCAGGACGGAATGGCAAACTGTGCATGGTTAAAGTCTGCCTTGAAGCCGCCGACATTGTTCGGACCGCTGTACCCCGCGCGCGTCACCGTCAGACCGAAGCCGGACTGGTCGCTCATGTCGGCCGGGGCCGCCACCGGATAGTCGAACTCCACCAGCGAGCCGCCCGGTATCGTCGTGGCGCTGTTATTGGTCAGCGTCATCACCGGGTTGATCGGATAGTTGGCGTCGCCCAGCTTCCAGCCGCCCAGCGCGATGCTGATGTTGGCGCTGCTGGCTGGCAGCGCGGCGGCGCTGCGCCGGTTGTCATACGTATCGGCCGCCGCGAAGCTGTTGTAGATGCTGGTGGTCAGGGTGCTACCCATCACATATTCGCCCTTGCCGGCATTCTTGCTCGCATCCCAGCCATAGTCGCCGGCCAACTCCCAGATCATGATGCCGCCGATGTGGTTGTTGACGATGTAGCGCGCCTTGGCGTCGATCGACTGCTGCGTCTCCGTCGAGAGGAACACCTTCTTGCTCGCGTTCCACAACCACGGCGCGGCCATCGTCGCGCTGTAGAACGGCAAGTAGCTGCCCACCATCGCCTTGTCGCTGACCTTGTAAGCATCAAGGTAGTCCGGCACGATCGCCAGTTGCAGGTTCAGCGCGTGCCACAGCGGGTTGCCGCCGCCCGGCACCGGCTTGCCATCCGAGCCCACGTCGTACCACAAATTGTCGATGCCGACGGCGCCGCTGCCGCAGCTTTTCACGCCGGCGCAGGTGACCGTCGACGTGTTCAACGGCGACGTTCCCCACAGACCGTTGCTGCCCCCGCTGACATCGCGCCAACCGCGCGTGTAGAACGGCACGCCCAGGTTGATGCGACCGGCCTGCAGCGCGCCGCGGTAGTAGTGATAGGCCCAATCGACGTTCAGGTAACCGATGTTGGCGTACTGGTAGGCGCTGCCGGCGCGCAGTTCGCCGTCGTTGCCGTCGTCAAACAGGGGCGCGTTCGGACCCACATACTGGTTCCATGCGCCATGCAGGTCGTAGGACATCAGGCTGGCGTAATCGAGGTGCTTGAGGCCGGACAGGTTTTCCTCACCGCGCAACACCCATGCCGAGGCCGAGCCGG
>JBBQZO010000058.1:0-18438 GCA_038207625.1 Burkholderiales bacterium | reverse complement strand
CAGGGGTCAGACCCGGTTCTTCTTTTAAGGGTCTGACCCCGGTGGAGTTGGCGCCCGCAACTCCGGGGTCTGCCCCCCAACGGAACCACCGGGGTCAGACCCCTTCGGCCAGGTCAGCGGCGACCCAAAAAGCTGCCTATATCATAAAACCCGCGGCCAGTGTACAATTCGTCCTCACTTTTTATTCCCCGACCCCTCCCGCGATGTCCTCCCCCTCCCCTCACGCCGTCAAGGCCTGGCTGCTCGACCTGCAATCGCGCATCGTGCAAGCGCTCGAAAGCGTCGACGGCAAGCCGTTCGCGCGCGACGAGTGGCAGCGCCCCGAAGGCGGCGGCGGCATCTCGCGCCTGGTCGAGGAAGGCAACGTGTTCGAGCGCGGCGGCGTGAACTTCTCGCACGTCACCGGCGCCAGCCTGCCGCCGTCGGCCGCGCACGCGCGCCCCGAACTGGCCGGCCGCGCGTGGGAAGCGATGGGCGTGTCGCTGGTGCTCCATCCGCGCAACCCCTACGCGCCGACGGTGCATATGAACGTGCGCTTTTTCGAAGCGACCGCCGAAGGCAAGGAGCCGGTCTGGTGGTTCGGCGGCGGCATGGACCTGACGCCCTACTACGGGTTCGACGAGGACGCGCGCCACTTCCACCAGGTCTGCCACGACGCGCTGGCGCCGTTCGCCGACGGCCTGCACGCACGCTTCAAAACCTGGTGCGACCAGTACTTCTACATCAAGCACCGCAAGGAGCCGCGCGGCGTCGGCGGCGTGTTCTTCGACGACTTCAACGAAGCCGGCTTCGACCAGAGCTACGCGATGACCCAAAGCGTCGGCGACAGCTTCCTGGCCGCCTACCTGCCGATCCTGGAGCGCCGCAAGGACACCCCGTACGGCGAACACGAACGCGATTTCCAGGCCTACCGGCGCGGCCGCTACGTCGAGTTCAACCTGGTGTGGGACCGCGGCACGCTGTTCGGCCTGCAGTCGGGCGGCCGCACCGAGGCGATCCTGATGTCGATGCCGCCGATCGTCAAGTGGCGCTACGACTGGCATCCCGAAGCTGGCAGCGCGGAAGCGGCGCTGTACTCGGACTTCCTGGTGCATAAAGACTGGCTGGCGACGTGACCGCATGCGTCGCACTGCTGGGAGGCAGTTTCGACCCGGTCCACCATGGCCACGTGGCGCTTGCCGCACTGTTTGCCGCGCTGCTCAAGCCGGACCAGCTGCGCGTCATCCCGGCCGGTAACCCGTGGCAGAAGAACGGCCTGAAGGCCGGCGCCGAGGACCGCATCGCGATGATCGAACTGGCGTTTCGCGAAGCGGCGCTCGACGTCGTCATCGACCGCCAGGAGATCGAACGCAGTGAGCGCGGCACGCCGACCTACACCATCGACACGCTGCGCCAGGTGCGCGCCGAACTGGGGCCGCAGGCGTCGATCGTGTTCCTGATCGGCGCCGACCAGCTGCAGCAGCTCGACACCTGGCGCGAATGGCGCACGCTGTTCGACTACGCCCACATCGGCGTGGCCGCGCGGCCCGGATTCGCGCTGGCGCAGGCGGCATTGCCGCGCGCCGTCGCACAAGAAATTGAAACACGCCAGGGGAGCCTGGATGAGCTTCGTACTACACCGTCCGGCAGGGTTTTCCTGGCCGAGGCGCTGGCCGTGGACATTTCAGCCACCCAGATTCGTGCTGCGCTACAACGCGGAGAACAGGCAAACTCGCTGATCTCCCCGGTAGTGCTAGACTACATTCAACAACATAATTTATACAAAATCTAATGGATATCAAAAAACTGCAAACCCTCGTCATTGACGCACTCGAAGACGTCAAGGCACAGGACATCGTCATGTTTGACACCGTCCACCTGACCAGCCTGTTCGACCGCATCGTCGTCGCCTCGGGTACCTCGAACCGCCAGACCAAGGCGCTGGCCGCCTCGGTGCGCGACAAGATCAAGGACAACGGCGGCGACATCGTCGGCATGGAAGGCGAGGACACCGGCGAATGGGTACTGGTCGACTTGGGTGACATCATCGTCCACATCATGCAACCGGCCATCCGCGCCTACTACCGCCTGGAAGAAATCTGGGGCGACAAGCCGATGAAGCTGGGCGCGGTCAAGCGTAAGAGCTCGCCGGAAGCGGCCCAGGCTGCCGAAGCGGCGCCGAAGCAGTCGCGCCACCTGACCTCGACCAAGGAAGCGGTCGTCGTCAAGCCGGTGATCGAGAAGAAAGAGAAGAAAGCGCCGACCAAGAAAGCCGTCGAAGCGGCCGCCGCCAAGAAAGCGCCGAAAGCGAAGAAGGAAGCCGCGCCAGTTGGCAAGACCGTCAAGATCGCGCCGAGCAAGACCTCGACGGCCGCCGTCAAGGCCTTGAAAGCGCTGCCGCCGAAACGCAAAGTGGCCAAGCCGGCTGCCGCCGCCGACGCCGCTCCGGTGAAAAAAGTCATCAAGCGCATCGCCAAGCCGAGCGCCGAGTAAGCGTCGATGCAGCTGATCATCGCTGCGGTCGGTCACAAGATGCCGGCCTGGATAGAGACGGGCTTCGCCGAATACGCGAAGCGCATGCCGCCCGAGCTGCGCATCGTGCTCAAGGAAATCAAGCCGGTCGAGCGTTCCGGCAGCAAGACGGCGGCCACCGCGATGGCGCTCGAACGCGAGCGCATCGAACTGGCTCTGCCCAAGAGCGCACGCCTGATCGCGCTCGACGAGCATGGCAAGGATTTGACCAGCGTGGGCCTGTCGCAGCAACTGATGAACTGGCAGCAGGACGGACGCGACACCGTGTTTCTGATCGGTGGCGCCGACGGCCTGGACCCGCAGTTGAAGGCGCGCGCCGAAGGCTTGATCCGTATTTCCAGCATGACGCTGCCGCACGGGATGGTGCGCGTGATGCTGGCCGAGCAGCTGTACCGCGCCTGGTCGATCACCCAGAACCACCCCTACCACCGCGTTTAAGCGTTCGAAGCACCGATGAAACAACACGACAACAAGATCTACCTCGCCTCGAAAAGCCCGCGCCGGCGTGAGCTGCTGCGCCAGGTCGGCGTCGAGTTCGAGTTGCTGATGTTGCGCAGCGACGGTCCGCGCGGCGCCGACGTCAGCGAGTTGGTGCTGCCGGGCGAGGCGCCGCTGGACTATGTGGCGCGCGTGGCCAACGAAAAGGCGGCCTTCGCCTGGAGCGTCGTGCAGCAGCGCCAGCAACGTCCCCGTCCGGTGCTGGCGGCCGACACCACCGTCACCATCGACGGCACCATCCTGGGCAAGCCGGCCAATCCGGCCGAGGCGGTCGCCATGCTCGAGCGCCTGTCCGGGCGCACCCACCAGGTGCTGACCTCGATCGCCGTGCATTACACCCACATGGCCGAACAGATTACCCAGGTCTCCGAGGTGCGCTTCGGCGCCTTGTCGGCGGCCACCATCGCCGCCTACTGCGCCACCGCCGAACCGTACGACAAGGCCGGCGGCTACGGCATCCAGGGCCTGGCGGCGCTGTTCGTCGAGCATATCGCGGGCAGCCATTCGGGCATCATGGGCTTGCCGATATTCGAGACGGCCACGCTATTGCGGCGCGCCGGCATCGTCCTGCTGTAAGGCGCGCTGTCGGCGCGACATCCGTCTGCGCAAAACCACAACGTTTTCAAACAGCAAATAAGATTCTGTTGACGCCCATCGTGCGCCTCTAGCATCATGTCGCACCGTAGCCGCGGCATGCGCATTGCGCCCCCACACCGACACCGAAAGATCTGCAATGAGCAGTGCCGCACAGATGGACCTGGGCAGCAGCGCCCCCTACATCGCCAGCGCGCCGCCGCTGGCGCACGGCGAGCCTGTCACTGCGCCCCAGCGGTTTGCCTTTAGCGGCACCGGTTCCGAGTATTTCCGCATCTGGATCGTGAACCTGATGCTGACGGTGCTCACGCTGGGCGTGTATTCGGCCTGGGCCAAGGTGCGCCGTCTGCGCTACTTCTATCGCAATACCAGCATGGCGGGCGCGCGCTTCGACTATCACGGCGCGCCGACCGCGATCCTCAAGGGGCGCGTGCTGGCACTGGCGCTGGCAGGCGCCTACCAACTGGCGCTGCACGTGTCGGGCATCGCCGCACTGGTGCTCGGCCTGCTGCTGGTGGCTGTCATGCCGTGGTTGCTGGCGCGCTCGCTGCGCTTCAAGCTGGCCAATTCGAGCTATTGCGGCGTGCGTTTTCGATTTGACGGCACGAGCGCGCAGGCGTATCGCACGCTGGCCGTGTTTCCGCTCGCGCTGGGCGTGGCGATCTTGCTGACGTGGAGTGTGGCCACCTCATTTAGCGGCCAGCCCGCCCTGGTGCTGATCACCGGAATGCTGTGCGCGCTGGCCGTCTTCGGCAGCGCCGTGCTGACCCATTTCTGGATCAAGCGCTACCAGCACCAACACGCGCAACTGGGCCAGACCCGGTTTTATTTCCACGCGCACGCGCGCAGTTTCTTCCACCTGTACCTGAAAACCATCGGTTTGTTTGTACTCAGCGCCGTGCTGGTGGGCGTGTTCACGTTTCTGTGCAAGAGCGCCTTGCCGATCGACACCTCGGGCCCGCTGGGCAGCCTGCTGGGGATCGGCGTGGGCATGCTGAGCGCCTACGCACTGTTTTTGCTGGTGCAGCCGTTTTTCGACAGCCGGCTGCAAAATCTGGTGTGGAATCAGACCGACCTGGGCGAACACCAGTTCACCAGCGAGGCCAAGGCGCACAAGCTGGCCCTGCTGCACGCTGCCAACCTGGTGCTGATTGTGTTGAGCGCGGGCCTGTACAAGCCGTTTGCCGTTGTGCGCGTCCTCAAGTACCGCATCGAGAGCCTGAGCCTGGTGCCCAACGGTGCGCTGGAGGACTTTCACAGCGCGCCACAGGATGATCGAACCGGCGCGCTCGGCCAGGAAGCGGGCGACTTTTTCAATATCGACATTTCCCTATGATAGATGCGATCTACTTCGACGGACGCAGCTCGCGGCGCCACCCCGTCACCGTGATCATCCATCAGCGCGTGCTGGTGCTGCGCGGCGAGGGCCTGCGGCGCAATATCCGCGTCTCCAAACTGGCGCTGTCCGAACGCCTGCAACACGCGCCGCGCCTGCTGCGTTTTCCCGACGGCGCCCTGCTCGAAGTGAGCGATCCCCGGCTGACCAAGCTGCTCCGGTCGAACCGTTTCTACGATTCCCGAGTCGTGCGCTGGCAGCAGAACTGGTGGCTGGCGCTCACGGCCTTGATCGTCTGTCTGGCGCTGGCCGCCTCGGCCTATCAGTGGGGCATGCCGTGGGCGTTCGATCGGCTCGGCGAGCATCTGCCGCTGGCGATCGAAACGAAAATCGGCGCGCAGGAACTGGCCATGCTCGACGTGCGCGCGTTAAGGCCGTCGCAGCTGGCGCCAGAAGAACAACTGCGCCTGAAAGAGATGTTCGCCCGGCTCAAGCAGCCGCGCGGCGAGCGCACCGCATACCGGCTGGCATTTCGCCACAGCCAGGTGGGGCCGAACGCGTTCGCGCTGCCCAACGGGGTCATCGTGCTGACCGACCAGCTGGTGCAACTGGCCGGCGACGACCAGGCCGTGATGGGCGTACTGGCGCATGAACTGGGACATGTGCAAGGCCACCATGCGCTGCGTCATCTGATGCAGGCACTGGGCCTGAACGTGGTGCTCAATCTGTGGATAGGCGACGTGTCGAGCGCGTTGGCGGCAGTGCCGACGTTCTTCCTCGATCAAAAATATTCGCGTGACTTCGAACGCGCGGCCGACCGCTATGCGATCGACATGATGCACGCCAGCGCATTGCCGCTGACGCCGTTGGCGCAGCTGTTTGCGACCATGCAGGCCCAGCACGACGGCGCCGCAGCGCCGGCCCGCGAGGCGGGCGCAGCGGCGCCGGCACAGCGCAAGGGCAAGCGCAGCGCGGCCCAGGCATATTTCAGTTCGCACCCAAGCGACGCCGAGCGCATCGCCTATCTGCGCGCGGCCGACCCGGCCACGCCGGCGCTGTTGCCGGCAGTGGCGCCGGCAGTGGCACCCGTGGCACCGTAGCGTATCAGGCCGCGCCGCTGGTGGTGCCGTGCCGGTCTGGCGCGGCGCGCGTGCGCAGCAAAGCCAACGCGGGCGGAAACGCCAGCCAGAAGCCCGAGGCAGGCATCAGCAGCACGCCCAGCAGCGTGAGCAACAGCAAACCGATGCCCAGCGCGGGCGCCTCCGCCAACTGCCCGGCGCGCTCGAGCGCGCGGATCGCCATGCCGAACAAGCCGATGCCCGGCCCGAACAACAGAAACCAGACGGCGGCATTTGGCAATGGCGCGTGTCCAACCGTGTTGAACAAGCCGCGCCTGAGCAAGTCCAGCAGCACGTCGCCAAACAACAGCGCGGCGGCCGCCGTATGCAACAGTGCCACGCCGATCAGCCATGCGCCTATCCAGGCGCGCCCGTGTGTGTGTGTCATCGCATGCTCCGGAAGGTTTAGTAGATCCATGGATTGGCCGTCACGACGGTGGCGCCCAGCCGTTTGAGCAGGTGCATCAGACCCAGATAGGCGCGGTCGAAGTACAGCAGATCGTCGCCCAGATCGGCCATCAGCTGCAGCGCCATGTTGCCATCGTCGAAGCCGACCAGCGGATAGGGCGACTTGTGCGTGAAATCGAAACTGTCGGCGCGAAACGCCTCAAGCTGCCAGCTTTGCAGACTGGCCAGCGCCGGCATCAAGCGAGCGTCGAAGTCGGCCTTGCTCAACGCGGGCGAGATCAAGCCCAGCGCCAGCCAGGCGCGCCGCACGCCGTCGAGCGCACCGGGTTGGTCCGGATGCAGCAGGTTATGCCAGGCCTGGCCGATCGCCGCACTGAACGGGGCCGACAGCGTCTTGGTGCAGCCGAAGTCGAGCAGGCCAAGCCGGCCGTCATCCATGAACAGGAAATTGCCCGGGTGCGGGTCGGCATGGATACGCCCCAGTTCAAACACGCTGTGCAGGAACCAGTCGAACAGCAGCTGACCATAGCGGTTGCGCTCGGCCTGGTCGGGTTCGCGCGCCAGCCAGGCGTCAATATGCAGGCCGTCCAGTTTTTCCATGGTCAGCACGCGCTGGCTCGATTGCTCGGGCAGCACACCCGCAATCACCACCCCTTCCAGTGTGACATGCGCGCGAAACCAGTCCATCTGAGCCGCCTCGTGCTCGTAGTCGAGTTCCTCGTGCAGCGTGCGGGCGATCTGCCCCATCACCCGGTCGATGATCTCCTTGCGCGGCAACAGCTGGGAACGCGCGCTCAGCGCGTGCAGCACCGTGCCCAGCATCTCCAGGTCGCTGCCGACCGAGGCGGCGATGCCCGGATACTGAACTTTGACGGCCACCGTGCGCCCATCGGCCAGCTCGGCCGCGTGCACCTGCCCCAGACTGGCGGCCGCAAACGCGTGGCTGTCGAAGCGGGCGAACAGCTGCTCGGGCGCTTGCCCGAACTCGTTGCGAAATACCTTATGCACCAGCGCGCGATTGAGCGGCGTGACCTGATGGCAGCCTTTGGCCAGTTCCGCGCGCACGCCGGCCGGCAGCAGGTCCCCTTCCATGCTGAGCAATTGCGATAGCTTCAAGGCCGTGCCCTTGAGCTGGTTCAGCGCGCGAAACAGGATGCGCCCCAGCTCGACTTCGTGGCGTTGTTGCGCCGCCGGCTGGTCGGCCTGTTCGCGCACCAGCTGGCGCGCCTCGTGTCCCAGATGGGCCATGCCGACGCGCGCCAGCGCCAGCCCGCCGATCGCACCGCGTTTGAGTTTTCCGCCGGCCGGCGCGCGACTCATTTCGACCGCCCGCGCCGCGCCATGCCGAGCAAGTCAAGCATGCCCGAACCGTGCTGCATGAAGCGCGCCATCTGGCTGCGCAGCAGGAAGCTGCCCAGGTCCGACAATTTATTGACCAGGCCGCTTTTCAAGGCCACCACCAGCACGCCCAGCGTCAGGTCGACCAGCTGGGTGGTGTCAGAAAACTCCTCGCTGTCGTCCTTGAGCCAGTACACCACCAGCGCGAACAGATAGTCGCAGAACAGGCCGCCGATCAGGCTCTTGAATTCGCAGGGCGCAATCTCGCCGCTGTCCTCGGCGCTGGCCAGAAAGGCCACCACCTGCTGCTTGAGCGCCTGCTGTCCCGGCAATTTATCGCGCATCAGCAGCAGCGGCGCATCGGCCACGATGCTGCGCGCAATCTCGACAAACTCGCGGTCGGCCAGCAGCAATTCAAGCACGCTGTCGACCAGTCTTTGCAGTTTTTCGTGCAGCGAAAACTGTTCGAACTCGGGCGTGGCCAGCGTATCGGCCAAGGCCAGCGCGACGTTCAGTTCAAAATACCCGAGCAGCAGTTTTTCCTTGCTGGGAAAGTACTTGTAGATGGTGGCGTCACCGATGCCGGCCGCGCGCGCGATCTGCTTCATCGTCGTCGCCTCGTAACCGTGTTGGCCGATCAGCTCGACGGCGGTGCGGATCACGTGCTGGCGCGTCTGTTCTTGCTGGGCTTTTGAAACCTTCATGAGGCATCCTTCGATGTAAGTAAGCTGTCGTTCAATGAGCGTCGATGAAACGCGATGTCGCTATCGCGCTTTAGCGCTGGCCCGCCAGAACAGGCCCGCGTGCACGGGCATCGGCCTTCAGTGCGAAATAGGTCCATATGCCGCCAAACAGATCGGCCACGCCAAACACAACGATCATCGGACTGGCCAGGCCAGTGACTGCGAAGCACGTGAAGGCCACGAAGACGAGCACGCGCGTGTACACCGACGCTGCCAGAAACGACGCATTGTCGTCTTTGGCGGCGACCCATGCATAGATGCCAAAATTGAATACGGCCACGCCCACGACGCGTATCCAGACCTCGGAGCTTGGCGCCATCCAAAAAATCGTCAGCAAGAAGTTTGGCGCGACGACCAGCACGACACCAACGACGAACAAATACATCGCAAAGACCTTGGCACTGAACGCTGACTTGGACATGATTTCCTCTGATTAGGATGGGAGCAAGACGCGCATGGGGCGTAGCTTGCTTGACTCAGGCTACATGCTTCTCATTGTACTCGCACTATTGTTTAAAGTGTTTACAGGTAATCACAAACGATACGCGTTACTCATTAAAGCAAATTGATCGATGTCGGACGCGCGGCACCGGCCTTTGCACCGGGTCGGCGCCTTGCCTGCAAGTTCATCGCGACGTCGACCTTGCGGAGCGATGCACACGCTCGCGCGCCATGGCCGGGGCGCGGGTCGGCGACCTGCTAACCCGATCTCACATCGGCAGCGCGCCGAGCCCGCGCCATGCCACCAAGCGTGCGTCAATTCGACCGCCTTGATGCCCGCCGCCCGTGTATCATCAGCGTTCGCACAAACTCACAGCTGGCTACCTGCACTCATGAACGAAGACATCCTGATCAACATCACCCCGCAGGAAACCCGGGTCGCACTGATCGTGCAAGGCGCGGTGCAGGAACTGCACATCGAACGCACTCTGACGCGCGGCCTGGCCGGCAATGTCTACCTGGGCAAGGTGGTGCGGGTGCTGCCGGGGATGCAGTCGGCCTTCATCGACATCGGCCTTGAGCGCGCCGCGTTTTTGCACGTGGCCGACATCTGGGAAGCGCGCAACCACGAAGGTCAGAACGTGGCCCCGACCCCGATCGAAAAGATCATGTTCGACGGCCAGGTGCTGACGGTGCAGGTGATCAAGGATCCGATCGGCACCAAGGGCGCGCGCCTGTCGACCCAAATTTCGATCGCCGGGCGGATGCTGGTGTATCTGCCGCAGGATAACCATATCGGCATCTCGCAAAAGATCGAAAAGGAAGCCGACCGCGAGCTGCTGCGCGCGCGCGTGCAGCAACTGCTGCCGGCCGAAGAAAAGGGCGGCTACATCGTGCGCACGATGGCCGAGGATGCGTCGGACGTGGATCTGGGCGCCGACGTCGACTATCTGCGCAAGACCTGGGGCGCGATCTGCGTGGGCGCGCGCACCCGCCCGGCCACCAGCTTGCTGTATCAGGATCTGAATCTGGCCCAGCGCGTGCTGCGCGATTTCGTGCACGACGAGACGGCCAGCATCCAGGTTGACTCGCGCGAAAACTACCTGAAGCTGGTCGAGTTTGCACAGGCCTACACGCCGTCCGAACTGCCGCGCCTGCAGCACTACACGGGCGAGCGCCCGCTGTTTGACCTGTATGGCGTGGAGGAGGAAATCCTGCGCGCGCTGGGCCGGCGCGTCGACCTCAAGTCGGGCGGCTACCTGATCGTCGACCAGACCGAAGCGATGACGACGATCGACGTCAACACGGGCGGCTTCGTGGGCGGGCGCAATTTCGCCGACACGATTTTCAAGACCAATCTGGAAGCTGCCCACGCGATCGCGCGCCAGCTGCGCCTGCGCAATCTGGGCGGCATCATCGTGCTCGACTTCATCGACATGGACAATGCCGAGCATCGCAACGCGGTGTTGGCCGAACTGAAAAAGACCCTGTCACGCGACCGCACCAAGGTGTCGGTGTCGAATTTTTCCGCACTGGGCCTGGTCGAAATGACTCGGAAACGCACGCGCGAATCGCTGGCCCACATTCTGTGCGAGCCCTGCCCCGCCTGCGCCGGCAAGGGCCAGGTCAAGACCAGCCGCACGATCTGCTACGAGATCCTGCGCGAGCTGCTGCGCGAAGCGAAGCAATTCAACCCGCGTGAATTCCGCATCCTCGCCTCGCAGGAAGTGGTCGACCTGTTCCTCGAAGAAGAGTCGCAACATCTGGCCATGCTGGGCGACTTCATCGGCAAGCAGATTTCGCTGCAGGTGGAAACGAGCTACCACCAGGAACAGTACGACGTGATTTTGATGTAGCACTGGCGCGTGCGGCGCCCGCAGCGCCGCCCGACAGCGCCCCCGCCCATGCGTCGATGTGCGCAAAAAAGCAGGCCTCGTTCCCGCCTGCGCTGCTGCTCGGGCCAAGCGCCCAACCGGGCATGGACGGACAAAATTTCGGCAACTGCGATTATTGTTCAGTCGTACATTTTTATGTATAATTTGCTATTGGATTCAACGGTGACCATAACGCACTGACGTCGCTTGCGATCAAGGCCTTGAGTCCGCTTGTTAATTTACAGTCTTTGCTGCGCGCAGTTCTCGGTTGCGCGTGACCTCCCAACCAGAAAACGGACATCATCATGACTTTGAAATTGATCGCAGCAGCTGTACTGAGCCTTGGCCTGGCCGCATCGAGCTACGCCGACACCTACACGTTCACCACCGATGCGATGAACAATTCGACCACCGACGGCGTCGGCAGCCACGCTGTCGAAGGCGCATTGGCGCTGACGTCGGGCGAGGCGTTCACCGTCAACACCGATGCCGCTCAAATCTGGCATGGCGCCACCATGGGCGATCCAAACTACGACTACTTCACCAGCAACGCCGACGGCGCCGCCGGATACGCGTATGCACCGTCGCTGGCCGGAATCGGCCAAGTCAAGGTCGGCACCCTGGTGGCCGACATCAATGGCGACTATCGCATCATCGGCGCCGGCACCCAAAGCTTCACCGCCTGGGGTGACGGCGAACTGGTGTTCCACTACGCCGACATCAACAACGGCGACAACAGCGGCGCGATCATGAGCACCGTCACAACCGCCGTGCCGGAACCAGAAACCTACGCCATGCTGCTGGCCGGCCTGGCTGTGGTCGGCGCCATCGCGCGTCGTCGTCGCAACGCCTAAGCCGCAGCCGCATCCATTCAAGCCCGCCGCGCGCGGGCTTTTTTGCGCGCGCCGCCATGGCGCAGCGCCTGAAATCGACGGCCCGCTCGCACACCGGCCAGCTGTCGATGCCCCAGCGCTGCGCTGCGTGGCGCTCCGCGATGAAGTCCGAAAACGCCACGCGCATTGAGGTCAGCGGGCCTACGCATGGCGCCCGTGAAACGCAAAAAAGCCCGCATCGCTGCGGGCTTTTTTTGCGTTGGCGCGGTGCGCCGGCGTGATGCGCTTAGGCCGATTTGCGGCGTGCGGCGAAGCCCAGCAGGCCCAGGCCTGCGAGCATCATCGCGTACGATTCCGGCTCGGGAACGCTGGTGGTGATGCCGTCGTTGGTGCCGAAGGTGGTGAAACTCTGGCCGTCGTCGGAGCTAAATTGCGCCTTTTGACCGCCATCGCAGCAGTCTTCCAGACCGTACAAAGTCATCGTGTGGCTGCCGCTGCTCAATGCCTGCGAACCGCTCAGCAGCACGCTGCTGGTGTTGTTCCAGTCGTTGCTCCACCACATGTCGCCCGTCTTGTAGTCGACCGCCACACCATCGAGGAACATGGCGCCGCCGTGACCGAAGTCGACACCGGCGCGAAATTGCCAGGTGCCGGCCGTGGCCGCGTCGAAGTTGACGGTCACTTTATAGGCGATATTGCTATTGCCAGCGCCAAATACGCTGTTGTTGCTGACGGCATCGTACAGACTGACCGAGGCGCTGTGGGTCAGCACGCCCGGCGCGTCGATCAGGTCGCGCAGCGTGGCGGCATCGGCTTGCAGGCCCGCTATGGAGGAGCCCGTTTCAAAGGTAATGGTGCTCGCTTGCGCGGCACCGGCCAGCGCAAATGCGAGCGTGGCAAGCGTCATTTTGATGGTGTTGTTCACTGTATTTTCCTGTAATGAGTCAATTGAATGTGCGAAACGAACGACGGGCGATTTCAACTATCTGCAACAGAGGCAGGACCACTTTGACGCCCGTGCAACAAGGCGGGCCAGCGGCGCTATCGTGCGCATGTGCTCAGACCGGCATGGCCGCGTCGCGTTGCAGACGCAGCGAGCAACGTTTCCGCCATTCACTACGTCTTGCTTGCAAGATTGTCCGCGTGTGCAAATTATAACATCGGACATTCAATGCGTCTGAGCACGGCCTTAAGATATCGCCGATATATTAATAGTATCACGGCAGCATTGTTTCACTTCCGGAATTAGTGGCTCCGCAACAACGGCTGAAGCTGCTGCCAGACCATGTCCGATGGCATATCGCGCATGCACTTCTGGTGCCCCAGCGGGCACTCGCGCTGGCGGCACGGTGCGCATTCGAGGCGCAGCGAGATGGAGCGGGCCAGGTCGGAAAACGGCGGTGCATGGTCGGGATCGGTCGGGCCGTACAGCGCGACGACGGGGCGGTTCAGGCCTGATGCGATGTGCAGCAGGCCGGAGTCGTTGCTGACGACGGCGCTCGCCTGGGCGATCAGCGCAATGGCTTCTTGCAGGCTGGTTTTGCCGGCCAATTCGAACACGCCGGCATGCGCCAGTTGCGCCGCAATCTCGCCGCACACGACACCGTCTTTGGGCGAGCCGAGCAAGGCGATCTGGGCCTGCGGGTTGTCGGCCAGGATGGCACGCGCCAGGGCGGCGAAATGTTCAGGCGGCCAGCGCTTGGCCGGGCCGAACTCGGCGCCCGGCGCAAACACCACCAGCGCGCGCGCCTGGTCGATGCCCACGCGCGCGCACACTTGCGCGATCTGGGCGGCATTCGCGCCCAGGCGCGGGCGCGGCAACGACGTATGCAAAGGCGCTTGCGGCGCCTGCGCCAGCGCCGCATAAAACGCCACCATCGCGCGTGGCGGCACAGTGTCGTGGTGCATCACGTTGATCAGGCCGTGTCGCATTTCGCCCTTGTAGCCAACCCGCCGCGCAATCCCGGCCAGCCAGGGGATCAGCGCATATTTGAGCGTATTGGGCAGCACATACGCCGATGCATAGCCGCGTGCGCGCAGCACGCGCGCGTAGCGCCAGCGCTCGCGCAGCTGCAGCGCGCCGTGCCGGAACGGCGTCTCGAGCACCTCGGCCACTTCGGCCATCGCGCGCCATACGGGCGCCACCGACGGCGGCGCCAGCACGTCGATCGGGCTGTGCGGATGTTGCAGGCGCAATTGCTGCAACAGCGGCTGGGCCATCACGGCGTCGCCGATCCAGTTCGGCGAGATGACCAGGATGCGCGCCAAGCTCATGCCGCTTGCTCGCTGAACTGAAGCCGGTACAGGTTCGCGTACATGCCGTTTTTTGCCAGCAGATCCTGGTGGCGCCCCGCTTCGATAATGCGCCCGCGATCGAGCACGACGATGCGGTCGGCCCGTTCGATGGTCGACAGGCGGTGCGCGATGACCAGCGTGGTGCGCCCCGCCATCAGCGTGTCCAGCGCCGCCTGCACCGCGCGCTCGGACTCGTTGTCCAGCGCCGATGTCGCCTCGTCGAGGATCAGGATCGGCGCGTCCTTGTAGATCGCGCGCGCGATCGCCACGCGCTGGCGCTGCCCGCCCGACAGGCGCATGCCATTCTCGCCGATGCGGGTGTTCAGACCATCGGGCAGCTCGGCCACGACATTGTCCAGGTGCGCCGCTTTGACCGCCTGCGCGAGGCGCTGCGGATCGACCGTCTCGACCCCGTAGGCGATGTTGGCGCCCAGCGTGTCGTCAAACAGCACCACGTTCTGGCTCACCATCGCCATCTGGGCGCGCAGGCTGGTCAGCGCGATCTGCTCGAACGGCACACCGTCGAGCAGGATCTGGCCGGCTGTCGGCGCAAAAAAGCGCGTCACCAGATTGACCATGGTCGACTTGCCGCCGCCGGAAATGCCTACCAGCGCCACCGTCTCGCCCGGTTGTATGTCCAGCGTGATGTCGGCCAGCGCCGGCGTGCCGGCGTCCCCGTAGGCGAACGACACCTTGTCGAACACCACATGGCCGCGCGCGTGCGCGATCACTTCGGTACCGGGGTCGTGCTCGACCGGCGCGTCCATCATCGCGAACACGGTTTCGGCCGCCGCCATGCCGCGCTGCAGCGGCCCGTTCACTTCAACGAGCGATTTTAGCGGCGCCAGCAGCATCAGCATGCTGGTGATGAAGGCGGTAAATTCGCCGGCCGTCATGTGCTGGCGCATCGCCAGCACAATCACCACCGCCACCGCCACCGCCGTGGCGATCTGGGTCACCGGCACGGTGGCGGCGGCGGCCACCGTCATGCGTTGCGAAAAGCCGCGCAGCGCTTCACTGCGCGCCTCGAAGCGGGCGCGCTCGTAGCGTTCGCCGGAAAACACCCGGATCACCTGGTGGCCGCGTGCGGCCTCCTCCACCACCTGGGTCATTTCGCCGGTGACGCGCTGGTTGTCGCGATTAAGGCTGCGCAGCCGTCCCGTGGTCTGGCGCACGATCACCGCCGTCAACGGCACCACCACCAGCGCCACCAGCGTCAGGCGCCAGTTCAGGTACAGCAGCGTGGCCAGCAGGCCGACCACCGACAGCGCGTCGCGCACCAGCGCCAGGAACACCGAGTTGATCATGTCGACCACCTGGCGCACGTCGCCGATGATGGTGTTGATCAAGGTGCCGGTCGACTCCTGCTGGAAGCGCGCCACCGGCAGGCGCAGCAGGCGGTCAAACATCACCCGGCGCAGGTCGTTGAGCATGCGACTGACCACCCAGTTGTTCAGGTAGGCGGTGGAGAACGTGAACAGGCCGCGCAGTGCGAAAATCGAGATCAGGATGGCCGGCACCAGCCACAGCGAAAACGGCACCTGCTTGTCGCCAAAGCCGTTGTCGATCAGCGCCTGCATCGCTTTGACCAGCATCGGCTGGGTGCTGGCGGTGCCGGCCATGGCCAGCAGCGCCAGCAGCGCGCGGGTTCGGTACGGTCGGATCACACCCAGCAGGCGGCCGATCATGGCGCTATTTTCCATCGATTCCACTTTCTCGTTCATGCAAAATAACCGGCGCGCGGCAGGTGCCGGCGCGCCCGGTCTAGTCCTGACACCATCCCAGCAAGATCGCGCCGACCTGCTCGACACCCAGCGCGCGCATGCACAGGCAGTTGGCCGGATCGGCGCAGGCGCCGCACGGTGTTTCGGCACACAGCGATTGCGCCTGCACGCCCAGTGCGCCCCAGCGCTGCGGGTCGATCGGTTTCAACGGCGGGAACAGGCCCAGCGTGGGTCGCCCCAGCGCGGCGGCCATGTGCAGCGGGCCGGTGCCGCTGGCAAGCAGGCCGTCGCAGCGTCCGATCAACGCCAGCAAGCCTTCCAGGTCGAGCGTGCCGCAGGCGTTGCGCACGTTCGCCAGCGCCAGCAGTGCGGGCGCCTCGCGCGCCAGCAGCTCGCCCTCGGCCGCGCTGCCGGTCACCCACAGTGTCAGGTCGGCGCGCGCGCCCAGCAGGCGCGCCAGTTCGGTGTAGGAGGCCAGCGGCCATTCGCGCCCGTTGCCGTTCGACTTGGGATGCAGGATCAGGTTAAAGCGCGCCGCGTCGCACAGCGCGTCGATGTCCGGGCGGCGCGGCGCGGCAAGGCCGTACCATGCGGGGATCTCGGCCAGCGTGGGCACGACGTCGATGCCAAGCGGGCGCAGCAGCGCGAAATTGAGCTGCGCCTCGTGCAACGCCGACTTGACCCGGCTGAAATGGGCCAGCCGGTTGCAGCTGAGCCAATGGAACAGGCGGTGGCTGGTACCGACCCGCTGCGCCACCCCGGCCCGTTTGGCGGCAGCGGCCAGCTTGCGGTTCGGGTAGGCGAAGATGACGGTGTCGTAGCCGGCCCGCGCGAACGCGTCGGCCGGATCAGTCAAGGTCTCGAGCGCGATCACCGTGTCGACGAAGCGGCAGTGGCGCACCACCGGCGCGGCGTAGGCGCGGCACAGGAAATCGATGCGCACGCCGGGAAACAGGCTTTTCAGGTAGCCCGCCAGCGGCAGCGTCAGCACCACGTCGCCGATATTGTCGGTGCGGCTGATCAGGATATGGGACATCGACATCGCGCCGCTCTCCCGTCTCACAGCGCGCGCGGCGCGGCGCCGCGCGGCAGGCAGAACCCGGCCAGCGCGCACACCATCATGCCGTAGAAGGCCTTCGGGATCATCAGCCAGAACATCACGTCGGTCAGGCCGAAGCCGATGTAGCACAACACCAGCGTCACCCCGCACAGCGCAGCGGCGCGGCGCGTGTCGTCGCGGCTTTTCAGCACCGAGATGAAGAAACCGAGCGGACCGAAATACATCAGCATCAGGCAGCTGAAGTCAAGCAGGCCGCCGGTGGCGCCGAAGAACAGCATGTCGTTGTGGCTGCTGCTGTAGAGCAACGCGGGCGACTCCTGCAGTCGGCCCTGCTGCACCAGCGCGTGCAAAGCCTGGGCGAACGAATCGCGCCCCACACCCAGCCACGGATGATCGCTGATCATCAGCCAGGAGGCTTTCCACAGTTCGAGCCGGATGCCCACCGAGGTGGTGGCGTCGTTGTGCGCGAAGTACAGACGCACGTCGGAGCTGGCCTCGGCCACCCGGTGCGCAATACCGGTGGCCGGAATGAAGTAGGCCAGCACGCCCAGCAGCAGCGCCACCAGCATGGCGTTGACGATGCGCCGGCCGTGCACCGCGCCGCCGAATATGAGCAGCGCCGGCGCCACCAGGATCAGCGCGATCCAGCCGCCGCGCGAGCCCGACAGCACCGAGGCAAGCATCCCGCACAGCAGCGCGAAAATCGGCAGGAAGGCCAGGCGCGACTTGCGAAATTCGGACACGCCGCACAGCGCCATCAAGCCCAGCGCCAGCGCCAGGTCGCCGAAGGTGATCGCATGGTGGGTGTAGGCTTGCGCGCGCTCCATGCCCAGCACGAACACGTCGTGCAGCGCCAGCGCGGCCGCGCCGATGGTGCCGATGCACAGACCCAGCCAGAAGTAGCGCATGCGCGGGCGCAGCGCACCGACAAAACCGATGCAGCTGATCGCCAGCAGCAGCCGGAACGGGCCGTCCAGCGTATGCAGTCCCTGCGGAACCACCAACAGGCGCACCAGCGAGACGACGAAATACGCGACGAAGCCGCCCGCCACCAGCGTCACCGCGCGGCGCTGCGCGAGGTATACGGTCAGCATGCCGCTGTGGCCCAGGCAGGCGTAAGCGAACAACACCAGCAGTTGCACCAGCATCAGGCCGAAGGGGGAAGTCAGTGCCAGCGCGGGCAATGCAAACATCAGCAGCGTCGCGTAATGTCCCGCCGGGTCAAGCCGAAAGCGCTCCAGCATCGCCATTTTCATCACAGTAGAATCGACAGCGCACATGCTGAGTTTGTTGGAAAGTCTGATTATAGTGGAATCACACCGGCTGGTGTGAGCCGCGCGGAGCCTGCAGAACCCCCGAACGGCCGCGCCGGCGCGTCAATACTCGACCGCCACCTCGCGCGCGCCCAGCACCGTTTCCAGCGCCAGTTGCAGCGCGTCCGACGGCGCCACGCGCCACGCGTCGCCGAACTGCAGCGTGCATTCGACGCCCTGCGGCAGGATACGCGCGGCGATCGGCAGGCCGTTTTCCATCCGGTGCGCGGCCAGCACTTCCTGCAGCTTGGCCGGGCTGACCGACGTCGGCAGCGCTAAGCCGAGCTGGTGGCCGTACTGGATGCGCGCGGCGATGATGTCGAACACCTTCTCGGCCGTGATGCGCAAGCCG
>JBBQZO010000057.1:0-18445 GCA_038207625.1 Burkholderiales bacterium | reverse complement strand
AACGACATCATCACCTTCAACGCTCTGGGCCTGTCGACGGTCACCGGCGGTTCGGGTTCCGATGCTTACACGGTCGTCGCTAAAACGGCTGGTGGCTTGTCGTATGACACCATCACCGATGCAGGCACGGGCGATAGCTTCACGTTCACGAATCTGGGTACTGAGACCTTCACGGCAGCGAAGATCACGCTGGGCGTCAACGCAGTGTTCCAGGATTACCTGAACGCTGCAGCGATCGGCGATGGTCATGTCAATGCACACATCGGCTGGTTCACGTTCACGCAAGCTGGTGTGACCAACACCTACGTCGTGGAAGATAACTCGACTGTTGCGTCGTTCGTCAACGGCACCGACATCGTTATCGAGCTGAACGGTTCGGTTGACCTGTCGACCGCAACGGGCGCTGGTACCCACATCATCACCCTGGCTTAATTCTGCCTTGCGGGCGGCTCGCGCCGCCCGCTAGTTTGAATCTGCCATATACGGGAGTCAGGCCTACAAGCCTGGCTCCCTTTTTTTTTGCCCAGCCATTCTTGTGCCTGTGCGTTGACGTTTGCCACCCAAGCCGGCGCCGCACGTTCGCGCTGCCACGGCCCTGAGCGCGTCTGCTGCACGTGAGCGGCAAGGCCGCTACGCCATTCACAAAGTGGCGCTCGTTGCCACATCACAAACCCTGCGTCGTCTCCAAGGCTCTGCATTGCGCGCGAAGCCGGCCGCGCCGTATCCCGTCCGCCCCCGGCGGTAACCATCCCACTGCACCTTCGCGTACGCTGCTCGACCCATCCCACGCTGCACCCATACTGCCTTCATCGACCGTCGTCGCGCATGGCAAGCGTATCGATGTTCGCGGGCGCCGAACCCCGGGCGCAACGCCGTGCAGCAAATCGGTGCATGCCGCCCTTGCGCAGCGCCGCAGGTTCATTCCGGTATAATCGCGAACGCCATGGCGGCGTTGCAAAGCTTGCGTTGAGCGCTGTCTGGTGTTGCTGTGCGGTTCATCGGCGCTGTGCTGTTCAGGCGCGCACCCAGACACGCACTCCATTGCCATAACCCGACCCGATTGCCAGGTCTGCACACCTTTCAGTTTGGACCTACGCTTGCCAGCTCGCGCCGTGAAACCCTTGTCCTTCCTGTTCGTTTGCTGCGCTCCAGATGGCGCCGAGCCGCCAACGCCGGCCGTTGGGCGCACTGCGCTGTGGCGCGAACTGCGTGTCGATATCGGTCCGGACGATGCTTGCGCGGCGCTCGATTCGCTGTCCAAACTAGCGGCCTGCGCAGCGGCCAGCGTGGACGCGCTGTACTGCGCCGACACCCTCGAACAGCTCCATGACGACGATCTCGCGGCCATGCTGGCGCAGTTCCGGCGCGTACTCAAGCCCGACGGTTACGCCGTCATCAGCAGCGCTGAAGGCCCGGCCCAAGGCGACGCGTCGGCCGGGCACGCGCAAGACAGCGCTGGCGCGGCGGCAAGCTTGCCGCCGCCATACCCGCGCGCAGCCAATGTTGGCACGCCCGACGGCGTTGCCAGCCCTGCAGCAAACCACGCTGGCAGCGTGAACCTGACGGCGCTGCTGGGCATGCTGCAGCGCGCCGGTTTTCCGACCGTCGCCGGCAAGCGCCGTGCTCAGCCGCGCCACCTGTGGGTCGTCGCCAGCAAGTGTGTGCTGGCGCAGACCGACATTGCGCAGCGCGCTGCGCGCCTACTGCCGTGCGAGCCCCCGTTGGCGGCGCGCCAGCTTGACGATGCGCAGTTGGCCCGCTTGCGCGAACGCTTTGGCGCCGGCGACTTCGCCGGCGTTGCCGCGGCGTCCCAGTCGATGCTCGACACAGCGCCAGACGATGGTCGGCTGTGGGGCGTGCGCGGTGCCGCGCTGCTGATGATGGGGCAGGCCGAGGCGGCACAGCTGGCCTTGTTGCGCGCCTGTGAACTGCTGCCGACGCACGCCGAGGCATGGGAGCATCGCGCGGTGGCGTTGTTCCATCTGGCGCGCTATCCCTTGGCACGCGACTGTTTCGAGCGCAGTGTGACGCTCGATCCGGCGCGCGTATCGGCCTGGAGCGGGGCCGCCAAGAACGCCAACCAATCGGGCAATTTCGCCGAAGGACGCCGCTATGCCGAAGCGGCCATCGGCGTCGATCGCACGCATGTCGCCGGCTATGCCCATCTCGCTTACGCGCTGCTTGCGCTGGGACAGACCGAGCAGGCCGCAATGAGCTATCGGCGCGTGCTGGCGCTGGCCCCCGATGTGCCAGAGGCGCATTTCAATCTGGGCAGCGTGCTGTCGGACCTGGGCCAGGCGGCGGCGGCAGCGGACAGCTATCGCAAGGCGATTGCGCTCAAACCAGACTACATGGAAGCGCATTATCGGCTGGGTATCGCGTTGATGAACCAGGGGCTGCACGCGGACGCTGCGGCCAGCGCGCGACGCGCGCTGGCGCTCAAGCCGGACGCGGTGCAGATCCATAATTTTCTGCTGTTTTGTCTGTCGAACGATGCGGCCAACACGCCGCTGAGCACCTTTGCCGAGCACCAGGCGTTTGGCGCGCGCTTCGAGACGGCGCGCATACCGTCCTGGCCCCGGCACACCAATGAGCGCGATGCGGCGCGGCCATTGCGTCTTGGCTTTGTGTCCGGTGACCTGCGCAGCCATCCGGTGGCGATGTTTGTCCACCCGGTGTGGGCCGCCCTTGATCGCGCTGGCTATCAACTGTGGGTGTATGCGAACCACCGGGTGCATGACGACGTCAGCGCCAACTTGCGTGCTGTCAGCGACCACTGGCTGCAGGTGGAGGATCTGGACGACGATCAACTGGCCGCCAGGATCAGCGCCGACGCCATCGATGTGCTGTTCGATCTGTCAGGGCACACGGCGCACAATCGGCTGCTGACCTTTGCGCGCAAACCGGCGCCGTTGCAAGTGACGTGGATCGGTTACCCGAACACCACCGGCCTGCAGGCGATGGACTATGTGCTGTGCGACCGCTTCAACGCGCCCCACGGCATGTACGAGCACTTCTACAGTGAAAAATTTGCCCGCTTGCCGTCGTCGGGCACCTTCACGCCGCCGCTGGGAACGCCTGTGCTAAATGACTTGCCGGCACTGAGCAAGGGCTACGTGACGTTTGCCAGTTTCAATCGCATCGACAAGCTGGGCGCGAACGTGATTGGCGTCTGGTGTGACGTGCTGCAGGCGGTGACCGGTTCACGTCTGTTGCTGGGCAACGTGGGCGAGCCGGCTCTGGCGCAGCGCATCGCCGCCCAGTTTGCCGAGCACGGCATTGGCGCCGACAGGCTGCTGTTTCGCCCCCTGCTGCCGCTCAACGACTACTTGCGCCTGCACCATGAGGTCGATATCATTCTCGATACCTGGCCCTACAGCGGCGGAACGACGACCAATTTTGCCTTGTGGATGGGTGTGCCGGTGGTCAGCCTGCGCGGACCGAGCCGGGCCCATTGCCAGTCCGCCGCCGTGCTGGGGCGCCTGGGCATGGAGCACTGGGTGGCCGGCAGCGAGGCGCAGTTTGTCGATCTGGCCGTGCGCTGGGCGGGTGCGCTGCCAGAATTGGCCGCCGTGCGCCGTGGCCTGCGCGAGCGCTGGCAGAACGCGCCGTTGCGCCAGCCCGAGACGGTGGCGCGCGGTCTGGAGCAGGCGGTGCGCCACATGTGGCAGCGCTGGTGTGCCGGGCTGCCCGCCGAGCATTTCGAGATTGCCCAGGCGGGCGCGCCGACTGCACTGCCGGTGCCGTCATACGGCGCGCCGCAGCTCGACCGTCATGAATAAAATGGAATGGAATACGATGCGTAAGGCCAATGGCGATGTATAAAATTGAGGTGCTGGTCCCCGACATGCCCTCGGCCGACGAATTGCTGCCCTGGTTGCGGCGTATCGATGCGGCGCGCTGGTACACCAATTTTGGACCGCTGGTGCACGAGTTCGAGGCCACGCTGGCCCAGCACTGGCCAGTGGCGCCGGCCTGTGGCGGCGTCGGCTGGGAACCGCTGCAGCTGGTCACCCTCAATACCGGCACGGCGCCGCTGGAACTGGGCATCGGCGCGCTCGATCTGGCGCCCGGCGGCGACGTGTTGCTGCCGGCTTTCACGTTTTCCGCGACCGCCGGGTCGGTGCTGCGCAACGGCCTGCGGCCCGTGTTCGGCGACGTTGCGCCGGGCAGTTGGCAGCTCACCCCGCAGTTGGCCCGCCAGGTTGCCAGCGAGCGCCGGCTGGCGCTGGTGATGCCGGTGGCGACCTTCGGTTGCCCGCTCGACGTGGCCGGCTGGGATGCGTTCGTCGAGGACACGGGCATCCCGGTATTAATCGATGCGGCGGCCGCGTTCGGCAATCAGGCGATCGGCCGGCGCGTTGCCGTGGCGTTCAGCTTTCATGCGACCAAACCGTTCGGAATCGGCGAGGGCGGCGCGCTGCTCACGCGCGACGCGGCGCTGGCCGCGCGCGTGCGCCGCGCATCGAACTTCGGCTTTGAAGGGGGCGTGGTGCGCCAGGTGGGCGCCAACGCCAAGATGTCGGAATATGCCGCCGCCGTCGGGCTGGCGCAATGGCAGCGTTGGCCGACCCAGCGCGCGCGCCGCCAGGCGCTGTGGCGCGACTACGCGCCAGCCCTGGCCAGCCTGCCTGGTCTGCAGCTGCAACAAGGTTTCGGGGCGGGCGAGTTGCCCGCGACCTTGACCGTCAGCGTCAGCGGGGCGCTCGAGCCGGTGCTGGCCGGGCTGGCCGCGGCCGGCATCCAGACGCGCCGCTGGTATTGTCCGCCGCTGCACCAGCATCCGGCGTTTGCCCAGTATCCCCGCTGCGGCCCGGCCGGCGATGACGTGCTGACGGCGACGCAGACGCTGGCCCGGCACAGCGTGGGCTTGCCGTGGTTTGCCAGCATGACAGCAGCGCACTGCGAGCAGGTGGTCGACGCACTGCGCGGCGTTCTGGCCGAGGCGCAGGCCGGGCAAGCGGGACTGTGCCTGGAGCAGCTGTCGTGACGCGCACCGACCAGGACGTGGTGTTGTTTGGTGCGGACACCTTTGCCAGCCTCGCTTGGTACTGCCTCACGCATGACAGCCGCTACACGGTGGTGGCGTTTACGGTCGATCAGGCGTTCTTGCACGCTCCCTCGCACGAAGGACTGCCGCTGGTGCCATTCGAAGAGCTGGTCCGGCGCTATCCGCCGCAGCAGGTGCGCCTGCTGATACCGCTCGGTTACCATGCGATCAACGGGCTGCGCCGCGCGCGTTTTGAACAGGCCAGGGCGCTCGGTTATGAATTCATCAGCTACGTCTCCAGCCGTGCCAGCACCTGGCCCGATCTGGTGGTCGGCACCAACTGCCTGATCTATGAGCACGCCATCATCCAGCCGTTTGCTCGCATCGGTGACAACGTCATCATCCGCAGTGCAGCCCATATTTCTCACCATTGCGAGGTGGCCGACCATGCTTTCGTGGCGGCCGGCGCCACGCTGGGCGGCAATGTGCGCATCGGCGAACAGGCGTTTGTGGGCGTGGGCGCGGTGGTGCGCGACGGCCTGCTGGTGGCCGAACGCAGCTTTCTGGGCGCCGGCGCCGTGCTGATGAAAGACAGCGAGGCCGATGGCGTGTATGTCGGCAACCCGGCCCGAAAAATAGCACAATCGGCGCTGGAGGTCAGTGCACACTGAGGCCTCGCCCGGCGCTTGCCGGTGCCCGGTGGCGCGCCGCGCCGGAGTATAATCGGGCACTTTTTCCCATCAACGGGCGCCAAGGATTTTTGTGACGAATGCAGCCATCTTGTTTGAGCCGGAAAGCTACGTTCTGGCCAGTCCCACGCTGATGGGGCGGCAAGCGGCCGGCAATGGTTTCTTGCGCGCGGCGGTCGCCGGACGGGGCCAGCAAGCGATGGTCGTGTACGCGCCGCAGCGTGCCGCAGCCGAGGTGTTCGGACAACTTGTGCACCAGCTCGATGCGGGCGCGCCCGTGCATTGGCTGGCGGCGGACCGGCTCGACAAGCTTGCCGAGATCGGCACGCTGTACCTGCCCGGACCTGCGCTCGATGTGGCGGCGCGCCTGCGCCTGCGCTGCGGCGCCGGCGCCTATTCGCTCGTCGGCGTGACCCATACGACCGCGTCGCACCAGGCGATGGATGCCATCGTCGGCATGCTGGCGGCGCCGGTGATGCCGTGGGACGCCCTGATTTGCACTTCCAACGCGGTGCTCAGCACCGTGCAGGTGCTGCTGCAGGCCGAGCTGGAACACCTGCGTTGGCGTTTCGGTGCCGACCTGAAGTTGACACTGCCGCAGTTGCCCGTGATTCCGCTGGGGGTGCACTGCGCCGATTTCGAATTTTCCGCCGCCGAGCGCGCCGCCGCGCGCGCCAGCCTGGGCATCGGCGATGATGAAGTGCTGGCCTTGTATGTGGGGCGTTTGAGTTTTCATGCGAAAGCCCATCCGCATGCCATGTACGCCGGCCTGCAGCAGGTCGCCGCGCGCAGCGGCAAGTCGATCGCCCTGATGCAGTGCGGCTGGTTTTCCAATCCGGCCATCGAGGACAGTTTTCATGACGGCGCGGCGCAATTTTGTCCGGACGTGCGCGCCCTGTACAGCGACGGCCGGGATGCCGCCGTGCGGCGCCGTTGCTGGGCGGCCGCCGACATCTTCATTTCACTGTCGGACAATATCCAGGAAACCTTCGGCCTGACGCCGATCGAGGCGATGGCCGCCGGGATTCCCGTGCTGGTGGCCGATTGGGACGGCTACAAGGACACCGTGCGCGAGGGCATCGACGGGTTTCGCATTGCAAGCTGGATGGCGCCGCCTGGCCTGGGCGCGTCGCTCGCGCTGGCGCACGAAGCGCAGGTCGACAGCTATGACTATTATTGCGGTCTGAGCTGCCAGAGCGTGGCGCTCGACAGCCAGATGCTGGTGCAGCGCCTGGACAGTCTGGTGGGCGATGCCGCGCTGCGGCGGCGCATGGGCGCCGCCGGCAAGGCGCGCGCGCGCCAGATCTACGACTGGTCTGTCGTGTACGGCCAGTATCAGGATCTGTGGGCCGACTTGGGCGAGCGCCGCCGTGCCGGGGCCGCCGATGCCGAGCAGCGCGCCATGCTACAGCGTGCGCCGCGCTGCGACCCGGCCCGGCTCGATCCGTTCCACGCGTTTGCGCACTATCCGAGCGCCTTGCTGGGCCCGGACACCCAGGTGACGCTGCTCGCGCATGCCACGCTGGGCGCCTATGAAACGCTCGCCGGGCACAGCTTGTTCAATTATGCCAACCGGATCCTGCCGGGCATCGCGCTGGTGCAGCGCCTGTTTGCGGCGCTGGCGGGCGGCACCCACAGCGCGCGCGCGCTGGCCGCACTGCTCGAGGCGGACCTGGCGGCGATGCTGCTGGCCCTGTCCGTGTTGGCAAAGATGGGCTTGGTCCATTTTCACCGTTAATCCGACGCACTTTACGAGGCACCGATGCACATCTTCCCATTCCACGCCGGCTGGCCGCACCTGAGCGCCGGGCGCCGCAGCGCCGCCGACACCTGCGCGCAACGTTAGACAACCATGCGCATTCTCTTCATTCATCAGAATTTTCCCGGTCAGTTCAAACACTTTGCGCCGGCGCTGGCGGCCGATCCTGCCAACGAGGTGGTCGCGCTGACGCTGCAGGACAAGGTTCCCGCCACGTGGGCGGGGGTGCGCATGGTCAGCTACCGGCCCCAGCGCAGCAGCGCCACCGATGGCCACCCGTGGGTGGGCGACTTCGAGGCCAAGATTATCCGCGCCGAGGCGGTGTTCCAGGCGGCGCTGGCGCTGCGCGCAGGCGGTTTTTCGCCCGACGTGATCGTGGCCCACCCCGGCTGGGGCGAGAGCCTGTTCGTCAAGGAAGTCTGGCCAGCTGCCAAGCTGGGTATCTATTGCGAGTTCTTCTACCATGCGCAGGGCGCGGACGTGGGCTTCGATGCCGAGTTCGCCAATCCCGATCCGGGCGAGGTGTGCCGTTTGCGCCTGAAGAACCTGAACAATCTGATGCACTTCGAGGTCGCCGACGCCGGCATCGCGCCCACCCACTGGCAGGCGAGCACGTTTCCGGCGGCGTTTCGCGACAAGATCACGGTGGTGCACGACGGCATCGACACCGAGCTTGTGTGCCCCAATCCGAAGGTCAGCATGACGATCAACGGCAAGCTGGTGCTGAGCCGGGACGACGAGGTGATCACCTTCGTCAATCGCAACCTCGAACCGTACCGCGGCTATCACAGCTTCATGCGCGCCTTGCCCGAGATCTTGCGCAGCCGGCCGGCAGCGCGCGTGCTCATCGTCGGCGCCAATGATGTCAGCTACGGCGCGCGTCCGGCCAACGGCGCCAATTGGAAGGATATCTTCGCCGATGAAGTCAAGGGCGAGATCAGCGCCGCCGATTGGGCGCGCGTGCATTTTCTGGGCAATATCGCCTATGAACATTTCATCCCCTTGCTGCAATTGTCGCGCGTGCATGTGTATCTGACCTACCCGTTCGTGCTCAGCTGGAGCCTGCTCGAGGCGATGAGTGCCGGCTGCGCCATCGTCGCCAGCGATACGGCGCCACTGCACGAGGCGATCACGGATGGCCAGACGGGGCGGCTGGTCAATTTTTTCGACACCAAGGCGCTGGCCGGCGCGGTCTGTGGCTTGCTCGAGCGGGGCGACGAGCGGGCCCGGCTTGGCGCCAACGCGCGCGCCTTCGCGCGCGCCAACTACGATCTGGCCAGCGTGTGCCTGCCGCGCCAGATCGCCTGGGTGCGCGCGCTGGCGGAGTCGCGCCATGACCGTTGAGTTGCAACGGGTGACCACCGAGTATGTCGAGATCGAAGACCGCATCCGCCTGTCCGGTGCCGTCGAGCACGGCGCACCGGTGGTGATCTGGCTGAGCCAGCGCCTGCTGGCGCGCCTGATCCCGCCGTTGCTGGGCTGGCTGGACGGGCGCGCCAGCGACCCGGCCCACGCGCAACTACTGCACGGCTTTGCGCAGCAGGCGGCGATGGGCGCGTTGTTGCCGCAAGCGCCAGTGCGCGCCGCCACCGACACGTCGCACTGGCTGGCCCTGTCGATCGACATCGGCATCGCCGAGCAGGCCGTGAGTCTGAGCTTTGTCGGCGTCGACGGACAGCGCGCGCGCATGTCGCTGGCGCCGCAACCGCTCAGGCAGTGGTTAAATATCGTCTACGACGCTTATCTGAAGGCCGAATGGCCGCTCGCGCTGTGGCCAGCGTGGCTGCACGAGCGGGGCGGCGAGAGCAGCGTGCCCACCACGGTGTGGCACTAGGCGCCGGCGCAGCGCCGTCGGAAGACGATTTTTTATCGCAGGCAACAAAAAATGTGATGAGCGTCACATTTTCAAAGGGTTTTAGGCGATAATGTCACGCCTCGATCGTTTTCCGCCCGGAATTGGCGCGGTGCGTCCAGGCAGCCGGTTGTCGGTCGAACTTCCGGTATGGGACCGATACCTCGTCGGCTCATGATACCCACACTGTACTGTGCAGGAAAAAAATGAAAACCAAGTTAATTGACTCCAAAAATGAAATTGAACAGGTCCTCGTGACGTTCAAGAGCACCTTTGTGACGGTCGGCGTGTTCAGTGCAATCAGCAACATGCTGATGCTGGTGCCGTCGGTCTACATGTTGCAGGTGTACGACAGGGTCATTGCCAGCCGCAATGAGATTACCCTGCTGATGCTGACCTTGATCATGCTGGGCGCCTACTTGCTGATGAGCGCACTTGAACTGATCCGCAGCTTCGTGCTGGTGCGCGTGGGCGCCCGTTTCGACATGCAGATGAACAAGCGCGTCTACACTGCCGCGTTCGAGCAGAACTTGAAAAAATCGGGCGGCAACGCCGGGCAGGCCTTGAACGACCTGACGACGATACGCCAGTTCTTGACCGGCAACGCGCTGTTCGCATTTTTCGATGCGCCGTGGTTTCCCGTCTATCTGATCGTCATCTTCCTGTTCGAACCCTCGCTGGGCCTGTTCGCGCTTTGCGGCACGGCCGTGCTGGTGGTGCTGGCGGTGGTCAACGAAAAGGTCTCGCACAAACCGCTCGCCGAAGCGAGCGCCATGTCGATCGCGGCCAGTACGCTGGCGACCAATAATTTGCGCAATGCCGAAGTGATCGAGTCGATGGGCATGTTGCCGAACCTGATGACACGCTGGTTCTCGCTGCACAGCAAGTTTCTGCGTCTGCAGGCCGAGGCCAGTGAAAAGGCCGGCATGGTCGGCGCGCTGACCAAGTTTGTGCAGGTGTCCTTGCAGTCGCTGGTGCTGGGGTTTGGCGCGATGCTGCTGATCGATGGAAAAATCACGTCGGGCATGATGATCGCGTCGTCGATTCTGGTGGGACGCGCTCTGGCGCCGGTCCAGCAGGTGATCGGGGTCTGGAAGAGCTGGGCCAACACGCGCAGCGCGTTTGAACGTTTGAATAAACTGCTGGCCGAAAATCCTGCGCGCACCGTCAGCATGAGCTTGCCCAAGCCTGCCGGGACGCTCTCCGTTGAAGCGGTCACGGCCGCGCCACCGGGCAGCCCCGTGGTGGTGCTCAAGGGTGTTAATTTCGGCATCCTGCCCGGTGACGCGCTGGGCGTGATCGGCCCATCCGGTTCCGGCAAGTCGACACTGGCCCGTTTGCTGGTGGGCGTGTGGCCGGCGGCAATGGGCAAGGTCCGACTCGATGGCGCCGACATTTTCCACTGGAACAAGGCGGAACTGGGGCCGCATATCGGTTACCTGCCGCAAGACATCGAACTGTTTGGCGGCACCGTGAGCGAAAACATCGCCCGTTTCGGCGACGTCGATCCCGAGCAGGTGGTGCTGGCGGCCAAGCGCGCCGGCGTGCATGACATGATTCTGCACCTGCCGGCGGGCTACGACACGCGGCTGGGCGACGGCGGCGCCGGCTTGTCCGGTGGCCAGAAACAACGTCTGGGGCTGGCGCGGGCGATGTACGGCGACCCGTCGCTGCTGGTGCTCGACGAGCCGAACTCGAATCTGGACGACGTGGGCGAACAGGCGCTGCTGATGGCCATCAATGATCTGCGCCAGCGCGGCAAGACCATCGTGCTGATCACCCACCGCACCAGCATCATCGGCGCCACCAACAAGCTGCTGCTGTTGCGCGACGGCGTGGCGGAAATGTTCGGACCGACCAACCAGGTGTTGGCGAAAATGCAGGAAACGACGCAGCGCCAGATCCAGGCGCAGCAACAACAGCAACAGGCCGGCGCGCCGGCACGCACGGCGAACCCGGCGGCCGCTTCCCCTGCGCTGGCCGCTGACGGCGCCGCGACGGCACAATAGGAATGACGATGAAATCAATAGCAAACAAGGATGTGGCAACGGACGTCATCGCCCGCGATGTGGCGCCGCTGACGGTCAACACCGATGCCGGCGCGTATAGCAAACTGGGCTGGTGGATCGTGCTGTTCGGCGTGTGCGGCTTTCTGCTGTGGGCAGTGCTGGCGCCGCTGGACAAGGGTGTGCCGCTGTCGGGCACGGTGGCCAAGGAAACTAATCGCAAGGCGATCCAGCATCTGGCCGGGGGACGCATCGAGAAACTCCTCGTCAAGGATGGCGATCTGGTCAAGGCTGGCCAGGTGCTGGTGCAGATCGACGACCTGCCGGTCAAGGCCCAGGCCGAGGTCAACCGCGCGCAGTATTTCAGCGTGCGCGTCAACGAGGCGCGCCTGCTGGCTGAACGCGATGGCAAGGCGATGGTCGCCTTCCCGGCCACGCTGACGCCGTTCAAGGACGATCCGCGGGTGGTGTCGCGCCTGGCGCTGCAAGTGCAGCTGTTCGGTTCGCGCCAGGCGGCGCTGCGCGCCGAGCTTGGCGCGGCCGACGAAAACGTGGCCGGCCTGAAGATCCAGATGCACGCCATGGAGCAGTCGCGCGATAACAAGAAGGAACAGGCGGCACTGCTCAAGGAGCAGTTGCTGGGCATGCGCGACTTGGCCAAAGACGGCTACATTGCGCGCAACCGTCTGCTCGACCTCGAACGCAGCTACGTGCAAATGAGTGGCGCCGCGCTGGACGACAACGCCGGCGTCGCCCGCCTGAGCCGCCAGATCGCCGAAGTGGGACTGCGGCGCAGCCAGCGTCTCGACGACTACCAGAAAGAAGTTCGCACGCAGCTGGCCGATGTGCAGCGCGAGGCCGATTCCCTGGCCAGCCGCATGGCCTCGCTCGACTACGACGTGACCAACACCGAGCTGCGCTCGCCGGTCGACGGCGTCGTCGTGGGCATGGGCACGTATACGGCCGGCAGTGTGGTCGGTGCCGGCGTGCGCATCATGGATATCTTGCCCTCCAACGACGGCCTGGTCGTCGAGGGGCAGTTGCCGATCAATCTGATCGACAAGATTCATCCTGGCCTGCAGGTCGACCTGATCTTCTCGGCCTTCAATTCCAACAAGACGCCGCATATTCCTGGCATCGTCACGCAGGTGTCGGCCGACCGTGCGCTCGATGAACGCACCGGCGTCCCGTACTACAAGCTACGTGCGAAAGTCGCTCCGGAAGGATTGAAGATAATCGCCAGCAAGAAACTCGAAATTCAATCCGGTATGCCGGTTGAAATGTTCATCAAGACGGGCGAACGGACGATGGCGAACTACTTGCTCAAGCCTGTGTTCGACCGCGCCAAGAGCGCATTGACGGAGGAGTGATGGGATTGACTTATCTGAAGCAGCCGCGCCGTGCGGCGACTCTGGCGCTGGCATGCTCGGCCGTGTTCGGCGTGCTGATGCACAGCGGCGCGGCGCAAGCGATGAGCTTGATGCAAGCCTACGAGGCGGCGCTCAAGAACGATCCCGATTATCGCGCCGCCACGTTCGACAACGAGTCGGGCAAGGAATACGCGGTCCTCGGCCGTGCCGGCCTGCTGCCGCAACTGTCGGCCAGCTATGCGGGAAGCAAGAACCGGGCGGACATCGACGCACTCAGTTTCGGCCGTTCCAACACCACCCATCCGGTCTACAACAGCCGGTCGGCCAATCTGTCTTTGCATCAGGCTATCATCAACCTCGACGCGCTCGCGCGCTACCGCCAGGGCCAGGCACAGACGGCATCGAGCGCGGCGCAGTTTTCCGGGCGCGGCCAGGAACTGATCTTGCGCCTGGTCGGCAGTTATATCGATGTGCTGGCGGCCGACGAAAGCATGCGTCTGGCCCAGCTGCAACGCGATACCTACCGCGAGCAGAGTCATGTCAATGCGCGTCTGTTCGACAAGGGCGAGGGCACCAAGACCGACATGCTCGAGACGCAGTCGCGCCTGGAGTTGGCCGAGGCCCAGTTGCTCGAGGCGCAGGATACCCAGAGCAATATGCGCACCGTGCTGGCAGGGATCGTCGGCGCCGACATCAGCAACCTTGACGGTCTGGCCGGCGACTTCCACACCCAGCCCCTTGAGCCGGCCCGTTTCGAGCAATGGAAGGCGCTGGCGCTGACCGAGAATGCCGAGCTGCGCACCCGCACGCTGGCGCTCGAGGCGGCGCGTCAGGAGATCAACAAGGCGCGCGCCGGGCATGCGCCGCGGCTCGACTTTGTCGCCAACTACAGCAAGACCGGGTCGGAAACGATCAATACCCTGGACCAGAACGCGACCACCCGTTCGATCGGACTGCAGTTGAATGTGCCGCTGTATTCGGGCGGGTATGTGAACGCGACATCGCGCCAGGCGGTGGCCGGCTATGAAAAGGCCAAGGCGGACTTGCAGGGGGCGACCGACAAGACGCTGGCCGACTTGCGCAAGCAATACAGTCTGGCCGTGAGCAGCGCGTTTCGGATCGACGCGCTGGTCAAGGCGGTCAGTTCGGCGACCTTGCTGGTGAGCGCCACCGAGCAGAGCATCAAGGGCGGCGTGCGCATCAATCTCGATTTGCTCAATGCCCAGCAACAGCTGTTTTCGAGCCAGCGCGATCTGGCGCAGACGCGTTACAACTATCTGATGGCCACGCTGCGCCTGCGCTCGGCGGCCGGCACGCTCAATCTGGACGATGTGCGGGCATTGGCGCGCTACTTCCGCTAGCGACGTCGGCAGGTGTTAACGACAACAGGGCGATGTCACCGAGGTGACGTCGCCCTGTTTTTTTTGCGTCCAGCGACGCTCAGGCGCTGCAGCTGGCAACGCCTGCGGTGTTGTCCGCGGGCGCGCAATGGGGGCAGGATATTTCGTATACATAGCGCGGATCGAGCTGCTGGCGCGGCGTGACGACGGCGCGGCAGGCAAAGCATTGCACCGTCACGCTGGGCTGCAACTCGGGCGTCAACGCGGTGCGGTAGTCAAACACGAAGCAGTCGCCCGTATAGTGGTCGCCGCCCACTTCCTCGAAATACTTGAGGATGCCGCCATCGAGTTGATACACGCTGTCGTAGCCGATGTTCTGCATGTGGATCGCCGCTTTTTCGCAGCGGATGCCGCCGGTGCAAAACGTCACCACCGTCTTGCCGGCCAATTCATCCTTGTGGGCGGCGGCCACCTCCGGGAATTCGGTGAACTTGTCGATGCGGTAGTCGAGCGTGTTGTTGAAGGTGCCCACATCGACTTCGAAGGCGTTGCGTGTTTCCATCATCACCACCGGCTTGCCGTTATCGTCGTGACCCTGGTCGAGCCAGCGCTTGAGCGTGGTTGGCCCGACCGACGGCGCGCGTCCCAGCTCGGGCTGGATCAGCGGCATGCGCATCGTGATGATTTCTTTCTTCAGCTTGACCAGCATGCGCTTGTGCGACTGCTCCTCGGAATAGCTTTCCTTGACCTCGATGTCGGCAAAGCGCACATCCAGGCGCAGCCAGGCTAGAAAGCGGTCGATCTGCGCGCGCGGGCCCGACAGGAACAGGTTGATGCCCTCGGGCGTAAGCAGGATGGTGCCCTTCAGGCCCAGTTCCAGGCACAGCGCCTGGTACTGCGGGCGCAACGCCTCGGTGTCGTCAAAGGTGACGAATTTGTAAGCGGCGATGTTGACATGCGCGTTGGCGGCGATGGCGGCCGCGTCGAGCGCGGCGGTGGTGGGGCTGGAGGCTTGCATAAAGTGCACGATGAGTTTGCTGAACAGCCTCTATTATAAGCGCGCGCGCATTTGGGTCCGGAGCTGGCGGCCGTGGCGCGGTAAAATAGCCGATCTCCGCACAGCAAACGAACCGACCCATGAGCATCGAAGCCAGCACCCTAGACCATCCGGAAACGCCGATCGAGGCCGTCAAACCGCCTGCTGCGTTCGTTCACCTGCGCGTGCACTCCGAATATTCGATCGTCGACGGCTTGGTGCGCATCGACGATGTGGTGGCCGCCGCCGCCAAGGACAAGCAGCCGGCGCTGGCGATGACGGACCTGGCCAACCTGTTTGGCATGGTCAAGTTCTACAAGGCCGCGCGCGGCAAGGGCGTCAAGCCGGTGGTCGGGGTGGATGCCTGGATCACCAACGAGGATAACCGCGACAAGCCGTCGCGCCTGTTGCTGCTGGCGAAAAACCGCATGGGTTATCTGCAGCTGTGCGAGCTGCTTTCGCGCGCCTGGCTGACCAATCAGCACCGCGGACGCGCCGAGATCCATCCGGACTGGCTGGCCGCGCTAGCGACCAGCACCTCGACGCTGAACCCCGAGCAGAGCCAGGCCAACGGCCTGATCGTGCTGTCGGGCGCGCACTTCGGCGACATCGGCACGGCCATCGAGAACGGCAACCTGGCGCTGGCCGAGCGCTGTGCGCAGCGCTGGGCGAAGATTTTCCCGGGCCACTTTTACGTCGAGATCCAGCGCGCCGGCCAGCCGAATATGGAGCAGCAGGTGCGCCACGCGGTGGCGCTGGCCTCGCGCCTGGGCCTGCCGGTGGTGGCGACCCACCCGATCCAGTTCATCTCGCCCGACGAATTCATCGCCCACGAGGCGCGCACCTGTATCGCCGAGGGCGAGATGCTGGCCAACGCGCGCCGCGTGCGCCGCTTCAACGACGGCCAGTGCTTCACCACGCAGGCCCAGATGGCCGAGCTGTTTGCCGACATGCCGCAGGCGCTGGCCAACTCGGTTGAAATCGCCAAGCGCTGCAACCTGACGCTGGATCTGGGCAAGCCGCAGTTGCCGAATTTTCCGACCCCGCCGGGCATGACGATCGACGAGTTTCTGGTGGCCGAATCGAAGGCGGGCCTCGAGCAGCGCCTGATTCACCTGTACCCGGACCCGGTCAAGCGCGAAGCCCAGCGCGAGCGCTACGAGTCGCGCCTGAAATTCGAGACCGACACCATCTGCAACATGAAATTTCCCGGCTACTTTTTGATCGTGGCCGAGTTCATCAAGTGGGCCAAGGAAAACGGCGTGCCGGTGGGGCCGGGCCGGGGGTCTGGCGCTGGTTCGCTGGTGGCGTATTCGTTGTTGATCACCGACCTTGACCCGCTCGCCTACAACCTGCTGTTCGAGCGATTCTTGAATCCCGAACGCGTCTCGATGCCCGACTTCGATATCGACTTCTGCCAGGAGGGACGCGACCGGGTGATCCAGCACGTCAAGGATTTGTACGGCAAGGAGGCGGTCTCGCAGATCGCCACCTTCGGTACCATGGCGGCCAAGGGCGCGATCCGCGACGTGGGGCGCGTGCTCGATTTCGGCTACAACTTCTGCGATGGCATCTCCAAGCTGATTCCGTTCAAGCCGGGCAAACCGGTGACCATCGCCGACGCCATCGCCGAGGAACCGCAACTGGCCGAACGGCTGGAAAACGAGGACGAGGTCAAGCAGTTGCTGGCGCTGGCCCAGCAGGTCGAAGGCATCGCCCGTAATATCGGCATGCACGCCGGGGGCGTGCTGATCGCGCCGGGCAAGCTGACCGACTTCTGCCCGCTGTACACCCAGGGCGGCGATTCGGGCGTCGTGTCGCAGTACGACAAGGACGACGTAGAGGCGGTCGGCCTGGTCAAGTTCGACTTTTTGGGCTTGACCACGCTCACCATCCTGGACCGGGCGGTGCGCTACATCAAGCAGCTCGACCCGATCAACGCCGACTTCGATCTGGCGCGCCTGCCGCTGAACGACAAGGCGTCCTACGAGCTGCTGACCAAGGCGAAAACGGTGGCGGTGTTCCAGCTCGAGTCGCGCGGCATGCAAGGCATGCTGAAAGACGCGCGGCCCGACCGCTTCGAGGACATCATCGCGCTGGTCGCTTTGTACCGTCCGGGTCCGATGGACCTGATTCCCGACTTTTGCAAGCGCAAGCACGGCGAGCGCTTCGACTATCCCGATCCGCGCACCGAAGGCATCCTGTCGGAAACCTACGGGATCATGGTGTATCAGGAGCAGGTGATGCAGATGGCGCAGGTGGTCGGCGGCTATTCGCTGGGGGGCGCTGATCTGCTGCGGCGCGCGATGGGCAAGAAGAAGGCAGAGGAAATGGCCGAACACCGCCAGATCTTCCGCGACGGCGCGGCCAAGGACGGTTTGTCCGAGGCGAAGGCCGACGAGATTTTCGACTTGATGGAAAAGTTCGCCGGCTACGGCTTCAACAAGTCGCACGCGGCCGCCTACGCGCTGCTGTCGTACCACACCGCCTACCTGAAGGCGCACCACACGGCCGCCTTCATGGCCGCCAACTTGTCGCTGGCGATGGACGACACCGACAAGATCAAGATCCTGGTCGAGGACGCGATCGACATTTGTGGGCTGACGCTGCTGCCCCCGGACATCAACGAGTCCGACTACCGCTTCACGCCGGACGGCCCGGCGCCGTCGGTGACGGGCAAGCGCGTCACCAAAGTGCGCTATGGCCTGGGCGCCGTGAAAGGCTCCGGCCAGGGCGCGATCGAGGCGATCATCGCCGCACGCCAGAGCGGTCCGTTCACCGACCTGTTCGATTTCTGCAAGCGGGTCGACCGCAAGCAGATCAACCGGCGCACCATCGAATCCTTGATCCGCAGCGGCGCGTTTGACTGCTTCAAGGTCGACCGCGCGATTTTGCTCGCGTCGGTGGCGTTCGCCGTCGAAGTGGCTGACCAGGCGCTGGCCGCCGTCAATCAGGTGAGCCTGTTTGGTGGCGACGACAGCGATCTGGTGGCGCCGCCCGAGTACGTGAAGGCCGCGCCGTGGAGCGACAAGCAGAAGCTGTCCGAGGAAAAAATCGCGCTCGGCTTTTACCTGTCGGGCCACATGTTCGATTCCTACGCGCCCGAGGCGCGCCGCTTCGCGCGCACCAAACTGTCCGACCTCGACCCCTCGCGCGAGCCGCGCATGATGGCCGGCGTGATCACCGGCATCCGCACCCAGATGACCCAGCGCGGGAAAATTCTGATCGTCTCGCTCGACGACAAGAGCGCCATCGTCGAGGTGACCGTGTACAGCGAGGTGTTCGAGGCCAACAAGCGCATGTTCAAGGAAGACGAGTTCCTGGCGGTGGTGGGCAAGGTGTCGGAAGACCGCTTCTCGGGCGGCTTGCGCATCACGGCCGAGAAGGCAATGGACATTGCCAC
>JBBQZO010000056.1:0-21842 GCA_038207625.1 Burkholderiales bacterium | reverse complement strand
GGCGCGCGCCGGCGAACAGGGGCGCGGCTTCGCCGTCGTGGCCGGCGAGGTGCGCCAGCTGGCCCAGCGTTCGGCCGCCGCCGCGCGCGAAATTAAGGCGCTGATTGGCGCGTCGGTGGCGCAGGTCGGAGTCGGCACCAGGCTGGTCGATCAGGCCGGCGCCACCATGCAAGATGTGGTGGCCAGCATCGAGCGCGTCTCCGAGATCGTCGGTGCCATCGCCGCCGTCAGCGATGCGCAGTCGAGCGGCATTGCCACCGTCAACCAGGCGATCGCCCAGATGGACGCGGCCACGGCGCAGAACGGCGCTCTGGTGGAACAAGCCGCCAGCGCCACCGACGATATGCAAAATCAGACCGAGCGTCTGGTGCAGGTTGTGGGCGTATTCAAAGTGACGGCACAGGCGGGCGCGATGCAGCACCTGCCAGCGCAATCGGGCGCATCCGCACCGCCGGCGCCGATGCGCGAGCGGCGCGCACTGAGCCGCTAGGCGATCGCGCCGGCCAGGCGTACCTGGCCGCTTTGCACCATGGCCTCGAACTCGTGCGCCGGCATCGGATGGGCGAACGCGTAGCCTTGCGCATAGTCGCAACCGATGCCCGCCAGCAGCCCGCGCTGCACCAGCGTCTCCACCCCTTCGGCCACCACCACCAGGCCGAGCTTGTGGGCCATTACGACGATCGCCTCGCACAGCGCCATATCGTCCGGCGCCGAGGCCAGTTGCTGCACGAAGGACTGGTCGATCTTCAGGAAGTCGATGTCGAAGCGTTTCAGGTAGGACAGCGAGGAATAGCCGGTGCCGAAATTGTCCAGCGCCACCTGCACGCCCATGCTGCGCAACTCCTGCAGGCGTTCGACGACGTGCTGGCTGCCGTCGAGCAGGATCGATTCGGCCACCTCGATGACGATGCTGCGCGGGGGCAGGTTCAGCTCGGCCAGGTAGGCCAGCCACAGTTTGTACTGCTCGGCGTCGCGCCGAAACTGCACGGGCGACTTGTTGACGCTGATCTGGAAAGCCGGATCGAGGCGCTGCTGCCACTGCATGACCTGGCGCGCGGCCTGGCGGAACACCCAGTCGCCGATCTCGACGATCAGGCCGCTGGACTCGGCAAAGGGGATGAACTCGGCCGGGTTGAGCAGGCCGCGGGTGGGGTGGCGCCAGCGCAGCAAGGCCTCGGCCTTGTGCACCGCGCCCGTTTGCAGCGACACGATGGGCTGGTAGTGGATCTCGAACTGCTGGCCCGCCAGCGCCGCGCGCAAATCGCTGGCCGTGCGCAGGCGCTGCTGGGCCGCCTTCTGCAGGTCGGGCGTGAAATAGCTGTAGCGGTTGCGCCCGGCGTTCTTGGCCGCGTACATGGCCTGGTCGGCGTGTCCCAGCAAGTCGTCGATGGCGCGCGCGTCCGGCGGATACAGCGCGATGCCGATGCTGGCCGACACATTGGCGCAGTGCTCGCCCAGCGCGAACGGGCGCGCCAGGCTGGCGATCATGTTCTGGGCGATGCGCTCGACGCTGCCCACATGGTCAAGACCGGCGAGGATCACGGTGAACTCGTCCCCGCCCAGGCGCGCCAGCGTGTCCGAGCCGCGGATGCAGGCGGCGATCCGGGCGGCCGTCTCGACCAGCAGCACATCGCCCATCGCGTGGCCGAGCTGGTCGTTGACTTCCTTGAAACGGTCCAGATCGATAAACAGCAGCGCCAGAAACTGGTCGCCCCGGTCGGCCTTGCGCATTTCCTGGCGCAGCCGGTCGAGGAACATGTGGCGGTTCGGCAGCCCCGTCAATTCGTCGAAATTGGCCTGCCGCCAGATCAGTTCGGTCGACGCCTTCTTCTCCGTCACGTCCGTCACCAGCGCCAGCGCACCGAGGTAATTGCCCTGGGCATCGACGATGGGATTGGTGGCCAGCGTGGCCCACAGCTCGCTGCCGTTCTTGCGAATGAATTTGAAATCGTGCCGCTCGGCGATGCCCTGGCGCCGGCGCGCCAGATTGCGCGCCATGATCGCCTCGCCCTCCTCGTCCATGAACACCTTGAGCGTCTGGCCCAGCATGTCCTCGATCTGGTAGCCCAGCATGTCGGCCATCTTCGGGTTGACGAAGGTGGTGCAGGCGCTGGCATCGATTTCCCAGATGCCTTCCTCGGCGCTGTGCACGATGCGCCGAAAGCGTTCCTCGCTGCGCTCGAGCGGGGCCAGCTTGCCCTCGGCCGGCTCGACCACCAGCCGGCACGCCTGGCCGCTGCCGTCGGCGCTGCCCAGCAAGGTCACGCCAAAACCGGCACTGTGCGCGCCGCAGGCCAGTTGCACAGAGCAGCGCTCGGGCGCCGGACTGTTCAGCGCGCGCCCGATGAACCGGTCGAAGTCGGGCAGGAACTGCGGGCAGACATACGAGCGAAAGTGCCGGCCGCCCGGATGAGCGCGCGCGATGCCCAGCATTTCCGCGCCCACCAGATTGACCTGCAGGATGCTGGTGTCGAAGGCGATCACGAAATAGCCGACCGGGGCCATCAGATACAGCGAATTGTAGTAGTCCTGCTCGTCCAGATGGCGCTGGCGCGCCGCCGCCGTGTCGGGCGCGAGCGCGCTCAGTAGTGCGCTGGCGACCAGATCAGGATGTTCCAACGGCGCCACGCGTGCACTGAGCCGCTCGTTGTCGCCGGTCCGGTCACCCGCACGCACCTGCGTACGCCGGCGCAGCGGCGTGTCGGCGGCGCCGACCGCAGCGCGGCGTGCGCCATCGTCTGTCGTTGTCAATTCCGGATCGTTATCCATGTCGCCCCGCACATCGGCCTGCGCGCCACCACCCACGCAGTGGCGTGATTCTCGAACGTCTGGGCCCAGACTAGCACGCCGGGGCCGGGCGTGTCGAGTACACAACCTTAAATCGGCAACATGCTTTTTATACGATGCACAAGTTGCTTGTGCTGACGCAGAAACACGCTTCGGGCCGCCGCGCGCCCGGCGTGGCCGGCCGATCGACCGGGCCGCCAGGGCGGATGCGTTAGAAGATGCCCTGCAGCGACAGCGACAGCAGTTTCGAATCGCCCATGAAGAGATAGTGCGATTTGTCCTTGGACAGGTCGTACTGCACCTTCAGCGCCATGTTCTTGCGCACGTCCCAGCGCAAGGACAGGTAGTGGGTGCTGCGCGCCTCGATCGGCTCGGCCGCCGTGGTGTACTGCGAGTAGGTGTACATCGGGGTCCATGCGCCCCACTGGTAGCCCACCCCGAACAACGCATACTTGTAGATGTTGTTGATGCCCTTGCCGACGTCGACCTGGTCGTAGCGGTCGATTTCGGTCTTCACCAGCCAGTTTTTATAGTCCATATTGACCGACACGCCCATGATACGGGTCGACTGCGCGTCCACCAGCGTGGTGCGGCTGCCGTCCGGATTATCCTGCCAAGTGGTGTCCTGATAATGCATCGCCATCGCGCGCGCATCGAAGGTGCCGTTGTTGACCGACAGCGAGCCGCCCAGGATGTGGTTCCATGATTCGTTGGTGGGCGTGGTCAAGTAAATCAGCGTGTCGTAGGCGTCGTTCTTCTGGGTATAGCCGCCGGTCCAGGCGGTGGCCGTGGCGGCCCAGTCGGAGCTGCCCAGCTGGGTGCGGTAACTGACGTTGGCGCCGTTGTAGGCGTAGATGGGCCAGCCGTACACATCCGGCGCCGGGCGCACCCACGGGTAGGCGTAGCCGATGTACAGATAGTCGCTGTAATAGTAGAGCGGAATGCGCATCTTGCCGACCTGGAAGGTCCAGGCCGAGTCGGCCGAGGGCTGCCAGGTGGCGTACAGCCAGTCCACGGTGGGGCGCGAGCCCTCGTTGGGATTGTTCGCGCGCATCACCAACTGGGTCGTGGCCGACAGCGTGGGCGAAAATTCCTTCTTGATCTGCAGCCCCAGCAGCGACTCCTGATTGAGCTGAAAACCCTTGTTCTTCTCGTACACGGCGGCGTATTCCCAGGCCTGCATCGAGCACGGGCAATGCCATTGCTGGTAGTCCCACGCGGCGCCGGCCCCCTGCGCCGAACCGCTGAGCACCTTGGCGGCGGTCAGGTTATAGAAGCCGGTCAGCTTCAGGCTGCCGTCGTCAGTGAGGTCAATTGCGCCGGCGCTGCCTGCGACCAGCATCGACGCCATCATAGCGATCAGTGTCTTTTTCATCGAGCAGTCTCCTGGAAGGGGTAGAAAATGGGCCGGGCTCAAGGGATGGTCGCAATCACCTTGACGCTGTCATCCACGTCGGCCTTTTCCAGATACCCAATGGCGTTCAGATTTTCACTAATCAGCTTTTTCACGTCGGCACTGCTTTTGCATTCCTTGGGCGGCTTGCCCTTGCCCGTAAACACGATCTTGGACCAGATCGCCTGCACCTGGGCGGGCTCCTTTTCGAGCACTTTCTTGTAGAATTCGAGCCGCACCGGTGAACCCTCGAGTTGCTCGACGGGCGAGAACAGCACCGATCCACCGAGGAAGAACTGCGCCGCCTGGGATGGAAACATGCGCGTGGCCGGGTTTTTCGGATTGACGACAATCACCAGTTCCGCCCACGCCGGCGGGGCCAGCGCGGACACCAGCAGCGCCAAGGCAATCAAGTGGAGTTTTGATTTCATCGCTTTTCCTGTAGTGTCCCACCACAGCGCCCTGCTCGGACGCGCCCGTACATCGATGCGCACGACGCGGCCCGGATTGCTTGCGGCACCGCGCTGTTCGGCACTTTCTGACGATTTAAGTCTACTCGGAAATACTACGCCGTCACGTGAATTTGACGCCATCGGGCATCGCCTGTTCCTATAACGCAACATCGTGACCGCGCTCTGCGGCCACCGTCATCACATAGCGCGCCGGCGCCGCGCGCCGAAATGGTGACCAACTACCAGCGTGCTGGTGGCGACCAGGCTCGACAGGCCAATGATGAGCTCGATGAGCTTGTCGTCGGGCAGTATCCACAGCGAGCCGGACGGCGCCGCGCAGCCGCTGGCCGCGCTAATGAGCGGCGCAACCCAGTCAGCCTCGGCGCTGACGTCAAGGATGATCGCACCGTCGCCATTGGTCTGCAGGAAGATGTCGCCCCCTTCGGTGAGCGTGAAGCACACGCCGTAGCCGGTTTCGTGTTTGCCGATATGTTCCTGCAAACTGCGGTTGTGTTCGTCTATCCACAGCTCCACGTCGTGTGGGCTGCGCAAGTCAGTCCACGGGCAGGCGCGAAAACGCGGCGCGGCGGCGGCTTGATCGGGGTCGAGGGGCAAAGCGTCGGTCATGGGATCCAGCATAGGTCAGCGTGAAGCGCTATTATCGCCCGGCGCGATGGACGCTGCATAGCCGCTTGCGCCCATCGCCCGCACGGCTCTGCAGCACGGCGTTCAGTCCGTGCACATCAACGTTACAATTTGGAAATTGCGACCTATGATGAAAGAGCGTGGTTCGCTTATTGGTAAAGCCCAGTCGATACGGTGTCTACAGCCGCTACTGATAACTTGGTTCGATTCCAGGACCGCGCACCAGACAGGCATGTCCAGCATGTTCAGCTTGCCGATCGGATCTGCGCGATTGGCAACAGGGCGCGGGTTCTTTTGGGGGACGCAGGCACGCGCCCGTTGAAACGCCGCGCCGCCACTCAGGCGCGACTGCCCGGTTCGTGCGCAGGCGACTCGGCCTGGTAAGCCCGGCCACGTCCGAGCTGCTTGGCACGATACAGGGCCGCATCGGCCTGCCCGACCAGCAGCGCCGGGTCATTCTCGCGCTGCGGTAACATGGCCGCCACCCCGATGCTCACCGTCACCACCGGCGCCGTGTCCGAGCCACGGTGTTCCAGCGCCAGCGCGCGCACCGCCCCCTCCAGCTTTTGCGCCAGCGCCAGCGCCCCGTCGCCGGCCGTCTCGGGCAACAGGCAGACGAACTCCTCGCCACCGAAACGCGCCATCAGGTCGTACGGTCGGCTCAGCGTGGCCGCCAGCGTCGTGGCAATGCGGCGCAGGCAGTCGTCACCGGCCGGGTGGCCGTACTCGTCGTTGTAGCGTTTGAAGTGGTCGACATCGATCAGCAGCAAGGCCAGCGGCGCACCGCTGCGCCCGCAGCGGCGCCACTCGCTGTCGAGCCGCTCGTCGAAATAGCGCCGGTTGGCGATCCCGGTCAGACCATCTGCGAAGGCCAGCGCGCGCAAGGTATCGACGTGGAACTTGAGCTGCACATGGGCCATCACGCGCTTGCGCAAGGTGAGCGGATTGACCGGCTTGTTGACGAAGTCCACCGCGCCGGCTTCCCAGCACGCGTTCTCGTCCTCGGGCTGCTGGCCGGCGCTGACGAAAATGACCGGTATGGCGGCCGTATCGGCATGCTCTTTGAGGCGCCGGCACACCGTCAGTCCGTCCATGCCGGGCATGACGACGTCCAGCAGCACCAGGTCGGGCGGCGAATTCTGGCAGAACGCGAGCGCCTGCGCGCCACTGGTGGCCATGAACACGTCATGCTCGGCCGAGAGCACCTGGTGCATCAAGTGGATATTGACCGGCTGGTCATCGACCACCAGCAGGCGGGCGCGCCGGATAGCAAGGGGAAAGGCGGAATTCATCGTCTCGGCGGGCAGTTAGGGAATCGGGGAATCGGCATCGAGCAAGGCGCTGCAAAGGCGCGCCGCCAGCGTGAACTCACATTGATCGATGGCCTCGCCCAGTGCGAAAAAACGCGCGCGCCAACGGGGATCGACATCCCTGCGCACGGTCGCAAACAGCGCCAGCGCATCGAGATTGGACGCGCTGAGCAAGGTGTGCAGTTGCGCCAGCGCGGCGCGCAGCATCGGCGCATCGAGCACAGCGCCGGGCGCGGCGGGCGGCGCGGATGCGCCCAGCTCAAGCTCGAGTTCGCTGCTGCGCGCGCCGGCCTGCTGCGCGGCCCGCGCCAACGCGGCGCGCTCGCTGTCCCAGCGGCGCTCCCAGCCATCGGCCAACAGCGCCTGCTCCAGCCGCGCGGCGTGCCCGGCCAGCGCGTGCGCGCCCACAGTGCCGGCCAGCCCTTTGAGCGTGTGCAACACCTTGCGCGCCTCGGTCATTGTCAGTTGGTCGGCCCGCGCGGGCAGCGCGTCGAGCAGGCGCGCTTGTTCGGGCGCAAAGCCGCGCAGCGCGAGACGGTACACCGACAGATTGCCGCCGAAGCGGGCCAGCGCCGCGCCATGCTCGAGCGGGTCGGCCGACGCGCCAGGGTGCGCGGGCGGACCGGCCGGCGTCGGCGCGGGCGGACCGGCCGGCGTTGGCGCATGCAGGGCCTCGGGCGCATCGGCGCGCGCGACATCCTGCCCCGGCGCGGCGCGCGCGCAATGGACGAGGATGGTGACCACCAGCCGGCTCAGGTCGAACGGCTTGCCGACGTGATCATTCATCCCGGCCTCAAGGGCGGCGGCCCGGTCGGACGGCAAGGCGTTGGCCGTCATCGCGATGATCGGCAAACTCGTCATGCTGAGGCGCGTGCGGATTGCGCGGGTGGCGGCGTAGCCATCCATGTCGGGCATTTGCACGTCCATCAACACGCAGTCGAACGGCGCAACGGCACCGCCGCACACCGCCTCGATGGCCGCCTGACCACCATCGACGACGGTGACGCTGGCCCCTTCGTGGCTGAGCAGTTCGCAGGCCACCTGCTGATTCATCAGATTGTCCTCCACCAGCAGCAGGCGCAGCCCCGCCAGACGCGCCTGGCCGTCAACGACCAGTTCGGCGTGCATGCCCGCGTCGGTCTTGTCGGCCAACGCATCGAGCACCGTATCGAGCAGCATCGAGGCGGTCACCGGCTTGACCAGAAAACCGTCCAACATCACCGGCAGCGCCGCGTGGCGCTGGCTCAGCACTTCCTGGCCATGCCCGGTGATCATGAAAATCAAAGGCATCGCCGCGCGGGGCAGCAAGGCGCGGATGCGCGCGCTGGTCTCCCAGCCGTCCATATCGGGCATGCGCCAGTCGATAAAGATGGCGTCGAAGCGCGCCCCGTCGGCCTGTCCGAGCAGCGCCAGCGCATCGGCGCCGCTGGCCGCCGCCGTCGCCTGCCAGCCGAAACAGGTGAGCATGTCGACCATCAGCGCCCGTGCAAAATCGTGGTCGTCCACCACCAGACAGTTCAGCGCGCGCAAGCTCGGTTCCGGGCGGCGCGCCCGCGCGGGCGTAGCCGGCGCGCGCCGGCACCTGAGCTCGAAGCTGAAGATGCTGCCGCGCCCCACCACGCTTTCGACGCTTAGTGTGCCACCCATCAGGCGCACCAGGCGCTGGCTGATCGCCAGCCCCAGGCCGGAGCCGCCGTAGCGCCGCGCGGTGGACGCCTCGGCCTGCGAAAAACCGTCGAAGATGTGCAAACACTGCTCGGGCGAGATGCCGATGCCGCTGTCGCGCACCGCGAAACCGAGCCGCAAGGCGTCAGGCTCGAACGCGACCGCCCCGCCCTGCTCGCTGCCCAGCAGGCGCACCGACACCACCACTTCGCCCTGGCGGGTGAATTTGAGCGCATTCCCGGCCAGGTTGATCAGCACCTGCTGCAGCCGCATCGGATCGCCCACCAGCCAGTCGGGCAGCGCCGGATCAACCTGGTAGAGCAGGTCGATATCCTTGCCGCGCAGCTGGGCCGACAGGATCACGGCCACCTCGCGCAGCAGCTTGTCGAGGCTGAACGGGTGCGGATCGAGCGCCATCTTGCCCGCCTCGACACGCGAAAAATCGAGGATGTCGTTGAGGATCGCCAGCAATGCCTGGCCGGCCCCCTCGGCCTTGTTGGCGTAGTCAAGCTGGCGCGGCGCCAGGGCGGTCTGCTTGAGCAGCGTCAGCATGCCCAGCACGGCGTTCATCGGCGAGCGGATCTCGTGGCTCATATTGGCCAGGAATTCGGACTTGGCGCGGTTGGCGCTCTGGGCCGCCGCGGTGGCCACACGCATCGCCTGCTCCACTTCGCGCTGCGCCGTGATGTCGCGGTTGATGCCCATCACGCGCAGCGCCTTGCCCTTGTCGTCGCGTTCGACCGTGGCGGCGGCCTGGATCACCCGCCAGCTTGCGTCGCGCTGGCGCACGCGAAACACCGGGTCATACACGGCGCTGCCGGCCACTGCCCCCGCCAGCGCGGCCTCGGTCGCCGTGACATCGTCCGGATGCACGCGCTCGCGCCAGCTCTGGTAGTCGATGCTGCCGCCGTGCAGCGGCGGCGCCACGTCATAGAACTGGTACATGCGCGCATTCCACACCAGCGTGTTGTCGGCCAGGTTCCAGGTCCAGATACCCAGCTCGGCCACATCGGCCGCGTTCTGCAGCTGGTCCAGCGCGGCCATCAGCAAACGCCGATCCTGCTTGCGCACCGACACGTCCGAGCCAATGCCGAGATAGCCCTCGACGCTGGCGTCGCTGGCGCGCAGGGCCCGAATCGACAGCAACATCGGAAAGTGGCTGCCGTCCTTGCGCATGCAGGTCCACTCGGCTTCATTGTCCAGGTCGCGCCGGGCCAGCGCCACGAACGCGTCAAAGCCCGCTGCCACGGGTTCGCCCAGCTGCCGTGCGCGGGCCGCCGCGTAGGCCTGCAGCTCGGCCGGGTCAAGCAGCATGGTCGGGGTGTGCAAGCCCAGCACCTCGTCGGCACTGTAGCCGAGCATGCGTTCGGCGGCCGGGTTGAACAGCCGGATCAAGCCGGCCGCATCGGTGACGATGATCGCATAGCCGGCGTCGGCCAGGATGGCGTGCTGCAGCATCGCGTAGGTCTCGACCTGAGCGGTGCGCTCGCGCACCTGGCGCTCGAGCGAGTCATTGAGCTCGTGTATGCGCAACTCGGCCGCCAGTTGTTCGCCCACGTCGCGCAGCGTCACGGCAATGCCGACCACGTGCCCGGCGCTGGCGCGGATCGGCGCCGCGCTCACCGCCACGTCGAGCAGCTGGCCGGCGCGCTGGCGCAGGCGCAGGTGCACCCCGGACAGCAGCTCGCCGGCGCCGGCGCGGCGCAACATCGCCGCCGCCTGGTCGGCCACCTCGGGCGGCACGATCAATGCGCTCAGGCGGGCGCCCAGCGCCGCCGCGCGCTGGTAGCCGAACATCCGTTCGGCCGCCGGATTCCAGCTCACCACCAGGCCGTCGAGGGACTGGCCGATGATCGCATCGTGCGCACTCTCGACGATGGCCGACAAGGTGGCCTGATGGGCCCAGATCTGGCGCCGCTGGCGCGAATACAGCCAGCCTGCCGCGCCGACGATCGCGGCGCCGCCCAGCATCGCAGCGAGCAAGCCCAGCCGCAATTGCAGCACCGCCCGTTCGATCGACGCCGCATCAACGGCCAGCGTGACACCGAGCGCGCGCGCGGGCGGGCCCGCGTCGAGCGCCACCGTCTTGCTTAGCGCGTAGACGTCGCCGCCGCCGGCCAGCGCGTAACGGCGCAGCTGGCGCGTGCCATCCTGCGCCAGCAAGTGGAATTGATCGTTCCAGCGCCAGCGCCGCCCCAACTCGACACCGAACTCGCGCGCGGGATCGGGATGCAGCAAAAAATCGCCCTCGGCGTTGGTCAGGAAGGCTTGAAAATCCAGAGGAAGGTTGGCGCGCAAGGGCGCCAGCACGACACTGGCGTCAAAATGGATGACCAGCGCGCCGAACACCTGCCCGTCCGGCGCAATCACCGGCGTGGCCACCCGCAAGGTCGGCCGGTAGGGCCGCGCAAGCTGGCCGCGCTCGCGATACAGCGTGATATCGGAGACATCGGTGCGCCCGGCTGGCAGCCGAACGGCCGCCTGAAAATCCGCGTCCCCGCCCTGTGCCTGCAACTGGCCGGGGCTGGCCGTCACGATCTTGCCGGCCACGCGTTCAACGCGCAGCAGTTCGCGCCCGCCGTCGGCCACGCCGATCAGGCGCACCTGAAAAATATCGGGATTGGCCAGCGCATAATTGCGGAAGATCGATTCAAGCCGGCGCATCCACTGCGCGCGCGTGGTCCGTTCCGGCGCGTCATAGCCGGCGTTGGTGGTGGCGCGCACCAGTCCATCGACCGGCGGCACGCTGGCCAGAAACTGCACGTCACGGCGCACGTCCTCGATCTGGCGCCTCAGTACGTCAGCGTTCGCGCCCACCCGCGCCACCAGCCGGTTCTCGAGCTTGCGTAACTGGCTGTCCCGTTCGCGCACGCCGAGCTGCCACACGCTCGCCGCCAGCAATGCCAGCGACACGGCCGCGGCGCCAACGGCGCGGCGCGTATCGCCTCTGGCAAGCCGACCGGGATCGATGAGGGGCACGACGCATCTCCTGAAACGTACTGGGCGAAATGGCGCGCCGCCGCGCGCACCCGGGTGCGCCGCCAGCGGCATCGTCTCGTGATCGATTATAGGTTTGCAGATCTGGCAACAGGTAGATTCTGCCAGGCCTGCAGCCCCAGAGCGCACAGTGCCAACGCGCCCCCAGAGGCCACGGTCGCCCCGTTTCGCGGCGCCGCGCCGTCGCTCAGCCTTTCCAGCTGCGCTTGAGGCCCGTGTCGGCGTGGATCCAGCCGCCTTTGGGGCCGGCGCGGTAATAGAAACCAACCCCGCCCTGGCGAAAACTCTTGACCAGTCCGCCCAGCACTTCCGGGTTCAGATTGGCAATGCGGATATCGGCCGCCTTGCCATCGATATGCAGCGACTGGCGCGCGGCCGGCACGCCCTGCTCGATCAGGCGGGTGTTCGACGCCAAGGTGCGGTAGCCCGACAAAATCTCAAGCGGCTGCTCGATGCCATAGCGGGCCACGAAGGCCTGGGTGCCCCACAGGGTTTCGAACAACTTCGGGTCGATCGGCGCGGTGGCCTTGCCGTTGACGTCGCGCATCAGGTGGCACAGTTCCTGGTAGGCTGAATCGATCAGCTCGCCATCCTTCCAGTACAGCAGCTTGGCGCGTTCGCCGCTGGCCGGGCGGATCACGCTCAACACGCGCGGCTTGAGCCAGAACTCGAGATCGAGCGCCTGCGCGTCGAAAATGTCGGGGGGCGGTTCCATCTCGGTGGCCAGCGCGGGCGCAGTCTGAACCGGTGGCTTGGGCAGGTAAGCTGCCCCGGCCGGCGCGCCGGCGCTACGCGCGGCCGTATGGGGCGCCGTGCGGGCGGGCGCGGCGGCGCAACCGGCCAGCGGATCGGCCAGCAATCCCAGGGTGGACAGGTACAGGCCTTTGTGTAGAAAATCTCTGCGGGTAGCCATGGCATACAACTCGTCAAGTCAAGGCGCCCACTATAGCGCAATGGCGGCCGATTGGCATGGCGCGCCGGCAATCGAACAAACGCGCGGGAAATGGCCTGCTTGCAGGCCCAAACAGGTCAGCGCGGGCCGACTGTCGCCCGATGCGCGCCTGGCCATATTGAACTGCGCGCTGGCGTCGCTGCGCCAAGCGCTTGCGCGAGCGGCCACAGTGGCACCGCGCTGGCCATCAGCGCCCGGTGCGTGCCAGGTTCAGCCGCCGCAGCCGCAAAAGCGCTTGCGCGCGGTGGCGCTGGCCTTGGCGTGGGCCTCGGCGTCGAGCTTTTTCCAGAAGAAGTCCGTTTCGACGCCGTAGCAAGCCTTTTCCTTGCCGCCGTCAATATAGCCGTGGCGGGTAAAGAAGGCGTGCGCACCCTTGGTGCTGTGGACCCGGATCACGCTGATATCCCACACCAGCGCCTGCGCCTCGATGCCGCGCAGCAGGCAACTGCCGCCGCCCTTGCCTTGCGCTTCGGGCAACAAATAGCATAGCGATAACTTGCCAGCCTGATTCAGCAAGGCCACGCCGACCGGCACGCCGTCATCCTCCAACACCAGCGAGAAATTGCTGGGGGCGGCAAACCAGGCTGCGATGGTTTCCGGCGTCTTGTTGCCCAACCAGGCGGCCAGCGTCTCCGGCTGGCCTTGGTGGTCGGCCACGCAGGATTCCAAAATCGAACGGCGCAAGATTGCGCACACGGCGGCGGCGTCGTCCAGGCTGGCGCTGCGTATCTTCATGCTCATTGGTACTCACAAAATAACTGAATAAAAAGAAAGACCTGTTGCCGCCACATCAGTGCGCGACGCGACTATACACCAAGCCCCGCCATCTGCGCTGGCGCGCGCCCATTTGCGCGCCGGCGCAACTGGTCAAATGCGCTGCGGCGCAGCCTATTTTCCCGAAATTGGCAATTTCACTGTGCACACCGTAGACACCGGCGGTGCTTGATGTTATTGTCGGGCATCAGAGTGACTATTGCCCTATAGATAGAAACCTTCCATGTTGCGCGTCGCACCCCACTTGGTGGTGCCCCTCATTGAACCGGCTGCATCCACACCAGAATCCATGATCAAAACTTTTATTGCCGCTTTCCTGCTCTCCGCCGGCGCTGCCAGCGCGTTTGCTGCTGCCCCCCTGCCGTTCGGCTCGCAGTCCGTGCTCGTCGTTGAAGATGGTACCGGGAAAATATTACTCGAAAAGAACTCCAATGCGATCGTGCCGATCGCCTCGCTGACCAAGCTGATGACGGCGATGGTGGTGCTCGACGCCAAACCGGACATGGACGCGCCGATTAGCATCGACAAGGTCGATGTCGACATGCTCAAGCACAGCACCTCGCGCGTGCCGGTGGGCGCGACGATCAGCCGGCGCGACGTGCTGCAACTGGCATTGATGTCTTCCGACAATCGCGCCGCGGCCTCGCTGGCGCGCACCTACGAAGGCGGTCCGGTGGCGTTTTATGCCGCCGTGAACGCCAAAATCAAGGCGCTGGGCATGACCCAGACCGTGATCGAGGAGCCGACCGGCCTGTCGCCGAACAACAAGTCGACCGCCTCCGACCTGATCAAGATGGCCGTGGCCGCCAGCGCCTACCCGGAAATCACCCGCATCACCACCGACACCAAAGACATCATCAAGATCAACGGGCGCAGCGTCGAGTATCACAACACCAATCGTTTGGTGGGCGCCAAGGGCTGGGAAATCGGCCTGTCGAAGACCGGCTTTACCGAAGAAGCCGGACGCTGCCTGATCATGCGCATCAAGTCGGCCGGCAAGAACGCCACGCTGGTGTTGCTCAACGCGCGCGCCACCTCGACGCGCGTGATGGACGCGCTGCATATCCGCCGCTTCATGGCCGGCGACGACGAGCCGGTGATCCGGGTCGCCTCGGGCCGCCGCCACAAGGCTGGCAAACTGTCGCGCCACCGGCGCGCCTGATCCGGGCGGGCCGGCCCGGCCCGCTGCCGGCGCAAGCGGCGACTCACATGATGACGCAGCAGGACTTTCCGCTGACGCGCCGGGTTGGATTGAGCATCGCCGCCGTGGGGGCGCCCACATTGCCCTCGTAGGATAGCGAAATGGCCGCCTGGCCGAGGTATACCGTTCCCGCCAGCACCTCGGGAGGGTGTTCCGCCACATACTCGGTGATCAATTCAATGAACCGCGCGGCAATGCCGTCTTCGTTGCCGCTCGGACCGGTGGCGCCGACGATCGTCAGGACCCCGCCATGGTGGGCGCGCCAGGCCTTGATTTCGGTTTCAAAATATACAATCCCGCGCGCGTCGCCGCCAATATGAATCGCGATAAAATTTCCATCCGCGGCCTTCAGGATCAAACCGCCACAGCTCGCCATGCCACTGATCGCAACGGCCTGACCGGCCCCCAATACGCCTTCGGTCAACACGCCCGCCCCGCCGCCGCTGTCGGTGCCGTAATCGCCCCGTATATCGGCAGGTATCAGCATAATAAGGTTGGAGCTGACATTCCTGTGCAAAGGCGCGAAGGGACTCGCATTGAGTGTTGCATTCGTATCCATGGTTTCGACCATCCAAGTGAACCGACTTGAGAACGACGACGGATTGGAGCGGCCCCGCGCGACGTCGATCGGGCGCGGCGATTCCAATGGCGAATTTGACGATGCCAATGTGCCGCGACATCCCCAGCGGACGCGGCACGGTCGCATGTCTTGCGGAGCGCAACCGCAATCCATAAATGTATATTAGACATCTACATAAATCAATATTTTCATTTATTTACGTCAGCGCGACCACGCCCGGCGCGCCGGCCCGCCGGCCCGCCCCGAGCCATCCGAGCCATCCGAGCCATCCGAGCCATCAGGGACCATCCGGCCTATCCGAGCAGGTCGCGCAGCCCGCTGGCGCGCTGGGTGCGCCGGGCGATCGCGTCCTCGAGCACCGTGCCACCGGGCGAGACCAGCGTGAACACCTCGCGCGCGCGCGTGATGCCGGTGTAGATCAGCTCGCGCGCGATCATCGCGCTACGCTCCTTGGGCAGCACCAGCACGGTGTGGCGGAACTCGGAACCCTGCGATTTATGCACCGTCATCGCGAACGCCGTCTCGACGTGGCGCAGGCGCGTGGCCAGCACGCTGCGCAGCTTGTCGCCTTCCAGAAAATACACCCGCAGCGAGCCGGCGCGCGCCGGATCGGCCAGCGTCAGGCCGATGTCGCCGTTCGACACATGCAGCACGTTGTCGTTACGCGTGATCATCACGGGGCGCCCGACATACCATTCGCCGCGCCGCTTGATCAGCTCGGCCTGTTCCAGCGCCGTGGCGATCGCCCCGTTCAAGCCCGTCACACCCCACTCGCCCTCGCGCACCGCGCACAGGATGCGAAACGCCTCGAAACTCTTCAACACCCGCGCGACCCAGGCCGGGTGCTGGTCCAGCCCGTCCGGCGCGCCCTGGCGCAGCAGCTGCAGATAGTCCTGGTAGCCGCCGCCCACGCCGGCGCGCCCCTGCAAGGCCAGCTGCATCAACTGGGGCGGGCCGGCCGCCTCGATCCAGGCCACCGATGGTTCGCCGGCGCGCAGGCACTGCTGGGCGGCCAGCACGTCGCCCGCGTTGACGGCCAGCGCCAGTTGGCCGATCGGCCCGCCGAAGCGGTGGCTGTGGCGCAGCATCACCGTCTGCTGGGCCAGCGCGCCGGCCGCGCCGGCAAATTCGGCGGGGATGGTCTCGCCGCTGGCCGCCAGCACGTAGGCCAGCGTGGCCGCGTCGTAGCCGCCCGCCTGCGCCTCGTGACACAGGTCGCCCAGCACGGCGCCCGCCTCGACCGAGGCCAGCTGGTCCTTGTCGCCCAGCAGCACCAGCGTCGACGTCAAGGGCAAGGCGTCCAGCAGCGAGGCCATCATCCCCAGATGCACCATCGACGCCTCGTCGACGATCAACACGTCCACGTCGAGCAAATTGCCGGCGTGGTGGGCAAAAGCGCGCGTGTCGGGACGCGCGCCCAGCAGGCTGTGCAAGGTGCGCGCGGCGCCCATGCTGGCCGTCAGCGCGCGCAGCGGCAGCGCCTCGCCCACCTTGTCGGCCAGCTCCTTGAGCGCGTCGTCGATCGCCTGTTTCAGGCGCGCGGCCGCCTTGCCGGTGGGCGCGGCGAGCGCGATGCGCAAGCCGCGCGCATCCGGCGCCACCGCGAACAGCAGCGCCAGCAGGCGCGCCACGGTGTAGGTCTTGCCGGTGCCGGGCCCGCCCGTGATGATCGCCATCGCGCTGCGCAGCGCGATCGCACAGGCCAGCTTTTGCCAGCGCGGCTGCTCGGCGCGCCGGTCCGATGCGAACAGCAGGTCGAGCCAGGCGCGCACCGCGGGCGCATCGACGGCGCGCATGCTGGCCGCGCGCGCGCTGATGGCCTGCGCGACCAGCGTTTCGTCGCGCCAGTAGCGGCGCAGGTACAGCCGGCCGCGGTCGAGCACCAGCGGCTGACCGAAGTCGAACTGACCCGCCTGCCACACTTGCTCGCAGGCGCCCAGCTGGGTTTCCCATCCCTGCGCGCCCTTGGGCAGCGCGCCGCCGGCGCCGCAGAGGGCCAGCCACTGCGCGTCGCTCCAGCCGAGCAAGGCGCACGGGTCGCCTGCCAGGTCCGACAGCACCAGGCAGCTGTGGCCGCGCCCTTCCAGCTCGGACAGCACCACGCAGGCGAGCATCAGTGCTGGCGCCGGCGCGCCCAGCGTGCCGATGAAGCGCGCAAAAGCGCCACTCAGGCGGCGCAGTTCACCGGCCTCGGTCAGTTCGTCGAGCGCGCGTTGCAGTTCAAGCTTCATGATGGTGTTCCGGCATCGTCGAACAGGGTGTCAAGGCCGTCCAGCAGCGCCAGCTGCGGTTCGAGCAGATAGCAGCCGCGCGTGTGTACGTTGGCGATCCCGCGCAGGAACAGGAACACCGCGCCACCGAGCTGGGTGGCCGGGTCGTAGTGTTCTCCCAGCCGGCTTTTCAGCAGGCGGTGCAGCGCCAGCATATACAGCGCGCCCTGCACGTCGTAGCGGTGCGCCGCCATCGCGCCGGCCAGCGCGCCCGTGTGATAGGCAGCGTCGCCGGCGCCCAGCGAATTGGATTTGTAGTCAAGCACCCAGTAGCGTCCCTCATATTCGAACACCAGATCGGCGAAGCCTTTGAGCATGCCGTGCAGACGCCGCTCTGGCAGCACCGGGCGTTTGGTGTCGCCCAGCAGATGCGCGCGGCACAGGCGATCGAGCGCGCCCGTGTGCAGTTGCGCGCTGGGGAACCAGAACTCCATTTCGGGCAGCAGCGTCGACAAGTCGCGCAGCGCCGCGCCCACCTGGGGCAGCGGCGTGGCGGCGACGCTGCGCAGCCAGGCGACGGCATCGTCCTGTCGATGGCCCCAGCCGGCGCGCTCGCAGCGCGTCGTCAAGCGGCTGTCGAAGTTGGCCTCGTCGATGACCGCAAAACCCTCTTGCGCCATCCATTCGAGCTGCTCGTGCAGAAAATTGCCCGGCACCGAGCCGCGCGGGAAACGGTGCCAGGGCGCGTCATCGGTGCGCGCGGCCAGTTGGCGGTCGTCCTCGTCGAGCAGGGTTTCCTGCTGCGCGCGCATCGGCGTGGCCGTCATCGTCTGGCGCGTCAGCGACGTGAAGCTGCCCACCGTCCAGTTGCGCTCGAAGCTGCCGGCAAACACCGCCGCGTCGAGCAAGGCCGCGCGCTGTTCAACGCGCGCCAACAGCGTCAGCTGCTCGGGCTCGGGCAGCGCCACGATGTCGATCAGTGCCGACTCGCCGCGCAGCGCGCCCCAGCGCGCCAGCAACTGGTCGGCCCCGACCGGCGCGCCGCCGGCCAGCAGATAGCCCAGCGCCGACTCGTGCAGCTTGTTCTGGCCGGCGGTGCGCACGGCGATCGGCGCCACGCCCAGCCACAGGAAGTGGCAGGCGCGCGTGAGCGCCACATACAGCAGGCGCAAGTCTTCCTCGATGCGCGCCTCCTCGACCGCCGCCAGCGCCGCGTCCGACAGCGCCAGATCGATCTGGCGCGCACCGTCGGCGTCGACGTAATCAAAAAAGCTGCGCCGGCGCTTGTCGGTCTTGCGCGCGGTGACCGCGAACGGCAGGAACACCAGCGGATATTCGAGGCCCTTGGATTTGTGCACCGTGATCACCTTGACCAGTTCGGCGTCGCTCTCCAAGCGCAGCACGCGCTCGTCGCCGCCCTCGGCCTCGCCGTCGATCTGCTCGCCGAACCAGCGGATCAGCGCCTGTTCGCCGTCCAGCTGGGCGCTGGCCGATTGCAGCAGCTCGGCCAGGTGCAGCAAGTTGGTCAGCCGGCGCTCGCCGCCCGGCTCGGCCAGCAGCAGCGCGGGCAGTCCCAGCTCATGGACCAGCCGGCGCAGCGCCGCCAGCACGCCCTGGCGTTGCCATACCAGGTGCAGCGCCTTGAGCTGTTCGACGCGCTCTTCCCAGGCCAGCTCGTCGACCGACAGGCGGGCCAGTTCGCCCAGGCTCAGACGCGCGCTACCGGTGGCAAACGCGGCGCGCGCCAGCGCACCGTCGAGCGGGTTGGCCAGCGCGTGCAACCAGCGAAGCACGTCGGCCGCCTCCTCGCTGTCGACGACCGAATCCTTGTCGGACAGGTAGACGCTGGCGACCTTGCGCCGTTGCAGCGCGCTGCGGATGGCCGCCGCTTCGCGCCGGTCACGCACCAGCACGGCGATGTCGGCCGCCTGCAAACGCTGAAACTGCGCGCCGTCGGCAAAGCCGCTGCGCGCGTCGTTGAGCATGCCCACGATCTGTTCGGCGCAGTGCTCGGCGAAGAAGCGCCGGTACGCGTCGCCCTTCAACGCCTCGCCGACAAAGCAGGCCACCGTCATGGCCGGCTGCGGCGCACCACGCACCAGCAATTGCTGGCGCCGGCCCGCCGCGGCCACCGCCTCGAACGGCAGCGGATTGACGCCGTGCGCGCGAAAGCGGAAGGCGCCGGCCGGAAAGCCGCTGTTCGGCTCACAGTTGCCTTCGGCGTGCAGGAACAAGCGGTTGACCGCGCCAACGAGCGCCTCAGTGGAGCGGTAGTTGGTGCCCAGCTGATAGTGGCGCCCTTCGGTGGCGCTGCGCGCGGCCAGATAGCTGTGAATATCCGCGCCGCGAAAACCATAGATCGACTGCTTCGGATCGCCGATCAAAAACAGGCCGTGCGCACGCTCGTTGTCGGCTACCCGGTATAGCAAGTTAAAAATCTGGTACTGGTCCGGCGAGGTGTCCTGGAACTCGTCGACCATCGCCACCGGAAACTGGGCGGTGATGCGCCTGCGCAGCGCATCCGCATTCTCGCCCAGCAGCGCCGCCTTGAGCCGCTCGAGCATGTCGGCAAAACCGAACTGATGGCTGCGCAGCTTGAGCTCGTCCATGCGGCGCGCGATCGTCAGCGCTGCGTGCCGGTACAGCACGTGCGCGAGTTGCTCGAGGTTGGCAAGGGCCGCGCGCAACGGTTCGACGGCGTCGAAGCAGTCCGGAATCGGCGCGCTGTAGTCTTTGCTGAACGCGTCGACAATACCGTGCGGACTCAGGCGCGACCAAGCGGTGTCGTTCAGATCGGGCATCACGAGGCAAGCGTCGAGCGCCCACGCGCGCAAGGCGTCGAACCATTTCACCAGCGAGGCGGCGCGCATCTTGTTGCCGTTGAAGCGCTGCGCGGCGATCCATTGTTCCATCTCGTTGGCGCGCTCGCTCCAACCCGCTTTCAACAGGGTCAGCGCGCCCTGGCGGTCGCGCTGCACGCGCGCGATCAGGCCGGCCAGCGACGCTTCCGGCGGCGCCTCGAGCAACGCGGCGCGGCGCACCAGATCGCGCACCGTTTGTTTCAGCACGCCGACATCGGCCCAACAGGCGCGCAGCTCGCCCAGCGCCCCCGCGTTCAGCGCGTACACCTGCTGGCGCCAGTAGTCGTTGGCGGCATCCTCGAACAGCGCCTGTTCATCGCTCACCAGTTCCTCGTCGAACAGGCTGCCGCTGTCGAAGGCGTGCTCGCGCAGCATGCGCTGGCACCACGCGTCGATGGTGAAAATGGCCGCCTCGTCCATCGTCTCGGCGGCCAGCATCAGCCGGTAGGCCGCCACTTGGCGCGCGTCGTCGCTCGGGTAGGATGCCATCAGCGCGTTCAAGTACGGGTCGTCGCCAACGCCCTGCCCGGCGCGAAACGCGCCGGCCGCTTCGACCAAGCGCTCGCGCACCCGATTCGACAGCTCGCGCGTGGCGGCGCGCGTGAAGGTCATCACCAGAATCTCGGCCGGCAGCAAAGGACGCTCAAAACCATCGTCGCCGCCGTGGCCCAGCACCAGGCGCAGGTACAGCGCGGCGATGGTCCAGGTCTTGCCGGTGCCGGCACTGGCTTCGATCAGGCGCGAGCCGTGCAGCGGAAAGCTCAACGGTTGCAGCACGATGCTCATGCCGGCTCCCCGGCGCCGATAGTCGCGCTGCGCACGTGCTGGTCCAGCCACGCCGCCAGCGGGCCGTACAGCGCCTCGGCGTTGGCGACCCAGCCATCCTGCGCGGCCAGCGTGGCGAACTCGGGCCACAAGCGGGCCAGGCAAGGGTCGACGTTTTCACCGCTGAACTCGAAGCCACCGTCGTAGGTGGCGCGCGGATCGCCTGCCTGCACCAGCGCCAGCGCGCTCTTGCAGGCCAGCGGCAGCGGCGCGTCCAGATTAGCGCGCCACAGCGCGACGATGGCCGCCAGCGCCACCTGCGCGTCGGCGCGCTCGAGCGGCGCCAGCGTCAGCACTGCGTCGCGCGCCACCAGGTAGCCGGTCACGCGCTGTCCCAGCGCCGCGCAGGCCAACTGGCGCAGCCATGGCGCGATCAGCTTGTCGCCGCGCAGCTTGCCTTTCTTGTCGAGCACCTTGCTCGACACCTGCATCAGCCATACCGTCTGCGCGCCGTCGCTGCGTAATTTATCGATCCAGTCTTCCATGCGCAACTCACCAAAGTCCAGGCTCAGCGCCAGTTTCGGCGCCGCCGCCGGATAGCGCGCGCGCAGCGTCAGCCAGGCCGTGCGCACCGGCACCAGGTCGTCCACCAGGCGCTGCTTCCACAATTGACCGAGCAGGCCGATCGGCAGCACGCCGGCGCGCGTGACGCTGTCGGCCTTGGCCATCAGCGCGCTGCGCACCTCGGCCAGCGCTTCGGGCACGCTGGCGTCGTCGAGCAGGTCGTCTTCCAGGAAGTACAGCTCGAGCGCGTTGAGCGCAAACGGTTCTTCGTCCTCGCCTGCCTCGGCGCCGTCGGTGAACTGCACGCCCAGACGGCGCCGGAAAAAATAGCGCGCCGGTTGCCGGATGAAGTTGACCAGCTCACCCAACTTCAGGCGAAAGTCCGCTTCCAGCTCGAACGCTGGCAAGCCGGCGTCGATGGCCGACGCCGTCTCGCCATGCGCGGCGCGCCATTCACCGGCGTAGGTGCGCAGGCCGCCCTGTTCGAAATAGCGCCGGCTGAACGGTTGCAGCGCGTGCTCGGTGGTCAGCTGTTCAAGCGTGCAGTCCCAGCCCGCCTCCAGGTAGTCGCGCAGCTGCGACACCAGCACCGAGGCGGGCTGCTCGCTGTTGTCGCGCACGTTGCGCCCGACCCAGCTGATATACAGCTTGTCGCGCGCGGCCAGCACCGCTTCGAGCATCAGGTA
>JBBQZO010000055.1:0-23129 GCA_038207625.1 Burkholderiales bacterium | reverse complement strand
ATTTGTTTTCTTGTTGATATATCATTTACTTTTGTATTGTCAACTACTATTGTTTTCGTTTTGTTGGGCTTGGGGTTATCTTGCATTATTCCATTAATTATGTCATTATAAGGTAAGTCTTCCACTAAATCGCCAGGAGTGGCCATTGCATCAGTTTCTACGGTAAGCTATTTTGGCAGATGCCGCCCATGTTTTCGTAGCCGGTCAGCGACGGGCCCCAGGCGGCGCCGTCCCACCATTTGTGATACAGCGCGCTGTCGGTACCGGTGACGAACAGGTCGAGCCGGTTCGGGCCCCACGCGACCGCCTGCGGCACGCTGGTGCAGATGCCGCCCATGAACTCGTAGCCGGTCAGCGCCGGCCCCCACGCGCTGCCATTCCACCACTTGTGATACACGGCGCGGTCGGTGCCCAGCACGAAGGTGTCGATGCGGTTCGGGCCCCACGCCACCACCGGCTCGGAACTGCTGCGCGGCGCGCCGATGCCGGTGCCGATGCTGCTGCGCACGCCATCGAGGCAGGCCTGCATGCGCGCCACCTGCCCAGCGGTAAACATCACCATCGCGCGGTCATCGACGTAGTCCATGTAGTTCATGAACATGTCACCGTTCGGGCCGTTGCCGCAGGTGACGTGCGGGAAGCTGGGCACGCCGAAATTGCTGCCGGCCTGGTTGGGCGTGTCGGCCACGTTGTCGGTGCCGGAGCAGCCAGTGCCGTCGTCACCCCAGATATGGTTGAGGTTGAGCCAGTGGCCGATCTCGTGGGTGGCGCTGCGCCCCAGGTTGAACGGCGCCGCCGCAGTGCCGTTGGTGCCGAAGCCGGAATGCAAGATCACCACGCCGTCAGTGGCGGCCGGGCCGCCCGGGAACTGTGCATAGCCGAGCAGTCCGCCACCGAGCGGGCAAACCCAGATGTTGAGGTAATGGTTGGCCGGCCAGGCGTTCAAGCCGCCGCTGGAGAAGCTCTTCACCGCGTCATTGTCGGTGAACGACACGGCGCTGGTCTGGCGCCGCTCGATGCCGCTGGTGGGCGCGCCGTTCGGGTCGGTGTCGGCCAGCACGAACTCGACCCGACTGTCGCTGGCCAGCGGCAGGAACGGGGCCGGCGTGATGCTCACGTCGGCATTGGTGCGCCGGAAGTCGCGATTGAGCACGTCGATCTGGCTGGCGATCTGGCTATCGGCAATGTTCTGGACAGCCGTGTTCCACACCACGTGCACCACCACCGGGATGCGCGTGACGCCAACCCGCTGCGCCGACAGCTCGCCCAATTCGTAACGCTGGGCGTGCTGTTCGATCAGGTCGCGCGCGCGCGCGTACTCGGGGACGGTGGACAACAGGCGCCGGTGCACATCCATCGTCGCGCAGCGCCGTATCTGGGGCGGCTTGGCGGCACCTGCGCCGTTGCCACTGGCGCCGCTGCCGCCCGCGCCGCCACCTGCGCCGGCGCCAAACCCGGCACCAGCGCCAAACCCGGCGCCGCCCATGTGACGGCCAGGCATATCGCCGCCGTTGACGCTGGCCGCTGCCGCGCGGATATCCATATCCGCTGCCTCAGGCATGTCGCCGGCCGCGCTGCGCCCACCCTGGGTGCTGAGACCGGGCATGCCAAAATCGCCGCTCTCGGGGGCGCCGCTGATCTCATCGTTGGGCATTTGAAAGGCCGCCTCGGCCGCGTGGCTGTGGCCGTTGCCAGTCGCCGTCGAGACATTCGATTCGGTGCTCGCGCCAGGCGCTGCTTGCTCGCCCCCCTCGTTGGTCATCGATACCAGCCCTTTTCCTTGTTTCGGTTTCATGTTGTCTCCTGAATAGATTCCTACCGTTCGGCCATGTGCCCGGGCACATGAAGAGACCCAGTCACGCCGAGCGACCTCGCCGAGGCCCCGGCGTGTACCGGGAGGACAAAACCCAAGACGTACGGGAACTCAAAGCGCCCCGCAAAAACGTATCGACTCCGCGGTGTTTTACCTGCGTGCGGTGGCCCCCGCTGCTGATGTGCCAGCGCCTGTCTCGCCGGCCCGACGACGTCGGCCCGGACAACCAGCGCGCCGTGCGCCGTGGCTTGTGCGGGTAACGCGCAAGCTGCCGCCTTCCACTATTGAAAGCGGCGCCCACTCGCTTGCCCGGTTAGGTTCTAAACAATAGTCGTGAAAAGACAAGATCCGCTTGCGCCGTATCAATGCTCAAGGCGTGCCGAAACAGGGACGCGGCGATCCTGTTGGCAGGGTGCGGCGTGCAGACTGGCGAGAAGGTCGGATGGCCGGGCGCGCCGCCAAAGCAGGGCGGCGCCGGGGGCCGATGTGGCGAATCGAGATCCGCGTCAGGCCGGGCGGGCAGACCCAGCTCGGGCGCGCGTGGGGGAAGCGTCCTGCAAATAAAAAAGGGCACGCGCCGAAGCGGGTAGCCCTTGGTTGAACTGAGCGGAAGGCCGCTCGCCCGTGCGCCCGCCTATTGCATCAGGCTGCCGTTGCGGCGGATCACCGCGATATCGACGAACTTGCCGCCGTGGTGAAAACCTGGCTTGAACTGCACCGCGAAGCCGCCGACATCAACCTTGGTCAACGCCGCCAGCGCCGTTTGCAAGCTATCGCGGGTGATCTCGTGCCCGGCGTGCTTGAGGCCGACCACCAGCACCTTGGCGGCGATGTACGCTTCCAGTGCCGTTACCGTCAGCGGACCGCTCTGACCCGCTTCGCGCCACGCCTCCTGGCACTCGGCCACCACCGCCACCGAGTGATCGGTCGGCAAGGGCACCGTCAGCGCCACCGTGATGCCGCCAGCCGATTCGCCCAGGGCCTTGGCAATTTGCGATGCCCCGGCGAACGACAGCGAGGTGACCATGAACGGGCTGCCGAGCTTTTCGAGGCGCTTTTGCATCTGCACCAGCGGCGCGTAAGAGGTCGTCACCAGGATAATCTGCGGATCAGCCTTGATCACATTGTCCACGTCGGCGTCGCTCATGTCGGCGTTACGCTTGATCGCCACCGAAATGGGCAGTTTCTTGAAACTCTCGAGCGCCTTGGCAACGGTTTGCAGATTCTGTTTGCCGACCGGATCGTCGTAGTGCAACACCACCACGCGCGTCAGGCCGAGCGGCGCCCAGAAGCCGATCAGCTTGTCGATCTCGTCGGCATAGGTGGCGCGTATCGTATAGACATAGTCGTTTTGCTTGCGGATCGTATCGGCCCCCGTGAACGGCGCGAAAAACGGCACCTTGGCGGCGGCCACTGTCGGCATCGCTGGCAAACTCAAGGTCGACGAAGCGAAACCGAACAGCGCCACCGCGTTGTCTTTTTCGACCAGCGTCTTGGCGTTAGCGCCGGACAGCTTGGCGTCATTATGATCGTCCAGCGTCACCAAGGTAATTTTGCGCCCGCCAATGCCGCCATGCGAATTGACCTTGTTAAAGTAGGCCAGCGCACCGTTGCGAATATCGAGTCCCAGTCCGGCATTCGCCCCGGAGATGGGGGCCGATTGTCCGATGACGATATCGTCGGCGCCCGCACAGGCGAAACCGGACAAGAGGGCGCAGCAAAGGAAGGTGATGAGTTTGGATCGCATAACAGTACCTTTAAAAATCGCCGACATGACGTCCTTGACGATTAAATGAAATGATTAACCTAACGGGGCACAACATCTCGCCTGCACGGCTGCGCAAGATTGAAAAAAACGCCTGGATACGCGCGCGCCGATCACATCACAACGCAAGCGCGCCGGCATAAGCTGCAAATACAAGCGGACACGTTTTAGCAACCGGACAGCACAAATCCAACCCGTCAAATAGTGACAAAATGAGCTGGGCAGGCCGGAATATCTGCACTTCGCCGCCATTCAGGCGATCGCGCAGTCACCTGGATGCAGCCAGACCGGGCAAGCCGACTAGTATGGCGTCAAGGGCTGCGCAGGTCAACGCAGCGTTGCTGCAATATTTGCTTCGTTACGGCGTCAGCGGGGTGATCGGGCACACGGGTCATGGCGTTCGCGGGTCGATCGGGCACACGGGTCACGGCGCAGTATGCGCGCCGATCATGTCGCCTTCATGTCATCGCCTGGGTAAATCATGCGCTGCGGCGCAAATGGCGACGCGCCGCGCAGCACGGCCCGTGCGGTGGCATCGCGCATCAGCGCTGTGCCGCCATCGCCGCGCGCGTACGCGAAAAAAAGGCAGCTGGACGCGCCTGAACCGGCGCAGGCCGGTGCGGGCATGCCGGACGGGCCAAGCGGGCGGCGCTAGGCCTCGGCGAACATGCCGCGCAACATCAGCACCAGATCGGACTTGGTCACATACCCCAGCAGGCGACCGCTGCGATCCTGCACCGGCAGGCGTTCGCCCGGATGGCCGGCAAAGGTCTCCATCACCTGCCAGGCCGGCGCCGTGTCGAGCACGCGCGGATAGTCGCGCCGCAGCAGCGCCGGCGACCAGGCCTGGGCGGGATCGGCGGCCTCGCTCAGGGTCGGCCCGAAGTCGTGCAGCGACACGGCGCCGAGCAGGCGCGCGTCGTCGTCGACCACATACACATGCTGCCAGCGGCGGCGCAGAAACACCGCCTCAAGTTCGCGCACGCTGTGCCCCAGGCCGATGGTGGGCGGGTCGCTGCGCAGCAGATCGGCGGCCATCGTCAGCGCGGGCGCGTGCTGGGCCAGCGCGTTGTTGCCCGCGTAGATCGAGCGCGCATGCAGCCGGCGCGACAGCGCGTAACCAAGCACGCAAGCGGCCATCAAGGGCACGATCAGGCCATAGCTCTCGGTCATCTCAAAGATCATCAGCACCGACATCAGCGGCGCGTGGGTGCAGGCGGCCAGAAATGCGCCCATCCCCACGGCCACCGCGACCGGTGCCGGGATCAGGCCCGGCCACAGCGCCTCGGCCAGAGCGCCGAACAGCGCGCCGAGCACCGCGCCGACGAACAAGGTGGGCGTGAAGATCCCGCCCACGGCACCCGAGCCGACGGTCGCCGACACGGCCAGCAGTTTGAGCAGCAGCAGCATCAACAGCGCCTGCCACAGCCAGCCCCCTTGCAGTATCTGGTTGACCACGCTGTAGCCATTGCCCCACACGGTGGGACTGTAGATTGACAGTGCGCCGACCAGCAGCCCGCCCACGCCCAGTTTCTGCCAGTGCGCCGCGCGCCAGGCGCCGAACGATGCGCGCGCCGCGCCCAGCAGCGCCAGATAGGCCGGTGCCAGCAGGCCCGCCAGCAGACCCAGCAAGGCCAGCGCCAGCGTCGGCACGCCGCCGCGCAGCAGCAGCACCGGCATGTGGTAGACGGGCGAGAAATCGGCCACTTCGCTGACCACGATATTGGCCGCCACGGCGGCCACGATCAGCGGTCCCAGACTGTCCATGGCCAGCGAGCGCAGCACGATTTCGGCCACGAACAGCGCACCGGCGATCGGCGCGTTGTACGCGGTGGCGATGCCGGCCGCCGCGCCGCAGGCGACGTACAGGCGGCGGCGGGGAATCGGCAGCGCGCGCCAGCGCCCGAACAGCGCCCCGCTCAGCGCGGCCAGTTGCACCATCGGCCCCTCGCGTCCGATCGCGCCGCCGCTGGCCACCGTCGCCGCCGACGACAATGCGCGCAGGATCGAGGCGCGCGCGTTCAGGTCGCCCTTGCCCAGCGCGACCGCTTCCATGTAGTCGGCGTCCTGGTCGGCGTCGGGCTGACGTGCCGCCCAGCTCAGCAGCAGGCCGGCCAGCACGCCGCCAAAGGCCGGCGCCAGCAAGCGCTGCCACCAGTTCAGGCCCGCCGCGATGTGCACCAGGCTGCCGCTGCTGCCAAACACGACGGACTCGGTGTGCAGGATCAGCGCGCGAAAACCGATCGTGCACAGCGCGCCGGCCACGCCGATCAGTGCCGCCACCAGCAGGCTGTGCTGCAAAGCGTGCAGGTCCAGCCACGCAAACAGGCGCTGTCGCAGGCCGGTCAGCCTCTTCATGCCGATGCGCGCAGGAAGATCACCTTGACGACCAGACCGCCGCTGCTTGAATTACGCAGCTCAAGTTGGGCCCCCAGATGCTCGACCACGGCCAGCACAATCGACAGGCCAAGACCGCTGCCGCTCTCGCCGCTGCCGGGCAGACGGTAGAAGCGGTCCGTCACGCGCGCCAATTCCGCTTCCGGTATGCCCGGGCCGGAATCGGCGATGCTCAGCACGCCGTAGGCGCCGCGCCGCTCGACGCCGATCGTCACCGCGCCGTCATCGGGCGTGTAGCGCACGGCGTTGTCGAGCAGATTGCGTAGCAACACCATCAGACTGTCGGCATCGGCCTGCACCGTCACCGGCGCCGTGTCGAGAAAGCTCAGCGCGACCTGCTTGTGGGCGGCGAAGCTGGCCACTTCCGTGATCGCCGCGGCGGCAAATTCGACCAGATCGACCTTGCCGGCCGGCGCCCGGCCCTGGCTGAGCGCATCCTGGCGGGCCAGGCCCAGCAACTGCTCGACCATCCGGCTGCTGCGCCCGATGGCACTGTCGAGCGCCATCAGCGAGTCCTTGCGCGCGTGTTCGGGCTGGGCCCGGCCCAGCATCTGGATCTGCATCTGCAGCACCGTCAGCGGCGAGCGCAGCTCATGGGCCGCATCGGCGACAAACTGGCGCTGCAATTGCAGCGTGGCGCGCGCCTTGCCGAGCAAGTCGTTGAGCGCGTCGAGCAGCGGCACGATCTCCTGCGGCGCGCGCGCGCAATCGATCGCCTCGAGCGTGTGCAGGTCGCGCGCGGCGATCTGCACACGCACCGCCGCCAGCGGGCGCAGCGCGTAGGTGACGATCGACCACATCGCCGCCAGCAGCACCAGCGACATCAGCAGCATCGGCCACAAGGTATTGAGCGCCAGCGTGACCGCCTCGGCGCGCCGCGCGGCCAGCTTTTGCGCGACCTGCACGATGCCGCCGTCCTGCGCCTCGGCATACACGCGCCATTCACCGTTGGCCAGCGTGACGTTCGAATAGCCCAGCGCCGCGCGCAGCGGCAGCATGCGGTGCTGGCGCTGCTGATAGACGGTGACCTGGTCGGCCCGCCACATCTGGATCACCAGATCGAATTCGCCGCGAAACTGTTTGTCGGCCTCGACACCGGCGCCCGCCGCCTGGCGCAGCGTGTGGGCGATCTGCGGCATCTGCGCATCGAACAGGCGATTGGTCTGCGCCATCGCCGCACTGAACGAGACGCCGAACTGGATGGCGCTGACGGCCACGATCAGCGCGCCCAGCAGCAGCAACAGGCGGCTGCGGATGCCGTTCATTTACCTTTCGCCACCATGTAGCCCAGCCCGCGCACGTTGACGATCAGCGCCTGCCCGAGTTTGCGGCGCAGGCTGTGGATGTGCACTTCCACCACATTGCTGTCGATGTCGCCGGCGCTGCCGTACAACAGTTGCTCGAGTTTGGCGCGCGAAAAAATCGTGCCCGCGCGCCCGATCAGCAGCTCCAGCACGGCCCATTCCTTGGCCGACAGCGCCACGGCCTGGCCGTCGATGCTGGCCTGGCGCTGATCCGAATCGAGCACCACATTGCCGCACACATAGGCCAACTGCTGGCGCCCGCGCGCGCGCCGCACCAGCGCCTGCACGCGCGCGAGCAATTCGTCGAAGTCGAACGGTTTGACCAGTTAGTCGTCGGCGCCGGCGTTCAGGCCAAGCACGCGGTCGGCCACGCTGTCGCGCGCGGTCAGGATCAGTACCGGCACGTCGTGGCCGGCGCGGCGCAGCGCGCGCAATACGTCGATGCCGTCGCTGCACGGCAGCGACAGGTCCAGCAGCAGCGCATCGAGATGACCGTCAGCCAGCGCGCCGGCGATGCCGGCGCCATTGCGGTGCCATTCGACCTGCATGCCTTCGCCCGACAGTGCCTGCCGCACGCTCGCCCCGATCAGGGCATCGTCTTCAATGAGCAGGACGTTCATCGCCAATCACAGTCAGGCTGCGCTACAGGTGAGGTCAATCCCGCCCCGGCCGCACCGGGCGCGGACGGGGTGGTTTTCCAACGGGTCAGCCGATCAAGGATACACGATATCGGCGCGCCGATTCTGCGCCCAGGCAGCTTCCGTGTGACCGTCCGCTGTCGGTTTTTCCTTGCCGAAGCTGACCGCCTCGACTTGGGTTTCCTTCACGCCTTGCACCAGCAGCGATTTCTTGACCGCCTCGGCACGTTTCTGTCCCAGCGCGAGGTTGTATTCGGTGCCGCCGCGTTCGTCCGAGTTGCCTTCGACGCGGATGCGCTGGGCCGACGTCGCGCTCAGGTACTTGCTGTGCGCGGCCAGCGCGTTGGCGAACACCGGCTTGACGAGGTAGCTGTCAAAGTCGAAATACACGCTGCGCTCCTTGTACAGGATGTTCGACGGATCCCGAAACGGCAGCACGGCACCGGGTGCGACCGGCGCCGCCTGCGCGGCCTTGGCGGGCGCTTGCGCGGTGGCCGGCGCGACTGGCGCGACCGGGCTGCTCGCAGGAGGAGGCGTCGTGGCGCAGGCGCCCAACAAGGCGGCAGCGGCGCTGCACATCAGAATATTTTTCATGGGTTCTCTATCGGTAGTTGATCCGGTTGGCGCGCCAGAGCGGACCTTGCTGCACCGGCACAATGCGCCGCAATAAGGTCCGATACGATGGCCGCAAGAGTATGCCAAGCAGGCCTTAATTCCGACTTAATTTCCCCCCCATCGCTGGCGTGGGGCGCGACTGACGCAGCCGACAGCGCACTGGCGTACGCGGTTCTTCCTGTGCGCCGCGCAGACCGTTCTGAATTGACCAACTATCGCGCGTGGCCGCTCGGGATGAAGACCGATGGCGTGCGTTCCGATCGTTGATCCTGTGAGGCGTGAACCACGCAGCTCATCAGCGCGCCTTCGCCAAGTTGATTGAGCGCGCGCTCCATCTCTTTGATCGAGAGCGCCTTGGGCGCATCGACCCACCACGCCATGGCGTCCACGATCCCGCCCGCGACGAACCGTGCGACCCACGGACTGTTTGCCCCGGGATGACGGCGCCTTGTGAGTTCGGCCTCCACCAACTGGCACACCATTTCTTTGAAGCGGCGCGCCACGCCATGCCCGCTTCGTCGTCCGATCGCCCCCTTGAACACTGCGCGCTGTTCGGCCATGTGTTCCAACAGACCGGGCAAGAAGTGAAAACCCTGTCCGCACAAGGTGGCAGCCTGCCCTGCGAGCAAGTCGCGCAAATCGCTCAAGCCTTCCGACAGGAGATCGTCCTTGCTCTGGTAGTGCACGTAGAACGTCGAGCGCCCCACGTTTGCCACGTCGCAAATTTCTTGGATGCTCATGTCGTCCCAGCCTTTGGAAGCCATCAGCGACAGCATCGCGTCGCGTAGCGCGAGTTTGGTTTTCAGGACTCGGCGGTCACGTTCGGGTTTGGGGGCGGTCATGGCGTTCCTGGACAAAATGCGCTCGTGTGTCTGTTATCGGACACCGCCTTGGCCAGCGCGCTTCAACCCAGCACGGCGTTTGGCAATAATGGACACATGTCCAATACAGGAGCTTAGTCCATGATCGACGACAAATCCAGCACCACCGGTCTGCAACCGGCCCGAGCGAGCGCGCCCGTGCGCCGCCAAGGTCACACCATCGCGCTTGCCGCACTGATGTGCGCAGCGGCGCTGCCGATGGGTTCCCAGGCTCGCGTTCCGAAGGCCTGCATCCTGCGCGTTGAGGCTTCCGGCTTCGACAACGGATCGGGCCATGCCATCGCGAAGCTGTTCCTGGCGGGCCAAAACGTGCGCCAGCGCGGCCAGCTCGAAGTCACCGCAGACATCAGCGATGGCAAAGCGACGCTGAGGTTTGCGCCCCTTGCGCCCGGTGACTATGCGGTCGTGGTGTTCCACGATGCCAACGACAATGGCAATATCGATCACAACTTGATCGGCCTACCCACGGAACAGCTAGGTTTCTCGAACGCGTACACCTTGAGCCTTACCAGCGGCCCGCCCACGTTCGACAAGCTCCGATTTTCCCACGGCACGGCTGACCAGTCGATCTCCATCAAGGTGGAGGGCATATGAGCGACATTGGCAGCAACGACGACACGCGCACCACGGCACGCACGTCATGGACACCCTACCTGTTTTACCCGGTCGCGCTGGCCGGCACGCTGGCCTTCATTGAAGCGGACGTCAATGGCCTTCTCGGGCCGCTGGGCAAAGCCTACCCGCTCTACCTGTTCGTGTTGATCGCCACGATGGTCACAATGGAACGCATCATGCCCATGCGCCGCGCATGGGGCATGACCAGGCAGTCATTTCTTCGGCGCGACCTGCCCATGCTTGTCATCAACGGCGCGGCGATCGCGGCCACCAGCTACGCCGTCACCTGGCTCGCCCAGCGACACCTTGGCCTGGCGCTGCGCACATCGACGCTCCCGTGGCAAGTCCAGGCGATCGGCGCCCTGCTGATGTCGGACTTTGTCTGGTACTGGATTCATCGCCACAGCCACGAAGGCAGGGGATGGTTAGGGCGCTGGCTGTGGAAAATCCACGCCATCCACCACCTGCCGGCCGAGGTCTATGTGTTCATGCACGCGGTGGGACATCCGATCAACGGCATTTACGTGCGGGTAATCTTGATGCTGCCGACGATACTGTTCGGTTTCACGCCGCAAGCGGTGTTTGCCGCCACCGTGTTCAATGGCTTTCAAGGCCTGGTGGCGCACTTCAACGTCGATTCGCGGGCGGGATGGTTTAACCGGCTGTTCATCGGCACGCAGCTGCACCGCTTCCACCACAGCGCCAACATGGAAGAATCGAAGAACTATGGCGCCACGTTTTCCCTCTGGGACCAGCTGTTTGGCACGTATCGTTTGCCTGACGTAGCGCCTGAGCGACTTGGCGTTGTCGAGCGCGCACTGTACCCGGCCGACGCGCAGTGGCTGAAGTTGCTGAAAATGCCGTTCTAGCGGCGCGCCAGACGATGGCGGCCTCGTCATACACCACTGCGCGGGCCGCGAACCGATGTTGTTGACGCCAACGCAAAACAAGCTCTTAGCTGGCGCGCGTGTTCGTGGCCCGCCGACGGCAACGGCAAGATCAACAGATCGTATCCTGCGAAACGACTGACACAGCGGCGACACGAAATAAAATGCGCGTCGACATAGAAAAAAGACCTACCGGCGCTAGCCTGTAGGTCTTTTCTATTGCTGCGAATACTTGGTGCCGTTGGCCGGAATCGAACTGGCGACCTTCACATTACGAATGTGCTGCTCTACCAACTGAGCTACAACGGCGAAGACGCGTATTCTAGCAAACAATTCCGCAGTTTCGCTAGTGGCAATCGTCGATCGGGCCGTTTTTTTTGGGCGCGCAGTGTTGCGCGCCCGTCAAACGGGGCTTTTTAGCCCTTGTGGTAGCTCGTTACCAGCTCCACTTCGGCCTTCGAACCGAGAAACACCGGCACGCGCTGGTGCAGTTTATGCGGCACGATGTCAAGGATGCGGCCCTGGCCGTCGGTGGCAGCACCACCGGCCTGCTCGACGATGAAGGCCATCGGATTGGCTTCGTACATCAGGCGCAGCTTGCCCGGCACCGTCGTGTCGCGCGTATCGGCCGGGTACATGAACACGCCGCCGCGGTTGAGGATGCGGTGCACGTCGGCCACCATCGAGGCGATCCAGCGCATGTTGAAGTCTTTCGCGCGCGGGCCCGTGACACCGTCAAGCATCTCGTCGACGTAGCGTTTGACCGGCGGGAACCAGTGGCGCGCGTTGGACATATTGATGGCAAATTCCTTGGTCGTCTCGGGAATCGTCATGCCGCGCTCGGTCAGCACCCACGAACCCATTTCGCGGTCCAGCGTGAAGCAGTTCACGCCGTTGCCGGTGGTGAGCACCAGCACCGTCTGCGGGCCGTACACGGCGTAGCCGGCGGCAACCTGGCGGCTACCCGGCTGCATGAAGTCGGCCTCGGTCGGCTCGGTCATGCCGTCGGGCGCCTTCAGCACCGAGAAAATGGTGCCGATCGAAACGTTGACGTCGATGTTCGACGAGCCATCCAATGGGTCGAACAGCAGCAGGTATTCGCCCTTCGGGTAACGGTTCGGGATCGGGTGGATCGATTCCATTTCCTCGGACGCCATCGCGGCCAGGTGGCCGCCCCACTCGTTCGCTTCGAGCAGGATTTCGTTGGAAATCACGTCGAGCTGCTTTTGCACTTCGCCCTGGATGTTTTCCGTGTGGGCGCTGCCGAGGATGTCACCCAGCGCACCCTTGCCGACCGCGTGGCTGATGGTCTTGCACGCGCGCGCCACCACTTCGATCAACAGGCGCAGTTCGGCCGGGATCGTGTCGTTCTTGCGCTGCTCTTCAACGAGGTACTGGGTAAGGCTGATGCGTTTCATGTGTTCCCTTTGCTGTGGTGTTGAATACTTGCTTGCTGTGCTTAGTCTTTGCGCTTCGTTACTGGTCTTAGTTGCTGTTATTGGCGAGCGCCTTGCCGACCACTTCGCGCACATCGTTCGACAACGTCTTGGCGCCGGCCACACGTTGCAAGGCCGCCTGCATGTGCGTTTGCAGCGCTGGCGCGAAACGGCGCCAGCGGTCAAGCACGCGCGCCAGCCGCGCCGCCACTTGCGGATTGAGCGCGTCCAGCGCCAGCACCAGCTCGGCCCACAGCGCGTAGCCGCTGCCGTCGAGCGCGTGGAACTGGGACGGGTTGCTGGCGCAGAAAGCGAAGATCAGGCTGCGCGCGCGGTTCGGATTTTTCAAAGTGAAAGCCGGGTGCTTCATCAGCGCGCGCACGCGCGCCACGTCGGTGCCCGAACTGGCGGCCTGCATGCTGAACCACTTGTCGATCACCAACGCCTCCTTGTCGAACTCGCGGTAGAACTGCGCCAGCGCGCCCGGCGCGCCGGGTGCCTGCGCGTGCATCAGCGCCACCAGCGCGGCGGCCCGATCGGTCATGTTGCCGGCCGCGTCGAACTGGGCTTGCGCCAGCGCCAGTTCGGACGCGCCGGGCGCGGCCAGCAGGTAGGCCAGCGCCAGGTTCTTCAGCGCGCGCCGGCCGGCCGAGGCCGCGTCCGGGCTGTACGGGCCGGGCGTTACATTGGCGTGGTACTGAGCCAGCAGGTCGGCGCGCAACGCGTCGCCGATGGTGGCGCGCATGAACTGGCGCGCCGTGAAGATCGCCTGCGGATCAACCACCGCCATCTGGTCGGCGATCAGCGAGTCCGATGGCAGCAGCAACGCCAGTTCGCGGAACGCCGGCTCGAGCGTGGCGTCGACCAGCATCGCGCGCATCGCCTCGATGAAGGTCGCGTCGAGCGACAACGGGCGCCCGGCGCTGACCGACTCGGTCAAGGCCAGCGCGCGCGCCATCGCCAGCCGCTGGCCCGCTTCCCAGCGGTTCACCGGATCGCTGTCATGGCTGAACAGGTGCAGCAATTCGGCGTCGCTGTAGGCGTAGTCGAGCACCACCGGCGCGGAAAAGTCGCGCAGCAGCGACGGCGTCGGATTTTCCAGCACGTCGGTGAAAACAAAACTCTGGCTCGCCTCGGTCAGCTCCAGCACCACCGTGGTGGCGCCCGCGTGGCGGCCGATGTGCAGCGGCAGATCGCGTCCGTTCGCGCCCAGCAGGCCAACGGCCACCGGTATGTGGAACGGCAGCTTCTGCGGCTGGCCGGGTGTGGCCGGGCAATGCTGGCTGAGCGTGATTTCGTAGCTGCGCGCGCCGGCGTCGTAGTGCGTGCTGGCTGTCACCACCGGCGTGCCGGCCTGACTGTACCAGCGCTCGAACTGGGCCAGGTCGCAAGCGTTGGCGTCGGCCATCGCGGCGCGGAAATCGTCGCACTCGACGGCGCAGCCATCGTGCCGTTCAAAATACAGGTCCATCCCTTTGCGAAAGCCGTCGCGCCCGACCAGCGTTTGCAGCATGCGCACCACTTCGGCGCCTTTTTCGTACACGGTGACGGTGTAAAAATTGTTGATCTCGACGTAGGAATCGGGCCGCACCGGATGGGCCATCGGACCTGCATCCTCCGGGAACTGGGCCTGGCGCAGCGTGCGCACCTGGTCGATGCGGGTCACCGCGCGCCCGCTGCTGGTGCCGATCATGTCGGCTGAAAACTCCTGGTCGCGAAACACCGTCAGGCCTTCCTTCAACGACAGCTGGAACCAGTCGCGGCAGGTGACCCGGTTGCCGGTCCAGTTATGGAAGTATTCGTGGCCGACCACCGCCTCGATGCCGGCGTAGTCGACGTCGGTGGCCACGCGCGGGTTGGCCAGCACATACTTGGTGTTGAAGATGTTCAGACCCTTGTTTTCCATCGCGCCCATGTTGAAGTCGCTCACGGCGACGATCATGAAGCGGTCCAGGTCCAGCTCCAGGCCGAAGCGCTGCTCGTCCCAGGCGATGCTGTTTTTCAGCGACACCATCGCGTAGTCGGTCTTGTCCAGATTGCCATCCTCGACCCACACTTGCAGCAGCACGTCGCGGCCCGACTTGAGCGTGTAATGCTCTTCCTGGCAGACCAGGCGCGCCGCCACCAGCGCAAACAGGTAGGACGGTTTCTTGAACGGGTCCTCCCATTTCGCGTAATGGCGTCCGTCGCCCAGATCGCCCTGCTCAACCAGATTTCCGTTCGACAGCAGCACCGGATACAGGGCCTTGTCGGCGCGCAGCATCACCGTGTATTTCGCCATCACGTCGGGACGGTCGGGGAAGAAAGTGATCGAGCGAAAACCTTCCGCTTCGCATTGCGTGAAGAAGTTGCCGTTCGAGACGTACAAACCGTTCAGCGAGGTGTTTTCCTCGGGCGCGAGCGCCGTTTCGATTTCCAGCGTGACCTGCGCGGGCGCGTCGGGGATGCACAGCATGTGCGCGTCCAGACGGTAATCCTGCGCCGTCAGCGTGCGTCCGTTCATACGGATCTGCAGCAGTTCGAGGTCCTTGCCGTGCAGCTCGATCTGAGTCTGGCTGCTGGCCGGATTGCGCCGCAGCGTCAGACGGCTGGCCACCAGCGTGCGGGCCGGATCGAGGTCGAATCCAAGCTCAACCGTGTCAACCAGGTAGCTCGGTGGCGTATAGTCGTTGCGGTAGATCGTCTGTGGGTTTTCTGTGCGCATGGGAGTATCAATCTGAACGGAACCAAAGCCGTATTTTACCAATACGGGGCGGGCGCGCCGCGCTAAGTTGCAATAATGGCAGCAGAGTATGGCGCGCGTCGTGTTTCTGCCCTGTGCGACGGGTAACAATCTGTAAAACTTTCGCGCTGCGTGCGGCGCGCTCTTAGACTGGTCAATGACGCAATACGTTCTCACCGATGGAGCCCATCATGAAACCGCTGACTCATATCGCCCTGCTGGGGCTGGCGCTGCTGGGCGGCTGCGCCAGCACGATCCGCAGCGACGTGACCACCTTCCACCAGTGGCCGGCCGAGATGCCCGACAAGAGCTATATACTCGACGCGCCGCCGGCGCCCGACGACACGCTGGAATACCGCAGCTACCAAAACCTGTTGCGCGCCGAACTGGCCAAGCTCGGCTTTGTCGATGCGGGCCCGGGCGGCAAGCCGGCACTGGCCGTCGCGATGCGTTTTTCGACCACCGACCAGCCGGTAAAAGTGATCCAGATGGACGAGCCGATGTTCTACCCCGCCGTCGGGTTTCGCCACGGCTGGCCGTATCGTCATCCCTACTTTGGCTGGTACGGCATGTGGGGGCCGTACTACGATCCCTTCCTGTACGGCCCGCCGGACTACCGCGTGACGATCCAGCACAACTATCAGCGCGAACTGAAGGTGTCGATCACGTCGATCGCCGGCGGCGCGCACTTGTTTGACGTCACCGTGCACAATCTGAGCCGCCAGCCCACCAGCGCGGCCGTGATGCCGGCGCTGATCCACAGCGCCTTCGTCAACTTCCCCGGCCCGAACGGCGTGCCGCAGCGGGTCGAGCTCAAGCAGCAGTGACGGCGCCGCCTCAGGAGTAGTAAGCTTCGGCGCTGAAGGTGATCGCCACGATCAGCAGCACGGCAAACACCAGCAGGATCAGCAGGCGCCCGAACTTGGGCGAGTCGTCGACGGGCGCGACTTCGGTGGCGTCCGTATGTTTTGTGGTATCGGTCATGGCAACAGTATAGACGAGCCGGTGGTCAGGCGCGCCTCCAGCTCGCGGTGGGCGCGCGCCACGTCGGCCAGCTGGTAACGTTGGTTGATCTCGATCTTCACCTTGCCTTCGGTGACGACGGCGAACAAATCGGCCGCCATCGCCTCCAGGTCGGCGCGCTTGGCCGTGTAGGCGAACAGCGCCGGGCGCGTGATGAACAGCGAGCCGCGCGAAGCCAGTTCGGCCAGACTAAATGGCGCCACCGGGCCCGACGCGCTGCCAAAGCTGACCATCATGCCCAGCGGCTGCAGGCAGTCGAGCGAACCGATGAAGGTATCCTGGCCGATCGAATCGTAGACCACCCGCACGCCCTGCCCGCTGGTGAGTTCGCGCACCCGTTCGACGAAATTGTCGCGGTTGTAGTTGATCACGTGGCTGGCCCCGTGCGCCAGCGCCAGCGCGCCCTTCTCGTCCGAGCCGACCGTGCCGATCAGATTGACGCCCAGCGCGCGCGCCCACTGGCAGGCGATCAGCCCGACCCCGCCGGCGGCCGCGTGGAACAGCACCATGTCGCCCGGCGCCAGCGCGACGGTGCGCTTGAACAGGTATTGCACCGTCAACCCTTGCAGCATCATCGCCGCCGCCGTGTCGAAACCGATCGCCTCGGGCAGGCGCAGCAGCAGCGCGGCGGGCATGTTGCGCACCTCGCAATAGGCGCCGTTCGGGCGCCCCGCGTAGGCGACCCGGTCGCCTACCTGCACACCCGTCACGTCCGGCCCCACCGCCTCGACGACGCCGGCTCCTTCCATGCCCAACCCGCCAGGCAACGGCTGCGGGTACAGGCCGGTGCGGAAATACACGTCGATGTAGTTCAGGCCGCAGGCGACGTGGCGCACGCGCGCCTCGCCCGGCCCCGGCTCGCCGACTTCGACGTCGACGTACTCCATCACTTCGGGGCCGCCGGTGCGGCTGATGCGTATCGCTTTTGGCATGCTGTTGCTCCTCGTTGCAGTGCGTGGTGGACGGCGCCGTCTGTGTGTCAGTCGGTTAGTCTCTCAGCTGGCGCAACTGGTTCAGCACCAGGTGGGCCGAGGCCAGGTTGGTGGCGCAGGCGACGTTGTGCACGTCGCACGAGCGCACCAGTGCGTTGATGTCCGGCTCGTGCGGCTGCGGCGTCATCGGGTCGCGCAGGAAGATGACGCAATCGATGCGCCCTTCAACCAGGTCGGCGCCGATCTGCAAGTCGCCGCCGAACGGGCCGGAGTGCTTGCGCTCGACCGTCAGGCCCAGTTCCTTGGACAGCCGCCCGCCCGTGGTGCCGGTGGCTGTCAGCGTGCAGCCGCGCAGAAAATCAAGGTATTCGGACGCCAGCGCAATCATGTCGTCTTTTTTCTTGTCGTGGGCAATCAGGGCGATGCGTGGCTTGGCCATGGGATTCCTGTTCGAGGCGTTGAAGATTTAGGTTTTTTTCGACAGCATATAGATACCGGACAACACCAGTGCGGTGCCGGCCAGTTGCACCAGCGTGATCGGTTCGTTCAGCACCAGCGCGCCCAAGAACAGCGTCGAGACGGGGCCGATCATACCCGCCTGCGAGGCCGTTGTCGCGCCGATACGCGCTACCGCCGTCATCGTCATGAACACCGGAAAGATGGTGCAAAACACCGCGTTGACGATCGACAGCCAGTATACCGGCATCGGCTGGATCAGCAGCGCGGCCGGGCGCAGCAGGAAAAACTGGGCGATGCAGGCGGCGCTGGAGACGCACATCGCATACGACACCAGCCGCAGCGAACCGATGCGGCGCACCATCTCGCCCGACAGCAGCAGATACAGGCCATAGGACATGGCCGCGCCCAGCACCAACAGGCTGCCCAGCACCGCATGGTTGCCCGCCACGCGCAAATCGTGCACGAACACCAGCACGATGCCGCAGTAGGACAGCGCCAGCGCAATCCATTCGACGCGCCGGATCGCGCGCTTGAGCACCAGCGCTGTCATCAGCAGCACGAAGGTGGGCGTGAGAAACAGAATCAGCCGCTCCAGCCCCACCGAGATATGCTGCAGGCCCATGAAGTCGAGCAGGCTCGACAGGTAGTAGCCGATCAGCCCCATGAACACCAGCCGGCCGCGGTCGGCGTTTGACAGTGGCGCCTCGGTCCTCATCTTCCACAGCGCGATGACGGCGAACACGGGCAGCGAAAACATCATCCGGAACGCAATTAACGTGATCGCGTCGATCTGGTAGCGGTACAGCAGCTTGGCGACGATGGCCTTGGTGGAAAACAGCACGGCGCCGCCGACGGCGATGGCCAGGCCGGTGATCAGGGCGGCGCGTGGCGTGGCTGGCGGGTTGGCGATGCTTGACGTTTCACTCATGCATCAATTGTAAAGGCAAACGCAAAAGCCGGCTGAGGCCGGCCCGGTCGGCGCGCCCGCCGCGCCCGCGTGGGCGCGGCCATTGACGCGCAAGGCGAGCGCGCGGCGTTGCCAGCTGGTGCAGGCCATGCGCCGATGCACCCATCGCATCGCCGTCGATGTGCGGCCCACGGCCGGCCGGTGCGCAGCTTCGCGCAAGCGGCGCGCAGCACGGCGCAGGCGGCTGTTCCATCCGCGCCTGGGCGGGGCCGCTTTAGCCGGTGCGCCGACGGACCTGGCACCCCGCCCCTATGCTAAAATGTTGACCACAATTGCACACCGTCTAAGGAAGATTCGACATGGCTGGACACAGTAAATGGGCCAATATCAAGCATAAAAAGGCCGCAACGGACGCCAAACGCGGCAAGATCTGGACCCGACTGATCAAGGAAATCACCGTCGGCGCGCGCATGGGCGGGGCCGACATCGCCACCAATCCGCGCCTGCGCCTGGCAGTGGAAAAAGCGGCTGACGCGAATATGCCCAAGGACAATGTGCAGCGCGCCATCTCGCGCGGCGCCGGCGGCCTGGAAGGCGCCAACTACGAGGAAGTGCGCTACGAAGGCTACGGCATCGCCGGCGCCGCCATCATCGTCGACTGCATGACCGACAACCGGGTGCGCACGGTGGCCGAGGTGCGCCACGCATTCAACAAGCACGGCGGCAACATGGGCGCCGAAGGCTCGGTGGCCTTCATGTTCAAGCACTGTGGCCAGTTCCTGTTCTCGCCCGGCACCGACGAAGACAAGCTGATGGAAGCGGCGCTCGAAGCGGGCGCCGAGGACGTCATCACGGACGAGGAAGGCGGCTTTGAAGTGCTGTGCTCGCCCTACGATTTCGCCAACGTCAAGGACGCACTGGAGAAAGCCGGCTTCAAGGCCGAGGTGGCCGAAATCATCATGAAGCCCGCCACCGAGACCGTGTTTGCGGGCGAGGACGCGCTGAAGATGCAAAAAATCCTGGATGCGCTCGAAAATCTCGACGACGTGCAGGAAGTCTATACCAACGCACTGATCGAAGACTAAGCACATATGAAGATTCTGGTAGTCGGCGCAGGCGGCCGCGAACACGCCCTGGCCTGGAAACTGGCCCAATCCGAACGCATCCAGATGGTGTTCGTCGCGCCCGGCAATGGCGGCACCGCGCGCGACGCGCGCCTGCAAAACATCGACATCACCGACCCCGAGCAACTGGCCCAGTTCGTCGTCCAGGAGCACGTGGGGCTGACCGTGGTGGGCCCCGAGACGCCGCTGGCGGCCGGTATCGTCAACCTGTTTCGCGCGCGCGGCCTGAAAATCTTCGGCCCCACCAAGGAAGCTGCCCAGCTCGAGTCGTCCAAGGATTTCGCCAAGTCCTTCATGCAGCGTCACGGCATCCCGACCGCGCAATACCAGACTTTTTCCGACGTCGCGCTGGCGCATGACTACGTCGAGGCGCAAGGCGCGCCGATCGTCATCAAGGCCGACGGCCTGGCCGCCGGCAAGGGCGTGGTGGTGGCATTGACGCTGGACGAAGCGCACCAGGCGGTCGACGACATGCTGGCCGATAACCGCTTCGGCGACGCCGGCGCGCGCATCGTCATCGAGGAGTTTCTGGCCGGTGAGGAAGCCTCGTTCATCGTCATGTGCGATGGCAAGAACGTGCTGCCGCTGGCCACCAGCCAGGACCACAAACGTCTGCAGGACGGCGATCAGGGTCCCAACACGGGCGGCATGGGCGCCTATTCGCCGGCCCCCATCGTCACCCCCGAAATGCATGCGCGCGTGATGCGCGAGATCATCAACCCGACCATCGCCGGCATGGCCAAGGACGGCATCACGTTTACCGGCTTCCTGTACGCCGGCCTGATGATCGACGACAAGGGCAACCCGAAGACGCTCGAATTTAACTGCCGCATGGGCGATCCGGAAACCCAGCCGATCATGGCGCGCCTGAAAAGCGACCTGGTGGCGGTGATGGAACACGCCGTCAACGGCACGCTCGACGCCGTCGAACTGGAATGGGACCGGCGCACCGCGGTGGGCGTGGTGATGGCCGCCGGCGGCTACCCCGACACCCCGCGGCGCAGCGACGTGATCAGCGGCGTGCCAGCCGAGACGCCAGAATGCGTCACCTTCCACGCCGGCACGGCGCTGGTGGACGGGCGCCTGCTCACCAGCGGCGGACGGGTGTTGTGCGTGGTCGGGCTGGGCGACAGCGTGCGCATGGCGCAGAAAAAAGCCTACGACACGGTCGAGCAGATCAGCTTCGACGGCGCGCAATTCCGGCGCGACATCGGCTGGCGCGGCCTGAAACACTAAGGCGCTGACACGCCGCGGCGCCCCTGCGCCGGTCGCGCGCACGCAGCCCTCGGGCGAGGTGTGTGCGACCGGCGCCCGATGGATTGCATGGGTAGATTCTTGCAATAAACTCTACATGGCGACTCTGCGAATCGCGCCTCGTCTGCGGACAGCCGGAGCCCCACCGATGGCATGCTGGACAACAGCTTGCGCTTCACCGGCGCTGCAAAGACAGTGCGCGAGCACCCGATGGCGATGTCGGGCGATGGCCTGAGGCGACTCGCACTCACCGACGACGCGCACCGCGTGTTCGTGCTGACCGACCGTCAAGCCGTTTAGACCGGCGCCCCACGCGCGCGACCGGGCTGGGCGGCCCGGCGTCACGCATATATCATAAAAGCGCTGGACGGTGTACAATCGCTCCTCACTTTTTTATTCCTCAATCGACTCCCGATGTCATCCCCGACCCCTGCACTCGTCAAAGCCTATCTGCTCGATCTGCAAGCGCGCATCGTGGCCGCGCTCGAGCAAGCGGACGGCAAACCGTTCGCGACGGACAGCTGGCAGCGCCCCGAAGGCGGCGGCGGCATCTCGCGTGTGATCGAGGAAGGCAATGTGTTCGAACGGGGCGGTGTGAACTTCTCGCACGTGACGGGCGCCAACCTGCCGCCGTCGGCCGCGGCCGCGCGGCCCGAACTGGCCGGCCGTGCCTGGGAGGCGATGGGCGTGTCGCTGGTGCTGCATCCGCGCAATCCCTATGCGCCGACGGTGCACATGAACGTGCGCTTTTTCACCGCCACGTCGCCTGACGCCGAGCCGGTCTGGTGGTTCGGCGGCGGCATGGACCTGACGCCCTACTACGGCTTTGCCGACGATGCGCGCCACTTCCACCAGGTCTGCCACGACGCGGTCGAACCGTTCGGCGCCGGTCTGCACGCGCACTTCAAACGCTGGTGCGACGATTATTTTTTCCTGAAACACCGCAACGAGCCGCGCGGCGTGGGCGGGATCTTCTTCGACGACTTCAACGCGCCCGGTTTCGCACACAGTTTTGCGATGACCAAGAGCGTGGGCGATGGCTTCATCAATGCCTACCTGCCGATTCTGATGCGCCGCAAGGACCAGCCCTACGGCGAGCGCGAACGCGATTTCCAGGCTTACCGGCGCGGGCGCTACGTCGAGTTCAACCTGGTGTTCGACCGCGGCACGCTGTTTGGCCTGCAGTCGGGCGGACGCACCGAGGCGATCCTGATGTCGATGCCGCCGGTGGTCAAATGGCGCTATAACTGGCAGCCCGAGGCGGGCAGCGCCGAGGCCGCACTGTATACGGATTACTTGGTCCATCGCGACTGGCTGCAAACGTGACACACTGCGTCGCGCTGCTGGGAGGCAGTTTCGACCCCGTCCACCATGGTCATGTCGCGCTCGGCGCGGTGTTTGCAACTCTGCTGGCGCCGTGCCAGTTGCGCGTGATCCCGGCCGGTTGTCCGTGGCAAAAGAATGGTTTGCACGCCAGTAGCGCGCAGCGCGTGGCGATGCTGGCGCTGGCGTTTGACGCGGCCGGCCTGCCAATCACGCTGGACCGCCAGGAAATTGAACGCGCCGCGCCCAGTTACACCATCGACACGCTGCGCGCCATTCGCGCCGAGGTCGGACCGGACTGCGCGCTGGTGCTGCTGATGGGCGCGGACCAACTGCAGCGGCTCGACAGCTGGCGCGACTGGCAACAGCTGTTCGACTACGCCCATATCGGTGTGGCCGCGCGGCCCGGTTTTGCACTGCATGAGGCGGCCTTGCCGGCCGCCGTGTCCCTTGAACTATCCCGGCGCCAGGGCACGCTGGAACAAATCCGCAACACGCCGCATGGTCTGACGTATCTGGCACCAGACTTTGCGGTGGATATCTCCGCCACCGACATCCGTGCGGCATTACAACGCGGAGATAAGGCAAACTCGCTTCTTGCACCGGTAGTGCTAGACTATATTCAACAACATAATTTATACAAAATCTAATGGATATCAAAAAACTGCAAACCCTCGTCGTCGACGCCCTCGAGGACGTCAAGGGCCAGGACATCGCCGTGTTCGACACGGTCCACCTGACCAGCCTGTTCGACCGCATCGCGATCGCGTCGGGCACCTCCAACCGCCAGACCAAGGCGCTGGCCGCTTCGGTGCGCGACAAGGTCAAGGAAGCCGGCGGCGACGTCATCGGCATGGAAGGTGAAGACACCGGCGAATGGGTACTGGTCGACTTGGGCGACATGATCGTCCACATCATGCAGCCGGCCATCCGCCAGTACTACCGTCTCGAAGAAATCTGGGGCGACAAGCCGGTCAAGCTCGGCGCCGCCAAGCGCAAGGGCACCACCGAAGCGGCCGAAGTCAAAGAGTCCG
>JBBQZO010000054.1:0-24687 GCA_038207625.1 Burkholderiales bacterium | reverse complement strand
GACCTGCGCAATATGAACCGCAGCTCGATCGGCATCACCGGCGTGGCCGTGGGCGTGAATGCGCAAAAGACCGACGGCGACGCCAACCTGCTGGCCAACCCGCGCATCCGCGTGCGCAACAAGGAAAAGGCCAAGATCGTGATCGGCGACCGGGTGCCGAACATTTCGGTGACGGTCTCCCCCGGGGCCGGTGGCTTCGCCTCCGAAACGGTGACCTATGTCGACGTCGGGCTGACGCTGAACGTCGAACCGACCATTTATCTCAACAACGAGGTGGCGATCCGGGTCGGGCTGGAGGTCAGCAATCTGGTCGACAGCATCACCACCAAGTCCGGCACCGTGGCCTACCATCTGGGCACGCGTCAGGCGTCCACCATGTTGCAGCTGAAGGACGGCGAAAACCAGGTGCTGGCCGGGCTGATCAACAGCGAGGACCGCAACAGCGCCAGCAAGGTGCCCGGCCTGGGTGACATTCCCGTGCTCGGACGCCTGTTTGGCAGCGGCACCGACGACAACCTGAAGACCGAGATCGTGCTCTCGATCACGCCCCATCTGGTGCGCAATATCGTGCGTCCCGACGCGGCCGCGTCCGAGTTCGGCGCCGGCACCGAGGCCAGCTTCCGGCGCCGTCCCGATCCGGCGCCGCGCGCGCCGACCGCCGCGCCGGCGCGTGCGGCGGCGCCGATGCCGGTCGCCGCGCCGGTTCCCGCGCCCGCCGACGCATTGCCGCCGCCGGCGCCGCCGGCCACCGTCACGCCGATCGGCGCACCGGCGACAACGGCGCAATGAACGCGCGGGTACGGGGATTCACGCTGATCGAATTGCTGGTCACGCTGGCCATACTGGGCCTGCTGGCCAGTATGGCGATCCCGGTCACCCAGATCGTCGCACAGCGGCGCCAGGAACAGGAGTTGCGCAGCGCGCTACGCGAGATTCGCCAGGCGATTGACGAGTACAAGCGCGCCGGCGACGACGGTCGGATCGCCAAGACGGTCGGCGCGACGGCCTATCCGAAGAGTCTGGAATTGCTGGTCGACGGCGTGCCCGACCTGCGCAGTCCGAAACGCAGCAAGATGTTTTTCCTGCGCCGGGTGCCGCGCGACCCGTTCAATGGCGACACCGAGCTCGACGCGGCGCATTCGTGGGGCAAGCGCAGTTACGCCAGCGAAGCGAATGAACCGCAGGAGGGTGATGATGTCTATGATGTGTATTCGACTTCCACGCGCACGGGCCTGAACGGCGTGCCTTACAAGAAATGGTAGCGTTGATGAACAAGCCCGTCCCTGCGCGCCGCGCGCGCGGTTTCACGCTGATCGAATTGCTGGTCGTGCTGGGCATCGTCGCGCTGATGCTGACGCTGGCCGTGCCGCGCTATTTCCCCAGCATCGACTCGGCGCGCGAGACGGTGCTGGCCGAAAACCTGCGCAGTCTGCGCGAGACCATCGATCACTTTTATGGCGATACCGGGCGCTATCCGGATTCGCTCGACCAGCTGGTCGAAAAAAAATACCTGCGCAGCCTGCCGATCGATCCAATCACCGAAAGCACCAGCAGCTGGGTGGTGGTGGCGCCAGAAGACGGCACCAAAGGCGGGGTGTATAACATCAAGAGCGGGGCGCCTGGCAATGATCGCAACGGCAAACCCTACGCCGACTGGTAGGCCGGTGAGTCTGCATGCACGTCGCCGCGCGCGCGGGCGCGGCTTTACCTATGTCGGTCTGATCATCCTGGTGGCGATCATCGGCCTGATCGGCGCAACCACGCTCAAGCTGGGCGCGCTGCTGCAGCGGCGCGCCGCCGAGGATGCGTTGCTCGAAGTGGGCAACGCCTTTAGCGTGGCACTGAAAAGTTATGCCGACGCCTCCTTGCCGGGCCAGCGCAAGCAGCCCGCCACGCTGGAAGAACTGCTGCGCGATCCGCGCTTTCCCGGCACGCGTCGCCACCTGCGCAGCATCTACCCGGACCCGGTCACGGGAACCGGCGAGTGGGGGCTGGTGCGCGCGCTCGACAAGGTCGGCATCGTCGCCGTGTACAGCCTGTCGGACGCCGCGCCGATCAAGGTCGGCAATTTTGACAGCCGTTTTCAGCAACTCGATAACAAGCTCCATCTGAGCGAGTGGAAGTTCGCGATGGCCGGCGGCGCGGCCGCGCCGACGCTGGCGGCGCCCACCGTGCCGGCGCCGGCGCCGGCCACGCCCGCACCGCAGCCCGGCGTGCCGCCGCTACCGGGTGTGCCGCAAAAGCCATCGTCGCCGGAGACCGTGACACCGCTTGCGCCCAAGCCCGAGGCGCCGGTCGAGCCGAAGGCTGATCCGGCAGCGCCGCCAAGAACCGAAGCACCATCCGAGCCGCCCGCAGCGCCGCCGATCGAGATGCCTCCGCAAGAGCCGCCGCCCGACACCACCAAATAGCGGGTCGGCGCAATTGCCGGCGCGCCCGCTCCGGTTAGCCGCGCGCGATGGCGTGCAGCGCCAGCACCAGCCGGTCCAGCTGCGCCGGCTGGGTATGCAGCGCGACGGTTACGCGCACGCAGTCGCCCAGTGCTACGCCGCCGCGGCGCACGGTGAAAATGCCATACTGCTCGCGCAGACGCTGTGCCAGCGCCAAGTTGGCCGCCTTGCTGACCTGCCCGGTCAAACGCAGCGAGGTCAGTGCGCCAACCATGCCGGCATCGTCCGGCGTGAGGATCTGCAGGGCGGGCAATTCGCGCACCCGGCTGACCCAGTAGTCGCGCAGATAGCGCAGGCGCGCCGCCTTGTTGGCCGCGCCCAGTTGCAGGTGAAACGCCAGCGCGCTGGGAACCGTCATCACATTGGCCGTATTGGTGGTGCCGCAGTGCACGCGCGAACGGATATCGTCGCGCCCATGGTCGCGATCGGCCAGGTGGACGTCGATGTCGGCCAGGCGCGCTTTGCGGATGTACAGGAAGCCCACCCCGAGCGGCGCACCGATCCACTTGTGCAGATTGCAGCCGATAAAGTCGGCCTCCAGCTCGGGCAGTGCAAAGTCCAGCTGGCCCCAGGAGTGGGCCGCGTCGACGATCACGTCGATGTTGCGCGCGCGTGCCATGCGCGCGATCTCGGCCACCGGCAGCACCAGCCCGGTGCGGTGGCTGACATGGGTCAGCAGAATCAGCTTCAGGCGCGGCTGCGCGGCCATCGCACGCGCGTAGGTGTCGATGATGGCAGCATGGCTGGCTGGCTCCGGGATCGCGATGCGCAGCACCAGGGCGCCGCGCCGCTGTTTCAGGAAGTCCATCGCATACGTCATGCTGTCGTAATCGAGGTCGCTGTAGAGCACACTGTCGCCGGGCTTTAACAGGCGGTAATTGATGATCAGGTTTTGCAGCGCTTCGGTGGCGCCGCGTGTGAGGGCGATTTCATCGGGCGCCACGCCGGCGACAAAGGCCACGCGATCGCGGATGCTCAGTTCCTGCGCATCGTCATAGCGCTCGCGCAGATAGGTGGAATTGCCGCGATTGAGCAGCGCCAGATTGTCCTGGTAGGCCTGCAGCACCGGCTGGGCCATCACGCCGTAGTAGCCGTTTTCCAGATTCAGGGGGGCGTCGTCGATCTGATACTGCGCCGCCACCAGTTGCCAGTACGCTTCGTCGCGACTGTGCGCGAACAGGTCGGCACCGGGGGCGGGCAGGGTGGCGGCGCGGGCTGCCAGCGGCGTGGCCAGACTGGCCAGCGCCATGGCCTGACGGACAAACTGGCGGCGCGGCGGCGTAGCTTGCATGGGGTTCGGACCGGTGGCGGTGAATTGCCCATGCTAACCGGCCTATGTGACAGCGTGATGAACGGCGATCAAGCCGGCAGCGCGGGCCGCGGGCGTGATCGCGCCAGCTAGTTGGCGGTGCGCTTGAAGTCGCGAAAGCGAAAACCCAGCGCGAACAGGGCGCCAAAATAGCTGGCCACGCAGATGCCGAGGATGGCAAACAGATAGGTGCCGCGCAGCAGCGGGTGTGCCTGCAGCGCGATCCAGTCGAAGCGCGCCGCGCTGAACATGGCCACCGCGCCCATCACGCACAAGGCCACCACCAGCTTGGCGAAGAACGTCAGCCAGCCCGGTTGCGGCACGTAGATGCCGCGTCGCAGCAGACCGCTGTACAGAAAGCCCGCGTTCAGACAAGCGCCCAGCCCGATCGACAGGGCCAGGCCGGCCACCGCGATCAGCGGCACGAACACCAGGTTCATCAGTTGGGTGGCGATCAGCACGCCGATGGCGATCTTGACCGGAGTACGGATATCCTGGCGCGCGTAAAATGCCGGCGCCAGGGTCTTTACCAGAATGATGCCGATCAGGCCGACGCTGTAGGCGATCAGCGGCTGGGCCGAGGTGTGCACCGCGTGCGCGCTGAATTTCCCGTAGTGGAACAGCGTGGCGATCAGCGGCTCGGCCAGTGTCACCATGCCCACGGCAGCGGGCAGCGCCAGCAGGAACGTCAGACGCAAGCCCCAGTTCAGCAGGGCTGAGTATTCGGCCTTGTCGCCGTCGATATTGGCCTTCGATAAGCTCGGCAACAGCACCGTGCCCAGCGCCACGCCCAGCAGCGCGGTGGGAAACTCCATCAGCCGGTCCGCATAGCTGAGCGAGGAAATGCTGCCTTCGGCCAGGCGCGAAGCGATGCTGGTGTTGATCATCAGGCTGATCTGCGCGGCCGACACGGCAAACACCGCCGGTCCCATTTTTTTCAGGATGCGGCGCACGCCCGGATCGCGCAGCGCCACCAGCGGATGGAAGGCCACGCGCGGCAGCATGCCGATTTTCATCAAGGCGGGAATCTGTATCGCCACCTGCAGCAGGCCGCCGACGAACACGGCGATCGCCATCGCGTACACCGGTTGCGCCAGATGTTGGGCCAGCAGCAGCGAGGCGCTGATGAAGGACACGTTGAGCATCACCGGCGTGAAGGCGGGAATCTTGAACTGGCGCCAGGTGTTGAGAATGCCGCCCGACAGTGCAACGAAGGACATGCAGATAATGTAAGGGAACATCATGCGTGTCATCCAGACAGCCGCGTCGAAGGCGCCGGGATTTTTTTCCAGCCCGCTGGCGATCAGGATGATCAGCGCCGGCGTGGCCAGCATGCCGGCCGCGGCCGTCAGTAGCGTGGCCCAGACCAGCACCGTTGTCACATGGTCGACCAGATCCTTGGTGACCGCCTCGCCGTTCTGGTTCTTGTACTCCGACAGGATGGGCACGAAGGCCTGGGCGAACGCGCCCTCGGCAAACAGGCGGCGCAGCAGATTGGGGATGCGAAACGCCACGTTGAAGGCGTCCGTGTAGGCGGAGGCGCCGAAGGCGCGCGCAAACAGCGATTCACGCAACAGGCCGGTGACGCGCGAGAGCATCGTCATGCTGGAGATGGCAGCTAGGGTTTTGAGCAAGTTCATGGGGCGAGATTATAGCCGTTCAGCACTGTGTGAACGGCCAGCGCGGCCCTTTTGTTGATTTTGGAATTGCCCTGACAGGAATAACTCGTTATAATCGAAGGCTGTACAGAATTCTGTTACGCAGACACTAATGTTTGACAGGCACTGGTTTGGCATTCGTGGTTCGTCAGATGCACTGAACGCACCGGTTTGGCAAGCACTAATGTTTGCAAACGCACTTTGACCCTGATTTAGGAAATTCCATGGCAAATACCGCACAAGCGCGCAAACGCGCTCGTCAAGCAGTCAAGCAAAACGCACACAACTCGTCCCAGCGTTCGACTCTGCGTACAGCAATCAAAGCTGTCCGTAAGGCGATCCAAGCTGGCGACAAAGCTGCTGCAACGTCGATCTTCCAGGCATCCGTGTCGACCATCGACAGCATCGCTGACAAGAAAATCATCCACAAAAACAAGGCAGCTCGCCATAAGAGCCGTCTGGCAGCAGCTCTGAAAGCACTGGCAGCTTAATCGCCTTTGCTGGCGGGCGCCTCGGTGCCTGCTGCAGTAGTTCGCCGCCGCTTCGCGCTGCGCAATCTCGGTTGCGCAGCGCGAAGGTGGAAGAAAAAACCCGCCTGACTTGCTCATGGCGGGTTTTTTCGCTTGTGCCGCTAACATGTTCCCATCATCTGATGCGCCGGTGTCTCGCTAGCCCGGCGTGCCTGATCGAACGCGCCGATCTACTTCGCCGCGCGCGGGCGCGGCAGGCCGGCAATGACGGTGCCAGGCTTGATGTTCTTCTGCTTGAACCAGGCCAGGTTCATTTCCAGTGCGTACAGCACCGGCTTGGCAGAACAATGGCTGTCCAGTGTGCGTGGCTGCATGTCCTCGATGTTGACGATCTTGCCGTCGGCATCGATGAAGGCGACCGACAACGGCAGCAAGGTGTTTTTCATCCACATGCACTGTTTGGACGGCGCATCGAAGATGAACACCATGCCGGCATTGCTGGCCATGTGCTCGCGAAACATCAAGCCTTGCTCGCGCTCGACTTCAGCGCCGGCCACTTCGGCCTTGATCAGGTGGATGCCGGCGGACAATTCTGTGTTGCCGAAATGCGCGTTTTGCGCGCCACTGGTGCCTGCAGCGACGGCGAGCACGACGGACGCGCTCAGGGATGCCAGGATTTTTTTCATGGATGCAATTCGATGGGGCTGGAAGAGGGCTGATTAAGCCATGGCGGGGCGATCGCGTCAAGCGCGCCACGCACTGCGACTGCCTGGGCAGGCAGGCACGAAAACGCGGACGTTAAAAAAGGCAGGACTAGCCTGCCTTTTTTACGTCGCTAATGAATTACTTAGCGGATGCAGCTGGAGCAGCCGAAGCAGCTTCCGAAGCCATAGCCGAAGCCGAAGCTTTCTTAGCTTTGTGAGCTTTTTTAGCTTTAGGAGCCGATGCCGAAGCCGAAGCCGAAGCGGAAGCAGCAGGAGCCGAAGCAACAGCCGAAGCCGAAGGAGCCGAAGCAGCAGCCGAAGCCGAAGCCGAAGCGGAAGGAGCAGCAGCGAAAGCCGAAGCAGCGAACAGGGAAGCAACCAGAGCAGCGATGATTTTGGACATTTTGAATTCCTTTTGGTTAAGAAACGGCGATTCTTGTGAATCTAGGCCTATAACGCCTACGTTGGTTGTCGGTTGACATCTTTTTCAAAAAAAACGCAAAATAATCAAAATAATTTGTGATGTGGCAAAACGGACTATGTTCTTTGTGCTTCGCCAAGGCCGTGGCGAAGCACTGACTCAGGCCTTGCCCAGCGCTGCGGCCGGCACGGCGCGCCATTCGCCCGGCATCAAAGGATGGCTGGCCAGCGAGAACGCGCCGATCGCGCTGCGCACCAGGCGCAGCGTGGGCAAACCGACGGCCGCCGTCATGCGCCGCACTTGGCGGTTCTTGCCTTCTATTATGGTCAGCGCCAGCCAGCTGGTCGGCTTGTCCTGGCGCACCCGGATCGGCGGCTCACGCGGCCATAGCCAGTCCGGTTCGGCGATCTGGACGGCGCGGCAGGGCAGGGTGGTGAAGTCGCCCAAGTTGAGCGGCCCTTGCAGGCGCGCCAGTTGCTCCGGCGTGATCAGGCCGTCCACTTGCGCCAGGTAGGTCTTGGCCTGCTTGTGCTCGGGATGGGCGATGTCGTGTTGCAGGCGTCCATCGTCGGTCAGCAGCATCAGGCCTTCGCTGTCGAAATCGAGTCGGCCGGCCGGATAGATGTTGGGGATCGACAGATGGTCGGCCAGCGTGGCGCGTCCCGCCTGCGGGGAGAACTGACACAAAACCTGGAACGGTTTATTGAATAAAATGAGTGGCATACTAGGGGGCTCGGGCAAAAAGTTGGGCGTGTCGGACGATCGGTAGTGTCGCAAAACCGTAGCGCCTTGTAAAATACTAGTGCATAATATGAAATGCGTGTCTCTTATGTCTTATAGAAGACCACTCAGATCAGTAGTATTTAACTCAGCAATTTCAGATTACAGACCATGCATGACAGCGGCAACCTGGTTGCCATCTGCTACGCGTCCACTCGGAGAATACGATGTTTCAACATATCAAAGTACCTGCTGAAGGCAAGAAAATCACCGTCAACGCTGATTTTTCGCTGAATGTACCAGATAATCCTATCGTTCCCTATATTGAAGGTGACGGCACCGGCGTTGACATCAGCCCGGTCATGATCAAGGTGATCGATGCGGCAGTTGCCAAGGCCTACGACGGCAAGCGCAAGATCAGCTGGATGGAAATTTTCGCCGGCGAGAAGTCGACCACCGTGTACGGCCCCGACGTGTGGCTGCCGGAAGAGACGCTGGAAGTGCTCAAGGACTTCGTGGTCTCGATCAAGGGTCCATTGACGACCCCGGTCGGCGGCGGCATCCGTTCGCTCAACGTGGCACTGCGCCAACAGCTCGACCTGTACGTTTGCCTGCGTCCGGTGCGTTATTTCACCGGCGTGCCTTCGCCAGTGCGTGAGCCAGAAAAAACCGACATGGTGATTTTCCGCGAAAACTCGGAAGACATCTACGCCGGCATCGAATGGCAGCAAGGTTCCGAAGGCGCCAAGAAACTGATCGAGTTCCTGATCAAGGAAATGGGCGTCACCAAGATCCGCTTCCCTGAGACCTCCGGCATCGGCATCAAGCCCGTCTCGAGCGAAGGCACCGAGCGTCTGGTACGCAAGGCGATCCAGTACGCGATCGACAATGACAAGCCTTCGGTGACGATCGTTCACAAAGGTAACATCATGAAGTACACCGAAGGCGGCTTCCGCGACTGGGCGTATGCGCTGGCGCAAAAAGAATTCGGCGCCGAGCTCATCGATGGCGGCCCATGGTGCAAGTTCAAGAACCCGAAGACCGGCCGCGACATCATCGTCAAGGATTCGATCGCCGACGCCTTCCTGCAACAGATCCTGTTGCGCCCGAACGAGTACAGCGTGATTGCCACGCTGAACCTGAACGGCGACTACATCTCCGACGCGCTGGCAGCACAAGTGGGCGGCATCGGCATTGCGCCGGGCGCCAACCTGTCGGACTCGGTGGCGATGTTCGAAGCGACCCATGGCACCGCGCCTAAGTACGCCGGCAAAGACTATGTGAACCCGGGTTCCCTGATCCTGTCGGCCGAAATGATGCTGCGTCACATGGGCTGGCTCGAAGCTGCCGACCTGATCATCTCGTCGATGCAAAAATCGATCGCCTCCAAGCGCGTCACCTACGATTTCGCCCGCCTGATGGAAGGCGCGACCCAAGTGTCGTGCTCCGGTTTCGGCGATGTGATGATCGAGCACATGTAATTGCGGCGAGGGCGGTGCGGCTGCGGTCGCGCCGCTTGCGCGTGGTCTGCCCGGCAGAACAGGGCAGACGAAAGAAACCCGCCACGGCGGGGACGCCCGAAAAAACCCCGCCACGGCGGGGACGCCCGAAAAAAAACCCCGCCATGGCGGGGTTTTTCACATCTGTAAGACGCCCAATTAGGCAGCTTGGATGTTGGAAGCTTGCTTGCCTTTAGGGCCTTGCGTGACTTCGAATTGAACTTTTTGACCTTCTTTGAGGGTCTTGAAACCGTTCATGTTGATTGCGGAGAAATGCGCGAACAGATCCTCGCCGCCATCATCTGGAGTGATGAAGCCAAAGCCTTTGGAATCATTGAACCACTTAACTGTACCTGTTGCCATAAAAAGAACTTTCAAATAAAAACCAATCACACGAGCCATAAAAGCAAGAAGCTTCTTGCCCCCTCCTCAGCCTGCTCACTTCTTATCGACCCCCACACAAGGCGAAAGTCAATAACTGCATTGTTGTTGGAATAAATATCGAAGTCAAGCGGTTTTCAACACGAATTGTCAAATTTTCCACACTCCTCGGAAAAGCAACTCTTGAATTCCCGAAACCGGTCGCCATCTGCGGTGAAGACGGAAAACGCGTAAGATGGAAAACAAATGGAAAAGCCCTGATATTTGGGTCTTGCATCAACAGCGGAAGCATTAGAATACGCGTATGGTAACCAAGCACGAAACCGAGACGATGCTAGAGCGGCAAGTGGTCAAACCACCGCCGCTCTTTCAGGTGGCCCTGCTCAACGACGACTACACCCCGATGGAATTTGTGGTCGCCGTCATTCAGGAGTACTTCAACAAGGATCGCGAAACGGCGACACAGATCATGCTTAGCGTTCATCGTCATGGTAAAGGTGTGTGCGGCGTGTTCTCTAAAGATATTGCCTGTACTAAAGTGGAGTTTGTGTTAACGCATGCACGCAAGGCGGGTCATCCCCTGCAATGTGTGATGGAGGAAGTATGATTGCCCAGGAATTAGAAGTCAGTTTGCACATGGCGTTTGTCGAAGCACGACAGGCCCGCCATGAATTCATTACCGTCGAGCATTTACTGCTGGCGCTACTGGACAATCCATCGGCCGCCGAAGTGTTGCGCGCCTGCGCGGTCAATATCGAGGATTTGCGCAAGACGCTCACCAACTTCATCGGCGACAACACGCCGACCGTGCCCGGCACGGGCGAAGTCGATACCCAGCCCACGCTCGGTTTCCAGCGGGTGATCCAGCGCGCCATCATGCACGTGCAGTCGGCCTCGAACGGCAAGAAGGAAGTGACGGGTGCCAACGTGCTCGTGGCCATCTTCGGCGAGAAGGATTCGCACGCGGTCTACTACCTGCACCAGCAGGGCGTGACGCGGCTCGACGTGGTCAACTTCATTTCGCATGGCGTGCGCAAAGACCAGCAGGTCGATACGCAGAAAGCGGCCGAGGGCGTCGATGACGCGCCGGTCGAAGGCCAGCAAAAGGAAAGCCCGCTCGACCAGTTCACCCAGAACCTCAACAAGCTCGCCGCCGAAGGCAAGATCGATCCTTTGATCGGGCGCGAGGACGAGGTCGACCGGGTGATCCAGATCCTGTGCCGGCGCCGCAAAAACAATCCGCTGCTGGTGGGCGAGGCCGGTGTCGGCAAGACCGCCATCGCCGAAGGCCTGGCCTGGCGCGTCACGCAAGGCGACGTGCCCGAGATCCTGTCGACGGCGGTGGTGTATTCGCTCGACATGGGCGCGCTGCTGGCCGGCACCAAGTATCGGGGCGACTTTGAACAGCGCCTCAAGGCGGTGCTCAAGCAGCTCAAGGAAATGCCGCACGGGATTTTGTTCATCGACGAAATCCACACCATCATCGGCGCTGGTTCGGCCTCCGGCGGCACGCTCGACGCGTCCAATCTGTTGAAGCCTGCGTTGGCCAACGGCCAGCTCAAGTGCATCGGTGCGACCACCTACACCGAGTTTCGCGGTGTGTTCGAAAAAGACCACGCGCTGTCGCGGCGCTTCCAGAAAGTCGATGTCAACGAGCCGACCGTCGAGCAGACCGTGCAGATTCTGCGCGGCCTCAAGTCGCGCTTCGAAGAGCATCACGGCGTCAAGTATTCGGCCTCGGCGCTGACCACCGCGGCCGAACTGGCGGCGCGCTTCATCAACGACCGTCACTTGCCCGACAAGGCCATCGATGTGATCGACGAAGCGGGCGCAGCGCAGCGCATCCTGCCTAAGTCGAAGCAGAAGAAAACCATCGGCAAGGCCGAGATCGAGGACATCATCGCCAAGATCGCGCGCATCCCGCCGCAAACGGTCAATCAGGACGACCGCAGCAAGCTCGCCACCATCGACCGCGATTTGCGCAACGTGGTGTTCGGCCAGGAGCCGGCCATCGAAGCGCTGTCCTCGGCGATCAAGATGGCGCGCGCCGGGCTGGGCAAGACGGACAAACCGATCGGCTCCTTTTTGTTCTCCGGTCCGACCGGGGTCGGCAAGACCGAGGTGGCGAAGCAGCTGGCCTTCATCCTGGGCATCGAGCTGATTCGCTTCGACATGTCCGAATACATGGAGCGCCACGCGGTCAGTCGTCTGATCGGCGCGCCGCCGGGTTACGTCGGTTTCGATCAGGGCGGTTTGCTGACCGAGGCGATCACCAAGAAGCCGCACGCGGTGTTGCTGCTCGATGAAATTGAAAAGGCCCATCCGGACATTTTCAACATCCTGTTGCAGGTGATGGACCATGGCACGCTGACCGACAACAACGGACGCAAGGCCGACTTCCGCAACGTGATCATCATCATGACCACCAATGCGGGCGCCGAAAGCCTGACCAAACGCTCGATGGGCTTCACCGATTCGAAGGCGGCTGGCGACGAGATGGCCGACATCAAGCGCATGTTCACGCCGGAGTTCCGTAACCGGATCGACGCGACCATCAGCTTCCGTGCGCTCGACGAGGAAATCATCCTGCGCGTGGTCGACAAGTTCCTGATGCAGCTCGAAGAGCAGCTGCACGAGAAAAAAGTCGAAGCGATCTTCACCGAGAAGCTGCGTCTGTTCCTGGCCAAGAAGGGTTTCGATCCGCAGATGGGCGCGCGCCCGATGGCGCGCCTGATCCAGGACATGATCCGCAAGGCGCTGGCCGACGAGCTGCTGTTTGGCCGCCTGGTCAGTGGCGGGCGCATCACGGTTGACCTCGACGAGAAAGATCAGGTGCGCCTCGACTTCCCCGAAGCGGACGCGCCACCCCCGTTGATCCCGCCCGAGACGGTCGAGATCGAGTAAGGCCGGCTCGTGCCGGACCTCAAAAACCCGCCCACGCAAGTGGCGCGGGTTTTTTTACGCCGCTCGCCCAATCACGCCGCTCGCCCAATCACGCCGCTCACGCAAACGCGGCGCTTGCTAGATCGCGCCCAGTGCGCTGACCAGATCGCGGCGCAGGTCGTCGACGTGTTCGACGCCCACCGACAGACGCACCAGGCTGTCGCTGATACCCAGCAGCGCGCGCTGGGGCGCCGGGATGGTGGTGTGCGTCATCAAGGCCGGATGCTCGATCAGGCTCTCCACGCCGCCCAGGCTTTCGGCCAGCGTGAACAGGGCGCAGCGCTCGAGAAAGCGGCGCGCGCCGGCCAGGTCGGTGGCCAGCTCGAGCGCGATGATGCCGCCGTAGCCGTGCATCTGGCGTTGCGCCAGCGCGTGCTGCGGATGCGAGGCCAGCCCCGGGTAGCGCACCCGGCGCACCAGCGGCTGCATCTCCAGCCAGCCGGCCAGCTCGTGCGCGTTGGCGCAGTGGCGCTCCATGCGCAGCGCCAGCGTCTTGATGCCGCGCAGCGCCAGAAAACTGTCGAACGGGCCCTGGATCGCGCCCACCGAATTTTGCAGAAAGCCCAGCTGGGCGCGCCAGTCGGCTTGGCGCGGCTCGCCGTTCACCACGGCGATCCCGCCGATCATGTCGGAGTGCCCGTTCAGGTATTTAGTCGTCGAGTGCAGCACGATGTCAAAGCCCAGTTCCAGCGGGCGCTGCAGCATCGGACTGGCGAAGGTGTTGTCGGCCACGGCGATGATGCCGCGCTGGCGGCAGATCTGCGCCAGCGCGGCCAGGTCGGCCAGCTTGAGCATCGGGTTGCTCGGCGATTCGACCCACAGCATGCGCGTCTCGGGACGCAGCGCGGCCAGCATATTTTCCGGATCGCCGAGGTCGACGTAGCTGAAGTCCAGCCCCGCGCTGCGCCGGCGCACCCGCTCGAACAGCCGGTAGCTGCCGCCGTACAGGTCGTCGCCGGCGATGATGTGGGCGCCGCTGTCGGCCAGTTCGAGCACGCTGGCGATGGCCGCCATGCCGGAGGCGAACGCATAGCCCTGTGCGCCGCCTTCCAGGTCGGCCACGCAGCGCTCCAGCGCCCAGCGGGTGGGATTGTGCGAGCGTGCGTAGTCCAGCCCCTGATGCACGCCCGGGCTTTGCTGGGCGAAGGTCGAGGTGGCGTAGATCGGCATCATTACCGCGCCCGTCGACGGGTCCGGGGACTGCCCGGCGTGGATCACGCGGGTGGCGAGGTGCTGGCGGGTGATTTTCACGATAGCGTCCTGCGCAGATGGTTGAGCAGATCGAAGCGGGTGATCAGGCCGTAGAAGTGCGGGCCCTCTTTGATCACCGCCGTCAGACCGCGATCGAGCACCGCGCGCAGTTGCGCCATGCTCGCATGCGGGGCCAGCGTTTCGAGCCGGCGCGTCATGATCGCGGCGACTTTGGTGTTGAATTTGTCGGGCAAGTCGGCGACGTTGAGCAGCAGGTCGGATTCGTCGAGCAGGCCGACCAGTTGGCCAGCGTCGAGCACCGGCAGCTGCGCCAGGTCGGCGCTGCGCATGCGGCTAAATGCGCTGAGCAAGGTGTCTTCGGGACCGATGCCGACGACGTCGCCATCGTCGAAGCGGCGCCCGATCAGGTCGCGCAAGTCGCCCAGCAGGGGACGCTTGAGCAAACCCTGGTCGAACATCCAGCCGTCGCTGTAGAGCTTGGACAGGTAGCGCGTGCCGGTGTCGCACACGAAGCTCAGCACCCGTTTCGGCGTATTTTGCGCGCGGCAGTAACGCAGTGCCGCCGCCAACAGCGTGCCGGTCGACGAGCCGCCCAGAATGCCTTCTTCGCGCAGCAGCAGGCGCGCGTGCGCGAAGCTGTCCGCGTCGCTGACGCTGTACGCCAACCGCACGCGCGAGAAGTCGGCGATGGCGGGGATGAAGTCCTCGCCGATGCCCTCGACCGCCCACGAGCCGGCCGCGGCGGCAAGTTGTCCCTGGTTGACGTAGTCGGCCAGCACCGAACCATCGGGATCGGCCAGCACAAATTCGAGCGCCGGCTGGACGGTGGCAAAGTAGTGGGACAGGCCGGCCAGCGTGCCCCCGGAGCCGACGCCGACGACGATCGCGTCGAGTTCGCAGCCGCTCTGGCGCCAGATCTCGGGTGCGGTGGTGTGCTCGTGCGCGCGCGCATTGGCGGGATTGTTGAACTGGTCGGCGTAGAACGCGCCAGGCAGTTCGCGCGCCAGGCGCGCCGCGTAGTCCTGGTAGTAGGCGGGGTGGCCCTTGCCCACATCCGAGCGCGTCAGGTGGACTTCGGCGCCCAACGCCTTGAGGTGCAGGATCTTTTCGATCGCCATTTTGTCGGGCACCACCAGCACGACCCGGTAGCCTTTCAGACGCGCCACCAGCGCCAGGCCCAGCCCGGTATTGCCTGCGGTGGCCTCGATGACGGTGCCGCCCGGCTGGAGGCGCCCGTCGGCCTCGGCTTGCGCGATCATCGCCAGGCCGATGCGGTCCTTGATCGAGCCGCCCGGATTTTGCGATTCAAGTTTCAGGAACAGGCGGCAAGGGCCGGTATCGATGCGCGTTACCTCGATCAGCGGGGTATTGCCGATCAGTCCAAACAGCGCCGGCGTGGATGCGTTTGCCATGATGCCTCCTCAGGTCGCGCTGCGCGGGGATGGGGCGCAGGCGAGCAAACAGGGCGGATCTTAGGCGGGTAGCCGTGTTCGTCGCGACGAATGTTTCCGCTCTTGCAGATGCGGATGGGCGCATACTTGCAAACGCCAGTATGCGCCGATTCGGTGCGCGTGCGCTTGCGCCAGATGGAGTGCGCGCACTGGTGCGTGGTCAAAGCAACACACGGCGGTATCCTCGCGGCCAAATGAGCACGCGCAAGCAGCCTCGGTCACGTGAAACCTATACTCGGAACGACCATGGACAAGCACCGGCCACGCCGGCGTCGACATGATGGGGCAAACATGAACCTGCCTGACTGGCGTGGCGCGCGTGGTATGGGCTGGCTGGCGCTGCTCATCGTGGCGCTGTCGGCGTGCGTCGGCGGCGGATCGCACGATACCGCTTGGCCTGAATCCGCCGGGCGCACCAGCGCGACGCAGCCGGCGGAGCCGGTCATGCCTGTCGCGTATTGTGTGGGACGCTACCTGCTCAGCAGCGACGTCGCGCTCGATATCGTCGCCAGCGCATCGCAATTTGACGGCGGTGCGCTGAGATCTCGCCAGGAGTCGGCGCTGGACTACCAGCGCCGGGTCGGGCCGATTGCGCGCCAGAGTGGCGTGCGCGTGGTCGGTAAACTGCTCAAGCGCTCCCAGCGCTTCACAGCTGCGGAGCCGGTCTTGTCGCTCACGCGCGGCAAGGCGATGTTCCTGTTGACGGGTTACCTGCACCGCGATGAACTGACGTTTTCCTACGAAAAATGGACGCCCGCGGGCGCGCAGGTGGCGACCGCCTCGCGCATCGAGGAAATTCTACGCGCGCTGCATCCCATGGTGACGCCGCACATGGTGCCGGACGATGCCGGTTTCTGCGCCGAGCGCGGGCTCATCGCCGTGCCTGCACAGGCAGACTTACAGGAATCAAGCGCGCTCGACGCGCTGTTCGAGGCGGCCGGCCAGCGCTACGCCTTGCGCTTGACGATCAACCCGGTGAGGGACGAGAAATTTGATGACTTTGATTTGACGCGCCAGCGCGAACTGTTGACGGCACGACTCGGCGGCAGCGAGTACGATGTGCTTGCCGGCGTGACCGGGCGGAATGGTCAGCTGGCATTTTTCGAGAGCGCCGGCAAGTCCAGCGTGCTGCGCGTGCAACTTCCGGCTGCCTCAAAGATGGTACTCGAGTGGTACCTCGCGACGGCGCCGAACCAGCATCATGACGCCTTGCGAGCGGCCATTCACCTCAGCATATGGCCGGCCGATGACAGGCTCACCGATGCGCAGGGCACTGCGCGCCTGCAGGCCTTGTTGCGCGCTTACCCCTTGCGTTATCCGTTCATGCTGGCGCGCCGATCGGGCGGGGCGGACCGGCTTGGGCAGGTCGCCATGCCCGCCGCACAGGGCGGGGCGGGCGCCGTCGTCAACGGCCAGTGAGGCAGGCTGGGTCAGCGCCGTGATCGGCGCGTCGACACGGATCAAGCTGGGTTCAGCAAGCGCTACAGGCTGTTAGAACTCGAACAGAACGTTGATGCCGATGTGGTTGCCGCTATAGCTGGAAAAGCCCATGTCATCGGTGATGTCGCCATGCATATCGCCGATAGCACCCGCCGATGGCACGAATTTCTCGGCGACATAACGCAGATTGACCCAGCTGCGCGGGGCGAAATTGTAGCCGATTTCAAGCAAGCTTCCGTTGGGGCGTTTGAAGTCCTCGGACCAGCCGGTCTGGCCCTCGACGTTGCTGGTGTAATGGGGCGACAAGGTGGTGCGATAGCCTGCGCCCGCACGCCACTTCGGAATCCCGGTGTAATAGACGATCGCCTCGATCGGATAGCGATCGAATTTCTTGGTGCCGTTCTTCGCATTGGTATCGTTGACATGGTAGCTGGCGCTCAGCAGCACGGCCAGTGGCAGATTGTCCGATTGAAACAGGAGGCCGCCGGTGAGTTGAAGCAGGCCGCCGGCCCGGATGCTCTGCGATGAGCCATCGGTAAATTTGGCCTTGTCGATCGTGTCGCCGCCAACGGTCAGCCCCGCGCCCACGACGGGGTGGACACCGATCGAGAAGTCGGTGGCGTGGGCCGACAGGGTGCTGCATAGTAAGGCGGCGAGCGCGAACGGCTTAACAGAATAAAGCTTCAAAAAAATACCCCTGGTGGTGACGTTTTGACGTCGATTATTGTCATGGACGCGGGCCGCAGATGAAGTGTTATCAAAATTAACAATTTTCATCGCGGCAAAATTATCCGCATGGCATTAGGCACTGCACCGCTGAATTTGTCCATGTCTGACTGATAACTGTTGCATTTCAGGCACACGTGCTGGCGACTACGCTTCCTTGCGTAATTTGCGCCACAACGTGGTACGGCTGATGCCCAGGTACTGCGCCGCGGCGTCGCGCTGGCCATGGAAGCGGGCCAGCACCTGGTGTGCGGTTTCCGGGCGGCTCATCTGGGCGCGCGGCGCCCCAGGCGCTGCTGCCGCCGCGTCGCTAGCCAGTTCAGGTGCGACCATCAGCATGAAACTGGGCGTGAGCGCCTGCAGCGGCTCCCCCGCCAGGAACAGCGCCAGCCGTTCGCACAGGTTGCGCAGTTCGCGCACGTTGCCGGGCCAGTCGTGCCGTTCCAACACGGTCGCGCAGGCCAGGATTTCGGCGTGCAAGTTCGGATGGGGGCGTGTACCGAGCGCGGCCAGCGCGTGTTTCAGTGACCATTCGGCCAGGCTGACCACGTCGTGCGGACGCGCGCGTAGCGGCGCCAGCGCCAGGCGCAGCACCGCCAGGCGGTAGAACAGGTCGGCCCGAAAGCGTCCCTCGCGCACGCGCGCTTCCAGGTCGCAATGGGTGGCGCTGATGATGCGCACGCTGATGGCAATCGGGCGCGTGCCGCCCACCCGCACCACTTCGCGCTCCTCCAGTACGCGCAGCAAGCGCGTTTGCAGGCTAAGGGGCATCTCGCCGATCTCGTCGAGGAACAAGGTGCCGTGGTTGGCCGCTTCGAACAGGCCCGCGTGGCCGCCCCGGCGCGCCCCGGTGAACGCCCCTTCCTCGTGGCCGAACAGTTCCGATTCGAGCAGTGATTCGGCGATCGCGCCGCAGTTGACAGCCACGAAGGGCCGGTTCGCGCCCAGGCTGCGCGGGCTTTCGCGGTGGATCGCCTGGGCGACGAGCTCCTTGCCGGTGCCCGTCTCGCCCTGGATCAGCACCGTCGCGGGCGACTTCGCGTACAGCAGCACTTGCTGGCGCAGCGTCTCCATCGCCGGCGACTCGCCGCGCAGATCGTGGATGCCGTGTTTGGCGCGCAGCGTGTCGGCCACCACGGTGCGTCGTCCTCGGTTCGATTCAAGCTGGGTCAGACGCGCCATTTCCAGCGCGTCGTCAAAGGCCTGGCGGATCGACGCGGCCGAATACACGAACACCCCGGTCAGGCCGGCTTCCTCGGCCAGGTCGGTGATCAGGCCGGCACCGACGATGGCCTCGATGCCGGCCGCCTTGAGTTCGTTGATCTGGGCGCGCGCGTCTTCCTCGGTGACGTAGGTGCGCTGGGTGATCGGGATGCCGAAGGTCGCGCTGAACTCGGCCAGTTGCGGCATTTTCTCCTGATAGGTGATGACCCCGATGCGCTCGGACACCCGGCGTGCGCGCGCCAGCGCCTGCATCACGTCAAAGCCGCTGGCCTTGGCGATCACCACCGGCACCGACAGGCGCCCTTTCAGATAGGCGGCGTTCGAGCCGGCCGCGATGACGGCGTCGCAGCGCTCGCTGACCATGCGCTCGCGGATATGCCGCGCGGCGTCGTCAAAGCCCAGGTTGATCGGCTCGATGGTGGCCAGGTCGTCATATTCGAGCGTGATGTCGCGAAACAGATCGGACAGGCGCGACACCGAAACGGTCCAGATGACAGGCTTGTCGGCGCTGTCGAGCACGGGGAGGGGGGAATAGGCCATGTTGCAATTATAGTTCAATGATGTTTCGGTGTTTCATAATGAAACACAAAATGAAACGCGTGGACTTGGGCACAGCGCTCGTCTGCCCTGACTGGCGGCCCGGCGCGAGCGTCCAACACGCTGAATTTTCAGCGTTTTTTCGACTTCAGGCAGGGCGCGCATAAATGGTGACTGGCCCTGCGCAACGGTGGCACGCCCCTTGCAAAGGCAATCCACATCGTGTTGATGCATCATTCCAAAGGGGACTACCATGCAAGAATCAAGAGGCTTACTGTTTCGTAAGGCTGTACAGAGCGAATCGCCACTGCAAGTGGTCGGCACCATCACCGCCTACACCGCGCGCATGGCCGAGCAAACCGGCTACAAGGCCATCTATTTGTCTGGCGGCGGCGTGGCCGCCAATTCGCTGGGCATGCCGGACCTGGGCATCAGCACGATGGACGACGTGATCACCGACGCCCAGCGCATCACCGACGCCTGCGGCCTGCCGCTGATGGTCGACATCGACACCGGCTGGGGCGGCGCCTTCAACATCGCGCGCACCATCCGCCACATGATCCGCGCCGACGTGGCCGCCGTGCACATGGAAGACCAGGTTTCGGCCAAGCGCTGCGGCCACCGTCCGGGCAAGGAAATCGTCAGCAAGGAAGAGATGGTCGACCGCATCAAGGCTGCCGTCGACGCGCGCCACGACGAAAATTTCGTCATCATGGCGCGCACCGATGCGCTCGCCGTCGAAGGCTTGAATGCCGCGATCGACCGCGCCTGCGCCTACGTCGAAGCGGGCGCCGACATGATTTTCCCCGAAGCGATCACCGAGCTGGCCATGTACACCCAGGTGCGCGACGCGGTCAAGGTGCCGATCCTGGCCAACCTGACCGAGTTTGGCGCAGCGCCCCTGTTCACGCTCGACGAACTGCGCTCGGCCAAGGTCGACATTGCCCTGTACTGCTGCGGCGCGTATCGCGCCATGAACGCGGCCGCGCTGAATTTCTACAAGACGGTGCGCGCCGAAGGCACCCAAAAGAGCGTCGTGTCGACCATGCAAAGCCGGATGGAACTGTACGAGTATCTCGGTTATCACAACTACGAGCAAAAGCTCGACGCGCTGTTCGCCCAGGGCAAAGAAAAATAATTCATTTCAATTCAGGAGAGACAACATGACCGATAAAGCAGGCGCCCCCACTGAGGCAGTCGCATTCAAACCAAAAAAATCTGTCGCCCTGTCTGGCGTAACCGCTGGTAACACCGCGCTGTGCTCGGTGGGCAAGACCGGCAACGATCTGCACTACCGCGGCTACGACATCCTGGACGTGGCCGACAGCTGCGAGTTCGAGGAAATCGCTTTCCTGCTGGTGCACGGCAAGCTGCCCAGCGCGGCCGAACTGAAGGGCTACAAGATCCACCTGAAGGCGCTGCGCGGTTTGCCCGCCGGCGTCAAGGCGGCGCTCGAAGCGCTGCCGGCGGCCAGCCACCCGATGGACGTGATGCGCACCGGCGTGTCGGTTTTGGGCTGCGTGCTGCCGGAAAAAGACGATCACAATGTGCCCGGTGCGCGCGACATCGCCGACCGGCTGATGGCGTCGTTTGGCTCGATGCTGCTGTACTGGTACCACTTCAGCCATAACGGCAAACGCATCGACGTCGAAACCGACGACGAGTCGATCGGCGGCCATTTCCTTCACCTGCTGCATGGCGTCAAGCCGTCCGAGTCCTGGGTCAAGGCGATGCATACCTCGCTGATCCTGTACGCCGAACACGAGTTCAACGCGTCGACCTTTACCGGGCGCGTCATCGCCGGCACGGGTTCGGACATCCACTCGGCCATCACCGGCGCGATCGGCGCGCTGCGCGGACCGAAGCACGGCGGCGCCAACGAAGCGGCGTTCGAAATCCAGAAGCGCTATGAAAACGCCGACGAAGCCGAAGCGGACATCCGCAACCGCGTCGCCAACAAGGAAGTGGTGATCGGCTTCGGCCACCCGGTCTACACGGTGTCGGACCCGCGTAACAAGGTGATCAAGGAAGTGGCCCGCGAGCTGTCGCAAGAAGCCGGTTCGATGAAGATGTTCGACATCGCCGAGCGCCTTGAAACGGTGATGTGGGAAGTGAAAAAAATGTTCCCCAACCTGGACTGGTTCTCGGCCGTGTCCTACCATATGATGGGCGTGCCGACGGCGATGTTTACGCCGCTGTTCGTGATCAGCCGCACCTCCGGCTGGGCCGCCCACGTGATCGAGCAGCGCATCGACAACAAGATCATCCGCCCGAGCGCCAACTACGTCGGCCCGGAAGACCTGAACTTCGTTCCCATCGCCGAGCGCAAGTAAGCCGGATCCACCGATCAACTAGAGAGATCCCGAACCCATGAACACTCAAAACCGCATACCTCTGCCCGGCACCGCGCTCGATTATTTCGATGCGCGCGCCGCGGTCGATGCGATCGCACCCGGCGCCTTCGCCAAGCTGCCCTACACCTCGCGCGTACTGGCCGAAAACCTGGTGCGGCGCTGCCCGCCGGCCATGCTGACGGCGGCGCTGTCGCAGATCATCGAGCGCAAGCGCGAACTCGACTTTCCGTGGTTCCCCGCGCGCGTGATCCTGCAGGACATTCTCGGCCAGACCGCGCTGGTCGACCTGGCCGGCCTGCGCGACGCGATCGCCGCCAAAGGGGGCGATCCGACCCAGATCAATCCGGTGGTGCCGTCGCAACTGGTCGTCGACCATTCGCTGGCGGTGGAATTCGCCGGCTTTGAGAAGGACGCGTTCGCCAAGAACCGCGCCATCGAAGAGCGCCGCAACGTCGACCGTTTCGACTTCATCCAGTGGTCCAAGAAGGCGTTCAAGAACGTCGACGTGATCCCGCAGGGGAACGGCATTCTGCACCAGATCAACATCGAGCGCATGTCGCCGGTGGTGCAGGTGCAGGACAAGGTGGCCTTCCCGGATACCCTGGTCGGCACCGACAGCCACACCCCGATGATCGCCGCGCTGGGCGTGATCGGCATCGGCGTCGGTGGCCTGGAAGCGGAAAGCGTGATGCTGGGCCGCGCCGTATATCTGCGTTTGCCCGACATCATCGGCGTGCACCTGACCGGCAAGGCCGCGCCGGGCATCACTGCCACCGACATCGTGCTGGCCATCACCGAATTTTTGCGCGGGCAAAAAGTGGTCTCGTCCTACGTCGAATTCTTCGGCGAGGGTGTGGCCCATCTGACGCTGGGCGACCGCGCCACGATCTCCAACATGACGCCCGAATTCGGCGCCACCGCCGCGCTGTTCTACATCGACCAGCGCACCATCGACTACCTGCGCCTGACAGGCCGCGAGGAAGCCCAGATCAAGCTGGTGGAAACCTACGCAAAAGCGTCCGGCTTGTGGGCCGACAGCCTGGTCGCGGCCGAGTACGAGCGCGTGCTCAGTTTCGATCTTGGCAGCGTGGTGCGCACCATCGCCGGTCCGGCCAACCCGCACCAGAAGATCCCCACCTCGACGCTGGCCGAGCGCGGCCTGTCCAAGCACATCGACACCGTGCCCGGTGAAATGCCGGACGGCGCCGTGATCATCGCCGCCATCACCAGCTGCACCAACACCAGCAATCCGCGCAACATGATCGCCGCCGGCCTGATCGCGCGCAACGCCAACGCGCGCGGGCTGACCCGCAAGCCGTGGGTGAAAAGCTCGCTGGCGCCCGGCTCGAAAACGGTCCAGCTGTATCTGGAAGAAGCCAAGTTGCTGCCCGAATTGCAGCAGCTCGGTTTTGACGTCGTCGCCTTCGCCTGCACCTCGTGCAACGGCATGAGCGGCGCGCTCGACCCGGTCATCGAACAAGAGGTGTTGGCGCGCAAGCTCTACACCACCGCCGTGTTGTCGGGTAACCGCAACTTCGAAGGGCGCATCCACCCGCACGCCAAGGAAGCTTACCTGGCCTCGCCGCCGCTGGTGGTGGCCTACGCGATCGCCGGCACCATCCGCGTCGACATCGAACGTGATGCGCTGGGCGTCGACCGCGACGGCAATCCCGTTACCTTGAAGGACATCTGGCCGGACGACGCCGAGATCGACGCGATCGTCAAAGCCAGCGTCAAACCCGAGCAATACCGCAAGGTGTACGAGCCGATGTTCGCCGTGTCGGCCGACGCCGGTGACAAAGTCAGCCCGCAGTACGACTGGCGCGCGCAAAGCACCTACATCCGCCGTCCGCCGTACTGGGAAGGCGCGCTGGCCGGCGTGCGCACGCTGGCCGGCATGCGTCCGCTGGCCGTGCTGGGCGATAACATCACCACCGACCATCTGTCGCCGTCGAACGCGATCCTGCCCACCAGCGCGGCGGGCGAATACCTGGCCACGATGGGCTTGCCGACGGAAGACTTCAACTCCTACGCCACGCACCGGGGCGACCATCTGACGGCGCAGCGCGCCACCTTCGCCAACCCGCGCCTGAAGAACGAAATGGTGCTGGAAGACGGCAAGGTCAAGGAAGGCTCGCTGGCCCGCATCGAGCCGGAAGGCAAAGTCACGCGCATGTGGGAGGCGATCCAGACTTACATGGAGCGCAAGCAGCCTTTGATCGTCATCGCCGGCGCCGATTATGGTCAAGGCTCCTCGCGCGACTGGGCCGCCAAAGGCGTGCGCCTGGCCGGCGTGGAAGCGATCGTGGCCGAAGGCTTCGAACGCATCCATCGCACCAATCTGGTCGGCATGGGCATCTTGCCGCTCGAGTTCAAGGCGGGCGTGAACCGCATCACCTTGGCCATCGACGGCAGCGAGACGTTTGACGTGCAAGGCGAACGCACGCCGGGCGCCACGCTGACCTTGGTCATCAATCGCAAGGACGGCGCGCGCGTCGAGGTGCCGGTGACCTGTCGCCTGGACACCGCCGAAGAGGTCGACACCTACGAAGCGGGCGGCGTGTTGCAGCGCTTCGCGCAGGACTTCCTCGAGTCGCGCAACGCGGCGTAAGCGGGCGACGCACTTAACCCAGCACCAGGCGCTACGTTCATCGTGGCGCTTGGTTTTTAAGGAAAGCACTTTCATGGCTCACATCCCTCAAATTAAAATCCCCGCCACCTATATGCGCGGGGGCACCAGCAAGGGCGTGTTCTTCCGCCTGCAGGATCTGCCCGCGCGCGCGCAGGTGGCCGGCGCGGCGCGCGACGCGCTGCTGCTGCGCGTGATCGGCAGCCCCGACCCGTATGCCAAGCAGATCGATGGCATGGGCGGCGCCACATCCAGCACCAGCAAGACCGTCATCCTGTCCAGGAGCAGCAAGCCGGACCATGACGTCGACTACCTGTTCGGCCAGGTGTCCATCGACAGCGCCTTCGTCGACTGGAGCGGCAATTGCGGCAACCTGTCCGCCTCGGTGGGGCCGTTCGCCATCAGCAACGGCCTGATCGACGCGTCGCGCGTACCGCGCGACGGCATGGCGACCGTGCGCATCTGGCAGGCCAACATCGGCAAGACCATCATCGCGCATGTCCCGATCACCAATGGTCATGTGCAGGAGACCGGTGAGTTCGCGCTCGATGGCGTTACC
>JBBQZO010000053.1:0-24750 GCA_038207625.1 Burkholderiales bacterium | reverse complement strand
TATATTAAGAATTATGGGAGGACCAGCGGCCAGACCGCCTGTGCACGCGCGCGCTTGGTCACCAGCACGGCGCCAGCGACGGCGGCGATGTCCGGCTCAATATTGGGCGGCAGGATGCCGCACCCGCCGGCCGGGCTCAGTTCAAAGGTGACTGGTTCGTCCCGGCGCGCCTGGTGATAGCGGCGCATGTTGGGACGGCCGTCGTTTTGGCGGTGGCGGGAGATGTGATGGCCTTGATCGTGGCAGCGCTCACGTCGGGCGGTTCGACGTTCATTACCAACGAGGGCGGCGCGCTCGTATTGTCAGCGAAGAGCGAAACAACGCAGGCAGTAGGCCCTGTCAAATGCAGCGCGGATCGCCGATCAAATCCTGGCCGCTGGCCTTTGGTGGCACCTTGTACAGGTCCGCATCTTGCTGGCACAGCTCGTCGATCATGTTCAGCTCCTGGTCGCAAAACGCGGGGTTTTCAAGCGCACGCAGGCTGTCGTCCAACTGGGCCAGCGTGCGCGCGCCAATCAGCGCCGACGTCACATGCGGGTCGCGCAGTGTCCACGCCAGTGCCATTTGCGCCAGACTTTGCCCGCGCTCGCGCGCCAGTGCGTTGAGCAGGCGCAGGCGGTCGCGCAGTGCCGGCGTCAGCCCGGCGCGCAGCCAATCAAGGCGCGCGGCGCGCGAATCGGCCGGAACATCGGACAGGTATTTGTCGCTCAGCAGACCTTGCTGCAGCGGCGAAAAGACGATGGTGCCGATGCCGCTTTCGGTGTTCAGCGGCAGCAGCGCCGGCTCGATCCAGCGCTGCAGCATGCTGTAATTGGGCTGGCTGATCGTCAGTGGAATGCCTTCGGCGCGCAGCATCGCCTGCGCCTGCACCGTAAACTCCGGGCCGTAATTGGAAATGCCCACGTAGAGCGCTTTCCCCTGGCGCACCAACTGGGCCAGGGCGCCCATGGTTTCTTCCAGCGGTGTGTACGGGTCCGGCCGGTGGCTGTAGAAAATGTCCACGTAGTCCAGTCCCATGCGCTTGAGGCTTTGTTCCAGGCTCGCCACCAGATGTTTTTTCGAACCCGTCAAGCCGCCGTAGGGGCCGGCCCACATGTCCCAGCCCGCTTTGGTCGAGATGATCAGCTGGTCGCGATAGGGCGTGAAGTCCTGCGTCAGGATGCGTCCGAAGTTGCGTTCGGCGGCGCCGTACGGGGGGCCGTAGTTGTTGGCCAGGTCGAAGTGGCACACGCCGTGGTCGAACGCGTGCCGCAACAGCGTACGCTGCAGTTCCGGCGCATTGGCGTCGCCGAAGTTCTGCCACAGGCCGAGCGCGATGGCGGGCAGGCGCAGGCCGCTGCGCCCGCTGCGTCGATATGGCATGGTGTCGTAACGGTTTTGGGCGGCGTCGTATTGCATGGCTCGGCTCTCGGAATGATCGTCAGCCATTATGCGACTTTAATGCTTGGTTTGCTTGGTCCGCAACTCGCGTTCGAGCATCAGCAGGTGCGCCGCACTCCAGCTGAAGTTGCTCGCGCCCAGCATGCGCCCGTTGATCGGATGGTAGTTTTCGTGGATGGGTGCGCTGCCGTTCAAACCTTCGGCGTGGGCCAGGAAGCGCGTCACCATCGCCTGCGCGTCGGCCTGGTGGCCGTAGTTTTGCATTGCGATGGCGGCGAAGTAGAGCTGGTCAAGCCAGACCCGACCACGCCAGTAGATCTGCGCTTCGTAGGCCGGATTGCTCAGCGCGGCCGTGGGCAGCGGCGTCGGGCTGGCAAATTCACGCGGGTTGAGCATCGTCGCGATGACCGCCTCGGCCTGGCGCGCGTCGGCCGCGCCAGCCCACAGCGCCGTCCAGCCTTCCGGGCCGCGTCCCCGTTCGGTCAGCAGATGGCCGGCGCACTCGCCCGCGCCGGGGCTTGGGTCGATCTGGCGGTCATAGTAGAAGCCCGTCTTGTCGTCGAAGAAGCAGCGGTTGATCTTGCCTTTCAAGGTCACTGCCTGGGCGCGCCAGATGGCGGCAACCGGCGCATCGCTCAATGCGTCGGCGATGTCGGCCAGGATCAGCTTCTCACGATACAGAAAGGCGTTCAGGTCGACCGACTCCTGATTGATCGAGTAGCCCAGCAATTGCCCCTGCGCGTTGCGGTTCTCCAGCACACGCACCTGCCAGTCGCGCTTGGCTGCGGCCAGGTCGCCGCCGTGCGCGCGCTGCGCGTAGCGCTGCAAGGCGTCCGCCTCGATAAAGCCGAAGCGCGCCGCGTTGTCCATGCCGGACTCATAACCGGCCGCCTCTTGCACCGGCACCTCGAGCGCGTCGTAGGCGCCGCTGTCAAGGATGCGGTTGTAGCTGTCGAGCCCCAGGCAGGCGCTGACGCCGTCAACGGGCGCGGCGCAGCCGGGTTGAGCCAGTTGCGCCGTTTGCCTGACGCGAAAGCGCATGGCGCCTTGCTCGTCGTTGTGCAAGCGGTGCACCGTTGCGCCATATTCAACCAGGCCGTTGCCGTCATGGTCGCGGTTGCGGTACCACCAGCGGTGATACGCTTCCAGTTTGGGGCGCATCTCCTGCAGCCAGCGCAGATCGCCATTGTTGCGGTAGATTTCCCACACGGCCCAGGCGGCCAGCGGGGGCTTGGTATCGCGCTCGTTCCAGTTGTCGCCGTCGCCGCCGCGGCTTTGGTCGCGGTTATAGAACACATTGTCGATCACCATGCCCGCGTCCTGCGCGCGCAGCGTGTCGGTCGGGGTGATCTGGTAGTCAAACAGCGCGCGGATGGTGTTGGCCGCCAACGCCGGGTCGATCGTGGCGAGGCCGTAGGCTTGCTTCCAGGTGTCCCAACTCCACGCGCCGTTAAACCAGCGCGCAGTCCCCGACGGCACCAGCGCATCGTGGTGGAAGGCGCCGCGCGGCGCACGCCAGTTGCCAACCAGGGTTTCCAGCGCCTTGACGCTCAGTGCCGATGCTCCGGCCGTGCCGTTTGACGGGGGCAGACGCCCAATCCACCGGGACCAGCGCTGTTCGCTGGCGGCGATGGCTTGCCCGGCGCGCGCCAGCAGCGCACGCTCGCTGGCCTCATTGTTCGCGTCGTCCGCGCCAAGCTGGTAGCTGTGCACGGCGTAGATGGTCATGCTGGCCGATGGCGCGAGCGTGCGCAGCGCGGCGCTACTGACGTAGCCGCGCTGGTGCACACTGGTCTGGCTGGGCACGCTGCGCACGATCCGGTAGCGCGACTGGGCGCTGGTCATCAGGTTGACCGGGTCGCGCACCTGGCCCAGTGCAAGCGTCAAGCCGTCGCGACTGGCGTCCAGGCGCGGCTTCCAGGCGGGGTAGCGCTGTTGCACGCTCTGGCCGGAAGACTTGTCCCATTTGTCGAGCAAGCTGCCATGCCAGCGCAGTTGCAGTGCCTGCGCATGCGTCGACGTATTGCGCAGGCGGTAGCGCACGATCGCGTTGCCGGCGTCGACAAAATGCAGGTCGACGTCAAGCTGCAAGCCCGGCCAGCGCAGTGTTTGCGACAGCACGCCCGGGCGCGATGAACTGGTCCAGTGCGCCTGATCGAGCCGGTAGCGCTGTCGCTTGTCACGCTCGCCCAGTTCAATCTGGTCGAGCGCCTCGGCGATGAAAATGCCGTACTCCTCGGCGATCAACAGCGGGCCGGTGAAGCTGCCGGCTTGCGCCTGCGTGGCGGGCAGCAAATAGCCGTGCCAACTGCCGGCGTCGAACAGCGGGTTGAAGCGTTGATTCTGCTCGCTGTCGAACTCTTGCAGTGCCGCCGGCGTGCCGTGCCGGTCAATGCCGGACGAATCTGGCACGTCGGCCTGCACCAGCATGGCCGCCGTAGCCAACAGGACGGCGCAGGCCGCGCGAAGCAGAGTGGGTGAGGCGGCACAATGGCGGTTGTTGAGGTTGCGCATGGTCAGAAAGTGTAGTGCAAACGGGCGACATTGTAGCGGCAGCCGATGAGGTACCGCTAGATAGCGATCGGCGCGCGTGCTTGCGGGACGGCACTCACGCGACGCGGACGACGCTGTCCGGGGGGGCTGGACACAGCGCATGGGCGCGTCAGTTGGAATGTTTGGCAGCGGAAAGGTGATGCCTGGACGCAGTGTTTTTCAGCGGAAGCGTGTGGCAGGCCGCTGTATAAAATGGCATTCTTTCATTCATGGCAAAGCGCCATGTGGTCGACGCCACGCTGACAGCAAGCACCACTGCGCGCCATCGATGCCAGCGATATTCATGCGACAGTGCGTGGGACGAAACGTGCGGCATCGCAGGTCGGCGCCGTGAGCAGGAAGGAGTCGAGCATGAGACAGCATTTAGTGCGACAGGGCATCGCCGCCCGTATCGCCAGCATGGCAGGCGTCGCGTTGATGGGGACGGTCGGGGCGGTCTGTGCGGCGCCTCAGGCCCGCCATGACCATCATGGCGCCACACCCGGCTGGCACGGCGATATCACGCGCTTCCACGAGCATGATCTGCAGCGCTGGCGGGGCGGGCACTGGTCTCACGACCGGCACGCGGGTCGCTTCGGTTGGTGGTGGGTGGTGGGGCCTGCCTGGTACTACTATGACACGCCGCTCTATCCCTATCCTGACCCTTGGGCGCCGATTGATGTTCTGGTCGCGCCGGCAGCACCGTTGGCGCCGCCGTCGGCTTTTTGGTACTACTGCACTTCGGCACGTACTTACTATCCGTATGTGGCGCGTTGTCCCGGCGGATGGACGGCAGTGCCGGCCAAACCTGCAACTACCCCGACGTCGCCGCCAGGTTAGGAGTCATCATGCCAGTTCAGTCAATTTTTCAGCGTCCGGCGTTCCAATGTGCGGCCGGGCGCATGCTTGGGGCCGTCGCGCTCGGCTTGCTGAGCGCTTGTGCGCAGATGCCGGTGGGACCGTCGGTGGCCGTGATGCCCGCGCCAAACAAGCCGTTTGACGTGTTCATCGAGGACGACACGCTGTGCCGCGCTTGGGCGGCGCGCAACGTCGGCTCAGACGGGCAGAACCAGGCTGCCAATCAGATGGCTGCGACGACCGTCACCGGCGTCGTGCTCGGTGCGCTGGCAGGCGCGGCGATCGATGGCAATCGGGGCGCCGGCAACGGCGCGGCGGCCGGGCTGATACTGGGCGCCGGCGTCGGTGCAAATCAGGGCAACGCGGTCGCGTGGAACGCACAGGTGCGCTACGACGGCGCGTATCAGCAGTGCATGTACGCAAAGGGCAACGTCGTGCCGGGCTACTATCCGGCCGGTGTGGTGTACTCGGCGGCCCCGAATCCGCCGCCTCCGCCTCCGCCACAGGCGATGCCATCGGCACCGGTACGCAGGCCCTAGGAAGCTCCCACCCAAGCCGATGCGGACTGGCGCGCGCGCCTGTCGGTGTCCGCATGCCTGCGCTGAATCGACACCCATTGCCGAAGGACCGGCCGAACGGTGCCTGTCGCCTTGGCTCCACGGTTAATTCTGGGCCCACAGGGCGGGTCAGTGTGGTTCCTCATCCCATGTTGAGCCACGTCAATCATAGGCGACAGCGCGTTCTACCCGATCGAGCAAGTTTGCCATAGCGCAGGTCGCTTCGAGCATTTTGGCAAAATCCCCCGGGTGCAATGACCAGATGATTTATACTGCGGCGCAGCATAGCTTCGCTGGATCAACTACCATGAGCTGCGGCGCGCATACAGGGCGGTAGCGTGGTCGGGGCGCGGCGCAACGACACGCGGGCCGCACCGACCGATGTCGCGCCCTTTTTATGGTGAGCCGCAACAGACAGCCGTAGCAGTTAGTCGCAGCCGGCGCAGGGCGCCGCTGCCTTCGTCCGAGAACCGACGCACCCAGGAGCAATCAATGAATCATTCAACATCCAATTCGAACAAATCACCCCAGCCGCCAGCCCCCATATCGTTTTTGCGCCGCATCCCGATGGCGTTCAGCGCCTTTTTCGGCATTCTGGCCGATTCCGCATTCGCGGCCCGGGTCGCAGCATTGACAGATCCCGTAGCCGTGGCGCCGGTCGCGGCACCTGCCGCGCCGGTGGTGCTCAAGCAAGCCACGCCTGACGCGGCGCTGCAATTGCTGGCGCTGTTGCAACGCGACGCGCGCTTGATCGACTTTACCCAGGAAAACCTGGCAGCCTATGCCGATGCCGACATCGGCGCCGCTGCCCGCGTGGTGCATGAAGGCTGCTGCAAGGTGCTGCGCGAGCACTTCACGATCACGCCAGTGCGCAGCGAAGCCGAAGGCAGCCGGATTACGCTGGCCGACGGGTTCGATGCGGGCGCCATCCGCCTGACCGGCAACGTCGTCGGCAGCGCGCCGTTCAGCGGCGCGCTCAGCCATCGCGGCTGGCGCGCTACCGAGGTGCGCCTGCCCAAGCTGGCACCGGCCCATGACGTGACCGTGCTGGCGCAAGCCGAGGTGGATTTATGAGCGAGGCGCGCTACGCGATCGGGATCGATCTGGGCACCACCCACAGCGCTCTGGCGTATGTGGATATTACCGCCAGCGATGGCGAAACAACCAGCCACGGCGTGCTGGACATTCCCCAATTGACCGGGCCTGGCATGGTCGAGTCGGCGCCGCTGCTCGCGTCGTTCCTGTATTTGCCGCATGGCGACGAGCTGGCGCAGGGTGACCTGAGCCTGCCGTGGACGGACGCGCAGGACTTTGCGGTGGGCGAATTTGCGCGCGCGCGCGGCGCCACCACGCCGATCCGCCTGGTGTCGAGCGCGAAAAGCTGGCTGTGCCACGCCGGCGTGGACCGGCGCGCGGCGATCCTGCCCAACGATGCGCCACCCGAGGTGGCGCGCGTGTCGCCGCTGGAAGCATCGACGCGTTATCTGGCGCACCTGCGCCAGGCCTGGGACCATGCTTTTCCTGATGCGCCATTCGACCAGCAGGACGTCACGGTGACGATTCCCGCCTCGTTCGACCCGGCCGCGCGCGCCCTGACGCTGGAAGCGGCCACGGCGGCCGGCTACGCCAACCTGACCTTGCTCGAAGAGCCGCAGGCGGCGCTGTACAACTGGATCCAGAACAGCGCCGGCAACTGGCGGCGCGACGTCACGCCGGGCGACATCATCCTGGTCATCGACGTGGGCGGGGGTACCAGCGACTTTTCGCTGATCGCCGTGCTGGAACACGAGGGCACGCTGGAGCTGCACCGCATCGCCGTGGGCGAACACATCCTGCTGGGCGGTGACAATATGGACCTGACGCTGGCGCACGTGGTGGCGCGCAAGCTCTCTGCTGCCGGCACCGCGCTCGATGCATGGCAAATGCGCGCGCTCACCTACGCCTGCCGCAACGCCAAGGAACGCCTGCTGTCGGACGCTGACATGGACGCGCAGGCGATCGTCGTGCCCAGCCGCGGTTCGAAATTGATCGGTGGCTCGATCCGCACCGAACTGACCCAGCACGAGGTACGCAGCACCATCCTCGAAGGCTTCTTCCCGCAGGTGGCGGCCGACGCCCGGCCGGCCGTGCGCACCCGCGCCGGCCTGACTCAGCTCGGCTTGCCGTATGCGCAGGACGCCGGCGTCACGCGCCACCTGGCCGCGCTGCTGGGACGCCAGGTCGACGCGACGGCCGAACTGGCCGGCTTCGTGCATGCGCCGGTGGCCGAGGCAAGTTTTCTGCACCCCAGCGCGGTGCTGTTTAACGGCGGCGTGTTCAAATCCGACATCCTGGTCGAGCGCACGCTGGACACGCTTAACGGCTGGCTCGACGCCGAGCAGGGTGCGCCAACGCGCACGCTGGGCGGCGCGGATCTGGACCTGGCGGTGGCGCGCGGCGCCGCCTACTACGGCTATGTGCGGCGCGGCCAGGGTGTGCGCATCCGCGGCGGCACGGCGCGTGCCTACTATGTGGCAGTGGAGTCGTCGATGCCCGCCATTCCCGGCATGGAACCGCCGATCCAGGCGCTGTGCGTGGCGCCGTTCGGCATGGAAGAGGGCAGCGCGGCCGATTTGCAAACCCAGCAATTTGGCCTGGTAGTGGGCGAGCCGGTGCACATGCGTTTCTTCGGTTCGTCGGTGCGGCGTCAGGACCAGTTGGGCACCTTGCTCGATTTCTGGCAGCCCGACGAACTGCAGGAGCTGGGCGTGATCGAAGCGACCTTGCCGGCCGAGGGCCGCGCCGCCGGCGACGTGGTGCAGGTGACGCTGCGCGCGCTGGCCACCGACACCGGCACGCTCGAACTGACGGCAGTCGCATTGAAAGGCGACGAGCGCTGGAAAGTCGAGTTCGACGTGCGCACGCACGACTGACGGCGCCCGCGATGAAGCATTATGTCGTCGGCATCGACCTGGGCACCACCAACACCGTGGTGGCTTACGCCCAGCTGGGTGGCGGCGCGCCCGGCCCGGTGCAGCTGTTCGCCATCGACCAGTTGGTCGCCCCCGGCGCGCTGGCCGAACTGGCGCAGCTGCCGTCGGTGCGCTACCATCCGGCGCCGGGCGAAATCGATCCGGGCCAGCTCGAGCTCGGTCTGCAACTGCAGGACCCGGGCGGCGTCGCGCAGGTGGTCATCGGCCAGCTGGCGCGCACGCTCGGCGCGCAGGTGCCGGGCCGGCTGGTGGCCAGTGCCAAAAGCTGGCTGTCGCATCCGCAGGTGGACCGGCTCGCGCCGATTCTGCCGTGGGGTGGCGCGCCCGATGTGCCCAAGGTGTCGCCGGTGGCGGCCAGTGCCAGCTATCTCGCCTACGTACGCGCCTGCTGGAATCGCCACTATCCGGCCAGCCCGCTGGAGCAGCAAGAACTGGTGCTGACGGTGCCGGCCTCGTTCGACGAGGCGGCGCGCGCGCTGACGCTGCGCGCGGCGCAGGATGCCGGTCTGCCCACACTGCGCTTGCTGGAAGAACCGCAGGCCGTGTTCTACGACTGGCTATTGCGCCACCGCGCCAGCCTGGCCGAGCAGCTGGCGCATTCCCGCCTGGTGCTGGTGTGCGACGTGGGCGGCGGCACCACCGACCTCAGTTTGATCAAGGTCGTGCTTAAGGATGGCGCGCCGGAGCTGACCCGGATCGGCGTGGGCAATCACCTGATGCTGGGCGGCGACAATATGGATCTGGCGCTGGCCCACCTGATCGAAGTGCGCATGGCCGACGCCGCGCCGGGCAGCCCGCCAGCGCGCCTGTCGGCTGGCCGCATGGCGCAGCTGATCGAGCGCTGCCGCGCCGCCAAGGAAGTGCTGCTGTCGGCCGATGCGCCTGCGCAGACCCAGGTGACGCTGTTGGGCGCCGGCGCACGCCTGATTGGCGCGAGCCGCTCCGTCACACTGAGCCGCGCCGAGGTCGAGACCCTGATCGTCGATGGCTATTTCCCGCGCAGCGCGCCCGACGAAGCGCTCAAGCAAGCGCGCGGCGGCATCGTCGAATTTGGCCTGCCGTATGCGCGCGATCCGGCTGTCACGCGCCACATCGGCGCATTTCTGCGCCAGCACGCCGGCGCGGTGCGCGAGGCGCTGGGCGTGAGCGCCACCGATACGCTTGCCATCCCCGACACGCTGCTGCTCAATGGTGGCGTGTTCCGCGCCGACGCGCTGGTGCGCCGGCTCGAACAGACGCTGGACGGCTGGCGCGGCGCGCCGCTGGTGCGCCTGCATAACGACAATCCCGACGTGGCGGTGGCGCGCGGCGCGGTCGCCTATGGCCTGGCGCAGCAGGGGCACGCGCCGGCCATCGGCGGGGGCAGCGCGCGCAGCTACTTTCTGCTGGCAGACGACGCCGTCAAAGGCGCAAGCCCGCCCACGCGACAGGGCGTGTGCATCCTGCCGCGTGGCAGCCAGCCGGGCCACGAGCTGTTGCTGGCCGAGCGCCAGTTCGCCCTGCGGCTGGGTCAGCCCGTGCGCTTTCACCTGTACAGCGCGCTGACGGACGCACCCGGCCAAGGCGCGGCGCGGCTCGGCGAACTGGTCGACCTGAACGCCGGTCACTATCTGCGCCTGCCACCGGTGGCGATGGTGCTGCAGGGCGGCGTGGCCGCCAAGGCCGGCAAGCGGGCGCAGGACGTGGTGGTGCAACTGGCCAGCGCGCTGACCGAAGCGGGCACGCTGGAAGTTCACTGCGTCAGCCAGGCCGACCCAAATCAGCGCTGGCTGCTGGCGTTCGATCTGCGTCACGACGGCACCGACGACGCTGTCGCTACTGACGACGCGCAGGCTGCACAAGCGGCGCGTCTGGCACTGGCGCTCGACAAGATCGATCGCATCTTCGGCCCCAAGTCGCAGCAAGTCGCTGCCAAGGACGTCAAGCAATTACGCGCCCAACTGGAGCAGGTATTGGGCGAGCGCGCGACTTGGCCCACGCCGCTGTTGCGTCAGTTGTTTGACGCCTTGTGGCAGCGTGCGCGCGGCCGGCGTCGTTCGCTCGAACACGAACGGCTGTGGTTCAACCTGACCGGCTTTTGCCTGCGTCCGGGATTCGGCTACGCGCTCGACGAGTGGCGCTTGCAGCAATTGTGGACGCTGTTCGAGTCTGGCCTGCAGCACGCCGCCGACAAACAGGCTTGCGCCGAATGGTGGACCCTGTGGCGTCGGGTGGCCGGCGGGCTGGCCGCGCCCGAGCAATTGCGCTTGTTGAACGACTTTGCGTTTAACCTGCAGGCCAACGAGCAGGGCGCGTTCGACAAGGCCAGCGGCGTGGTGCCGGGCAGCGATGCCGACATGCTGCGTCTGGGCGCATCGCTCGAGCGCATTCCCGTCGCCTATAAAGAGGAGATCGGCGCCTGGCTGCTGGCGCGCATTGCCAAGGCTGGCGTGGCGGGCGGCAAACGCGCGCCGGCCGACGCCGCCAACGAGGCGGCCAATCTGTGGGCATTGGGACGGATCGGCGCGCGCCAACCCTTGCACGGTCACACCCATGACGTGGTGCCGGCCGAGGTCATCGAAAGCTGGCTCGAGGCGGTGCTGGCGCTCGACTGGCGGCGTGTCGAGGCGGCCGCGTTTTGCGCCGCCTGCCTGGCGCGCATGACAGACGACCGCACGCGTGATCTGCCGCTGGCACTGCGCGAACGCATCATTGCGCGGCTCGCCGCAATCGCTGCGCCGCCGATCTGGCTCACGATGGTGCGCGAAACGGTGCAACTGGACGAGGCGACCGAGCGACGCGTGCTGGGCGAGGCGCTGCCGCCGGGCTTGACGCTGTTGGCCTGAGTCGCCGCGCACAGCGGGGCGCGGCGCGCCCGGTCACTTGCTGCTACACTGTTCAGTTCGCCGCTTGTCACTGCGCGCTGCTGCCGGCGCTGGCGCGTGCGCTCAAAGTCGTTTTCCGAATTTGATGAACTGCCGCTTACGATGACCTTCGCATTCAAGTCACTCGGCGCCACGTTGGCGCGCTGGCTCGCGGCCACGCCGCGCGCCGATCTACCGGCCATCCAGGCGCGCCTGCTTGAGCAATTGGTTGGCAAGAACGCGTCCTCGATCAGCGGCGTGGCCATCGTCATTTTTCTTGCCGTGGTCGCGCTGTGGCGCACCGGCCAGCCGTGGACGCTGCTGTGGATCATCGCCAATCCCATCCTGCTGGCCAATCAGTTCCGCAATTACGCACGCTTTCGGGCGGCCCAGGCGAAGGGCGCGACGCTGCCGGTAGGGCAGATTCTGGCCAACGGCATAGTGTGGGCCAGCGTCACAGGACTAGGTTGCTACGCCTGCGTGATGACCGGCGACGTCGTGCTGGCGGCGCTGGCGGGCATCCACGTGGCCGTCATCTGCGCCGGTTTTGCCGCGCGCACCGCCAACGTGCCGCGCTATGCGAGCACCAAGATCGTGATCCTGTGCGGCAGCTACGCGCTGGCCTGCTTCAGCGCGCGCATTGATGGCTTCGGCCTGATGGCGGTGGAATCCTTGATTGCGCTGGCGGGCGTGTTGTCGCTGACCTGGCATAACTCCGAGCACCTCGTCGAGCTGTTCCGGGTCGAGGCGGAGAATCGGTTTCTGGCCGCGCACGATGCGCTGACGGGACTTGCCAACCGGGTCCAGTTGCACGAACGGCTGCGCCGCAGCCTGGCGGCTAATCCCGCACAGGAACCCACCAACGGCCATCCGGTGTCGGTCATGTTTATCGATCTGGACGGCTTCAAGGCAATCAACGACGCGCACGGCCACGCGGTGGGCGACGCGCTGTTGATCGCGGTGGCGGCGCGCCTGCGTGACGAAATGCGCGGCAGCGACCTGGTTGCCCGCATCGGAGGCGACGAGTTTGTCGTGATGCTGGTCGATATCGATCCGGCGTTAGTCGGCCCAGCGGCCGAACGCCTGATCGACGTGATCGCGCTGCCCTATGAGCTCGACGGCGGCCTGCGCGTGCAGGTGGGCGCGAGCATCGGCACTGTCAGCGCGGTGCTTGACAGCTGGAGCGCGGACGACTTGATTGCCCGGGCCGATCAGGCGCTGTACGCGGCCAAGCGCGACGGGGGCGGCGTGCATCGGGCGCAGCCGGTCGACGCGTAGTGGTGCGGCGCTGGACATGGCGGCGTTCCGTTCGGTACACTGGGGCGCCCGGTACGCCAGCCCATTGTGGCCTGGTGGCCCTCACACGCGGAGCACCGTCACCATGCTGCATTTGAAACTGTTGAAGCACGTTCTGCTTGGCGCCGTGTGCGCTTGCGCCGCCGGCGTTGCGCTGGGCGGGCCCGTCAAGTCGGTCGATCTGGTTCGCCCGGACGGCGTGCGCCACTACCTGATGGCTGCGCCCGAACACGGCGCGCCAGGCAAGCATGCGCTGGTGATTCTGCTGCACGGGCATCAGGGCACGGCCGCCCAGGTGCTGGGACAAAAACATATCGCCGCTCCGCTGTCGGTCTGGCTGCAGATCGCCGAACGGGAGAAGCTGGTACTGATCGCGCCGGACGGCAGCAAGGGCAGCGACGGCAAGAGTGGCTGGAACGACTGTCGCGCCGACGCCCCGAACAAGGCCGCTGGTGACGACGTCGGCTTCATCGGCGCCATCATCGACAAGGCCGTGGCCGAACAGGATGTCGATCCGGCCCGCGTGTATGTGATGGGGATGTCGAACGGCGGCATGATGACCTTCCGGCTGGCCAGCGAGATCGGCGCACGGCTGGCCGGCATCGCGACGGTGGGCGCGTCGATGGCTGCCAGGACGCTGTGCGGACAACCCGAGCATCCCTTGTCGACACTGATCGTGGCCGGCACCGCCGACAAGATCGTACCGTATGCGGGCGGCGAGATCGTGATTCTGATGGTGCGCGGACGCGGCACGGTGATCGGTGTGGAACAGAGCGTAGCGACCTGGCGCGCGCTCGATCAACTGGCCGACGCGCCGCAGCGGGTCGAACTGGCGCACCGCGATCCGGCCGACCGAACCCGCGCCGTGCGTTCGCTGTGGGGCCAGGATGCGCACAAGCTGCAGGTGGAATTGCTCAAAATCGACAACGGCGGACACACCGAACCGAGCAGCCTCAAACGGCTGCAGTGGATGTACACGATGTTGTTTGGCGCGCAAAATGGCGACCTCGAAGTGGCCGAGGAAGCGTGGAGCTTCTTCAAGGACAAGCGCGCCGGCCTGACGCCGTGACGCGGCGCGCGCCGGCCACGCGCCTTCGCTAACTTTGCTAGACTGCGCCTTTCAATTTGACGGGCCGCACCATGCACACACTGCTAATTATCGACATGCAAAACGCGTGGCTCAATGCCGATGTCGCGCGTTTCGACAAAGACGGCGTGATCGCGCGCATCAATCTGGCCGCCGACGCCACCCGTCAACGCGGTGGTCAGGTGATCTTCATTCGGCACGTCAGCGACGAGGCGCCGCTTGGCTCGGATGGCTGGCAAATCGTGCCCAGCCTGCTGGTTGCTGACGCGGACCGGATGATCGACAAGCGCGCCTGCGACTCCTTCGTCGATACGGATTTGCTCGAAGCACTTACCGACGCCGGCGCAAGCACGCTGCACATCTGCGGCATGGCGACCGAGTTTTGCGTCGATTCGACGCTGCGCGCGGCGCTCTCGCACGGTTTCGACGTCGTCGCGCTGGCGGACGCCCACACCAGCGGCGACCGCCCACACTTGTCGGCAGCCAAAATTGTCGAACACCATAACTGGACGTGGGAAAATCTGGCCGTGCAAAGCGGCCGCCAAATTCGCGTGCGCACGGTGGCGCAGGCGTTCACGTAATTACTGACGCGCTGCCGGTTTGAGGGTGGCCGCGCCAGCGTGCTGTGCGCTGCGGCGGCGTATCGGCGCCGATCTGCGCCGCGCAACCTGCGTGCACGGCGATCAGGGCAGGGCGGTCGATAACATTAAATGTAACCGATACGACTCATTATGAAACCGTTGTGTTATATTGGTGCCTGCCGTACTCCCATCCATCTGATACGAAAGGCACATCATGACATCCGAAACGATGACGCAATCCGAGGCATTGGTGAAGCTCTCACGACGCGGCTTGTGGGTCGCCTTAATGCTGGTGTTGGCGCTAGGCGCGTATGCAATCGTCGTCAACGTTGCTCCAACTGGCACCACAGCGACGTTGGCGAATCGCTTGTTCGGATTGCTGCCGATGGCGATCGTGATCGGGCTGGGGTGGCTGCGCGGATCGCAAAAAAGCGCGCGCGCCAATCCGCGCGGCAGTGCAATGAAAGCACTACTGAATGACGAGCTGCGTCAGCAAAGCCTGCATCTGGCATACCGCAACGGGCTGGTCACCGTGCTGATTGCCCAACCCGTGCTGGCGCTGCTGCTGACGGAGGCGCCGATCGCGAACGCGTTGCTGTTGATGGCCAGCGCGACTGCCTCGGCAGGTGCGCTGGTGGTGCTGTGTAGTATGCTTTTCTATGACCGCTAAGGCATCGATGGACGAGCATTTGAAGACAACGATGAAGGTCCAGCGCGCCATGCGCGACCTGACCCAGGCCGAATTGGCCGAGCTGGCCGGCATCACGCGCAAGTCGATCAACGCGATCGAGATGGGCCATATGGTGCCGTCGACCATCCTGGCGCTGAAGCTGGCGCGCGCGCTGGGCGTGAGCGTCGAGGTGCTGTTCAGTCTCGAACACTCTGCCGCCTAGGCACTGGGGCAAGCGCGTTTCAGTGCCTAGGCCGCGCCGCCGTCAAGGGCGACGCGGCGACCGACCGTGTGCGCTACAGGCTGTCGGCGCTGGCCGGCAGCTCGGTGCTCGAACCCGCTTCGCGCCACAGGGTGATCATCAGCACCATCAGCACCGGGCCGATGAACAGTCCCACCAGTCCCAGCGTCTCGACGCCGCCCAGAATGCCGAACAGCACCGCCAGAAAGGGCAGCCGCGTGGCGTTGCCGATGATGGTAGGGCGGATCGCGTGGTCGGCCACGAACAGGACGGCGCTGCCCCAGAGCGCTACGCCGATCGCGCCGGCCATATTGCCGTTCAAGGCCAGCATCGCGGCCGCGCACAGGTAGGCCAGCGGCGCGCCGAACGGCACGATGGCCAGCACGGCGGTCACGCCAGCCCAGATGGCCGCCGATGGCAGGCCGGCGAGTGCGTAGCCGATGCCAATCAGCACGCCTTCACCCAGGCCCACCAGCACCAGGCCGTTGACGGTGGCGCGTATCGCCGTTGGAATCTTGTGGTGGTAGTGCTGCCAGCGGCGCGCCCCAAAGCGGCGCCCGCCGATGTGCAGGATCTGCTCGTTGAGCACCAGCCCGTCCTTGTAGAAGAAGAACAGGCACAGAAAGGCGAAACCGAAGTCGACCAGCCGGTGAAACAACTGCGCTCCCAGACTCTTCAGTACGGCGCTGGCCGAAATCAGCTTGACCGGCGAATCCTCGGCAAACAGATGGTGCAAACCATGCGGTTGGGCCAGCGTCTCCTGCCACCAGCGTTGCACGTAGTCGTGCACCAGTGGAATGTGCGCCAGTGCCGCCGGCGGGGTGATGCCGTTGTTGTTGGCGTCGGCGATGAAACTGGCGATGGCCGGCGCTTCGTCGATCGCCTGTCGCAGTCCCAGCAGGGTGGGGGTCAGGAAGGCGCCGGCGATGGCCAGCGTCATCAATGCGGCGGCCGCCGCCGGGCGCTGTCCGCACCGCTGCAGCACGCGCAAATACAGCGGCCAGGTGGCGATACACAGGATCCCGGCCCAGATCATCGGCAGAAAGAAGCGCTGCATGATGAAGGCGGCCAGGCCAATGACGACCAGTGAGAAAACGGTGCTGTAAGTGTCACGCTGTATGTCAGTCATCGGCGTCGTCCAGGTTGGGTGTTGTTCGGGAAAACGGCGCGGCGCTGGCCCACCTGCTCGGGCCAGGCCAGCAGGCAAACTTGCCCCGTTGACAGGACGTCATCATAGCGCAACGGCGCGCCGATAGGCACATCAAGCTGCGTGCCGGCCGGTCTGACAACGGCGGGCCAGAAAAGTGTTTTTATTCCGAAATCAAATCCGACCTCGCTTTGCGTTGGCGCAAACAACGATCAGTTCCCTTGGATCGTCGGTGCGTCGGCCCCTCGCATGGATCCTAAAATTATGGTCTGCGTGGCGGGTGGCTGCGCATGGCCGACCTCGGCGGCATTCTAAAACGAGGCGTTGTTTGCTCCGACGCATGCGGGCGAATGAAAGGGACGTAACATCATGGATACCAAAACTGAACCGCGCGCCGGTAGCAATCTGCCTGTCGCGCTGACCGATATGCCCGTTCAAAAACTCGAGCAGGGTAAAAAGACTGGCGCGGGCGATGAACAGCAAACGCCCGCCTTGAGCGGTGCCGCATTTAGCACCTTTTATACATGGCGTGCTAACGGCGTTATCCCTGCGGTGCGCTTTGCCAATGGCGCCATCAACGCCAATTCGCGCGTGTTCGTCAACATCAGCGAATACAGCACCGATCCGCAGCACCGCTTTATCGGCGCCGCGCGGATGAGCATCTACAATATTGCACCGTTTAACGGCGGGTTCCTGGCCTGGGTCGAAATCAACTGGCCCAATCCACTGAACCTGCGCTTCGACGTATTTGTCGATCCCTGAGCGCGCGCCGGCAACAGCGACCCGCGCCGCGTTCACCAACAGTGACGCCAGCGCACCATAGCGCCCACCCGGGCTCACGCATAGTGAGCCCGGTTTTTTTTGCGCCAGCCGGGTGTGCAACCGAACGCGCCGGATTTTGCTCGCTCGCAATTCATGCATCGCGGCATGCCCAATGTGGTTATACTCAGGCAATGAGTCGGCGTGTCGTATTCATTTTGGTAAATCAACACTGCTATGTCCAGCGAGTTTGAACAGTTTGACTTTTCGCTGCCGTCCGATGTCCCGGCCGGCGTGGCGGTCGACTGTGCGCCGGCCTCGCCCACCGAGCGCCTGCAATACCTGATCGACAATACGCCATCGATCATCTACTGCAGCGTGCCCACCGGCGACTTCAAGATGACGTTCGTGAGTAACAACGCCTTGAACGTGCTCGGTTACCGGCCCGACGACATGGTGGCCGACCCCAATTTTTGGTTCGACCACATTCATCCGGACGACGCGCCGATGATTTTTTCGAGCCTGGCCCAGATCTTCGTGCAGGGCCAGCGCACCTATGAATACCGGTTTCGCATCAGCGACGGCAGCTATCTGTGGATGCACGATACGCTGCGTTTGCTGCGCAACGCCCAGGGCGTGCCCGTCGAGGTGATCGGTTCGCTCACCGACATCACCGCGCGCAAGCAGATGGAGCAGGCACTGCAAGGCAAGGGCGAGGAACAGCAACGCCTGATCGGCAAGCTGCAGGAAGCGCATGCCCAGTTGCTGCAATCGGAAAAAATGGCCTCGATCGGCCAGTTGGCGGCCGGTATCGCCCATGAAATCAACAATCCGGTCGGCTTCGTCAATTCGAACATGGGCTCGCTGCAAAACTACGTTGTGGCGCTGTTCGAGGTGATCGACGAGTACGAGCAGGCCGTGGCGATGCAGGCGCTGGCGCCCGAGGTGAGTGCGCGCATGGCCAAGGCACGTAGCAAGGCCGACCTGGCCTTTCTGAAGGACGACATCACCGACCTGGTGAAGGAATCGATGGATGGCCTGAAGCGGGTGCGCGAGATCGTTCAGTCGCTCAAGGATTTTTCCCATGTGGGCGAAACGGAATGGCAAATCGTCGACCTGCATCACGGCCTCGACAGCACGCTCAATATCGTCGCCAATGAAATCAAGTACAAGGCCACGGTCAGCAAACACTATGGCACGCTGCCGCAGTTCAAGTGCCTGGCCTCGCAACTCAATCAGGTATTCATGAACCTGCTGATCAACGCCGCCCATGCGATCAAGGACAACGGTGTCATCACGCTGCGTACCGGTTGCGCCGACGGCTGGATCTGGATCGAGGTGGCCGACAACGGTGCCGGCATCGCACCGGAAAACCTGAATCGCATCTTCGACCCGTTCTTCACCACCAAGCCCGTTGGCAGCGGCACCGGACTGGGTTTGTCGCTGTCCTACGGCATCGTCAGCAAGCACGGTGGCCAGATCGACGTCAGCTCGCAAGTGGGCGTGGGCAGCACGTTTACCATCCGCCTGCCGCTAGTGCCGCCGGTGCCGGCCGGCGCTGCGCCCGTTACAGAATGATCGAGCCGTCCGGCGCCCAGTTCACCTGCATGATGCCCGGCTCGTCTTCCTCGAGCCGGCGCGCCTCCAGTTCCTGTGGCGTCAAGGTGCCGCTCTGGACACGCAGCTGATCGGCCAGATGCTGGTCCTCGAGCATCTTGTCGCGATATTCCAGGGCCAGCCGGATGTTCTCGTCAAGCTCGGCGATGATCCACGGCTTGGCGATATAGCGGAACACCTCGGCTTCGTTGATCGCGCTCATCACCGTCTCGAATTCGGTCGAAGCCGACAATATCATGCGCACCGTGTTCGGCGCGATCAGCTTCAATTCGAGCAGGAACTCGATGCCGCTCATGTCGGGCATGCGAAAGTCGGAGATGACGATGTCAAAGCCAAATTCGGCGCAACGCGCCAGTGCCAGCCGCGGGTCGGTGAAGGTTTCGATGCGCAAGGCGTCAATCTTCAGGCTCACCCGCAACGCGCGCACCAGCGCGTGCAGTACGTTCGGATCATCGTCCACCAGCAAAATACGGCGCATCATTTCCCCTTGGGCGGGCGAACCCGAATTGACAGGCGGCCTTCGCTTTTCGATTCGAAGTCCTGCACCTGCTTGATCATGCGCGTGTCCAACACATGGTCGGCCGACAGCAGCAACAGGCCTTCACGGCTGACCAGATCGCGCGAGAGTACCATGCCGACGATCAGTTCGCCCGACAACACCGCAATATCGCGGATTTCCTCGGGTGGATCGCCATCCATGAGCTGGCGGAACGCCGCCACCACGGTCGGATCGTAGCGCTTGCCGCTGCTGTCATAGACGATCTGCTTGGCCTCGACCGCCAGCACGCGGCGCTGCACCAGCGCGCCGATCTGCAAATTATCAAAGTCCGATGCCAGCGCCAGAATGCGTGCGCCCAGCGGGATGCTCAGCCCGGAGAGGCCGTCGGGAAAACCGCCGCCGTCGAAGCGCTCCATCTGGGAACGCAAGATGGTGGCGGTGCCGCGCAAGTCGTCCAGCGGCATCAGCAACTGCTCGGCGCGCACCGGATGCTTGCGAAACAGGCCCAGATTGTCGCCGGCCATCATGTTCACGGCCAGGCCCAGCAGCTCGTCGGAAAAGCCCATCTTGCCGATGTCGTGCAGCAGGGCGGCGATGAAGATTTCCTGCACGTCCCGAGGATCGAGCGCCATCTTCACGGCAATTTTGCGCGCCAGGTCGGCCACCCGGCGCGAATGGCCGGCCAGATTGCCGCCGCGCATTTCGATCAGGCTGGAAAATATCTTGATGGTGGTGATGAAATTGCTCTTGAGCTTGTCACTGGCGGCCACCACCGCATCGTGCGAGCGCTTCAGTTCGATGGTGCGTGCCTCGACCTTGGCCTCCAGCGACTGGTTCAGCGTGACCAGTTCCAGGTTCTGTTCGCGCGTGAGCGCCTCCAGCCTGGCCTTGTCCTGTTCCAGCACGCGCCGCTCGAGCGCGTGGCGCACCACCAGCAGGATGTCGTTGTCGTCCCACGGTTTGGTGATGTAGCGATAGATCTCACCGCGGTTGATCGCCGCCAGAATCGAGGTCACGTCCGAATAGCCCGTCAGCAGCAGCCGGATGGTGTCCGGCCAGCGCTGACGCACCAGTTCGAGGAAGGCCGCGCCATCCATTTCGGGCATGCGCATGTCGGAGATGACCAGATCGACCGTCTGCGCTTCGAGCACCAGCAGGCCGGCCGCGCCGCTGTCGGCCGTCAGCACCCGGTAGCCTTTGGGACGGAACAGGCGGCGCAGCGAGGACAGAATATTCGGCTCGTCATCCACGCACAGTACGGTCGGCTGGACCGGATCGGCATCCTGTTGCAGTAAGGCGGTCGTCATGGTTTGCCATCCTTGGCGTCAGGGGCCGTGTGGCGGATCGGCAGCACGATCCGAAAGGTCGTTCCCTGCCCGATGTCGGTGTTTACCTCGATGCGTCCTTGGTGTTTCTGCACAATACCATATGCGAGCGACAGACCCAAGCCCGTGCCTTTTCCCACCGCCTTGGTGGTGAAAAACGGGTCGAAGATGCGCGTCAGGTTTTCCTTCGAGATGCCGCTGCCGGTGTCGCTGACCTCGACCCAGACGGTGTCATCCAAACTGCCGGTTCGCACCGTGATGCGTCCGCGCTGCTCGCCGATCGCGTGGGCGGCGTTGACCACCAGGTTCATGATGATCTGGTTGATCTGGGACGGCAGGCATTCGATGTCGGGGATGTCGCCATACTCCTTGATGACGTCGGCCTTGTACTTCACTTCGTTGGAGACGATGTTGAGCGTCGAGTCGATGCCGTGGTGCAGATTGGCCCACACCCATTCCTGGTTGGCGTCGACCCGGGAAAAGTCCTTCAGGTCCTGCACGATATGGCGTACGCGGATGATGCCTTCCTTCGATTCACTCATCAGAACCGGAATGTCTTCGCGCAGGAAGCCCAGGTCGAGCTCGGTGCGCATGGCGCGCAGCCGGGCCGCCGTTTCCGGCACGCTGATGGCGTCTTCGGCGCCCTGGTAGGCTTCGAGCATCGTAAACAGGTTGTCCAGATAGCTTTGCAAGGTGCCGAAGTTGGAAAAAATGTAGCCGATCGGGTTGTTGATTTCGTGCGCCACGCCAGCGGCCAGCTGGCCGATCGAGGCCAGTTTTTCGGACTGCAGCAGCTGCTGCTGGGCCATCGACAGCTTGTCGTTCAGTTCGGTCAATTCGATGTTGCGCCGGCGCAGTTCCGCGTCGGCGATCTGGCGCTGGCGGATGTCGTCCTCGAGCCGGCCGTTGACCTCGGCCAGCTGGGCGGTGCGCATCGCGATCAGGTGTTCCAGATTGTCATGCGCCTTGCGCAGCGCGTTCTCGGCCACCCGTCGCTCGGTCACGTCGCGCAGCGTCTCGATGGCGCCCACCACGGTGCCGTGCGCGTCGCGCAGCGGCGCAGCGGTAAATTGCAGCCAGTGCCCGCTGGCGCCGATATTGGGGAAGAAGTCCTCCGACTCGTAGGCGCCCGGAATGACCGCCGAGCGCGAAGCGCGGCCCCGGTAAGCGGTGTCGGTGATCGACTCGATGCCGTCGGCCACGATCAGGTCGGCCAGCATCGGGCGCCCCTTCGGGTAGAACGCCAGCGAATGCTTGTTGGTGCCCACCATCTCTTCGCGTGACCAGCCGAGCAACTGCTCGCAGGCCTTGTTCCAGTGCGTGATCACGTGCTCGTTATTGATGGCGAAGGTGGCCACCGGATGACCGTCGAAAAACTCGGTCAGGGCAATCACCGGGGCGTGCGCGCCGGCACCGACCGGCAGGGCGTCGCCGATCGCCAGCACGCTCTCGTGCAAGCTGGTCGCGCTATGTTCGTTACCGTTGTTCATCGATGGCTATTGCCTTCCTCAGTTGACCAAGATCGTGCAGATCTCCTTGAACGTCTGCTCCGTCTCGCGAAACACCTGCTGCCAAACGGCGTCGCTCAGCGCCAGCGTACACCAGACCCGTTCTGACACGGCCGGCGCCAGGTCATCGTCCTGCTCCGACAAATCGAGCCCGTGCGCGATGGCGTTGGCCACATGCACCGTCAGCGCCAGCGACAGTTCGTCTTCATTGGGCGGCGCGTGATGGCTGGCCACGGCCAGCTGCATCGGCGCCGGCAGGCGCCAGTACGTGGCCAGCGCGCTGCCCACCATCGCGTGGTCCAGCCCGAACACGGCGCGTTCGGCCTCAATGATGGCGCAATCGTGCTCTTTGCGATAGACCATCATGGCCGCGTAGTCGCGCGGAAAGCGGGTGGTTAGTACCAGCGCACCGATGTCGTGCAGCAGGCCGACCGTAAACGCCGTGTCCGGATTGATACGCAGATGGCGCGCCAGTGCCTTGGCGCACACGGCCGAGGCCACTGAATGGCGCCAGAACGCCTTGAAGTCGAAATTGTCGTGCGCGCTGTGCGCAAAACTGCCCGTCACCGAACACGCCATCACCAAGGTGCGGATGCTGTGAAAGCCCAACACCGAGATGGCCTGCTGGATCGTGGTGACCTTCGACTGCATGCCGTAAAACGAGGAGTTGGCCAGCCGCAGTGTTTTCACCGTCAGCGACTGGTCCAGCAGGATCTTCTCGGCCAGCGAGTCGATCACCACGTCCTCTTGCTCCATCGAGGACAACAGATCGAGCACCACCGCCGACAGCGACGGCAAGTCCTTGATACGCTTGACCACGTCTTCGATGGCGATCTCGCTCATGGGAGCCACTTTGCACGATACGCGCGCAGCAGCGCCAGCAGGGCAGGTGTGGCGCTCTGTTCGGCGCTGTGCCGATACAGGCGCGTGAGCCGGTACTGCAAGCGCTCGCGTTCGCGCGCCAGCGCCTGCGCATCGAGCGCCGGCGGCGCCTCGCAGGCCACCGCGAGTTGCTCGACGCCGCGCCGGCGCAGCGAACTGAGCGAGGCCGCCGTCAGCACCACGCCTTGCGGCAGCAGGACATTGCCGGCGCCATCGAGCAAATCCTCCGACAGCACCATGCCGGCCATGGCGCTGTCGATCTCGACTTGGGTACTGTGCGTGCTCATGCGTGCACCTCGACCCGGCTCAAGGTAATCAGACTGCCGCGCGAGGCCGAGTTGGCGCCCATTGAATACATGCTGACGGAAAACCAGCTGCCCTCGATCAGCGCCTGGTGCGATCCGGTCTGCAGCGCCAGGGTACTGTCGGGGAACAGGTCGGGCAACACGTACAGGGCCTGGTTGCCCAGGATCGCGCCGCTCCTGCCAAACAGCGACTCGGCGGCGCCGTTGACGAAGGCCACCATGCCCTGGTCGTCGAGCCCGATCACCGGCAGGGGCAGAAATTGCAACACCTCGCGCGCCACGTTCAGGCTGATCTCGTCGCGCGTGATCTGCTGCTGCTTCTCGCGCAGCAGCTGCTCCATCTTGCGGTTCGCGCTGGCCAGCTCCTGGTTGGCGGTGCGCACTTCCAGATTCAGGCGCTCGTTCTCGTCGGCGATCTCCTTCATGCGGAAGGCATCGGCGATATGCCCGCGCAACTGATCGTCGTCCCACGGCTTGGTGAGGAACTTGTAGATCGCGCCCTCGTTGACGGCGTCGGTCACCGATTGCAGCTCGGTATACCCGGACAACATGATGCGGATCGTATGCGGATAAAGATTCTTGGCCTGGCGCAGGAAGTCGGCGCCGATGATGCCGGGCATGCGCTGGTCCGACACGATCACATCCACCGGATGCAGGGCCAGCACGTCGAGCCCCTCCTGTCCGCTGTTGGCGGTAAAGATCTGGTAGTCGTCGCGGCGCAGCAGGCGTTTCAAGGCCGACACGATGTTTTGCTCGTCGTCCACCAGCAGCAGGCTGCGCTGTTGCTTGACGATGCGCAGCATGTGCGACGGCAGGCGGCGCTGTTCGCGCAGCAGCGTCGTCAACGCGAGCCGATCCAAAGGCGGCGCGTAGTAGCGCCCCTGGATCTGGTCGCACATATTGCGGCGCAGGAAATCGCACTGGCCTTCGGTGTCGACCCCTTCGGCCACCACCTTGATGCCCAGGTTGTGCGCCATCGAGATAATCGAGCGCGACAGGGCCGCGTCGTCGGCGTCGCTTTCGACGTTGTGGATGAAGCCGGCGCTGATCTTGACCAGGTCGAAGGGAAAGCGCTTCAGGTTCGACAGCGACGAGTAACCGGTGCCGAAATCGTCCAGCGTCAGGCTCAGGCCCATTTCCTTCAGGCTGCGCAGCGCCAGTTCGCTCGCTGCGGGGTCGTGCAGCAACACCGCTTCCATCACTTCCAGGCTCAGCTGGGAGGGCGTCAGCTCGGCCGCCACCAGCGCCGCGCCGATCTTGTCGCCCAGCAGCGGGTCGCGCAACTGGCGCGACGACACGTTGATTGCCACGTTCAGCTCAGCATAGCCGGCTTCGCGCCACAGGCGCATGTCCAGGCAGACCCGACGCACCAGCCAGTCGCCGATCTGGTCGCTCAGGTCGCTGTCCTCGGCGATCGGCATGAAGCGTTCGGCCGCTAGCGGCCCCAGCGTGGGGTGTTGCCACAGTGCCAGCGCCTCCAGCCCAGCGATGGCGCCGCTTTGCAGGTCCACCAGCGGCTGGTACTGCACGTGCAACTGGCCGGCGCTGACGGCCACGCGCAGCGATTTCTCCAGCTCGACGCGCTCGACCGTGCGCTGGTTCATCTCGGCGGAGAAGAACTGAAACTTGCCGCCGCCCTTGGCGCGCGCCTGGGTCAGCGCCATGTCGGCGTAGCGCGACAAGGTGGTCGC
>JBBQZO010000052.1:0-28327 GCA_038207625.1 Burkholderiales bacterium | reverse complement strand
ACGGCGCTTGCAGGCCCAGCGCGCTCGTAAACAGGGCTTCAACGGCAATACTCATCAGGGGTTCTTCGTCTTAAAAATGGCAGTGCCCGCTATGGTACGGTACTAGATGTCAAGTTCCACACAAAACGGCATTGAGCCCTTCGCGGTCGCCCGGGAGCGGATTCACTGATGAGGAGTGTTGCCCGAGTCATGAATATGCATCTCGTCGGAATACTCATCTGCGATGAAGTCCAAAATCTGACTAACTCTCACAAAGGCAGCCAAACTGTCATGACAGAGCTAGTCTCCGCCTGTAACGACCTGCATGTACCGATACTGTTCATTGGCACCAATAAAGCCGCGAAAATTCTTTCGCTAGATTTTCGGCAATCCCGCCGCGCATCAGGACACGGCATTGCTCCATGGGATAGATTTCCCGGAAAATCTCCTCCAGGCGAAGTGGATGAATGGCGGGAGTTTGTTGGAATTCTTTGGAAAAATCAGTGGGTGCGCAAACCGGTTCCGCTTAGCGAACAGATACTAGACGTGATGCATCACTACTCCCAGGGTGTCATCGACATTGCTATCAAATTATTCGCTTCATGTCAGGCACGAGCGATGCTCGACGGCTCGGAGGCCATCACGTCGCAGCTCATTGCCGACGTGTACAACAAGGAGCTAAGACTCTTGCATCCAATGGTGGAAGCACTCCGAAATGATGACATCGAAGCCCTCGCAGCGTTCGACGACATTGCGCCTATCGGACTATTGGAAATAATTGGCGGGATCAACAGAAAACTACAGAGCCAAGCATCTCCGCTTTACAAGGTAAAATCGGGGGACCCAACCTATCTTGCCCGCATTGCAAACAGCCTTGTGGCAGTGGGTTTTGGGGAAAGCGAAGCCCTTGCAGCCGCAGAAAATACGATCCAACCTCATCAAAACCTGACCTTAATTGAAGGCACCAAAGCCGCCCTTAGCTCGCTGACATTACCCTCCAAGGTTCCCCGTGCCAAGAAAGATGCGGAGGAACCAGCGGCACCTGACTTCAGAGACCGACCACAGGACTATCGCCGCGCCATCTACGCAGCGAAGGAAAATAAGTCAACGATATTGGGAGAGCTCCGAAACCTTGGCATGGCAACACAGTTGGAGGAATTGTTGGAGCTAGGTTAATGCCGCTTCTTCCAAGGCCATATCCAGACGAAATAATTGGAAGCGTAATTGACCGAGCGTGCCACCAGACTGGAATGAGCCGAAAACGGCTTATACAGTGTATATTTGGGAGCAGCCGTTCAAATACTTCTTTTCTCATGTCGGGCGATTTGGTGCAGCTCGGAATACTTACGGGGCTCGATGCAATGGAGCTCCTGGAGCAACACACAATGCTCCCGTACGCAATCGCGTTCATGCCTCCGGACGAGCAGATAAGGCTTCGTGCGAAGGCGCTCAAGTCGATTGTTGGCGCCGATTGTCTGGGTTCGTTAACAAAGAACATCTCCCACGGTGTCCCGTTCCGCCGGATATGCCCGGATTGCATAAACGATGAACGCCACAGATATGGAGAGACTTACTGGCATCGAGCTCACCTCCTGCCAGCTGTTCTAATTTGTGCAATTCATGGGACGAGACTTCGTGTATCGCCCATACCGTTACGTGGACACACGCACACAAATTCGATTGAACTACCCGACAACGTGCAGACAACAGCGTGTGAGGGACAACACGACGTTGCGGTCCTAAATGAGGTGAAATTACTTTCAATACAGGCTTTGTGCCGAAAAATTTATGCATCAGGCGAGTGGCCCCTTCTCTATCGAAATATGGTCGTTAGTAAAGGATACGAACTCGCAGCGGGAACCGTCGCTGGTCGAATGTTCAGTCTTGACTTACATCGCTTTTTAGGTGAATCATTATTAACTTCTGCTGGTTGTAATTTTCCACTTCAACGGTTAAATCCGTGGCCGTCGCTCATGGTCCGAGAAAATATCAGAATCCCATTTGCAACGCCTAAACACATACTGATTCAAGCATTCTTTAAGTTGGCCAATAATTCCGACGGGGAGTTTGGATATCCGCGACCGGGACGGAAAATTGGTGACTACCGCACATCTGACGAAGCAGCTTGCAACCATATCAAGGCTGTACTAGAAAGCTCCAAACTAAGCGAAACGCGTTATACCGTCCAAGAATTACTGCAGGGCGCTGGTGTCTGGTCCGCGTTTAAGCATGACCGGTCACGATTCCCAAGAACCTATGTTCTCATCCAGGAGTTTCGGTCCTCCGATCAATCTGAGCGCCAAATTGGCCTTCGCTCACGATGGCGCAAGCACGGGAAGGCTTGCGATACGTCAAAGTAAAACCAGAAATTGGCTTCACGTGGCAGGGCCAGCCCTTCCCCAAAAAAATAGGCTCCCTGGTACAACCCAGGGAAGCCTAAGTCTCGACAGTGCAACCCTTTGATTAAAACATAACACAGGGTTGTCGGGAACCATACGGGTCCGAATGCATTCCTACAATTTCAACCTCAAAGTCTTAGCAGTACATCATCAACTCAAACAGATTGACAAACAGTTCGCAGTTTGGCCTTGGTGCGACAAAAATAGTTAAAATTAAATCAGGGAAACTTGTCGTGAATTTTGAAATGGTTGGCTAAAGCGCATTGTGATTTGCGTATTGAGGGACGCAAGCGCAGTACTTGTGCTAGCGCCAACCGATGCATACTTACCAAATAAGCATGCTTTCTAAATTTACTTGGAGTAATAACATGTTTTTAAAACCCTTTAACCTATCCGTCTTTTCATCCAAACGTGTGTCGATATGGGTGAAATTTTACCAAGATACCTTTCACAATTTTCACTTTGTGGAAGTATTTCCTTTCTCAGCCATGTTAAAACTTGGAATGTTTCTCGTTTTTCTTGGCCGCGCGGGCATAGAACTCTCCAATGATTTGAAAGAAATCGGACCCGCGACAAAATAGCGTCTTAGGTTCTAGCCCACCGCGCAATCGGTGGGCTTCTTTGTATAGTTAGCGAGTTTAAATTTTTGATGAAATTCTTCAAATAAATATGCCAATCACCAATTTTCAAGAAAATTAATCCACATTGGAACGTTTTTTCACTCCGTAGTTGATGAAAGCCCAACGACCGATCTCCCTGCGACACCCAATTTCGGTGCTCCTTGGGCTAACATGTGTATTTTTTACAAGATATGCCTCCAAGTTCCGCAGTAGCGGCGGCAAGGTACTCACTTCACACTCAGGCGCCCGTCCTACTTACTTACCGTTTCTGTTGCAACCGCCAACCTAGCGGGCCTTCGCGTCGGCCTCCCGACAAAGCAGCCGACCATCCCTTGTCTACCCTGACAGCAGAGGGCGTCCGACGCAGGCGATAAGTAGCCCGAAAAGGCTAAAATCCATATCTATATTTCTCCAATAAACTGGAGAATTTCATGACATGGGCATTAGGTATTGATACACAGGATGGAAAATTTGTTGGAGAGTTCTTGCGCAGCAGTGGCGATATCGAATATCGTGCACTTGAAGACTTGACCAACCTTGGGATACCGTCTGTAAGCCATATTACTCGCAGAGTTGGTGTCACTACCCCGTTTTCGACATGGCAGCACGCGGATACCAGCGAGTACCTGAACGCATTGGGAATTTTATTGCCAGAATCTGTTACGTCAAAACACACAGTATTTGAATTCACGGTTCTACGAACCCGATTTTTGGTCCCAGCGCTTACGCTCATGCGGGGGCTATTTCAACCGAATAAGTACCTTCTTCCGGCAATGTTTCGCGCTCAGGCCGTCGACAACGCCTGCTTCATGGAATATACCAGTACTCCACCTACATTAACTATCGATGCTTTCTGGGCGCAACCAGGCTGCCGTTGTATGAACGAAGGAATAAAGGAAGCATTATCTTGGATGTACTCCTTTCCCTCAGCAGGGAGGATGGCAGGCAGTGTTCATGACGCCGCCCGGAAGGGGAAAATCGACATTATTTTACCAATCGGAGAGGCGCGTTTGAAGGTGCGTGGTTTAAAAATCGGTAAGAATTTCTACGTGATCGATATCACATTTGCAAATATATCCACATCCGAAACCTCACTTATGACACCAACTATAGAAAAATCATTGATTTTATTCGTGGACCAGTCTGACACGACGACAGCCAGTAGCGCTATACCACTACGTCAAGACCGCACCGTAGAACTCTCTAACTTTGAATGGAACGTCGTGGGTTCCGTGCTCCTCGACGGAATGATATGCTCGCGAACGAAACTTGATCAGCGTCTTATTTTCGATGGTATTCTAGCGAAGATAAGCTCAGGACTCCCCTGGCGTAAAGTAGTTTTCAAGACGGGCACTTGGAACAATGCCAGCCAGGCATACAGACATTGGCTAAAACGGGGAACCTTTCACAAAGCTATTGCTGTGCTGAAAGACCTGCGCAGTCACGCCAATCAGCTGTCAATCGCCCCGCCCTGAAGAGGCTGTCGCAAAAGCCCCAGCGTTTGTAAAATATTGCCCAGGATGAAACGCCAGGAAACGACGATGAGCAGCACCCGCAAATTACCTTCGCCCGACGACGCCCAATATTACTTGTTTGGCGGCGTGCCAGCCTGCACACGCGCGCCGTTGCTGCAAACCGCAGCCGACAGTGGCCGGCGTTTCGTAACGGGTGCTGCCCGCCCCATTTATTTTGGGGACAACCCGTCTGGAAGAACATCTGAAGCGTTCAGGTCAACACGCACAATTTACCGTAGCCCGTCTGCTCGGCGGGCAAGACTGGCAGGCTTTCGAGCAGCGCTACGCCGCCAGCGGCCGTGCGCCCTATGCGCCGCAATTGATGGTCGGTCGTGTTTGCACAGCATCGGAAAATATGGCAAAAGACAGGGCTGGCACCCATCACGCTTGAATCGAACGAAAATAATGTGCTGGTGTGTCGCCGAAGGCTTGCTTGAACACGGCGATGAAGGCCGATACATCCTCATAACCCACATCGCCAGCAACCGTTGTGACGCTGATGCCCAGGCCAAGGGACTGCATTGCCTTGAGAAGACGCAATTGCTGGCGCCATTGGCCGAACGTCAATCCGGTTTCTTTCACGAATAGGCGTGCGGCGGTGCGGGCAGTCATGCCGCTCGCGCTGGCCAGTTCGGTCAAGGTACGCGCATCTGCCGGATTCTGTTCCATCAATCCCGTTAGCTTCATCAACCGCGAATCGAGCGGCATCGGTAAGTAGGTCGGCGTCGTTTCGAGCGTCGCCAGACGATCCAGCAAGACCTGCACCAATCGTTGTTCGGCTCCTTCGATTGGATAGTTCGAACCGAAAGTCGAGGCCTCGATCAGCAGCGTGTCGAGCAAGTGTTCGACAGATACGACGCAACATTTGCCAGGAATTGGCGCGGCCCCGGGTTCGGCGTACAGCGTCTTGAGCCAGAAACCTTTGTTCGCCGATACCTTGTGCAGTTCGCCAGGAAGAATCCAGACAGCGCGTTGCGGCGGCACCACCCTGCGTATTCCACTGAAACTGGACACCCGTTCCGCCGCAAACTGGACAGTCGTTCCAGCTCAAACTGGACACCTGTTCCAGGCCAAACTGGACACCTTGGACGTGACGGCGCGGGGGCGAGGTTCAGGTTTTACTCCTGAGTGGCCGGGGTTGTCAAATTTGTCCGCTTTTTCCGCATTGAATCGCCCTTCAAATTGAACTGATGGGCGTTGTGGACCAGCCGGTCGAGGATGGCATCGGCGAGCGTGGCGTCGCCGATGGCGGCGTGCCAGTGTTCGATGGGAAGCTGGCTGGTCACGATGGTCGAGCGCGCGCCGTGGCGGTCGTCGAGCACCTCCAGCAGATCGCGCCGGTGCGTGTCGTCGAGCACGGCAAGGCCCCAGTCATCCAGTAATGTTGCGCTTAACATTACTCGATGATTGGGGCATGGGCGCCATCGACAGCATGACGCGGTCGGATCTGTTGGAGGTCATTGACGACCGTGCCGGCAACAAGGCGACGATCATCACCAGCCAGCTGCCGGTCGAACACTGGCATGCCTGGATCGGCGACGCCACCATCGCCGACGCCATCCTGGACCGCATCATGCAGCGCAATCACCGCTTCACGTTGACCGGCGACTCGCTGCGCGCCCCGCGCCCAAAAACCAGCAGAAAGGAGAGAAATATCGACCCATCGTGACCGCACCGACTACAATTTAGCCGCGTAACACCATCTCATGCGCAAGTGGGCACGATAGACCGGAATGGGTGGGCGCGATCACCGGAATACGCACCGGGTGAAGCGTTGAGGGTTCTGCCAACTTTGGGCCATCAGCTTATTGCCACGCGGTCAAGGAGGTTCGTTCATCCCCCGTGGGCTGCCCGAGACAGTCGCAATCGAGCTCCACTCGTGGTGGTGATTATTTGGACGGAGCCATACTTTAATGTAACTCGCTCAAAGTATGGTCACACTTCGGAGCAACACTTTAATGTAACTTGCAAAAGTACTTTTCAGACTAAGTCATTGAATACATTGAATTGTCCGGAGCAATACTTTAATGTAACTCACCATGGTCGATCGCGCGCTGGTCGCCCACCACCAAGGCAACCAACACGCCCGCGTATTTTTTTCCCGGCAAGGCGCGCTGAATTCGATCGCGCAGCGTGGCCCGGCACAGTTCGATGACGTTGCCCACGCTCGGCACAAACGCGTCGAGCCGATGGTTAGACTGGCCCGCGCTACGCACGTAGCCGGTCGCGCGCAGGCCTTGTTCGAGCAACCACACCTCGTAATCAAAGCCATACGGATTGGCGTTGCCGTGCGGGCGCTGCAAGCGCACCGTCAATTGCCAGCGCTCGCCCGGCTGCACCTCGCCCACCGCCGCCGCGTCCGCACCGGCGCCCTCGTACCAACCCAGCGCGATGTGCGGCGGCACCTTGAGCGGCGCGCCCAGCACCCGCTCGACGGCAAAATTGAAACGCACTCCTTGCTCAAAGCGGTAAGGCAGGCTGTCGATGGTGCCCACCAGCGTGATGTCGCGCCCTTCGTCGGCCTTGTCGAGCGCCGGCACCAACGCCAGATGTGCTAGCAGCGCCGCCCACGCGTAGCCGAGCAGCGCGCCGCATAGCAGCGCGCGCGGCACGGCGCGCAGAAAGCGGGCGCCAAACAGCAAAACGGCCAAGCCCGCCAGTAGCGTTACCTGGTCCGGCAGGGTCGCGGCGTTTTCCAGCCATGCCGCGCCGGCGACAAATCCGAGAATCGCGCAGCGCATGCTGATCCCCTCGCGTTGGAAGCCGGCACACGGCGGGCACGTCCCACTGTAGCGCGATTGGCAGGCGCAGTTGCGGCAAGGCGCAAACGGCGTTCGTTCGGCGCGTCTCGGGAAAGAGCGTCGCCCACAACACGTGCGCCGTCCGGTGCCAGCAAAGCAGGCGGGGCCTGGCGCGCACTTGCCGGCTCCAGCCAGGGCAAAAAGTATTGTTTTGCTAATTATGTGAATTAAATGAGATACTGGCTTTACGTCTTCTCTAACCCGCTGTTATTGGAATTTATACCCATGGACATCACACTCACCTTCATCAATCGATCCGACGACGGGGCAAATACGAATGTCGTCATGTTTCAGAAAAACACGCGCGCGTCGGACGATGCCGTGGCCGTGGCCTGGCGCGTGGCGCCGCAAAGCACTGCGGGCGATACCCATGCGTTCGCATTGCCTTACAACGTGACGGTCGCCGTGCGCGACAGCCATGGCAACGACACCGCGCAGGTCAGCGCCCTACCCGGCCATATGTTTACAGTGGGCGCCCCCACATCGGATGCCACGCTCTCGCATAGTGTCGCGGAAACGGGTGGCGACGCGCGCGAGGTGCAGGTGCGCAACGATTTGTCGCACGGCGCGATCAACGCCAGCGTCTACAAAGACGGCAGACTGTTGGCCATCGCGCCGGCTCTGGCACCCGGTCAGAACGCCGCGTTCGCGTTTCGCCCGACGCTGTGGATCGGCGCGCTGGCTAACGTTAGCGAGGGGGACCTGATCAACCCGGCCATGGCATCGAGCGTCAATACCGAGCTTGCGCTGGACGGCATTGCCAGTGCGGACATCATCATGAGTGGGGGCGGCCAAGGAGATACGGCGGCGCCCATCGTGTTCACGCTGGAGAATATCAAGCTCATGTCTTGAGCCCGCGCGCCCGAAGTCCAGCGCGTCGACATGGCAGGCAGCTCGATACGCTCTGCGACTAGATGGGACTTTCGACCGAGCGTATCACCCCGCCACCACGTCTGAATTCGACGTCGATCGGCTCGTCGTCGACGAACAGATCCAGGTCGCGTGTCATATCGCTGGGGATGCGATCGACACCCAACTGGTCGAGTCGCTTGACGTCTACACCGTCGAGAAATTCACGCGCGACGACGAAGTTATACAAATTGAAAATCTTGATCAGGCGCGGCAATCGAACGCGCCCGACACTGCCCGAACGAAAGCGCACACGCCCGTTCGCAGTCATCACCAAGGTCAGGTGCCCGGCAATCGCGCTGCAATCGGCGTCGCTGGCGATCACCTGCGCCGGAATGTTCTCGAACAAGACGTTATCGAAGTGTCTGCGATACGCCACGTTGGTGTACAAGCCTGAAGTTCGATCCGTGATCGAGCCGACGATGGTCGGATTTAAACCGGGTACGATGTCGATGGTGACGTGGTGAAGCAGTCCGTGATTGTGACTGTTCGCGCCGCAACCAATAACGAGCGTGGGCATGGTGCATTCTCCTTGAAATAGTGGACGTCAAAAAGAGTGCAGCAAACCGGCGCCGATTGATCATCCCTATGCCTCGAAGCGCCGGACGGCTGACACTGATGCGAGTATAAGTTCGAGCAGCGCAAAGTAAAGTACTTTTTGAAATGATTGCGGTTTTTACACAGAAATCGGACTGGCAGCGCCGCCACACGCCGTCGCGGCCACCGCGCGCAGACGTGCCGCGCTAATCGTGCGACTCAGGCACTTGTGGGAATCATCAGCGCGCGCAAGCGCGGCAAGGCCTGGTGGGCGTTCGCAGTGGTGGCGGCGGCGATGTCGGCCGCGGTCACACCACGCAGTTCGGCGAGCACCTGGCCGATCGCCGGCAATTGCTCAGGACTGTTGCGACCAGGGTGCAGCCAGCTTGGCGCGATGTCCGGCGCGTCCGTCTCCAGCACCAGCGCCTCAATCGGCAAGCTGGCGGCCAAACGACGAATTTGCAGCGCGCGGGTAAACGTCATCGCGCCGCCAAAGCCGAGCTTCAAGCCGAGTTCCAGATAGGCGTGCGCTTGCTGAACACTGCCGTTGAATGCGTGCGCGATGCCGCCCGGCGGGCCAATCTGGCGCACGTGCTTGAGGATCTGATCTTGCGAGCGGCGCACATGCATCAGCACCGGCAGGCCCAGGTCGCGCGCGATGCGCAGCTGCTCGCGAAAGAAGTGTTCCTGCTTGGCGCGCATGGCCGGTTCGCACAACATCGGAATGAAAAAATCGAGCCCGATCTCGCCGATCGCCACCATGCGCGCATCGTCCAGCGCCCGCGTGGCGGCCGCGCGCAGCGCCAGCAAGTCGTCCTCGCTGGCCTGCGGCACGTGGATCGGGTGGATGCCCAGCGCGTAACTGGCGTTGGGCGTGCGCGCGGCCAGCTCGGCCACGACGCCAAAGTCGGCGCGCGCCACCGCCGGAATGACGATCATCGACACCCCCGCCTGCAAGGCGCGCTGCGCCAGCGCCTCTGATTGGGCACCGAATTCGTGCGCATCGAGGTGGCAATGGGTATCGATCCACATCGCTAGTCGTGGTACGGGTGCAGGCCCTGATCGGTCAGGCGCAAGATGCGGTCGCAACGACGCGCCAGCTCGATGTCGTGGGTAACGATCACGAAGGCCGTTCCCAGCGTCGACGACAGCTCCAGCATCAGGTCGAAGATCTGGTTTGCCGTGGCGTGATCGAGGTTGCCGGTCGGCTCGTCGGCGAGCACGCAGGCCGGCTGGGTGACCAGCGCGCGCGCCAGTGCCACCCGTTGCCGCTCGCCGCCGGACAGTTCGCCCGGCACGTGGGTAACACGCTTAGCCAGTCCGACGCGCTGCAAAATCTGCTGGGCCTGCGCGGTGGCGTCGGCGCGTTTCATGCGCCGGATCAGCAGGGGCATGGCGACGTTGTCAAGCGCGGAAAACTCCGGCAGCAGGTGGTGAAACTGGTACACGAACCCGAGTGAAGCGTTGCGCAGGTCGCCGCGCGCCTTCTCCGACAGGTTCTGGAAATCGTCGCCCAGCAGCCTGACGTTGCCGCTGCTCGGTGTATCGAGCCCGCCCAGCAGATGCAGCAGCGTCGATTTGCCCGAGCCCGAAGCGCCCACGATGGCGACCCGCTCGCCGCGAAACACGCTGAAGTCGACCCCGGCCAGTACCGGCACCGAGTAGTCGCCCTGCGTAAAGGTCTTTCCCAGGCCGGCGCAGGACAGCACCGGCAGCGCCAGCGCGGCGTCGAGTTTGGATGCGTCATTCATAGCGCAGTGCCTCCGCAGGTTTCACGCGCGCGGCGGCCCAGCTTGGATAGAGCGTGGCGACGAAGGCCAGCGCCACGGCCACCAGGCCGATGCGGGTGACGTCGTCCCAGCGCAGGTCGGACGGCACGGCGCTGATTTGATAAACATCTTTCGACAAGAACTGTACTCCCAATAAGTGTTCGATGAAAGGCACGATCACGTCCACGTTCAGGGCGATCAGCACGCCCACCAGCACGCCGAGCACGGCGCCCATCAAGCCCACCAGCGCGCCCTGAATCACGAAAATCTTCATGATTGAGCGCGGCGAAGCGCCCAGCGTGCGCAAAATTGCGATGTCGGCCTGCTTGTCGGTCACCGTCATCACCAGTGTCGACACCAGGTTAAAAGCGGCCACGGCGATGATCAGCCCGAGGATGATGAACATCATGCGTTTTTCGATCTGCACGGCGGCAAACCAGCTGGCATTGGCCTGCGACCAGTCGCGCATCAGGTAGTCGCCCGCCATGCTTGCCTTCAGGTCGCGCGCCACCAGCGGTGCGCGGTGCATGTCGGCGATGCGCAGGCGTAGCCCGGACGGCCCGTCGAGTCGCTCCATTTTCTCGGCGTCCTCGATGTGAATGAAGGCCAGTCCGGAGTCAAACTCGTAGTGGCCCGCTTCAAAAATACCGACCACGGTAAACGAGCGCATGCGCGGCAGCACCCCGGCCGGCGTGACCTGGCCCTTGGCGACGGCCATCGTCACCTTTTCGCCCAGCCCGACGTTGAGGCGGCGCGCCAGCTCGTAGCCAAGCACGATGTTAAATTCGCCCGGCTTGAGCGCGTCCAGGCTGCCGCGCTTGACCTGCGCGGCGACGTCGGAGACTTTGCGCTCTTCTTCCGGCAGCACGCCGCGGATCAGGGTCGGACGCATTTCGCCTTCGCGCACCAGCATCGCCTGCGATTCGACAAACGGGGCCGCGCCGCGCACTTCGTGGTTGGCCAGCGCCTGAGCTGCCGCCGCGCGCCAGTCCGGCATGCTGCCGCTGGCGTCGAACACTTCGATGTGGGCCAGCACCGACAGCATGCGGTCCGTCACTTCCTTCTGAAACCCGTTCATCACCGACAGCACGACGATCAGCGCGGCCACGCCGAGCCCGATGCCGGTCATCGAGATCATCGAAATGAAGGAGATAAAACTGTTGCGGCCGCTGCGCCGGCCGGCGCGCGTATAGCGCAGGCCGATCAGCCATTCGTAGGGCAATTTCGCGAGGATGCTCATGGGCTCCGGTGTGGAAGGTCGTGTGAGCCCGCAGTGTGCCATACAATTGCGTACACGGGAGTGAAACGAGGGCCGCAAGCGCGCGCGCCGCCCCGAAATCGCAGCGCACAGTCGCCCTGGCCGGCCAGATATCCTACAATCGCGGCATGACTGAGATTACCCTGGCCCTGCCGTTTGCCTTTCCCCCGCCTGAACTGGCCCCCGACCTGGTGCGCGCGCTGCGCGTGCCCGCCCTGTGTGCGCTGCTCTCGCGCAGCTCCCGCTACGAGCTGTTCGACTCCGAGCCGGACGCGCGCACGCTGCCGCACGAGCGCTGGCTGGCCCACGCGCTGGGCCTGCCGTCCCCCGACGCGCGCTGCGCCTTCGCCGCCAGCGCGATGCGCGCGCTGGGCCTGGCCTGCGACGCCGGCCACTGGTTCATCATCAATCCGGTGCATATCCAGGTCGCGCGCAATCACCTGCTGCTGGCCGACCCGCGCCTGCTGCAGTTGTCCGAACCGGACGCGCGCGCGCTGTTCGAGGCGGCCAAACCGTATTTCGACGAGATCGGCCAGCCGCTGGTATACGGCAGCGCCGACACCTGGTTCATGCGCGCCGACGACTGGGCCGACCTGGACACGGCCACGCCGGACGCGGCGATCGGCCAAAATCTCAGTAGCTGGGTGCCGCAGGGAGCGAGCGCGCGCGCCTGCCGCAAGCTGCAAAACGAAGTGCAGATGCTGTGGCACGCGCACCCCGTCAACGAGCAGCGCCAGGCGCGCGGACTGGCCGCCGTCAACTCGTTCTGGCCGTGGGCTGGCAGCCCGGCCGAGTCGCGCACTGGCGCGATGACGCTGGCAGCGGTCGCGCCGCCGTCCTGGCTGGCGCCGCTGACCGGCCGCGTCGCCGATCCGGCCGCCGTCTTCGCCGCAGCTGCCAGCGATCAGCTGGTGGTGTGCGCCAACCTGATCGAGCCGGCCATCGCCACCGACTGGTCGCGCTGGCTGGACCAGATGCAGCAGCTTGAACAGAACTGGTTCGCGCCCGCGCTGGCCGCACTTACCAGCGGGCGCGTGCGCAAATTGCATCTGATGCTCAGCCACCGCGCCCGGCTGGCCGAATTGACCACCACCGGGCTGGCCCAGCGCAAGTTCTGGCACCGCCCCACCCTCACCAGATTGCTGCCATGACCCGCATCGCCACCCGCCCCTATCCGTTTCGCACTGCCGAGATGCTGCGCCAGAGCGGCATCCACCCCGTGCTTGCGCGCCTGTACGCGGCGCGCGGCCTGACCGATCCGAAAGAGCTGTCGAGCGAACTGGGTGCGCTGATCGCGCCGGGCGGCCTGCTGCATATCGACGCGGCGGCGCAGTTCCTGGCCGACGCAATTGGCGCCAACAAGCGCATGGTGATCGTGGCCGACTACGACTGCGACGGCGCGACCGCCTGCGCGGTGGCGCTGCGCGGGCTGCGCGCGATGGGCGCCGAGGTCGACTTCATCGTGCCGAACCGCTTCGAATACGGTTATGGCCTGACCCCGGAAATCGTCGAGCTGACCGCGCGCACCAAGGCGCCCGACATCATCATCACGGTCGACAACGGCATCGCCAGCGTGGACGGGGTGCTGGAGGCGAACCGGCGCGGCATCGAAGTCGTCATCACCGATCACCATCTGCCGGGCGACACGCTGCCGCCGGCCAGCGTGATTGTCAACCCGAACCAGCCCGCCTGCGGGTTTCCCAGCAAGCACCTGGCCGGCGTGGGCGTGGTGTTCTACGTGCTGCTGGCGCTGCGCGCCGAGTTGCGCCATCGCGGCGTGTTCGGCGTGCAGGACCAGCCCAAGCTGGACAACCTGCTCGACCTGGTCGCGCTGGGCACGGTGGCCGACGTGGTACGGCTCGACGCCAATAACCGCATCCTGGTCGCGCAGGGTTTGAAGCGCATGCGCGCCGGACGCATGCACGCCGGCGTGGCGGCGCTGTTCCGGGTGGCCGGGCGCGAGGCACGCAGCGCCACCCCGTTCGATCTGGGTTTCGCGCTCGGTCCGCGCCTGAACGCGGCCGGCCGGCTCGACGACATGTCGCTGGGGATAGAATGCCTGGTGACCGATGACGAAGGGCGCGCCTGGGCGATTGCCCAGCAGCTGAACGACATCAACCTGAAGCGGCGCGAGATCGAGGCCGAGATGCAGGACGCGGCCCTGCTGCACCTCGATGACTTCGAGCCGGCCAACAGCAGCACCATCAGCGTGTTCGACGCCAGCTGGCACCAGGGCGTGATCGGCATCGTCGCCTCGCGCCTGAAAGAGAAATTCTACCGCCCCACGATCACCTTCGCGCCCGGCGCACACGGCTGGATCAAGGGCTCGGGCCGTTCGATTCCCGGCTTTCACCTGCGCGACGCGCTCGACCTGGTATCTAAACGCGCGCCCAGCCTGATCGACAAATTCGGCGGTCACGCGATGGCGGCCGGTTTGACCTTGCGGGCGGAGGCCTTCGACGCGTTTTCGGAAGCCTTCGAGGCGGTCGGACGCGCCTGGCTCAGCGAGCAGCAGAAAGAGCGCGTCATCGAAACCGACGGCGCGCTCGAGGACGGCTACTACACCTGCGAATTCATCAACCTGATGGATGCCCAGGTGTGGGGCCAGGGTTTTGCGCCGCCCGTGTTCTGCGACGAGTTCCGGGTGGTGAGTCAGCGCATCCTGAAGGAGCGTCACCTGAAGCTGCTGTTAGAACGCAACGGCCAGCGTTACGACGCGATCTGGTTCGGCCACTGCAGCGCCGTGCCCGAACGCGCGCGCGTCGCGTTCCGGCTCGACATCAACGAGTACAACGGCAACACCAAGGTGCAATTGATGGTGGAACACGCCGAAGCGGCGTAAGCGGTATTTGAGGTATTAGCGGCGCGGCGCCGTTCAGGTGCGCAGGGTTGGCTCGCCGACGACAAACTCGACGATCCGGTCTGCGCACTGCTGCTCGAGCTCGATAATGCGCGCGCCGAGCCGATAGCCGCTGGCGGACGGCGCGCAGTGGACGATGCGCAGCGTCGCCTCGTTGCGCATTGTCTGACCCGGCAGACAGAACAGGATCTGGCAAACCGCGCCGCATTGCATCTCGTGCGTGCAGGAAAACGCCACGCCCATGCGCGAAATATCGAGCAGTTGCACTGAATGCCACAGCACGCCCTGCGCATCGATGATGCTCGCCGTCGATTGCAACAGGCGACGCAAATGGACACGAAGTTCGCGCATGGTGATCCCTTGGATAGTAGAACAGGTGGTGCCCGGCACGCTACGGCATCAACCATGCTTGCCGTTCGAACTGACCGTAACGCCACGCATATAACATTGTAGCAAAGCATCTACCGGCGTGCGCACCTTGCACGCAGTCCGAAACAGGAGTATATTTTATCCATTATCGGAGGACTTATGCAATTTGCCCACGCCTACCCCCGCAGCCGCTTCGAACCCACCATCCAGGTCGACCTGCACCAAAAGGCCGAACGCGAACGCCTGTCCATGTCCGCGCTGAAAGGCTATTTTCACCTGGCCCAGGCCTGGCATTTGCGCGACGACGACGCGCGCGAACTGCTCGGCGGCATGTCCAGCAGCACCTACTATGAATGGAAAAAAGACCGCGACCGGGTGTTGAATGTCGACCGCATCACGCGCATTTCTTTCCTGCTCGGCATCTATAAAGCGTTGCACATCCTGTACGGCGACAAGCTGGCCGACGACTGGATCAGCCTGCCCAATCAAAACTCGCTGTTTGGCGGGCGCACGCCCTTGTCGTATATGTTAGCCGGCGGCATGCTGGCCATGCAGAGCGTGCGCAAACTGCTCGACGCGCGGCGCGGCGGCCTGTGAGCGCGGTGCCCACACAGAGCGCGCTGCGCCAACTCGACACTTGCCGCCTGCTGCCCTCGCGTTTCGCCGGCGTCGAAGACTCGGTGCTGAACCCCCTGGCCGACGATCTGAAACACCTGCGCGACCTGTTTGAACTCGATAACGCCACCAACGAGCGCCTGCGCGGCGAGCTGGGCCTGCTGCAGGGCATCGGCGTCGATGAACTGGTGTTCGGGGTACCCAACTTCCGCATCATCAACGCGGCCTACACCTACGCGCGTCCGCAGGGCAGCCGCTTCAACGACGGCGAACGCGGCGCCTGGTACTGCGCGTTCGACGCCCAGACCGCGCTGGCCGAGGTCATCTTCCACAAGACGGCCGAATACGCCGAGATCGATTACTTCGACGACAGCGTCAGCTACCAGACCATGCTGGCCGACTTTGGCGGCAGCTTTCACGACCTGCGCGAGGCGCCAGCGTTCGCCGACTGTCTCGATCCGGCCAGCTATGAGGCATCGCAGGCGCTGGCCAACCGCCTGCTCGACGCGGGCGCGCTGGGCATCATCTACCCCAGTGTGCGCCGCCCTGGCGGCACCAATCTGGCCTGCCTGCGCCCCGCCTTGGTGGGCAATGTTCGCAAAGGTCAGGCCTATCGGTTAACATGGGCGGGTACGCCAACGCCACGGATCGACACTCTGTGAGCGCGGCCCGACTCACTTTACCGAACCGACCCCGCATGCAAACCAAGCCCGAAAACGATACCGACCTGCGCACCAAGATCAACCTGGAGACGGCGCGCCTGCCCTGGACCGAACTACAACGCCACTTTGCCAGCGGCACGGTGGTGTATGTCAGCGAACAGCTCGATCTGGTCGATGTGGCGATGCGCATTTCGCATGACGACAAGGCCAGCATCACCGGCTGGATGCAAACCGGCCTGGTGGCCAAAGTATCGGATCAGCAGGCGCAGGCCTGGCTGGACGGCGATCTGTCCTTGTGGACATCGGTGATCAGCCCTTTCATTCTGGTCCAGCCAGAAAAAATCAACCCGGCCTGAACAACTGCCTGGCGGGACGCTCAGCGCGCCAGATCGAGCCCGTACAGTGCGTAACCCTTGCCCTGACCGTCGTCGGCGCGCAGCAAGCTGACGTTGTCCAGCGCGGCCGCGCGCGCCACCTCAAGCACGCCCGGCGCGCCATGAAACACCACCGCACCGGCCGTCTTGACGGGCGTGAAACGCCAGCTGCGCTGCGCGCCATGGGCCGCCCGCGTCAGTTGCGGATGCGCCTTCAGGTACGCAATCAGGATGTCGCGGTTCGCGTCCGGTGCCGCCAGCATGGTCTTGCTGCCGTCCAGGCCGGGGAAATTGCCCCCGCCGCTGGCGCGGTAGTTATTGGTCGCCACCAGAAACTGCTGCGCCGGCGCCACCGGCTGCCCCAGATACGTCAATTTGCCGATGCGCGCCCCACGCACTTGGGTGACGTCGATCTCGTAGTGCAGTTCGGGCGCCGTGACGACGTCGAAATTAAAACCAGCAAAGCCGGCGTTGATCAGCTCCTGCGCCGCCCGGTTGGCCGGATCGATCCGGTTGAAACGTTCGGCCGCCTTTTCCAGCCACGCCTTGAGCTGCGCGCCGTCGATTTGCACGCCGTTGAGCGTGTTCGGATACAGGTACAGGTCAGCGGCGTTGTTTAACGCCAGCGGGCCGGCGGCAACGTCCGTGTAGTCGCCCGGTCCGGCCGAGCCGCTCTTGAACGGGGCCGACATCGACAGCACCGGCAGGCTGGCCAGCGCCGGCAAGTTGGCCTGTACGTAGCGGTGCAAGAAGTCGGCCTGCGCCAAATTGACGATCTCGATCGCCGAGACATCGCCGACATCGGCGAAATAACTCGACATGCGGAACTCGCTCGCGCCCAGCGGGGTTTTCACATAGGCGATGGTGGCCGCGTGTGCGCGCGCGACCAAGGGCGCCAGCGTCGGATCAGGCGCGACATAGCCCTTGCCGGCTTGCCCCGTGGCGCGCGCCTCGACCTTGGTCGCGTCCTGTTCAACGCGCCATGCTGCTCCGTCATGGCGCAATTGCAGCGCGATCACGCCGAGGTGCTTGCCCCACAAATTGGCCATCACGGCCGGCACGCCGTGCACCGTGCCGCGCAGCTTGTCCACGCCAGGCAGATTGAACCCGGCCGCCGTGCTGGCGACGTTGGGAAACACCTGGTGCGCGTGCCCCATCAGGATTGCGTCGATGCCGGGCACCTGCGCCAGATACCAGTTGGCGTTCTCCATCGCGGGTGTGTAGGGCGCGCCATCGAGGCCGCCGTGCGACAGCGCGACGATCAGCTCGGCCCCTTGCGCGCGCATCAGCGGCACGAATTTCTGCGCGCTTTCGACGATGCCCTCGGTGTAGACCCGCCCGGCCAGCGCCAGCTTGTCCCACGCCATGATGCCCGGCGGCGTGAAGCCGATGATGCCGATCTTGATGTGCGCGTGGATGGGCGCGCCATCCGGCCCCAGCGCGCTGATCTCCTTGTCGATGATGCGGTACGGCGCAAACAAGGGCTGATGGGTGCGCGCGCTGTACACATTGGCCAGCACCAGCGGAAATTGCGGCCCGGCGCAGCGCGCCGCGTGCGCCGCCACGCCGTCCACGTCGAAGGCGCTGCCGGTGACCTGATTGAGGTACGCCAGGCCGTAGTTAAATTCGTGGTTGCCAATCGTGCCCCCGTCATACACCAGCGCATCCATCGCCTGGTAGATCGCCAGCTTCTCGCTGCAGGGCACGGGCGCCACCTGCGCCTGGTAGTCGGCCAGCGCGGTGCCCTGGATGGTATCGCCGTCGTCCAGCAGCACGCTGTTGGCAAACTCCTTGCGCGCCTGCGCGATCAGGGTGGCGGTGCGCTCGAAGCCGATCGAGGCGTCCGGGGCCAGCTTGAAGTAGTCGTAAGCGAGCACGTTGGCGTGCAGATCGGTCGTCTCCAACAGCGCCAGCGTGGCGCGCGCGCCAGGCGGCGCCGTGGCGGGCGCCAGCGCCGCGCAGGCGGACAGCATCAGCGCCAGCGGCGCAACGAGGTAGCGATAGCGCATGGGCCAGCCTTTGCGTGGGTAAGCCGGCCATCATACGGCAGGAGCGGCGGCCCGATCAAGCGCCAGCGCGCTTTGACGGCAAGGACAGTGGCGCTCGGGTATAATCGAAGGTTCGATTCAACCAACTAAAAAGAACACCATGGAAGCCGAACGCATCAACGCCCTGTCCGCCCTGCTGAACGATCTCACGATGCGTGAAGCCGAACTTCGGAGGTATCTTTGACTTCGATAAAAAGTCAGAGAAACTAGAGCAAGTCAACGAAGAATTAGAAGATCCAACCGTCTGGAACGATCCGAAGCGCGCGCAAGATCTCGGTAAAGAGAAAAAAGCGCTGGAATCGGTCGTCCAAACGCTGATCAAGGCCGATGCCGATCTGAAGGACGCCAGCGACCTGTTCGCCATGGCCAAGGAAGAGCAGGACGACGACACCCTTGAAGCGATCATTGTCGACACCGACGCTTACCGCCTGATCATCGAGGGCATGGAATTTCGCCGCATGTTCGGCAACCCGATGGACAAGAACAACTGCTTCGTCGACATCCAGGCCGGCGCCGGCGGCACCGAGGCGCAGGATTGGGCTTCGATGCTGCTGCGTCAGTACCTGCGTTATTGCGAGCGCAAAGGCTTCAAGGTCGAGATTCTCGAGCAGTCCGACGGCGAGATCGCCGGCATCAAGACCGCCACGCTGAAGGTCGAGGGCGAGTACGCCTACGGCTATCTGCGCACCGAAACGGGCGTGCATCGCCTGGTGCGCAAGTCGCCGTTCGACTCCGCCAACGGCCGGCACACCTCGTTTTGCAGCCTGTTCGTGTATCCGGAAGTGGACGATTCGATCGAGATCGACGTCAACCCGGCCGACATCCGCGTCGACACCTACCGCGCCTCCGGCGCCGGTGGTCAGCACATCAACAAGACCGATTCCGCCGTGCGGATGACGCATGCGCCGACCGGCATCGTGGTGCAGTGCCAGAACGACCGTAGTCAGCACAGGAACCGCGCCGAGGCGATGGAGATGCTCAAATCGCGCCTGTACGAGCACGAAATGCGCAAGCGCATGAGCGAGCAGCAAAAGCTGGAAGACTCGAAGACCGACGTGGGCTGGGGTCACCAGATCCGTTCCTATGTGCTCGACCAGTCGCGCATCAAGGATTTGCGTACCAACTTCGAAACCGGCAACACCAAAGGTGTGCTGGACGGCGACTTGGACGACTTCATTTCCGCCTCGCTGAAACAGGGCGTGTAAATGACGGCTCAACGCGCCTTCATCTTCGACATGGACGGCACCATCGTCGACAACATGGCCTTCCACACCCAGTCGTGGATCGCCTTTTTTGCACGACACGGCCAGACGCTCGATGCGGACGCGTTTTTCCGCGACACGGCCGGACGCCAGGGCCACGAGATCATGCGCGCCTACTTTGGCGACGATCTGGCGGCGATCGACAGCGCGCGCTACAACGCGGAAAAAGAAGCGTTGTACCGCGAACTGTACGGGCCGCACCGCAAGGTGCTGCCCGGCTTTGAGCGCCTGATCGCCGACGCCCAGCAGCAGTCGGTGGCGCTGGCCGTGGCCACCGCCGCACCGGTCGAGAACATCGACTTCACGCTTGACGGCCTCGATTTGCGGCGCCATTTCAACGCCATCGTCGGCGCGGCCGACGTGGCGCGCGGCAAACCGGCGCCGGACGTGTTTTTGATGGCAGCCCAGCGCTGCGGCGTCGCGCCCGAGCACTGCATCGTGTTCGAAGACGCTCCCCTGGGCGTGGAAGCGGCGCGCCGCGCCGGCATGCGCGCGGTGGTGTTGACCACCACCCTGCCGGCTGCCGCGTTTGCCGAGTTTGACAACGTCATTTGCATTGCCAGCGACTTCGCCGAGCTGTCGATCGCCGCGCTGTTCGCCAGCGCCCCCGAATTTAACTTTACCTAGAACTGACCATGACTACGGATATCCAAGAGCAAGCCGCCGCACCCGACGAAAACAAGATCATCGCCGAACGGCGCGCCAAGCTCGCTGCCATTCGCGCCCAGGGCGTGGCGTTTCCGAACGACTTCCGTCCCCAGCACAAGGCGGCCGATCTGCACGCCCAATACGGTGAAAAGACCCGCGAAGAACTGGAAGCGAACGAGGTGTCCGTGGTGCTGGCCGGGCGCATGATGCTCAAGCGCGAAGCGGGTAAGAAAGCCGCCTTCGCCACGCTGCAAGACGCGTCGGGCCCGAAGGCCGACGGTCGCGTGCAGATCTACGCCACGCTCGACAAGATCGGCGAAGCGGCCATGGCCGCGCTGCACCACTACGACCTGGGCGATATCCTCGGCGTCGATGGCACACTGTTCAAGACCAAGACCGACGAGCTGACCATCAAGGTCACCAGCCTGCGCCTGATCACCAAGTCGCTGCGTCCGTTGCCGGATAAATTCCACGGCCTGGCCGACCAGGAAACCAAATACCGCCAGCGCTATGTCGATCTGATCATGAGCGAAGAGACGCGCCGCACCTTCAAGGCGCGCACCGCCGCGATGTCGTCGATCCGCCGCTTCATGGAAAAGAACGAGTTCATGGAAGTGGAAACGCCGATGCTGCACACCATCCCCGGTGGCGCCGCGGCCAAGCCTTTCATCACCCACCACAACGCGCTCGACATGCAGATGTTCCTGCGCATCGCGCCCGAGCTGTATTTGAAGCGCCTGGTGGTCGGCGGTTTTGACCGTGTGTTCGAAGTGAACCGCAACTTCCGCAACGAAGGCGTGTCGCCGCGTCACAATCCAGAATTCACGATGATGGAATTCTACGCAGCCTATGTCGATTACCAGTGGCTGATGGACTTCACCGAAGCGGTGATCCGTCAGGCTGCGGTCGATGCGCACGGCACCTCGGTGCTGAGCTACGGCGGGCGCGAGCTGGACTTGTCCAAGCCGTTCCACCGCCTCACCATCGTCGGCGCGATCAACAAGTACGCGCCCCAGTACACCAACGAGCAACTGCATGACGCAGCCTTCATCAAGGCCGAGCTGTTGAAGTTCGGCGTCAAGCCGTTCGCCACCGCTGGCCTGGGCGCGCTGCAACTGGCGCTGTTCGAAGAAACCGCCGAATCGCAATTGTGGGAGCCAACCTACATCGTCGACTACCCGGTCGAAGTGTCGCCGCTGGCGCGCGCCTCCGATACGGTGGCCGGCATCACCGAGCGCTTCGAACTGTTCATCGTCGGGCGCGAAATCGCCAACGGCTTCTCGGAGTTGAACGACGCCGAAGACCAGTCGGCGCGTTTCCTGGCGCAGGTTGCGGCCAAGGACGCGGGCGACGAGGAGGCGATGTTCTACGACGCCGACTACATCCGCGCGCTGGAATACGGCATGCCGCCGGCCGGCGGTTGCGGCATCGGCATCGATCGCCTGATCATGCTGATCACCGATTCGCCCAATATCCGTGACGTGATTCTGTTCCCGCACCTGCGTCGCGAAGACTAAGCCAATTCGCGCCAGCGCCGGACGCATGCCGGCGCTGGCGCGGCTGGCCGCGCGCCGGCGGACACGCCCGCCCGATCATCCTCAATGGGCACTGCCTGGCGATCGCCCGGGTTGAAAATTTAAACTGTTTAGCTGTATTGACCGACAGGTCCGCTTGCCGGACCTGCCTTGGCGCCGCGCTGTCTCGGCTTTAGCGCACGACGCGGATCAGCCGCGTGTTCAAGCCGTCGCTGAGCACGAAGTGCCATTCGCCACCCTTAGGCACGTCGGCCAGCGGCAGCATCGCCTTGCCGCCTTCGAGTTCGCGCGCCAACGTGGTCAATTCTCGTCCGCGCTGGCTGACGCGCAGATAGCGGTAGCGACTGTCGTCCCAGCTAAGCTGCAATTGGCCGCCAGCCTCCTTCCAGGCCAGTTGCGGACCGCTGTCGCCGGCACGCTGAGCCGCCACCCTCGCTTTACGCGCGTTCTGGGCTAAGGGTTTGCCCGCGCTGAGTACCTCCAGGCCGGCTAGTTCGGCTGACGGCTTGACCATCCTCAGCTTGAAGTGCATCTGTCCGCTTGGGCCGTCGGCCACCGGCATCGGCGTGAATGAGGCGACGATCCGATTGCCATCGTTCAAAGCCATATCCAGCACGTGGTCGCCCTGGGTAACACTGGCCCGGCCCACGCTACCGGTCACGGGACGAAAATGCACCCCGTCCACATCGATCATCCCTGAAATTTCCAACAATTCCACGAGCGGGGACGCGGCCTGCAGCTGGCTGGCGCCGCTCGGGTACAACCAGCTTTCCAGGCGCATTTGCACGTGCTGGTAGTTGTAGTCGGAGAACCAATCGCCGCCGCAATAGCCCATCACATCAAACCCGCTTTCGGGCCAGACGATCGTGCGCGCAACGCTATCGAAGATGGGCGTCACGCCCAGTGTGCCGCCGGAATACGGGTAATTCAGGTCCGGACCGACGACATCGCCGCAGGGCGCGTGGCTGCGCCCGAAGTTATGTCCCAGCTCATGCGTCATGGTGCGCATATAGCTGGTGCGGCGCGCATCGAGGCCAATGCTGCTGCGCCCGCCGCCGCTGCCATCGCTGGCCGGCCGGTAGCCAAGACCGCTGGTGCCGGCGCTGAAGCTGGCATCCGGGACAAGGCCGTAGTAGTGTTGTTGCTGCCCCTCGGCTTCGCGCAGATCGTCGAGCTCATTGAGTGCCTTGCTCCACTCGTCACTGCTTTTCACTTGCGACACCGACGTCAGCCGATAGCTGGCGCGCTGCTTGACCGTGATCGCCGACTCGGCGATCGGCAACACCTTGCCCAGCGCCGTGCGCACGGCAGCCAGGTTGGGCATGACGGCGTCGAGGTCGCCGTTGCCGATGCTCAGCGGCACCAGCACCAGCACCAGATTGGTTGGTCTGCCGACCACCGGCCGGACCGTGGTACTGGCGCCGCCGCTCGTGTTCAGCAGCGGGTCGACGTCAATTCGCAAGCTCAGGTCAGCACGCACCCAAGCCGCCGGCAAGCTCGCCGTAAATGCCTGATCCAGCGGGGAGGCTTGCGGGACGGCAGCCAATGTCGCCGGCCCGACCAAATGGGCGGTGCCGAGCACGCTGCCGCCGGCGCTCGCGATCACCTGCACCGGCGGGCTGGCCAGCCCGTCGCGTCCCGCCACCAACACCCGCAGCAAGGCCTCCTTGCCGGGAACCAGCCGTTGCATGGGATCACCCGGCGCCTGAAAATAGGTCTGCGCCACGTCGACGTGGGATATCGCCACCGGACTGAGGCCGAATTTGCCGACACTCACATTGCTTCCATCGCCCTGCAACACGACCGAGCCGTTACCGCCGGCCGGCGCCAGCAAGACCAGCTCGTCGCCGCTCTGGCTATAGATGGTGGCACTCGCGCCACCCACGGTGGCGCTGGCGACCCGGTTGAGGTTTTTGCCACCGATGGTGATATGCGATCCCACGTCACCGTAAGCCGGCCAGCAAATGCTGGCGCTGATCGCCAGCGACGGCGTCAGATCGACGAAATTGCCCAGCGTCAGACTCTGCGCGCCCGCCTCCAGCACGATGGCGCCGCCGCCACGCACGCTGACAATTCGGATCGCGGCGCCGCCGTTGATACGGGCGAACGGTAGATGAAGGCCGCCCATGCTGACCGACGTAAGGCCGCCAAATCCGTTGGCGCTAAACACGCCGGGAAGCGCGGCGCCGCTAATCGTGACGGCCGTGCCGTCGACGCCGCTGCTTGGCGAGAAACCGCCGGTCGCAAGCCACGAGTTCGGCACGCTCAGCATCCCGACACTGGCGGCGCGTTGTCGTGTGCCCCGCAACTCGACCTCGCCGCCAAGAGGTGGCATGGCAAAGCGCATTTCCGTGTCGCTGCGACTGATCAGATCAACCGGAATGTGGCCGACGGTGACCCCGTCAACTTCGGTCAAATTCGCGCCAACGACGACGACGACCTGTCCGGCCACGGCACTATGCGGCTGCATGTCGGTGACGATGATGCGCGGGATGACGGTGAAGCTGTCGCGGCTCTGGACCTGCCCGCCGTCGCGCTTGATCAGCGTCAGCGGCGCGCTGCGGGCGCCGTTTGGCACCGTCACGTACACGCCGTCCAAGCCGGGCCGCAGGTCGCTGGCCGGATGATCGCCAAACATCACCTGCGTGACCAGATCAAGTCCGTCGCCAACAATGGTGACGGTGTCGCCAGCGAGCGCCGCGCGCGGGCTGAAGCTGGTCAGCGTGACGGGCGTTTGCACGGTCAGTGTCTGCGGCAAAATCAGCGTGCGGTCAAGCCCGAACAGCAGCGCTAAAATTCCCGAGCGCACTTCAGGGGGCACAACGAAACTCAATTCAAGCGCAGTGTGCCGGGACAGTTGAAGCGGCACGTTGTTAAGGCGCACCTCGCGCACCGTATCGAGGTTGCGTCCGCTCAGTTGTACGCTCTCGCCCGGCTTCACCACGGTACTGCTAAAGGCGGTCACGCTTGGCAGGCCGAGAATGGTCACTCTTTGGGGCGACTGGGCCGCCACACCAGCGCCCTTCAACTGAACGATACCGGTTTCGCCGCCGTCCGGCACCACCATGGTGATCTTGGTATCGGTCCACAGCGAAAAATTCGCCTCGACCCCGCCGATCCGCGCCTCGCGTACCTGGCCCAGTCCGTTTCCATGCACTTCCAGCGTGTCGCCAGGCTGGGCTTCGATCGGTGTGACCGAGCTGATCGACATGCTGAGGGCCGGCGCTGCAACAATGCCGGTCGAGCCGCCATTCGAGGCGCCATTCGAGCCGCCACCACCGCCACCGCATGATGCCAAGCTGGCCAATAGAAAAACGAGGAATAGCTTCTTGCAGGTTTGCGACGTGAACATGAGACTCGGGAGGAATGGGAGGGTAATTTGAAAAATACGGCAATCTTGTATCATTATCAATCACGCCATGGTCCTTTGTCCAGATCATTCGATACTTACCTGCAATATTTCCAGAGAAAAATATCCATTTATCATCACGCCCATCGGCCCGTGCGTGCTTGGCCGCGACGCCAAGCGAAGCGCGATTGCGCGAGCGATTCGGCCGCACTCGCCACCGCCATCCGCAGGTCCATATCGATCACGCAAAGTCATCGCGCAGTCCGAACTGGCGCGCCCGAAGCAAGATCAACAGGACTGCCAACTTCGCCCTGCCCGCGCGGCCCCTTTCACAGCCGGCCTGTCAGGCGTATTGCACGCTAAAGTGCGTATACTGCGCGCAGCGCGGCGCATGCCGGATCAAGCTGCAACCACACCAGAGCACGCCATGTCACTAAAAATATCCAGAATCCTGCACGCCGGTTACGTATTCGAATGCGCCGACACGCTAATCGCGTTCGACCCGATCTTCGAAAATCCGTTCAGCCGCAATTGCCACGCTTTCCCGTCCGTGTGTTTCGATCACGCACGCATCGGCCAGCTGAAATTTTCCGCCGTCTTCATCTCGCATTTCCACGACGACCACTGTTCGCTGGAGAGTCTCGATTTGCTGGAGCGGGACACACCTATCTACCTGTACTGCCTGTTCGAAGAGCTGTTCACGATGATCCGCGAACTGGGCTTCATCAATGTCCAGCATTTGCGCGTCGACGCGCCTGTCGACGTCGGCCCGTTCCAGGTGATTCCGCGCGCCGCGCTCGACGCCGACGTGGACTCGATGTTTCAGATCAAAGCCGACGGTTTGAATGTGCTCAACGTCGTCGATTCGTGGATCGATCCCGAGGCACTCGTCGGCCTTGCACGCGATGCGCCGTGGGACATGGTGCTGTGGCCGTTTCAGACCATGCGCGAAATTGAAGTGCTGGCACCATCGCGGGCGGTGCCAGCGGCGCCGGAATTGCCGGCCGACTGGATCGGTCAGCTCAAAACTCTGAATCCCCGCTACGTGGTGCCCAGTTCCTGCCAATTCGTGCAAGAGGCATGGTCCTGGTATAACCACGCGCTGTTCCCCATCACCTACCGCCAGTTTCAGCAGGAAGTCGAAGCGGCTCTGCCCGACACCGCGGTGGTCAGGCTCAACCCGTCGGTATCGATGGTTTTGGACCGCACGGCGCTGCAGCCCGCGCCGCCGCTGGACTGGGTTGTGCCGGTCGGCGAACAGGATGTCGACTATCAATACGCGCCGCAGGCCACGCCGCCGCGCACGGCCGACATTGCACAGCGCTTTCCGGCACTGACGCCGCAACAAAACGCGCGCGTCATGCACTACTGCCGCGACGGCCTACTGCAAACCTATCGAGAAATGGAACTGCCGCCCGATAGCTTTTTTGAGAAGATGCGCGTGTGGCGCCTGTCGGTCTACGACCATGCGGGGAGCTGTACCGAGTTCCGCTATCGGGTGCAGGGCGACAGCATCGCCGCCATTGACGATGCCGCGGCGCCCTTGTCATGGACCACCGAGATCCCGATTTCGAAGATCTACGCCGCCCTCGAACTGGGCGAATCATTGACTTCGATGTACATGCGCATCAACGACGCCTTGTTTGACGCCGCCACAGAGACGGACCTTGAAACGGCCGACATCGTCGACGACCCGTTGATACGCTGCCTGTATGACGACGCGTTCGGGGCTTACCAGGCGGCCCAGCTGCGGCGCCTAAAGCAGCGCACGCCCGCGCCGCCCGACAGGCAAGTGTCGCCTTAGATGCTAGTGTAGTGCTGCACTAGCGCGCCCTGCCTGCGTTGGCGAGCCGCGCGCGCGGCGGGGCATGGGCGGGAGTATCCGCAGAAAAATACTTGGCGTTGCGTTGCGCGGACGGAATGATGCGGATAATTTTTTCTTTTGGAAAACACTATTAAAATCCATCTGCAACGATTCGTGCTTGCCGCACTGCCGCTCGCTCCGCTGTGCGGATTCGCGGCCGAAGCGGCCGCGCCGGTCGCCAGCGTCAGTGTCGCCGCGACGCGCAATCCGGTCGAAAAATCGTACCGCAAGATGGTTGATGGCATCGCCGTGTTCGAGAAGAGCCGCCAACTTGCCCTTCTGGCATCGCTGCGCTTTCGTCTGCTGCCGCGCACGCCGGACGTCACCATGAGCGGCATCATCCTGAAGGTGATCGGCGACACGATGGCGACCAGGGTCTAACTGGCGCCGGACAACAGCTTCATCCTTGAACGCGATGCCAAGGCGCTGGCCAAGGACGCATCGGTGATCGCTAACCGCAAAGCCAACAGCATGACCTGGCGCGCCGAAATCCGCACGCCGGGCCAGGCCGAGGACACGCGCCGACTCGGCGAGCTGCGTCTCGAAAGCCTGATCGGCCTGAGCGCCGGCCTGGTGTCGAACAACTCGACGCTGGCCAAGGTCGTGATGACGGTGGCCACGCTGGGCGGTCCACGCTGCGACTCATCCATCAACAACTACCTGCTGTTTGCCGAGCGGTCACTGTTCAGCGTGACATTGCGCTCGGGCGCGCGCCGTGAGGTGCTGCCGTTTAAGCGCCTGTATGCGCGCGGCTTTGCCCGCAATGCGGACTCGCTGGCCCACTGCGATTGCCAGGTGCTGCTCGCCAAGACCTGCTTCGCGCGCCTGGCCGACCATGACTGGCCCGACGACACCGTGCTTGAATTTGAATACATGGACGAACTGCCGACAACGGCAGCGGCGAGCCCACAACGATGAAGCCGACCTTCCGCAACCTGGCCTGGGCGCTGACGCC
>JBBQZO010000051.1:0-29721 GCA_038207625.1 Burkholderiales bacterium | reverse complement strand
TCAATCCGGCTTGCTTGGCCAGCGCACGGATCTGCTTGACCTCGCCGAAATTCGAATGCGCGAAATAAATCCGTCCATCCGGCGCCAGGTGCTTGCCGACCTGCTCGAAGAAGCCGATATTGGTCTTGAAATCAGTGTCCCACTGCGACTGCGCCACCACGTCGTGGGCCGTCTTGTTACGAAATGGCAGGTTGGCGGTGATCACGTCGAACACTTCGTCGCCCACGTTCTCGAACAGGTTCGACTTGCGCACCTCCATGATGTGCTCGAAGCCGTGCGCGCGCGCATTGTGGGTTGCGCTACGGATGGCGGCCGGGTTGACGTCGACGGCCAGCACCTTGCCGGCACCGTGATAGCAGGCAAACGTGGCGATTACCCCCGAGCCGGTACCCACATCGAGCACGCTGCTGCCACGCTTGAAGCGCAGATTTTCCACCAACGGTTGGCTGTCGGTGAACGGCCAGAAGGTGTTGGGATACACCAGAAACTGCTTGCCCAGATAGTTGACGGTCTTTCCCGTCTCGGGTATGGCCTTGAAGGCCTTCTGCCGGTCCTTCTGCCAACGATCGATCGATGCAAGCCCGGTGCCGGACATGTTTTCCATAGCAATCACCCATAAAGAGAAACGACGAAGGGAAATGCGTTGACGATACAGCAATAATTTTGAGCGAGACGTCAGTAGACCCCCGCTGCCCCAGCAGATTGCGCGGACGGACGGTATTGACTGCCAGATGTAAGCGAAAATGCATCTGTGGCCAAGCGGGTCAGCAGCAATCTGGCCCCTCTTGTCGGATACACAGTAGCACAGCGCACCGGGCCAATATGCACACTTTGTAACAGTGTTGAGGTATGACCACAATGCGCGTGCCCTGCACTATTTTTCCATTGAAATGCCCGACGTCAGAGCACACAGCCCACGCATCACGCTTACCCGAACCAGGCGCCGCGCCCGTTGCAACGGCTCCCGACAAGAAGCATACCGAGCACATCAACGCCGTCTTTGATCCCGCGTAACTGCCCGCTACTTGGCACTAAACGCCATGCACCAGCCATTCGGGCTGATCGGTCCGGCCACGATGCGACAGGTACCGTCCGCCTCCGTCCCCTGCGCCGATGCCTGGAACGCGCTGCAGTCGGCACAACGACGCCGCTGGTGCGGTATCGCCTGGTAGTGAAAATCGTCCTTGGATGCCGACCCGGCGCGCACCGGGCGCGGCGCCAGCATGGTCGGCAAGCCGCACACGGACACGACAAGGATTGCACTGTGCCGCATCATCTGGCGGCGAGTGATGGTGTGCTGCTCGCTCATGACATGCCCTCCTTCCAGCATGCTCAAAACAGTAGGCAGGCCAACAGCGACACACTGGTGTATTGCAAATCTGCAATGCACTGGTGCGGCGCGACCATGCGACACCTGCGATGTCGCCCTGTCAGGGCTGGAGCGCTGAACGCTGAACGATGATCGATCCCATTCCGTGTCCTCGCAGTCGCTCCGGATTGCACGATCGATTTTTCCGCTATGTGCAGTACGCGGAAAAACTTATCTATTTGTCACGTAGATGCCGTGGCGCGACGCGATGGTTCAAATGCCTTCCGCTTGACTGTGTGGTGCCGGGGCATGCCAGCGGGGGCAAAGGCCGGTTGCGCGCGGCGACGTGGCGTCGTGTCCTGTTGATGGCGGGCCAGCGCCCGATCATCGCCACGCTTGATGCGAACGCTTGGCCCTAACGACGTCGATTACGAATCGCTCAATGTTTGAATCATTATTTTTTGAATTCGAATGAAACTTATCTGCAGCGGCTTAATATTCACTGTGGGAGGCAACGGTTTGTGTCGCTCCCGGCAGGCGCGCTGATGGGTATTCTCAGCGCCGCAAAGCGCAGCGCCCGCGCCGCCAGCAACGACACCAACTTGCGCAGCGACCGGGCAGTGCCGTCTGCGATGACTTGCCCAACCGGCCCGCCAATGCGTTGACCTATTCAGGAGGCAGGCCCGACGAAACGCATGGCGCGGACACTGTACCGATCGCCAGGCTAGCGCGCCTTGCCGCAGCATGAGCAACGAATGGATAACAGGTGAGAATCAAGTTTATTTTGCGTGCGGGTGAACCATTTCGACTCGGCAAGGAATCAACGTGAAAGACGAAGGACGTTCGATGCTACGACGGCGACCAAGGGAATCCCCCACTGCCACGGCAGTGACGGGCGACGCACACGAAGCGGCACTGCTGGCCAGGATTGCGGGCGGCGACCGGTCGGCGTTCGAGTTGTTATACCGCTGCTATTTTCCGCGCCTGTCCCGCTTTCTCAATCGCATGACGCGCAGCGCTGAGTTGATCGAGGAAATCGTGAACGACACGATGTTGGTTGTGTGGCGTAAAGCCCAGAGCTTTGATGGCAGTTGCAAGGTGTCGACGTGGATCATCGCGATCGCGTATCGCAAGGCGCTGAAGGCACTGAAAGCGAGCGACGGTCCAATTGAGTTTGATCCGGATGCGCAGCCTGGCGACAGCGCCAACGAGCCCGAACACGCCATGTCGGAGCATCAGTTACAGCAGGCGGTGGCACTGGCGCTCGACACCTTGCCGCTTGAGCAGCGCATGGTGGTGTATCTGACCTATTTTTACGGCTTGGGCTATGGCGAGATCGCCGACATCATGGAGTGTCCCGCCAACACGGTGAAAACGCGCATGTTTTACGCGCGCCGCCGCTTGAAAACGGCGCTGTCCGGTCAAATGGAGTAATGCCATGAGCGGTCATATTGTCAGCCTTGATACCGCGGCGCACGAGGCCTGCCAGCAACTGCTGCCCTGGTTTGTCACGCACCATCTGGAGGGCGCCGAACTGGCATCGGTCGAGCAACATCTGCAGGTGTGCAGCCAGTGCCAGGCCGACCTCGCATGGCAGCGCAAGTTGCAGGTCAGCGCGCTCAACGCGACCTACGCTGCGCCGGGCAAGCCGGGCGAAGCTGGTGCGCCGGATCTGGACGCGGCGCTGCGCCGCCTGCTGCCGCAACTGACGCCGCAGACCCAGCCGTCGGCGGGCGCCGCAAGTCGTTGGTGGAGCGCGCTATCGCTTAGCAATGGCCGCTCGCTGCGCTGGGCCGTGCCCGTCCAGTTCGCCGCCATTGTGTTGCTGATCGCGCGCGTGCTGGTGCAGGCGCCGCCCGCTCCGGGCGAGGGCGCATACCGGACTCTGGGCGCGCATGACGGGGTCGGCAATGTGGTGGTGACGTTTCGGCCCGACACGAGCGAACTGGAGATGCGCCGCATCCTGCACGCCAGCGCTGCGCGCATGGTCGACGGGCCGACGGTCACCGATGCGTATGTGCTCAGCACCGCCGATCCCGCGCGCGCACTTGTGCAGTTGCGCGGCGAAGCGGCCGTGACGCTGGCCGAGCAACTCGATAGCGGAGGTTCCCGTTGAACAAGCTGTCGCACAGCCTGCTGGCGCTTGGCACCGCGGCACTGCTGGCGGGCAGCGTCGGCGCCGCCGAAGCGCTGCTCGATCAGGGCAGCGCCAGCGCGCCGTCGCCCAAGCCCGACCATGAAGCCATCCTGGTGATGCTGCATCTGCCGCCCCCTCACTTTCGCCCCGACTCCAGTTACGCCGGCCCGTACGCCGACGATGCCGGGCACGGCGCGCGCCGGCGCATCGCCAGTGAGCTGGCGCGCCACTATGGCTTGAAGCTGCTCAACGACTGGCCGATGCCGGCATTGGGCGTCGATTGCTATGTGATGCAAGCGCCCGAACAAGGGCCGCCAACCAGCGCACTGCTTGAACAACTGGCGCAGGACGCGCGCGTTGCATGGGTCGAGCCGATGCGCCAGTTTCACGGACTGGGCCAGAACGACCCGCTGTATCCGGTCCAGCCGGCCGCCAAGTTCTGGCACCTGGCAGAATTGCACCGGGTCAGCACGGGGCGCAACGTGACGGTGGCGGTGATCGACAGCGGCGTCGACGCGCGCCATCCCGACCTGCGCGGCCAGTTCGCCTTCAACGAGAACCTGGTCGACGCGGGCGCGGTGCCCGGTGAAGCGCACGGCACCGCCGTGGCCGGCGTGATCGCCGCGCGCGCCGGCAACGGCATCGGCATTGAGGGCGTGGCGCCCGATGCGCGCCTGATGGCCTTGCGGGCCTGCTGGCAGGCGCCCGATCTGAGCACCCAGTGCAACAGCTTCACATTGGGCAAGGCGCTCAATTTCGCGATCCTCCACAAGGCGCAGGTGATCAACATGAGCTGGTCCGGGCCGGCGGACCGCCTGTTGCAGCGCCTGCTCGACGTGGCGCTGCAACACGGCATCCACCTGGTCGGCGCCATCGATCCGCAGGCGCCCGCCGGCGGCTTTCCTGCCGCGCATCCGGGCGTGCTGGCAGTCAGCGAGCGCGCCGCCGCCAGTGTCGACAATGCACTGCAAGCGCCCGGGCGCGACGTGCCCAGCACCGCGCCGGGCGGGCGCTGGAGCTTCGTGTCGGGCTCGTCCTACGCCGCCGCCCACGTGGCGGGCCTGGTCGCGTTGCTGAGCGAATTGCGCCCCGCGCTGAGCGCCGCCCAGCTGCGCCAGACGATCGTGCTCGCGCCCTTGCGCCCGGCCGCCGCCGGTGCGAACGGCAGCATCGATGCGTGCGCCACGATCGGCATTGCCACGCGAAGCTGTCCCTGCTCGTGCGCCACCGTCCATGCGGCGACAGCGAGTGACTACCGATAAGGGCGCGCGCGCGTCAAGCGCCCTGGCTTGGGCGCGCCGGTTCGGCGTGCTCGCGGCGCTGCTGGCCCATCCCGCGCTTGCACAGTTCAGCGGCAAGTTCACGCTGCTGAGCGACTACCGCTACCGCGGCGTCTCGCTCAGCGACGCGCGCGCCGCACCGCAACTGAACCTGGCCTACGACAGCGCCGACAACTGGTACGCCGGCGCGTCGGCCACCCGGCTCGCGCAAGACCAGGGCCCGACCGACACGCAACTGATCAGCTATGCCGGCTATGCGCGCCGCATCGGGTCGGCTTTGAGCTGGGAAGCGGGCGCCGTGCATGGCCACTACCCGCGCGGCACGCATGCCAATTACACCGAACTGTATGCCGGTCTGTCGGGCGAGCGTATCAGCGCCAGAGTGTATGTTGCGCCCGCCGCGCCGGGCCACGAGCAGCACGGCCTGTATGGCGAGGTCAACGCCAGCTACCCGCTGGGCGAGCAACTGCAGCTGCTGGGCCACCTGGGCGTGGGCCGCGCCGTGCGCGCCCAATATGGTGAGCGCATCGCCAGCACGGCCGCCGATGCCCAGATCGGCATCTGGTTCGGGCACGCGAATTGGCAGTGGCAGTTGGCCCTGCTGGGCGTGACGCGGCGCCAGACTAGCTACCCCGGGGACGCCGCCGGGCGCCTGCGCACGCTGCTTGTCAGCATCGGCTACGCGTTTTAGCCGCTCCACGCTGCGCTGGCCCAAGGCCGGGCGCCGATGTTACACTTGTTGACGCAAGAACATGAGCCAGGGTCGGGCTCACCCACACACCACGCCTATGCCATGCGCAATGTCCGATTGCAGTTGACGCTGTCCGGCCCGATCATCGTGATCTGCGCGCTGGCGATCGGCATGACAGTGTTTCTCGACGTGGGCAAGCTCGAGCGCACGTTGGGCGACGTGGAGCAATCGCGCCTGCGCTACACGCTGGGCGACCTGCGCGCCACGCTGGAAACGGGCCTGGACCTGGGCTTGCCGGTGGCGCAACTGGGCAATGCGCAGGCGGCCATCGATTTCGAAGTGCGCAACGACCGCGACATCACCGCCATCAGCGTCTACGACCGGGCCGGCCTGCGGGTGTTTCACGCCGGCGCCGGCGTGGCGGCGCTGGAGCGACACACGGGGCGCGACTGGCTCAGTCGCGGCGGCGACGCGATCCTGGCCGGCACCACGCTGTACAACAATTTTGACGTCGAGGCCGGCACCATCGTGCTGCGCTACGACGGGCACGCCCACACGGCATTCATGGACGGCATGGCGCGCCGGCTCAGGCTGGCCGCCTGCGTGATCGCCGCCCTGTGCGCGCTGCTGCTGCTGCTGGGGGTGGGCCGCATCGCGCGCCGCATCGAAGCCTGCCATGGTCCGCTCGACGCTGGCCTTGGCAGTGACGACGATGCCGCGCTGGCCGCCCGCGTACTCGCCTGCGCTGCGCAGGCGCGCACCGATCTGGCGCTGGCCGACGCGGCGCTAACGCGCAGCGAGGAGCGCCATGAACCTTGACGCGCGCAGCGCACACCAGCGCTATGGGCGACCGGTACGCCAGTTGTTCATGCTGGTGCTGCTGGTACTGCTGGCCGGCCAACTGGCCATTTCGCTGTACGCCTGGTCCAGCGCCGAGCAACGCCTGCGCCCGGAACTGGCGCGCAAGGCGCACACAGTGGCGCTGTCGCTGTCGCTCAAACTTGGCCGCGCGCTCGACTATGGCATTGCGCTCGATCGCCTGACCGGTGTGGACGAGTACTTCACCGACGTGGTGCGCGAGAACCCGGACATCGCCTACCTGACGCTGACCGACATGGCCGGCAAGGAGCTGTTTCGCAGCGCGGGCGCACCGGCCGAACGGCTGCGTTTTGACGACACCAGCGCGGACATCGCGCGCGCCGGCGTCAGCGTGGCGCGCTTGCATGTGGGCGTCGAGCGCGCGTTCATCGCGACCAGCCTGCGCGAACTGCGCTACGACCTTGGCGTCGTGGTGCTCACCAGCGTACTGATGGCATTCGAAGTGCTGTGGTTCGTCGTCACGCTCACCGTCACGGCGCCGCTGCGCCAGTTGGTCGCGCTGATGCTGGCGATGGCCGCCGGCGACTTCGGCCAGCGCGCGCCCGCGCGCTCGTCGATGGCGCTGGGCGATTCCTTGAACCGGCTGGCGGCGCCGATCAACCAGGCTTTTGCACGGCTGGCGGCGCGCGCCCGTCGTGCGCCCGCACGCGCCGCAGCGCCCGCGCTGCTCGCCGGCCTGCGCGCACGCTACCGCTTTGGCGAGGATGGCGTAGCCAGCGAGGCGCCGGCGCAGCGGGTCGTGCTGGTGCGCGTGCTGTGCCTGCTGTTTATGTTTGCCGAAATGCTGGCGCGCCCTTTCCTGCCCCAATACGCCAACACGCTGGCCGCGCCCGGCTTGTCGGCCGGCATGCACGCCAGCCTGCCCATTTCCGTGTTCCTGCTCAGCGTGGCCTTGGCCATGCCCACGGCCGGGCGATGGTCGGATCAGCTGGGCCGGCGCCGCAGCTACATGGCCGGCGCGCTGTGCGTGGCCGGCGCGCTGGCCGGCACGGCGCTGCTGCCCGAGTATGGCGTGCTGCTGCTGGCGCGTGCGCTGTCCGGCGTCGGTTACGCGCTGATGTTCATGGCCTGCCAGGGCTATGTGCTCGACAACACCGATGCGCGCGACCAGGGCCAGGGCATGGCGCTATTTGTCGGCGCGATCATGGTGGCCGAAATCTGCGCACCGGCCATCGGCGGCATCCTGGCCGACCGGATCGGCTACCGGATGGTGTTTTGGGTGGGCGCCGGCGTGGCCTTGCTGGCCGCGCTGCTGGCCGGTGCCGTGCTGGCACCGCGTAGCGGGCGTCTGCCAGCGCCACCGGCGCCGACGCTCACTGGCCTGCTGCGCCGGCCACGCTTCCTGGCGCTGGCGCTGCTATCGGGCGTGCCAGCCAAATTTCTGTATGCCGGCTTCCTGATCTTCCTGGTGCCGTTGCTGCTGTCCGAACTGGGCCACAGCAAGGCCGAAATCGGCCGCTACAGCATGTTGTATGGCCTGAGCGCGCTGGCACTGGCGCCGCTGTTCGGGCGTCTGGCCGACCGCTATCGGATCTACATGCCGATGGTGGCGCTGGGCGGGATGCTCAGCGGCGCCGGCCTGCTGCGCATTGCGCTCGGGATCGACGCCGACGCCGTCATGCTCGGCATCCTGTTACTCGGCGTGGGCCAGGCGATGAGCATTTCGGCCCAGCTGATTCTGGTCACCCAGCAGGGCGCCGCACTGGGCCAGGGCGCCGTGCTGGGCATGTTTCGCCTGATCGAACGGCTGGGCGCGGCCGCCGGCCCGGTGCTGGCCGGCTTGTCGCTGGCCGCCTTCGGCGCGGCGCGCACCTGCATGCTGATGGCCGTGTTTACGCTGGTCTGCTCGCTGCTGTTTGCGCTGGTGTTTGCGATGACCCGGAGCCGGCCATGAACGGGCGGCGCCGTTGGCTGACCGCAGCGCTGGCACTGGCCGCCACCCGCACGCCGGCACAGCCGCGCGCGCCGCGCATCTACATGATCTTGTACCGCGGCGCGACCGACGTCGAGCGGGGCTTTCGCGACTACTTCAGCACCAACCGCATCGACGTCGAGTTCATCGAACGGGACGTCGCGCAAGATATCGGCAAGTTGCCGGCGCTGATCGCCGAAGCGCGCGCGCTGCACGCGGACCTGATCTACACCTGGGGCACACCGGTCACGCTGGCCGTCGTCGGGCGCTACGACGCGCCCGAACTGCAACGCTACGTGCGCGACATTCCCGTCGTGTTCACGATGGTCGCCTCGCCCGAAGGCGCTGCGCTGGTACGCACGCGCAGCAGCTCCGGGCGCAACCTGACCGGCACCAGCCACCTGGTGCCGCTGGCCCAGCAACTGAGCGCGATCCGCGCCTACCGCGATTTTCGCCGCATCGGCGTGCTGTATAACCCGGCCGAGCCCAATTCGGTACAAAACGTGGCCGAACTGCGCGCGGCGGCGCGGCGCGACAGCTTCACACTGATCGAGCGCGCGCTCCCGCTTGACGCCTCGGGTGCTGCACGCGCGACAGCACTGCCGCACGCGCTGGCCGAACTGGCGCACGAGGGCGTGCAGCTGCTGTACCTGGGGCCGGACAGTTTCATCGCCGCGCAGCGCAAGCTGGTCACCCAGACGGCGCTGGCGCTGCGCCTGCCCACCTTCGCCGCCACCGAAATCGCCCTGCGTGACGGGCAAGCGCTGTTCGGGCTGGTGTGCGGCTACCGCCAGGTGGGCGCGCTGACGGCGCACAAGGCGGCGCTGATCCTGCGCCAGGGCGTGGCGCCGGCCGCGATCCCGATCGAGACGCTGGCGCGTTTTTCGTACCTGGTCAATCTGCCGGTGGCGCGCGCGCTCGACTGCTATCCGCCCCTGAAAGTGATCAACTACGCCGAGGTGATCCGGTGAGCCTGCGACTGGACTGGCGCGAAAGCAGCGACGCGCCGGCGGCGCTGGCGGTGCATCGCAGCGCCGCCGGCGCCGCCCCGAACGCGCTGGTGCGCCAGGACGCGCTGGCGCATTTCGCGCGTCATTGCGCGCAGGATGGCCGCCTGCTGGGCTGCTTTGTCGATGACGGCGCGATGGTCGCATATGGTGTGCTGGGCCTGCACTCGGACGCCGTGCGCCAGCTGGCCGCGCTGCTGGACGCCGATCCGGCGCTGCTGTGCGTGCTCGACGGCGCGGCCACGCTGCCCGAATGGCGCGGCCACAGCCTGCATGTGGGCGCGATCTTGCAGCGCGTGCGCCTCGGTGCGCAGTTAGGCCGGCCCAGCGTCGCCGCGACGGTCGCGCCGCACAATATCCGCAGCTTGCGCGCGCTGTTCCATGCGGCCTTCACGGTGCACGGCTACGCCAACCTGTACGGCGGCGTGCCACGTCTGCTGGTACGGCGCGAGGCGCACAGCGGCGCGCAGCTTTGGCGCGAACGCGCGCTGGTGCCGGTGGCGCAGCCCGCACAGCACCAACTTGCCTTGGCGGCCGGCCTGCGCGGCTACGCCTGCCGCCAGGATGACGCCGGCCACTGGTACATCGTGTATGGCGTGCCGCTGAGCGACTGAAGCGGGCGCGCTAGCGCTCGGCGCCGGAGCGCCCGCGGCGCTTTTCCCGATCGCGCTGGCGCAGCACGTCGATCATCACATTGAAGGTGCGCGCCAGCCGGCCAATTTCGTCGCCGCTGGTGACCTTGATGGTGGCGCGCTCGTAGTCGCCGTCCTTGAGCGCATTGGCCGCATCGGTCAGACGCGCCACCGGCCGCACGATCGAGCGGGCGAACAGCAGCGCCAGCACCAGAAACACCAGCCCGACCGCGCCCACGCTGTAGAGCACCTGCTGATACAAGTGGCGCAGCGGCGCCTCGAAGCGTTCGCGCGGCTCGCTCACCACCACCACCCAGTCGTGCCCGCGCACCGGCGCGTAGCCGGCATGTTCGTCCACGCCCGAGATGGTCGAGCGATAGCTGATATTGCCGGCGTGGGTGACCCCGACCAGCGTGTGCGCCAGCGCGTCCATGTGCAAATTGTCGATCTGGCTGCGCCGGAAGCGCTGGTCGGCCACGATATGCGCCAGCTCGGCCACCGGCAGCGTGCCCAGGCTGTGGTACAGCTGGTCGGCGCGCGGATGGTGGATCAGCACGCCGTCGCCGTCGATCATGAACGGTACCCGGCCGGCGCCGTCCTGCACCTCGTCGAGTATCGTGGCCAGTGTGGCGCCCTTGATGCGCAGCACCACCGCGCCGATCACCTTGTGCGACGCATCGTACACCGGGTTGGAGTAATACACGCCCGGCTTGCCTTCAGTGGCGCCGACCACCATGCCGGTGGTAAAAGCATGGCCCTGCATGGCTTGCTGAAAGTACTCGCGAAACTTGAAATTGACACCGGCCACACCGGGTTCACTCGACACCAGTGCGGTGCCCTGGGCATCCATCAGGAACATCAGATGCACGTCCGGATTGGTGGCAATCAGCTTGGCCAGCTTGGACTCAACGACCGCTTTGCCGGGCGCGTCGGGCTGGCGCAGATAGGCGATGAAATCGTCGTCGGTGGCCAGGTAGTTGGCCAGGTGGCGGCTGTCGGCCAGCAGCTGACCGACGCGCCCGGCGGTGCTTTGCGCGAGCCGTTCCAGGTTGCGCAATTCGGCGCCGGACAGCGCCGTCACCGAGCCGCTCAAATTGTAATTGGCCGTGATCAGCATCGGCAGCAGCGCCGCCAGCACCATCGCCAGCGACATCTTCACCATCAGCGGCCACGAGGCCGGGCGCAGCAGCGCCTGCCCCAGATGCAGCGCATGGCGCTTGAGCAGACCGGGCGTATCGACAATGGTGCGCCAACTGTGTCGGCCCGGCCCGGCCTCGACCTCTCCCACCCGCAGCGCATCCTGCAAGACCAGGCTGGCGGCATGGTCGGCATACAGACTGTGCATCAGCTGCTGCACGCTTTGCGGGCGGCGCGCCGGATCGATCTCGAGCGCCCAGTCAAGCGCGCGCAGGAACGGCACGCCGTAGCGGCCCTGCCCGACCTGCGCCGCAGGCTGCATGCTGGCGCTGCCGTCGCGCCGCTGCGGCGCCGCTGGCGGCTTGGCGCCGCTGATCATCCAGTACAGCGTCGCGCCCAGCGCATACAGGTCGGTGGCCGGACCTTGCGCGCCGTCGGCGTACTGCTCGATCGGCGCGTAGCCGGGCGTGACGACGCCCGACAGCCCGGGCGCGGCGCCGACCGCCTGGCGCGCCGCGCCAAAGTCGAGCAGCACCAGCGTGCCATCGTCCTTGCGCACGTAGATGTTGTCGGGCTTGATGTCGCAGTGCAGAAAACCGCTGGCATGCACCACCGCCAGCCCGTCGAGCAGCGGCTGCAGCAGCCCGAGCAAGTCCTGTTCGGGCATCGCCGCATGGCGCGGCCACCACGCGCGCAGCGACTCGCCGCGCTCGTAGTCGAGCACCATGTAAGCGGTGCGGTGGGCTTCGAAAAAGCGCCCCACCCGCACGATGTTCGGATGGCGAAACGTGGCCAGCGTGCGCGCTTCGACCAGAAAACTGTCCAGCCCGGTCTGGTACAGCGCGACGTCCTCGGGCCAGCGCGGCGCCACCGAATGGTCGCCCGCGCGCTGGGCGAAGCTGGCCGGCAGATATTCCTTGATCGCCACCTTGACGTTCAGATTGACGTCGGTGGCCAGGTAGGTGATGCCAAATCCCCCCTGGCCCAGCAAGGCGTCGATGCGGTATTCGAACAGCGCGAACCCCGGCGCCAGTGCCGCCGCCACGCCCGCGTCACGGTCGCGCAGCGGAAGCGGCGCGCTGGCCGAGCGCGCCGGCGCGGCGCTGGCCAGGATGGTCGCGTCGGCATCGAAGCGACTCGGCTCCGGCAGGCGCAACACCGTCAGGTCGGTCTGCTGCGTCGGCACGATTGGCTGCGTCGGCGCGATTGGCTGCATCGGCGCGACCTGCTGCGCCTGGGCAGCCAGCGCTGTCTGCGCGGCCAGTTGCGCGCGCAGCGTTTCGCTGGTTTCTTTGTGTAGTTTGCGCAGGCGCCGTTCGATCACCAGCACCGCTTCGAGCGCACCGAGCCGGCGCGCCAGCGCGTGCATCTGGTCGGCCCCAGCATCGTCGTCGCCCCCGCTCTCGCCGTTGTTTGCGCTGTCATCCATGCAGTGTTCGCCATCCGGTCACGACGTGCCTCCCATTGAAGCCTCGGCAATGCTAGCATGGCGCGCCGCCGGTCGGCAATCGGCGACCGGCACGCACCGTCCAGACTGGCATGCTACGCGCCGACCTGCCCGACCGGCCCCGTGCCCGCACCGCTGGCCACGCTCCCGTGACGGCTGACCACATAGCACTGTCGCACAGGCCCGCCCGGCACTAAGGTACAGCTGTCGCCATGCATCACCGCCCTGATCGGGGTGCCGGGCGAACCGGCTCACACATCACCGGTGAGCCGAACCATCTGCCGCCTACCCCAACGGAGAATACGATCATGTCCAAGTCCACCATCGCCGCCCTGCTTTGCGCCCTGTCGCTGGCCGCTCCCGTCCTTGCCGCGCCAGCCCAGCCAGCTAGCAGCACGCCTGTCGCGCCGTCAGCGGCGGTGCAGGTAGAAACGGTGACGCGCCTGCCCCAGACGCTCACGCCAGACGAATTTCAGTACATCGGCGGCCGCTACAATCTTGACAACGGCGCCACGCTGCGCTTCACGCAGTTTCACAACAAGTTGTATGCGCAAGTGGCCGAACTGCCGCCGACGCAAGTGATGATGCTGGGTCAGAACATGTTCGCCGCACCCGACAACAGCATCAAGATGACGTTCCAGCCGGATCCGAGCGGCTTTTCAACCGGCGTCACGGTGCGCTACACGACCGATAAATCGATGGGCGAAACGGTGGCCCAAAACTAGTCAGGCACAGGCCACCTTGGACTGGCCGGCGTGCGCCGCGTACTGATCGCCGCCCGCCTTCACGCCGACCTGGGCGCGAAGGATGGCGGCATCGCCGCGGCCGCTTTCGCCGCCCGCACACATCGGTGCCGCGCCCTGCGCCAGATCGTGACAATTTGATCCTTCCCGCCTATGATTTGAACGGGCCTGTGGCAACACCGCGCATCGCTGTCCGTGCAGTGGGTGCGCAATTCGTCCGTCGAACTCACCAAGGGGCAATATGCATCAGTCTGGTCCGGATACGTTGGACGCCAGCGCGCCACGCGCCGGCCGCGCACGCGTTGACAGCATCAGCGATCCTGCTACGCCGGCGCCGCGCCGGGTGGCGCCGCTGTGGCGCCGCGCAAACGAACGCCTGCGCCGCCAGGCGATGTACTGGGGCGCCTGGCTGGTGCTGGGGCTGTACATGGCCAGCATGGACGCGGTGATGTATCCGAATGCGCGCTTCCTGGCGTATTTGCTGCCGATGAACCTGCTGCAAAACATCGCCTGGGGCGTCACTGGCCTGGGCGTGCTGATGCTGGCGCGCCGCTGGCCGCTCGAACAACTGAACTGGGCTGCCCGCAAGGTGTGGGCGATCCACCTGGCCGGTTCGATCCTGATCGCCATGCTCGGCTTGTGCGCGATCTGGGGGATCTCGCTGGCGTTTTCCGAACCGATGGAGTACGCCAAGTTCCTCAAGGCGCCCCTGCGCAGCTACCTGCGGTTTTTTTCAATGTATTTTCACGTCAACCTGCTGCTGATGTGGGTGGTGCTGGGCGCCTTTCACGGCATCCGCATCTTTGAAAAATACCGCCAGCGCGAACTGGAGGCGGCGCAACTGGCAAGCCAGCTGGCCCAGGCCCAGCATCAGGCGCTGCGCATGCAGCTGCAGCCGCATTTTCTGTTCAATACCCTCAACTCGATCTCGGCCCTGATCCACAGCGACGCCGAGGCAGCCGACCGGATGCTCTCGCGCCTGGCCGACCTGCTGCGTATGACGCTCGACGCCGGCGGCGACCAACAGATCACGCTGCGCCAGGAGATGGCCTTTGCCGACGCCTACCTGAATATCGAGACGGTGCGTTTTCACGACCGCCTGCAGGTGCTGCGCGACGTGCCGACCGACTGCCTGGACGCGCAGGTGCCGGCTTTCCTGCTGCAGCCCTTGGTCGAAAATGCCATCCGGCATGGCGTGGCCGACATGGTCGACGCGTCCACCATCGCGATCCGGGCGCGCCATCAAGACGGTGAGCTGGTGCTCGAGGTGCAGGACAACGGGCGCGGCATGGCGCAAGCCTGCAAGGGCGGCATCGGCACCAGCAATACCCGCGCGCGCCTGCAGCTGCTCTACCAAGACAGCCACGAATTCGCGCTGCACAGCAGCCCCGGCCAAGGCACGCGCGCCGTGATCCGCATCCCCTGGTCGGTGCGGGCAGAGAAACCATGAGCATCCGCGCACTGATCGTCGACGACGAACCACTGGCGCGCCAGCGCATCCGCCACCTGCTTGACGACGAACCGGACTTCGCTGTGTGCGGCGAGGCCGGCAACGGCCTTGAAGCGGTGCCACTGATCGAATCGTTGCAACCGGATCTGGTGTTCCTCGACATCCAGATGCCGGCACTGGACGGGTTTGGCGTGATCGAGGCGATCGGCGCCGAGCGCATGCCGGCCACGCTGTTCGTGACCGCCTTTGACGTCCACGCGGTAAAAGCCTTCGAAGTGCATGCGATGGACTACCTGCTCAAGCCGTTCGACCGCGAACGCTTCCGCCGCGCGATCGGCTGGGCACGCGCCCATCCACAGGTGCTGGCGCAGGCCCAGACACGTTTCACGGCGGTACTGGCAGCACTGGAGCCGGCGCGCGCCAGGCCGGACCGGTGTCTGGTCAAGCACGGCGAGCGCTGGTTGCTGGTCAAGCCGGCGGCGATCGAATGGATCGATGCGCAGGACAACTACGTGCGCCTGCATGTCGCCGGCGCCACCCATCTGCTGCGCCACACCATGGCCAGCATGCTGGAACGGCTCGATCCGGCGCAGTTCAAGCGCATCCACCGCTCGGCCATCGTCAACCTCGATTTCATCGGCGAGCTGCAACCGTGGAGCGGCGGCGACGTCGTCGTAATCATGCAGGACGGCACACGCCTGACCTTGAGCCGGACCTACCGCGACCAGTTTGCCGACTGGCGTTGAGGCGCGCCAAACGCGCTCCATCGGCCGCGCGCCCGCCCGCTGCTGCAACGCGCGGTCCGCCCGATCTGCGCCCCGTATCCGGCCTCGCAAGCAGCCTTGCGCAACACGCTGCGGCGCGCGCCGCGTCACCTGATCAGCATGCCAACAATTTCCGGCATGAATGTCCAAAAATTAACATTTTCAATGTTTTGTCTATATTCCATTATTTTTTGACATGACCGGATCAATGGGAATAGTGTCGCCATATTCGATAGTTTGACCAGGATGACAGTGAATAGTCAGCCAGAACCCAGATTCTCTGGCTGATAATTTGTTACCACTTGAATAACACCGTCGAATCGCAGGCCAGGCATTTCGCCTTTGCTGTCCCTGTCGTGCCCGGATCCGCTCCGCCACGCCAGGAAAGGCGCAACGCCTTACCCGTACGTTGCATAGATAAAAATTGTTTCATACATATTTTTCATTTCATGGACCAGGGAGACAGTAACGTGAAGACAATTACGCACACAGCGTCGTTGCGGGCAATTTCGCTCGCGGCAGCAGCAACATTGGCATTCGTATCAGGCGGCAGCATGGCGGCATCGGCACAGGTTCAAAACGCCGTGACCAATCCATTCTCGCCGGCCGCAGGACATCCGTACCGGCATGGCGTATTCGCCACCAAAGAAGCCCACGCAAAAATGAAAGCCTTCGCGGCCGCCAACGCGACCGTTGCCACCGGCACCCAGACGCTGACCTACGGCGGCGGCGTGAACGGCATCGGCGTCACCAGCGGCCCGCCAAAAGTGTATCTGGTGGTCTACGGCACCCAATGGGGCACGGCCGGCACCGATGCCGGCGGCAACGTCACCGTCAGCAACGACACGGTGGGCGCCGTCCCTTACCTGCAAAAAATGTTCAAGGGCTTAGGGACCGGCAATGAACTGTGGTCCGGCGTGATGACCCAATATTGCGATGGCCCCAACGTCGCATCCGGCGCCACCAGCTGCCCAACCAGTGCCGCCCATGTCGGCTACCCGACCGGCGGCGCATTTGCCGGCATCTGGTACGACAACACGGTCGCCTCGCCGTCGGCGGCCACCGGCGCGCAGCTGGCCCAGGAAGCGATCAAGGCCGCCGCGCACTTCGGCAACACCACCGCCGCGTCGAACCGCTACGTGCAGTATGTGATCCTGTCGCCGTCGGGCACCACGCCCGATGGCTTCAACACGTCGAGCGGCAACTTCTGCGCCTGGCATGACTACACGGCCGACGCCGGCGTCACCTCGCCATATGGCGACATCGCCTTCACCAATATGCCGTATGTATATGACGCCGGCTCAAGCTGCGGCATGGGTTCGGTCAACGGCAGCACGGCACTGGGCAATCTCGATGGCTTTTCCATCGTCGAAGGCCATGAGTACGCCGAGACCGTGACCGACCAGAACCCGGCCGGCGGATGGACCAACAAGACCGGTTCGTCCTATAACGGCCAGGAAAACGCCGACGAGTGCGCATGGGTAACGACGGGCACGCAAGCGGCGACCCAGAACGTGTCGCTCACCACCGGCACGTTCGCCATGCAGAGCAGCTGGTCCAACGACACCAACGCGTGCAACATCTCGCATGTGATCGTCACCAACGGCAACGGCTTACCGTTGTGTAACGCAGGCGTGGCCAACGGCGCGGCGATGACCTGCGACGCCGCCGGCCTGTCAGGTTACACCGGCACCGCTTACGGGCACATCTACACCACCTTCACGGGCGGTGGCGCATGCACCCAGACCACGGCACCGGGCTATGACACCAGCGGTTGCTCCATTTCCAACAACGTGCTGACCAAGGACGTGCCGGTGACCGGCATTGCCGTGGCGGCCGGCGCTGGCAAGCTGTACACCTTCGTCGTTCCATCGGGCATGTCGACAGCGACCTTCAAAACGTCCGGCGGCACCGGCGACGCGGATCTGTACATCAAGCTCGGTTCGGCCCCGACGACCGCGTCCTACCTGCAAAAATCGGACGGCGCGACGACCACCGAATCGATCACCGTCAATGCGCCTGCGGCCGGCACCTATTACGTGCTGGTGCAAGGTTATGCCGCCTCGAGCGGTGTGTCGCTGGTGGCCAGCTATGGCAGCTCCGGTGGTACCGTGCTCACCAACGGTGTGCCCGTCACCGGCATCGCCGTCTCGGCCGGCGCCAGCAAGGTCTACACCCTGGTGGTGCCTGCGGGTCGCCCTAGCGTCACCTTCAAAACCTCGGGCGGCACCGGCGACGCCGACCTGTATGTGCAAGTTGGCGCGGCACCGACCACCACCACGTACTTGAAGAAATCGGCCGGTGCGACCACCGCCGAGACGGTCACCATCACGGCGCCAGCGGCTGGCACCTACTACGTCATGGTCTACGGCTACAGCGCTGCAAGCGGCGTCACGCTGGTCGGCAATGACTGATCGTTAGCATCAGGCAGGACCCTCGCTCCGTGCGCGGAGCGAGGTGCGTTTGATACTGGCACACCCAATTGGAAGCGCAAATCACCTATACTAGCTTGGCAACATTGTTGTTCCCGAACCGTGAGGGCGAGCACCCGTGAACTTGCAGCCGCTGCGACAGAGTCCTTATTCCCAGGCACGCTGGCCCCGCCAGAGCGCCGGCTTCACGCTGCTCGAAGTCATGGTGGCACTGGTGATCGTGGGGACCGCCCTGATGGCCAGCATCCGCGCCGTTGCCAGTCTGAGCCACAACAGCGGCGCCATGCGCGAACTGACGCTGGCCACCTGGTCGGCCGAGAACCGCTTCATCAATATCCGCGTCGCCGAACAATGGCCGTCGCTGGGCCAGAACGAATTCGACTGCAGCCAGAGCGCGGTGCGCATGATCTGCCAGGAAAACGTCAGCGCCGCCGCCAACCCCAACTTTCGCCGCGTCGAAATCAGCGTGCTGGACGCGGGCGACCGTGCCCGCCTGATCATCAAGCTGGTGCAACTGGTGCCCAATGCACTGTAGGGCGCGCACGCGCGGCTTCACGCTACTCGAACTACTGGTGGCGATCTCGATCCTGGCCATCATCGCCGTGATCGGCTGGCGCGGGCTCGACAGCATCGTGCGCACGCGCATTGCGCTGGTGGGCGAGATGGAACAGATGCGCGGCATGCAATTGGCCTTCGCCCAACTGCAAAGCGATTGCGCGCAGATCGCCGCGCCCGGCGACTTGCCGGGCCAGCAAACCATGGTGCTGCAAGGGAGCAGCCTGACGCTGGTGCGCAGCGTCGCCGTCGAGGACCAGCCGTCCCAGTTCGAAGTGGTCTCCTACCGCACCCAGAACGGCGTATTGGTGCGGCGCGAGACGCGCGCCACGCGCGACCTGGCCGAACTTGACGCACTGTGGCAGGCAGCCGTCGCCGACACCGATGGCGGCGCCGAAGTCAGGCTCGAATCGGACGTGCAGGAAATGACGCTGCGCGCATGGCAGGATGGCGGCTGGACCTCGGCCGTGCTCGACGCCAGGCAACTCGCGGCCGCCGAGGGCAAATCCGGCGTCGGCACAGCGGCCAGTCCAGCGGCGCTGCCGCCCGCCCCCGTCGTGCTCGAAGTCGAGTTGCGTCTGAAGGGCGCGCAAGGCGGCGTGCTCAAAGTATTCATGGTCGGTTCGGTCTGATGCGCCAGCGCCGCCCCCGCCAGCGCGGCCTGGCCGTGGTGATGGCCCTGCTGCTGACGACGCTGGCCGTGACGCTGGTGGCCAGCCTGTTCTGGCAACAGCAGGTGCAGATACGCGCGCTGGAAAACCAGCGCCTGCAAATGCAAACCCGCTGGGCCCTGCAAGTGGGACTCGATTGGGCCCGCCAGATCTTGCGCGACGACGCCTTGGCCTCCAGCGTCGACCATGCGGGCGAAGCCTGGGCCGCGCCGATGCGCGAAGTCCCGCTTGACGAGTTTCTCGCGCGCGATCCGGGCGCCGCCGACAAGGGCCGCGCCGTGCTCTCGGCGAGCATCGTCGACGCCCAGGCCCGTTACAACCTGGCCAACCTGGCCCAGAACGGCATCGCGAATGCGGCGCAGATCGCCGTGTTCCAGCGACTGCTGACGTTTCTGAAGCTCGACCCGGCGCTGGCCGAGGCGACCGCGGCGACCATCGCGACGACCCAGACGCCGGCGCCGCCCGACAAAGCCGGCGCGCCGGCCGGTGCTACCCAGCCAGCCACCCAGGCGCAGTTGGCGCACACGGTCGACCTGCTCAGCGTGGCCGGATTCACCGTGGCCACGCTCGCGCGGGTGCAGGAGTGTGTCGTCCTGCTGCCCGGCCCGACGGCGCTCAACGTCAACACCGCGGCGCCCGAAGTGCTGGCAGCGCAGTTGAACCTGTCAATCGCCGAGGCGGGCAAGCTGGTCGCAAGCCGCGCACAAGCCTATTTCCGCGACGCGCAGGAGTTTGAACGGCGCGCCGCGCTCAGTCCTGCGGCGGGAGCGATCAGCGTCGGCTCCGACTATTTCCTGGTAAATGGCGTGGTGCATCTGGACCGTGCGGCACTGAACCTGCAGGCGCTGATCTATCGTAAGAAAACCGGCAACACGACGGTCAAATGGGTCAGGTCGTACTAGCACTGCGCGCCAGGCCGGCGCAAACCTGGCCCGCCAGGTTGACGGCCCTGCTCGTTCACGCGCGCAGCGGCCAACATTATCACCATACTCACTCATGGAGGGCCTTCTGAGGCCGGCACATTATGCATACTGTTCGATCCACGATCCACACCGGCACACGACGCGCACTACTGGGCCTGGCGCTGGCACTGCCCGCACTGACCCTCATCGGGTGCAATGGCGCGAACGGCGCCGCCACCCAGACCGGCCCCTACAAAGGCCCGCCGCACACGCTCACCATCCGCCCGCCGGCGTTCACGCTGCCGGTGAACGCCACGCGCGAGCTGGTGGCAAGCAATGGCGGCGGCGAAGCGATCCGGTTTTTTACCGACTGGACCATCCAGGAAGGCGCCGCCGGTGGCACACTGAGTAAGCCGGTCCCGAACGGCGCCGAATCGACGGTCGTCTATACGGCGCCGTCGACGCCGGGCGGGCCTTATCACATCATCGCCGCCGACCATGTGGACCCGGGCCGCTTCAAGGCCGTCGCCAGCGTCACGGTCACGCCGGCCGGCGCCGCCAAATAGGCGCCGTCCCGATAGCGCCGCCTGTGGCGCGCTGGCGCTGGCGTTGGTGCGCCCGCAGGCGCACCACCTAGGCCGACTTCAGATGATGAAACTGTCCGCCGTGGTAGATCAACGGGGACGTCGGCGCGCACGCGCACGCTTCGACTTCGCCCACGAAGATCACATGGTCGCCCTCGGGATAGCGACTGCGGTTGCTGCATTCGAACCACGCGACGGCCCCGTTCAGGATCGGCTGTCCGGTGCGCGACAGGTGAAATTGGACCTGCGTGAAGGGATCGCTTCCCCGCGTTGAAAACAGCCGCGCCACTTCGCCATGGTCGGCGTTGAGGACATTGACCACGTAGTGCGAGTTGGCGTTAAAGATCGGCATACTGTTGGCGCCATTGGCCAGGCTCCACAGGATCAACGGCGGGTCGAGCGAGACCGAGTTGAAGGAGCTGGCCGTGAGGCCGCGAAAACTGCCATCGGCCAGCCGGGTGGTAATGACCGTCACGCCGGTGGCAAACTGTCCCATTGCCTTGCGAAACTGCGCACTATCGATGGCGCTTTGCGGCGCCCGTTGAACACGTGTATCCATAGTCCCTCTGAGTCCTCGTTGCAAGCTGTGATCATGCATGTGCGCCGCGCTAGGCCGCTTCGGTACAGGCGATCGATGGCGCGGCCGGCGCCTCGCCACATGCCGGTTCGGGCACGCATGGCGCTGGTGCGCCTTCCGCCAGCGCGCACTCGCCCACCGGTTCGGGCGGGCCGATCGCCTGGCTGCGCTGCGGATAGGGCAAGGGCGGGCTGGCCAGCTGCGCACTGACGCACTCGAGCACCAGGTCGCGCTCGGAATTGATGAAGAAATGGTCGCCTTCAAACCAGTGCAGCTGGCAGGCGCCGCTGCTCTCCTTGCGCCACTCAGAGGCCTGTTCGAGCGACACGCGCGGGTCCCGGCGGCCCGCGTAGACGGTGATCGGCAGCGTCAGCAAGGGCGCCTGGCGATACACATACTGCTCGGCCAGCGCGAAATCGCCACGTATCGTCGGCAGCAGCAATTCCATCAGCTCGCGATGCTGCAAGACCTCGGGCGGTGTGCCATTGTATAACTCCAGCTCCGCGATCAGGGCCTCGTCAGGCAAGGTGTGCAGGCCACGCGACGGTTCGCGGTGCTGCGGCGCGCTGGTGCCGGAGACAATCAGCTGCTCGGGCATCGCCAGGCCATGACGGGCGCAATACCGGGTCAGCTCGAACGCGAGCAAGGCGCCCAGGCTGTGGCCGAAAAACGCGAACGGCGTGCGGTCCTGGCGGGCCAGCAGCTGGCCCAGCGCGTCGACCAGCTTGGGCAGACTGGTGTATGGCTGCTCCATCATGCGCATGCCGCGCCCGGGCAACTGGAGCGCGCACACGTCGATGTCCGCGCCCAGCGCAGCCTGCCACGACGCGTATGCGTGCGCGCTGCCGCCCGCGTAGGAAAAACAATACAGGCGCAATCTGCGCCCAGCTTGCGGCGCACGCAGCAGCCAGGGTGATGTATTCATGGACTTCCTTCAGATGGCATGTAACGACGGGCGCGCTTCCGCTGCGGCCGACTCGCTGACCGCCTGCAGTTGCCCGTCTTCGAGTTTGATGATGCGGTCGGCGTAGCCAAAATAGGCGTCGTCGTGGGTGATCACAATCACCGTCTTGCCCAGCGCCTTCAGCTCGGGCAGCAACTCAGTATAAAACAGGCGCTTGAACTTGGGGTCCTGGTCGGCGGCCCATTCGTCGAACAGATACACCGGCCGGTCTTCCAGGTAGGACGCCACCAGCGCGAGCCGCTTGCGCTGCCCGCTCGACAGCTCGAGGGTCGAGAATTTGCCGTCCGCGATGCTCACCTTGTGGCTCATGTCGAGCGCCTTGATGTAGTGGCTGGCGCGCTCGCACAGGGCTTGCTGGTCGCTGCCGAGGATTTGTTCGAACAGGTGGAAGTCGGCGAACACGGCCGAGAAATGGCGCCGGTATTCATCGAGGTTGTCGGCCCCCACGGGCACACCGTTCAGGTAGATGGTGCCCTGCTCGGGCTGATACAGTCCCAGCAGCAGCATCGCCAGCGAGGTCTTGCCGCTGCCGTTGCCGCCCACCACGTACAAAATTTCGCCTTCGCGCAGCGACAGATCGAGCGGGCCGACGGTGAAATGGCGGTCGTCGGCCACGCTGCGGTATTCGTGGGTGACGCCATGCAGCTCCAGGTGCAGCTTCTTGTCCCACGCGAACGGGCTATGTTCCGGGCGACGCGTTTCGCGCGGCACCAGGTCGCCATCGAGCTTGTCGATCTGTTCAAGCGCCTTGCCGGCCTGACGCAGCGCAGGCAAGGCGTTCATCAATTCGATCACCGGGCGAATCAGATACAGCACCACCAGTGTGACCGTGGTCAGCACTTCGGCGCGTTGTGGATACCAGGAGGGAATCACAAACAACAGCGTGCCGATCAACACGTAAAACATCCCCGTGCCCGAATTGACCACCATGGTGTAGGTGGTCATGCTCTCGACGTAGATGTTGCTGAACTCGCGCGCGGTGGGCTCGATGACTTTGCCCACGAACAGGTCGCCGCGCTCGGCGTTGAGCTGCAGCTCCTTGCTGCCGTCGATCAGGTTGCGAAAATGCTGATACAGGCTCTCCACCTGGCGGCGCACTTCGACGAACTGCTTGATCGGCCCTTGCTGCAGGTGATAGAACACCACCATCCCAACGCCCATGATCACCGCGAACACCAGCAACATCTGCCAGGACAGCCAGGCGATGTAGCTGGTGCAGGCCAGCACCACGATGCTGTTACAAAACACCATCGGCAGGAAGGGGAAAGAGTCGACGAATACATTGATGTCGCGCGTGAGGATCACCAGCAAGCCGTGCTTGCCCAGCGCCTGCAGTTTGACGTAGGGCGTGGCCAGCAACTTGTAGCTCATCGCCACGCGCAGGCGCAGGATGCCGGACTGGGTCAGGCGCAGCAGCGTGATCTGCGACACCGACATGAACACCATGTACGTCAGGCAGGTGCCGAAAAAAGCGATCGCCAGCGTGGTGTGCGACGCGGTGCCGGCCAGCGCCTTGGCGATGATCGCCACCAGCGCGGCGCCACTGACGCCGCCGATGATGCTGCTGATCGCCGCCAGCAGCAGCATCTTCCATGATTCGCGAAACAGATAGTGAATGAGGTTCATGCGGGTGTTCCAGTCTGAGTCCAATAAAAACGTTGATAAGGGAGTGCCGGCGCGCAGCGTGCGCGCGCCGCTGATGCGCCCGTCATGGCACGCCTTCGTCGCAGCGCGCCGGCGCCAATCTGGCGTTGAGCACGCCGGCAATTGCCTGCGCATTGTCGCCATACGCGAAATTGCGATGGTGTCCGCCAAACGTCCAGTCGCCGCTCTCGGCGCTGGCATGGGTAAATTCGCGCCACGCCGTCACGTCGACACCGTCGCGCACCGTCTGGGCCGCCCAGAAGCTGAGGATAGGCGCGGCCAGCACGGCCGGCGTAAAGCCACTGGCGAGCTGCACGTTGCTGCAGGTGGTGGCGAAGTCGCGCAGCAGCATGTGCTGGATCTTGCGTTCGAAACCGAGCTCACGCTCGAGCGCCGCATCCTGCTCGGCCAGCATGGCCGCGAAACGCTCGACACCGACCTCGCGCACAAACTCACGTACCCGCTCGAACAGGGCGGCGCCCTGCGCGCCATACTCGGTGGCCATCTCCTGCGCAGAAAATTCGAGATAGCTGGCGATGTAGTCCTGCAATGTCGCGTGCGCGATCACGCTGCCGCGCCGGTAGGTCGTGTCCAGCAAAGCGACCCACGCGACGCGCCGGCCGGCGCCTTCCAGCAAGCGCGCAATTTCCAGCGCCAGCGTGCCGCCCAGCGACCAGCCGGCCAGATAGATCTCGCCCACCGGATGCAAGGCGGTGATTTCCGCGCTGTATGCGGCGCACACCGTGGCCAGGTTGTACGGCTCGATGGTCAGACCGGCCGCGTGCGCCGACTGCAGCGCATACACCGGATGCGCCGCATCGAGCGCCGCCACCAGCGCACTGTAGCCAAACACTTCGCCGCTGCCCGGATGAATCAGGAACACCGGCGCGCCCGTGCCGCCGCTGCGCATCGGCACGGCCAGCTTGCGCGCGGCGTCGCCCGAGGCGATCAGCGCCGCCAGGCTGGCCACGCTCGGCGACGTAAACACTTGCGACACCGGCAGGCGCATGCCGCAAACGCGCTCGATCTGGGCGACGAGCTTGATGGCCAGCAGCGAGTGCCCGCCCAGTTCGAAGAAGTTATCGAACACACCCACCCGCGCCACATCCAGCACCTGCTGCCAGATGTCGACCAGCTGTTGCTCGGTCTCGGTGCGTGCGACGACGTAGGCGGCGCTGCTGGCGGGGCCGTCTGGCGCCGGCAGCGCCGCGCGGTTGACCTTGCCATTTGGCGTGAGCGGCAGGCTGTCGAGAAACACAAAACTGTTTGGCAGCATGTAGTCGGGCAGCTTGGCGGCCAGATAGCGGCGCAGTTCACCCGCCTGCGGCGCGCGCTGATGGGCCAGCACGTAGGCAACCAGTTGCTTGTCGCCGCCGTCGGCGCGGATCACCACGATCGCCTCGCGCACAGCCTCGTGCTGCCCCAGCAGCGACTCGATGTGGCCCAGCTCGATGCGAAAGCCGCGCAGTTTGACCTGGGTGTCGGCCCGACCGAGGCATTCGACCATGCCGTTTGGCAGATAGCGCCCCAGGTCGCCGGTGCGATACAGGCGATCTTGGGCATCGGTGCCGAACGGGTTGACCAGGAAGCGCTGCGCGCTTAGCTGCGCATCGCCCCGGTAGCCGCGCGCCATGTGGGCGCTGCGCACATACACTTCGCCATGTTCGCCGATACCGGCCTGTCCGCCCGCCGTGTTAAGCACGATCAGCTGGACGTCGGCGATGCCGCGCCCGAGCGGGATCACTTCGCGCAGCGCCTGGGCCGGGGTTTCGCGCGCGATCTCGTAGTAACTGACCGAACGCTGGGTTTCGGTCGAGCCGTAGTAGTTGATCACGCCAACGTCCGGCGCGATGTATTGCAGACGCTGCACGTCGCGCCGGGTCAGGATGTCGCCCACCAGGAACACCCGGCGCAACTGGGCCAGGCGGAATTGATCGGGCACGTCCGCGAGGATCTGCGCCATCGCCGGCGTCAGGTGCACCACGCTCACGCCCTGCCCGGCCAGCCATTGCCCCAGCAGCGTCGGTCGTATCGTGTCCGGATGCGGAATGTGCAGGCTCGCGCCGATGCACAGGCTGGTGAACATGTCGCGCTGCAAAGGATCGTGGGCCAGCCCCGACAACATCGAGAAACGGTCGCTCTGGTGTAGCTCAAAACTCTGGCACAGCCACGGCAGGAAGTGCGTCAGCGGTCCGTGCCGGCCCTCCACCGCCTTGGGTTTGCCCGTCGAGCCGGAGGTGAAGGCGATCAAGGCCAGGTCGTCGGCGCCGAGCAGCACCGGTATGGCGGGCTGACCGTCGTAGCGATCGAGTTCGGTGCTGGCGCACTGCTCGCCCAACGCCAGGTAGACGGGAATGGTGCTCAGCACTGCGGCCCGTTGCGCGTCGTCAGTGCTGCGCGCCACCTGCAGCCAGGCCGCCGGCGCGGCCGCCTCCAGGCAGGCCGCCAGGTGCTCGGTCGGATAGGCCGGGTCCTGCATCATGAACGCGGCGCCCGCTTTGAGCACGCCCATCACGGCGGCGACGACGCTCGCGTTACGCGCCGCGCAGATGGCCACGATGTCGCCACGCCCCACGCCGTGCGCCTGCAGGTAGCAGGCGATGCGCTCGCTGTGCGCGTGCAGTTCGCGGTAGCTCCAGCTGCATTCGTGCGAGATGATCGCCGGCGCATCCGGTCGGCGCTGCACCTGGGCCTCGAAATGCTCGGTGACCGCGCCGTGCCAGCTGGCGTCAAGCGCCAGTGCAGGATCGGGCAGCACGGCGCGCGCGGCGTCCGTCAGCAGCACGTAGTCATCGATGCAGCGCGCGGGCTGCGCGACGATCTGGCGCAGCAGCAGGCAGTATTGCGCCAGCAGCTCTTGCATGCGCGCCGCGTCGAACAGGCTGCTGTTGTAGGACAGGTGCAGCGCCAGTCCGTCGTCACGTTCCTGCGCATACAGCGTCAGGTCGAATTTGGAGTCGAACTCGACGCCGTCGAGGCCTTCGAGCGTCAGGCCGGCCAGTTGGTCGCGCCGCTTGGGCAGGTTGACCATATTGAAGTACACCTGGAACAGCGGATTGCGGCTCAGGTCGCGCCGCAACGGCAAGGCCTCGACAATCCGTTCGAACGGCACCTCGCTGTTGGCATACGCATCGAGCGCGCACTGGCGCACCCGCCCCAGCAAGGTCAGGAAGTCCGGTTTGCCGTCCAAATCGGCGCGCAGCACCAGGTTACCGAGGAACAGACCGATCAGCTCTTCCAGCGCGCGTTCGCTGCGGTTCGAGCACGGCGCACCGATCATCACTTCCGTTTCGCCGCTATAGCGCGACAGCAGCAAGGCAAACACCGACACCAGCGTCATGAACATGCTCACGCCGTTGGCCTGATTGAGCTCGCGCACTTGCGCGCTCAGCGCAAGGTCGAGCGTGCAGTTGACGCTGCCGCCCTCGAAGCGCTGCAGTGGAGGACGCGGACGGTCGGTCGGCAAGTTGAGCATCTCGGGCGCGCCGGCCAGCTGGGTCGTCCAATAGTCCAACTGGCGTTCCAGGCGCGCGCCCTGCAATTGCTCGCGCTGCCAGTTGGCGTAGTCGGCGTATTGCAACGCCAGCGGCGCATACGGCGACGGCATGGCCTGGCAAAACGCTGCGTACAGCTGCATCCATTCCTCGACCAGGATGCCCATCGACCAGCCATCCGAGATGATGTGGTGGATATTGAGCAGCAGTACATGGGTTTGCGGGCCAAGGCGCAGCAAATCGACCTTCAGCAAGGGTGCGCTGGCAAGGTCAAAGACGTGGCCGGCGTGGCGCCGTGCCAGTTCGCTCAGCTCGTCCTCACTGGCCTCGCGCACAGTGAGCGTCAGCGTCAGCGCATGCGTGATGTGCATGCGCGGCTCGCCGCCTTCTTGCACAAAGCTGGTGCGCAAGATCTCGTGGCGCTCGATGATCGCCTGCAGCGCCTGCTCCAGCGGACCGACTTCGAGCGCTCCCGTGATGCGCAGCGCAACCGGCATGTTGTAGGTCGCACCGGCGCCGTTCATCTCCTGCATGAACCACAAGCGCTGCTGGGCGTAGGACAGCGGGAAGCTGGCGCCGCGCGGCACAGCGAGCAAGGTGCTGGCGGCGTGCTGCTGTTCGCTCTCCTGCACGCGCAGGCCAAGCTGGCGCACCGTGGGCGCCTCAAACAAGCTGCGCACGCTCAGCGCGCAATGGCACTGCGCGCGCACGCGGCTGATCACCTGGGTCGCGATCAGCGAGTGACCGCCGATTTCAAAGAAATTGTCGTCGATGCCAACCCGCTCCAGACCGAGCAGGTCGGCCCAGATGGCTGCCAGTTGCCGCTCGGTCGCGGTACCTGGCGCGACATACGCCTCATCGCGGCCAAGGCGATCCGGCACGGGCAAGGCTTTGCGGTCGACCTTGCCGTTGGCCGTCAACGGCAGACGCTCGAGCAGCACGATATGCGATGGCACCATGTGCTCGGGCAGACGGCTGCGCAAGGCGGCGCGCACGCTGGCGGGGTCGGCGCCGCTGCCAGGCACAAGCACCGCGTAGGCGACCAGGCAGGGTCCGGCGCCGACGTCGCTGCGCGCCAATACGACCGCCTCGGCCAGCTCCGGCAAACCGAGCAGCGTTTGCTCGATTTCACCGAGTTCGATGCGAAAGCCGCGCAGCTTGACCTGGTTGTCGGCCCGTCCCACGTAGTCAATGTTGCCGTCGGTCCGGTAGCGCGCCAGGTCGCCCGTGCGATACAGTCGTGCGCCGGCTTCGTGCCCGAACGGGTCGGGCACGAAACGCTCGGCCGTCAGATCCGGCCGATTCAGGTAACCGCGCGCCAGCCCTGCTGCGCCGATATACACCTCACCGACGGCGCCCGGTGGCACCAGCTCCTGGCGCGCATCGAGCAGGTAGATCCTGGTGTTCGACAGCGGCCGGCCGATCGGCGGCGCACCCTCGTCGCTCGGCGTGCATTCGTACACCGTGCCCACCACCGTCACCTCGGTCGGCCCGTAGGCATTGAGCATCTGCAGCTGGCCGCCAAACTTGCGCACCAGCGCCTCGCTGCAGGCTTCGCCACCCGCAATCAATACTTCGAAGCGGCTCAGATCCGCGGCCGACAAGGCGGCCAGCGCGACCGGCGGCAATAGCGCGCTGTTGATATCGAGCTCGATCAAGGTATTGGCCAGTTCAGGTCCCGGCATCAGACGGTCGCGGTGCGCCATGCACAGCATGCCACCCGACGTGAGCGTGATGAACATCTCGTAGGTCGACGCATCGAAGTTGAGCGAGGCGAACTGCAAGGTACGCCGGCGTGGCCCCGACGCCGCGGCCAGCGCGCGGCTGCGCACCAGATTGCACAGCCCCTGGTGGCGCAGCATCACCCCTTTCGGCTGGCCGCTTGAGCCGGATGTATAGATCACATACGCCAGATTGGCCGGCATGGCGCGTGCTGGCAGATTGCCCTTGGCATGCATGGCGAGCGCGGTGCGCGCGCTATCAACGCACAGTGCGTGCGCCTGATGCGCCGGCAAGCGGGCCAGCAAGGCTTGCGCGGTGACGATGATGCCCGGGCGGGCGTCGTCGAGCATGAAGGCCAGCCGCGCGGCCGGATAGTCAGGGTCGAGCGGCAGATAGGCAGCCCCGGCCTTCAGCGTCGCCAGCACCGCGATCAGCATGTCCGGCCCGCGTTCCAGGCAGATCCCCACCAGCGTTTCTGGTCCGGCGCCCAGTACGCGCAACTGGCGCGCCATCTGGTTGGCCAGCGCGTTTAACTGCGCATAGCTGAAGCGACTCTGTTCGAAGCGCAAGGCGATCGCCTCGGGCGTGCGCTGCACCTGCTGTTCGAACAGCGCACCGATCGTGTGCGCATCCGGATAGCTGGCGTGGGTGTCGTTCCAGCCGTCCAGCAACTGGGTACGCTCGCTCTCCGACAGCATCGGCAGTGCGCCGATGCGCTGCGACGGATCGGCCACGACCGCCTCCAACAGGCGCGCGAAGTGCGCGCTCATGCGTTCTATCGTCGATGC
>JBBQZO010000050.1:0-30410 GCA_038207625.1 Burkholderiales bacterium | reverse complement strand
GGAGCGCATTGCGCGGGCGCTGCACCAGCTGAGCGGACGCCAGGAACACCGCTTCGTGGCGATTAACTGCGCGGCGATTCCCGAACACCTGCTGGAGAGCGAGTTGTTCGGGCACGAAAAGGGCGCCTTCACGGGAGCCGGCCAGCAAACGCTGGGCAAGATCGAGACGGCGCACGGCGGCACCTTCTTTCTTGACGAAGTGGGCGACATGGCGCTGGCCTTGCAAGCGAAACTACTGCGTTTCCTGCAAGAACGCGTCATCGAACGGATCGGCGGGCGGGTCGAAATAGCGATCGACGTGCGTATTGTGTGCGCCACCCATCAGGACCTGAAGGCGCTGGTGCAGGCCGGGCGCTTCCGCGAGGACCTGTACTACCGTCTCAGCGAAATTGTGCTGAGCATCCCGCCGCTGCGTCAGCGTATCGGCGACGCCGTGCTGCTGGCGCATCACTTCAAGCATCGCTTTTCGCACAGTGAGGGCCGCGCCGCGCCTGCCTTCGCGCCGGAAGCGCTGGCGGCGATCGAGCAGTATGGCTGGCCGGGCAATGTGCGCGAGATGGAAAACTGCATCAAGCGGGCCGTGATCATGGCCGAGGGGCCGCAGATCGTGTGCGACGATCTGGGCTTGCCGGGCGGCGTCGCGGAGGCCTCGATCAAGCTGCGCGAAGTACGCGACGCGGCCGAGTATCAGGCAATGGTGACGGCGCTGGCGCGCGCCAACGGCAACATCGTCAAGGCGGCCGAACTGCTGGGCGTGAGCCGTCCCACGCTGTACGACCTGATGAACCACCACGGGATCAAATGATTTAGTCAGGAGCCTCGTTCCATGCATGTGCCTCGACCAGTTTGTTTTTCAGCCCCGGCAGCGGAAAGCCGAGCGCGTAGGCGCTTTTGGCGTGTTCGCGCGCGGCGCGGTAATCCTTGTGCTTGAACAGCAGCAGGCCCAGATTGTAATGGGCGCTGGCGTTGCCAGGTTCGAGTCGGCACGCTTCGCGCATCTGCTCGAGCGCTTCATCGTCGTGATTGAGCGCCAGCAGATAGATGCCATAGATGCTGCGCACCGTCGGGTCAGCACTGCGATATCCGATTGCGCGCACGAAATAGCACTCGACCGAGTAGCGCGCGCCCTGCGGGTGGGCGCTTTTTTCGCGCAGCGCCAACTTGGCCAGCGCCGCCAGCGCCCGGTGGTGGTTGGGGAAATGCTCGAGCGTGTAACCGATGTCGCTGCCCAGCGAATCGGAGATGCCGTGCGCCAGCGTTTCGACGGGCGTCGTGAAGTGAAAGTTTTCCACCACCGACAGGGCCTGGCGGTCGGCCGGATTGGTATAGTCGCCGCCCGTCTCGAGCGATTGGACGGGCGGGCACTCGGCGCTGGCGAGGGCGCTGGCAAATAGCAGGGCGCTGATCATCGGGACTCCCGGATGTGGTTAAACAGGGTGGCCAGTTGCGCGCTGCGCGCCGCGCGCGTGTGGGTGGCGATACAGCTTGGCGAGGCCAGCGGCGCTGCAGCGCGGTCCAGCAGCGCGAGAAAGTCGCGCAAGGCGGCGCTGATGGCGTCCTGGCAATCGAGCGGCGCGATGGTATCGATCCCGCAGGCGCGCAGGCAGGCCGCACTGTCCCCAGCCGGATCGGTCAACGCCAGGATGGGCCGGCGCGCGCGCAGGTATTCGTACAGCTTGGCTGGGATCTGGGCATTGCAGTTGGCCGCCTGCAGCAGCAGCAAGCCGTCCACCGACAGCATCTCGGCCAGCGCCGCGCGATATGGCAGGGGAGGGGCCAGTTCGACCAGTGCGCCGATGCCGAAACGGGCGATCAGGCCGCGCAGGTTGCCATCGTCACCGCTGGCGCGCAGAATAATGCGCAGCCGTCCCGGGTCAATCTGGCCCCTGGCCTGGAGCGCGGCAAGCGCTCCGAACAGGGCGCGCGGGTCGCGCTCGGACGGGTAGATCAAGCCGCTGTGCAGCAAGGTAACGCGCGTGTCGTCGCGCGGCGTCGGCGCCAGCGCGGTGAAATCGGCCTCATCGAACGCGTTTTCGATCAGGTCGAAGCGCTGTGCGGGTAGCTGCGGGTAGCGCGCCCGGTATATGGCGCGGGCACCGGCGGTGGTGCACACCACGCTGGCGCAGCGCGTCACACTGGCCGCCTCGATCGCCTGGTAGGCCTTGCGGGTGCGCGGATCGGGCGGATAGTCGCCGTCGAGCATCGGATCGCGCATGTCGGCCACCCACGGAATGCCGCTCAGACGGTGCAAGGTCAGGGCAATCAGGTGGGCGGTGGCGATCGGATAGGTCGACCAGATGATGCTGGGGCGTACGCGGCGGATTAAGCGCAGCCCGGCCGGCACCGCGCCCAACCACCATCCGATCCAGCGGTCCGGCAGCGCCAGCAGTGCCGGATAGCGGCCCTTCAGTGCCAGTTGGCGGCCGGTGTCCAAGGCGAAGCAGCGTTCGACATCGACCGCTCCGTCCGGTTCGTCGGGGCTCACCTGCGGATAGGCGCGCGGGTGGGCGCTCAGCACCTGCGCTTCCCAGCCGAAGCGCGGCAGGTGATGGGCGAAGCCCAGCGTGCGCTGGATCCCGCTGCTGCCACGCATCGGCGGATAGTGGAAGGCGATCATCAGTACGCGCTCTACCATGCGTTGATCCATCCGGCGGTCAGGCGGCTCACTTCGGCACGCCACTGCTCACGCGCGAACGTGTGATTTGCCTCGGCCAGATGACTAATGTTGAATGCGCCTGCCAGCTTGCGCCACGCAGCGCTGCTGTTGATCAGGTCGGCGAATTGGCGCGCGATCAGGTCGTTGCCACTTAATATGACGAAGACCCGTCCGTTGAAGCCGCTCAGACCATCGAATAGCTGCTGGGGCAGACTGGCCTTGGTCGCGCCGGTGCCATCGGCGTCGGGGCGCAGGCGGCGCACCTGGCCGAGTAGTTCGCGCATGGTGCCGGTTGGCCGGACTGCACCGCGCAACAGTTTTCGCCAGAAGTCGGGTGCCAGCAAGCGCTGCAGATAATAGTGTTTCAACGTGGCGCGCGCGGCGCTCTGGTCGGTGCGGGCCCAGGGGTTGCACAGCACCAGCGCGCGCACGCGTTGATCGTGCTGCGCATAGAAAATGGCTGCGCTGGCACCGTCGCACAAACCCCAGATAGCCAGTTCGCGTACGCTTGGACTGTGCGCGAGGAAGGCCTCGATGGCGCTGGCGATATCGGCATCAATGCTGTCGTAACTGCGCGTGCTGCCCTCGCTGTCGCCCATGCCCCGATAGTCAAAGCGCAGGACCGGCACACCCTTGGCGGCCAAGTCGCGTGCCAGCAGCGCGAACTGACGATGGCTGCCGACCCGGTATTGCGGGCCGCCGGTGACGATCAGCATGCCGCGCGGACCGGGCTGATCCGGCACGCTCACGACGCCGATCAGTTGCGCAGCGTCGCATCGAAACGCGATAGCTTGCTCGACGACGTTCATCGGAACACCCCTGCGCACGATGCCAGCATTGCCGGGCATTCGCCCACTTCAGCGCCGGCCCAGAAAGCCCGGCCGTTGACCGTATGCAGGCGCGCGCTGACCCCTGTCGCGCGCCAGCTCGTCTGCAACTGCAGCACGGCGGCGCCGAGTTTGCTGGCCGCCGGGGCCGGGTTGGCGAACCAGTCGATGCGGCAGGCCGGCAGTGCGACCCGGGCCGCTTGCTGCGCGTCGATCTCGCGCACCAGCGCCGGCGCCAGCGTGTAGCCGGCTACCTCGACGGCGCGCTCGTCAGCCAGTTGCGCGCGCAGTGCGGCGCTGCCGCGCAATGGCTGCAGCTCGTCGTGTAGTTGCGCAGCCATGTGCATGCGCAGGAACTGGTTGATGCAGGTCGCGCCGCTCAGGTAGGGATGCCACAGGATGATGCCGTCAACCGGCTGCGGCGCGGCGCGGGCGAAATCGAGTGCGAGCAGGCCGCCCAGACGCACGCCCCACAGCTGCAACGGGCCGTCCACGTGTTGCATCAGCCATCGGCTGGCGGTGGCCAGGTCGGCCAGCCAGATGGGCCAGCGCGCGTCGGCGAACTCGCCGCTGCTGTCACCGCAACCGTACAAGTCGATCTGCAGCACGCCATAGCCAAGCGCCGCGAAGGCGCGCGCTTGCAATGCCGCCATGCGCCGGGTGGTGTTGAGCTCCTCGGCAAACGGATGCACGTACAGGATAGCGCCGCGCGCGGGGCGGTCCGGCTGGGGCCGATGGAACAGGCAAAAGCGCTGCCCTGCGGCACAGTCGAGAAAGAACGGCAGCGCTGGCTGTGGCTGCTGCGGTTTCATTGCGCCAGCTTGGATTGGACGAAGGCTGTCAGGCTGCCTAGTGTGGCAAAGTGCCTGGCGCTGATCTCGTCGTCATCGATGTCGATGCCGAATTGCTGCTCGAGCGCGCTGATCACGCCGATCACCGCCATCGAATCCAGTTCTGGCACGCTGCCCAGTAGCGCGACGTCGGCCTGCAGACGCGAATCGGGCACACCCAGCGTTTCTGAGAGAATCAGTTTGACACGATCGATGGCTTGCATGACGGCTCCAGTGCGAGGTGGAATTGGGGAATCGCGCCGGCGTGGCGCGACAGGTGAAAGTAGGGCGCGCACGTGGCCAGCATCCACTGCCAGCGGCCCAGGCACAGGAAGGCGGCGCTGCCCAGATGACGCGTGCCCAGGCGCGCGTGCGCGCCCAGCGAAGACCGGTTGAAGGCGGAGATCCGGCTACACGACCAGCGCACCCCGCGCGCGCGCAGCACGGTGTTGGCCTCGTCCCAAAGGCGGGCGAAACCGAGTCCGATGCGGTGTTGCGGCATGATGTCAAGGTCAAAGTCCCACACCAGTGCCTCCGATGTGAGCGTAAACAGGGCACGCACCTCGTCCTCGTGGTACGCGCGGCGTGTCAGCCACAAGAAACCCAGCAATTCGCCCGCGCGGGTGGCGACCAGACATTCGGCGCCGTCCCGGTAGCGCTGCACCAGCACCTCCGCGCGACGTGGAAATCCTGCCGGCAGGGCGTCCAGTTCGGCGGCTTGCCGCACGGTGATTGCCTTGCCGCGTCCGCCACACAAGGATGCGCCGGTGACCGGCTGGGCCACCAAGCGGTACAGGAACAGATCGCAGCGCCCGCCGCTGAGCGTGGCCAGCAGCCTGGCGAGGGCGTACAGGCTGGTGCAGACCCAGCCCAGCTGATGCAAGGTGGCACGGACGCGGCTTCGCATGATCGACTTTGATGGAGCAGACGCAGTCCATTAGACACCGCTCGACGGCGCTCGCTTTGCGACCGCACAAGCGCCTGCTCCATAGGTAAAGCTTGCGCAATATCAATGAGGTGCCGGCGGTTTTTCCCAATCATAGGGCTTCGATGTTCACCACCGTTACGCCATGTCCCAGCTAATCCACGACTTGCTGTTTCAGTCGGCCAGGCGCACGCCCGCCGCGCCAGCCCTGCGCTATCAGGGTGTAGGCTTGAACTACGCCAGTCTGGGCGAACTGGTCGATGCGAGCGCGCGCGCATTGTTGGAACTGGATCTGGGAGCGGGCGAACGGGTTGCGGTATTTCTCGAGAAACGCGAGGAAACCGTGTTCGCGATGTTCGGCGCGGCCGCAGCCGGTTGCGTCTTTGTACCGCTCAACCCGCTGCTAAAGCCGGCGCAGGTAGCGCACATTCTGGCCGATTGTGGTGCGCGCGTGCTGGTCACCTCGCACGAACGGCTGCTCGGTCTGAGTGACGCGCTGACGCACTGCGGTGCATTGCGCAGCGTGCTGGTGGTGGGCGCGCGCGCGCCGCTGCCTCGGTTGCCTGGCGTGGTGTTGCAGGACTGGAACGCCAGCCTGCTGCGTGCCCAGGCCTGCACGCCGCACCGGCGTATCGACACCGACGTTGCCGCCATCCTGTACACATCGGGCAGTACCGGCCAGCCCAAGGGCGTGGTATTGTCGCATCGCAATCTGGCGGTCGGCGCCGACAGCGTCATGCGTTACCTGAAAAATACGCCGCAAGACCGGCTGCTGGCGGTCCTGCCGTTGAGTTTTGATTACGGCCTGAGCCAATTGACCACGGCGTTTGCCAGCGGCGCCAGCACTGTTCTGCTGAACTACCTGCTGCCGCGCGATATCATCGACGCCGTCGAGCAGGAGCAAGTGACCGGCTTGGCTGCCGTGCCGCCGCTGTGGATCCAGCTGTCGCAGCAGCGCTGGCCGGCCGTGCCGACGCTGCGCTACATTACCAGTTCCGGCGGGGTGATGATGCGCAGCACGGTCGACGCCTTGCGTGGGGCCTTGCCGAACACCGGTGTGTACCTGATGTATGGCCTGACTGAGGCGTTCCGTTCGACCTACCTGGCACCGGACCAGCTCGATGTGCGCCCCGATTCGATCGGCAAGGCGATTCCTAACGCCGAAGTGATGGTACTGCGCCCTGACGGCAGCCGCTGCGCCCCCGAGGAGCCAGGTGAACTGGTGCATCGCGGCGCATTGGTGTCGCTTGGCTACTGGAACGACCCGCAGCGCACCGCACAGCGCTTTCGACCATTGCCCGCTGCCGAGGGTTTACCCCTGCCCGAGATCGCGGTGTGGTCGGGCGACACGGTGCGCAGCGACGCCGAGGGCTATCTGTACTATGTCGGGCGCAGCGACGATATGATCAAGACGTCCGGCTACCGGGTCAGTCCAACCGAAGTCGAGCAAGTCATCAATGCCACCGGCTTGGTGCTCGAAGTGGCCGCGCTGGGCCTGCCGCATCCCTCGTTGGGACAGGCGATCGTCGTCGTGGTCACCGTGCGCGACGCGGGCGCGTTGGACGGCGCCGCCTTGCTGGCGGCCTGCCGGGCTGATTTGCCCGGCTATATGCAACCGGCCTGGGCGGAGGTGCGCAGCGAGGCCTTACCGCGCAACCCGAACGGCAAAATCGATCGCCGTCTGCTGGCCGAGCAACTGGCGCACCTGTTCGCGGATTTGCCCGCATGAATACCCTGCAACACTGGCCGGCGCGCGCCTTTGCCGTGCAGGACGATAGCCTGGTGGTGGGAGGGCTAAGCTTGGCGCGGCTCAGTGAACGGGTAGGGCGCACGCCGTTCTATGCTTACGAGCGCCAAGCGATTAGCGCGCGGGTGGCGGCCTTGCGCTTTGCGTTGCCCGAAGGGGTGGGTTTGCATTACGCGATGAAGGCCAATCCGATGCCCGCGCTGGTGGGCTGGATAGCCGGCCTGGTGGACGGCCTTGACGTGGCCTCCGGCGGTGAGCTCAAAGTCGCGCTCGACAGCGCGATGGCGCCGGCGCACATCAGCTTTGCCGGCCCCGCCAAGAACGACGCCGAACTACGTTGCGCGGTAGCGGCCGGGGTATTGGTGCACCTGGAGTCCGACGCCGAGATGGAGCGCATCGCTTTGGTCGGCGAACGGCTCGGACTATGTCCGCAGGTGGCCATCCGCATCAATCCAGACTTTGAGCTCAAACACTCGGGTATGAAGATGGGCGGCGGTGCGCGCCCATTCGGCGTCGATGCCGAGCGGGTACCGCCGATGCTGCGCCGAGCCGGACAGCTTGGGCTGGCGATGCAGGGCTTTCACATTTTTTGCGGATCGCAGAACCTGAACGGGCAGGCGATCGCGGCTAGCTGGCAGCGCAGCGTCGAGTTGGCGCTACGCCTGGCGCAGTACGCGCCGGGGCCGCTGCATAAGCTTAATCTTGGCGGCGGGTTCGGCGTGCCCTACTTTGCCGGCGAGGTGCCGCTCGACCTTGTTCCGCTTGGTGATGCGCTCGGTACGCTGTGCGAGCAGCTCGCGCGCGCTTCGCCGGCCACTCGCTTGGCACTCGAGCTTGGGCGCTACCTGGTGGCCGAGGCGGGCATCTACGTGTGCCGCGTGCAGGAACGCAAGCTATCGCGGGACCAGGTGTTCCTGATTACCGACGGCGGCCTGCACCAGCATCTGGCCGCGTCCGGCAACTTTGGACAAGTAATCCGCAAGAACTATCCTGTGGCAATTGGCAACCGGATGTTTGGTGCGCCGCGCGAGACGGTCAGTGTCACCGGTCCGCTATGCACCCCCCTCGACCTGCTGGCTGATCAGATGGAAATGGCGCGCGCAGAGCCGGGCGATCTGGTGGTGGTGTTTCAGTCCGGCGCCTATGGACTGACGGCCAGTCCGCTTGCCTTCCTGGGCCATCCGCCCCCCCTCGAGGTGCTGGTGTGAGCGGCTTGTGCGGCTGGTTTTCGCGTGCGGCGCAGCCGGCCGAGATCGAACAGATGGCGCTGCCGCTGGCACACTTCGACACCAGCCCGATCAGCAGCGCAGTGTCGCCCGCCGGCGCCGTCGCGATTGCCGCCAGCCCCGCCTGCACCCATCTATATCGTGAGGAACAGTTGTTGATCGCAGTGTGGGGCGCTTGCTCGCCCGGATTGCCTGAGCTGGCGCGGCTTTGGCGCAGCCGCGGTGCGATGGCCTGTGCCGCCTTGTCGGGGCCATTTGCGTTGGCCATCCTCGATGAAGGCCAAGATCAGGCCTTGCTGGCGGTCGATCGCAGCGCGATCCATCCGATCTGTTTCGAGCAACGCGGCGCCGACCTGCTGTTCGCCTCGTCGGCCTCTGCGCTGGCGCGCCACCCTGGCTGCTCAGGCCAAATCGCGCCCCAGGCCATCTACGACTACCTGTATTTTCATGTCGTGCCCAGCCCCGGTTCGATCTACCTCGGCCAACAGCGCTTGCTGCCGGGGGCATTCTTGCATCTGCGTGGCGTGCGCGCGCAACAGGGAAAATACTGGCAGATCGCGTTCGCGGAGCGCGAGCCGCGGCCCTTTGCCGACCTGAAGGACAGCATGCTGACGCTGCTACGCAGCGCCCTCAGGCAGGCCTCGGGTGCGCATCGGATCGGCGCCTTCCTTAGCGGCGGCACCGACAGCTCGACCTTGGCCGGTCTGCTCGAATCGGTCACCGGACAGCCCACGCGCAGCTACTCGATCGGCTTCGATGCGCCTGGCTACGACGAGATGGCGTACGCGCGGCTGGCCGCACGTCACTTCAACACCGTCCACCACGAACTGTACGTAACGCCCGACGACGTGGTGCGCGCAGTGCCGCAGATCGCCGCCGTGTTCGATCAGCCTTTCGGCAACGCCTCGGCCGTTCCCGCCTACTACTGCGCGCAGCTGGCGGGCGCGGACGGCGTCACCCGCATGCTTGGCGGCGACGGCGGCGACGAACTATTTGGCGGCAATGAGCGCTATGCGCGCCAAGCCGTGTTCAGCCGCTACGAGACGATTCCTGCGTCGCTGCGCCAGAAACTGATCGAGCCGTTGTTGTTCCGCTGCGCGCCGGCTCGCCATGCGGCGCTGCTCGACAAGGCACGCAGCTATGTCCGGCAGGCGCTGATACCCTTGCCGGCGCGCTTGGAGAGCTACAATCTGTTGCAGCACTACGGCAGCGCAAATGTGCTCGATGCCGGGTTTCTGGCCAGTTGCGACGGCGCCGCGCCATTGGCCAGCCTGTGCGCAGCGTATTGGGACACGCAGGGGCACAGCCAAATTAATCAATTGCTGGCGCTCGACATGAAGTTCACGCTGGCTGACAACGACCTGCCGAAGGTGAGCAAGGCCTGCGAGCTGGCCGGCTTGGAAGTGGCGTTTCCCTTTTTGGATGACGCGATGGTGGCGTTTGCAAGCCGCTTGCCGCCCGGGCACAAGCTGAACGGGACCCAGTTGCGGTTTTTTTTCAAGCAGGCGCTGCGCGGCACCCTGCCCAAAGCCATCTTGCGCAAGAAGAAGCACGGTTTTGGTCTGCCGTTTGGGCTGTGGCTGCATTGTCATGCAGGATTGCGCCAACTCGCTTACGACAGCCTGTCGGACCTGAAACGGCGTCGCATCGTGCGCGCCGAGTTCATCGATACCCTGTTGAACCACCATCTGGCCGACCATCCGGCCTATCACGGCACCATGGTGTGGGTGCTGATGATGCTCGAGCAATGGTTCTTGCAACACGCTGCGCCGGCGCCGCTGGCCGCCCCACCCATGAGGAGCGCGCATGAGCGTCAACCCGTCCGATAGCGAGCAGGGCTGGAATACCGACAGCCATCAGGATTTTTACCGCTACTACGAGGAGCAAAGCCGCGGCGACAGCACCTGGCAACGCTTCGCGACCATTCAGGCAACGCTGTTGCGCCTGATCGACCGGCCTGGAGCCGCGCTCGACGTGGCCGACGTCGGGTGCGGGGCGGGCACCCAGGCGCGCCTGTGGGCGGCGCGCGGGCACCGGGTGGTCGGCGCCGATATCAACGCTGCGCTGATCGCGCTGGCCCGCTCACGCGCGCACGACGACGCGTTGGAGATCTCCTTCGAGGTGGCCTCAGCGACGGCGCTGCCCTGGGCCGATCAGTCGATCGACCTGTGCATCGCGCCTGAATTGCTCGAACATGTGGCCAACTGGCAGGCGTGCCTTAGCGAGTTTGTACGCATCCTGCGTCCGGGCGGCGCGCTCTACCTGAGCACCAGCAACAAGCTCTGTCCAATCCAGGAGGAGTTCACCTTGCCCTTCTATTCCTGGTATCCAGGGCCGCTCAAGCGCCATTACGAGCACCTTGCCTTGACGACGCGCCCGGATCTGGCCGGACACGCGACGTATCCGGCCGTGAACTGGTTTACCTATTACGGGCTGCGCTCCCACCTGGCACGTCAGCAGATGCGCTGCCTCGATCGCTTCGACCTGATAAATTTGAGCGAACACGGTCGGTGCGTCGGCCTTGCGGTCAAACTGATCCGCGCGCTGGCGCCGCTGCGCTTTTGCGCGCATGTGGCTACCCCATACACGATGCTGCTCGGCTTCAAGGCAAACAGCTAAAGTGCGATTGTGCCAGGCGCAGCGCAAAGCGCGCGCGGTCTGGTTCCCAGGGCGTAAAGCGGGGCAACTGAAATGGGTCGCAGGCCGGATGGGCCACTTGCGCGGTCGTTGTCACGGCGCCCAGAAAGCCCGCTTCGCGCACCATCGCCACGTGCAGGGCGCTGAAGTCCTGCTCGGGCTTGCCGTTCGGATAGGCAAACAGCGTGATCGGCGCTCCTGTGATACGCTCGAGCGCGTGCTTGCCTTCGCCGATTTCACGGCGCGCCGCGGCCGGCTCGAGCCGGTTCAGGATAGGGTGGCTGACCGTGTGCGCACCAATCTCCATGCCGGACGCGGCGAGCATGCGCACCTGCGCCGCGTCCATCATCACAGCTGGACCGCGCAGGCGGGGCGTCAGCGCGTCGACCCGGCGGGTCCGCTCGCCGTCCGGCATGTATTTGAGCGCGGTGAGCAGCATCTCAATGGCACTGCGCCGCTGTGCCATGGTGTGGATCGCCTGCTGGCCAAGTCCGACTGCGGACAGATCCAGGCTCGGTCCGCTGGCCTCGCGCACCATCGCGATCGCGCGGTCGTTCCACATCGTCGTGCCATCGAGGTAACCGGTAGTGATAAAGAAGGTGGCCGGCAATGCAAGCGAACGCAACACCGGCAACGCCTGTTCAATATTGTCGGCATAGCCGTCGTCGAAGGTAATGCAGGCCGCGCGTGCGGGCAAGCTGGCGTTGCGCAATTGCCCCAGTGCCTGCGTCAGCGGCAAAACGTTCGCCCAGCGCTTCAATAGCCGCATCTGCAGGGCGAAGCGGCGCTGTTCGACTTCGTGCGGGAACAACGGGTCGCGCTGCGCCAGTACGCGGTGGTAGATCAGGATAGATAGGCGCGCGGCCATGTCAGCTGATTCTCTCGCCGCGCGCGAGTTCGGTGGCGACGATGATGCGGGTGGCCACCAGTGCCGTCATCAAATAGTAGGGAACGTCGAAATACACCAGACTGAGAAACGCGCCACCGACGGCGAAGCCGACCAGACTGGTCTGCGTCATGGTGGCCAGGCCCGCGGCCCATTGGAGCCGCTCGACCTTGCGCGCATGCACAATGATCCAGCTCGCGCAGCGCCAGGTGGCGATGCCCAGCAGCAGGTACAAGCCCAGCCCGACGAAGCCGTGCTCGCCGAGCACCTGAAAATAGATGCTGTGGGCCGCATGTACGTCGGTCGGATCGGGTGCATACAGGAAGAACACCGACGGCTCGTAGATTTCGAAACCACCGCCAAAGAAGCGATCTTTGGCCAGATTAAACGCCATTTGCCAGGCGTTCAAGCGGCCCATCGCCGAACTGTCGACCTGATAGTCGCCGATGCTGTCCATGCGGGTATTCCACTGAGCCGGCATGAACAGCAGGAACAGCGGAATCGCAACACCCATCAGTATGCCCAGTGCCAGCTTCTGGCGGCTCTTGAACCACATGAAAACGCACATCGCGGCGATCGCCAGAAATGCGCCGCGCGAATAGGAGCCGAGTGCCGCAAGGGCGCTCAGCAGCATCATCCCGGTCAAGCCGTGGCGCAGCACACGCCGTTTGGTATGTTGTTGCAGGTAATGCATCAAGGGGATGCTCATGATCAGGGCCAGCGCGATTGCATTGTTGTCGCCAATAAACGTTCCCTCGGGGCCCCACACGCGCTCGGTTCCGCCGCTGCGGATGGTAAACAGGCCGCCCTTGACGCCGTAGTAACCGAGAGAAATGGCAAGGATCCAGATCAACCGTTGTACGTCCTGGCGGGATTTGACCAGCATTAGTGCAATGAAGGTCATCAGCATAATCTTCATGACCTTGCTCCATTGGTCCAGCGACGCCTCAAAGTACAGCGAAAACGGGGTTGTCACGTTCATCCACAGCACGAAGGCCATCAGCGCCAGCGTCACCGGGGTAAGCGGAAGATGCTTGGAGTCGCGCGTGGCGAACATGCTCAGCATGGTGACAATAGCGACGATCTGCGCATATGGGAACTGGGTCGCGAAACCCCATCCTTGGGTGTGCGGATTCATCACGCTGATCCAGACCCACATCAGCACGCCATTGACCGGCGCGCGCAGGATATGCGGCAACGACGCAATAACGATCAAGGTGACGAGCAGGTCGCGCATGGCGATTCCAGTGCGGGGTCGGTTGATCCGGGTCAACGGACGAGCTTGGCCGACCGGTACACTCAGTTGGTCAGGTACAGGCAATACTAGATCAGAGGAGTACAGCGCTTGTTGACCGTTCTCATGGCGACCTACAACGGCGCGCTTACCTTGCCGGCGGTGCTGACAGCCTACTGTGGACTGCAGGCGCCGCCCGGCGGCTGGTCCTTGCTGATCATCGACAATGGCAGCGACGACGCCACGCGCGCAGTGATCGAGCGCTACACCTTGCGGCTACCGGTGCACTACCTGCACGAGCCGCGCCGGGGCAAGAACGTCGCGCTCAACACAGGCCTGACACGCGTGCTGCGCGAGCAGCACGCCGAGCTGTTGGTGTTTACCGACGACGACGCCAGTCCTCAGCCAGATTGGTTGCTCAAACTGGCCGAATGCGCGGCCAGCCATCCCGAGTACGCGCTGTTTGGTGGTGCCATCATCGCCGACTGGGCCGTGGCGCCGCCGGACTGGGTGTTGCGCCTGGTGCCGCTGGGACTGACCTATGGCCTCACCGGGGCCGCCGACGGCCCGGTGTTTCCGGGTCTGGTATGGGGGGCCAACATGGCGGTGCGCCGCGTTGTCTTCGAGGCCGGCCACCGCTTTGACGAAGCGCTGGGACCGAACTGTCAAAATTACGCGATGGGCGGCGAGACCGAATTTAACCGGCGCGTCGGCGCGGCCGGCTTTCAGGCCTGGTTTTGCACGGCCGCCGTCGTGCGCCACTTCATCCGGCCCCATCAGCTTCGTCGCGGCAATATCCTAAAACGAGCGTACCGCTTCGGACGCGGCTCTTTCCGGCAGGAAGCTGACAACGCGTTCCGGCGCCTGTTCAAAGTGCCGCGCTGGATGCTGTCCAAGTTCGTGCTCGAGCTGGGGGCGGCATTGCGCGCCTGGGTCCGGCGCGATACCGAGCAGGCCTTTCTGGCCCGTTGGGAGCTGTGTTATCTGGCAGGATATTTTCGCGAGGCGTGGTTCGGGCGTGCGCGGCGCGCCGCGCGGGTGCTCATTACCAGCTACTCGGGCGAGCTGGGCGGAATGGAAATGCGCATGGCGCAGGAGGCGCACATCCTTGCGGGGGCCGGCTACCAAAGCCTGCTGGCGACCCGCCGCTTCGTGGGCGTCGACGGCTGGGACGAGCGCACGCGCGCCCCCCGCGTCGAGGTGTCGCGCTTCGATCCGCCGCCGATCTTCGAACAATGGGCCTGGCGCCGCGTCAACAAGGCACGCGCGCTGGTGTTGACGGCGCGCCAGTTGCGCAACTACCGAGCCGACCTGGTGCATGTGGCGCTGTGCTGGACCACCTACGGCATGTCGGCACTGTGGCTGGCGCACCGCTGCGGCCTGCCCACCGTCGTCAGCGTGCACAACGCGTTTCCGCGTGCGCACATCGATCCGTGGTATGTGCCGCTGTTGGCCGAAGCGTTTAGCTCGGTGCGCGGCATCTACGCCGTGTCGGAGTCGGCCATGCAGCATTTTTTGGCGCAGTTTCAACCTTACCTGGCAGCGCACATTCGCTTGCAGGTCATCCCGAATAGCGTCGACACGGCGCGCTTTGGGCCCAGCCCGGCGCGGCGCGATGCCGCGCGCCGCGCGATGGGCATCCCGGAACACGCACTGGTGCTGGGGGCGGTGGGGCGCTTGTCAGCGCAGAAGCGCCCGCAAGCCTTGATCAGCCTGTTTTGTACGCTGCGGCGCCAGTTCGATGGCATGTATCTGGTGCTGGTTGGCAGCGGACCATTGGAACAGGAGTTGCGCCGCCAGGTTGCTGCGGCCGATGTGGCCCAGTACGTGGTGTTCACCGGTCAGCGCACCGATATTGAAACGCTGCTGCCGGCGTTCGACCTGCACCTTTTGCTCAGCCGCAACGAGGGCTTTGGCATCGCTACCATTGAGGCGATGGCCTGCGGCGTGCCGGTGGTCGGCACCGACGTGCCGGGTACTGCCGACATTTTGCGGCATAGCCGCGGCGGCATTCTCGTGCCGCCGGACGATGCGCCGGCCACCGCCGCGCTGGTATCAGAATTGCTGCGCGATCCGCGTCGGCGCGCCGAGATGGCGCGGCATGCGTGCGCCGAGGCGCGCGCCAACTACGCGGCCGACCAGGTGGAACGCCAGGTGCGCGCGTTCTACGCCGGTCTGCTGCCGTGAGCACGACCCGCACATCCTTGCTGTTTTCGTTTGCCGAAAAGTACGCGCTGTTACTGCTTGGCGTTGGCAGCAGCATGATTATCGCGCGTTTGCTGACCCCGTCCGACACGGGCGTGTATGCGGTCGGCGCGGTGCTGTTGGGTATTGCGCAGGTGGTACGCGACTTTGGTGTTGGCCAGTACCTGATCCAGGAACGCGACCTGACGAGCACCAAACTGGCCGCTGTGCTGGCCACCAGCTTTCTGTTCGCGTGGGCGCTGGCGGCCTTGATCGGCATCGCCAGCGTGCCGCTGGCGCAGTTCTATCACGAGCGTCGACTCGCGGCGGTGCTGCAATTGCTGGCACTTAATTTTGCGCTGATTCCGTTTACCTCGGTTACCTTGCCGATGCTGCGTCGCCAGATGCGCTTCGGTGCTATTTGCGCCATCAATCTGGCTCATGGCGTGAGCGGCGCGCTGGTGGCGATCGGACTGGCCAGCGCAGGACTGGGCTATATCAGCCTGGCTTGGGCGGCACTGGCGGCGACGCTGGCGGCGTTGCTGGTCAGTCTGTGTTTCCGTCCGTCCGAGCTGCCATGGCTGCCGCGCTTGGCCGGCGTACGCGAGGTGCTCAGGTTCGGTGCGTATGCAACCGGCGGCACGCTGATCGACGAAATCGGCGTGGCAGCGCCTGAACTGATTGTGGGCAAACTGCTCGGCATGGCCGAGGTGGGCATTTTCGGCAAGGCCGGGGCGATGCTGGCGGTGTTCAACCAGGCGATCACCAGCGCCGTGTCGCCGGTGATTTTTTCACTCTGGTCGCAGCATGCGCGTGAGGAGCACGACCTGCGCGTCGCGTATCTGCGCACGGTGGGCTATCTGACGGCGCTGGCGTGGCCGTTTTTTGGCTTCGTCGGCTTGATGGCGGCGCCGTTGGTGCACCTGCTGTATGGCGCGCAGTGGGACCGCGCCGTGCCTTTGATACGGGTCATGTGCCTGTCGTCGGCGCTGTTTAGCATGTTCAGCATGGCACGCTACCTGTTCGTGGCAAGCGGGCAGGTGCGGGTGCAAGCGCGGCTCGATGCAAGCGTGGTGCCGGTGCGGATCGCCATGTTGCTGGTAGCTGCGCCGTTCGGGCTGGCGTGGGTGGCGTGGGCGGTGGTACTGGGAACGCTGTTTCGCTGCGGTTTGACGTATCGTTTTCTGGCGCGTAGTTGCAAACTGGCGTGGCGTGAACTGTTGGCGGCGGTGTTCAAGAGCGCGGCGTTGACGCTTTGCGCGGTGCTGGCGCCGTTGGCGGTGCTGCTGACGCTGGATCCGGCCCGCGCGCAAGGGGTGCTGGGCTTGGGTATTGCGGCGCCCGGCGCGCTGGCTGGCTGGTTGCTCGGCGCCGTGCTGCTAAAGCACGATATCGCGCTGGAATTGCTATTGGCGCGGCGCAAAGTGGTCGGTTTCGCGCTGGCTGTGCGCGCCGGCTTCAAATAGCATGATGGAGGCGTGATGCGTGTTGGCATATTGTCCTACCCGATGCTGTTCCAACGCCACGGGGGGCTGCAGATCCAGGTGCGCGCGACCATCGCTGCACTCAATCGCAGCGTGGGCGAGCAGATCCAGGTTGAACTGGTCGACCCCTGTCACACCATGCTCACCGAGTATGACCTGATTCATGTATTTTCTGCCATCAACGGTAACCACCGGATCGTCGAGGCGGCCACTGACATGGGCGTTCCGGTGGTGCTATCGCCGCTGGTGTCGCCTGGTTGGGACCGCGCCAGCGGCATGCGCGCCCGTATCGGCGATCGTTTGCTGGGAAAGATGACCGACTGGAACGTCCAGTCCAGCTATGCCCATATCCGCCGCGCGCTGCAGTTGGCCGACCTGATTGTCGCGCTGGGCGACGCAGAAAGCGCCTCGATCACCTCGGGTTTTCTGATTGATCGCGAAAAAATCCGAGTATTTCCAAATGGCATGGATCCGCGCTTTTTTGATGCCGATCCTGGCCTGTTTCGGGCCCGCACAGGTATTCGCGAACCGTTCGTACTGTGCGTGGGCAGCATCTCACGCTACAAGAATCAACTCGGGCTGGCGCGCGCGCTGGCGCCGCTCTGCTTGCCCCTGGTGGTGATTGGCGCCGCCGGCGAGCGCGACACTGACTATTTGCAAGAGCTCAGGCGCGCGCGCGGCGTCATCTGCCTGGGCGCATTGGCACATACTGACCCGCTGCTGGCCAGCGCATATGCGGCGGCGACGGTGTTCGCACTTCCCAGTCGGGGGGAGGTGTTTCCGCTGACGGTACTCGAGGCGATGGCGGCGGGCACCCCAGTGGTGTTGACCGCCGAAAGCGCCTTGGCGCTGCCCGACAGCGGGTTTGCCCTGCGTAAGGTGGTGTGGGACGATGGCGCCGCCTTGCTGTGTGCCGTTTCCGATCTGGTCAGCGTGCCGCCCGCCCGGGCGGCGGTTCAAGCCTTGGTACGCGACTATACCTGGGATAGTGTGGCGGCCCAGATCGCAGCCTGTTATGTGGACTTGACGCGCCGTGCCGCGCATGCAAAAAGCCTGAATCAGTAAGCCAACCGTTCGCGCCACGCAACGGTGTCGCGAGCGCCAGGTCAGGGCGCTGCGACGTGGCTGATTACGTAGCGAAATTTTCCTGACGGGTCGGGCGCGATGGCGTTGACCTCGTCGATGACAATGGCGACGCCGGCACCGAGGCGCTCCTGGAAGCGTCGGGTAATGGCGTGGCGCATGGTCGGTCCCAGCGATGGCGCGGCCACCACCAACACGCGCGTTTGCGCAACGCTTTCCTGGACAATCTTGAAGGCGCGGATTTGCGGCAACTCGCGCAAGATGTAGATCAGTGCCAGACCGTGCATGACGCTGCCATCCTGTGCGTGGACGAAGTCGGTACTGCGTCCTTCAAGATGCTTGAGCAAAGGCAGCCCGCGCCCGCACGGACAGGCACCGGCGTCGAGTGCGCCCACGTCGCCAGTTTTGTAACGAATGAACGGGAAGTCGCGCGTGGCCAGGTGGGTGACGACGATCTGACCAATTGTGCCGATCGGCACCGGGGCTCCCTGGTCGTCAACGATCTCGACAATCACGTCTTCGGCGCTGATGTGCATGCCGCCGGCCGGACATTCATGGGCGATGAAGCCAGCATCGCGCCCGCCGTAGCCGTTGGCGACGGGACAGCCGAAGGACTCGCCGATCTGGGCCCGCTGATCCGGGTACAGGCGCTCGGAGGTGACGAACACCACGCGCACGCCGCATTCGTCGAGAGCCACCCGGCGCGCTTTGGCGTGCCGCGCGATCAGGCACAGCGCTGACGGATAGCCAAACAGCATGCTTGGACGCTGTTTCCGGATGCGCGCCAGAAAGGCATCGAGCTTGGGCGTGCCCATGTCGAAGGCCGGCAAGAGGCGGCTGCGCAGCAACCAGTCGCGCAGGCGGCGCACGCGGTCCTGGGCCTGCAATTCGATCGGCGAGCCCCAGACCACCAGTTCGCGCGCGCCGATGTCGACATCCCACCAGCGCGTGGCGCGCCATTTGGCAGCCACGTCGGCACTGACGCGGCGCTTTCCGATCCAGAACACCAACGGTTCGCCACTGGAGCCGCCGGTGCCAAAACGGGCCAGCGTGGCGGCGTCATCGGCGCGAAACTGCGCTCCAGCGTCGCGAATATCCGCCTTGCACAATAGCGGCAGGCGGGCCAGTGCTCCCAGTGAGTCTAGCGTGCGTGGGTCAATCCGGTAACGCGCGAACAGCTCCCGGTAGTACGGAACGTGGGTCTGGACGTCGATCAATAGAGCGCGCAGGCGTTCCAGTTGTAAGGCGCGCAACTGGGCGGCGCTCCACCATTGGGATAGCTCAAGGGCGTGGCGCAGGGCCACCGTGCGGTGGCCCTTGCACCACTCGTGCAGGGGGAACAACAGTGTAGCGACCAGTTTCGTGTACGCACTGTGGCGTGGGTGGCGCAGCGCGCGACGGTAACTCGCTTCCAGCGCCGGCGCCACGCTCTCCCAGCAATAACGGCGCACCAGCAGCAGCCCGGCCAGACGCAGACGTTCGGCGCGCTGTGGTTCGGACAATAGCAAGATGGCCGCATTAGCCAGCGCGACATGGTCACCAGGCGCCACCAGCAAAGCGGTAGTGCCGTGGGAGAGCAGGTCGGGAATGCCGCCAACGTCGGTACTGACAACCGGAACGGCGCAAGCGAGCGCCTCGAGCACGGACAGTGGCATATTGTCGGCCAGGCTGGGGTTGAGCACCAGGTCGGCCTGGCGGTACAGTTTCGGCATGGCGCTGTTGTCGATTCTGCCAGTGAAACGCACGGCCCCGGTGATGCCCAGCGCGGCGGCCAGGTCGACCAGGCGCGCATATTCCGGACCAATCCCCGCTACCCGCAGCGACGCTTGCGGAAAGCGCTGGCGAATTAGCGCGAAGGCGCGCAATGCGCTGGCAATGTCATACACCGGTTCCAAATGGCGCGCCACCAGCAGCGCCGGGCCGTCATGTGCGGCGTTGGCCTGCGGCGCCGGACTGAAGCGAGACAGGTCGATGATGTTGGGCACCACGTGAGCATGGTAGCCATGCTGGCCAAATACGCGCGCGAGAAACGCCGACGGCACCACGATGGTACTGACCCGGCGCAGGCTCAATCGGACTACCCGCGTACGCCGCGCCAGGAATTCGGCGGCCTCGCCGCCGTGGTAATGCAACACGACCGGACGCGCGCGCAGTACGCCGATCCAGATTGCCGGTGCCGCGTGCAAGTGCCAGGCCCAGCCCGAATTGGCCATCACATGGATCAGGTCGGCCCTGGCGCTGGCACGCCACAGGTGCAGCAGATACGGCAGCAGGCGAAACAGTGCGCGCATCCCGCGCCAGTTGGCCACGCCCGCCACATAGGGGGGATTGACGTGGACTACTTCGACCTTGGCCCCAGCCTCGTGCAAGCACTGGGCCAACTGACGCGTCTGGTTGGCCATGCCCCCGGGCGGCGTTGGCATCGGCCCGACCAGCATGATGGAGAGGTCTGCGAAGTTCATGGCGCGTGGTGTGAGGCCATTGCGGCCGCGTACACCGATCCGTAGCGCGCGACGCTGGCTGGCCAGCTGCGCTTGCTTTCGACAAAGCGGCGCGCAGCCAGTTTCAGCGCCGGCCACGCCTGCGGCTGCGCGAGCATCGCTAACACGGCGTCGGCCAGTGCCGCTGGGTTGCCGGCTTGAAACAGTCGGGCGGCCGGACAAGTGCCGATCAACTCTCGGTGCCCACCGACATCGGAGGCGAGCACCAGACAGCCCTGCGCCATGGCCTCGAGCGGCTTTAGCGGCGTGACCAGTTCGGTCAGGCGCATCGGCAGGCGCGGATAGACCAGCAGGTCGAGCAAAGCATAGTGGCTGGCGACCATATCGTGGGCGACCCGGCCGGTGAAGATGACGTTGTCGGCCAGCTTTAGCGTGCGCGCGAGCGCCCGCAGGACTGCTTCGTGGGGGCCGCCGCCGACCAGCAGCACGCGCAGCCCCGGCTGGACCCGTAGCATCGCCGGCAGTGCCGTCAGCAACAGCGCCAGCCCCTCATAGGCGTAGAAGGAACCGATGAAACCGATGACCGGGCCGCTGCCCAGTCCGAGCGCTTGCTTGAGCTGACTATCGGCTGGTAAGCCAGGGTGAAACTGCGCTGTGTCAACCGCATTCGGGATCACGCTGACCTGCTCTTGGGGGATGCCGCGCAGGCACAGGTCGTCGCGCAAGCCGTCGCAGATCGTCGTGACGGCATCGGCATGCCGGGCGACGTACGTTTCCAGCGCGCGCGACAGACCATAGCGCAGTCCGCCGTTGCGTCCGCTGCCCAGGTCAGCGGCGGCGTCCTCCCAGAAGGCGCGCACTTCATACACCACCGGCAGCCCGAGGCGGCGACCCGCGTGCAGTGCGGCCAGTCCGTTCAGTGCGGGCGAATGCGCGTGTAGCAGATCAGGGCGGGTGGCACGCGCCACTTGATCGATGCGTTCACTGAGGCACTGGACCAGGCCCAGATGCGCCAACAGCGGCCAGCCGGCCATGCGCTGGCGCGGCGTGCGAAAGAACTCCCAGCCGTCCACCTGTTGCCGGTCGGTGCCGTCGCGACCTTGTTTGGGGCCGGTGAGCTGACAGGTTTCCCACCCCAACAGGTGTTGCTGGCGCAGGATGGCGAGCGTGCGAAACGTGTAACCGCTTTGCAGGGGCAGGCTGTGGTCGAGGATGTGCAGGATGCGCATGGGGAGCATGGCCAGGTAGCCGGATCTTTCATATCATCAGGAAGAATTGCCGGTCGCCCTTTGCGCGCGATCAAGTGTCGACCGCTAGGGCAAGCGCGCCAATGCCTGTTCGCCGACCCGGCGCAGTGTGCGTGTCAGGCTCGAGCGCAGCGCTTGGGCATGCGGGATGTTCGGCACCGCCTGTGGATCGATTTGGGAGAACAGGCAAGTTTCAAAGTGCTCTGGATGGCGCGCTAGAAAGGCGCACAATTGTTCAAAACGGGAGATCGTCAGGCGGTCCGGCGCGGCGCGGCTGTCGCGCTGTTTCAATAGCTCGAAGCTGTGCAGTACCACGACGAAGGAATACCAGCCTGCTGCAGCGGCAGCCCATAGCGCGTGTTGCATCTCATCGCTGGAACAGGCGCACAATTGGGTCGGGCGTACATGGCCGGGAAAGTCGCGGAACGAGGAAATTGGCAGCTCCAGCACACCTTCCATGCGGCGCGCCTGATGCAACATCGGCGCGCGCGGCCAGTCACGTTGCAGGCCAGGATTGTAGCTGCTGTCGATTGCGATACCGTTCTTGGCCAACGCGCGCAAGGTATCGAGGTTGGCGCCGTAACTGCCGGCGCGAAATGCGTGCAAGGCCGGCACGCCGGCGGCATGCAATGTGTCCATGCCGGCGCGAATCAGGGCGCTTTGTTGTTGCAGCGTGAACTGGCGCATGAACTGGCGGTGCGCGCCGGGCAGTGCGGGATCGGTCAGGTCGCCCAGCCACTCGGTGTGCAGGTGAAGCTGTACCTCGTGGCCGGCGTCCTGCACCTGGCGCACGATCGCATGCAGCGGTGCAGCGCCGACCCGGCCGGCGAACAGCGCTTCGACAAAATAGGTGGCCTTCAGTCCGTAGCGGGCGAAGGTGGCAATCTGATATGGCAGGCCGAAGCTGCCCTGCGTGGTGTGACCGTCGATGTCGCGCGCCAGTTCGGCGCCGAAGTCGGTCTTGCCGGGCGCCAGACGCTGGCGCGGCCAGTGACGATCATTGGGCCACAGCTCGGTATCGACGGTGATGAATACCTTGAGCATGCCGTACTACGCGGCCTGGTCCAGCGGCGCGTCCGATCGCTCCTGCAGTTGGCGCAGGAAGGCCTCGAACATCATCAGGCTCCACAGCGCGGCGCTATAGTCGCGTCGACCGCTGGTGTGCGCGACGAGCAGGTTTTCCACCTGCCCCATGTCGAAGTAGCCGCTATCGGCCAACACGCCGCCGCGCAGCGCACGGCATAGCTGACCATGTACGCTGGTGCGGAACCAACTTGCCAGCGGGACCGCGAAGCCCATTTTTTCCCGGTACAGGATGGTGCGCGGCAGGCGCGCGGCGAGCGCTTTCTTGAACAGGTATTTGCCCTCGCCGTTGCGCAGCTTCAGGTCGGACGGCAGCCCGGAGATCCACTCGACCAGTTCGTGGTCCAGCAAAGGGACGCGCACCTCGAGGCCGTGCGCCATGCTGGCGCGGTCGACCTTCGTCAGGATGTCGCCCGGCAGGTAGGTTTTCAGGTCGAGGTATTGGATCAGTGCCAGCGGGTCGGCGCTGGGACAGCGCGCAGCGTGCTGGCGCACCACGTCGATCGCCTGATAGCCGCCCAGTTCGCGCCGGAAAGCGCGACTGAACAGTGCGCCACGCAGCGTGTCGTCCATCACCGTGACGGCGTGGAAATAGGCTTCCACGGTGTCGCGCGCGAGTGCCTCAAAGGTGCTCTTGGCACGCAGCGGCCGCGGTGCCCAGTCCGCTTTTGGCCAGCTGCGTCCCAGCAGGCCGAACATCCGCCTGCGCACGCCCAGCGGCAGCAGCGCGCGCAGGCGCTCCTCGCGCAGATGCCAGCGGTAGCGTCGGTATCCGGCCAGATTCTCGTCGCCACCGTCGCCCGACAAGGCCACCGTCACGCGCATGCGCGCCAGTTGACACAGTTGATAGGTGGGCAGCGCGGAACTATCGGCGAACGGCTCGTCGTACACCTGCGCCAGCTGCTCGATCAGGCCGCACTGGTTGTCGGCAACGCGCTCGCTGTGGTGGACGGTGTGAAACTGTTCGGCTACTTGGCGCGCGAATGGCGCCTCGTCGAAGCGCGCATCGCCAAACGAGATCGAGCAGGTGTTGACGGGCTCATGCATCAGCTCGGACATCAGCGCCACCACCGCGCTTGAATCGACCCCGCCGGACAGAAATGCCCCGAGCGGCACATCGGCAAGGAGGCGTATCGAGACCGCCTCGCGCAGGCGCGCCATCAGCTCGTCGCCAGCCTGCTGTTCGCTGCCCAGCGGGGTCGGCGTGAACGGGACGTCCCAGTACTGGCGCGGGCTGGCCGGCGCCGTGCCGCGCCGCAGGCACAGCGTGTGGCCGGGGGCCAGTTTGCGGGCCTGCGCGAAGATGGTGCGCGGTTCTGGCACGTAGCCGTAGGCGAAGTAGTCGTCCACAGCCTGCGGATCGAGCGCGCGTCCGAAAGCGGGATGCTGCAGCAACGATTTGAGCTCGGAGCCGAAGGCAAAATATCCATCGGGCAGCATCGCATAATGCAGCGGCTTGACACCTAGTCGGTCGCGCGCCAGAAACAGCGTCTGTTGCCCACGGTCCCACAGTGCAAAAGCGAACATGCCGCGAAAATGCGTGACGCAGCGCTCGCCCCATTGCTCCCAGGCGTGCACAATGACCTCGGTGTCGCAGTGGGTGCGAAAGCGATGACCATAGTGTTGCAGCTCCGCTGCCAGCGCCTTGAAATTGTAGATCTCGCCGTTATAGACCACCACCACGCTGTGGTCCTCATTAAACAAGGGCTGCTGGCCGCTGGCCAGGTCGATGATTGAAAGGCGCCGGTGCCCCAGGCCCACGCCTGCTTCCCGATGCAGCGCGCCAGCGTCCGGCCCGCGGTGTTGCTGGCTTTGGTTCATGCGCGCAAGAAGCGTCGCGTCGATGTCGCGCCGGCCCTGCAGGTCGAACAGTCCGACTATCCCGCACATAGTGTCTCCTCTTGCTTAGTGGCCCGGACCGGACAAGGCATCGTAGACGGCGAGGTAGCCGCGCGCCATCGCCGGCAGGCTGTGGCGCGCGATCACGCGGCTGCGCGCACGGATGCCGTGGCGTTGGCCCATTTCGGGGAAGCGGCTGTAATCGAGGATGGCCGAGGCCAGCACCTCGGGGGTGGCAGGCGGGACCAGCAGGCCGGTCAGGCCCGGCTGCACCAGTTCGGCGTTTCCGCCAACTGCTGTGGCGATCACCGGCAAGCCGCTGGCCATCGCCTCAAGAATGGTGTTGGAGCTCCCTTCAGAAAGTGACGGCAGCACAAACAGGTCCATTGCGCGCATCAGCTGGGCGATGTCGGTGCGCGCGCCGGGCAGCCAGGCGAGGTGGGCGGCGCCGGCATTGGCCAGCAGCGTCAGACACTCGGCGCGGCAGGGGCCATCGCCAATAATCAGCAGGCGCAGGCGGCGCCGGTCGGCACCCGGGTGCGCGACCAGACGCAGGAAGGCGCGCACCAGTGTGGCGAAGTCCTTGATCTCGACCATGCGCCCCACGCTGCCGATCACGAAGGCATCGTCGCACATGAAGCCCGGCGGGCCAACCAAGGCGGCTGGACCGAGGCGAGGATGGAATTGCACACTGTCGACGCCGTTGACAATTTGCGAGACACGGTTGGGCAGGGCGCCGACGCTATCGATCAGCCAACGTTCGAGGTCGCGGCTGACGGCGATGAAGTGTCCCACTAGTGGACGCAGTACGCGTCGTAGCAGGCGGTAGCGCAAAGGGTTGCGGCGCAAATCGGACATGTCGCGCCCGTGTTCGCCGTGTACGCGTAACTTGATGCCGGCCAGCGCAGCGACCAGTTGGCCTTCTATGCCGCCCAGGTTGCGGGTGTGGATCAAGTCCGGGTGAAGCCGACGCAGGATGCGAAACAGACGCAGGTAGTGGCCGAAATCCTTGCCTGCGCGCTTGTTCAGGCTGATGATTTCCACGCCCGAGGTTTTGATGCGCGAGTGGATATTGGTGTAGTCGGTCAGGCACACGATCGCGTGCCGATAGCGTTCGGGCGGCGTATTGTTAATCAGGTTGATCAAACCGTTTTCGAGCCCGCCGATGTCGAGCTGGTGGATTAGGTGGACCACCAGTGGGGCGCGCGCCGGTTCGTCGCGCTCAGTCGTTGCTGACATCATGTACCCCGCGCAATATGGCAGCATAGTTAGCTGCAAGAAATTCGCTCAGGACGACAGCGGCATGTTCAGGCTGCTCGTCGATCGGCGTGGCGACGCACATCTCGACGCCGTCGTCCGGGTAGCCCAGCAGTTTGCTGCTGGCCAGCAGCAGTTTTACGCGCAGTGCGCTGCTGGTGTCGACGCCAGACTGGCGGAACCAAACCCACACCAGCACGTTGCCGGCGACGTCGGGGAGCACGGTTTGCCGCACCGACAGGCTGGTTGGACCTAAGGTGATGGTGCGCGTCGTTGACGGACCGGCGCTGGCATGGGGCGCCAAGTGAACGTCGAGTCCGTTTTCCCAGTCGAGCAGTTCGGCGTCGCGTTGCTGCTGGCGATAGTGGGCGATCTGGACAGTGATAACGCTGGCGGCGCGCGCGTAACTGCCGATAACGCTGGCGTGGGCATGCCGGTGGCGCCGCAGCCAGGGGTAGTCCGGTGTGTCGACACTGCGCCAGTTGGCGGAAATGCCATTGAGGTGGATCGCGATTGGCGCCGCGCTGGTGCCGGGCGCGCTGCTGACGCGGGCGCGTGCGGCTAGCGCGGGCCAAAGCAGGGCAATCAGGACGCAGGCAAACGCACTGGCGCGCCCGCTCCCGATTGCCGGTATGCTGGCCGGTGATGCCCGGACGACCTGCTCGCATCGGGCAGGCTCGGGCAGCTCGCGCCAGCGCTGGCCTAGCCAAAACAGCAGCAGTAGCACCGCGCCGAAGAACGCCCAGCCGTAGACCAAATGGTCGATTCCGGTGGCGATGCGCATCTCGCTCCAGTGGCCGATCAGCACGATCAGGAAGGCGCGTACGCCGTTCGCCAGCACCGGTAGCAACAGTGCGACGGCGACAAACAGCATACGCCGCGCCAGCGTGCGATAGGTGCGGTAGGCGTACAGCGTGCCAAGAGTAAATGATGCGATCAGGTAGCGCAAACCGCTGCACGCTTCGACCACGGACCAGTTGCCGCTCGGAATACTGAACACATTGTTGTCGCGATACACGGGCACACCGACCAGTTGCAGTGCCGCGACGGTGAAACGAGCAGTAAAGTCAATCAAGGGGGCAATCAGGATCTCGCCGCTGGGCACGGCCAGCAGCAGATACCCGAGCGGGAATGCGATGGCGCCGGCCAGGCGGGTACCGAGGATGGCGCAGACGCTGGCCGGAATCATCGCCACCAACGCATATTGCGCCAGCACCTGGACGTTGGCCAGCGTAGCGAGCAGCCACAGCGCCCCGGCCAGCGCTAGCGCAACGAGCGCACTGACGCTGGCCGTTTGCGGTATGGCGAGCAGGACCGTACGCTGCGACCAGATCAGCCACAGACTGATTGGAAAGATCACGAAACCGTGCGCGAAGGTTTGCGAGCGCGCCCAGATCCCCACCATCGACAGCAACGTGTCGTGGTAGATCAGCAGGATCAGCGCGACAGTGGCGCCGGTCAGCGCGCCGTTAAGCTGCCCGCGCGCCGATGCGACGGCAGGCGGACCGGTGTCGCGCCGCAACGGCGCATCGCGCATGCGCGGCGCTGTCATGGCCGATCCGTCTGGCCGAGCGGCGCGCAGGGCGTGAGCAGCGCCGCCACACGCGCCAGATTGCGTTGCCAGTTGTAGCTTTGCAGCACGCGGGCACGCGCAGCCATTCCGACGGTGCTGTCGATGCCGGTATCGAGCAGATGGCGAATCTGGTGCTGGAAGTCGGCACTCTCGCTTGCCACCAGCACCTCGCTGCCTACCAGGGCGTCGATGCCTTCGAGCGCTTGGGGCGAGCATACAACCGTCTTTTGCATCGACATTGCCTCGAGCACCTTGTTCTGGATGCCGCGCGCCAAGCGCAGTGGCGCCACCGCGAGCGCTGCGTGCGCGAGATATGGCCGCACATCCGGCACAGAGCCGGTGACCACCACGCCGGCGATGCGCTCGAGCGCGCTAACCTGGGCCGAGGGGTGTTGGCCGACAACGTAAAAACGCAGCGACGGTGTTTGTGCGTGCAGCGGGGCGAACACTTCGCGCGCGAACCACGTGGCCGCGTCGATGTTCGGCCAGTAGTCCATGGCGCCGGTGAACACAATGACCCGCAAGTGCGCGCCATACGGATTTCGGTGCACGATGTGGGGCGAGAAATAGTCAGCATCGACGCCATTGTTGAACGACGCGATCCGGGCATGCGATTCGGGAGCAAGGCGTTGAAACAGGATCGCCTCGGCGTCGGAGACGAAGGTGGCGTGATCCGACGAGAGCGCGGTGGCGCGCTCGTAGGTGAGCAGGCGTGCGGCCTCGCGTCGGTAGATCATCGACCACGGCCAGCGCGCAGTGGCGCCATACTGGCGCCATTTTTCTGAGTCGACATCGACGAAATCGATGACACGCTGCATGCCGTGGCATGCACCCAGGTATTGCGCCATCGGCGACGAGAACGCCAGTGCAGCTTCGACCTTGCGGGTGCGCAGCAAATAACTGACCCACTCGCGCATGCGTCCGTCGCGGTAGTAGGGCAGGCTGAGCGCTTCTCCGGTGAGCAGCCCGCGCAAGCTGAGCAGACGCGTCAGCGGGCGGCTCTGCTCGATGAAACAGGTTTCGTAGCAGAACGATTTCACCTTTCCGATGTGCTTGACATCGGCCCGATCATCAATGAAACAGCCTAGGTGGACCCGGTAGCGCGCGCTGAGAAATTTCAGCAGATGGTAGGAGCGCAGCTTGTCACCCTTGTTGGGCGGGTAGGGAATGCGATGCGTGAGCAAGAGCAAATCGGGCATGGTTTTATCCGAGGTTGCGCACAATGTGGGGGCCCAAGCGGTTCGCGACGGCCAGCGGCAGGGCGCGCCAGAGCCGAATGAACAGGCGGAATTTGGGATTGAGCGGCGAATTGTCGGGCACCGCAACGGCGCGGTGCAACTGATACTCGTAGCGCAGTGGCTGCGCTTCGAAGCCCCAGTTCTTCTTGAAGTCGAACGAGCCGGTGCCCAGTTTGCTGCGCCCGAAATCGAAGCCGGTGCAACCACGCTCGCAAGCGCGCCGCATCAGTTCCCAATACATGAAATCGTTACCTGCCAGGCGGCGCGCGGCATCGCCACCACCACCGTAGTAGGGCAGCACGTCGCCACGGAAATAGAAACTGAGTACGGCGCATACGGTGTTGTGGCCATGACGCACCGACATCAGCTCGCAGTCGTCGCCGAACACTTGCTGGAGCGTGGCGAAATAGCGACGTCCGAATACTGGCGTGCCCAGTCGATGGACACTGCTCGCATAGGCGTGGTAGAAGCGATCCAGGTCGTTGTCGACGACGCTGGTAAGGGATGCACTGATGCCTTTTCGTATCATTGCACGTTGCTTGCGGGGAATTGCCAGCAGGTTTTGCTCGACCTCCGCCGATAAGGGCTTGCGAAACGTGGCATAGCGCAGGCTGGCTGGCCAGTCGGGGTGCTGCGCTTCGCGATGCCGGTATTCGAGGTGGTCGACACCGAGCTTGGCGGCCAGCGCTTGAGCGGCTTGGTCGAGCGCGGCACGGGCGACTGGATTGTCGCCGGCCACGCCGCCTTGCACGCAAAATGGCAAGGCACTGAGCGAATGTCCGAACAGCCGGCTTTTGATTTCGGCCAACGGCAGCACCGCCTCGATGCGCCCATCCTGCTGCGCATACATGAACCAGGTGGGATGCCCGAAAGCGCGCTCAAGCACCGTCTGCCAGCCAGCGCGGTGAAAAAAGCTCGCCTGCGGGCAGGCGGCGACGAACGCATCCCAACGCCCGTGCCCGGCCGCGTCCAGTGTATGCACGCTCAGCGCGGATGCGCGCACCGGCGTATTCATGCGGGCACCGCAAACACGCGGTCGATACGGTCCCACGTGAAATCGCGCGTGAGCGCGTCGATCCGTGCGTGCATCTGGCCCAAGTTGAGGTAGTGCCGAAAACGGGTCTTCATCGGGATACCTGCAAGGCGGGGCTGGTCGGGATCGATTTCCCAAGGATGAAAATAGAATATGCCAGCCTGGCGTTCGTGAAAATTGATATGTCGCAAGCACCAGCGCGACAGCCGATAGGGATACAGCCGGAAATAACCGCCTCCGCCGGCTGGGAAATTGCGATTTAGCAGACGAACGGTGCTGATCGGCAGTTCGAGGATGCCGTGTGCACCATTTGGGTAATGTGCGAAGCGGGGCGCCTCCGCCATGCCATAGTGATCATGGGCGATAGGGTAAATGCTGGAACTGTAGCGATAGCCGGCGTGATAGAGCGTGTCCAGTGCCCACAGGTTGCCGCGACCGATAGAAAAGCTGGGGGCGCGGTAGCCGACGACGGCGGTGCCGCCGATGTCCTCCAACAGGCAGCGGCTGCGCCCGATGTCACGCCGGAATTGCGCGCGGCTCTGGTCGGTGGCGCGCATGTGTGCATAGCCGTGACTGGCCAATTCGTGGCCGCCGGCAACGATGCGCTTCACCATGGCCGGATAGCGCCTGGCGATCCAGCCAAGCGTGAAGAAGGTTGCGTGGGTGTCGGTCTGTGCCAGCAGGCCGAGAATGCGCTCGATGTTGGCCTCAACGCGGCAGTCGATCGCGTCCCAGCGTCGGCGCGCCACGTGTGGCGCGAACGCGGAGACTTGAAAATAGTCCTCCACGTCGATCGTCATGGCGTTGCGGATCAGCGGCGCGGACATGGCAACGCGGCGCCGGTGACATTATGGAACGAGCGCTCTTGCAAGGCGCGATACAAGTCGGCATCGCGCTGCCTTGGCCCGCGCGCTCGGGCTGCTGGAAGCATGGCCGCCATGGACTGGTGCTGCCCAGGCGGAACAGCAAAGCGATCGTGC
>JBBQZO010000049.1:0-30796 GCA_038207625.1 Burkholderiales bacterium | reverse complement strand
TTAGCAATGGAACGGATGGAGCACAGGTCGGCGCGCATCGTCATGACGACGGCGCGCTCCTGGGTAGTCAAATGCTTGTAAATTTTCGCCATGGCGGCACCTTACAGGAGAAGGTGTTGCACTTGGTCTTTGAGAACGCCCGGCATCACCAGCATCAGCATCAGGGGGGCCGTCAGTGCTTCGAAACATCATCGGAATGGCCATCAACAATACAAAGGGGATCGACATCACAAAGTAAAGCACGGCGAACACCTTGGCCGTTTGCAGCGGTGCGACATTGATCAACTGTTTTTTCATACCGGGTTCCGGATCTGTGGTGGTGTGCGAGCGAAGGCCGGATGGGGCAACGACGCCGCGCAGTTCAAGCTCCGGCAATCATGCCGCCAAATCATTGTTGCGATTAAGGTAATTCGTTTTTTACAGCAGAGCAATGACTAAGTGCGCTAGCAAACAGAGGCGCGCCGGCTTTAGGCGCTAAATAGAGCCATCACCCGGAGGCCGGCATCGCCAACATGCATCGCTGTTGATCTGGCAGGTTTGCGCAGGCGCGGTGAAACCAGCTTCACTCACTCATATCGTCACCGAGGAATCATCATGAAACGTCACACCATGTTTGCAGCCGTCGCCGCCGTATGCCTTGCCATGAGCAGCGCCGCCTTTGCCCAAAACGTCGATCGCGGTCACGATGGCCGCGATCGTCCCGGTGAGCGCGGCGAGCAGCAGCGCGGCAACGACGATCACGACCGGCGCGACGAGGGCCGTCGCAACGACCGCGACGAGCGCAGCAACTACCAGGGCAACGGGCGCAATGACCGCTACGACTACCATGTGCGCGACAACGACGAGCGCGGCGAACGCGGCGCCGGTCCGCGCCACGACATGCGCAAAGGCGCGCGTCTGTCGCGCGAATACGGCGGCAATCAATATGTCGTCAGCGACTGGCGCGGCCACCGCCTGACGGCACCGCCGCGCGGCTACCATTGGGTCCAGACCGGCAACGACTATGTGCTGGTGGCGATCACCACCGGCATCATCATGCAAATCCTGCTCAACAACTAAGTCGCTTGGGCAGGGTGGCGACCACGGCGCGCCACATGGCGCGCGCCGGTCGGGGCATGCCACCGGGCGCGACGGCGAATTTGAGCGCGCCACACCGGGCTTCTTGACGGCGCTGCCGGTTTCCCGCTCGGCCGGCGGCGCGCTCAGAGCGGCAACGTCGACACCGCCGCTCGGGAGGTGGGCCGGGGGCCGGGGCCCGGCACAGCGCAAACAACACGCGCGCACGCGCGCTCAACACGGCGCCGGCCATCCGCTTCGGCGCGCGCTTGCTCGATTGATCCCTTATCTGCACCGCGACGAGGTGCGCGCGGCCGGCCTGCCCGAATATGCGCCGAGCATGGCGCCATCCCACCACGCTCGCCCACCCCAATAAGCAACACTGCCACAGTTTGCTGCGCAAACGTCCTCCCAATCACGGCCGGCGGCAAGATTTTGGACGGGGCACTTACGCACAGCAATAAATATTGGTATTATGGTAATCACTTTCTGATGCCGCTGAGCGCCCCCCATTTGACGCGCAGTGCATGAGCTACCCGCGCCTCAAATGGAAACTTGAATTCATAATGCAAAAAAACATATCGACCAGCCTGTCCATCCTGTCCATACTCGGCCTGTCCCTATGCCTGAGTTCCCCTTGCCGCGCGGAGGATGAGGAATTGACGTCCGTTCCTTCGCTGCCGACGTATTCGCCGATCCCGCTCACCGAGCCCAATGGCAAGAAGACCGTGGATCTGGTGACGCGCACGACGATGCACCTCACCGACGATTTCGGCAAAGTCTCCCACGGCATGTTCTGCAACGGTTCCGGCCCTCTACGCCTGTCCAGTTTCGCGCCCCTCGCGACGATGTTTGAACGGGTGGCGTTCAACACGCTCAAGAAGGCCGGATACCACCGTTTCGAGAAGAGCGACTCGGCATTCGGTGGCCAGGAAAGCAGCAGCGCCGACCTGAAACTGGGCGCGACGATCAAGCGATTCTATGAACAATCCTGCCGCGTCGGTTCGGACGGGCAAGGCGGCGTGTACGTCAAGGTGTTTTGGGAGCTATTCTCCGCCAGCCAGCAAAAAGTCGTCTACTCGGGCACCACCGAAGGCAGTTTCCTGACCACGGCCTCGACCAAGCTGATGGCCATGGAAGAAAACGCGATCAGCAGCGCGGTCAACAACTTGCTGGCGTCGCAGGAATTTTTCGCCGCCTTCAGCAATGATCGCCCGGCGGCGGTGTCCAGCGAAAGAAACGAAACGCTGACATTGATCGACAGTTCGCCGGCCAAGGGCGGTGTCGCCAAGAACATCGCCTCGCTGCTGAAGGCGGTCGTCACGATCGAGTCAAATGGCGCAAGCGGCAGCGGCTTCTTTATCGATAACAGCGCATACATCCTCACCAACCGCCACGTCGTGCAGAACGAACGATTTGTGCGCGTGCGTTTGTCGAACGGCGCCACCATGGCCGGCGAAGTGCTGCGCACCGACGCGGCGCGCGATGTGGCCCTGGTGAAGACCGATCTGGTGAATTTTGCGCCGATGGCGCTGCGGCTGACACCGAGTTTGATGGCCGAAGAGGTGTATGCACTCGGTTCGCCACGCGGCAAGGATTATTCCGGCACGCTGACCAAGGGTATCCTGAGCGCGGCGCGCAAAATGGACAATCAGACTTACCTGCAAAGCGATGTCGCGGTAACCCGCGGCAATAGCGGAGGCCCGCTGCTCGACGCCAGCGGAGCGGTCATCGGCATCGTGGCCAAAGGCATAGAAGGGACGGCCTTGAACCTGTTCATCCCGATCGGCGACGCGCTCAAGAAGCTGTCGATCGAAGTCAGATAAGCCGGGACCGCGCCGGGGCGGTCCGGCCCGCCCCGGTTCTTGCCGTGGCAAGGGGCGCGGCGCGCCCCTTAGTGCGCCTCGTCCCAGTTTTTGCCGATGCCCACTTCGGCCAGCAGCGGCACCTTCAGCGCCGCCACGCCGGCCATCAGCGCCGGCAGTTTCACCTTCACCAGCTCCAGCTCGGACTCGGGCACCTCCAGCACTAGTTCGTCGTGCACCTGCATGATCATCTTGCTGCCCAATTTATCCGCTTCCAGCCAGTCCTGCACGGCCACCATGGCCAGCTTGATCAGGTCGGCGGCGGTGCCTTGCATCGGCGCGTTGATCGCGGCGCGCTCGGCGCCCTGACGGCGCGGGCCATTTGGCGAATTGATCTCGGGCAGCCACAGGCGCCGGCCAAACACGGTCTCCACGTAGCCGCGCGCTTTCGCCTGCAGCCTGGTGTCGTCCATGTACTGCTTCACGCCTGAGAAACGGGCAAAGTATTTGTCGATGTAGCTCTGCGCGGCGGCGCGGTCCACGCCCAGGTTGCCGGCCAGGCCGAACGCGCTCATGCCGTAGATCAGGCCGAAGTTGATCACCTTGGCGTAGCGACGCTGTTCGCTGGCCACCTCATCGGGGGCGATGCCGAAGATCTCGGCGGCGGTGGCGCGGTGGATGTCGACGCCGTCGGCAAACGCGCGCAGCATCGCCTCGTCGCCCGAGATGTGGGCCATGATGCGCAGCTCGATCTGCGAATAGTCGGCCGACACGATGACGCTGCCGGGCGGCGCGATAAACGCTTCGCGGATGCGCCGTCCTTCCTTGGTGCGGATCGGGATGTTTTGCAGGTTCGGCTCGTTCGACGACAGCCGTCCGGTGACGGCCACGGCCTGCGCGTAGTTGGTGTGCACGCGTCCGGTGGCGCCGTTGACCATCTTGGGCAGCTTGTCGGTATAGGTCGACTTGAGCTTGGCCATGCCGCGGTATTCGAGCAGCACTTTGGGCAGCGGATAGTCCTCGGCCAGCTTTTGCAGCACCTCCTCGTCGGTCGAGGGCGCGCCGGTCGGGGTCTTCTTGATGACGGGCAGTTGCAGCTTGACGAAGAAGATCTCGCCGATCTGCTTGGGCGAGCCGAGATTGAACGGGCCACCGGCCAGCTCGTAGGCTTTCTGTTCCAGTTCGATAATGCGCGCGCCCAGCTCGCCCGACTGGGTGGCCAGCAGTGCGCTGTCGATCAGCACGCCGTTGCGCTCGATCTTTTGCAGCGCCACGGCGGTGGGCAGCTCGATGTCGCGGTAGATGTAGTTCAGCTTCGCATCGCTCTCGACGTGCGCGATCATCGCCTGGTGCAGGCGCAGCGTGATGTCGGCGTCTTCGGCGGCGTAGTCGGTGGCCATCTGCAGCTCGACCTGGTCGAAGCAGATCTGACTGGCGCCCTTGCCGCACACGTCGGCAAACGCGATGGTCTTGTAGTCCAGGTGGCGCAGCGCCAGGTTGTCCATGTCGTGCGCTTTGTGCGACTCGAACACGTACGATTCGAGCAGCGTGTCATGCACAACGCCGCGCAGCGTCACGCCCTGGTTGGCGAAGATGTGGCTGTCGTATTTCATGTTCTGGCCCAGCTTGGGCTTGCTGGCGTCCTCCAGCCATGGGCGCAGTTTTTCCAGCACCAGGTCGCGCGACAACTGCTCGGGCACGCCCGCGTAGCGGTGCGCCACCGGGATGTAGGCGGCCTTGCCCACTTCGCAGCACAGCGAAATGCCGACCAGTTGCGCCGTCATCGGCTCCAACGAGGTCGTTTCGGTGTCGAGCGCGGTCAGCGCGGCGCCGTTGATCAGCGCGATCCAGCGATCGAGCTGAGCTTCGGTAGTCACCATTTCGTATTCGCGGACCAAGGCGGCGGCCGGGGCGCCGAACAAGTCGCCTTCGGGCGAATTGAGCATGGCGCCGGAAGGCGCAACCGGGCGCGCACCGGTGACTGGCGCGGAGCCGGCGGCAGTAGCGGCCGTGCCGGCACCGCCGATTTCGCGCAGCAGCGTCTTGAAGCCGTAACGCTCGAAGAACGTGCGCAGCGCGTCCTTGTCTTCCGTTTGGGCCACCAGCGTGTCGGCGATCGTCGTCATGTGGCCGGACAGGTCGCAGTCTTTTTTGACGGTGATCAGCGCGCGCGCCTGCGGCAGCCAGGTCAGCGCCTGGCGCAGGTTTTCGCCCACCGCGCCGCCAACGTTGGCCGCGTTTTCAATCACCCCTTCCAGGCTGTCGTACTGGCCCAGCCATTTGAGCGCCGTTTTCGGGCCGCACTTGGCCACGCCGGGCACGTTGTCGACCGTATCGCCGATCAGCGACAGGTAGTCGATGATGCGCTCGGGCGGTACGCCGAATTTGGCCAGCACGCCGGCCTGATCGAGCTTTTCGTTGCTCATCGTGTTGATCAAGGTGACCTTGTCGTTGACCAGCTGGGCCAGGTCCTTGTCGCCGGTCGACACCACCGTGTTCATGCCCGCTGCGGCGGCCTGCACGGCCAGCGTGCCGATCACGTCGTCGGCTTCGACGCCTTCGACCATCAGGATCGGCCACCCCATGAACTTGACGGCGTCGTGGATCGGGCCGATCTGGCGCGCCAGGTCTTCCGGCATCGACGGGCGTTGCGCCTTGTACTCGGGATACATGTCGTCGCGGAAGGTCTTGCCCTTGGCGTCGAACACGCAGGCGATGTAGGCGGCCGGGTAGTCCTGGCGCAGGCGGCGCAGCATGTTGACCATGCCGTGCATGGCGCCGGTGGGGAAGCCGTCCGGGCTGCGCAGGTCGGGCAGCGCGTGAAAGGCGCGGTATAGGTAGCTGGAACCGTCAACTAACAGCAGGGTATTTTGCATATTGCCACATGAGGAAAAGGGGGCGCCGGGCGCCGAGCCCGCGCCGGCATGCGGCGGGGGCGAAAAGTATGCGCAATTATCGCAGACTTTGGGTGGGTGGCCCGGCTGCGCGCTGGGCGCTGCAACGGTGCGCACCGCGGTCTGAGAAACCCATTGGCGCCGCTGACTTCGAACCGCGAAAGCGGGGTCAGAGTAATTTGTGCGATGAAGCCGCACAAAAAAACTCTGACCCCGGTTTCGCTCTGTCGCCGATTTAGCTCTGTCGCCGATTTAGCTCTGTCGCCGATTTCGCTCGGGTGCCGATTTCGCTCGGGCGCCCGTTTCGCTCTGTCGCCGGTTCCGCGCTGTCGCCGGTTTCACTCTATCCCTGTTTCACTCTACCTCTGTTTCACTCCGCCCCTGGTGGCGCGGGCGCCATCCGTTCAACTTCGTACGCGACGTCAATGTGCACGCACGCGTTGCGCGCCAATCAGCGCAGCGTTTCGGTCAGCACGCGCCCTTCGGAGGCGGCCGGCGGGCGTACGCGCAGCAGGTGCGCCAGCGTGGGCGCGATGTCGACCACTTCGGCGTACTGGCCGTAGGCGCCCGGCTTGATCCAGCGCGCACCCATCAGCATCAGTGGCACGTTGGTGTCGTAGGCGTAGGGCGAGCCGTGCGAGGTGCCGCCGTCGCCGCTGCCGAAATACCAGTACGGTTTGGTCACCACCATCAGGTCGCCCGACAACTGGCGGTTCCAGGCGCGCCGCATCAACGTGCCCATGCGCGTGTCGCTGGCGGCGCCGTTCTCAAACTGGGTGCGGGTGTACACCTGGGCGATGCCCGGCTGATTCAGCAAGAAGCGCGCGGCGGCGTTTTCCACGTCGTCGCGGCGCAGGCCATGCTGCTCGATCTGCGCATAGTCGAGGTAGATATTGGGCAGCGACGTCGTGCTGACCAGTTTTTTGGTGGCGAATTTGGCGTCCAGATAATCATCCAACGCGCCAACCATGCGCTCGCCGTTCAGGCGCTGCGCGTCCAGATGCTGGGCCTGCGCGAACTGGGGAACGTTGGGGAAACCGTGGTCGGCCGTCAGCACCACCAGCACGTTGTCCATGCCGATACGCTGGTCCAACTCGCCGAAAAACTTGGCCAGCATCCGGTCCAGGCGCTGCAGGTGGTCGTGCGACATCTTGCTTTCAGGGCCATAGGCGTGGTTGACGTAGTCGTGCGCCGACAGGCTCACCGCCAGCAGGTCGGGCACGCCGGCCGGGTTGCGGCCCAGCTGTTCGCCGTCCAGCGCGGCGCGCGCGAATTCCAGCGTCAACTCGTCGAGGAAGGGGCCGCTTTTCAGACGATTATAGTAGTCGGCGTCGAGGCTGCCGCTGTCGCTATAGTAGGAAATGGGCAGGTGGTTGCGCACGCCCGGCTTGGCCGGAATCAGCTCGTCGTCGGCGTCGCCCGCGTAGGCCGATTCGGGCAGCAAGGGCTGCCAGGCCTTGCCATAGTAGCGGTCCTGTGGCTTGCCGTCCTGGAAGCGCTGCACCCAGGCCGGGTGCTGCTGCATGTAGTAGCTGCTGCTGGCGAAGTCGCCAGTTTTGTCCATGTACATATACGCGGTGCCCGATTTACCGGCCAACAGAATCGCGCCCCGGTCTTTGCCGGATACGGCCACTACCTTGGCACGGTTGCCGCTCGCGTAACGCAGTTCGTCGCCCAGCGTGGCCACGCGCAGTTTGGCCGGCGAGGTGCCGTCGCCCGGCTTGGTGTCCTCGTTCAGGTAGTGAAATGCTGCGTCCTCGGTGCAGTAGACCGACGCATGCGTAACGGGGTCGATCCAGTTATTGCCGATCACGCCGTGCTGGTAGGGATAAGCGCCCGTCAGCACCGCCGCGTGGCCGACCGCAGTGACGGTCACGCCATGCGCCTGGTGGGCGTTGCCGAACCAGGCGCCCTGCTCAAGCAGGCGCCGGAAACCGCCCGGGCCGAACTGCTCGCGGTAGCGCTGCACCTGTTCGTGCGGCAGGCCGTCGACCACCAGCACCAGCACCAGTTTCGGCTGGCCCGGGACTGGCGTCACGGTAGCGGCGTTGGCGGCGCAGCTGCCGGCGCACGCGGCGAGCAGCAACGCGCGCATCAGGGTTAGGCTGGTCGGCAAAGTCTTGGTCATGGCGGTTCGTTTTCGATATAGGGTGGATCGGTGCGGATCATGCCGCATGGCGGGGTGGGCCTGGCGCGGCAGGGCGCATCATACCGAAGCGGTATGACCGCACCATGACAGCGGCGCGCAGCCCTTGCTGGCCGCGCGCTGACCACGCGCTGGAACGGAGCGGCCAGCGCGCCAGATGCTCAGCACTGCCGAATGCATGGTACATTTGACATTACCTTAACATTATCACGCGATCATGCGCATCTTTCAGTTGCTTAAGCAGACCATCAGCGCCGTGTGCGCCATCGCGGCGGTTTGCCCGGCCTACGCGGCAGCGATTTCCTCGGGTGAGCTGGCGCGTCCTGAAGGCGCCAGGCACTATCTGCTGGGCCAGCCGGCGCAAGCGAGTGACGCCAAACTGCCGCTGGTGATCATCCTGCACGGACACGGCGGTTCCGCCGCGATGGAATTTGGCAGGGACAAAATCGGCGATCCCGCCGCCGCCTGGCTCGATGTCGTCGAGCGCGAACACGTGCTGGTGCTGGCCCCTGACGGCACGCTGGGCAACGACGACAAGCGCGGCTGGAATGACTGCCGCGCCGATGCGCCGACCAATCCGAAGACTGACGACGTGGCGTTCATCGGCGCGCTGATCGACACGGCCATCGCCAAATATCACGCCGATCCGCAGCGCGTGTTCATCAGCGGCATTTCGAACGGGGGCGGCATGGCGTATCGGGCCGCCATCGAGCTGGGCCCGCGCCTGGCCGGGGTGGCCGTGCTGAGCGCACTGATGCCGGCGCACAGTCTGTGCGCCGCGCCGACCCACGCATTGCCGCTGCTAGTCACGCACGGAACGGCCGACAAGATTGCGCCCTATGCGGGCGGCGAGGTCGGGCACTGGCTGATGCGCGGGCGCGGCTCTGGTGTCAGCGTTGACGAATCGGTCAAAATCTGGCGCGAACTGGCGCACCTGCCGGCCACGCCGCAGGTCGGCGCGATCGCCAAACGCGATCCGGCCGCAGCGAGCTCGGTGATCCGCTATGTGTGGGGCAGCGACCCGGCACAACTGCAGGTGACACTGTTAAAGGTCGATCAGGGTGGCCACAACCAGCCCAGCATATCGCACCGGCTGACGTGGTTATGGCTCTCCTTGCTGGGCGCGCAAAATGGCGACATCGAGTTCGTCGACGAAGCCTGGCGCTTCTTCAAGGATAAGCGGGTCGGCCTGGCGCCGCCCGCTTAAGCGCGCGCAGTGCGCACGCCCGGGTGGTCGACTCAGTCCTTGACGACGTGCCACACGTCCTTGAAGTTGTCGCCCTTGTGTTCGCCCGGCTGTTTGTCGGCTGCGTACAGATACAGCGGCTTGCCCTTGTAGGCGAGCTGCTTGGCGCCGTCCTCGCGCGTGATTACCGAGTACGGCGCGCTGACGGCGCCATCACCGGGCGGCAGCGCCGGCCAGTTGGCCGAACACGGGCCAGCGCAGGCACTCTTGCCGCTGTTGGCAGCATCTTTGTCGAAGGTGTAGACGGTCATTCCGGTGGCGCTGACCAGCACCCCGTCCTTCTTGGCGAGCGCGCCATCGGCGGCGTGGGCGGACAGGGCAAACACGGTGAGCAGCATGGCGGCGCAAACACGAATCGGTTGCATGGACATCTCCTTGAGCGTGACGCGGCCGGATGGCCGTGCCGAAATCATAACGCAAGCTGAGGTGTGTTGCGTTTGATTGCGTGCAGGAATGTCATCGCGCTGCGGCGCGCCGACGTCATCGCGTCATCGCGTCTGCTTGCGCTACGGCCCCTTGTTATGCGTGCCCGCGCTGGAACGGCGCGCAGCGCGCGAAAAGAACGTCTTCAATTGGCGTTGCGCCACCAGCGCAAGCGGCGCCATCGCTCACACAGCATCGTCGGCGCGGTGCGGCGCGAGCCAGCCGTCGTAGCCGACGATCAAGCCAAGCAGCGCCTGGCGAATCTCGATATGAAAACAGAAGCGGCCATCGCCGCCGGCGTATTCATAGGTGTCGCCGCCCGGCGCCCAGGCGCGCGGCAGCGGCATGCCCAGCACCGACCAACTGCGCGTGACGAAGTGCAGTCTGGCGCCATCGAACAGCAGCGCCAGCGTCACCGTGACGGGACCGAAGCGCTCACGCACCGTCGACTCGGCGCAGATACCGGCCGGACTCAATACGCTGGAAAAAACCCGTCCGGCAAAGCATCGTTGCCAGCGCTCGACCCCGGCGCCGTGCTCGATGCGCACCGCCACGTCCACGTCGCGCCCCTGGGCCGGAAAGCCAACCACGGCGCCGACCAGACGCGCCAGAGCGCCACGCCCGCGCACCACCGCCGCCTGTCCGCGCCAGTCGAGCAGCGCGCCGCCATGCAGCGCTTGCAGCGGCGCCGGCAACTGCTCCCAGTTCTGGGCCAACGCGCGCCGGAACACGGACGCCGTCTGGTCCGGCACGCTGGCTGCCGCCCGCTCCGGCACGCGGTGTGTCGTCTGCCCCGGCACGGCGTGTGCCTGTTTATCCAAGAAAGCGATGGCGCTGCTCCTCGCTGGGCAGGAAGCAGCTGTCGCGCCGGCCAAACCAGTTGAAGCGATTGCGCGCCACCCATTGGTACAGCCGGTCGCGCCAGCGCAGGGGCAGCACGCGCATCAGCGCGGCGGCGCGCCATGGAAAGCCCAGCCCCTCGGCCATGCGGATCGATCCTTCCGACTTGAGCCAGGCCACACCGTGCGCGATCAGCATGTTCGATTCGAAGTCGGTCGCGTCCAGGCCATAGTGTTGGTAGATCGCTTGTCCAAGCGGGCTTTGAGCCGACAGCAGCCGGTAGGTTTGCGCCTTGTCGTGGCGTAGCACGAACTTGGCCCAACCGGAGCAGAGCGCGCAATAGCCATCAAACACGATGATCGGATGGTCGTCGGCAAACGTCGGCACCGAAGCGTCCTGGCGATAGCTGTAGGCGGGATAAGCGAGGGTCGGTTTTTCCATGACGGCACTATCCCACAGGCGATGGAATTTGGCCAGAACTGCCCGCGCCTCGGACGCGAACGCCCGAGACGGCCAAACGCAAACGCCGCATCTTGTCGCGCAAACCTGCGTCCTTACGGTTCCGACGCGCTCCCGATACGGTCCCGACGCGCGCGCTCTAGCGCACCGCCAGCGTATAGCCGAGGTTGGCCTTGGCGATGTTGTAGACGCCGTAGTCACAACTGAACACGGTCCAGGCCTGGCTGGTATCGGCGGCGTCGGTGCTGGACGTCCAATAGAATTCGAGCTCGATGAACTGGTCGAAGATGGCCGGCTGATCGACCGACTTGTCGGCCTTCAAAAACACCGAATTAAAGCGCAGTGCCTGATTCGTTTCGGCCCGGTCGACCAGGCTGAGCATCTCGGCGCGGTTGGGCATGCGCCAACTGCCGGCCAGCGAGCCGTCGCTCAAACCACACTGGCCGCTGGCCAGTGCGCCCACGGCGGCCAGCGCGCCGGCCCACGGCTGGCGCAGGCAATTGGCTTGCTTGAGCCAGGTCAGGCCAGTCACGCTGTCGATCACGGTGCCGTTGGCGCGGTCGATGAAACGCGGCGACGTCAGCGGCACGCCGGCCAGCTTGCTCGCGTCGTCGCCGCCCGCGTACACGATGAACTGGCCGGTCGCGGGCAGCTTGACGGTGCCGCCGGCGCCGTTCCTGACGGCCCACGCGCCCGCCGTCGCGTCGGTCTTGACGTTGTTGACCAGATCGTTGATGTAGCGTCCGGTGGTGAAGTCGAGCACCCACGCCTCCGTGATCACGCCGCGATACGTGGTCGAGGACCAGTAGCCGGCGCCGATATTGCTGAACGGGTGGCCCGCCGGCAGCGCCGGCTTGCTGCGCGCGACATCGACCAGGCTCTCGAGTTCGATGATGTTGGGCAGGCGCCACTGACCGGCGGTCGAGCCGTCGCTCAGGCCGCAGGCGCCGCTGGCCAGCTGATTGGCCGCCGTCATCGCGTCCGACCAGTGGCCGGCGCTCAGACAGCCGGCGTTTTTCAACCACACCAGCCCGGTCAGCGCATCGCCGATGCTGCCGTTCTGAAGGTCGGTAAAGCGTGCGGCCGGACGCGCCACGCCTTTTTGCAAGGCGCCGTCGTCGCCCGCCGCATAGCTGACGCTCTGGCCCGTGGTGGCCAGGCTGACCAGGCCGGCGCTGCCATCGTAGGCGTCGAAATTGGCGCCCGTCACGCTCGATCCGGCCAGCGACAAATACGAGATGACGATTCGGTACAGCGCGTTGTAGTCGGCCTTGGCGACGCTGGCGACGTTGTTGCTCAGCGCCGGATAGAAAGCGTAGCCAGCCTTGGCGGCGCGCACTTCGTAGTGGGTCTGGAAACTCGTTTCCAGACCGGTGAACGTGTAGTTACCGTTGACGTCGGTGGTGGCCGTGACGTCGCTGTGGTTATTGGTCTGATAGGCGGTCAGCGTCACGCCGGCCAGCGGTGTGCCGTTCTTGAGCGCGACGCGCCCGGACACACTGCTGGTGACCGGGCCGCTCTGCGTGGATGCACCACCGCTCGGGCCGCCGCTCCCGCCTCCGCCGCCACAACCGGCCAGTGCCAGTTGACTGACGATGACGAGCAAACATTGAATGACGCGCATTTGGCGGCCCTCCCAAAGTGGCATGCGGGCCTGTGCTGGCCCAAGGCCACCAGTATCCTCCAATTTTTCCTTCCGGCAATATCAAGACAGGAAGAAACTGCACTGTTGCGCGGCGCCGACACCGGCGCGGCCCGCGTTGGCCACACGCGGACGTGGCCGCCAGAGCGTGCGCGGCCCCGCTCGCCGCCCCAGTAGCCGGGCGGGCGCTGGCGCCGGAACACGGGCGGCGCCAGCATGCGTCCTAGAAGCCGGGCGGGCGCTGGCGCCGGAGCACGGGCGGCGCCGGCATGCGTCCTAGAAACCGGGCGGGCGCTGGCGGACCACGCCGGCGTGCCGTTCCAGCGCCAGCCCGACCCGCGCGATGGTGCCTTCGTCGAACAGGCGACCGATCAGCGTGACGCCGTGCGGCACCGTGCGCGCCGGCGCAAAGCGCGCCGCCGGCTTGGCCGGATCGGGCGCCCAGTCGCTGCGTGCCTCACTGACCGTCACGGAACCGGTGCGCAGCGTCAGCGACGGGTGGCCGGTGAAGTTGGAAATGGTCAGCATCTCGTCGCGCAGCGACGGCACCAGCAGCAGGTCGACCTGGCCCATGATGCGCGCCATCTCCAGCGCCACCTTGCGGCGCAGCCGGTCCGCCTGCACCATGTCGACCGCCGACAGGAAGCGCGCCTGGCGAAACAGGTTCGGCCAGGCGTCCGGCACCTGCGACTTGAGCTGGTCGATGCGCCCGTCCAGCGTGATGTCCTCGAACGCGGCGGCGGCCTCGGCGAACAGGATCACGTTGAGCGACTCGTAGGGCCAGTCGGGCAACGCAATCGGCACCGCCTGCATGCCCAGCGCCGTGATCGCGGCCAGCGCGGCGCGGTCCACATCGGTGGCCACGCCGCCTTCCAGCCAGGCCGGCACATAGCCCACCTTCAGACCGCGCACCGGCGCGCCGGCGTCGAAATCGAGCGGCGCCGCCACGCTGGCCAGGTCGCCCGCGTCCGCACCGCTAATGGCCGCCAGCACCAGCATCGCATCCTCGACGCCGCGCGTCATCGGCCCGAGCTTGTCGAGCGACCAGCACAAGGTCATCGCGCCGCCGCGCGGCACCCGTCCAAAAGTCGGACGCAGGCCCGTGACGCCGCAGCGCATGCTGGGGCTGACGATGCTGCCGCCGGTTTCGCTGCCGATCGAAAACGCCACCAATGCGGCGGCGGTGGCCGCGCCCGGCCCCGCACTTGAACCCGACGCGCCCTCCTCGAGCAGCCACGGATTCATGGTCTGGCCGCCGAACCACACGTCGTTGAGCGCCAGCGCGCCCAGACTGAGTTTGGCGATCAGCACGGCGCCGGCCGCAGTCAAGCGCGCCACCACCGTCGCGTCGGTGGCCGGCACGCGATGCATGAACGGCTCGGCGCCCCAGGTGGTGGCGATGCCGGCCGTGTCGAGCAAATCCTTGACGCCGTAGGGAATGCCGTGCAACGGGCCGCGATAGTGGCCCGCTTTGATCTCGCGGTCGGCCGCGCGCGCCTGCGCCAGCGCGTGCTCGGCCGTGACGGTGATCACGCAGCGCAGCTGCGCGTCAAAGCGCGCGATGCGCGCCAGGTAGATGCGCGTGAGCCGCTCCGAACTCAGGGCGCGCGTCTCGATCCAGCGCGACAGCTGCGTCAGCGGCGCGAACGCGATGTCGTCGTCGCGTGTTGGCAGCGCTCCAGCAGCGGCCTTGCTGCGCACGAACTGCGCGCGCCGCGGCCCCGGCGTGGACGCGCCCGGACCGACTTTTGGCATTCCGAGCTGCGGATTCCACATGCTGGCCGGCACGTCGCCAGCGGCCAGCGCCAGCTGATGCGCACCGCTGCGGCGCGCCACCAGGCCGGCCATCGACACGCGCCAACTGGCCGCCGCCATCGCGCGCTGGGCCGGCGTGAGCGTCATCTGCATCAGCTTTTCCGCCTCGGCGAAGGTGGCCGGCGCGATCTCCGGTCCGACCGCGGGCGCCGCGCCGAAGGTTGGCGGCGCGCCCGGCGGCGGCGCTGGCGGCGCCGCCACCTGGCGTGCGCTGCTGGCGGTGGCCACGGCGAGCAGGCCGAGTGGCGCGTTGATCAGAAACTGGCGGCGAAATGTCATAAAACCTCTTCAAAAGTGGCGACGGCGGTGCGCCGGCCAACCCGGCGCGCCTCGATGCTACCGAAAAGCGCGCCTCGATGCTACCGAAAAACGTGCCACAAAGCAGCTTCTTGCTCGTCCCGCTATCCCGTGCGCCACCCGCGCAATGGCTGCGCCAGCGCAGGCCAGCGCCCGCCCTGCCGGGCGAAAATGCAACATAAGCGCCGCCGGCCACCCATTCGCGCACGCAGGGCGACGCAGTTAACAGAAAAGCGTGTCGGTTTGCTACAATGCCTCTAAACGAACCTAGGCGACCCATACCATGCTGCGCACTTCCACCATTAGTCACCTGGCCGCCCTCGGCCTCTTGGCCCACGCCGGCTTTGCCGTCGCCCAACAAGCTGCCACCCCGGCCCCCAGCCAGGCGCCGCCCAAGCTCGAACGCATCGAAGAAGGCAGCGATACCCCGGTCACCGTGACGGCCAAGCCAGCTCCGAAAAAAGTCGTCGAAAAGCGCGCCGAAGGCGGTGCGGTCACCGAAGTGAAGGTCCATTCCGGCCCCAGCACCTACACCTTGAAGGCGGCGCCAGTGATCGGCACGCCACCGCCACCAGGCCAGACCAGCACCGTCAGCCCGCCGATGTGGCAGTTGGGCGAATTCGACCTGTTCAAGAAAAAAGCCAAAGAGAAGGAAGACGAAGCCCCCGCCTCGGCGCCGCCGTCTTCTGCGCCGCCAGCTGCCGCACCGGCCAAGTAATCCGGGCCGCGCCTGGCGCGGCTCTTCTATATACCGAACTTCTCACCAAGCTTTCACATGGCAGTTTTTACCTCGGTCACGCTGGACGATCTCGCCCAGTGGCTCCCGCAATTCCCCCTCGGCACGGCGCGCGCGATCAAAGGGATCGCGTCGGGCATCGAAAACAGCAATTTCTTTCTCAGCACCGAGAGCGGCGAGTATGTGCTCACGATCTTTGAAGTGCTGACGTTCGAGCAACTGCCGTTCTACCTGAACCTGATGCGCCACCTGGCCGAACGGGACGTGCTGGTGCCGGCCCCGGTGGCCACCGTGGGCGGCGAGCTGATGGCCGCGCTGCACGGCAAGCCAGCCGCGATCGTTAGCAAACTGGCCGGCGCGTCGCAGATGGCGCCCGCGCCGCTGCACTGCGCCGCCGTGGGCGCGATGCTGGCCAAGATGCACCTGGCCGCGCGCGACTTCCCGCTCCAGCAGCCCAATTTGCGCGGCCTGCCGTGGTGGAACGCCACCACGCCGACCGTGCTGCCGTTCCTCGACGCGTCCAACGCCGCGCTGCTGGACGCTGAAATGCTGTTCCAGAACGCTTTCGCGGCCAGCGCCGACTACGCCCAACTGCCGCAGGGAGCCATCCACGCTGACCTGTTTCGCAACAACGTGATGTTCGACGGCGATCAGCTGACGGGCTTTTTCGACTTTTACTTCGCCGGCTGCGACACCTGGCTGTTCGACGTGGCCGTCACCGTCAACGACTGGTGCATCGACGTCGACAGCGGCGTGCTCGATGTGGCGCGCGTACGCGCCATGCTCGACGCCTACCACGCGGTGCGTCCGTTCAGTGACGTCGAGCAGGCCGCCTGGCAGCCGATGCTGCGCGGCGCGGCGCTGCGTTTCTGGCTCTCGCGCCTGTACGACTTCCACCAGCCGCGCGCGGCCGAAATGCTCACGCCACACGATCCGGCCCACTTCGAGCGCATCCTGCGCGAGCGCATCGCCAGCGTCGCGCCGCAGCTGTTCTGATGGAAAAACTCCCCGCCCGCGCAGGCCTGGACTGGCTCAAGCAAGGCTTCGGCCTGTTCAAGCAACAACCCGGCCCGCTGTTTTCGGTATTTTTTGGCTATGCGCTGTTCATGCTGGGCATCGGCATCTTGCCGGTGGTCGGCCAGATCGTCGCCTTCCTGCTCACGCCCGTATTCGCACAGTCGTTCATGCAAGCCAGTTGCGACATCTCGCACGGCAAGCTGGTCCATCCGCGCCTGCTGTTGATCGGCTTTCGCAAACCGGCCTTTGGCACGCTGTGCAAATTCGGTCTGCTGTACATGGTGGCGATGATGCTGGCCATCGGCGCGGCCGCGCTGATCGACAACGGCGCGTTCTGGCAGCTGCTCAGCGGCCAGCTCGACCAGACCAAGCTCGACCCGCAAGCGCAAGCGGCGCTGGTCGAACAGCTGTCGGCGCCGATGCTGCTGGCCGGCGCCATCTACATGACCATCTCGGTGCTGCTGTGTTTCGGCGCGCCGCTGATCTACTGGAAGAAGATGAGCCTGGGCAAAGCGATTTTCTACAGCGTGTTCGGTGTGCTGGGCGCGACCAAACCGTTCCTGCTGTTCCTGCTGTCGTGGTTCGGCGTGATCGTGCTGTCGACCCAGATCGTCGGCCTGATCTTCGGCAATTCGATGGCCACGGTGCTGCTGCTGATGCCGCTGGGCTTCACCTTCTACCTGATCGTGCAATGCGCGTTCTTCGCCAGCTACCGCCAGATCTTCGGCGCGCCCGAGCCGGACGCGCCGCCCAAGGACGCGCTGCTGTAGTCTAGCGCCCCAGCCGGTCGAGCTTGGCCACCGACAGGTCGAGCACCTTCATGCCGGCGTGCCCGAAATTGATCTGGGCGCGCCCGGTGGCGCCGCTGCCTTCGATGTTGACGATCACCCCTTCACCGAACTTGGCGTGGAACACCGACTCGCCGATGCGCCAGCCGGGAGCGCTGGCCTTCTGCGCGATCTGCTGGGCGATCTTGTTGTCCGAGCCGCCGTGCATGGCCGAGCCGCCGTTCAGCGGCTTTTCATCCCAGGCCGATTTCTTGTTGCCGAACCAGTGCGACTGCACGCGCGGCGACAGCCACTTGAGCGCGTCCTCGGGCAGCTCGTCGAAAAAGCGCGACTTCATGTTGTAGCGGGTCTGGCCGTGCAGCATTCGCTGCTGGGTAAAGCTCATGTACAGGCGCTTGCGCGCGCGCGTGATCGCCACGTACATCAGGCGACGCTCCTCATCCACCCCGGCGTGCTCTTTCGAGCTGCTCTCGTGCGGAAACAGGCCCTCTTCCAGACCGGTGATGAACACCGCGTCAAATTCCAGACCCTTGGCCGAATGCACCGTCATCAGTTGCAGCGCGTCCTGGCCGGCCTGCGCCTGGGCGTCGCCCGCCTCCAGCGACGCGTGCGACAGGAAGGCCGACAGCGGCGACATCACCGCCGGCAGCGGCGCGTCGGCATCTAAAATCTCGGTGCCATCATTCATCACCAGCGGCTCGCCCGCCTGCGCCTGCGCGCGCGGTCCCAGATGCGCCGGCGCGCCCTGGCCGAAGCCTTCCTCGGAGACGAACTGGGTAGCCGCATTGACCATCTGCTCCAGATTCTCGATACGGTCGGCGCCCTCTTTCTCTTTTTCGTAGTGCTGGAACAGGCCGCTGGCATCCAGCACCACGCGCACCATCTCCGGCAGCGGCAGTTGCTGGGTTTCGAAGCGCGCGCCCTCGACCAGCTTGACGAAGCCGGCCAGCGAGGAGCCGGCCTTGCCGGCCACGTAAGGCACGGCCGCGTACAAGGAAATGCCGTGCTGCTGGGACGCTTCCTGCAGCGCCTCGATCGAGCGCATGCCGATGCCGCGCGTGGGGAAATTGACCACGCGCAGGAAGGCCGAATCGTTGTGTGGATTGTCCATCAGTTGCAGGTAGGCGATCGCATGCTTGACCTCGGCGCGCTGGAAGTAACGCTGGCCGCCATACACGTGATACGGCAAACCGGCCGCAAACAGCGCATGCTCGATCACGCGCGACTGCGCGTTGGAGCGGTACAGGATCGCGATCTCGCTGCGCAGCGCGCCTTCGGCCACCAGGCTTTTCGATTCCTCGATAATCCACTGCGCCTCTTCCAGGTCGGACGAGGCTTCGTACACGCGTACCTGCTCGCCGTGGCCGGCATCGGTGCGCAAGTTCTTGCCCAGGCGCTGGCTATTGTTCGAGATCAGCATGTTGGCGCTGTCGAGAATGTGCCCGTGCGAGCGGTAATTCTGCTCAAGCTTGATCAGGTTCTGCACCTTGAACTCGCGCTCGAAGTCGCTCATATTGCCCACGTTGGCACCGCGGAAAGCGTAGATGCTCTGATCGTCGTCGCCCACGGCGAACAACACGCCGCCGTGCTGCTCGCCGTGCCCGGCCAGCAATTTCAACCAGGCGTATTGCAAGTTATTGGTGTCCTGGAACTCGTCGACCAGGATGTGCTTGAAGCGCGCCTGGTAATGTTCGCGCAGCGGCTGGTTGCGCACCAGCAGCTCGTACGAGCGCAACAGCAGTTCGGCAAAGTCGACTACGCCTTCGCGCTGGCACTGGGCGTCGTACAACTCGTACAACTCGACCAGCTTGCGCTCGATCGGGTCGTGCGCGGCCACTTCGTGCGCGCGCAAGCCCTGGTCCTTGGCGTTGTTGATGAAATACATCAGCGTCTTCGGCGGATACTTCTCGTCGTCGATGTTGTGCGTCTTCAGCAAGCGCTTGATGACGGACAGCTGATCTTGCGAATCGAGAATCTGGAACGTTTGCGGCAACGCCGCGTCGCGGTAATGGGTGCGCAGCAAACGGTTACACAGGCCGTGGAAGGTGCCTATCCACATCCCGCGCGTGCTGACGGGCAACATCGCAGACAGACGCGTCAACATTTCCTTGGCCGCCTTGTTGGTGAAGGTGACGGCCATGATGCCGCTGGCGGCCACCTGTCCGGTCTGGATCAGCCAGGCGATGCGGGTGGTCAGCACGCGCGTCTTGCCGGAGCCGGCGCCGGCCAGGATCAGTGCGCTTTGGGCCGGCAGCGTGACGGCGGCCAGTTGTTCGGGATTGAGATTGTGTAAGAGTTTTTGCATCCCGCGATTATACCGGTCGGGGTGGTCGCGCGACGGGCGCCCTCGCCCGCGTGCGCCTCGCTCCGGCTCAGTCCGCTCGTTCGGTCCCGTCCAGATAGCCGGTCAAGTCGGCCACCAGGGTTTTGTAGACGCGATATGCCTGCTCATGCTGGCCCGCCTGAATGCTGCGCACCGCCGGCAGCAAATAGTCGCGGTAGATCGCTCCATACACTTGCGCGCAGTCGGCCCGTGCATCGAGCCGCGTGACGATGGCCGGCGCTTGCCGATAGTATTGGTCGATGTCGCGTCGTCCTTGCTCGGTCGTGGCGAGCACCTCGTCCCGATACGCGCGCAGCGTCTCCAGTTCCACGCAATCGTCGGCCAGCCCCAGGTGCTGGCAACAGGCCGTGGTGATGAAGCAGCAGCATCCGCTTTTCTTCGGCGGATTGCCGATCCGGACCACGCCGGCGTGTCGTGGCGCGACGGACCATGGCGGCGCGCTGACGATGTTGCCGCCCAGCGCACCCCAATGTCCGGCGAAATCGACGGCGAACGCATCGTGCGATCCGCCCGGTGCGGGACCGTTGATGATGTGCACATGGGTAGCTTGCACATTGAAAAGCGTACAGTTCGCAGCATGCGCTCCCGTTCCCGTCCAAGAAGAAGTTTGCGCGCTTTCATCGCCTTGCGAGAGTACAACAACCCACTCGAAATTGCCGCCCGGCTGGGGTATTTGTCTAGCCACGTGCGCGAGAAATTCGTCCAGGCGATCGCTGGTCAGGCCTCCCGAGGCGTGGAACATCGCCACCCAGTCCACTTGCGTCTGGTTGGTATGGCCGCCAAAAACCGCCACACCGTGGCAGCCGGACATCCCCCAGGTGGCCAGCCCTGCGGAGCCACGAACACCGCGCTGCGCAATGACCGTGTTATTGACATCGTAGACGTAGCTGAACGTGGCGATGTCGTACGAGCCAGCCGAGATGATGACAGATTGCGCATTATCGACTTGCATGATTTCCCCTCAGCATAGTGAATCGATGTGACAGTTCAGCCGATGTTCGGCCTGCGCCACGATCGCGGCGATCGCGCCGCTTCGCCGTTCTTCAGCGCTGACGACGTGTCGCTCGCGCGGCGCGGATTGTGTCGGCGAACAACAATTGCCTGGAAACAGGGACGCGACCCGAGCTCCCCGTGCTCGCCGTCATGCTTGCTGCTAGCCCGCGCCGCGCGATGCCAGGCAGTTCAATGCCCCATCGGCGCATTCCACTGCGGCAGCAGCACGATACTGTTCGGGTTAAAGCCCTTATTCTTGAGCGTGTCGACACTGCTGACGACGCTTTGCGTCTTCAAGTCGATGACCGTGATGGCGCCGTCACTCATGCCCGGCAGGTTCAGCAGCGTGTTTTGCACGAACGCATACTGGCCGTCCTTGGTGAACGCCACGTGATGCGCCCCTTCGGCCGCCGGAATCGACTTGAGCAGCTTGGGCTCGGTGAGCTTGGTGCCGATGTCGAAGATGTGCAACTGGCCCGGCTTGGCGGTGGTCACGTACATGCGCGTGGCGGCCCGGTTGAAGTAAATTTCCAGCGGCACGCCGGCGCCGTCAGGCGCGAAGTCGTGCACCTGGGCCAGGTCGAAATCGTGCGTACTCGTGTTCCAGGCGGCGCTCCACAAGGTGCCGCCGAACATATTGGTCACGTAGGCCACCGGTGGATTACTGCCTGGCACAAACAGCACCTCGACCGGCGCTTCGCCCGACGGCGACGCTTTTTTCGACAGCTTGTAGGTCTTTAGCAACTTGCCCGTGCTGGCCTCGACGGCACTGATGACCTCCCCGGCGTCGCCCAGGTCGCTCGCGCGCACGGTGCTGGTGAGCAGGATGCGGTCGATGCCGTTGTGGATCGCCAGCCCGTGCGGATACGGCGCGGCCAGCTTGACGGTGCTGGTCGGCTGGTCGGTCCTGGCGTCGCCCACCACCATGCTTTGCGAGCCCATGCAACTGAGGTACCAGTGCTTGTGATCGTCCGAAAACACCACGTCCTCGCCCACGCTGCAGGTCGGCACGGCCACCACGCTGATCGGAAAGTCCTTCTTCTTCATGTCCATCACGCGCAGCTCGGGTTTGCCCAGCGCGGTGATGTACGCTTTGCTCATGTCGTGATTGTAGAAAATATGGTGCGCCACCAGGTCGGGCGGCAGCGCCATGTCCTTGATGATCACGCCAAAGTTCTTCGACTTGGGATCGACGTCGATGATCGCAATGCCTTCCTTGCGCGCGCCCACCGCGACCGGGTTTTTCAGCGACTTGAGCGAATCGGGCGATTTGGTTTCGTAATTGACCATCGCCAGAATGACGGCCTGGGCCGGCGTCAGACAGGCGCTGGCGCAGACCAGCAGCAACAAGAAACGGTTAAGATTCTTCATAGTCGACAACTCCTTATCGGGTTAGACGAGAGGACGAAGACCGCTGGCACCAAGGTCCTCGGTGCGTTGGACTATGCGCGCAATGGTGTAATATTGCAAACACATTGCTCAAGCCCCGCGCAGGTTTGTTGTGCGGCTACGTCATTGAATTTTCAGCCCATTCCAGGTCGACGCCATGCGCACACAGCACCGCACGCACGCCAGTTGGCCCGCCTCGCGCCACGTCGTCATTGGCCTGCTGATCGGCCTGCTGGCCAGTGCGCCGGCGCGGGCCGCCGAACGCCGTTTTGAACTCGCCATCGCCGCGCGCCACATCGGCAAGAGCCCCCCGACGCTGCGCGTGCAGCAGGGAGACAATGTGACCATCGTCTGGCACAGCGATGAAATCGCCCACTTGCACCTGCACGGCTACGACCTGCCGATCACCGTCAAACCGGACGCGTCGGCGCCGCAGACGTTGGCGTTGACGGCGCGCATGCAAGGCCGTTTTCCGCTGTCCGCGCACGGCTTTGGCGCCAAGCCCAGCCATCAGCATGAAGTGACGCTGCTGTATCTCGAAGTGCTGCCGCCATGACGTCCCGGCTGGCCGCGCCATCGGCCCGCATCGCCGCACTGCTGGCCTTGTCCCCGGGGGCCGCGCTGGCGCACGGTTTCGGCCAGCGCTACGACCTGCCGCTACCGCTTTGGCTATATCTGACCGGCGCCGGCCTGACGGTGCTGCTGTCGTTCGTGATCCTGGCGTTGCGCCGCGCGCGCGTGGGGAAAACCGTGCGCGGCATCGACATGACCCACACCACGCTGGGCCGGGTGTTGACCGCGCCGTTGCTGCGCAAGGTCTTGCGCGTGCTGGTACTGGCCGTGTATGTGCTGGTGATTTTGGCCGGGCTGTTCGGCGTGCAAAATCCCGTCAAGAACATCGCGCCGGCCATGGTGTGGGCGATCTGGTGGGTCGGCATGGCGTATCTGTCGGCGCTGCTGGGCGACGTGTGGGCCCAGCTCAATCCGCTCGACAGCGCCTACCGCTGGGGCGCGCTGCTGCTGCACCGGCTGCGCGGCGGCCCCGCGCGCCCGCGCCGACGCCACTATCCGGAAGGCGCCGGGGTGTGGCCGGCGGTGGTGCTGTACCTGCTGTTCATCTGGATGGAGCTGGTGTGGGACGGCGGCGAGCAACCCGCCAAGCTGGCCTGGGCGATGCTGCTGTATTCGGCGCTTAGCTGGCTGGGCATGGCGCTGTTCGGACGCACCGTCTGGCTGCACCGGGGCGAAGTGTTCGCCATCGTGTTCAGCCTGCTGGCGCGCTTCGCCCCGAACCAGGTGCATAACACCCACTGGCGCTTGCGCCCGTTCGCTGTGGGTTTGCTGGCGGAGACGCCGGTCGAGGTGTCGCGCATCGTGCTGGTGATCGTGATGCTGGCCTCGGTCAGCTTCGACGGCTTGATCGAAACGCAGCCGTGGTTCGATTTGCTGGCCTGGCTATCGGCGCAATGGCCGGACGCGATGGCGCTGCCGTACGCGGTGGCCGGCGTCAAGACGCTGGCGCTGCTGCTGCTGCCGGCGCTGTTTCTGCTGATTTTTCTCGGCTGCTGCCGGCTGATCGCGCGCGGCGCCGGCACGGCCGGGCGGCGCGCCGGACCCGTCATTTCGACCCAGCGCGTGGCCGGCATGTTTGTGCTGACGCTGATCCCGATCGCGATCGCCTACCACTTCGCGCACTACCTGTCGTTTCTGGTGATGGCCGCGCAATACCTGATCCCGCTGGCGTCCGACCCGTTCGGACTGGGCTGGAACCTGTTCGGCACGCGCCTGTATTTCGTGCGCCTCGGTGTGGTCGACGCGCGCATGGTGTGGTATCTGTCGCTGTTTGCCATTGTGGCCGGCCACGTGGCCGCCGTCTATCTGGCGCACGTGACGGCGCTGCGCCAGTTCGGCCGGCGCCGCGCCGCGCTGCGCAGCCAGCTGCCAATGCTGGCACTGATGGTCGGCTACACCATGGTCAGCCTGTGGATACTGGCGCAGCCCATCGTCAACGGTTGAGGCCATCCGGATGGCCGGGAGCGTGCGTGGCCGCGCGCAAGCCCCCCTCCCTGCGCCGGATGCTCGCCGAGCGAATTAGCCAGCAGGTATTGGGACACGCGGTACACACTCTCCGTGAGATTGAGGGGCTGGTTTGACATCGCGATGCGCTCCAGCGGTTGCGGTTCGAGCCCGCCCGATGCGCGCGCCACACGCCACGACGGCGTTTGCGATCGGCGCGGCGTTGCGTTGCGTGAAAAGATCATTTCGCGCCGACCCAACTGGCTGTAGCGCAAAGTATTGTCGCGATCGTTCCCGTGCCATCGAATGCGTGTTACCGTATTATTTTTACAATTATCTGCACGGAGCGACGATGAGACTTCTACACGCATTGCGTATCGTGTTGGGCGGCGCAGTATTGCTGGCCGGAGTCAGCCATGCCGACACGCTGGCCACGTTCGACAACCTGCCTCTGCCGCCCGCCCTGACCGGCGCCAGCGGCCTGCAGTACACCAACACCAGCAACAGCCTGGTCTACGAAGGGATCGCCTGGGACGCGCACTTTACCGTCGTCGGCGATGAATACAAGGTCGCTGCGGACGGGCCGCTGTTCGGCATCCCCCACTCCGGCCACTACTTCGTCACCAACCAGGACGGCGCGTCCGGCCTGACGATCAGCACCGACAAGGTGTTGACGGGCGCGTGGTTCGGACGCAATCAATACTACGGTTTTTCCGAAGGCGGCGCCGACCAGATCACCATCGTCGCCTTGTCGGGCGCAACCGAGCTGGCCTCGACGGTGTTCGATCTGCCGGAAAGCCATCCCGGTCAACCCGAGCCGCTGTCGTTTGTCGATACCGCCAGTTTCGCCGGCTTGAGCGGCGTGACCGGCTACCGGATCGACCGGCGCGAGCTCGGTACCCAGGCCGGCCATTGGGTGGCCGACGATTTTCAGTTTGTCGATGCCACCAGCCCGATCCCGGAACCGGCGACGCTGTCGATGCTGGCACTGGGCTTGGGATGGATGGCGCTGCGCGGGCGCGGGCGCGGCGCGCGATAATTTTGTCGCCAGATCAGCGCCAGCACGATGCGAAGCCGGCGATGATGGACGAGGATCGCGCGGCGCGGCGCATCGCACGGCGTGGACGCAAACGTCGGCCAGCGGCGCTCGATCGGTTCAAGGGCATGAATGGCTGATCATCCGGGGGCTTGCGAAGGACAGCCAAAGCGCTATTTTTTTCCGCATGTTCGCCCAGTCGCATCTGAACTGCACCATCCGCACGCGACGATGGCGCCCGTCGGCATGGCCAGGTGTCTACTCGGGTATGCTTAGATAGCTCACTGTTCGCACCGCATCCGATCCGATGCGCCGATAGCGATCGCCACAACACAATTTCTGGAGCGTACATGTACGAATACCTATCGATGCTGCTGGCCGTTGCCATTGCAATTGGCGCGTACGGGTTCCTTCGCATTCAGGAACGGCTTCAGCGCACAGAGGCCAAACTGGACGCTGTGCTGAAACACCTTGGTGTTGAATGGGGAAGATTCTCCGAGCCGTCGGATCGCATCAAAGAATTGGCCAGCCATCCCGGCACGCGCGTCGAGGCCATCAAGGCCTATCGCGAACAGACCGGACTCGGATTGAAGGACGCGAAAGACGTTATCGACGCCCTGACGCGCAATCAGGCTCGCGATAGCTAACGTTGCACTCGAGTGGCAATACACCGGCGCGTCACACTGACGCGCGCGCAACGCCGCATCGCGCATCGATCGCCGCCGCCGCCGCTCAGTGCACCGCCGGCACCTCAAAATTTGCATGGCGCTGCGCGGGCACACCCTCCAGACGCTCGATGCCACGCAGCGCATCCTGCATATCCGGCCACAGCGCCAGCACGCGCCGGTATGCGGCGATCGCCAGCACGTCGTCGTGGTGCTTGTCGTAGCCCAGCGCGAGGTAGAACCTGGCCCTGGGGCTATCCGGATAGAGCGCACTGGTCAGCGCAAAAATCTCGAGCGCTTCCCGATAGCGCGTCTGCTCCAGAAAACGCTCGCCCCAGGAGATCAAGGCCCGCTCGCCAGGCTTGAATCGGGCATCGCGCTTGCTCATGGTTTGAAAGATGTCCGCCAGCTTGCTGTGCCCGCGCCGCGCGTAGCTGCCCGCCAGCGTGGCCAGCGTGGGCGCCCCGCCTTCGGCCAAATGCAGGTCGAGCGACAGCAGATGGGCCGGCACGCCGTTCTGTTGCGGCCGATTGCGCATGAAGGCCAGCGCGGACGCATCGTTCTTCAGATACCCGTCCAGAAAGGCGAGCACATAGCGGCCCATCCAGCCGTATGCCAGCGCCGCCTCGGCGAGGGTATAGTCGCCGAAACGCTGCTCCGGCCCCAAGCGCAGCGATTCGGACTGAAACGCCGCATGTTCCATCGTGTCCATCGTCACGTTGTAGAGGTCGGCGTACTTCATCTGATTCATCAGGCTGCTGCTTGGCACCTGCTGGTTTCGATTCATTACCTCCGCCGTGCGAGGTTTGCCGCCCAGGTAAAGCATGGGCAGCGCCAGCCGCTCGGGCGTCGCGTAGGCCGCGCTTTGTACGATGGCCGGAAAATAGCGCACCGAGCCGTCCAGCGCGACCAGCGCGCCGATGCGGTCGTCCCGGGCCGCCGCCAGCACATTGGCCAGGCCGCCGAAGCTGTAGCCGATCACGGCCAGGCGGGCGCCGTCGGCCTGCTCCAAGGTCTGCGCATAGCCGGTCAAGAACGCGATGTCGCCGGCCTGCGCTTCGGCCCCTTCCAGGTCGAGGTTGATACTGCGCGTGTTGACGCCGACACTGGCGCTGGCCAGCACCAGATAGCCGTGGCTGGCCAGGTACTCGCACAGGTCGGCGTTTTCGTGCGCCGACGAGCTTGAGCCCGGCGCGTAGATCAGCACGGGGAATGTGCCCGGCGCCGCGCGCGCATCGCGCATCGCCCGCATTACTTGGGCCGCGGCACGCGCGGCTTGCGCATCGTTCAAATTGGCGTAGTCGTCCTTGAGCCCGCGCGCCACGTGGCGCGTCACGTCGGACGCAGTGCGCGCAAACTCGAGTTCGGTGGCGGCCGTGCGCAAGTAGTCGTCGTAGCGCAACGGCGTGCCGCTGTTCGGTGTTGCCGGATACCAGATCAAGGTCTGGATCGGACGCGCTCGCTCGCCCGTGGCCGGCGCGCCGCTGAGCAGGTCAATCTTGTCGCGCAATACCCGCGCCCGGTCGACCAGCTGGACCACGCGCAGGCCAACCCCGTACTGCCCAAAGCCGTTGGCAAAACTGAGGTCGGACTCGGCGTGGGCGAACGCATACACGCTCCACAGCAGGAGCAAACAAAATCTATTCATGGAATTCCAGTTCGATAGGCGCTTGCGCCGATGTGTATTAACCGCGAGGGACGGCGCGTCGGCGGCGCCGTCAGTGCGGACTGTAGAGCGACGACGCGCCGATGGCGCCGCCGCTCCGCGCCTTACTTGACCAGCGCAGGGCGCGCCAATCCTTTGCTCAAGGCGTCCTGGATCTGGGCGCGCATCAGCGCGTCCGCGACGCGGTGTTTCGCCTCCATTTCCTTGCCCAGCACAGCCATCTTTTTGCCCAGCACGTCCATCGGTTTGCCGGCCTCGGCCATCTTGCGACTCAACTCACGCATCGCCTCGCTCGATGCAGCGTGGGCTTTGTCGTAGGGCGTCATCAAGACATCACGCAGGCTCTTCATCTGCCCGCGCAGCGCTTGGACCTTGGTCTCAATCTGCTCGCGTTGGGTTTGCAGGCTGTCGCGCTGCGCGGCGTCGGTGCTGGCGGCGAGTTTGCTGCGCAGGCTTTCCTTGTCCGTTTCCAGGTCGCCGATCTGACTGGCCAGCGCCGCCATCTGCGTTTCGAACTTGGCCATATCGGCCTTGTTCGGCACACTGCGCGCAGCCTGCGCTTCCATCTGGCGGCCCAGTGCGTCCATCTTCTGGCCATACTGATCCATCTCGGCGCCGTTGGCATCCATCTCGGCGCCCAGTTGTTCGGTGGGACGCCATGCATCGATCACTCTGGCCAATACGCCGGCGTCATCAATCACATAGGTCTTGCCGTCTTTGCGAAACCACAGGAAGTCGCCCGGCATGCGGCGCGTCAGCGCTTCGAGTTCTTTCCGGTCGCCACCCGATGTCGACATGGTGCTGTGACCGTTGGCCCGCACCAGCGCATACGAGTCCTTGCCATCCCGGGTGATCGTGTGCTGCCCCTTATCCAGTCGGGCCGCCGAAGAACCTGGTGTCGCAACCGTGGCAATGCCGGCTGGCGGCGCGGGTGGTGCAGGTGGTGCAGGCGGTACCGGTGGCGCAAGTGGCGCCAATGGTGCCAACGGCGCAGGCGCAACGTGTGGGGCGACAGGCACGGGCGGCACGGGCGGCACTGGCACGACAGGCGAAATGCTCGCCATCGTTGGCGTCGGTGGCGCCGGCGGTGCAGGCGGCGCGGGTGGCACAGGCGGCACGGCCACAGTTCTGACGACGCTCGACTTGGCCGCCGTGGCTGGTTTGGCGCGCGTGGCCGGTGCACTCACCACTGCGGGTTCGGTGCTGGAAGCTGGCGCCGCGGCGGCCGGTGTTTGCGGTGTTTCGGCGTGCGCGTAAAAGGCGCAAGCTGCCGTCAAACCAAGCACCGGCAGTGCCATTTTCCAGTTGATCGGTTCGATATCGGGACGAACCAGGCGTTTGATGCGGGACATAAGGTTTCCTCCGTGAGCCCCGTGGGCCAGTTGGGGGGTGGTGAACTGGCTCTTCGCCAGTTCGGACAGTGCAACAGCAAGGCGCCGCGGTTCGCCCAGCATGTGTGCGGCTAAATCATCTGCAATGTGTTCGCGTTCGACCCGGATCCGGTGCGACAACCACCACACGCCGGGGTGGTAAAACAGCAGGATCTCGATCGCGCTTTGGATCAGGTTGACCAGATAGTCGTGGCGCTGGATGTGCGCCATCTCGTGCGCCAGCAGCGCTTCGAGCAGCTCGGGCGGCATGCCCGTCAGCAGCGCGGCCGGCACCAGAATGACCGGGCGCCACCAGCCGGCCGTGACGGGGCTGGTCAAGTCGCTCACCAGTCCAAGCCGCACCGGGCGGCGCACCCCGCAGCGTTGGGCCAGCCGGTTGACGCGCGCCTGCCACTGCGCGTCGGGCTTGCTGCTGGCGGCCTTGCTGCGCTGGCGCACCCACATCAGGCCCGCGCTCATGCGCAGCGCCAGCAGGCCGGCGCCGCAGGCCCAGATGATCACCACCAGCGGCAAGCGGGCGCGCAGACCGGACTCAATTCCTGCCAGTCGGTCGACCCCGAGCAAGCTGGGCGCGCGAACCGTCTGCCACGGCTGCACTGTAAACTTGGCCGACTTGGACAGCGCCGCCTGCCCCGTGGCGACGGCATCGGTGCCCGCGCTTGAGCGCATGCGTTCGATCACGCCCGCCAGCGGCAATGCCACACACAGCAGCAGCGCGGCGCAAGCGACGGCGTAGCGGGTTTGCGGGCGCGCCGTGCGCAGCAGCGCCAGCAGCAAGGCCGTGAGCGACGTGATCAGCACGCCCTGCCAGACGAAGTCGAGCAAGGCCCAGCCCAGATTGGGGACCAGCGCCACCAAGAAGCCGTTCATGGGCGCACCAGGCGAGGTGCGATTCCGACGCCGTCAGCCGGCGCGCGCGGCGCGGCCATTGTGGCCATCTGTGCACTACGCGGTCTGACGAATGGGGAAAACTGGCTCATGTGGGCTCCGTAACGATGGGTGTAGATTAGGGCACCTAGAACAAATTGTCTAGAACTATTTTTCTATATTTTCCGACACGGGAGCCGGCGCGCACCTGGCGATGTTCGCCGGTCGGCTGGGGCGCCGAAATGGTGTTGTGCAGCGGTGTTTTTTGAAGTGACAGCATCCCGATTGGAACACTATAGACAAACGCCGCGCCGCAGCAAGGCGGTGTGCGATGGAGCGCGCAAAGCGCGCCATGGGAAGCGCATTGGACAGACGGGCCGCGCACGGTCCGTCTGTCGATGGCAGTTTAGTAAATGACGACCGAGCGGATCGACTCGCCGCTTTTCATCAGGTCGAAGCCTTCGTTGATGCGCTCCAACGGCAGACGGTGGGTAATCAGGTCGTCGATATTGAGCTTGCCTTCCATGTACCAGTCGACGATTTTCGGCACATCGGTGCGCCCGCGCGCGCCGCCGAAGGCCGAGCCCTTCCACACGCGCCCGGTTACCAGCTGGAACGGCCGGGTGGAGATTTCCTGGCCACCGGCCGCCACGCCGATCACGATCGACTGGCCCCAGCCCTTGTGGCAGCATTCCAGCGCCTGGCGCATGGTGGTGACGTTGCCGATGCATTCGAAGCTGTAGTCGGCGCCGCCGTCGGTCAAGCCGACGATCGCGTCAACCACGTTTTCGACCTCGTTCGGGTTGATGAAGTGGGTCATGCCGAACTTGCGCGCGATCGCCTGGCGCGCCGGGTTGATGTCGATGCCGATGATCTTGTCGGCGCCGACCATGCGCGCCGCCTGGATCACGTTCAGGCCGATGCCGCCCAGGCCAAACACCACCACGTTGGCGCCCGCCTCCACCTTGGCGGTAAACAGCACCGCGCCCACGCCGGTGGTGACGCCGCAGCCGATGTAGCAGACCACCTCGAACGGCGCGTCGTTCCGGATCTTCGCGAGCGCGATCTCCGGCACCACGATGGAGTTGGAGAAGGTCGCCGTGCCCATGTAGTGAGAGATCGGCTTGCCGTCGATCGAGAAGCGGCTGGTGGCGTCCGGCATCAGGCCGCGGCCCTGGGTCGAGCGGATCGACTGGCACAGATTGGTTTTCTGGGACAGGCAGAATTTGCACTGGCGGCATTCTGGCGTGTACAACGGAATGACG
>JBBQZO010000048.1:0-31145 GCA_038207625.1 Burkholderiales bacterium | reverse complement strand
GACGCGCAACGGGGCGGCGGGGAATATCTGTTTTCAGCTGCGCGTTGTCGGGCCGCGTTGGCAACAAATTGTTTGATTGAGTACATGGCAACATTATAAGGGAGTTACGGATCGGGACGCCATATTGTGGGCGCGCACGGCCGGCGTCGTATAACGCCAGTGCATCTAGCTGGCGCCCGTCCGCGTGCTTGCGCTGCATCATGCGGCAACGGGTTTGTGTTGTGTATTCAATAAATATCTTCATCTGCATAGTATTCCAAGATCGACGATTGTCGTACAGTAGATCCTTGCGCGTCGCAGCAAACAATCATTCACGTATGCAGTTTCGCAAGCACTGTGACGCCCGTTCTCCGGTGCCACACGGTTTTGCGATGGACATCGGGCGGTGGAGCCATCAATGCACTGGGCCAGGTCGATCGCAGCTGGTGCGCGCAGGTCCTGCGCCGCGTCGACGCTAACGAAAGCCAGCCCGCTGGCGCGTGCTTTCCGGTGGCGGCTGGGCCAATGCGCATCGGAGAGCGTGGTTTGGCGCAAAGGCGCAGGTGTTGGCAGGACCGTGTTGTCGTTATACCGTTTGCGCCTGACGCTGCATCCTGTAGTCGCGTACGACATGCGCGTGCGAGCGCTTTGATTCAATCGTGTTCACCTTTCGAAGGAGTTCGCCATGGAATTTACTGGTAATGCACTTCCGCTCGACCAAACTGCCGTCAACGACGTCGTGCAGATGTTGGCCATCAATGAAGCGGCGCTGTGGAGCGTCATCGAGGTCGAAACCTCGGGCGTTGGGTTCATGGACAGCCGGCAGCCGGCGATCCTGTTTGAACGGCATAAATTCAGCCAGAAGACCGGCGGCAAGTTCGATCGCGACTACCCCGACATCAGCAATCCCACTTGGGGCGGCTATGGCGCGTCCGGTGCGCATCAATATAGTCGCCTCGCGGCCGCTGTTGCCCTCGATCGCAATGCGGCGCTTGAATCGGCATCGTGGGGCATCGGGCAGGTGATGGGGGAACATTGGCAGCCGCTCGGTTATCCCAGCGTGGAAGCGTTTGTGGCCGATATGTGCGCCTCCGAAGGACTGCAATTGAATGCCGTGGCGCTGTTTCTACGCAAAAACAACCTTGCCGGCAAGCTGGCCAGCCAGGACTGGGCGGGCTTTGCGCGCGGCTACAACGGCCCCAACTACAAGGACAACGCCTACGACACAAAACTGGCGCAACATTACCAGCAACTGCTGGCCGGCCCGGCCAAGGATTTACGTACCCGCGCGATGCAATTGGCGCTCACGTACCTCAGCGTTGCCTCACCGCTCTTCGATCCGAATGGCATCGACGGGCTGGTCGGCAAGCGCACCCAGAGCGCATTGGCGGCGTTTCAGGCGCAGGCGGGTTTGCCGGTGACGGGCAAACCCGATGACGCGACGTACCAGTCGCTGATGAAGGCGGCGGGGCTCAATGTCGCCTGACGCGGGTGCGACGCACGGCTGGCGCGCCGGTTTGATCGGGCCGCCAGCGGTGTAATCCGGCGCACAGCGCGCCATCGAGTGTCAGTCCAATGCGTCATCGGGCCAGGCCATGCGGCAGCGGCGCTGTCACAACATCGGCAGGCGCAGCATGTCGACGGTTTTGCGGATCAGCAGGTTGCGGTTCTTGGTGTAGGGCGGAAAGAACAGCTTGATCAACATCAGCGGCGACGAGCGCAGCACGCCGCGTTCATGCGAGAAGGCCTTGAAGCCGTAGGCGCCGTGGGCGTTGCCGATGCCCGAGTTGTTGACGCCGCCAAACGGCAAGTTGCCATGCGCGAACTGCGCCACGCAGTGGTTGACGCAGGCGCCGCCCGAGCTGGTGCGCTGCAACACTTTGTCGATGTTGCGCTTGTTGCGGCTCCACACGTACAGCGCGAGCGGTTTCGGACCGGCGTTGATGGTGGCGACGATGCTGTCGAGGTCGGTGTAGCCGATGATCGGCAACAGCGGCCCGAAAATTTCCTCGGACATGATGGCGGCATCGGCCGGAATGCCGTCCAGCAGGGTGGGGGCGATGTAGCACGTCGCCTCATCGACTTCGCCACCGGCCAGCACGACGGCGCCGCGCGCGAGCGCGTCCGACAGCAGGCCGGCCACGCGTGCGGTGTGGCGCTGATTGATGATGCGGGTCAGGTCGGGACTGTTCTTTTGCGCCGCACCGGCCGTGCCGTAACGGGCGGTGAGCACGCTCTTGCACGCTTCGACGAAGGCGGCCTTGACCGTCTGATGCACATAGATATGGTCGGGTGCGACGCAGGTCTGGCCATTGTTGATGAATTTTCCCCACATGACGGTCTCGGCGGCCTTGGCCAGGTCGGCCGTTTCGTCAACGATGGTGGGTGACTTGCCGCCCAGCTCAAGCGTGACACTGGTCAGGTGCTTGGCGGCAGCGGCCATGACGAGCTTGCCCACGGCCGGTGAACCGGTAAAGAAGATATGGTCGAACGGCAGCGATAGCAGCACTTGCGAGGTCGGCGCGCTGCCTTCGAACATCGCCACTTCGGTGTCGGGAAACACGTCGGCGATGATGCGCCCCATCAGGCGCGAGACGGCCGGCGTCATTTCGGATGGCTTGACGATGGCCGTGTTGCCGGCCGCCAGCGCCGACACCAGCGGGCCGAAGCACAGGCTGAGCGGGTAGTTCCACGGCGCGACGATCAGCACGCGCCCGCGCGGCTGGTACTGGACCCAGGCGCTGGTGCCCAGCATGGTGCTGGTCGGCCACATTTTTTGCGGTTTCATCCAGCGTTTGAGCTGGCCGATCGCGTGGCGCATTTCGTCCATCACGGGCAGCAATTCGGACGCCTCGACTTCGGCAGGCGACTTGCGGTAGTCCTGCGCGAAGGCCGCGTAAAACGCTTCGCGCTGGGCCATCATGGCATCGCGCAGGCGCTTGATGCGGGTGATGCGCTCGGCGGCGGTGGACTCGCGCCAGCGCAAGGCGGTCGCTTGCTGCGCCTCGAACACCGCCAGCATTTTTTCGGGCGACGCTTCGGCGCTGGGAACGGCGCTGACATGGGGCTGGGTGGCGGTGTTGAACGAGCTCATATGTTTGGGCTTCCAAAGTGGTCGGCGAAGCTCAGGCTACCACGAGATCGGTGATAATTTTGACAGGTTTCCTCTAACTTTACCGTGCCCCCTCAAGCGGCGCGGATGGCGATGGTTTTCGCCGGCGTGCCCAGCGCGCGCGCGCGCAACTGCCCGCAGCCGCCGTCGACGTCCTGGCCGGCCGAGTCGCGCAGTTTGGTGAGTATGCCGCGCTGGTGCAAGCCGTGCGCGATCGCGTGCGCACGCTCCCACGTGGGGCGCTTGAAGTCCAGGTCAGGGATGGTGTTGTAGGGGATCATGTTGAGCACCGCATACTTGCCCTTGAGCAGATGCACGATGCCGTCCATCTCGTCGTCGCCATCGTTGATGCCGTCCAGTAAAGTCCATTGATACTGGATCGGGTAGCCGGTGGCGCGCGCGTACTGTTCGCCCAGTTCGACCAGTTCTTGCGGCGTCAGGCGCGGTGCGCGCGGCAGCAGGCGCTCGCGCAGTTCAGCCTTGGTGGTGTGCAGCGACAAGGCCAGCGCCGGCTTGACCGCGTTGCCGGCCAGCCGCTCAAACACGCGCTGGTCGCCCACGGTGGAAAACACCAGATTCTTGTGGCCGATATTGCCCTCAGTGCCGAGCAGGTCGATCGCCTCCATCACGTTGTCGAGATTGTGGGCCGGCTCGCCCATGCCCATGAAGACAACCTTCTTGACCGGCCGTATGCTGCGCGCCAGCACCACCTGGGCGACGATCTCGCCGCTGCTGACCTGGCGGATCAGGCCGCTGCGCCCCGTCATGCAGAACTGGCAGCCGACCGCGCAGCCGACCTGGCTGGACACGCACAGGCCGTCGCGCGGCAACAGCACGCTCTCGATTGTCTGGCCGTCCTGCAGGCCCACCAGCAGGCGCGCCGAACCGTCCTCGCCCGGGTGGGACGACAGCAGCCTGGCCATGCCGTGCAGCTCGGCGTCGAGCGCACCGCGCGCCTCGCGCAGCGGCAACGGCAGGAAATCGACGGGGCGGCGCCGGCCCTGGTCGTGCGGCTGGGCCAGCACCCAGTCGCGCAGCACGCGTTGCTCGTGCAGGGGCTTGGCGCCCAGCGCGCGCAGGCGCTGGCGTATCAGTTCAATGTGCATGGATGAAAAATGATGGTCAGGTCGGTATCGGGGGCAAGCTTCTGGTGTCAGCGGGTGTGCGGCCGGCCGCGCGTATTGTAATGCACCGGCTATCGGTGAGCACGATCGGCTGGCAGGCCAAGGCCTGCTTGCCTTGGCGAGCCAGCGCGAACGCTGGGAAACAATCAGGCCGGGTGGCGCGCGCCGACGTGCGCGTGTGGCGCCGGACCGGTTTGCCCGCCGGCGCCCGTACGCGGCACCAAGTTGGCATGCCCACGCTCGCGCGGAGTTGCGCAAACGCGGCGGCACGGCCCCGATAAATTGATACAATCGCCAATCGCACAGCTCGCTACCCCATTTCGCCTTCGTTGATGACCAATATACTTCGCTTCCTGCGCGCCGCACCTGTTAGCACCTGTTTCTTCCTGATCTGCCTGGTCGTGTATCTGGCGATGGTCTTCACCGGCGCGCATTTCGCCGATCCGCACAGCCGCGCGCTGATCGCATGGGGCGCCAACTACCGCGCCTTGACCGTCACCGGCCAGCCATGGCGCATCGTCACGTCAATCTTCGTGCATGGCGGCTTGCTGCACTTTGCCCTCAACAGCATGGCCATCTTCGACATCTGCTGGCTGCTGGAGCGGCGCATCGGCGCGGCGCGCCTGCTGGTCGTGCTGCTGCTGTCGGGCCTGTCGGCGGCGCTGTCGAGCATGCTCTGGCATCCCTTGTCGGTCAGCGTGGGCGCGTCCGGCGCCATCATGGGCGCCGCCGGCGCGCTGCTGGTGTGGCTGGCCTTGCCGCCCAGGGAGCCGGTGGGACGCACCGTGTTGATCGGGCTGGTCGTCGGCGTCGCGCTGACGCTGGGCATCGGCGCGTTCTGGCACCGACTCGACAATGCCGCCCACGTGGGCGGGCTGGTCACCGGCATGCTGATCGGTCTGCTGCAATACGGCGCCGCGCGGCGTGAGGGGCGCGCCGAACTGTTCGCCAATCTGGCCGTGCTGCTGTTTGGCCTGGGCCTGGTGGCGTGGGTGTTGCGCGCGCAGTTGCCCGACGAGTATCGCTTTCGCGCCGATTTGCCGGCCGTTAGCGTGGTGCTGCAGCAGTTTTCCGACCCGCGCCGTGTGTTGGTCGGCAACGCCGGGCAGCGCATGGACGCCACCAGGCGGGCCCGCCAGGCCTATCAGCAATGCGCCGACGTGGCGCGCACCTGGCAGGCGCTCAGGCTGGCGCCGGCGCAACAGCAACTGGGCCAGCGCATCGGCGCCGTATGCGCCTTGCGCCTGCAGCAGTACACGCTGATGTGGGAAAGTCAGCAAATCGGCTCGCCGTATCAGGGGCGCGTGCCGCCCCAATTCCTGCGTTACCAGAGCGAAGCCGATGCGCTTGGCCTGGCCTTGCTACCGGCGCTGCGCCAGGAGCTTGAAACCGAGGCGCTGATCCAGGCGCAGATCGGGGTGGAGTTGCCCAAGGCCGCAGCGAGCGCAGCGCGCCCGTGACATCCCGTCAGCGCGGCCGGGCAGGGCGGAGCGCGCGCTGCTGTATCATGCCGCGCACAAACACGCAGACGCGGGAAGCTGGCAGATGATCAACATGGTGGGGAAAGGTGCGCGCAGCACGGTGCTGGCGCTGGCGCTGGCGAGTGGCGCGCCGCCCGCTGGCGCCTGGGGCAACCACGCGCTGGGCACCTGGCAGGCGCTCGCGTCGATGCCGCAGGTGACGCAGCCGGGCGGCGTGCGCGCCGAAACGCTGGAATCGTTCCTGCAGGCCGAAGCGCGCGCGCTCGAGCCGCTGCTGCAGCAAGAGGAGCTGTGGGCGCGCGCCCACGTGCCACACTACCCGGCGCGTCCCGCCGCGCTGGCGTTTCGCGCCGCCGCCGGCGGTGCGAGCTTGCGCCAGCGTTTTGTGGCGGCGCTGCGCATCAACCCGAACGCGCGCCTGAACCTGGCGCTGCAACTGCGTCCCGGCGCCGAGCTGGCCGGCAAAACGCTGCTGGCGTGGACCGACGTGACCACGCTGCACCACGCACCGGCCGTGCGCAACGCCGCCTTTCAGGCGCTGCGCGAAGGTGAACAGGTGGCCGTGCTGGACGTGCTGGCGAGCGCCTCGGACGAGCCCGATTATGGACTCGATCTTGGCCTGTGGGACAGTAGCGGCACCGCCTACGGACGCAGCTATGGTTTCGGCAAGGAGCCGTTCGGCAATCCGGCGCTTGAATACGCCAGCCAGGCGCCGTTCCACATGGGCTTCTTCCACGAGGCGGCGATCGTCTACAAGGCCGCGCCGTTCCTGCTCAACACCTTCCCCGAATACCGCGTCCACCTGTACCAGAGCCTGGCTGCGCACGCGCTGCGCAGCGGCCATCCTTACTGGGGCTGGCGCTTCGCCGGCTGGGCCATGCATTATGTGCAGGACCTGACGCAGCCGTATCACACGTCGGTGTTGCCGGGCGTGGGCGTGAGGCGCATGTTGTGGATTAATGTGCTCGATCTGGCCGGTCTGCACGCCAGCAAGCGCGACGTGATCACGCTGGTGTCGAACCGCCACGCGGCGCTGGAAAACTATCAGTACGCGCGCATGCGCGCGGCCTACCTGCGCGGCGACGACAACGATGCCTTGTTGCGCGGCGCGCGCGACAGCTCGTCCGACGCGGCGCTCGCGCCATTCACGCTGGCCGCCTTGCGCGCGTCGATCAGCGCGCAGTCGAACGGGGCGGCGGATGCGGTCGACGCGACGCTTGAACAGACGCTGCCGCGCAAATACATCTCCGACCCGGCCTATGTGTTTGGCGAGACGGAGCCGGAGATCGACTTGAATGCGCTGCTGGCCAAGTCCGCGCCGCAAGCGCAAAGCCGGATGGGCGCGCTGTTGGCGGGCCTGATGCGCAATTTCGGCGCCCAGTCACGCGCGCTGCTGCGCGCGCTGCCGGTTGCGGCGCCCGAGCGCACCCGCTAGCGCGGCGCCCCGCACCCGCTAGCGCGGCGCCCGCCGGTTACAGCCAGTAGCCGACGATGGCGGCGGCCCATTCGCGCATCCGGTCGGCCAGCGGCCGGTGCGCCCACGCTTGGGCGGTGATTTCGTGCGAGCCGCGCAAGTCTTCGGTGAAGGCGTTTTCCATGTCCCGCCCGAACGGGTCGCCCAGCACCACCAGATTGAGTTCGCTGTTGTGGGCGAAGCTGCGCATGTCGATGTTGGTCGAGCCGACGGTCGACCAGTTGCCGTCGACGACGGCCGTTTTGGCGTGCAATACGGCCACCTGCAACTGGTAGATCTTGACGCCGGCGTCCAGCAGTTCGGTGTAGTGGGCGTGCCCTGCGTAAAACACCAGGCCGCTGTCGGACACGCCCGGCAGGATGATCTTCACGTCGACCCCGCGGCGCGCCGCCGCGCACAGTTCGGCGACGATCTGCGGGTCCGGCACGAAGTAGGCGGCCGTCAGGTGGATCGATTTTTTTGCCTCGCGCAGCGCCAGCGCATACGCCAGGTAGATCGGATGGTCGCGTCCCGGTTCGCTGGCGAGCACGCGCACGATCTTGTCGCCCGCGTTGGCCAACTGGGGGAAGTAGTCGCGCTCGGGCATCTCGCCCGCTTCCTGGTGGGCCCAGCCGTCCAGAAACGTCCACTGCAAGGCCGCCACGGCCGGCCCTTCGATCATGATGTGGGTGTCGCGCCAGCCCACCTTGCCGGGCGCCTTGGCCTTCGAGCGAAACAGCGAACTGTTGGCGTAGCTGGCGCTGATGTTGACACCGCCGGTGAAGGCGAGCTTGCCGTCGACGACCAGCAGCTTGCGGTGATTGCGCTGGTTTACTTCCCAGCTGCCCGGGCGGGCGGTCGGATTGACGGGGTTGAAGGCGATCAGCGTGATGCCGGCCGCGCGCATGCGCTCAAAGAACGCCTGCGGGGTGCTCAGCGTGCCGACGCTGTCGTACATGATCGACACGGCCACGCCCTGGCGCTGTTTGTCGATCAGCAGATCGGCGAACTTGAGCCCGAGCGGATCCTGGTCGAAGATATACGTCTCCAGGTTGATGCTGTCTTTCGCCGCGCTCACGGCGGCCATCATTGCGGCCATCGTTTGCGGGCCGTCGAACAGCAGCGTGAGCTTGTTGCCGGCGATCAGAGGCACGCCGGTGGCCGCCTCCTCGAGCGCGGCGCGGGTGCGCAAATCGAGCGTGGACTTGAGCCAGCGCCGGTTCAGCAAGGCGCCGGCGGCCTTGTCGGACAGCGTGCCGGTGGCGCTGGTGACGGTGGGCTGGGCCTTGAGCGGCTGCGCCATCTCTGCTTCGCTCACCTTGGGCAGCGCGGCGCAGGCCGACAGTACCCAGCTGAGCAGCAGCAGCGGCAGCAGGCGCTGGATGCGCGCGCCCGGTTGGGCGCGCACGCCTGGTGGTTTTGGTGTCATCGACAAGTCCTGTTGGCTGCGCGGCAGCGTGATCGGTGGGTGGGCATCATGGTCGGTGCGACTAGGCGCCGTTCGGCAGCGCCGGGGCATCCTTGGGCGCGATGAAGAAATCGATTGGCCGATGCAGGAAACGCTGCGCCAGTTTTTTCAACAGCAGCATGCCGTGCTCGAACTCGATCTGGCGCGAGCGCAGCGCGACCCACAGCGCCAGGCAAAAGCTCACCAGCAGATTGACGCTGCCGATGCCGGCGATGCCGGCCAGCGACAGCAGTACCGCCTGCCAGCCCAGATGTTGGTCCAGCCCGACGAAGGCGGTGGCGAAATTGGCCGACGAAAACGTGATGTGGCGGATGTCGATCGGCAGGCCGAGCAGGTCGCCCAGCGTGCCGATGGTGCCCAGCAGGATGCCGAAGTAGAAATTACCCATCAGGCCGCCCAGATTGTTTTCCAGGTACAGGCCCAGGCGTTGCAGCCGCGCCGCACCCAGCAGCCGGCGCAGAGCGCGCAACTGGCTGATGCGCTGCGCCATGTGGGTGTACAGCGCGCGGTTGTCGTAGTAGCCCGAGATCAGTCCCGCCACGAACAGGCACACGCCGGCGATCAGCGCGTGGAACAGCGCCAGGCTGGCGAGCGGATCGATATCGTGCAGCATGTGCTGCGCCTTGGCCGGCGAGACCAGATGGTGGCCGAACAGTGCGTTGTAGGCCAGCGCGATCAGGTAGGCCATCGGCAGCACCGTGGCCAGGTTGCCCAGCACGGCCACGAACTGGGTGCGCACCACCTTGATGATCAGTTCGGCCAGGCTGTCGATGTCGATGTGCTTGCCGTCGGCGCTGTGCAGCGCGGCGGCGATGCGCGAGGCCGTCATGGCCGGCTGCTTGGTGGCCACCGTGAAGTGCAGCACGTGGATCAGCATGAAGCCGATCGAGTAGTTCATGCTGAACAGGAAGGCCTCGACCAGCGGCGCGGTGCGCAGGTAGGAGGCGAAGATTTTCAGCACCGCCATCACCGAGATCACGAAGCCGGCGCCGGCCGAGGAGCGGAACATGGCGCCGTACACGCTGCGCGATTCGGCGATGTAGTGCTCGCCCGTATGGCTGGCGTTTTCGGTGACGTTGCGCGCCAGCAGATTGATATTGTCGGTGCACAGTTCGCGAATCGCATATTTGTTGTTGTGCGCCTCGATCAGCTCGAACGCCAGCGCCACGGCGGCCTGACGGCGCCGTGCGCGCACCACCGCGCTGCTGTCGTCGGGCAGCACCGGTGTACCCACCGGGCCGGGCAACAGGCCCGTCAGGTCGACCAGGAACAGCAGTTTGCGCAGCCGGTCTATGCTTTGCGTGAGCGCCACCAGCAGATACGTCAGCGCCACGCTGGTGCCTGAGCTCAGCGCGTTCTTGCGGATGCGCGCCACCACCTGGTCGCACTGGTCGAGCATCACCAGTAAATGGCGCGCATCTTCGCCATCGTCCGGTTCGCCCGCCAGCAGGCGTGCGTAGCTGTCCAGATAGGCGTTCACTTCCACGTTTTGCATCAGGAAAGCGGACTCGAACTTTTCAATGTCGGGCGCGATGCGGATCAGGCGTGGCTCAAGTCCGATCGCGCAGACCCGGTAGGACAAGGTGCGGATCGCCTCGAGCATGCCGGCCAGCGCGACATGGTCGTCGGGCTGCACCGACAGGTCCGGCGCGCCGGCCTCGGCCACGGTATCGAACAGGGCCAGCCAGTCGGCCGCCGGCACGCCGCGTACCCACAGGTAGTCGCTGCGCACATACAGGATCTGCTCGAGCGCGTCGGCCAGGTAGACCGCGCCATGGGCCGGCGGCAGAAAACGGTACACGATGCGGCGCAGCAGCTCACTCATGAAGCCGTCGTTGGACAGGATGCCGATGTCGGTGTACAGGCTGGTGTGGCGCCGACTGGCCAGCACGCACAGGATGTGCGCATGCAGTCGCCAGGCATGCAGCGGATTGCCCATCAACAGCTGGGTCAGCGTGCGTACATTGGCGCCCGCGCGTTGCGCGTCGCGCGGGTCGGCCGGGCGCAGCGTGCCCACCAGTTCGACCAGCAGGTCAACGTTGTCGCTGTGTGGATCAAGACGTTCGAGGATAGAAAACATAAGGGAAGCGGGAATCGAAAAACAGGGTGAAGGTGGGACGCCGAAATAAACCGGCCTGCGCACAGTGCGTGTCGCGCATTGCACTGTATGTGACGGGGCCGCCAAACTCGGTACGCCAGCGCACATTGGCGGGCCGCCGCCGCCGTCCCGATGGTGCCATTGTGGGCCATTTTGCACGGGGCGGCGGGGTGTTTGTTGTTGCGTTGAGGATTTATTCTTTCTTGTGTTCGCCAGCGAACCGAGTCGCCACGGCGAAACCCGGATAACGGTTACATGCCGGAACGATGTGATCGATGCGAGGTGCGCCAACCGGACGCCAGTATCGGATGTCGATGCCGAACAAGAATAAATAGATGCGCGGCCAGCCCGAAATTGTTCGGCGCCGAGCTTGTCCTTTGGGAGAAAAAAATGAATGCCTTGCAACGCTACGCAAAACCGCTGATGTGGTTTTCCGCTTTATTGATGACGGCCGTGCTGAGCGGCTGCGGTGGTGGTGACCAGGGCCGCGCAGCGCTGCTCGGTTTGCCGGCGGCCGACCTGGTCAGCGTGACGGTCACGCCGGCCAACGGCGCCATCCCGGTCGGCGCCACCCAGCAATTCGTGGCCATCGCCAGCTTCGCCGACGGCGCCTCGCGCGACGTCAGCGCAGCGTCGACCTGGACCTCGGCCGATCCGGCCATCGCCAGCGTCGTCGCCGCCACCGGTGCGGCGCGCGGCGTGGCCAGCGGCAGTACCCAGATCCAGGCCAGCTTCGCCAGCAAATCGGGCAGCACCGGTTTGACGGTGAGCCCGGCTAGCTTGGTGACGCTGGCGCTGACGCCGGCCAATCCGACGATCGGCATCGGCGCGCGCCAATTGTTCGCGTTGACGGGTAACTACTCGGACGGCAGTTCGCACGACCTGACGGCTGGCGCGACGCTGATCTCTGGCACCCCAGCGGTGGTCGGTGTCGGCAACGGCGCTGTGGCCACCGGGCTGGCGCAGGGTTCCTCCTTGATCAGCGCCAGCGCAGGCGGGATGAGCGCCTCGACGACGCTGACCGTCACCGCGGCCACGCTCAGTTCGCTGGCGTTGACGCCCGCCAATCCGACACTGAAGATCGGCGCGACCCAGCAACTGAGCACCACCGCCACCTTCTCGGACGCAAGCACACGTGATGTGACCGCCAGCGCTAGCTATGTGTCGGCCACGCCAACGGCAGCCACCGTGGGTGCGAGCACCGGCCTGTCCACCGGCATTGCCGCCGGCAGTTCCTTGGTGACCGCCAGTTACGGCGGCAAGAGCGCCACGAGCACCGTCACCGTCTCGCCAGTGACACTGAACGCGATCACCGTCACGCCAGCCACCCAGAATATCCTGATCGGCGCGACCCAGAAGTTGGTCGCCACCGGCACCTACTCGGACGCCAGCAGCGCCGACATCAGCGCCAACGTGGTGTGGACCTCGAGCAGCACGACAGTGGCCAGCATCCTGCCAGGTGGCGTCGCCAGTGCGCTTGCTGCCGGCACTGCCACCATCACGGCACGCTCGGGCACCTTGAGCGCCACGGCGGCACTGACTGTCAGCGCGCCGCTGAGCATGACCGGCCTGGCCGTCACGCCAGCCAACCCCAGCGCCCTGATCGGCGCGAACCAGCAATTTAGCGCCACCGCCAGCTTTTCGGACGGCAGCACCAGTGACGTCAGCGCTACGACCGTGTGGAGCTCCAGCCTGACCGGCATCGCCACCATCCTGCCGAACGGCCAGGCGCTCGCTGTGGCAGCCGGTGTCAGCACGATCAGCGCCAGCCAGGGCGGCCGTACGGCCACCACCAACTTCACCGTCACCGCCGCGCCAGTGGGCGGGGGCACCAGCGTCAATCTGCGCAGCGCCGCCAACTTCGGTGTGCTGGCCGCGACCTCGATCACCAACAATTCGGGCGGCACCACACTGGTCACCGGCGACGTCGGTTCGCCATCGCAGACGGTTGACCCGGTCCAGGCCGCAGGATTTGCCAACTACAAGTCCGGCGCCATCCTGGACAAGGCGCTGGCTGACCTGCAACTGGCCGTCACCGACGCCAACAGCCGCACCTGCGACGTCGACTCGGCCGCCGGCATCGATCTGGGCGGCCTGACGTTCAGCCCCGGCGTGTACTGCTACGCCGGTGCGATCAGCATCACTGGCACCTTCACGATGAATGGTCCTGGCGTGTACATCTTCCGCACCGCTTCGACACTGAACACGACGGCCAATTCGATCGTGGCCCTGAACGGGGGCGCCAGCGCCGACGAGGTGTCGTGGTTGCCGGTCGGCCCGGCCACGCTGGGCGCGAACAGCTTCTTTAAAGGCAACATCATGGGCCAGGTGGGCGCGATCACGCTGGGCGACAACGCCAACTTGCAAAACGGCCGGGTCCTCACGGGCAGCGCTGCGACGCTCAGAAACAACGTCATCTCGCGCTAAGCGCTTTCGAACAGACGGACGGCGGCGCGCGGCGCCCCGTTCGCACCAGACAACCGGGCGCGCCGTGCGCGCCCGTAACAGGAGAGAAGCATGAAAACAGTCGTCAAAATGGGCGGTTTCGGAGTCATTGGATGCGCCATGCTGGCCGGCCAGTGCGCGTGGGCGGACGAGCCGGTGAGCGACACAACCTGGGCCAATTCGGCCTGGTACGTGGGCGCCGGCGCCGGGCGCAGCAAGGCCAAGATCGACGAGGAACGCCTCACCCGCAGCCTCATCGAGGGCGGCGCGAGCAGCGTCAAGTTCAGCACCAACGAGCGCGACACCGGCTACAAGGTATTTCTTGGCAAGCAGCTCAACGAACATTTCGCGCTCGAGGGCGGCTATTTCGACCTGGGCCGCTTCGGCTTCGATGCCACCACCATGCCGCTCGGCGCGCTCAGCGGCAATGTGCGCCTGCGCGGCATCAACCTCGATGTGCTGGGCCAATTGCCGCTGTCAACGTGCTGGTCGGCCTACGCCCGCCTTGGCATGAACTATACCAAGGCCGACACCCATTTCAGCGGCGACCGCCTGTATGCGGTGACCAATCCGAACCCCAGCACGCGCAAGCTCAATCCGACGCTGGGCATGGGCCTGGAGTACAAACTGAGCGACACGCTGGCCGTGCGCGGCGAGGTGTCGCGCTACCGCGTCAACGACGCCGTCGGCAACCGCGGCGACGTCGACTTCTTCTCGCTCAATCTGGTCTACAAGATGGGCAAACCGGCCACCCGGGCCACCCCGGCCTACGTCGAGCCGGCGCCCGTCGTGGAAGCGCCGGCACCAGCGGCGCCAGTGGTGCAGCCGCCGCCGGCGCCGGCGCCAGTGCCGGTGTCGGAAAAGGTCAGCTTTTCGGCCGAAGCGCTGTTCGACTTCGACAAGTCGGTCGTCAAGCCGGAAGGCAAGGCCGGGCTGGACGCCTTGATGGGCAAGCTGCAGGGCATGAACACGGAAGTGATCGTCACCGTCGGCTATGCCGATTCGGTCGGCACCAACGCGTATAACCAGAAGCTGTCCGAGCGGCGTGCCGAGGCGGTCAAGGCTTACTTCATCGAGCACGGCCTGGAAACTGGCCGCGTCTACACCGAAGGCAAGGGCGAGACGATGCCGGTGGCGGACAACAAGTCGGCCGCAGGGCGCGCCAAGAACCGCCGTGTGACGGTGGAATTCGTCGGCACCCGCAGCGTCGCGAAATAAGTTTGGCGCGGCGTTCGCGCCGCTACCGCAAGGCCGTTCAGTTGATCGCTGAATGGCCTTTTTTTTTGGGGTGCATGCATCGCGACGCGGCGTCGGCGTGAACCGGACACGCAGGCTTGCCTGCCCGATTCGAGAGCGCGCGTTGCCAGACATGCGCAACTGTCGCGCGGCCCCCCTGCAATCGTGCGAATGGGGTTTAGTGTTGGCGGGGGCGACGGGTGCGACAGCGCCGATGGTACTGTCAAGCGCGTTCTGGCTCGCTTTCTCATCACGCGTGGTACCACATCCGCTCAGGCCAGGCGGTTGCTAGTCCACCACTTCGGGAGCCCGCCATGCGCCGGAAGCTTCCTGTCACAAACCGGCAGCACCTGCTCAGCGATACGGAGACCATCGTGTTGACCACCGATCTGCAGGGCAACATTACCTACGCCAAGCCCTACTTTATCGCAGTGAGCGGTTTTACGTTCGATGAACTGATCGGTGCGCCACAAAACATCGTGCGTCATCCCGACATGCCGGTCGAAGCCTTCGCCGACCTGTGGGCCACCATCAAGAGCGGCCAGGCCTGGTGCGGGATGGTCAAGAATCGCTGCAAGAATCGCTGCAAGAATCGCTGCAAGAACGGTGACTACGACTGGGTGGCGGCCAACGTGACCCCGGTCGTCGAGAACGGGCGGATGGTCGGTTTCATGTCTGTGCCCACCAAGTCCTCCCTTGCGCAGGAGGAGGACGCGGCGCGCGCGAACGGCCAGGTCCCGGCCGGAAACCCGACCCACCTGCGCGTCGAGCAGGGCCGCCTTGTCACCGATAATCTCGCGGCGCGCCTGCAACGCTACACCCGCGTGTCGCTCGGCAACAGCATCGCCCTCAATATGGGCGTGCTGCTGCTGGCCCTTGCTGCGCTGGGCAGCAAGCTTGCCAGCGAGTCCGGTGGCGGCGCCGTCAAGGACGGCCTGCTTGCGCTGGCGTTGTGTGCGCGGGTAAGCGGGGCGCTCTTCTAGTACCGGCTGGTAGCGGCGGTGCTCGGTCCGGTGCGACTGGCCTTGAGCGCCAGCCGGGCGATGGCTGGCGGCGACCTGAGCGGCGAGCTAACCAGCACGCGCAACGACGAGGTTGGCCAGCTGCTGCGTGCACTGGGGCAGTTGCGCGTCAACTTGCGTTCGATCGTGGGTGATGTGCGACGACATTCCCACCTGATCGGCGTGGCAACCCACGAGATCGCCACCGGCAATATGGATCTGTCACGGCGCACCGAGTCGCAGGCGTCGGCGCTCGAACAGACCGCCTCGAGCATGGAGCAACTGGCGTCGACGGTGCAACAGAACGCCGGCAACGCCAGTCGGGCGAGCGCAATGTCCAGCGCCGCCTCGAAGGTGGCCGGCACAGGGGGCGCGGTGGCCACCGACCTGGTAGCGACGATGAGCGACATCCGCGCGGCATCGAAAAAAGATCGTCGACATCGTCAGCATCATCGAGGCGATCGCCTTTCAGACCAATATTCTGGCGCTCAATGCGGCGGTCGAGGCGGCGCGCGCTGGCGAGCAGGGGCGGGGTTTTGCCGTGGTGGCGTCGGAAGTGCGCAACCTGGCCCAGCGCAGCGCAGGGGCGCCGAAGGAAATCAAGCAACTGATTGACGTGTCGATCGACAAGATCGGCGCCGGCGCCGCCCTGGCTGAACGGGCCGCTCACACCATGCACGAGATCATCGCCGCCGCCGGCAAGGTCAACCACGTGATGAGCGACAATTCGGAGGCCTCGCGCGAACAGAGTGGCGGAATTGGTCAGGTCAACGACGCGGTGGTTCAGATGGATCAGGTCACGCAGCAACACGCGGCGTTGGTGGAGCAGGCCGCGGCGGCCAGCCTGGAGGAGCAGACCGACAGCCTTCCGGCGGCCCTGTCGATCTTCAAGCTTGGCACCACCTCGGCGACGCTGCCGCCGGCGGCGCCGCGCCCTGTGCCGGTCCCCGTGCGCGCCGTGGTGGCGCCGCAGCAGGCGCGTCTGGCGCGCTAGACCAGTTGGAAGGACTTGACCTGGCCGCGTCCGGCCTGTTTGGCCAGGTATAGCTGGTTGTCGGCGCACGCCAGCAAGGCGGCCGGGTCAGCCCCGCGGGTGGGGAAGGCCGTCGCCACGCCCAGGCTGACGGTGACCACGCCACACACGTCGGAGGTGCTGTGCGCGATGCCCACGTCGCGGATCGCCCGTTCCAGTTCGCGCGCTTTCGATTCGGCGCCGGCCAGCGCGGTGCCGGGCAGGATGCAGATGAATTCCTCGCCGCCGTAGCGCGCCACCAGATCGTTCGAGCGGGGCAGCCCGCGCTTGAGCACCTGGGCGATCGCTTTCAGACAGGCATCGCCGGCCGGATGGCCGTAGTGGTCGTTGAAGCGCTTGAAAAAATCGACGTCGACGAAGATCAGCGACATCGGCTGGCCGGCGCGGATGCAGCGGCGCCATTCGGCGCGCAAGGCAGTGTCGAAATGGCGCCGGTTGGCCACCCCGGTGAGCGCGTCCACCAGGGCCAGCGAGCGCAGCACGTCGGACTGCTGCTTGAGCGACAGGTGGGCGCGCACGCGCGCCTGCACCACGCGGATGCGCAGCGGCTTGCTGATGAAGTCGACGCCGCCCATGTCCAGGCCGCGCGCCTCCTCCACCGGGTCGCTCTTGGCGGTGACGAAGATGATCGGTATATGTTGGGTCAGCGTGTCGCCCTTGAGGCGCTGGCAGACGGCGTAGCCGTCCATGTCGGGCATGACGACGTCAAGCAAGATCAGGTCGGGCAGGCGGATCTGGCAAAACGCCAGCGCCTCGGCACCGCTGCTGGCGCGGCACACCTCGTAGTCGTTTTTGAAAATTCCGTACAGTAGTTGCAGGTTGCTGATATGGTCGTCGACGATCAACAGCATGGGTTTGTGCTGCACAGCCGTCAACGCGCTCGGTGCGGCGGACCTGGGTACTTGCTGTTTGAGCGTAGTCATAGAAGCCTTGTGCTGCATGGCCGGCACTGCGCCGTGGCCACTGGTGAGTCCGGACGATGCGGCAGGCCGTCAGGCGCATCGTGTGTGATTCGCGTGGCCGGCGTGGTTCGCGCCGGAACGTCGCTGCCGGTTCGTGCCGGTCCACCCTGGTGGGGCGGGACCGGCGCGTGGACACTGTTCACTGTTACTTCGGCTTGACCTGGTTGCCGATCACGCCGCCGACGGCTGCGCCGCCGACCGTGCCGACACCGCTGCCGCCGGTCAGTACCGAGCCGATGACGGCTCCGGCGCCGGCGCCGACGGCGGTGTTTTTGTCTTGATTCGACATGCCGGCACAGGCCGACAGGGCGAGCGCGCAAGCGACGCTGGCGGTAAGCATGCTGATGCGTTTGATGGTATTCATGGTTTTACCTCTTTGTGTGATTGTTCGACTGCATGGACGCGATGCCGATGGCATGCGCTGCAGCGGCGCCAGCGGCGCCGCTGGCGGGACTTATTTCAGATGCATGTCATTCTTGACCGATTTCACGCCATCCACCTTTTGGGCCAGCGTGATGGCGGTAGCGATGTTTTCCTGCGAGCGCACGAAGCCGCTCAGCTGTACGACGCCTTTGTAGGTTTCGACGTTGATCTCGGCCACTTTCAGCGTCGCGTCGCCAAGGATGGCCGCTTTCACGCCGGTGGTGATGACGGCGTCGTCGACGTACTGGCCGGTGGTTTCGTGGGCCGCTACCGGGGTGTTCGAGACGCAGCCAACGACGCTGGCGAGCATCAGGGCGGCGATCAGTGTCGAGGCGATTTTAAGATGTTTCATGGTGAGACTCCTGGTTTGGATAAGACTGTTTTTAGGGTCGCCCCGCCGCCACGTTGGCGCTGACGGAACGACGTGATGTGCTTGCTGTGTACTGCCTGTGGCGGCACCGGCACCGTCGATGAAGACACTGCCGGCACCGCCGCCCAGAGCGGCTGACTGCTGGTGGCCGATGCAATCAGAGTACGTTGCCCGGCGACGAGGGTCGGTACGCCAGCGCACACACGAGAAACTATTTGCGTGCGGCTACAAATGGTCGGCGCCGGCCAGTGTGGCGGGCGCGCCGTCCTGGCTCGGTTCGGCCTCGATCTCGGCCCGGCTGGGCAGCGAGCGACCCTCGCGCAGCAGCGCCTCGAACGCGCCGGCGGTCAAAGGACGGCTGAAGTAATAGCCCTGCATCTGGTTGCAGCCGTGCCGGCGCAGGAAGGCCAGCTGCTCGGCCGTCTCGACCCCTTCGGCAATCACGCACAGGCGCAGGCTGTGCGCCAGCGAGATGATCGACACCACGATGGCGGCATCGTCCGGGTCGCTGTTGAGATCGTTGACGAAGGACTGGTCGATCTTTAGCACGTCGATCGGGAAGCGGCGCAGATACGCCAGGCTGGAATAACCGGTGCCGAAATCGTCGATCGAGATGTGGATGCCCAGGCCCTTCAGGTTGCGCAGGATGGCGATGGCGTTGTCGATGTCGTGCATCACCATGCTCTCGGTCAGTTCCAGTTCGAGCAGGCGGGCCTCGAGGCCGGTTGCGCTGAGCACGCCGGCGATCGACTGGACCAGGCTTTTCTGGGTGAACTGGCGCGCCGACAGGTTCACCGCCACGCGCAATTCGCCCAGCCCGGCCTGTTGCCAGGCCACCGTTTGCTGGCAGGCCGTGCGCAGCACCCAGGCGCCGATCGGAATGATCAGACCCATCTCCTCGGCCAGGCCGATGAAGCGGGCCGGCGCGATCATGCCGTGCAGCGGATGGTTCCAGCGCAGCAGCGCCTCCATGGCGACGATACGTCCGCTCTCCAGGCTCACCTGGGGCTGGTAGTGCAGCACGAACTCCTCGCGTTCGAGCGCGTGGCGCAGGTCCGCTTCGATCGACAGCCGGTCCAGCGTGCGCTCGTTCATCGCCGCAGTGTAGAACTGGAAGGTGTTGCGCCCCATCTCCTTGGCGCGGTACATGGCGATGTCGGCGTGCTTGGTCAGGCTCTCGGCGGAATCGCCGTCGTTCGGGAAAGTGGCCACGCCGATGCTGCAGGTAAGCAGAAACTCGTGCTCTTCGATTACCAGCGGCTGGGCCACCGCGTCCATGATGCGCGTGAGCACCTCCATGCCGGTCACGTCGTCGGTGTGGTCGGGCAGCACCAGCACGAATTCGTCGCCGCCCAGGCGCGCCACCGTGTCGGCCTCGCGCGCGGCCGACTTCAGGCGCCCGGCCAGCGTTTTCAGCAGCGTGTCGCCGGCCTCGTGGCCGAGCGTGTCGTTGACGAACTTGAAGCGGTCCAGGTCGACGAACACCACCCACAGCGCAGTGCCGCTGCGGCGCGCGTTGACGATCGACAGGGTCAGGCGCTCGCGCAGCAGGTCGCGGTTGGCCAGCCCGGTCAGCGTGTCGTGTTTGGCCTGGAAGGCCAGTTCGGCCTCGAAGCGCAGCACCGCGCTGATGTCGTACTGGGCCACCACGAAATGGCTGATCGCGCCGCGGTCGTCACGCACCGGCGCGACGAACAATTCGTTCCAGTAGTCGCTGCCGTCCTTGCGGTAGTTGCGCAGCATCGCGTGACCTTCACGCTGCTCGCGCAGCGCGGCGCGGATCTCTTCGATGTTCTGCTGGTCCTGGCTGTTACCCTGCAGCGATTCGAGGCTGCGCCCCACCACTTCGGAGGCGGCGAAGCCGGTGATGCGCTCGAAGGCCGGATTGACGTATTCGATCGGGTAATCGGGCGCGCTGGCGCTGCAGATGATGATCGCGTTGGACGACACCTCGATGACGCGCTCGCGCAGGCGCAAGGCTTTCTCGGTGTGCTCGCGCAGCGCCAGATCTTCCGACAGGCGCAGGTTGGCAAATTCGAGCATCGAGGTGCGCTCGCCGGCGACCCGCTCGATGGTTTCCTTGCGCGACACCAGTGCGAACACATACGCCGCGCCGAGCAGGCTCGAGAGCATGCCGCCCAGCAGCACATACAGCGAGCCGCCGTGGTTGGCCACGAACGACAGCGGCGCCTGCGCGAGCGCGATCGACCATTCGGTGTCGGCCACGGCGAAGCTGGCGCGCACCGGTGCGCTGCGGTCGGCCCACAGCCAGCTTGGCATCAGGCCTTGCGCGCGCATGGGCGCCGATGGCGTTCCGTGCTGGTAGGCTTGCGTGCCTGCGCTGGCGTCGCCGCCGGCAAACACGGCAATTGACATGCCGGGCCGGCTCAGCGCGTCGCTGCCGGCCAGCGTGGCGCCGATCAGGTGCGGCGCGTCGAATACGGCGGCGGTTTCGCCGATGGTGGCGCGCTGGCGCTGGTCGGGCGTGTCGAGCGGCGCGCCTTGCCAGTAGACGGGAGCGAACACCAGAAACGCGCTGTGCCGGTCGGGATGCTGGGCCAGCGTCAGCAGGCCGGTCGCGGCGGCGCGGCCGCTGATGCGCGAACGCCGGCGCGCGCCGCTTTGGTCGGTGCGCTGCCCGGTGTCCAGGCCGTACGCGATTTCGTTGCCGGCCAGCGGCTCCAGGTAGTCGATGACGTTGTAGCGCTCGCGCAAGGCGGCGCGGCGCGGCACGCCGTCGACGATGTCGGTGATGGAGAAATCGGGCTGGCGCAGCCGCTTGGCCAGTTCGAACGCGCGCCGCTCGCTGTGCACCAGCACGCGCTGGTAGCTAAACGCCTCGATGCCCGGGTAGCGTGTCAGCAGCGGCGTGCTAAACGTGTGGAATTGCTCGGCGCTGATCGCGCCCATCGTGCGAAACAACTGATTGAGTACCAGCAGCTGTTCGACCGCGTCCTGCAGGCCGCCGGACACGGCGCCGATGGCGCGCTGTGCGCTTTGTTCAAACTGAACCTGGTGGCGCGCCGATTCGATCTGGCGCAAGGCGGCAAACAGCACGCTCGTCAGGCTCAGGCCGATCAGCAGTGACAGCAGGGCCGAGACGGAGACGGAGAAGCGGACCCGGTGAAATAGCTTGTGCATGGTGAGGTTCCAGTGGTTCCGGCACCTGCATCGATCCGTGATCGCGCCCGCAGCGGACAAGTCGCTAATATGGGCGGGCGGGCGCGCCGCGTCGGTGCGCCAGCACACGCAAAAGGGCCGCCGCCGGGTAGCGCAAGTGTATGTGTGCTAACGAACAGACCGCTGTATGACAGGCAAGTTAGCCTGCGTTCCTGAGGGTATGTTGTGCTACCCTGTGCGGGGCGCGCGGCGCCACATTCGTCTTAGCACACACCACACCACCATTACTATTACTGGAAGCGGATACCCTGAAATGTCCAGTTTGCATGACCCGAACCAAAACCACCTGCTGGCGGCGTTGCTTGACGCCGAATTTGATCGCCTCGCACCGCACCTGGAACTGGTGCCGATGTTGCTGGGCGACGTGCTCTATGAGTCCGGCGGAAAGCTGCAGCACGTGTACTTTCCCACCACCTCGATCGTCTCGCTGCATTATTTGCTGGAGAACGGCGGCTCGTCCGAAATCGCCGGCGTGGGCAACGAAGGCGTGCTGGGGATTTCCCTGTTCATGGGCGGCGACACCACCCCCAGCCGCGCGGTGGTGCAGACGGGCGGCCACGGCTACCGTCTGAAGTCGCACATCCTGATGGAAGAATTCAACCGCGCCGGGCCGGTGCTGCGTCTGTTGCTGCGCTATACCCAGGCCTTGATCACACAGATGTCGCAGACGGCCGTGTGCAACCGCCACCATTCGGTCGAGCAGCAACTGTGCCGCTGGCTGCTGCTGACGCTGGACCGGCTGCCCACCAACGAGCTGACCATGACCCAGGAGCTGATCGCCAACATGTTGGGCGTGCGGCGCGAGGGTGTCACCGAGGCGGCCGGCAAATTGCAGGGCTACGGCTATATCAGTTACCGGCGCGGCCACATCACCGTGCTCGACCGGGCCGGGCTGGAAGCGGACGTGTGCGAGTGTTACGACGTGGTGCGCAAGGAGTTTGCGCGCCTGTTGTCGGACGTGCGCCAACGCCAGGGACGCGTGGCGCCGCCGGTCGCGCGGCGCTAGGCGCTAGCATTACCTTGTGGAGCCGAGGCGAGTGCTCCGTGTGTGACTTCAAGGTTTGACATGATTCAGAAATTGGAAAAAACCTCGGTCGGGATTCCGATGTTGATCGGCTTTACGATGACGCTGGCGATTTTGCTGCTGGTGGGCAGCGTCGCTTGGAACAACGCCGAGCAATCGGCCGCCGCGCTCAAGCTGGTCGACCATACCCGTGAGGTGATTGCCGAGCTGGACGGGGTGCGCTCGCAGCTGGACCGCGCCGAAAGCGGCCAGTGGGGTTATTTCATCAGCAAGGAACGGCGTTTCCTGGGCCAGCGCGATGCCGCGCTGACCCAGATGCCGGCGTCGCTGAAGCATCTGCTGGCGCTGACGGTCGACAATACGGTGCAGCAGCAGCGCGTGGAACAACTGCAAGTGGCGATCGCGCGGCGTGTCACTTTGCTCAACGAATCGCAGGCAATGTTCGATGTGCGCGGGCTGGACGCGGCGCTGCCGCTGTTTAATGCCGGCCAAGAGGCGGGCACGACGGTGCGCGCCACGCTGGGCGAGACCTTGCGCGAGGAACAGCGCCTGCTGGGCCTGCGCAAGGACAACGAATTGTCGCGCGTGAATCTGATCGGCATCTGCATCGTCGCGCTGCTGGGCTTGATCGCGCTGGTGTCGCTGCGGGTCGGCTGGGTGATCCGCAAACGGTTGGCGGCCCAGCAGGCGATGCAGGAATTGCGCGAGCCGCTGCTGAAAACGGGCGCGCTGCAAGACGCGATTTTCAACAGCGCCAACTTCTCCAGTATCGCAACAGATGCCCAGGGCGTGATCCAGATTTTCAATGTGGGCGCCGAACGCATGCTCGGCTACAGGGCCGAGGATGTCATCGACAAGATCACCCCGGCCGGCATTTCGGACGCGCAAGAGGTGATCGCACGCGCCGCCGCCCTGTCGGCCGAACTGGACACCCCGATCACGCCCGGTTTCGAAGCGCTGGTGTTCAAGGCTTCGCGCGGCATCGAGGACATTTACGAGCTGACCTATATCCGCCAGGACGGTAGCCGCTTCCCGGCCATCGTGTCGGTCACGGCGCTGCGCGACGCGCTGGGCAAGATCATCGGTTATCTGCTGATCGGCACCGACAACACGGCGCGCAAACAGGTCGAGGCCGAACAGGCGCTGCTCGACCAGCGTCTGCGCGACCAGCAGTTCTACACCCGCTCGCTGATCGAGTCGAACATCGACGCCATCATGACGACCGACCCGCGCGGCATCATCAGCGACGTCAACCAGCAGATGGAAGCGCTGACCGGCTGCACCCGCGACGAGCTGATCGGCGCGCCATTCAAGAACTACTTCACCGAGCCGGACCGGGCCGAGGCGGCCATCACGCGCGTGCTGCGCGAAGGCAAGGTCACCAATTACGAACTGACCGCCCATGCGCGCGACGGCACCGAGACGGTGGTGTCGTACAACGCCACCACCTTCTACGACCGCGACCGCAAGTTGCAAGGGGTGTTCGCGGCGGCGCGCGACGTGACTGAGCGCAAGCAGTTCGAGCACCGGCTGCAGGAGAACAACGTCGAGCTGGTCGTCTCCAAGGCGGCGGCCGAAAAAGCCAACCTGGCCAAGTCCGAGTTCCTCTCGAGCATGAGTCACGAGCTGCGCACGCCATTGAACGCGGTGCTCGGCTTCGCCCAGCTGATGGCGTCCGAGCAGCCCCCGCCGAGCCCGGCGCAAAAGCTGTCGATCGACCAGATTTTGCAGGCGGGCTGGTACTTGCTGCGCCTGATTAACGAGATCCTCGATCTGGCGATGGTCGAGTCGGGCAAGGTGACGATGTCGCAGGAGTCGATGTCGCTCACCGACGTGCTGCAGGACTGCCAGTCGATGATCGAGCCGCAGGCCCAGAAGCGCGGCCTGCTGATGACGTATCCTAGCCTGGACAATCCGTACTTTGTGCACGGCGACCGGACCCGTGTCAAGCAAGTGATGATCAACCTGCTGTCGAACGCGATCAAGTACAACCGCGCTGGCGGCGCCGTCATCATCACCTGCGAGCTGCATGGCGAGCAGATGGTGCGTGTGTGCGTGCGCGACACCGGCATCGGGCTCGCGCCCGAGCAGGTGGCCCAGCTGTTCCAGCCGTTTAACCGGCTTGGGCAGGAAACCAGCACCGAGGAGGGCACCGGCATCGGCCTGGTGGTCACCAAGCAGCTCGTCGAACTGATGGGTGGCCAGATCGGCGTGGAAAGCGAAGTGGGCGTGGGCAGCGTGTTCTGGGTCGACCTGGCGGCGGCCAGCAAGCCCGAACTGGTATTTGGCAGCGACGACCTGGGCGACGGGCTGAAAAGCGCGCTGCCCGCTTCAACCCCGCCACAGCGCCAGCGCACCTTGCTGTACGTGGAAGACAATCCGGCCAACCTGACGCTGGTCGAGCAATTGATCGCCCGGCGCAGCGATTTGAAACTGCTGACGGCGATCGACGGCCACCTGGGCATCCAGTTGGCGCGTGCCTTCCTGCCCGACGTGATCCTGATGGACATTAATTTACCCGGCATCAGCGGCTTCGGCGCGCTCAAGATTTTGCGCGAGGACCACGCCACCGCGCACATTCCGGTGCTGGCGCTGTCGGCCAATGCGGTGCCGCGCGACATCGAACGGGGCATCGAGGCGGGATTTTTCCGTTATCTGACCAAGCCGATCAAGGTCGACGAATTTATGGAGGCGCTCGATGTTGCACTGGCGTTCGCCTCCGAACCGCACTCGGACGATGCGGCGGTACCCACCGACGCGTCCCATTCCACCACCCTTGCATGAACACCTGGAAGAACGCAATGTTAGAACCATCTGAAATCCTTCATGCCAGCATCCTCGTCGTTGACGACCAGCAGGCCAATGTGCTGCTGCTCGAAACGATGCTGCGCAACGCCGGCTACCAGAACATCACCTCGACGATGGAGCCCCGTACGGTGTGCGCGCTGCACGCCAAGAACCACTACGACCTGATCCTGCTCGACTTGCAGATGCCGGAAATGGATGGCTTCGAGGTGATGGAAGCGTTGAAGGCCGAGCAGCCGGGCGGCTATCTGCCGGTGCTGGTGATTACCGCGCAGCCGGGCCACAAGCTGCGCGCGCTGCAGGCCGGCGCCAAGGACTTCGTCAGCAAGCCGTTCGACCTGATCGAAGTGCAAACGCGCATCCACAATATGCTCGAAGTGCGCCTGCTGTACCGCAAGCTCGACACCTACAACAAGGTGCTTGAGCAGACGGTGCTTGAGCGCACCGCCGAATTGCGCGAGAGCGAGGCGCGCTTCAAGAGCTTCACCGAACTGTCGTCCGACTGGTACTGGGAACAGGACCGGGACGGCGTATTCACCCAGCTGTCCGGGCCGGTGCTCGAGATGCTGGGACGCGACACGGCCAGCATGCTCAGCGGCGACGGCGCGCCCGTGCCGGGGCGCTGGAATGCGGCCGAGCGGGCCCAGTTGGACGACAACATCGCCAACCGGCGTCCGTTTCTGGACTTCGTCTACAGCCGCACCAATCCGGATGGCAGCGTCCAGTATCTGCAGGTGAGCGGCGAACCGATGTTCGACACGTCCAGCCGCTTCATCGGCTATCGCGGAATCGGGCTCGATGTGACCGAGCGCATGCGCCGCGACAAGAGCGACGCGCAGCAGGGCGGCCTGGCCGCAGCCTGAGGCGCGCTGGCGCGCGCCAGCGCGCCTCAGGCGACGACGATGCGATTGCGCCCGCTTTTCTTGGCCTCGTACATGGCCGCGTCGGCGCGCTTGATGGCGTCGGCGAACGGCTCCTGCGCCTGGCGCGCGACCAGGCCGCCGGAAAACGTCAGGCGCAGCTGCGCATGGAGCGCATCGACGCAACTGGCGGCGACCCGTTCGGCCATCCGGCCGACGACGATCTGCGCTTCGTCCAGTTCGGTATTTGGCAACAACAGCAAAAATTCCTCGCCGCCCCAGCGCGCCAGCGCATCGCTGTCGCGCAAGCCTGCGCTGGCCACGTCGGCGAAGTGGCGCAGCGCCGCGTCGCCCACGGCGTGGCCGAACTGATCATTGATGTGCTTGAACAGATCAATGTCGAGCAGCGCCATGCAGATTGGTTGCCCGTGGCTTTGCTGGCGACGCTCTTCCGCGCTGAGCATCTCGTGCATGTGGCGCCGGTTCGACAGCGCCGTCAGTTCGTCGACGGTGGCCAGCGTGTGGATCGTCTTCAACGCGCTTTGCAGTTCGAGTTTCTGACGGCGCAGGTGGGCGCGCAGCCGACTCAGTTCGCCGGTCAACAGGGCGACGGCGACGAGCGAGATGGAAAACAGCACAAAATGCTGCGCTTCCACGTAGGGTGGGTAGCGCAGCGGGTCGCTGCGTGCCAGCCACAACATGGCGCCGCCCATCGTCGCCAAGGTGTACAGGCACAACAGGTAATTCTGGCGTCGACGCAAGGAAAAAGCGCAGAACACCATCACCACCAGCGGCACCATCATCGAGGCGCCACGGATCGATCCGATGATGGCGTACGCGACTGCATCACAGGCGATCGCGAACAATGACTGGTAAATCGTCAGCTTCCATGGCGCGATACCAAAGCGCGGCGCGACCCGCACCAGGAAATAGAAACATCCGACGCCCAGCAAGCCGACCGTGGCCAGGGCAGCGCCCGCACGGGGTGACGCTTCGCCGGCCACCACCTGTATCCACAGAAAGCCAACGCAAACGACGTACAGCGCAGCGGTGGCGACCCAATAAGCGAGCATGCGGCGCAGTTTTGGGTCGCTACCGGCCAGAAGACGAAAGATGCGTTGAGAGGCGGACATTGGGACAGAGTCGGCGATGAAGCGCCTAATGTACTTTGCTTGCTCGTTTGCACGCAACAAGGTTTGCGATTTATCGGACATCGACGCAACAGGCGTTGCCGGCCACGCCTGCGCTGCGCACGCTGCACCGGCGCACAAGTCGCGCCATTCTCGTCCCGGCGCGTGCCAGCGCGGACATGCTGCCGGCGAACTATGTGCGTCAACGAACTGATATTGCGCGGCGGACAGCCTATAACGGACTATCGCATGCGCGAAAACCCGTTTATAGCACAGTCCGATGGAGAAAATGATGACCAGCACAAGCGATCAATGTTCGACGCGCCGCCCGGCGGCCACGCCGCTGTGGCTGTGCCTGTGCGCCGCGGCGCTGCTGGGCGCGAGCGGCTGCGCCAGCATGAAGACCCCGGCCAAGGTGGACGTGGCCGTCTCGAGCGCGGCCGTGGACACGGCCGTGGAGGCCGGCGCCGACCAATTCGCCCCCCTTGAAATGCATGCCGCGCGTGAAAAAATGGCCTTGGCCCAGCAGGCGCTGGCGGCCCGCAAATACCAGCTGGCCGACGAGCTGGCCAGCGCCGCCCAGGCCGATGCCAAGCTTGCTCAAGGCAAGGCCAACTCGGCCAAGGCGCAGGCCGCCACCGACGCGCTACAAGAGAACATCCGCGTGCTGCGCGAGGAATTGAACCGCAACAGCCAGTAGCGACGGCGCGCCCATCCCCACCCGTATTGTTAGCGCCGCGCCGCTGCGCGGCGCAATCCTCATCCCTCAGGAAACCATTATGCAAACCTTACCGCTTCGCCCCCTCCTATTTGCCGCCGCCGCGCTGCTGGCCGGCTGTGCCAGCGTGTCCACCAGCACCAGCTTGCTCAACCAGACCCGCGCCGACTACCAGATCGCCCAGGCGAACCCGAACGTGGCCCGTTACGCTCCCTTGGAGATCAAGCTGGCCGGTGAAACGCTGGCGCGCGCCAACCAGACCGCCGAGCGCAGCAAGGACGCGGTGAAGATCGACAAACTGGCCTACCTGGCCAAACAGCAGATCGCGCTGGCGCGTGAAGTGACCAAGCAGAAGACGGCCGAAGCGCAACTGGCCATCGCGGCCAAGGACAGTGCGCGCTTGCAACTGGCCGAACGCAGCAGCGAAGCCGAGCGCGCCAAGGTGCTCGCGGCGCAAGCGACGCTGGCCGCGCAAGTGGCGCAGGCCGACACCGCCGAGGCCAAGGCGGCTGCGGCGGCATCGTTGCGCGAGACGGAAATGGCGCAAGCCAAGGCGGCCCAGCTGGAAGCCCAGTTGGCCGATCTGGAGGCCCAGAAAACCGAACGTGGCCTGATCATCACGATGGGCGACGTGCTGTTTGGTACCGACATGGCGCGTCTGACGCCGGACGGCCTGCGCACGGCGCAAAAACTGGCCGACGTGCTGCAGCAAAATCCCCAGCGCACGGTGCTCATCGAAGGCTTCACCGACAGCACCGGCGCCAGCGCACACAACCAGGAATTGTCGGCCCGGCGCGCCAACGCCGTGCGCGGCGCGTTGCTAGAAATGGGCGTGGCGCGCGAGCGCGTGGCCATCCGCGGTTACGGCGAAGCCTATCCGGTCGCTGCCAACGACAGCGCCAGCCACCGCCAATTGAACCGGCGCGTCGAGATCGTCCTGTCGGACGTGAACGGCAAGACGGTCGCACGTTAATTCCCACCCTGAAAGCGAGAACACCATGTCTGACAAGACCAGCAGTACACCGACCGAGATCAACACGGCGGCCATCCGCGCCGCCGCGCGCGACCTGCAAGACGGCGCCGTCACGGCCGGTTACCGGGGTGACCGCAAGGCCGTGCTGGCGATGCTCAATGGCGCGCTGGCCACCGAACTGGTGTGCATCCTGCGCTACAAGCGTCATTTCTACACGGTCACGGGTTTGAAGAACGCGTCCGTCAAGGCCGAGTTCTGGCAGCATGCGCTGGAAGAGCAGGGCCATGCCGACCTGCTGGCCGAACGCATCGTGCAATTGAACGGCCAGCCTGACTTCAACCCGGCCAGCCTGGTCGCGCGCAGCCATGCCGAATACGACGACAGCGACAACGTGGCGGCGATGATCAAGGCCAATCTGATCGCCGAACGGATCGCCGTGGAAGCCTATCGCAGCATGATCGAGCAGATCGGCGACACCGATCCGACCACCCGCCATATGCTGGTGGGGATCTTGGCGATGGAAGAGGAGCATGCCGACGACATGCGCAGTTTGCTTGGCTAGTTCGGACCGGGGCCCAGCTTGGCCGGGGGCAGGGCGCTCTGCTCGTAATAGCCCGCGCAGCCGCGCGCCACACTGAGCCCTTTCAAGAAGCCGCGCCGCACGGCGCCGGCGGCGATCGAGGCCGCCACTTCCTTGGCGTGCCGATCGGCCCCGCTGAGTTTTCTGACCCAGCCGCGAAACGGCACCAGACCCTCGACGGCGCCGGTCAGCGCATCGACGGCGGCGTCGCCCACCATCGCGCCACCGCGCTCGAGCGCATCCTGATCGACCGCGGCCACCGGCGCGTCCAGGTCGGGACCGAGCACCGCATCGAACGCACGCATCTGCGCAAACAGCGCCGCGCAAGCTTGATCGGAGGGCGCCGTGTAAGGGTGCTGTTTTGCTTCGCGCAAGATGGGAGGAATCTCCACGCGCATCAGGTTGAAATCGTTGAGCGGCGTGCTCGGCACGCTGGCCAGGCGCGACTGCTTGGGCGCGGCGCAGGCGACCAGGGCAAGCGCCAGGGCGGCGCAGGCAATTCGTTTCATTGGACGACACGCAAGGGTAACTATCGGTGGAAAATGCCCGGGCCGGCTGCGCGAGCAGACCGGCCAGTGGCGCCGTAGCGGCTCAGTATGGCGACGGAGCGCGGCGCTCAGGCACCAGTTGGCCGGCATGCTGTCATGGTAGCGCATCGACTGATGGCTTTGGGCATTTACTTTGCGAGCTGGGCCGCGTTTGGCCTGGATCGCATCGTGCTGCGGCGTGGCGGGGCGCCACGCCGTGTCGTGCAAATTACAGGCGGCCTGTGAGCAGCATGATGATCAGGATGACCACGATGATGCCGGTCACGCCGCTGGGACCGTAGCCCCAGTTGCGACTGTGCGGCCAGGCGGGGAAGGCGCCGATCAGCGCGAGAATCAGAATAACCAGCAAGATGGTGCCCATGGTGAACTCCTATAAGTAAGTCAGGTTGTGCGCGTTGCGCGGTGTGTGGCGAGCTTGTTTAACGCTGGTTAATAACGGTAGGCGCGCCCGTCGACGATGTGCACGCGGTTGCCCACGCGCAGATCGTAGATGCTGTCCTGGGTCACGGTGGTGCTGGCCCCATCGTCGAGGTGGACGCGGATTTGATACAGCTGAGCGCTGTTCGCATTGCGCTGGCCTTCGACGGCATTGCCGGCCACCGCGCCGCCGACGGCACCGGCAGCGATGGCCACGTTGCGCCCGTTGCCCCCGCCGACCTGATTGCCCACCACGGCGCCGAGCACGCCGCCGATGATGGCGCCGGCGCCGCTGGTGCCACTGGTGCCGCGCGGCGCTTCGATCGACTCGATCGCGCCATAGCTGCTGGCATTGTTTTGTGGCTGCGCGTAGGAAGACTGCCCGGTGCTGGCGCAGCCACCCAGGACGGCGCTCGACACCAGTATCAGGGCGGTCAGTCGGCGTGGTGGTTTCATGGTGATCTCCGGTGGATGTATGGAGCCAGAATAAGGCAGGGACGCGGGCCGATCTGTGCGCTGGCGCACGCTTTCCTGCTAATTTGCCAAGTGCCTCGCACGGTCCGAAGATTTACTGTGCGCAACGTTCGATAGCGCACAGAGCGGGCTGTTTGATGCGCGTAAAACGTAAGTCATCGGCCCCGCCGGGCGCTGCATAACGGCGCTGCCACAGCACAGCATTTCACCGAGAAAGAAGCAAATGAAAAAAGCCTATGTCGTGATGTTGA
>JBBQZO010000047.1:0-31663 GCA_038207625.1 Burkholderiales bacterium | reverse complement strand
GATGCCATTGCCCTGTCGCTCAACACGCGCCCCAGAGCAAGGCTCGGATATGAATCACCGCTCGTCGTTTATACTCAGCACATCACACTGCTACAACATTCGACGAACACTTTTAATTAACCCAGTGTTGCGCTTGGAATTCGAAACCGCCAAGTCAAAAAAAACATCTTCGAAATTTCCAACTGGTGAAGCCTGCCAATTAAGTGCCATTATTTTTTTCCATCCACAAAAATGAAACTACAGTAGACATCAATTCCGTGTTCCGTTTCGCGCGAAATCGAGTCGGAGCTAATTAGAACAGGGACGCTTCCTAGAAGATATATCGTGTGCCCTTGCAGCATACCAAATGTGGAAGGATCCACCTTAGGATCCGGCCCAACCAAATCATCTGTAACAATGAAAGTTGAGCCCTGCCAAGCCACCTTAGGTTTTCCCGCGCACGAGCCACCGTTGGACATGGCAGAAAACGAAGTGCGCATTTGCACGACGGTTTGTTTATCCAATTGGATTGAATCGGAACCATAACGTCGAGTTAATTTTGTTTTCCAAACCTGCAAACGACCGCCTTGCTCAATGAATAATTTAGCTCTATAACGATAACCCTTGTCCTGATCAGGCGACGATGCGTTACGAAAATATTCCTCAGGCCCAATCTGTGCATATTTTTCCAACTTGACGAGAAGTTCTTCATTCTTACTTATGTCGACCTCTTCCCATGGCGGCTCACTAAAGCCAGGATAGGTTGCAATTACATCATAAGGGCACCGTTGCCCAGGCCGCTTATCAGAGGCGAATTTATTTAGCCTCTTTCGAACATCGCTACACAACTTCTCGTTTCCATCGTTTGGGTAACGATGAATCCAATCCCTAGCAAAAACCTGCGCCACAGCAACTAATTGAGACAGAAACAGTCCCCCCAACAACAAAAATTTTCTATTTGATTTTGTTTTCACTTTTCACTCCGTCATTTCGTTAAAATAAATCGCCATCGATCTGAAAATTAAAACAATTCTTATTCTTATAAATAGTGACGTGCACCATAAGCTAGAGACAAAGTAGGACAAAGGAGTAGGACAAAGGGGCCAAGAAAAAATAGGGGACGTAGAAAATAGGGGACGTAGCGCATTTTTAAAAATAGGGGACGTAGCGCATTTTTTGAGTGAGGCCCCACGGGCGCACCGCGCGTTAGAGAAAATGCGCTACGGCCCCTATTTTCGTCTTAGAGAAAATGCGCTACGTCCCCAATTTTTCTACGTCCCCAATTTTTACTCCGACTCAACCGGGGTCTCGAGAACGCCAATCGTCTTGTAAAGGGTTTCGATGAAAGTTCCCGATGCGGCTCTCCACGCAATTGTCATAATTATTCTCCTTGATTGAATTTGTAATATGGATAGGCAAGGGTGCAAATAGGGGCAAGGCGGCCATTATCCCAATTTTTAAAAACCGTGATCTCGTCACCACCATCATTCAGCACAATAGGTTTACCTTGATAAATAAGCACTGCTGAGGACGACAACACTCCAACAGGACCACCATCCAAAATATGAGGATCTGGGCCGCTCAAATCGTCGGTCACTAAAAATGTAGATCCACGCCAAGTAGGCCTATTGCACATACCTCTAGGCAACTTTCCAAGAACCTTCTGACCTTCTGTTCGATAAACTACATAGCGAAGCTGAATGACATGCTGATCACCGACTGGCAAGCGCCGATCGACGAGATCGACCGGATCCGCTCCAAAGTCAACTAGCCGAGTCTTCCAGTATTGTAAGCGCCCGCCACCTTTAATAAATTTGCGCGCCTCCTCCTGATAGTAAGTATCGTCTCTACGGTATACTGAGCCGTCTGCACCGAAATACACCCTTGCGCCTTCCATTTGATATCGCATCAGGCGCGCAATCAGTGCCAAGTGGAGGTGCGGATTGAGGTCCGTCCATGGCGGCTCAACGAAACCTGGCAAAAACCGTGCTGCCGTAGAACAGCTATTTCCCATAAGTCCTTGACCAGAGCGACTGTTAAGATTGGTCCACTTAGGCGCCACGCGATTCATGAAGGTTTTAAGTTGATTGCACAAAGTATCGTCTTCTCCAACTTTATAGGCAGCAGTTCCACCTCCCCCCCCTCTGTTGTATAGTCCCAACCCGCCGAAATTGGATAATTTTGCACGTCTCGCGCAGGCTCTTCGGATTGAATTACAACGTCTTGAGGCGGACGCAAACTAGAAATACGTTGCGTATAGAGAATGTTCAAACATTCAACATTCGCACAGGTGCTTCGAGCACTAAGCCATGATCTCTGCGCGGCCAATACGATGCCTTTATTTGCTGCACGTTTAGTCGCCGCGCGGTAAGCAAGCGCTAACTCATCATCAAGAGTTGATAGTTTCATATCGTTACGCACTAGCGTTTCGACCGCACTCGTTGCCTTCGTGCAGTCGAAACTAGCCGCTTGAAGCCTGCCAGTTGAAAGACCTAGCCACGCGATGAAAATATAATATTGGAATTTCATATAAATCTTTCTTGGGGTTTTCGAATGTTTTCTTAGAGCCCTGCACAACGCTATTGAGCGAATGCGATCAGGTGAACCGCTATCATTCATGCGCCGATTCGGATATGGCTTTTTGTACCGGCGAACGAACAAGAACAAAGGGATCACGAACAAAGGGGTCAACAAAGGGGTCAGGCTCGATTAACTACAAGTACAATAAATTGAATAAATCGAGCTTGCCCCCTTTTGTTGCGAAGTTGCACATTTCATCCTCCTTGACATGACCAGTAATTTTTCTTCTATTTTTTCAATGAAAAACTGGGTAGTTTCATTCTGCACCAACGGTTACATCATCGAAAACTGTCGCCGGAAAGTGTTTCGACTTATTTGCACCATCAATAATTTCCCTATATTTTGAGATTCCATTATCGACCGGATAAATCGCCTTGACCGATTCCCTCGCACGCTGTCGTATCCCTCCAACGTGTGCGTCGCCGCCCAATGTCCGATAAATTTCCTCCACGATCGCATCAACATCGAAGAAGTCGACCATCATGCCATTTTTGCCATCTTGTATTACTTCGCAAACGGGTGCGGTGCGCGAACCGATCAACAAGCATCCGCACGCCATCGCTTCCAGCATCGACCACGACAGCACGAATGGATACGTAAGATAAACGTGGACCGCGGAAACTTGCAGCAGACTGCGATAGCTGGCATAGGCGATGCGGTCGAGGAAATGAACGCGGTTTAGGTCGATCTCTACTTCGCGTAGCATTTTGGATCGCCAAGTGACGCCACCTTCGGCACGGGCACCGTAACTGACGTCGTCGCCACCGGCGATGACGATGTCGCACGTTGGATGCTGCGCAAGCAGTTGTGGCAGAGCGCGCATGAATACATGAAAGCCACGGTATGGTTCGAGGTTGCGCGCGACGTATGTGACGACGGGATCACCCGGGCGCAGCACCTTGCCGTTTGGCAGCGTAAAGCTGGCCTGTGGATCGGGGCGCATGTAGTCCGCGTCCACGCCTTCGTGGATCACGTGGATCTTGTCGTGGTAGGGCTTGGGGTGCAGGCTTTTTTGCCACTGGGTCGGCGACACGGCAATGTCGCAGGCTTCGAGGTTGAGCAACTGCAGCGCGTTCTTGGCGCGCACGCGCGCTCGATCGTCTAGCGTGGCCGGAAACTCGGGATCGAAGCCGACATCCGCGTGATCCGGTTGGTAATAGAATTCGCAGAAATGGATCAGCTTCGCATGCGGAAACGCCTCCCGCAGGAACATGGTCTCGCCCCAGCCGGGGTGGGCCACGACAACATCCGGCACGAAGCCTTGCGTTTTGAGGGTCAGCAGCAGGCGCAGGCATGCCTGGCCGTAGAGGATGCCTGCCTCGAAAGGTCGGGCGTAGTGATGCGTCGCACGTGCCGGGGCGCGGTGCAGTTTGTAGGTGAGAGTGCGTACGCCCGCCAGACCGGGGCATCCATGTTTGCCGACGGCCAGCACCTCGTAGTTTGGGTCGCGCGCAAGGCTCTGGGCGATGCGGCCAAACTGACCAGGAAAGTTCTGGTGGATGAACAGCACTTTTAAAGGGCGCTTGCGCGGCAGCAGCGTGAGGTGGACGGTGTTTGTGCTCATCGTTCGCGCGCCGATTCGGAAACGGCTTTTTGGACTGGCGACAACAGATAAGCCAATACCGTGCGTTTGCCTTGGTTAATTTCGGCGACGACTTGCATACCGGCGGTGAGGGGCAACTTGTTGCCTTGCGGGTCGCGCAAGGTCTGGCTGTCGAGGCGCACGCGCGCCTTGTACGTCGCACCGCTCGGAGCCGTGGCGTTGTCGCCCACCACGCCGCCGTTTGCGCTGCGGTTCGATGCGGCGTTGGCACCGGTCGCGTCGTTCGCGTCGGCGCTGATGTGGATCACCGTGCCGGTCAGCATGCCGTATTGCTGGAAGGGATAGGTCGCCAACTTGAGCTTTGCGCTTTGGCCTACGCGCACGAAACCGACGTCTTCGTTCTTGATCGACACGTCGGCAAACAGCGGTTCGCCTTTCGGGATCAGTGTCAGCACGACGGTGCCAGGCTGGACCACTGCGCCGACGGTGGTGGTAGCCAGGTCTTTGATGACGCCGTCTTGCGGTGCGCGCAGTTCCATCAGGCCTTCGCGGTAGCTGGTCTTGTTGAGGGTCGGGCGCAGTTGCGCGACCTTGGCGCGCAGGTCGGCCAGTTCCTTTTGCAGATCGGATTGGTTGTTGCTCTGGATTTGGCTCACGCGCTTTTGCTGCGCGGCGATGGTCGCGTCCAAGGCGGCCACGGTCGCTTGTTGGGCGTCCAGGTCTTTGGCTTTTTCCAGTGCTTCGCGCTGTTTGTCGGCGCTGGCCAGTCCGCCGAAGAAGCCTTCTTTTTCCAGCTTGACGTAGGCTTCCGCCGCTTTTTTGTACGTGGGCAGGGTCTGCTCGAGTTTGGCGAGGATTTCGGTGGCGCTCTTTTTCTCGTGCACCGCTTTGCTCAGCAGCGATTTTTCCTGCTCCAGCCCTTCGATGAACGCGGTGCGGTGGGCGCGGTACTGGCTTTGCACTTGGGCGTAGAGGATCGGGTCGTCACCGCGCACGGGCGTCATTGCGCGGTCCGCCAGTTCCGCTTCGATGCGGCGGATTTGCATGCTTTGGCTGGCCAAGTCGAGCACGACGCCGGTTTGCTCGGCGTGCGCGATGGTGGTGTCGAGCCGGGCCAGCACCTGGCCGGCCTTGACGCTGTCGCCCTCGGCCACCAGCAGCGCCTGCACCACGCCCAGTTCGGCTGGCTGCACCACTTTCAGCAGCGTTTGCGGGGCCAGCTTGCCTTCGGCGCCGGCGATGATGTCGAGCTGGCCGAAGGCGGCCCAGATGATCAGCACCAGGATCAGGATGGACACGGTCCACAGCACGATGCGGCCGGCGCCGCTGGGCGCTTCGTCCTGGATCAGTTTCAATGGGTCGTGCCAGCGCGTGGGCGGGCGCAAGGCGATGACCTTGGCGTTGCCCGCTGCGGCGGTTTGTTGTTGTGTTGCTTGCGGCTGGTTCATGGGTGGATGCTCTTTTACTGGTCGGTCGATGCGCTGGCGGGGGCGATGTTGGGGATGGCGTGGGGCAGCAGTTGCGCCCCTTTCGCGCCCAGCCGGAACACGGCGTCGACCTTCAGGCCTTTGGGCAGGCCGTGGGTGATGAACAGCATCGTGACTTTGCCTTTGAGGGCGTTGATAGTGTGCGCGAAGTGTTCGGCGGTGGCGCTGTCGAGCGCGCTGGTGGCCTCGTCAAACACCAGGATGCTGGGGCGCTTGAGCAAGGCGCGCGCGATTGCGACCCTTTGCTTTTGGCCGCCGGACAGGCCGGCGCCCCGCTCGCCGATCTCGGTCTGGTAGCCTTCAGGCAGGGCTTCGATGACGCTGTGGATTTCGGCCATCTTGCAGGCAGCCGTGATCTGCTCGAAGGTGGCGTTGGGGCTGGCCATTTGCAGGTTGTCGTAGATGGTGCCGGAAAACAGTGTGGTCTCTTGCGGCACCACGCCGAAGTGGCTGCGCAGTTCGTTGGCGGACAGGTAGCGGATGTCGACGCCGTCCACCAGAATGCGGCCGGCGCTGGGCTGGTAAAAGCCCTGCAGCAGTTTGGCCAGCGTGCTTTTGCCGCAGCCGGACGGTCCCATGATGCCGATGGTTTGGCCGGCTTCAATGGTCAGCGACAGGTTTTCGTACACCAGCGGCAGGTGTTCGCCGTATTTGAAGGCGATGCCGTCGATTTCGATCTTGCCGGCGCGCTGGTTGGCGCGCGCGGGGATCACGGAGTACGGTTCGACGGGCGCGTTCATCAGGTCGCCCAGGCGGGTGATCGACAGGCTTGCCTGCTGAAACTGCTGCCACAGGCCGACCAGGCGCAGCATCGGCTGCGACAGGCGCCCGGAAAACATCTGGAACGCGACCAGCATGCCGATGGTGAAGTCGGTGTTGTGCATGACGGTGTAGGCGCCCAGCGCGAGGATCAGCAGGCTCATCAGCTGTTCCAGCAGGTTGGCCAGCGTGTTGTAGCCGTTGGCCAGTTGTTTGGTGGCGAAGCCCGCTTGCAGGTAGCTGGCCAGGTAGCCACTGTAACGGCTGCTTAGCTGCGGTTCCATTTGCAGCGACTTGACCGTTTCCAGGCCGACGATGTATTCGGTCAGGAAGGCCTGGTTGCGCGCGCCGAAGCGGAACTGTTCTTGCAGCCTGTCGCGAAACAGCGGCGCCACGATCACGCTCAGGCCGACGATCAGCGTCAGGATCGCCAGCACCACCAGTGTCAGCGTCACGCTGTAGTAGAACATGATGGCCACGAAGATCAGCAGGAACGGCAGGTCCAGCACCAGCGTGACGGCGGCGCTGGCGATGAATTCGCGGATTGTTTCGACGCCGTGCAGGCGAGCGGCGATGACGCCGGTTGGCCGGTGCTGGAAGTACATCGGCGGCAGCTTGAACAGGCGTTCGAACACGGTGGAGCCGAGCGCGGCGTCGACCCGGTTGCCGGTGTGTAGCACCAGGTATTGGCGCAGCCATGACAGCGCGGCCGAGAACAGCATGAACACGGCCATGCCGATGGCGATGACGATCAGCGTGCTTTCGGTGTGGTGCACCACCACTTTGTCGATGATGGCCTGGGTGAACAGGGGTGTGGCCAGCGCGATCAGTTGGATCACCAGCGAGGCCAGCAGCACTTCCAGCCACAGGCGTTTGTGGCGCAGCAGTTCGGGCACGAACCAGCGGAAGCCGCACTGGCGGGTCTGGCGCGCTTCGGCGTCGCTGTCCGGGTCGGGCGCGTTGCCGGCCTTGGGGGTGATGCGCGTGACGGTGCCCAGATAACGCTGTTTGAACTCGGCCAGGGTGATGGTGCGCGGGCTGGCGTCTTGCGCTTCGACCACCAGCAGGTTGGCGCCGTCGCCTTGCAGGATCAGCGCGGGGCTGGCGGTTGGTTCTGCTTGGTCGGCACGCTGGAGCGTGGGCGCGGGTTCATCGGCGGACGGCGCCGTGTCGGCTCCGCTTGGCGCTGGCGGTGGCGCCTGCAGCCATGCGAGCAGGGGGAAGGCTTCCTTGTGCAGTTTTTCGGCTTTGATGTTGCGCGTCGATGCGTCAAAGCCGAAGGCGTCGGCGCCGCGCAGCATCGACGCCAGCGTGTAGGGGGCGGCCAGTTGTTGCTGGGCCAGTTCGCTGGAAAACGGTTTTCGGTGGAGGGCACAGATGCCTTGCAACGCCCAGAAGAATGATGCTTTGCTAATTGCTCGATGAGTCATGCAGCGATAGGTCCAGGCCAAGTGCCAATACGAGTTTAGTAAATTTGACAATAGTAGCTGAATATCCATCGATCCACTGATATTTATTTCCACCAACTAAGATTGACAAAATATTATTTTCGATATTTATGGGCTGGAATCGCGACACTGGCACAGCAACAAGCAGCGCGAGGTCTACGGATGCAATCACGCGAGCCCATTCTTGGTGAACACCACCAACCGATTGCAGCGATCAGAGCCGTTTGCGGCGGTACGGCTGTGACCGTTCTCGAGGCGCGGACTTTGGGCCGCGCAAATGGGGTCAGAGTAATTTGTGCGACAAGCCCGCACAAAAAAACTCTGACCCCATTTGCGCTCGCGGGTCGGTGGGCTTGAGGCGGAACTCAGCGGGCGTGGCGTTCATGGTGTCAGCGTAAGCAGCGGTGGCGGTGGCGGTGGCGGTGGCGGTGGCGGTGGCGGTGGCGGTGGCGGTGGCGCGCGATGTTACGCGCTGGCGTCGGACTCGCCGCCGAGCAGCTCCCACAGTTCGCGGTAGGCGAAGCTGTCGAGCATGCGCACGATGCCGGCCACCAGCGCCGCGTGCTCGGCGCCGATCGTGGCCAGCGTGGCGACCAACTTGCCGCGGTCCAGCTCGCGGCAGGCCGTGCGCAGCGCGGCGCGCACCGCCGCTGGCAGCACCGCCAGTTGCGCGGCGCTCAGCGCGGCTACTGGCGTGCCCACGGGCACGGCCACAGCGCTTTCGTGCGCGCGCACGAAATGCAGATCGAGCTGCTGTTCGAGCATCGCGAAGAACTGCTGCTCTTCCAGCGGCTTGCGCATGAAGTCGTCGGCGCCCGTGCGCAGCGCCTCGGCGCGCTCGTCATCAAACGCGCTGGCCGACAGGATCACAATGCGCGGCTGGCGGCCTTCGGTGCGCGCGCGGATCTGGCCGGTGGCGGCCACGCCGTCCAGGCCCGGCATGCGCCAGTCCATCACGATCAGCTCGGGCTCGAAGCTGGCCGCCAGCGCCACCGCCTGCTCGCCGTCGTGTGCCTGCTGCACCTGAAAGCCGAACGGCTCGAGCAGGCGGCACAGCAGCAGGCGCGCGTCGGCGCTGTCGTCGGCCACCAGCACGCGCTTGCCGCGCTCGGCCACAGGCAGGCTGACCATGCGCGCCGGCTCCGCCAGCTGCTGCGCGTCGGGCGCGCACACCGGCAACGTCAGCGCGAAGCTGAACATCGAGCCGCGTCCCGGCGTCGACGTCAGCGCCAGCGTGCCACCGAGCAGCGCGACGAACTGGCGCGCCACCGTCAGTCCCAGCCCGGTGCCGGCCGCGTTGGCGTGGGTCGGCATCTGCACAAACGGTTCAAACACTTGCTGCTGGTCGGCGCTGGAAATGCCGATGCCGGTGTCGCGCACCGAGAAGTCCAGCCTTTGCTGTCCATCGGCCGGCGCGCTGGCGTGCGCGGCCAGCGCCACGTCGCCCACCCGGGTGAACTTGATGGCGTTGCCGAGCAGGTTGATCAGCACCTGCAGCAGCTTGCCGCCGTCCGCCCGCACGGCGCCGATCGGGCCCGACAGCGCCAGCGTCAGCGTCAGGCCGTTCTGCTCGGCGCTGGGGCGCAGCATGTCGGCCACGTCCGTCAGCAGGCGCACCAGATCGACATCGGCGGTCGCAATCGGGGTCTTGCCGGCCTCGATCTTGGACAGGTCGAGCACTTCATTGATCAAGGTAAGCAGGTGGCTGCCCGAGCGGTTGATGATCACCAGGTCGTGGCGCTGCGCGTCGTTGAGGTTGTCGGCCTGCGACAGCAGGCGCGAAAAGCCGATCACCGCGTTGAGCGGGGTGCGCAGTTCGTGGCTCATGTTCGACAGGAACACGCTCTTGGCGCGGTTGGCCGTTTCCTCGCGCTCGAGCGCGGTCACCAGCGCGCGCGTGCGCTGGCCGACCAGTTCCTCCAGGCTGTCGCGGTGGACCCGGATCGCATCCTCGTTGGCCTTGTTGATGTTAAACGCCTGATGCAGGTTTTCGGCCATGTGGTTGAACGCCTCCGATAGCTTGTCGAGCTCCTCCAGGCGGCTGCGCGCAACGCGCTGCGCCAGGTCGCCGTGCGCCATGTTGTCGGCCGCGCGCGAAATGCGCCGGATCGCGCCCGTCACCACGCCGGCCAGCCAGACCGCCGTCAACAGCGCCAGCAGCAGCGCCAGCGCCACCACCATGGCCGACTGGCTGCCGCCGGCGCGGATTTCGCCCAGGAAGTTGGCCTCGGGGATGGCGGTGACCACCACCCAGTCAACCTGGCCGCCCTTGTCGCGGTAGGGGCTGGCCTGCGCCAGCCAGGTTTCGCGCGACAGCGGCTGGGCGCTGATGACGTCAAAGTGAAATGGCGTGGGGGTGACGATGCTGGCAAAACTGGCGTGCGCGCCGTTCAGCGCGGCGGTCGCGTTGGCGATGATCGGGTCCCGGCTGCGCTGCGCAGACTGTGGCACGGCGCCGGTGCCGGGGTTGCTGGCCGGATTGGACGAGGCCACCAGGCGCCCGCCCCGCTCGACGATGAAGATGCGCCCCGCCTTGGCGATGCTGATACCTTCGAGCAGTTGGCCGATCTGTTCGGTGTGCGCCAGCCCGGCCGGGTTCTGCTTGGGGTCGAGGTAGTCGTCCACGCTCATATTGATGGTGATGGCGATTTCGCGGTGCAGGCGCGCGGCCAGCGCGTGTGCGGCAGCGTCGCCGCTGCGCAGCGTCACGAACGCCACCGCGCTGACCATCACCAGCAGCAGCGCGGCGAACGGCACGGCGATCAGCGCGCGGATCGGCCAGTGCTGGCGCGCGATGACACCGCTTGCGGCCCCCGCGTCGCGACCGCTTTCCCACACCCAGGCGGTCGCGCCCAGCAGGCGTTCCTTGACGTGGCCGGGGATCTCGACCCAGAACATGCGGTAACGGCGCGCCAGCGGCAGCGCGCCCAGCATCGCGAACGGCGCGATCAAAAAGGTGATCGCGGTGGTGAAAAACAGCGCCGGCGTGATCGTCTGGTAGGAGATCTCCGCGGTGAACTTTCCGGCGCAGATATAGCCCCACAATGGCGGCTCGATGCCCAGGAACACCAGCACGAACAGCAGATACCACAGCCAGGTGCGCAGCTGGCGAAAGTCGGGATTGCGCCCGATCAGCTGGTAGGCGACCCAGAAGCAGGCCGGATTGATCCAGTAGCCCAGCAGCCAGTCGAGAATGAAACCAGGCGGCGTGCCTTCGATCAGGTCCGACAGCATGTACACCGGCGGCACCACCAGCAGCGCCGGATAGCCAAACAGCACGATGCACAGCAACACCATCAGGTCTTTCAGCGATTCGAAGGTTTGCGCGCCGGGCACCAGCACGACGCTCGATCCCAGGTAGCCCGTCAGCGGCACCAGCACGCAGGTCAGGCCGATCGCGACGAAGGCCTTCTGGTCCCAGGCCTGACGCTCGCGCCCCAGCCCCCAGTTGCCGCCGGGCCGGAAGGTGAAGCCGCCGTAGGCCGCCAGCATCAGCAGCACGCCGACCAGATAGCCGAAGCGTCCCCATGCTTCCAGAAACTGGAAGGGGATGCCGCTGAAAAGCGCCTCAAGCCATGTGGTGATCGCCTGCATGAACCCTTTCGCCTGAACGACACGAGACTACCATCGACGCCGCGCAGCGCGCCAGCGCGTTGGCCCGGATCGCTGCAACTCTATCCGCGCCCTGTAACACTTGCCCCTCGACGCCCGCTACGACCCCAGCTCGGGCGCGCCGCCGCCCGGCGCCAGTTGCGCCGCCAGCGCCGGCGCGTCGGACGGAAAATGCAGTTCGAAGCAGGTCTGGCCGTCGCTACTGGACACGTGGATCGCGCCGGCGAGCACGTTGGTGACCAGGTTGTGCACGATATTGAGCCCCAGCCCGCTGCTGCCCTGTCCCAGCTTGGTGGTGAAGAAGGGATCGAAGATCTTGTCCAGATTGGCCGGCGCGATACCGTTGCCGTCGTCGCGGCAGCGCAGCGTGACGAGGCCCTCGGCGTCGACCGACGCGGACAGCGCGATGCTGCCGCCCTTGCGCTCGGCGAAGCCGTGCAGCACGGCGTTGAGCACCAGATGGCTGACGATCTGGCACAGCGCGCCCGGGAAATTGTCCATCACGATGCCCGGTGCCACGTCGGTGGACAGCCGCACGCCGTGTTCCTTGAGCGAAGGCATCAAGGTGGTGCGCATGTCGTCGATCAGCTGGGCCAGCTCGAAGCGGCGGCGCTGCGAACTGGTCTGATCGCTGGCAACCTGTTTGAAGCTGGCGATCAGCGCGGCCGACTTGTGCAAATTGCGCAGCAACAGTTCGCTGGCCTGGCTCGCGTCGTCGATGAAATGGTCGATGTCGGAGCGGCGCAGGCCCTGCTGCGACTTGTCGGAAAACTCGCGCGTGCGCTCAAGCAGCGTGCTGGCGGCCAGCACGCTGTTGCCGATCGGCGTGTTCAGTTCGTGCGCCACGCCGGCCACCAGCGCGCCCAGCGCGGCCAGCCGCTCCGAGCGCAGGATGCCGTCGCGCGCCGAATTCAACTGGGCCAGGGTCGTGGTCAGTTCCAGGTTGGCGCTCGACAGCGCGTGCTGGGTGCGCGCCAGCTTGATGTGCACGCGGGTGCGCGCCAGCACCTCCTCGGCCTGATACGGCTTGCCGATGAAGTCGACCGCCCCGACCTGAAAGCCGCGCACCTTGTCGTCGGTGTCGTATTGGGCCGACAGGAAGATCACCGGCACGTCGCACAGCAGCGGCGAGGCCTTCAGGCGGCGGCACACCTCGAAGCCGTCGATGCAGGGCATGCGCACGTCGAGCAAGATCAACTCGGGCGGGCGCGACTGGGCGCTCCACAGCGCCAGCTCGCCATCCGGCGCCGAGCGCACCGTGTAGCCTTCGGCGTGCAGCAGGTCGGTGAGCAGCTTGAGCGAGGCCGCCGTGTCCTCGACCACCAGTACTTCGCCGCGGTTCAATTCATCCATGTCGCCCATGCGTCCTCCGTTTCTCCCGATCACCCGCCGGCGCCCTGCGTGCAGCGCACCGGCCAGTGTGCGCTGGCAGCGCGCACGGCGCAAGCGCTAAGCGTTTGCGATCCACTAGGCGGCGCCGTCGAGCAGCTGCCACAGCTCGCGGAACTGGTAAGCGGCCACCATCTGGGCGCAGCGCGCGGCCAGCGCGGCGTCGAGCGCACCAAGCTCGGCCAGCGCCTCGGCCATTTTTTCGGCGTTCAGTTCCACCGCCGCCTGCTGCAGCGCCGCGCGCACCGGCGCCGGCAAGCCGGCCAGCTCGCCCGCCAGCACCGGCCCCAGCTGCGCGGCCGGCACGGCGCCCGCGCGCGCCGCCTCGCGCTGCAGCACCAGTTGCAGCTGCTCTTCGATGGTGGCGCACAGTTCGGCCTCGTCGAGCGGTTTGCGCAGGAAGGCGTTGGCGCCGCCGGCCAGCGCGCTGGCGCGCTCTTCGTCGAAGGCGCTGGCGCTGCACATGACGATGCGCGCCTGCGTCCCAGCGGGCTGGGCGCGCATGCGCCGGATCGTCTCCAGCCCGTCCATGTCGGGCATGCGCCAGTCCATGAAGATCAGCTCGGGCGCAAACTCGGCCAGCCGCGCCAGCGCGCAAAAGCCGTCGGCGCACTGTTCCACCGCGAAGCCCAGCGCCGTCAACAAGGTCGCCAGCAGTGTGCGCGAGTCGGCGTCGTCGTCCACCACCAGAGCGCGCTTGCCGCGCAGCTCGGGGGCCAGGCCGGTGACCGACCAGAGCCGGGCCGCGTCCAGCGCGCCGGGCGCCGCGTCGCTCACCGCCAGGCTGAGGCTAAAGAAGAACGCCGAACCCTGACCCGGGGTCGATTCGACCTGCAGCTCGCCGCCCAACAGTTGCACGAACTGGCGCGAGATGGTCAGCCCCAGCCCCGTACCGGCCGAGGTGGCGTGCGTGCTCAGTTGCAGGAAGGGCTCGAAAATGGCGGCCAGGTGTTGCGGCGCCACCCCGATGCCGGTGTCGACGACGCGAAACGTCAGGCGCACCCGGGCGCCATCTTGCGCCGCGCCGTGCACGGCCAGGCAGACCTGGCCGTGTTCGGTGAACTTGATGGCGTTGCCCAGCAGGTTGAACAGCACCTGGCGCAGCTTGACCGCATCGACCCGCACGCTGCGCGGCAGCTGGTCCAGTTCCAGCAGCAGCGCCAGCCCGGCCTCGCGCGCGCGCATGTCGAGCGTGTCGATGACGCCGCGCAGCAGCACCGCCAGGTCGGTGTCCTCCTCCTGCAGCTGGGCGCGCCCGGCATCGATCTTGGACAGCTCGAGCACCGAGTTGATCAACGTGAGCAGGTGCTGGCCGGAGCGGTGGATGATGTCGAGGTTGCGCTGGTGTTCCGCCGACAGGCCGGGCGACCTGGCCATCAGGTGCGAGAAGCCGATCACCGCGTTCAGGGGCGTGCGCAGTTCGTGGCTCATGCGCGCGAGGAACTCGGACTTGACCTGGTTGGCCGCCTCGGCCGCGTGGCGCGCCGCCGTCAGCTTGGCCTCGGTGGCCTTTTGCGCCGAGATGTCGCGCAGCAGGCCGGTGAAGCGGCGCGCCCCGCCCACCTCCATCTGGCTGATCGCCACATGCAGCGGAAACTCGCTGCCGTCGGCGCGCCGGCCGGCCAGTTCGCGCCCGCTGCCGATGATGCCCGCGACACCGTGTTCGTCGAACCTGTGCAGCTGCTCGTCATGGCGCAGGCGGTAGGTATCGGGCATCAGCAGCTTGACGCTCTGACCGAGCACCTGCTCGGCGCGGTAGCCGAACATGCGTTCGGCGGCCCGGTTGAAACTCAGTACCAGCCCGCGCGCATCGATCGTGACGATGCCGTCGGCGGCGTTGTCGACAATCGCGCGCAGGCTGGCGCTGCGCTCGTCGACCAGTTCCTGCAGGTGGTCGCGATGGCGGCGCAAGTCGTCGTCGGCCCGCTTGCGCGCGGTGATGTCGGCATGCACTCCCGTCATGCGCACCGCCCTGCCCGCGTCGTCCCACAGCACCTGGGCGTCGGCCTGGATCACGTGAACGCTGGCGTCGGGCCAGCACACCCGGAACTCGATGTCGAACACGCTTTCCTTGCGCAGCGCGCGCGCCATCGCGCTGGCCAGCGCGGCGCGGTCGTCCGGGTGCACGGTGGCCGCCCAGGTGGCATGCGCGTCGCCCAGCTGGCCGGGCGCCACGCCGCACAGCGCGTACATGCGCGCGTCCCAGCTCAGCGTATCGGTGACCAGGTCCCAGTCCCACACGCCCAGCCGGGCCGCGCGCGTGGCCAGCGCCAGCTTGTCGGCGCTGCGCTGCAGTTGCGCGGTGCGCTCGGCCACCAGCACATCCAGATACGCGCCCTGGCGTTCGAGCGCCTGACGCTGGCGGTACAGCTGGCAGAACACGCGCACCTTCGAGCACAGCACCACCGGCTCGAGCGGCTTGATCAGGTAGTCCACCGCGCCCAGCTCATAACCCTTGAACTGGAACTCGGGCTCGCGCATGCCGGCGGTGACGAAAATGATCGGCACCGTCAGCGTTTTCGGATCGGCGCGCAGCCGCTCGGCCGTCTCGAAGCCGTCCATACCGGGCATCTGCACGTCCATCAGGATCACCGCGAAGTCCTCGCGCAGCACCGCGCACAGCGCCTCGGCACCGGAATTGGCGCGCACCAGCTGCACATCGTGCAGTTCGCCCAGCAGCGCCTCGAGCGCCAGCAGGTTTTCCGGATGGTCGTCCACCATCAGCACGCGCAGCTGCTCGGGCGCCGACGGGTCCGCGCGCCCGGCCAGCGCGCTGCTCACCTGCGCCAGGCGGCGCTGCTCGTCTTGCTGGGTCTGGCGCTGGCGGTACAACTGGATGAAGATACCCAGCTTGGCGTGCAGTACCTGCGACGCAATCGGCGTGACCAGATAATCGACCGCGCCGCTGGCGTAGCCGCGCGCCTGGCAATCGGCCGGGTCGGTCGGCGCGCCGACGAACACGATCGGGATGTGACGCGTCTTCGGATTGGCGCGCATCAGCGCGGCCACCTCGGCGCCGTCCATGCCGGGCATCTGCAGGTCCATCAGCACCAGCGCGAAGTCGCGCCGCAGCAGCTGGCGCAGCGCCTCCTCGCCCGATGGCGCGGCCACGACGTCGACGCCGTCGAGCTGGCCCAGCTGCGCCGCCAGCCCCGCCAGGTTAGCGCCGGCGGCGTCCACGAGCAGCACCGGCACGGCCGCGCTGGCGCCCAGCACGCCCAGCGAATTCATGGCGCGCTCCCATGCGCGGCCAACTGGCACAGCAGCGCCGGCAACTCGCCCAACGTGCAAACCCGGTCCGGCGTCACGCGCGCCAGCGCGCTGGCCGGCATCGCATCCATCACCGCGTCGAGCGGGTTTTGCACAATCGTGTAGCCGCCCAGCTGGGCGATGCGGGCCAGCCCAGGCGCGCCATCGCCGCCGGCGCCGGTCAGCACGACGCCGATCAGGGCGGCGCCGAAGCAGGCGGCGGCCGACTCGAACAATACGTCCACCGACGGGCGCGCCCAGTTCACCGGCGCGTCCGTCGACAGTGCCAGCCGCGCGTCGGGTTCGACCAGCAGATGGTAGTTGGCCGGCGCCAGGTAGGCCACCGCGGGCGCAATCAGCTCGCCCTCGTCGGCCTCCTTGACGCGGATGGCCGACTGGCCGTCGAGCAGGCGCGCCAGCGCATCGTCCGAGCCGGCGGCGATGTGGATGACGATCAGCAGCGGCAGCGCAAAGTCGCCCGGCAGCGCCGGCAGCAAGCGTTTCAGCGCGTCCACCCCGCCCATCGACACGCCCAGCGCGATGGCGCGGAAGGCGCGCGGCGCCGGCCCGTTCATGACGCGCTCCCGATGCCGTACTGCTTGCGGTAAATGCGCGTGGGCGCGCTCACCTCGCGGTAGCGCCCACCGATGCTGCGCTGGTCGAGCGCTTCCTTGGTGCCCAGGCACAGGAAGCCGCCCGGCGTCAGGCAGCCGTCGAACAGTGCCAGCAGGCGCTCCTTGAGGACCGGTTTGAAATAGATCATCACGTTGCGGCACAAGATCAGCTGCATCTCGGAGAAGTCGCCGTCGGTGGCCAGGTTGTGCGCGGCGAACACCACGTTGCGCGCCAGCCGCGCATCAAAAATGGCGCGCTCGTAACGCGCCACGTAGTAGTCGGAAAACGCCGCCGTGCCGCCGGCCAGCTGGTAATTGCGCGTGTAGCGCTGCAAATCCTTGAGCGCAAAGATGCCGTCCCTGGCCTGCTGCAGCACCGCTTCGTTGAGGTCGGTGGCATAGATGCGGCACTGCTCGATAATGCCCTCCTCGTGCAGCACGATGGCCAGCGAATACACCTCCTCGCCGCTGGCGCAGCCGGCCACCCAGATCTTCACGTGCGGGTAGGTGCGCAGGTGCGGCACCACTTCCTCGCGCAGCGCCTTGAAAAACGCCGGGTCGCGGAACATGTCGGACACGTTGACGGTGACCTCCTGCACCAGCTGGCGGCACAGCTGGGCGTCGCGCAGCAGCGCCGACATGGCCGCGCCGTAGGAATCGTAGCCCGATTTGGCCAGCCAGTGCGTCAGCCGGCGCGCCAGCGAGGCGCTGGCGTAGTCGCTGAAATCGACGCCATGCACCTGGCGCACCGCCTCGACCAGCGCCTGCACCTCGAGTGCGCGGATGGCCTCCTCGTTCATCGCCCCGCCTCCGCCTGGTACAGCCAGACGCGCATCAGCGAGAACAGTTTGTCGAGGTCGACCGGCTTGGACAGGTAATCGCTGGCGCCGGCGTCGAGGCACTGCTTCTGGTCGCCCAGCATGGCCTTGGCGGTCAGGCCGATCACCGGCAGCTTGCGGTGGCGCGGATCGAGGCGGATGCGCCGGATCGCCTCGAAGCCGTCCATTTCCGGCATCATGATATCCATCAGCACGATGTCGATCTCCGGGTGCGCCTCCAGCATGGCCAGCGCCTCGACGCCGTTGCTGGCCTCGACGATGTGCATGCCTTTTTCGCCCAGCACCGACGACAGCGAGAAGATGTTGCGGATGTCGTCGTCCACCAGCAGCACCGTGCGCTGTTCGAACATGGCCTCCTTGTCGAGCGCGCGCCGGATCATCGTTTGCTTTTCCTGCGGCAGCGCGCTCTCCACCAGATGCAGGAACAGGCTCACTTCGCCCAGCAGCCGCTCCGGGCTCTTGGCGCCCTTGACGATGATGCTGTCGGCGTAGCGGCGCAGGCGCGCCTCGTCGGCACTCGACAGGCTGCGCCCGGAATGGACGATCACCGGCATGTGCGGCGCATCGGCCCTGGCCTGCAACTGGTCGAGCAGCTCGAAGCCGCTCATGTCGGACAAACCCAGGTCGAGCACCATGCAGTCGAAATTGGCGCCGTCAAGCAGCGCCAGCGCCTCGCGCCCCGAGCGCGCCAGGGTAATCTCCAGCGCGCCGTTTTCCAGCAACGCGGCGACGCTTTTCGCCTCGGCCTCGTCGTCTTCCACCACCAGCAGCTTGCGCACCGTCTTGTCGATCGCCGCGCCGATCGACGCCAGCACGGCGCCCAGTTCGTCGGCGCTGACCGGCTTGGTGGCAAAACCGATCGCGCCCATGTTGAGCGCCTTCTGGCGCTCTTCCAGGCAGGTGATGAAATGCACCGGGATGTGGCGCGTGCCGGGGTTGTCCTTGATGGTGCGCATCACGCCCCAGCCGTCAATATGGGGCAGCATCACGTCGAGGATGATGGCATCGGGCAGGAAGCGCGCGGCCAGCGCCAGTCCGGCCTCGCCGTCGCAGGCCACCAGCGCCTGGAAGCCGCGCTCGCGCACGGTGTCGCGCAGGATGCCGGCAAACGCCAGGTCGTCCTCGATGATGAGAATGGTGCGGCTGGCGCTTTGCAGCCGGGCGCGGTCGTCCTCGACTGGCATCGGCGGCAACTCGGCAGCGCCGACCAGTGGCGCCGACCTGCCGGCGCTGCCGACCGGTGCCGCCAAGCTAGCGGGTGGCGCGGCGCCGGACGGCGGGGCCGCACGCGCCAGTCCCAACGCTGAGGCCGGACGCTCTGACGGCAGCCCCGGCGGCGCCGCTGGTGTCGGCACGCCGGCCGGTGCCTGCAGCGGCAGGTACAGCGTGAACACGCTGCCGGCGCCCGGGGCGCTGGTCAGCACGATCTCGCCGCCCATCTGGCGTGCCAACTGGCGCGAAATCGACAGGCCCAGGCCGGTGCCGCCGAACTTGCGGCTGGTCGAGCCGTCGGCCTGCTGGAAGGCGTGGAAGATCTGCTCGTGCTTGTCGGGCGCGATGCCGATGCCGCTGTCGCTGACGGCGAACGCCAGCGCGGCGCCGGCGAACTCGCCCGGGGCGGCCGCGCGCATGCTCAGCGTCACCTGGCCGGCGGTGGTGAACTTGAAAGCGTTCGACAGCAGGTTTTTCAGGATCTGCTGGGTGCGCTGGGCGTCGGCGCGCAGCTGCGCCGGCGTGCCGGGCACGATCTCGATCAGAAATTGCAGGCCCTGGTGTTCGGCCAGCGGATCGAACAGCTGGTGCAGCTGGCCGGCCACCGGCTCGAGCAGCACGTCGTCGATGTGCAGATCCAGCCGGCCCGCCTCGATCTTGGACAGGTCGAGGATGTCGTTGATCAGGTTCAGCAAGTCCTTGCCGGCGCCGTTGATGGTGGCCGCGTATTCGACCTGCTTGGCCGTCAGCAAGCCTTCCTTGTTCTGCTGCAGCAGGCTCGACAGGATCAGCATGCTATTTAACGGGGTGCGCAGCTCGTGCGACATATTGGCCAGGAACTCCGATTTGTAGGCGCTGGTGCGCTCGAGCTGCTCGGCCTTGCGCTGCAACTCGGCGCTGGCCGCCTCGCTTTCGACGCTCTTCAAGCGGATCACTTCGCGCTGCTGCTCGAGCAGCTGGGCGCGCTCTTCGAGCTCTTCGTTGGACTGCTGCAGCTCCTCTTGCTGAACGCGCAATTCCTCGGTCTGTGCCTGGGTCTGCTCAAGCAACTCGTTCACGCGCGCGCGCGCCTGCAGCACGCCGATGGCGATCGCGATGGCTTCGCCGGCCTGCTCGAGCCAGTCGACATGCAGCGGCGTGATGGTGCCGAAGCTGCCCACTTCCAGCAGCCCCATCAGCACGCCGTCGTGCAGCAGCGGCACCGCCACCAGCGCGGCCGGATCGGCCTGGCCCAGGCCCGAGCCGATTGGCAAATACCCGGGCGGCACCTTGTTGAGCAGCGTGGTGCGCTGGGCGCGCGCCGCCTCGCCGCCCACGCCTTCGCCCAGTGCGAACACGGCGCGCGCCGCGCTGCCGGGCGCCAACGCATGGGTGGCCAGCAGTTGCAGACGCGCGTGTCGGGCGTCAAACAGATACAGCGCGCCCACCGCCGCGCCCACATGCGCCGTCAGGTAGGCCAGCAAGTCCTGCGCCATGCTGGCCATCCCGCGCTCGCCGCGCATCTCGACGTTGACGGCGTTGATGCCGCTCTTGAACCAGTCCTGGTCGCGCTCATCGTCGCGGTGACGGCGCAGCGTATGCGTCATGCGCGCAAAGCCGCGCCCCAGCGCGCCCTGCACCGCATCCATTTCGCGGATCGCCGCGCCCAAGGCGCCGATCTCGTCGCGCCGGCTGGCCCAATACCCCAGTTCGAGCGGCGCGGACAGCGGCACTTCGCGGCCCAGGTCGCCCGCCGCGATGGCCTCGACCAGCTCGGCGCGCGAGGCGCTGTCGGCCACCAGAGCGCGCATGGCCCGGCGCGCCTGGTTGACCTGGTCGCTCAAGGCCAGGTAGGTGCCCACGGCCAGATAGGCGAACAGCAGGCAGGTCAACACGCTCACCAGCACGGTCAAGGCCAGCCGCTGGCGCGCCGCCGCGATGCGCGCTTGCAGATGCACTTGCAGCGCCGGCGCCAGCACCTCGGCGCCGCTGCGGTAGTTCTGGTCGATCAGCGCGCTGAACTGGGCCACATAGCTGTCGGCGCTGGTGGCCAGGCGCCCCGTCAGGAGGTCCTCGCGCACCACCGCCAGCGCCGCCCGCATCGCCGCGTCGATCGCCAGGTCCATGCTCTCGAGGCGCGCGCGCAGCGCCGGATTGTAGGCCACGACCTTGTCCAGGTTGATCTTCTGCAGCGCGCGCGCGATATCGCAATTGCCCAATAGCGCAGCGAGCGCCAGCTTTTCCGCTTCGCTGATGTGTTTGCGCGCCAGGATGGCCGTGCCCAGCGCGCGCGTCTGTCCCAGCCGCTCGGTGAAAAACGGCAGGTTCACCAGCGTGTCCATCAGGTAGTAGCTGGCCATGTCCGGATCCAGCGTGAGCGCGCTCGCGTCGGCGATGTCGGTCATCACCACCATCATCTGGGCGATCAGTTGCTCGTGCCTGGCGGTGTTTTGCTGCTGCGACCAGTTCAGGCCGTCCGCGCGCAGCGTCTGCCAGCCGGCGCTGACCTCCTGCCAGCGCGGCGCCGCCGCCACCGCCGCAGGCAGGGCCTCGCGCAGCCGCGCCATGGCCGCGTCGACCTCGGCGCCCTTGGCACGCTGCTTGTCGGCGAAGCTCGGATTACCGCCGAGCAGACCGGCCGACACGGCGCGGTGCTGCTGCGCCAGCTGGATCGTGCGGCTCAGGCGCAGCACCGCGTCCAGGCCGAGCAGTTCCTGACGCGACGGTTCGATCACGCGGTCCAGCGCGTGGTACAGACTGAACTGCAAGATGACGATGGCCAGCAGCGCCAGCGCGCCAAGCAGGCCAAATTTTTGCCCGTAGCGCAAACGGCTCATCACGGTGATGGCGGGGCCAAACAGCTGCTTCATCAGGTCTCCGTTGCGCGTGGCCTAGAAATCGATGATAGCGCAGGACCGTGTGTGTAATCAACGACACTTTTGTTGCAACCAGCAAAAGAGCGATTTAACCGGTGACGAGGTGGCGTCGCAGGTGACAAGGTGGCGTCGCAGGTGACAAGGTGGCGCCGCAGTGGCCGCGCCGGGCGCAGCGCGCCGTCGAGGAGCGCGACCGAGCAGTGCCAGTGGATCGGCCCGGCGGCGCGCGGCAGTCGGCGCGAGCGTAGCCCGCCTACTTGGCCGCCATCCCCAGCTTGAGCGCGACGGGCTTGCCGACGTCGCCGCCGACCGGCTCGGACGCTTGCGTGCGCACACTGGCCGGATCGACGCCCGCCTGTTTCAGCAGCGCCAGCATCGCGCCGGCGCGCTGGGCGCCCAGCGCGGTCAGCGCGTCGGGCGCGAGCGGCTGGCGCTGGTCGAGCCGCTCGCGCAGGCCGCGGTAGAACGCGCTCGCGTCGGCCACCTGCGGTTCGCCCTGGATCAGCTTGCCCACCCGCTGCCACAGTGGCAGGCTGTCGCGCGCCGAGGCCGGTTTGGCGGCGCCAGCGGACGGTTTGGCATCGGCGCCGGCCGACTCGGCGGCAGCGGCCGGTGTGACGGCGCCCTCGGCCGCCTTTTTCTGCGCGTCCCATTCGGCCGCCCCGAAGCGTTCGACGAACAAGCTGCGCACGGCGGCGCGCACGGCCCGGTCGCCCAGGTCGAGCGGGCCGACCCGCTCGTTGGCCTCGACCTGCAGGCCGGCGCGCTTGGCGATCTCGCGCCGCACCGCACGGATGCGCAGCGCAGCGCCGTCGGCGGCCTCGCTGTACTGGGCCGGCAGCAGCAGCGTCAGTTGCGCGCGCTTGGCCAGCATCTGCGCTACCAGATTGAGTTTCTCGCGCTCCGGTGGCGCCACCACGGCACTGCCCGGATCGAAATCGATCGCCTCGAGCGTGTCGCCCTGGACACCGAGCAGGCTGCCCAAGGCGCGAAACGGTGCGCTGGCGACTTTGCCCAGCACGTTGCCGATCGCCTTCCAGACCAGCGCGCCGTAGCTGAACTGGGGATCGCTCAGGTCGCCCGTCACCGGCACGCCCAGCTCGATGCGCCCGTCCTTGTCCTTCAGGATGGCCAGCGCCAGCGTCAACGGCAGCTTGAGCGCGTCCGGGCTGTCGATGCGCTCACCGAGCGTCAGCTTGTCGAGCACAATCTGGTTGCTGCCCTCGAGCTGGCGCTGACGCACCTTGTAGTTCAGGTCCAGCGAGATTTTGCCCTCGGCCACCTTGTAGCCGGCGAACTTCATCGTGTACGGCGAGGCCGACACCATGTCAACGTTCTTGAATATCAGCTTGACGTCGGTGTTTTCGCTGGGTGCGAACGGGTTCAGCTGGCCGCGCATGCGCGCCTGTCCGAACTCATCGACCCGGCCATCGAGTTCGATCTGGCTGCGCGCATCGCGGCGCGAGGACAGGCCGGTGACGACCCCATTGAGCTCGTAAATCTTCGCGCTGAACTGGGGGCGCAAGCTCAGGTCGGTGAAATCGAGCTTGGCGTTTTGCAGGCGTACGCGCCGGATGTGGACGGGAAACGGCTCGCCGGCCGCGCGCGTCGGTGCCTTGAGCGGCGCCGGCGCCGGCACGCTGGCCGTGGCCGGCTGCACCAGCAGACGGGCGGCGTTGAAACTGCGGTCGTCTTCGATGATCAGTTTGGCGTTCGGCTCGACGATGCGCAGCTCAGGAATGTCCAGCAGATTCGGCGCGATACTGGCGGTGAACTTGTCGGCACGCACGCTCTTCCAGGCGGCGAAGCGGTCGCCGTCCAGTTCATTGAGCATCAGCCCGGCCACGTCGAGCGCGCCGACATAGCGCAAGCTGGTCTGGTTCGCCGCGCCCGTCTTGGCGCTGAGCTGGCCGTGCGCCGACACGCTGCCGCCGGCAAGCTTCAACTTCAGATGTTTGCCCAGCAAAGGCTGCAGCGGCATCAGCGCCAGTTGTTTGATCTGCACGTCGGCGTCCAGCGCGGCGCTCGATGGCACCAGCGTGCCGCGTGCAGTGACACGCCCGCCTTCGCGCAAACCCGCGCCGATGTCGAACTTGAGCGCCTGCGTCAGGTCGCTGCTGGCGTTGTCAAGGTCGACGCTGACGTCCTGCAGATGCACTTTTACGCCCGTGCCCAGGTCGGCCAGCTCGGCGCCGAATTGGCTCAGGTTGACCTTGTTGACGACGCTCAGCCATGGCGTACCGGGCGCGTCCGGGGCGGCCACGGCCGCACTTAGCGCTGCTTTCGCTGCCCGAGTGGCCACTGCGCCAGCTGATGCCGCTTTCGCTGCCGGAGTCCGCGCTTTTGCACTGACCGCGGCTGTCGCCGCAGTGGTGGCCACTGGTGCCAGCGCGGCCTTCGTGTCCGGCACGGCAGCTGCCACCGATGCCGCTGCTCGCGGCGGGTTGCGCCTGGATGTGGACCTGCCCGTTGCCGGCCCAGGCGACGCGTCAGGCACGGCCCCAAACTTGGGGAGGAAATTGAGGATGCTCAGCCGTCCTTGCCGGTCGCGCGCCAATTGCAGCTGTCCACCGTCGGCAAACAGCCGTCCCACGCTGACGCGGTGCGCGGCGAGGTCCAGCGCGCCGCTGCTAAAGCCCAATTGCGCCAGCTTGAAGGGCGTCTGTGCACCGCTTGCCAGCACCAGGTCGGCGAGCGAAAAACCGGCGTCGGCGAGCGTCAGCTGGAGTCCCGTGCTGGCCTGCTCTGCGCGCAGTTGCAGGCGCAAGCTTAGTTTGTCTGCGCTCAGTGTGAAAGGCGGCGTGACCGACTCGTCACGCGCGTCGACGGCCACCCGATCGACGGCCAGTTGCTTGAGATTCAGCGTCCAATGCGGCGCGGCAGCAGCTTGCCCGCGCGCGGCCGGCACTGCGCCAAGCGCCGCGGATGCGGATGCCAATGCTGGTACTGATGCGGATGCGGCTGCGGATGCCAAGGCTGGTACTGATGCGGCTGCGGATGCGGATGCCAAGGCTGGTACTGATGCAGCTTCGGATGCGGGTGCGGGTGCGGGTGCGGGTGCGGGTGCGGGTGCGGATGCGGATGCGGGTGCGGATGCGCCAGCCAGCGCTGCGGCAGTATCGACCTGCGTCGGCGCTGAGGCCGATCCAGCCGGCGCCGCTGGTACGGCCACTGGCGCGCCCGGCGCGATCGACGCGGCGGCCGGCGCCGGTTGCGGCCCTGTTGCCAGCGCGAACTCGCCCTTGGCATCGCGTTTCAGCGACACGTGCGCGCCGTCGAGCAGCAACTGCTCCACCGTCACCGCCTGCGTGCCCACATCCACGCCAAGCGCGTTCACGTCCAACCGTTTGAGCGTGACGAACGGCGCGCCGCCCGCCTGCTGCGCCAGAGCGAAGTCGCGCAACGCCAGTGCGGCCTTGAGCAAGCTGGCGTCGACCTTGCCATCGCGGTAGGCAAACCGATACGGCAAGGTGGCCGACAACTGCCCACCCGTCACGCTGGCGCGCGTATATGCTTTCAGATAGGTGGCCAGTTCGGCCAGCGCGACATTGTCCAGCACCAGTTCGCCCTCGCCCTGGATCGGATTGAGCGACGCCGTGCCGCGCCAGTGCAGTTTGCCGCCGTGCGCGGCGTCCGCGCTGAAGGTGTAACTGCCGCTCTGGTCGGGCAAGGTGCTGAGGTTATCGAGCGCAAAATCGATCGGGTAAAAACTGTTCGCATAGCCGGCGCGCCTATCCTGCAGCGCCAACTTGCCCTGCTCGATCGCGAAGCGCCCGATGATCAGGCGCGGCAAGGCGCTGTCGGGGTGCGCCTCGTGCGGGCGGCGCGCCAGCGTGTCGATCAACTGCGCGAGGTTGAAACGGCCGTCCGGCGCGATGTCAAGGCTGACGCTGGGCGCGCCCACGCGCACTTCGGCAAAAATCCAGGCGCGCCGCAACAGCGAGCGCCACTCCAATTGCACGCTCAGCGCGCCCACGCCAAACAAGGGCGCGCCGTCGGCCTCGGCCAGGCGCAGCGCACGCGCTTCCAGGCGCAAGGTGAAGGGATTGAAGCTGAGCGCCTCGACGCTGAGCTGGCGCGCCAGTTCCTGCTGTCCGAGCTTGGGCAGTTGATGCTTAATCAACTGCGGCAGCAGCCAGAACCCGGCCACCGAATACGTCGCCACCCCGGCCGCCACGCCCACCGCCCACCGCTTCCACCGGATATTCATCGACTGCAACCGCACTCTCCCTCATATTGTCATTGTCGGCCCTTGATCCTGATGAACAAACTGCCATGCCACAGCCGTCAGTATGCCCGTTCGCCCGCCGAACCGCAAAATGGCGCATCCCGCCGGCCTGCACGTTAGCCTGCACGCGGCGGCCCTGTGACGCGGTAAAATACCGCCACGGCCAAGCCAGAACGGCATGGGCCCCGCCCGCGCAGCCTGCCGGCGCCGTGACGGCGCGCCCTTAACTCCAGGATACGTCAGTGAAAAATCTCGTAATTCAAGGCCAGAGCCTCGATTGGCTGCTCGCGTCGGCCACCGATGCGATGCTGATCATCGACCAGGACGGCCACATCGTGCTGGCCAATCCCGCCCTGACGCGGCTGTTTGGCGTCGCCCACGATGCCCTGATCGGGCAACTGCTTGAAGTGCTGCTGCCCACGCGCTTTGCGCACAGCCATGTACGCCAGCGCATCGACTTTTTTTCCGAGCCGCGCCCGCGCACCATGGGCGCCGGCGCGCCGCTGTACGGCAAGCGCCACGACGGCAGCGAGTTTCCCGTCGAGGTCAGCCTGTCGCCGCTGCAGACGTCGCAGGGATTGCCGCTGGTGATGGCCACCATCCACGACATCACCGACCGCAAACTGGCCGAGAGCGTGTTGCAGGAGAGCGAAGCGCGCATGCGCGCGATGTTCGAGACAGCCATCGACGGCATCGTCATCATCGACGAGCGCGGCCTGATCGACGCGATGAACCCGGCCGCCGTGCGCCTGTTCGGCTATGCCGAGGCCGAGGTGCGCGGCCAGAACGTGTCGCTGCTGATGCCCGCGCCGCACCGGGCGCTGCATGACGGCTATCTGGAGCACTACGTGCGCACCGGCGAAAAACGCATCATCGGCACGGGGCGCGAGGTGGAAGGCTTGCGCAAGGACGGCCGCACGTTTCCGATGGATTTGACGGTGGCCGAAATGCGCCTGGGCGAGCGGCGCATGTTTACCGGCGTGGTGCGCGACATCAGCGAGCGCAAACAGGCCGAGGAGCGCCACCGCCTGCTGATGGAGGAGATCAGCAGCGCCAACGAGGAGCTCACCAGCTTTGCCTATGTCGTCTCGCACGACCTGAAGGCACCGCTGCGCGCGATCGGTTCGCTGGCCGACTGGCTCTCGACCGACTACGCCGACAAGTTCGACGCCGAAGGCAAGGAGCACATGCGCCTGCTGATCAACCGGGTGCACCGGATGGGCGGCCTGATCGACGGCATCTTGCAGTACTCGCGCGTGGGCCGCGTCAAGGAACAGCTGGTCGCGTTCGACCTGCCGCAAACGATCGCCGACGCGATCGACCTGCTGGCGCCGCCGCCTTCGATCACGATCAGCATCGACAACATGCCGGCCCGGGTGTGGGGCGAGCCGACCCGCATCCAACAGGTGTTCCAGAACCTGCTGTCAAACGCGATCCGCTACATGGACAAGCCGGCCGGCAGCATCCGCATCGCCTGCGTCGACGCCGACCCGATGTGGCATTTCAGCGTCGCCGACAACGGCCCCGGCATCGACCAGCGCCACTTCGAGAAGATCTTTCAGCTGTTCCAGACGCTGGCGCCGCGCGACAAGGTCGAGAGCACCGGCGTGGGCCTGGCGCTGGTGCGCAAAATTGTTGAAATGCATCGTGGCAAGTCCGGGGTAGAATCCGTGCTCGGCCAAGGCAGCACATTCTGGTTCACCCTGCCCAAGACACCCCGCCGCCCCCTCATTGAAGGAACTACATGAAAATTGGCAACAGACCGATCCTGCTGGTCGAAGACGACCAGGTTGACGTGATGACCATCATGCGCGCGTTGAAGGAAATTCGCGTCGCCAACACGGTCGTCAACATGGAAAACGGCGAAGACGCGCTGGCCTACCTGCGCGACCCGGAGACCAAAAATCCCTGCCTGATCCTGCTCGACCTGAACATGCCGATCATGAACGGCATCGAATTTCTCGAACGCGTCAAGCAGGACCCCGAACTGCGCCGCTTTCCGGTGATCGTGCTGACCACCTCCGAAGAGCAGCAGGACAAGATCAACAGCTTCAATTTCAGCGTGGCCGGCTACATGGCCAAGCCGGTCGATTACCGCAAATTCGTCGACATGATGCGTTCGATCGATCTGTACTGGACCATCAGCGAAATGCCGTGAGTACGCCGCGCGCCGCCGTTGCGACCTTGCCCAGCGCGCCACCGGAGCGCGCGCCGCTGCGCATCCTCATCGTCGAGGACGACCTGGTCGACCGGATGGCGTGCCGGCGCGCGTTTGGCAGTGACCCCGAGCACGCGTTCACGCTGCTGGAAGCCGACAGCGGGCAGGACGGCCTGCAGCTGCTGGCCGGCGACGCGCCCGATTGCATCCTGCTCGACTATCACCTGCCCGACATGACGGGGCTGGAGTTTCTCGCCCGGATGCCGGACGCCGCCGCGCTGGCCATTCCGGTGATGATGCTGACCGGCGCCGACAGCGCCGCCGTCGCGGCCGAGGCGATGCGCCAGGGCGCGCGCGACTACCTGGTCAAGGACAGCGAGCGGCGCTACCTGGCGCTGCTGCCGGGCGCAATCGGGCGCATGCTGCGCGAGCAGGGCCTGATCGACGACAAGCGCCGGCTCGAGGCGCAGTTTCGCACGCTGGTCGAACAGATCCAGGCGATCACCTACACGGCCGCGCTGGCGCCGGCCCAATCGCTGCTGTATATCAGTCCGCAAATCCGCATGCTCGGTTTCACCCCCGACGAGTGGCTGGCCACGCCGCAGCTGCACGCGCGCCAGTTGCACCCGGACGACCGCGCCGGCGCCATGCAGGCGATCGACGCGCATCGCGCCAGCGGCGCGCCGCTGCGGCTGGACTACCGCATGCTGACCCGCGCCGGCGACGTCGTGTGGTTTCGCGACGAGGCCACCGGCGTGTGCGACGATGCCGGCAAGCTGCTGTTCATCCAGGGCATCCTGGTCGACATCACGCCCAACAAGCTGGCCGAGGAGGCGCTGCGCCAGTCGCAAGACGAGTTGCGCCGCCTCTCGGCGCATCAGGAAAAGCTCAAGGAACACGAGCGCAAGCGCATCGCCCAGGAAATCCACGACGAGCTGGGCGGCCTGCTGACCGGCATCAAGGCCTACATCTCGGTGTCGATCGAGCGCGCCGAACTGGCCGGGCAAGCGGCCGATCCGCTGCTGATCGACGCTGCCGGGCTGGCCAAGGACGCCATCGAAACGGTGCGCAAGGTGATCATCGACCTGCGCCCCAGCGTGCTGGACCAGCTGGGCGTGTGGGCCGCGCTGGAATGGTATGCCGACCAGATTGAAAAGCGCTCCGGCGTGGCCTGCACCTGCAGCATCGAGGCGCAGGTGGCGGCGCTGGAACTGGACGCCGAAACGAGCACGATGCTGTTTCGCGTGGTGCAGGAGGCGCTTACCAACGTGGTGCGCCACGCCGACGCCGCGCGCGTGACGATCGAACTGAGCCTGCAGGGCGACGCGCTGCTGCTCACCATCATCGACGACGGCAAGGGCATCGACGCGGACGGCCTGCTCGATCGCGAATCCTGGGGCATACTGGGTATGCTCGAACGCACCCGCCATTTTGGCGGCGTCCTCAAAATCAGCGGCAAGGCCGGACTGGGTACCACGCTATGCCTGCAATTACCACTGGAGCACGCGCTTGACGGATAACCGGATCAGGGTCCTGCTGGTGGACGACCATGCGATCGCCCGCAACGGCGTGCGCCTGATGCTCAGCGCCGCCGACGACATCGGCGTGATGGGCGAAGCGGAGAACGCGCACGCGGCGCTGGAGCTGGTGCGCGCGCAGCAGTTCGACGTGGCGCTGGTGGACATCACCATGCCGGGCAAGAACGGGCTGGACCTGCTCAAGATGCTGCGCGCCGAGCAGCCCAAGCTGGCGGTGCTGATCCTGTCGACCTATTCGGAGGACATCTACGCGGTGCGCGCGCTCAAGCTGGGCGCGGCCGGCTACCTGACCAAGGACGCGCCCACCAGCACGTTGGTGGCGGCGGTGCGCAAGGCGGCCATCGGCGGCAAACACGTCAGCCCGGCGCTGGTGGAAAAACTCGCCAGCCTGATCGGCGGGTCCGGCATGGCCAGCCACGAAACGCTGTCGAACCGCGAGCTGGAAGTGCTCAAACTGATCGCGCGCGGCGACAGCCTGGTCAAGATCGGCGAGGCACTGCACCTGTCGGCCAACACGGTGACCACCTACCGCAGCCGCATCATGGAAAAAATGGGCCTGGGCAGCAACGCCGAACTGACCCGCTACGCGCTCGAGCACGGCATCATCTGAGCCCGGCCGGCGCATGTCGCGCCGTCATCCCGGCGGGCCGCGCGACGCGCCCGCGACACAGTGATCCGCCGCGGCCCTGCCGTGCGGCGCAATCGCGCGCCACAGAAAAATAATTCAGTTCAATCTTGGGCCTCACCAATAAAAACCTTGGCATTTTTACAGTCGAACAGGGAGTGAAACGGGGAGCTCGCGCGGCGCGCACAAGGCATCGCCGCGGCGCGTTCTCCGCTTTGCACGTCGGTCGATGCGCCGTCGTGCGGGCAAGGCGCACGGCGAGCCAGGCCACCGGCCCTGCCCGCTGCGCTGTTGTCACGTGCCCCGTTGCTGGTTGACCCGTCGTGTTCTGGCCCGCTGCCGGCACGCGCGGCGCAACTGCCTGCCCGGCCACTGCACCGGCCACTGCACCGGCCACATCATGTAGGTGATCCCCTACACGAAGTGGCCGGAAACCTTGCTTACGTTTGTACACTGCTTCGCCGATACTCGATTCAAGCGGGCGCCACTGTCCGCAATGCTTACTTCGATCAACGTATTACTCTCAGGCAGACTCTCATGAACCCAGTCATCAATTTTTTCAAGCCTTCGACGCCGGCCAGCGTAGCAGTGGAGAACAAATGCTCGGTGTGCGCGTTCAAGAATATCTGCCTGCCGTTGGGTCTCGACGACGCCCAGGTGGGCCAGTTCGACAACATCATCGGGCGCCGGCGCCGCCTGCAGCGCGGCGAAACGCTGTACCGAATGGACGAGCCGTTTCGCAATCTCTACGCGCTGCGCTTCGGGCATGTCAAGACGTTCCAGTACAACCCCAGCGGCGAACAGCAGATCACCGGTTTCCAGATGGCCGGCGAGCTGCTGGGCATGGATGCGATCGGCACCGGGCGCCACCATTGCGGCGCCGTGGCGCTGGAAGACAGCGAAGTGTGCGAGATCCCGTTTGCGCGGCTGGAAGAATTGTTCGGCAAGGTGCCGGCGCTGCTGCGTCACTTCCACCGCATCATGAGCCAGGAAATCACGCGCGAACAAAACGTGATGCTGTTTCTTGGCAATATGCGCGCCGAGCAGCGCTTCGCCGTCATGCTGATCAACCTGTCGGCCCGCTACGCGGCGCGCGGCTATTCGTCGACCAGCTTCCAGCTGCGCATGTCGCGCGAGGACATCGGCAACTATCTGGGCCTGACGGTGGAGAGCATCAGCCGTCTGCTGTCCAAGTTCAAAAGCAGCGGCGTGCTGCGCGTGGCCGGGCGCGAAGTGACGATACTCGACTATGCAGCGCTGGAGGCGATGGCCAGCGGCATCAGCGCCGCCGCGTCGGCCGCCGCGCCGCCGGCCAGCGCGCGCCGCAGCGTGCCACCCGCCGTGCGCGCACCGGCGCACGACGCCCAGTACGCCGCGTAGCGCTGGTGCGCAACATGGCGCCGGTGCGCCGCGTGCCTGCCGATGCGCTGCACGCCGGCGCGCGCGCTTGGCGCCTCAGCGCGCCAGTTGCAACGCGCGCCCCTTAGCGCCGCCAGCCTGACCCTGCAGCGCAAAACAGCGCGACACCGCCTGCACCCGGTTATGCAC
>JBBQZO010000046.1:0-32625 GCA_038207625.1 Burkholderiales bacterium | reverse complement strand
GATCGACGCGCAAGTGCAGGCGGCCGACGTGGAGTTGAAGGCGCTGACCAGCGTCGCCGACGTGTTGCGGCGCGGTGAATTTGGCAACACGCTGGGCTACTCGGAATACTTTCGCGCGCTGGCGCGCCAGAATGTCAGCGGTCTGTGGCTGACCGGCGTGAGCATCACCGGCGCCGGCCACGAGATCGCCGTGCAGGGCAGGGCGCTGCAGGCGGCCATGGTGCCAAGTTATATCGGGCGTCTGAACCATGAAGCCATCCTGCGCGGCAAATCGTTCGACAGCCTGCAGATGGGGCGGCCCGGCCCGAAAACGCCCGACGACAAGGAACCGAAGGCCAGTGCGGCGAGCTATGTCGAGTTCAATTTGCAGTCGGCGGCGCCGCTTGAGTCGAGCCCGGGAGTGGCCAAATGAAACAGCAATGGCTCAAGTTCGCGGCCAGGATCGACGCGCTGACGGTGCGCGAGCGGGTGATGGTGTTTTTGGCCGCAGCGGGCAGCATCATCTTTCTGTTGTATGCGATGCTGCTCACGCCTTTGTACGCGCGCCAGGCGGCGCTGCACGCTCAGATTCGCCAGCAACAAAACAATATTGGTGGGATCGATGCCGATATCCTGCAACGCATCGAGCTGCACGGTGTTGACCCGGACGCGGCCAGCCGGCAACGCCTGCAAGCGGTCAAGTTGGAATTGGCGCAGCTGACGGCGTCGCTGCGCACGATGCAAAAGGGTCTGGTTGCGCCGGAACGCATCGCGCCGCTGCTTGAGACACTGTTGCGCGGCAATGGCAAATTGCAACTGGTGTCGCTCAAGACGCTGCCCGTGAGCGGCGTTGGCGCGGTCTTTGGCACGGCCTCTGGCGACAGCGCCGGCAAGGTTTCGGGCGAGACTGGTGCACCGAGCAAGGATGCGCTTGCGGCAGCCGCGGCCAAAGGTGAACCGATCGCCAAGCCGGCCGAACTGTTGTACCGTCACGGCGTCGAGATCGTGCTGCAAGGCGGTTATCTGGACATGATCAACTACATGGCCGAGCTGGAGGCGATGCCGGCCCAGCTATTCTGGGGCAAAGCGCGGCTGGACGTGGACGAGTATCCGCAAGCGCGCCTGAGCCTGACCCTGTACACGCTGAGCCTGGACCCGACATGGATGAAGCTATGAGCACCGTACGCCACGCCATGCTGGCCTTGATCGGCGTCTTGCTGTTTGCCAGCGCCGGTGCGCGGCAACTGCAGGACCCGACCCGGCCGCCGCCGGGCGCGGTGGCCGGCGAGGTCGGCGTCGTCGCCACGCCGTCGTTGCCCAGCGCGCCGCAACTGCAGGCGATCCTGATCGGCGACCATCAGGATGGGCGTCGGCTGGCCGTGATCGATGGCCAGACCGTACGGCTGGGCGGCAAATTCCACGACGCCACACTGGTCAAGCTGAGCGAAACCGAGGCGGTTCTACTGACCGGCAAACAGCGCCAGATACTTCGATTATTCCCTGCGTCGAGCAGCACCAAGCCCGTGAAATGAGCGTTGATGCCTAACATTGGAAACAGACCGAGCATGCAAAAAATTCTGGATTGCGCAGGCGTGGTCGGCGTGACGCTGGCGCTGTGCGCGTGCAATGTCGCGCCCAAGCGTGACACCTTCGATACCATCAGCGCCCAGCTGGCAAGCGCGAGCGCGAAACCGGCGCCGCCGGCCGGCAACGACGCCGTCGCCAACGCCTTGCTGCCGCCGGTGGCGACCCTGTCCGCGCAGCTGCCCAAAGCGCGCCAGGCGATGGAGGAACGATTTAACGTCAATTTCAACAACGTGCCGGCGGCCCAGTTCTTCAATTCGCTGGTGACGGGCACGCGTTACAACATGCTGGTCCATCCGGACGTGAGCGGCACCGTCAGCGCCAACCTGAAAGACGTGACGCTGGTCGAGGCGCTCGACGCGGTGCGCGAGATGTACGGGTACGACTACAAGATCGACGGCACACGCGTCTACATCAAGCCGCTGACGATGCAAACGCGCATGTTCCAGGTTAACTATCTGATCGGCAGCCGCAAGGGCAATTCGAACTTGCGCGTGTCGTCCACCTCGGTGGGCAATGCGAACAATCCGAACAGCGCCAACGGCAGTCAGGGACAAAACAACGCCCCGGCGTCGGGCAATGGCGGGCAACAGAGTTCGTACGGTGGCACCGGCCAGCAAAGCGATAGCAGCAACGTCACCACCAGCACCAGCAGCGACTTCTGGAGCGACTTGAAAAGCGCGCTCGAGGCGCTGGTGGGCGTGAGCGCCAAGGACAGCACACGCAGCGTCGTGATCAGTCCGCAATCGGGGGTGATCGTGATCCGCGCCATGCCGCAGGAATTGCGCAGTGTCGATTTGTACCTGAAGGCGACCCAGTTGTCGGTCGAACGCCAGGTGATCCTGGAAGCGAAGATTCTCGAAGTGGAATTGAACGACAGCTATCAGAGCGGCATCAACTGGGCTTCGTTCGCCTCGTTCAAGAGCGGCCATGACAATCGCGTCTCGACCGGCCTGGTCTCGCCCGGCACCACGCTCGCGCCGCTACCGTTCGCCGGCGGCCAGCCGCCCGCGATGACCAATCCGGGCGCGGCCAATCTGGCCGCCAGCGCCGGTTTCTCGCTGGGCACCGCGGCCAGCACGGCCGGCTCGCTGTTCGGCATGGCTTTTCAGACCAGCAATTTCGCCGCGCTGCTGTCGTTTCTCGAATCGCAAGGCACCGTGCACGTGTTGTCGAGCCCGCGTATCGCCACGCTGAACAACCAGAAGGCGGTGCTGAAGATCGGCACCGACGAGTTCTTCGTCACCGGCGTGACCACCACCACCAGCACCAACGCCACCGGCTCGGGCGCGATCACCCCCAGCGTCACGCTGCAACCGTTTTTTTCGGGCGTGGTGCTGGACGTGACGCCGCAGATCGATGACCGCGGCAATATCATCTTCCACGTGCATCCGTCGGTGAGCCAGGTGTCCACCGTCGACAAGGTCATCAGCCTTGGCACGGCCGGCACCTTGAACCTGCCGATGGCCGCGTCAAGCACGTCCGAGATGGACAGCATGGTGCGCGGCCAGGACGGTCACGTGGTGGCGATCGGCGGCCTGATGCGCCAGTCGTCCAGCGCCGACAATTCGGGCGTGCCGGGCGCGTCGAACCTGCCGGTACTGGGCGCGCTGTTTCGCAACCGCGGCCAGGTCAACCAGAAGCGCGAACTGGTGGTGCTGATCAAGCCCACCATCGTCGACAGCGACGGCAGCTGGAATGACGATCTGCTGGAAACCGGGCGGCGCATCAAGGAGCTCGATCCGCGCCGCGCCGGGGAGCAAAAATAAGATGTACAAGGCGCACTTCGGCTTGCGGGAGGTTCCGTTTAGCATCACTCCCGACACCAGCTTTTTCTTTTCGAGCGCCCATTCGCAGGAGGCGCTCAACACCTTGCTGGTGGCGGCGCGCAATGGCGAAGGTTTCATCAAGATCACCGGCGAGGTCGGCACCGGCAAGACGCTGTTGTGCCGCAAGTTCATGTCCACGCTGGGCGACGAATTCGTCACCGCCTACATTCCCAATCCCTACCTGGAGCCGCGCACGCTGATGCTGGCGCTGGCCGACGAGTTCGAGATCGTGCTGGAGAAGGATGTCGACCAGCACAATCTGCTCAAGGCCATTTTTAACCGCTTGCTCGAGCTGGCCAATCAGGGCAAACACCCCTTGTTGTGCCTGGACGAAGCCCAGGCGATTCCGATCGAAAGCCTGGAGGCGCTGCGCCTGCTGACCAACCTGGAGACGGAAAAGCGCAAGCTGCTGCAGATCGTGTTGTTCGGTCAGCCGGAATTGAACCGTCATCTGGAGCAGGACGCGATTCGCCAGCTGGCCCAGCGCATCACCTTCCATTACCATCTGGGTCCGCTGACGCGCGACGATCTCGAATACTATCTGGCGCACCGGCTGCGCATCGCCGGATACGCCGGCGGACGGTTGTTTAGCCGTGCGGCGATCGGGCGCCTGTATGGGGCCAGTCGCGGCATTCCGCGCCTGATCAATATCCTGGCGCACAAGGGGCTGATGCTCAGTTATGGCGAAGGCAAACAACAGGTCAATTGGCGCCACATGCGCGCCGCCGCGCGCGACACGCTCGGTACCAAGCGGCGCATCGTGTGGCCCTGGGCGCTGGGCACGCTGACGCTTGCGCTGCTGGCTGCGGCCGGCCTCACCTTGGCACTCAACAAATGAGCCTGATTAACAAAATGTTGCAAGACCTCGATGCGCGCGGTTCGCACGCCGAGCAAGCGCTGCCGTCGGACGTGCGGCCGGCCCAAAGCCGCCCGCGCGAGCTGCCGCTCGCCGGCTTGGCGATCGGCGCGTTGCTGGTGTTGCTGCTGGGCGCCGGTGGCGTGTTCGGCTGGCGTTACCTGCACCGCGCGCCTCCAGTTGCCGCAGCGGCGCCAGCGCGCGCGGTCACGCGTGTGCAAGCGGCCACGTATGCGACGCCGATCGTGGCGGCGCCGAACGCGCAGCTGGCACCGCTCAGCGCCTCCGCGCCGGCTGTGGCGCTGCCGCGGCCAACGCCAGGGCTATCCGCGGCTGCGGTGACTGCGTCACCTTCCACGCCGGCAGCGAGGCCATCATCTGTCGTCGCTGCGCCGGTAACGGTCGTCGAGGTGGCGGCGCCACTTGCGCCGGCCCACGCGGCACAGAAAGTGGCCCAGCCGACGCAGCCGGACACGGCGGACAGGCTGGTGGCAACATCGGACAAGCTCGTGCGCGCGCCCGACGCGGCGCGGCGCAAGAGTGTGACACACGCCCAGACCGTATCCACATCCGCATCCGCATCCGCAACGTCGGCGGTTTCCGCGCCGGCGGCCGACGCCGGGCGTGCGATGACAGCGCAACAACGTGCCGAAAGCAGCTACAGCCATGCGCTGACCATGCTGCAGGAAGGTCACGTCAGCGATGCGATCGACGCGCTCGAGCGCACCTTGCAACTGGATCCGCGCCACGACGGCGCGCGCCAGACCTTGATCAGCCTGCTCATCGAAGCGAAGCGCAACGACGAAGCGATGCGCCAGTTGCAATTGTCCTTGTCGCTGGAGCCGCGCCAGCCTGCGCTGGCGATGGTGCTGGCGCGCATGCAGATCGAACGCGGCGGCCCGGCCATTGCCACCTTGATGCAGAGTTTGCCGTATGCGAACGGCAACGGCGCCTATCAGGCGCTGCTGGCCGGCGCTTTGCAACGCGAGCAACGCCACGCTGAGGCCGTCAGTTACTATCAGCTGGCCCTGCGCGCCGAACCCCAAAACGGGGTCTGGTGGATGGGGCTGGGATTGTCGCTGCAAGCGGAAAAGCGCGCCGCCGAGGCGCGAGCCGCGTTCGAACGCGCCAAGGCGGGGGGCACGCTGTCGCCTGAACTGCTCACGTTCGTTGAGCGCAAACTGCAGCAACTGGACCACTAACACTCACTCAATCGAAGGATATCAGCATGCTTACACTGTGCGGCTTCGCCGTCAGCAACTACTACAACAAAGTCAAGATCGCCTTGCTGGAAAAGGGCGTGCCGTTCGAAGAGTCGCTGGTCTGGGCTGACGAGTCGCCTGCGCTGCTGGCCAAGTCGCCGCTGGGCAAGGTGCCGTATCTGGAGACCGAGGATGGCGTGCTGGTCGAATCGCAAGTGCTGATGAACTACATCGAAGCGCGCTATCCGCAAGTGCCGCTGCTGCCGAGCGACCTGTACGCCGCCGCGCGCGTCCATGAGCTGATCACCTTTCTCGAAGTGCACCTGGAGCTGGTCGCGCGTGAGCTGTATTACGAAGCCTTCTTCGGCGGCAAAGTAAGCGACGAAGTGAAGGCGCGCGCCAAAAAAACGCTGATCAAACACATCGCCGGGTTCGCCAAGCTGGCTAAATTCGGGCCCTTCATCGCCGGTGCCGAGTTCACGATGGCCGACTGCGCGGCGGTGGTCCATCTGCCGCTGGTGGCGCGCGCCACCAAGAAAATTTTCGGCGAAGACCTGCTGGCCGCGCTTCCCGTGGCCGCCTATCTGGACATGATGGAGCAGCGCCCGGTCATCCAAAAGGTCAACGCCGACCGCGCCATCAACATGGCCCAGTTCATGGCCGCCAAAGCCGGCTAACTGTACATGGCAGCTGCCTGTGCCCTTGGCGGGTAGCTGGCAAGGGCACAGTCGCTCTACAGACTGGCGCGCTCGCCCCAGATCTGCCGCATCGAAAAGCGCACGCGGGCGTGGTCTTCGTGCAGCGCTTCGGCGATGCCGCATGCAGGTTCGGTGGTGCTGCGTAGTGTTGGCTCGGGCAGCGCGGCGCCGTCGGCGGCCAGCAGCGCATGCACCGTCAGCGTGTCGGCGCCCAGTCGGCGCGTGACGACGCCGATTTCGCCGTTTTCCATGCGCACCAGGCTGCCCGGTGGATATTTCCCCAGCTGTCTGATGAACTGGTCGGCCAGCGCCGGATCGATCGGTAAGGCGTTCTCGACGAACAGATTGCGCAGCGCCAGATCGGGCAGGATGGAGCGGCGGTAATTGCGTGCCGACACGTGTGCGCAGTAACGGTCGGCCAGCCCGATCAGCTTGGCGTTTTGTGGAATGTCGGCGCCCAGTTTGCCGTCGGGGTAACCGCTGCCGTCGTCATTTTCGTGGTGCAGCAGCACGTAGTCCAGCCACAGCGGGTCGGCCACGCCGGCGCAGCGTAATAAATCCACGCTTTCAATCGGGTGACGTCGCACGATTGCCCGTTCGTCGTTCGACAGCGAGCAATCCTTGCCCTGGAAGCCTTCGGTCTGGCGCACCATGCCCACGTTCATCGTCAGCGCCGCGGCGGTGATGGTGAGCACTTCGTCGTCGGGTTTTTGCATCGCGCGCGCCACCAGCACGGCCACCACGGCCGTTTCGATGCAGTGGCGTACCGCGTACAGGCCGGCGATCTGGTTCTGGAAGATGCAGGCCAACGCGATGTCGGGATCGATATCGACGGCGGCGATCAGTTCGTTGGCGATCGCGCGCACGGCCGCGTCGGCGGCGTGTTCATTGCGCAGCGACAGCAACAGTTGTTCGAGGCGCTTGTTGAGGTCGTTGAGCGCGTGCAGCACCGACGGCGCGGCGCTGGCCTCGGCAAACAGGCCCGCTTCTAGCCAGCCGTTCAATTGCGGGCTGGGCGCGAGCACCTGGCCTTTTTGCAGCAGTGGCGACGCGTCCGGCGCGCTGTCGGCTTTGGCGCCGGGACCAAAAATGTCCCAACGCAGTGGCTCGCCGAAGACGAGGTCTGCCAAGGTGATACGCCTGTGAGTCATGATAATCCCCGTGCCCCGCGTACCGCCCCGAAAGACGGTGTTCATGTTCAAGGTCGGCCCGGGACGCGGGCCGCAACTCAGAGTGTTGCCAGGCGCGACAGGGCCAAGCGCAGCGTTTCTTCTTTTTTTGCAAAGCAAAAGCGCACGATACCCGATTCCTTGCCTTCGCTGTAGAAGGCCGACACGGGAATCGCCGCGACCTTGATTTCGCTCGTCAGCCATTCGGCAAACTCCACCTCCAGTATAGGCGAAATCGCTTCGTATTTTACGCATTGGAAATAAGTTCCGTCGGCCGGCAACAGGGTGAAACGTGAGCCTTTCAAGCCGTCGCGAAACAGGTCGCGCTTGCGCTGGTAGAACGCCGGCAGGGCCAGGTAGGGTGCGGGGTCGGCCATGTAGCCGGCCAGTCCATGTTGCATCGGCGCGTTGACGGTAAATACATTGTACTGATGCACTTTGCGAAACTCGGCCGACAAGCTTGCCGGTGCTGCCACGAAGCCGACCTTCCAGCCGGTCACGTGGTAGGTCTTGCCGAAGCTGGAGATGACGAAGGCGCGCGCGGCCAGCTCGGGGTGGCGGCACACCGACTCGTGGCGCGCGCCGTCGTACACCATGTGTTCGTACACCTCGTCGGAAATGATCAGGATGTCGCTGCCGCGCACGATCTCGGTGAGCGCGCCGATGTCGGCCTCGCGCAAAATCGAGCCGGTCGGGTTGTGCGGCGAATTGATGATGATCAGCCGGGTGCGCGGCGTGACGGCGGCGGCCACCTGGTCCCACGGCACGCTGTAGCCGTGCTCGCCCAGGCGCATCTGCACCAGCACCGGCACGCCGCCGGCCAGCGCGATGGCCGGCAGATAGCAGTCGAAGGCCGGCTCGATGACGATCACTTCGTCGCCCGCGTGCACGCAGCACAGGATCGCCGTCGTCAAGGCCTGGGTCGCGCCGGCGGTGACGGTGATTTCGCGCTCGACGTCGTAGCGCGCACCGTACAGTCGTTCGATCTTGCCGGCGATGGCCGCGCGCAAGGGCGGTGCACCCGTCATCATCGGATACTGATTGAAGCCGGCGCGCATGGCCGCGTCGACCTGGTCGAGCAGCGCCGGGTCGCAGCCGAAGTCGGGAAAGCCCTGGCCCAGGTTGACCGCCTCATGCTTGGCGGCCAGCGCCGACATGTGCGAAAAAATGGTCGTGCCCACTTGCGGCAGTTTGCTGTGCAGCGGCGGAGTGGGGAAGTGTGTTGGGCTGGTCATGAAGGCGCGGCGTGAAATGAAGAATCGGCTATTTTAACGCAGCACTCACGGCGGCGTCAGCCAGATAGGCTTGCGGCAGCATGATGCGAAACAGTCCCGCCTGGGCGGTCTTGCGCGCCAGTTTCAGCAGCGCCTTGTCCTTGGTGATCAGGATGTCGGCGTCGGCGTCGCGCGCCAGTTCGAGAAATTTTTGATCGTCGCGGTCGCTGCACACGGGCAGCCGGATCAGCTTGGGGGCGGGCGCCACGACGTCGATCAGCGCGTCGAAGCGCGCCGCGCTGACGGGACGGCTGATCTCGTCGAGCGGCAGGTGCTTGTAGTGCAACACGATCAGGTATTCGTCGCGGCAGTCGGCGCGCGTGATCGCGCGCACTGAACCATCCTCCAGCGCGGCGAGCAAACTGGCCCAGCGCGGATCGTGGAACACGAACAGGTCGAGGCAGACATTGGTGTCAAGGATGATGCATTGGACTGGAGCAGGTATCATGTCGGCAAACTTTTTTGGATTGAACTGGAATTCTATGCTGATTGTCTTGTCGCCCGCGAAAACGCTCGATCTGGAGACGCCGTCCACCACCAAGCTGCACAGCACGCCCGACTTTCTGGAGCGATCAAAGCAGCTCATCGATCTGTTGCGCGATTATTCGCCGGACCGCATCGCCAGCCTGATGACGCTGTCGGACGCGCTGGCGAACCTGAACGTGACGCGCTATGCGCACTGGAGCACGGCGCTGGATCAGGCGCGCCAGGCCATCATGACCTTCGACGGCGACGTCTACACCGGCTTTGACGCGCGCAGCCTGAAGGCCAAGCAGCTGGGCTATGCGCAGGAAAAAGTGCGCATCCTGTCCGGATTGTACGGGGTGCTGCGCCCGCTCGACCTGATTTTGCCGCACCGGCTGGAAATGGGCACCCGCCTGGCCAACCCGCACGGCAAGGATCTGTACGCCTTCTGGGGTTCGGACGTCACCGACAAGCTCAACGCCAGCATTGCCGAGCAGGGCGCCGGCGCGCTGGTCAATCTGGCGTCGGAAGAATACTTCAAGTCGGTCAAGCCCAAGCAGTTGACGGTGCCGGTCATCACGCCCGTGTTCGAGGACTACAAAAACGGCAAATACAAGGTCATTTCCTTCTACGCCAAGCGGGCGCGCGGCATGCTGGCCCGCTACGCGGCAGTCAAGAACATCGTCGATCCCGAGAAACTGAAGAAATTCGATGTCGACGGCTACGCCTACGTCAAGGGCGATTCGACGGCGACTCACTGGATGTTCCGGCGCAAGCTGGCCGCCTGACGCGCCGCCAATAAAAAAACGACGAGCCGGACTCGTCGTTTTTTTGATCACGCAAGGCGCAAGCGCCTTGCCACTACCAGATCTGCCACCACGGGCCGGTCGATTTGCCCTTCGGCTTCATCCATTTGCTGTTCGGGAAGCTGCGCACGAACACGCGCTGGGCATCGTCGCGCAAGTCGAGCAATTCCATCTGCTCGTAGCAGCGCACCATCAGGAACAGCGCCTCTTCGACGGCCGGGGCGTCGCGGTAGTCGGTCACGGCGCCTTGCGCACGGCCCAGCGCCGCCACATACGCGCCGCGCCGGTAGTAGTAATTGGCCACATGCACTTCGTACTGGGCCATCGCGTTGGCCAGGTATTTCAGGCGCAGGATCGCGTCCGGTGTGTAGCTGCTGTTCGGGAATTTTTCCACCAGCGCCTTGAACGCGACGAACGATTCGCGCGTGGCCTTCGGGTCACGCTCGGTCGGGTCCTGGGTAAACAACACGCCGAGGAAGCCGGTCGTGTCGTTAAACGAAATCAGGCCGCGCAGGTAGTACATGTAGTCGACGTTGGCGTGGTTCGGGTGCAACTTGATGAAGCGCTCAACGGCCGCCAGCGCTTGCGCCTGGTCGTTCGATTTGTAGTAGGCGTAGGCGATTTCCATCTGCGCCTGCTGGGCATAGGTGCCGAACGGGTAGCTCGATTCGAGCTTCTCAAACAACTGAATCGCACGTTCATATCGGCCGCCGGCCAGTTCGTCACTCGCCTCCGAGTATAATTTCGTTACCGACCAGTTTTTGGTCTCGTCGGCTTTTTCCGGCAACAAGCTGCAAGCGGACACGCCAAGCAGAACACAGGTAGCAACAATCAGAGATAATTTTTTTTGCATAGCTTTTTGCAAGAAGATGTATTGACCGTAGATTTAACGAGAGGCTGATTATAGCCGATGGGAATGATGTGATATTAACTCCAACGCCGATTTCGGCGGAACTGCATGCCGAACCCGAGTTTGACGACGAACTCGACGCGGAAATCTTAGGCGAAGAGGGCGCCGATCGCTCTGGGCTTGACCTGGCGCCGATCACGCTTGAACTGACGCCTGCCGCTTGCGGCGAGCGTCTTGACAAAGTCATCTCGAAACTGGTCACGCAATTTTCACGCAGCCGATTGCAGCTGTGGATCGAAGCGGGCCATGTGACGGTGGACGGCAAAGTCGTGCGCAGCACCAAGGACACCGTGTACGGCGACGAGACGGTGATCATTCTGCCACAAAGCGCGCCCGAGGACGAAGCGTTCAAACCAGAAGAACTCGCCCTCAACATCGTCTACGAGGATGAACAGATCATCGTCATCAACAAGCCGGCCGGCCTGGTGGTGCATCCGGGCGCGGGCAACTGGTCCGGCACGCTGCTCAACGGCTTGCTGTTTCACTGCCCGCAACTGGCTGGCGTGCCGCGCGCCGGTATCGTGCATCGGCTCGACAAGGACACCAGTGGCCTGATGGTGGTGGGCAAGACGCTCGCCGCGCAAACGGATCTGGTGCGCCAGTTGCAGGCGCGCACCGTAAAACGCGAATACCTGGCGCTGGTGTGGGGTACGCCGCACGTCAGCGGTACCATCGATGCGGCCATGGGACGCCATCCGCGCGACCGCATCAAAATGGCCGTGTCGGAGAATTTTTCCGCCAAGCCGGCCATCACGCACTACGAGCGGCTGGCCACCGGCATGCACGACCGCCGTCCGGTCAGTCTGATGCAGTGTCGCCTGGAGACGGGCCGCACCCATCAGATCCGGGTGCACATGCTGTCGCTGGGCTTTCCGCTGGTGGGCGACGCGCTGTACGGCAAGCAGCACCTGATGTCGGCGTTTCCCCGTCAGGCACTGCAGGCGCGCCGGCTCGGTCTGGTGCATCCGGCGACCGGTGAAGACTGCGAGTGGCTGGTGCCGCTGGCGGACGACTTTGCCGCGCTGATCAAGATGGCTGGCATCGAAGAGCCCGTCTGATGGCGGGAGCGGGCTTGATTGTGCCGCTGTGGCCGGATGCGCCGGCCAATATTGGCGCGCTGGCGACGAGCCGGCGCGGCGGCGTCAGTGTCGGTCCCTACGACGACGCTGCCGGCGCTGGCGGGCTCAACCTTGGTTTGCATGTGGGCGATGTGCGCGCCGACGTCGAGCGCAATCGCGCTTTGCTGCAGGCGCAGCTGCCGGGCCGTCCGGCCTGGCTGTCGCAAGTGCATGGCGTGGCCGTGCTGGACGCCGCGCTGGTCGACGCTGACATGGCCGCGCCGGAGGCGGACGCGAGCTTTTCTGGTGCGCCCGGCGTCGTCTGCGCGGTGCTGACGGCCGACTGTCTGCCGGTGTTGCTGGCCGACGCGCACGGCAAGGTGGTGGCCGCGGCGCATGCGGGCTGGCGCGGTTTGGCTGCCGGCATCCTGGGACAGACGGTGGCGGCCATGCGTGGCGCCGGCGCCGGCGACATCGTCGCATGGCTAGGGCCGGCAATCGGTGCGCAACAATTCGAGGTGGGCGCCGATGTGCGCGCCAGTTTTCTGGCCGGCGCGCGCAGTCCCGTTGAGCAGGCCCAGGTGCTGGCCGCTTTCGTGGCGTATCCGGGGCGTGCCGACAAATACCTGGCAGATATTTATGCGCTGGCGCGCGGCATGCTCGCGCGCGACGGCGTCGTCAGCGTGGCTGGCGGCGAGCGCTGCACCGTCAGCGAGCGTAGCGAGTTTTATTCGTATCGCCGCGACGGCGTCAGTGGCCGTCAGGCGACGCTGATCTGGCGCACCTAGGGCAAACGCGGTGCGTCGGCGCGGCGCTGGCCGGTGCGTCAGGCGCCGTTGTCGGTAGGTGCGGGGCCGCTGTCGGCAGGTGCCGGGCTGTAGTTGGCGGGTGGCGCAGCGCAGTCGACCGGTGCCTGGCTGACGTGGTCCGTCGCGGGGCACGTGACGGGCGCGCTGTCGAACGGGCTCGCACAGGCAGGATCGTCGGGCGCCGTGCGCGCCGTCAGCGCGTTGTCGTCCTTGCCAGTATCATAGGCACTTGGCATGATCGGGGGCAGGCCGGCATCGGTGTGTGTGGAAGTCGCCGCGCTGGCCAAACGCGCGCGTTTGGCACGTCGGCGCTTCGACCCTGTCAGGTAGAAAAGTATTGATAATGGCAACACGCAGTAAATGAAAAACGTCATAATTCCGGCCACGAACGAGGCCTCGGTGAGCGCCATCAAGCCCACCACGTAGATCCAAGCAATAGCGACAATCAACATAAACTGCCTTAAAAAAATCATTCAACTATGGACGCAAACATGAATATGCCTGATCCGCAAGCAATGGCCGCAGCCTGGATGGCGCAGTTTAACGACAGCAGCCTGTGGCAGTCGTGGTTCAAGATGCCGGAAGTGGACGCCCACCCGTTGGTCACCATCCTCAAGGACGCCGGCGTGAGCATCAACCAGGTGGCCGTTGAGCAGCTCAAGCAAGAATACATGAGCCAGGCTGGCGCCTTGTGGCAAGACTTGCTGGCGGCGAAAGCGCCGACGTTTTCCGACCGTCGCTTCGGTGCGCCCGAGTGGCATGCCAATCCGGCCTCGGCCTTCAGTGCCGCATCATACCTGCTCAACGCCCAGTTCCTGACCAAAATGGCCGATGCGGTCGAGGCGCCGCCGCGCGAGAAGCAGAAGATCTGCTTCGCCGTGCAGCAGATGATCGACGCGATGTCGCCCGCCAACTTCCTCGCCACCAATCCGGAGGCGCAGCAGCAGATCATCGCCAGCCGGGGCGAAAGCCTGACCAAGGGACTGGCCAATATGCTGGCCGACATGCACAAGGGGCGTATTTCGCTGTCCGACGAATCGGCCTTCGAAGTGGGGCGCAACGTCGCCACCACGCCAGGCCAGGTGGTGTTTGAAAACGACTTGTTCCAGCTGATTCAGTACGCGCCCAGCACCGACAAGGTGCACCAGCGTCCGCTGCTGATGGTTCCGCCATGCATCAATAAATTTTACATTCTCGATCTGCAGCCGGAAAACTCGGTGGTGCGCTACGCGGTGTCTCAGGGCCATACGGTGTTTCTCGTGTCGTGGCGCAATCCCGACCAGTCGATGGGCAAGACCACGATGGACGACTATATCGAGAAGGGTGCGATCACCGCGATTCGGGTCGCCCAGGACATCAGCAAGCAGGACAAACTGAATCTGTTCGGCTTTTGCGTTGGCGGCACCATCGTCAGCACGGCGCTGGCGGTGCTGGCCGCGCGCGGCGAAAATCCGGCGGCCAGCCTGACGCTGCTGACGACGTTGCTCGACTTTGAACACACCGGCGTACTCGAAGTGTTCATCGACGAACAGCAGGTCAGCCAGCGCGAACAAAACCTGGCGGCCGGCGGCCTGATGCCCGGGCGCGATCTGGCCAGCACCTTTTCCAGCCTGCGCGCCAACGACCTGGTGTGGAATTACGTGCAGTCGAACTACCTCAAGGGCAAGGAGCCGCCGCCGTTCGACCTGCTGTACTGGAACTCGGACAGCACCAATCTGCCCGGTCCGATGTTCTGCTGGTATTTGCGCCATACCTATCTGGAAAACAGCCTGATCAAGCCGAACGCGCTTGCGTTGGCCGGCACGCCGGTCGATTTGTCGCGCATCGATGCGCCGGTGTTCGTGTATGGCTCGCGCGAAGACCATATCGTGCCGTGGACGGCCGCCTACGCGTCGATGTCGGTGCTCAATCCCAAGAAACCGAAAGCCAACCGCTTCATCCTGGGCGCGTCCGGGCATATCGCCGGCGTCATCAACCCGGCCTCGAAGAACAAGCGCAGCTACTGGAGTAACGACACCCCGGCCAAGGGGCGCGCGGCCAAGGTGCTGCCGCCTGAGCAGTGGATGAGCGGCGCCACCGAACACGCCGGCAGCTGGTGGCCGGAATGGGCCGCTTTTCTGGAGCAGCATGCGGGCCCGAGCGTGAAGCCGCCGGCCAAGCCGGGCAACGCGCAGCACAAGCCGATCGAGCCGGCGCCGGGCCGCTACGTGAAAGTGCGCGCCGACTAATTGCTGCGGCGCGTACACTGGTGGGCACACGCTTTTTCGCTGCGTTGCAATAAAACCTGCCAAACTGGCCGCACAAGCGGTTTTTTTGGTGGGTTCCACTTTATAATGGTTAGAGCCAAGGCAACATCAGGGCTGATGCGACGGCGAACCAGGTTCGCTTTTTTGCGGTTAATCGAGCATGCGCTGCGGCGCAATAAGTGGATTTTGAGATGAGCAGTACGAAAAAAAATGCTGAACGCCTGATCAAGAAGTACCCCAACCGTCGTCTGTATGATACCCAGACCAGCTCCTACATCACGCTCACCGATGTCAAGCAACTGGTGATGGACGCCGAGGAGTTCACCGTCATCGACGCCAAGTCGAACGAGGACCTGACGCGCAGCATCTTGCTGCAGATTATCCTGGAAGAGGAAGCCAACGGCGCGCCGATGTTTTCCAGCACCGTGCTCTCGCAGATCATCCGCTACTACGGTCATGCGATGCAGGGCATGATGGGCTCTTACCTGGAAAAGAACGTGCAAGCGTTTACCGACATCCAGCACAAATTCACCGGCACCAACGCGGGCGCCTTCGAAGGCAAACCATTCAGCCCGGAGATGTGGACCCAGTTCATGAACGTGCAAGGTCCGATGATGCAGGGCATGATGAACAACTACATCGACCAGAGCAAGAACCTGTTCGAGCAGATGCAGGAACAGATGCAAAGCCAGAGCAAGAACATCTTTGGTGTGTTTCCCTTCCCGCCAGTCGAGAAGAAGTAAGTCGACGGCGTCGCCGCTGATCGCGCGCGCCGCCGAGGTGCAGTATGCGCCGGGGCGCCGATCGCGCCCCGAATGACAAGCAAATGCGCGGCACGGTGGTCCGGCGTTGTACAATGGCAGATTCGTCTGCCTTCTCTGTCGCCACCATGTCCGAAATATCCCGTATCCCCGCTTCCACCACCACCGATTCTCTGCCTGGCCTGCCTCCCGCAGCCCCCAAGGTGGGCTTTGTGTCGCTCGGCTGCCCGAAGGCACTGGTCGACTCCGAACAGATCCTGACCCAGTTGCGCGCCGAAGGCTATGAAACGGCCAAGTCCTACGATGGCGCCGATCTGGTGATCGTCAATACCTGCGGCTTCATCGACGCCGCCGTGCAGGAGTCGCTCGACGCGATCGGCGAGGCGCTGGCTGAAAACGGCCGCGTCATCGTCACCGGTTGCCTGGGGGCGAAAAAAGATGCGTCCGGCCAGGACATCATCATGAAGGTGCATCCGAAGGTGCTGGCCGTGACCGGCCCGCACGCGCTGGCCGAAGTGATGGACTCGGTCCACCTGCATCTGCCGAAACCGCACGCGCCGTTCTTCGACCTGGTGCCGGCGCAGGGCGTCAAGCTGACCCCGAAGCATTACGCTTACCTGAAAATTTCCGAAGGCTGCAACCACCGCTGCAGCTTTTGCATCATTCCGTCGATGCGCGGCGACCTGGTGTCGCGTCCGATCGCCGAGCTGATGCTCGAAGCGGAAAACCTGTTCAAGGCCGGCGTCAAAGAATTGCTGGTCATTTCGCAAGACACCAGCGCCTACGGCGTGGACGTCAAGTTCCGCTCCGGCTTCTGGAACGGCCGTCCGGTGAAAACCCACATGACCCAACTGGTCGAGGCGCTGGGCGAACTGGGCAAGCAGTACGGCGCCTGGGTGCGTCTGCATTACGTCTATCCTTATCCGCATGTCGACCAGGTCATCCCGATGATGACGGGCGGCTCGGTGCTGCCTTACCTGGACGTGCCGCTGCAGCACGCCCATCCGGATGTATTGAAGCGCATGAAGCGCCCGGCCAGCGGCGAGAAAAACATCGAGCGCATCCAGGCCTGGCGCGCGATGAATCCTGACCTGACGATCCGTTCGACCTTCATCGCCGGCTTTCCCGGCGAGACCGAAGCAGAATTTGCGTACCTGCTCGACTTCATCAAGGAAGCGCAGATCGACCGTCTGGGCTGCTTCGCCTATTCGCCCGTGGAAGGCGCCACCGCCAACCTGCTCGACAATCCGGTGCCGGAAGAAGTGCGTGAAGAACGCCGTGGCCGCCTGATGCTGCTGCAGGAAGAAATTTCGACGGCGCGTCTGAAGGCGAAAGTGGGCAAGACCGTGCGCGTGCTGATCGACGAAGTTAATCGCACCGGCGGCGTGGGCCGCTCGGCTGCCGACGCGCCCGAGATCGATGGCGTGGTGCATGTCAAGCGTTCGCTGGTTCCCGGCAAAAAAATCGTGGTCGGCGAATTCATCGACGTCACCATCACCGGCTCGGACGCGCACGACCTGTGGGCCGCCGCGTAAGCGTTTTCTCTCTCAACCAGGGCGACATGGCGCCGATCGCGACGCTTCGCCCGTCACGATTGGCGCCATGAAAAAATCGCAGCAAACCAAACTCGTTCACAGCGACTACGTCGCGCCGGAAGGCTTTGCCGCTTTTCCCAGTCCGATCCACCACGCCTCCACGGTGCTGTTCAAGAACGTGGCCGCGATGCGTTCGGGCGAGTGGAAGGAAAAGAACGCCTACACCTACGGCCTGCACGGCACCCCCACCACCTTTACGCTCGAAGCGCGGCTGGCCGAGATCGAGGGCGGCAATCAGTGCCTGCTCGCGCCCAGCGGCCTGGCGGCGATCGCGATGGTCGACTTTGCGCTGCTCAAAAGCGGCGACGACGTGCTGTTGCCCGATAACGTCTACAACCCCAATCGCGAGCTGGGCAAATGGCTCAGTAGCGACTTCGGCATCACGGCGCGCTATTACGATCCACTGATCGGGGCCGGCATCGACGCGCTGATCTTGCCGAACACGAAATTGATCTGGACCGAAGCGCCCGGTTCGGTGACGATGGAAGTGCCGGATCTGCCCGCCATTTGCAAGGCCGCCCATGCACGCGGCGTGCTCGTTGCGCTCGACAACACCTGGTCGGCCGGCCTGGCGCTGCGCGGCTTTGAGCTGGGCGCCGACATCATCATGCAAGCGCTCACCAAATACCAGTCGGGCGGCTCGGATGTGCTGATGGGCGCGTTGATCACGCGCGACCGCGCGCTGCACGAACGGCTCACACCGGCCCACATGCGCCTCGGTCTCGGGGTGGGCGCGGACGACACCTATTTGGTCATGCGCGGCCTGCCGACGATGAAGCTGCGCTTCGAGGCGCACGACAAGGGTGCGCGCGCGGTGGCCGGCTGGCTCAAAGCGCGCCCGGAAATCGGCAAGGTGCTGCATCCGGCGTTTGCCGATTGCCCCGGCCACGAGATCTGGCAACGCGACTTTACCGGCGCCGGCGGCTTGTTCTCGGTGCTGTTCGATGAACGCTACACGGAACAGCAGACCGACCGCTTCATCGACCAACTCAAGCTGTTCAAGATTGGCTACAGCTGGGGCGGCGCGAACAGCCTGGTGATGCCGTACCGGATTGGTGCGGTGCGCATGAACTGGACCGAGAAAGGTCAGTTGGTGCGCTTTAATATTGGCCTCGAGGACCCGCAGGATCTGATCGCCGATATCGAGCAGGCGCTGGCGCTGTTGTAAGCACGCGCCGCGGCGGTGTGGGGGCGCGTGTGGCCGCGCTGCGCAAGTGATCGACGCCGGATGGTTCACCATTGATACGGCGGCAGTGCGCGTTGGACTGTCGCGATCGGCAGCAGGTGGCGGCGCCGCTTGGTACATGACCGGCCCCGCTCGGAGCCGGCCAGCCGCGCGTGAGCCGGCGACGCAGAACGCGCCGGCTTTGCGTCATTTAGGCCTTGCGGCGTTTCATCGTCGCACCCAGCAGCGCCAGGCCAGCGAGGATCATCGCATACGATTCAGGTTCCGGCACCGCCAGCACTTCTGCTTGCATGGTGATGTAATTGTCGCCCAGATTGGTGCCGACGAAGTTGACTGCCAGCGTACGGAAGGACACGCCACCAAATTGCATCCACTGGCCTTGCGATACGGACAGCGTATCGGAAGCGGCGGTGACGTTGTTGGTGAAATCGAAGGACACGTTTTGCGTGATGCCGTTGATGGTGACATCTTCGTTCAGCGTGAAGGCGATCAGTTGATCGGGGATGGCGGATCCCTGGATGTTGAAATTTAACAGCTGGAAGTCGACCGTGCTCGACATGTCGCCGATCACTGCGGTTTGATTCGTCGTGGTCAGCGTCAGGGTGTCATTCGATGGTGCGATGGCAAATGTCGTTGGCGAGGCCACGACAATGGTGTCGGCGACGGCAACTTGCGCGGCGAGCAGTGTTGCCAGTACGGTCAACGAGCCTGCGATGGTCTTAATAGAAAACATATGGATTCCTTGTGTGTGTGACTGGAAATAAATGGTCGCGGCGAAACGGAAGCCGAAGTCGCCAAAAAACCGGATCTAAGCTGTGTGCAATTGTATAAGTGACATATCACTTTAACTACATACGAAAGTATAGGTTGCCCCAAATAGCGTCCGCTTCGGCGCGAGCGCATACATCGTCGCACCGGGCGGGCCACGTGGCCACCGACCAGGCGGACCCGCTTGCCCGGGATACACCAGCGTGGTGTTGCACTTGGCTGGCACGCTGGACTTCGGCGCCAGCGCTGGGCAATCGTCGTCGCAACAGAGCGCCATCGTCAGCGTGGTTGATGGCGCCGTGGGTGCGCGCCTTGTCATGGGCGGCAGACGCGGGCGCCAGCGCGGGCCGCCGCGCTGGTCTAAAATAGCAAGCTTGCCGCCTTGATCAGGACTGCGGCGGGCCGTGCCAAGGCCCTCACCATGCGAGGATTATCCGTGATCAGTGAGAGTATGAATTTGAATGCTGTGGCCCTGGACGGGACCATGGTGCGTCTTGAGCTGTATTCGGAGGCGCTGAAAGAACCGGTGCGCGCCGCGCTCGATTGCGACCCGGAGGGGTGGGATCTGTTTGCCATCAGCGGGCAGGGAGGGCACTTCGAGCAATGGTGGTCCAACTTGACGCGTCAGGTGGCGGCGGGACAGTGGATCGCTTACGCCATCCGCGATCTGGGCGACGACCGGATCGTCGGCACGACCAGTTTTCTGAATATTAAACCGACACGCCACAGTGTCGAAATCGGCGCGACCTTCCTGAACCCGCGGGTACGCTCGGGCTACGTCAACGCGCAAGCGAAAGCGCTGATGTTGGGCCATGCGTTCGCTTGCGGAGCGCGCCGCGTCGAGCTGCTGACGGACCTGCGCAATGCGCGCAGCCAGGCGGCGATCGCCAAACTGGGCGCCGTGCGCGAGGGCGTGCTGCGGCGCGAGCGCACCACCTGGACCGGCCACATTCGCGACAGCGTGCTGTTTGCGATCACCGACCTTGACTGGCCCGGCGCGCGCCAGCGCCTCGATGAGCGGCTGCGCCAGTGGGCGCCGGCCACCCGGTAGAAGCGGGCCGGGCAAAGATGCTGGCATTGTCAATAATGACAAAACAGCAAATTTCGTGTATAAATTCGGTTTCCAATTTCCGTCCAAAGGTCTCTGCATGAATCCGAATTTTTCACGCTTGGCGTCGGCCTGTACCGCCGCCTTGATTCTGATGGCGGCGCCGCTGGCGCATGCCGATCTGCTGTCGTTCGACTTCAGCGCGCATGTCACGGAGATGACCTATTATGCCCACACGACCGAAAACGGTCCGGGGCCGGGTGTCAGCGTCGCCTCGTCCAGCTACGCAGGCAACCAGATCAGCATGGGTGGACAGGTGCAAGGGCATTTTTTCTATGACACCACGCTGGGGCAGTTTCTCGCTCAGCCGCCGGTGTTGCCCGGCGCGCCGTCGGCCCTGTATGGTGGTCCCGGCTATGCGTCCACGCTGGCGGGCCTGCGTTACAGCGTCGATGGCGGCGTGCAGTTCAAGTCACTCGACACGCCCGTCATTTCGATGATGAACAACTCGCTGATCGATTCGTTCCACATGGTCGCCATGACCCAGGCCAGCAATTCCGGCTTGATCCAGGAAGTAGGGCTGGACTTGATCGACATGCACCACGTCGCGTTCAGTTCGGTCGACCTTCCATCCGCCTTGCCCTCGTCGGCATTTACGTCGATGGCCATCTACAATAGCTTCATGTACGCCGGACACGACGACGCGCTGAATGTGACGATGGTGATCGACACGCTGGCGCCTGGAGTGGCCGACCCCGACACGCCGCCGCCGCCGCCGGTGCCGGAACCGCAAACCTGGGCAATGCTGCTGCTTGGCTTGGGACTGCTGGGACGCATGGGGCGGCGCGGCGCATGAATCGTCGGTGCTCGCCCGCGCTGGCAATAGGTGCGGGGCGCTGCCTGTGATGACACCCGGGTGGGGCGCGAACGAGACGATTCACGCGGACCTGCGCGCGGCCAAGGCGCGCGTCTACGACGCGCTCGACATCGCGACCGGGGTGCCGGTCATGGAAGCGGAAAGCGCGGACTATGGCGCTTATGCCTTGAGTGTCGAAGGTCTGAGCGCGCGCTTTCGGGTAGCCAAAATCACGCCCACCAAAGTCGGGCAGTTCGTCACTTTATGGAAGCGGATCGGGAAAGGGCCGATCGCACCTTTCGATATGAGCGACCCGATCGAGCTGTTTGTCGTCAGCGTGCGTAGCGGCGAACACTTTGGGCAGTTCGTGTTTCCCAAGTCGGTGTTGGGCAGGCGCGCTATCGTGTCGGTTGACGGGGCAGGCGGCAAGCGCGCGATGCGCGTGTATCCACCGTGGGACGTCACCACCAGCGGGCAGGCTGCCAGGACGCAGGCCTGGCAACTGGATTTCTTCCTGCCGATCCCGGCGCATGGGCCGCTCGACGCCGCGCTGGCGCGGCGGCTGTATCGCGGGCAGGTTTAAGCGCCGGGGCGCCCGATCAGGCGAGGATGGTGAGTACGCCGTCCAGGCCAACCACGTTGAGCGCCACGTCGGCCTGGGCGCGCACCACCGGCTTGGCGCGAAACGCCAGCGACAGGCCGGCCACACCCATCATTTTCAGGTCGTTGGCGCCGTCGCCCATGACGATCGCCTGCGACGGGGCGATGCCCATCTCGGCGCACACGCGCTCCACGGTGCGCATTTTTTCTTCCGCATCGACGATGCCGCCAATAACCTGGCCGGTCAGTTTGCCATCGACCACTTCGAGCACGTTGGCGTGCGTGTAATCGAGTCTCAGGCGTTCTTGCAGGCGCTCGGTGAAGAAGGTGAATCCGCCCGACACCAGCAGCGTTTTCAGGCCGGCCGCTTGCACGGCGGCGAGCATGGTTTCTGCGCCGGGCGACAGGCGCAAGCGCTCGTCGTAGACGCGCTGCAGCGCCGATGCGTCGAGCCCGTCGAGTAGCGCGACGCGCTGGCGCAGGCTGTCGGAGAACTCCAGTTCGCCGCGCATGGCCGCCTCCGTGATGGCCGCCACCTGTGGTTTCAGACCCTGCATGTCGGCGATCTCGTCGATACACTCGATGGTGATCAAGGTCGAATCCATGTCCATCGCGACGAGCTTGAAATCGGCCAGCGTGCGACCGGCTGCGATGAAGGTCGCATCGACCTGCGCGGCGCCGGCGGCCGCCTCGACGAGTTGCTTCAGTTCAGGCGAATACGCCACATTCTCGCAGCGCAGCGCGTGCGCGCCCAGCACCGTCAACTGCTGTGGCGTGGCCAGCGCGGCGATGCTCTCGAGCGTCGCCATGTCGGTGTTGATGCCCTGTAAAACCAAATTCATGTTCATGTCGTTCATTACGCTAATAATTGTTTGATGGTTTGCTTGACCTGCGCCACGCGCGCTGCCAGGTCGGGCATGGCGGCGGTGATCTTGAGCTTGTCGTTGCCGTTCAGTTTGATGTGTTTGTTCTTCTGGATCAGCGTGATGATGCGCATCGAATCGATGGGCGGATTGACCATGAACTGCAGGCTGGCCGCCTCGCTGTGCGCGTCGATCTTGACGATGCCGACGGCCTTCGCGGCGATGCGCAGCCGGTGCGTCTCGATCAGCGCCTTGACCGGCTCGGGCAGCTTGCCGAAACGGTCGATCAGCTCTTCCTGCATGTCGTCGATCTTGTCCTGCTCCTTGCAGTTGGCCAGCCGCTTGTACACCGACAGGCGCTCATGCACGTCGCCGCAGAAGTCGGACGGCAGCAGCGCCGGCACGTGCAGATTGATTTCGGTGGTGGAGGCCAGCGGCGCGGCCAGGTCGGGCTCCTTGCCGGCCTTGAGCGAGCGGATCGCTTCGCTGAGCATGTCCGAATACAGTTGAAAGCCGATTTCGAGCATCTCGCCGGACTGGTTTTCGCCCAGCACTTCGCCGGCGCCGCGAATCTCCAGATCGTGCATGGCCAGGTAAAAGCCGCTGCCCAGTTCTTCCATCTGCTGAATCGCGTCAAGCCGGCGCTGCGCCTGCTTGGTCAGGCCGCTCACGTCCGTCACCATCAGGTAAGCGTAGGCCTGGTGGTGCGAGCGGCCCACCCGTCCGCGCAGCTGGTGCAGCTGCGCCAGACCGAAGCGGTCGGCGCGGTGCATGATGATGGTGTTCGCGGTCGGCACGTCGATGCCGGTTTCGATGATGGTGGTGCACAGCAAAATGTTAAAGCGCTGCGCCACGAAGTCGCGCATTACTTTTTCCAGGTCGCGCTCGTGCATCTGGCCGTGCGCGACAGCGATGCGCGCTTCCGGCAGCAGCTCAAGCAGCATCGCCATGCGGTTCTGGATGGTTTCGACCTCGTTGTGCAGGAAGTACACCTGGCCGCCGCGTTTCAATTCGCGCAGGCAGGCTTCGCGGATGATCGAGCTGTCTTCGCTGCGCACAAACGTCTTGATGGCCAGGCGCTTTTGCGGCGCAGTGGCGATGATCGAGAAGTCGCGCAGGCCTTCGAGCGCCATGCCCAGCGTGCGCGGGATCGGGGTGGCCGTCAGCGTCAGGACATCGACCTCGGCGCGCAGCGCTTTCAGCGCTTCCTTCTGGCGCACGCCGAAGCGGTGCTCCTCGTCGATGATGACCAGTCCCAGACGGGTGAACTTGACGTCGTTCGAGAGCAGCTTGTGGGTGCCGATGACGATGTCGAGCGTGCCGTCGGCCATCCCTAGCATGGCCTGGTTGATCTCCTTGCCGGTGCGAAAACGCGACAGCTCGGCGATGCGCACCGGCCAGTCGGCGAAGCGGTCGGCGAAGGTCTGCGCGTGCTGCTCGGCCAGCAGCGTGGTGGGCGCCAGGATCGCCACCTGCTTGCCGCCCATGACGGCGATGAAGGCGGCGCGCAGCGCCACTTCGGTTTTCCCGAAGCCGACGTCGCCGCACACCAGCCGGTCCATCGGTTTGCCGCTGGTCATATCCTTGATGACGTTGGTGATTGCCTCTTGCTGGTCGGGCGTCTCGTCAAAGCCGAAGCTGTCGGCGAAGCGCTCGTAGTCGTGCGCCGAATACTCGAACGCGTGGCCCTGGCGCAGCGCACGGCGGGCGTACAGGTTAAGCAGTTCGGCGGCGGTGTCACGCACCTGGTCGAAGGCGCGCCGCTTGGCTTTTTCCCAGTTGCCCGAGCCCAGCGAATGCAGCGGCGCGTCTTCCGGCGAGGCGCCCGAGTAGCGCGAGATCACATGCAGCTGCGACACCGGCACGTACAGTTTGGTGTCCTTGGCGTACTCCAGGTGCAGAAATTCGGTTTCACCTTCGCCCAGGTCCATGCTGGTCAGGCCCATGTAGCGCCCGATGCCGTGGTTGATGTGCACCACCGGGTCGCCGATCTTGAGCTCGGACAGGTCGCGCACCATCGACTCGACCTGGGTCACGCCTTCCTGCTTCTTCTTGCCCACGCGCCGGCCGGAACCGGCGTACAGCTCGGTCTCGGTGATGAAGATCAGGTGGCCGTACTCGGGCGTGGTCAGCTCGAAACCGGCCTGCAGCGGCGCCACGCCCAGCATCAGCTTGGCGCTTGATCCGGCAAAACCGTCGAAGCCTTCGCACGGCGTCAGCGCCAGGCCGAACTCGGTGAAATACTGCTGCAGCGTTTCGCGCCGGCCATTCGACTCGGCGCACAGCATCACGCGCCGGCCGCTTTGCAGCAGATACGCGCGCAGATTGGCCAGCGGGTCGTCGGCGCGCCGGTTGACGGCGATGTTGGGGATCGGCGCCGACAGTTCGGACGCTTGCGCGCTGCTGTCTTGCGTGATGACCCAGCGCCCGTAGGGTTTGGCCAGCGAGAAGAAATTCTCATCCGTGAGGAACAGCTCCTCGGGCGCGAGCAGCGGGCGGTCGCGGTCCGCTTTCAGGAAGCGGTAGCGCGACTGCGTGTCGACCCAGAAGCGCTTGATGGCGCCGTCGATGTCGCCCACCAGCGCGATGCTGGCGGCGGCCGGCAGGTAGTCGAACAGCGTGGCGGTCTGCTCGAAGAACAGCGGCAGGAAGTATTCGATACCGGCCGAGGCGATGCCGCTGCTGACGTCCTTGTACACCACCGAGCGCGATGGGTCGCCCTCGAAGCGTTCGCGCCAGCGGCTGCGAAAGGTGGTACGCGCCACCTCGTCCATCGGAAACTCGCGCCCCGGCAGCAGGCGCACTTCGCGCACCGGGTACAGGGAGCGCTGGGTGTCGGCGTCGAAGGTGCGGATCGTTTCGATCTCGTCGCCAAACAGGTCGAGCCGGTAGGGCAGCGCTGAACCCATCGGGAACAGGTCGAGCAGGCCGCCGCGCACCGAGTATTCGCCCGGCGACATCACCTGCGACACGTGGGTGTAGCCGGCCAGTGTCAGCTGGGTTTTCAGGCGCGCTTCGTCGAGCTTTTCGCCTTGTTTGAAAAAGAAGGTGTAGGCGGCCAGGAAGGACGGCGGCGCCAGGCGCACCAGCGCCGTGGTGGCCGGCACGATCAGCACGTCGCACTGGCCGTTGCCCACTTCGTGCAGCGTGGCCAGGCGCTCCGACACCAGATCCTGGTGCGGCGAAAACGCGTCGTAGGGCAGCGTTTCCCAGTCCGGCAGCAAATGGCAGCGCAGCGCGCCGTTGGCGAACCACGGAATTTCGTCGAGCAGGCGCTGGCCGTCGCTGGCGTTGGCCACCACCACGGTGAGCATCTGCTGGCGGCTTTTCAGCTCCAGCGCGGCGCAGGCGAGCGCGTACGCGTCCGACGAGCCGTACAGCGAAGGCAGCGCGAAGCGACTGCCGGGTTTGGGAAGTGCGGTTTTTAAGTCGAAAGACATTGAGGCGATGAGGCTCTAAGACGGTTCGTTGGGCGGCTCGGACGGCGCGACTGGGAGCGCATATTATAGACGATGGCCCCCGCTTGCGCCTTAGCCGGGCGTGCGCCGGTTGGCCACGCCAAACGGCACGTGTACCATCGGGATGGTGCCGCCGTGCGACTTCAGGTGGGCCAACTGGTCGTCGAAGAAGATGTGCGGCTTGAACACCGACAGCACGCGCGACTTGTCCATGCCGCCGAGGAAAAACGTTTCGTTGGCCGACACGCCCCAGCTCTTGAGCGTGGTGACGACCCGTTCGTGCGAGGGGGCGTTGCGCGCGGTGATGATGGCGATGCGCAGGATCTTCTTGTAGCCAGGATCGCGCCGCTGCATGTTTTCCTCCATGCGCTGCATCACGGCCAGCTTCTGGAAGATGTCGGCCAGCGGGCCGGGGCGGTGCGGGATGGCCATGTTGCGCGTCTCGTGGGCGTGGAATTCGTCGACGTCGTTGTTCTTCTTGAACACCGTCTCGGACTCGTCGTCGGCCAGCACGCCGTCAAAGTCGAAGGCCACGCGCAGCTCGGTGTCGTCGTCATTGTCGTCCACCGTCGAGGGCAGCACGAGGCCGGCCGGGAAGCCCGCCTCGATTGCCTTGCGCACGTCCTCCTCGTTGGCCGACAGGAACAGCGAGGCGTTGAAGGCCGGGATGTAGGTGTACGGCGACTTGCCGGTCACGAAGGCGGCGCGCGAAATATCCAGGCCGTAATGGGCGATCGAGCGCAGCACGCGCAAGCCCGTCTCGGGCGAATTGCGCGAAAACAGCACCACCTCGACCGGCATCAGGCGCGCGAAGGTCTTGTTGATGTCGAGGAAGCGGCGAATGAAGGGGAAGGCCACGCCCTTGCCCAGCACGGCGTCGATGTGCTGCTCCTGGTATTTGCGGTATTCCTCGGCGCCGCTGTCGAGGTAGACCTGGTGCGATTCGGTCAGGTCAAACAGCGCCGACGAGGCCACGCCGATGACCAGCTTGTGTTCGATCTGATATGCCATGCGGCTTGCTTTCTAAGTGGGTGAGGGCAGCAGTGGCGCCGCTGGCTTGATTTTAACCGAGCCGGGCGCTGGCTGTGCTGCGCCGCTAGCTGTCGTCGCGACGCAGCTTGTCGAACACCGCGCGGGCCGACGGATCGAGCGCGTCGGCCACGAAGGGCTCGTCGACCAGCAACTGGTCGGCGTCGACCAGCAGGCGCAGCTTGCTGACGCGGTCGGCCAGCAGCAGCGCGCGCGCCAGCGGCAGCGGTGCCGCGCGGGCCGAGTCGCCCATGCATTCGATGGCCGTCACCACCGTTGCGGGAAACTCCCACACGGTGGCGATGCGCGCCGACAGCACGCGCGCGGTGGCCGTCAGGCCGGCGCAAAACGCATCGCTCTGGGGCAGCGCAGCGCCCTGCCAGATCTGGTCGATCGCGCGAAACGCGACGATCAGGCCGACGTTCTGTATCAGTCCGGCCAGATAGGCCTCAAATGGATTGGCGCGCATGCTGCCGGCCAGCAGGTTGGCCGCCTGGGCGCACAGCTCGGACTGACTCCACACGTGCGGCGCGGCCAGGCGCGCGAAATGCCCGCTCTGCATGTTGATCACGGGCCGGAACGCAACGCGCGCGAGCAGCATGCGCAGGCCGTTCTGACCGAGCAGCATGACCGCCGACTCGATCGTCTTGATCGGCACGGCCGGGTGGTAATACGGAGTGTTGACTTCGCGGATCACTTCGGCCACCAGCACGATGTCCTGGGTGATCTGGCGCGCCAGTTCGGCGCCCGAGATGTGCTCGTCGCGCAGGCTTCTCAGTAGTTGCGGGATCACCGCCGGCACGCGCGGCACCAGGTTGGCGCCGCCGCTATTGGAGGCGCCGATGCGCGCCAGCTCGTCGAGGATCAGTTTTTCAGCGCCGACGATAGGGCCCGCATCCGGTTCGCCCAATAGCCACTGGCAGAACAGCACATCAACGTCGGCGGCGCGATACGGTAACGGCGCCGGCGCGCTGGCGGGCGCCGCAGCTGCGTGTGCAGCGGGCGCGGCGTCGGCCGCGCTGCCGAACCAACGGGCTATCCATTTTTTCATTGTCGCTCCAGTGCGCCCGAAGCGCAGGCCAGTGCGGCCATTTTACTGGAGTGTGCCAGATCTGCAAATGCCGATCGCCGCCGGGCGCACTTTGCGCCATCCGGCCGGGCGGCGCGCTGCGCTCAATTGGTTTCGGGTGGCGTGGTAACGGCAGGCGCCGGGTTGGGCACGGGGGCCGGCACCGGCGCCTGCATGTCGTTCGGCGCGCCTGGCGCATCGCCGTTCTCGTCCAGGTCCAGCGTTGGGATCGCGCCGGTGGCCGCGTATTCGTCGTACATCCAGTCGCCGTCGACCTGGCTGACGCCTTGCGGCACCGGGCGCTCGAAGGTGCCCTGCCTGGCGGTGGCCACGCGCATGTAGTCGATCCAGATCGGCATCGCCAGCGTGGCGCCAAACTCGCGTCCGCCCAGCGACTTCGGATCGTCGTATCCCATCCACGCGACCGCGACGATCTTGCCGCCGTAGCCGGAGAACCAGCCATCGACGGCGTCGCTGGTGGTGCCGGTCTTGCCGGCCAGGTCGGTGCGTCCGAGCTTTTGCGCCACCGCCGCAGCGGTGCCAAAGCGCGTCACGTCGCGCAGCATGCTGTCGACGACAAACGCGTTGCGTCCGTCCAGCACGCGCGCCGTTTCAAGGTGCGCCGCCGGCAGCGTGATCTCGGTCAGTGCCACGCCTTTGGCGTCGGCCACCTTGGTGATCAGGTAGGGATCAATCTGGAAGCCGCCATTGGAAAACACCGCGTAGGCGCCGGCCATCTGCAGCGGCGTGACGGCGCCAGTGCCCAGCGCCAGCGTCAGGTTGCTTGGCTGCTTGGTCACGTCAAAGCCGAACTTGCCCAGGTAGTCGTGCGCGTACGGCACCGTGATGGCGCGCAGCAGGCGCACCGAGGCGACGTTCTTCGACTTGGCCAGCGCCTGGCGCATGCTGACGGTGCCGTCATAGATGCCATCGTCGTTTTGCGGCGACCAGGTCGCACCGGCGTTCTCGCCCGGCATGTCCAGTGGCGCGTCCTTGATCACGGTGGCCGGCGAATAGCCTTTTTCCAGCGACGCGGAATAGATGAACGGCTTGATGCTCGAGCCGGGTTGGCGCCAGGCCTGCGTCACATGGTTGAATTTTTGCAGATTGAAATCGAAGCCACCCACCAGCGCCCGATACGCGCCCGTGTCGGCGTCAAGCGCGACGAAGGCCGCCGCCACTTGCGGGATCTGGGTGATCACCCAGGCCTTCTTGGCGTCCTGGGTGATGCGAATCACCGCCCCCGGCCGGATCCGGATGGCGGCCTTGGCGTTGGCGGCCAGCGCTGGCGCGGCGAACTTGAGGCCGTCGCCGCTGATCGACACCAGATCATCGGCGCCGGTGTCGACCCGCACCAGTTTGGGCGAGGCGTCGATGACGACGGCGGCGATCAGGCGGTCGCTGCCATGGCGTTTTTGCAGCGCCTCGTCGATCGCGTCGTCGCGTTCGGCGCGCTCGTCGGGAAGGTCGATCTGTGCCTCGGGGCCGCGGTAGCCGTGCCGCTGGTCGTAGGCCAGTACGTTGCGGCGCACCGATTCATAGGCCGCGTCCTGGTCGGCGCGCACGATGGTGGTGGTGACGTTGATGCCGCGCGTGTAGGCGTCGTCCTTGAATTGGGCATACACCTGCTGGCGCGCGATCTCGGCCACGTATTCGGCATGCGTGTCAAACTGCTGGCCGTGATTGTTGACACGCAGCGGTTCGGCCAGCGCCTGCTTGTACTGCGCCTCGGTGATGTAGTTCAGGTCGAGCATGCGCTTGAGTACGACGTGCTGGCGCACCTTGGCGCGCTTTGGGTTGACGGCCGGGTTGTGGCGCGCGGGGTTCTGCGGCAAGCCGGCCAGCATCGCGAATTCGGCCACCGACAGCTCGGCGAGCGGCTTGTTAAAGTACACCTGGGCGGCGCTGCCGAAGCCAAACGAGCGCTGGCCCAGGTAGATCTGGTTCATGTACAGCTCGAGGATCTGGTCCTTGGACAGCGCTGCCTCGATCTTGTAGGCCAGCGCCACTTCGGTGATCTTGCGCGCGATGACCTTGTCACGCGTGAGGAAGAAATTGCGCGCCACCTGCATCGTGATGGTCGAGCCGCCGCGCCGATAGCTGCCGCCCAGGTTCGAGCGCACGGCCGACAGGGCCGAAATCAGATCGACCCCGCTATGCTCGTAAAACCGATTGTCCTCGATGGCCAGCACGGCTTTTTTCATCAGGTCGGGGATATCTTTGATCGGCGTGAAATCGCGGTGTTCTTCGCCAAATTCGCCGATCAGCACATGGTCGGCCGTGTAAATGCGCAGCGGCAGTTTGGGGCGGTAATCGGTAATCAGGTCCAGCGCCGGCAGGTTGGGCGCGACGAACAGCAGCATGTAGGCGACGACGCCGAGCACGCAGGTCGCCGCCAATGCGCCGGCAATGATCAATGCTTGTTTAAGGCTAGGTCTGGCCGGCCATTCGGTGGGAAATGTCAGTTTCAAGGTTGCTCTCTGGTCGTCATCGCTGGTGGGCGCCGGTCGTCACACAGGGACTGCCGGTGGGGCAGAACGGCGGGTTGGCGAATTATAGACGATTGGTTTGCCGTGTCGACAACAGCCGCAGCGGTACGCGTACCGTCAATAGCGCCGCCTGGCTGCACGGGTTGAACTGAGCGGGCAAGGGGGCGCATACGCGCGCTGACAGGTGAATGGTCGCCTTGGTGCCGGCGTCATGGACGGCGGCGTTGCAGGTGGGTGCCGATGGACGGGGCCGAACGGCGGCGCGCGCACTGGGCGATGGTACCTGGCGGCGTGGGCGGCAATGGTTGCGGTGCCGTCGAGGTCGCGAAAGGGCTGCGTTGCGACTGCCGGCCTGCGTGCGCGCTGCACACAGGCCGGCAGGGCCAGGCAGAATCAGGCGAACGTCAGGTCATGCAGGCGGATCAGGTCGTCGAGCCAGTCGTCGGTATGACTGAACTGATAGCCAAGTTCGGCCGCGCGGCTGGTATTCATCACGTAGGGATGGGCGTAGTCGAACGGGCTGAGTGTGCACGGCTGGCTTGCGCCCGCCACCGAGATGGCCTTGACGCCTGCGTCAAGCACGGCGCCAACGCGCTGGTACAAGGCGCGCGCCGACAAGGGCCCGTCACACGCGGCGTTGATCGGCCCCAGGAAGTCCTGCGCGCCGACCCACACCATGAAGCTGCACAGCGCCCGCGCGCTGAGCAAGGAAGTGGCACCCGTCGTGCTGGCATAGCGCAGCGGCGTATGTTCGCGCACCAGGTCGACATAATGGCCCAAGCGTGCGCTGGCGTCCTCCGGTCCGGCCACCACATGGCCGATGCGCACCGTCACCACCGGCAGCGAACCGTCGCGGTACAGATAGGCTTCGGCCTGGCGTTTGCCGCTGGCCTGGCTGGCCGCGCTGCGCACCGGATCGTCCCATGGGAAGGCGGTGTCGATCGGCTGGGCCATTACGTTCAGGTCGGTTTCGGCGAATGGCGTCGACTGCACGCCCAGCAGTTCGCGGTACACATCCATCGTCGAGGCCATCACATAGCGCTTGACCTTGCCGGCGAATACGCGCACCGCGATCGCCGCATCCATCGGGCTGTCGCACAGCTGGTCGTAGACGACGTCGTAGGAATCAATCTTGGCAAACGCGTTGAGCATGGCCGACAGATGATGGCGATCGACCAGGATGCGCTCGACGCGCGCGCCGAACGGGTCCGACGTGCGTCCGCGCGTGGCGATCGTCACCGTGTGTCCCGCTGCAAGCAGGCGCTGCACCAGCAGCTTGCCGAACTGTCGCGTACTACCAATCACCAATATATTCTTGCGCATGGAGTTTCCTTGTCTGATGTAGTATATTTTCTACCTGCAACTAGTTTTGTTCAACCGAGAAATTTTGACGCAATGAATAAGAAAAACTTACGCATGGGCGGCGCATGAGCCGGCCGCTGCGTAGCCTGTCGGGCATGATCGACTTCGATTGCGCGGCGCGCTGGGGCAGTTTCAAGCTGGCCGCCCAGGAACTGCACAAGACCCCGGCCGCCGTCAGCCAGCAGGTCAAACATCTGGAAGAGGCGGTCGGCTTCGCGCTGTTCATCCGTCACGCGCGCCATATCACCTTGACCGAGAAGGGTGTGCAACTGTCGCTGGCGGTGGCCAAGATGGTCAATCAGCTGCGCAGCACCATCGACACGCTGCAAGACGGCGACGAGGATGCGATCCTGCGCATCTCGACAACCCACTCGTTTGCGATCAAATGGCTGGTGCCGCGCATGCACCGTTTTACCAAGCTGTATCCCGAGCTCGACATCCGGCTCGACTCGAACGACCAGCCGGTCAATATGGACGACGACAGCACCGACGTGGCGGTGCGCTACGGCCCGGTGGCTGTGGACGATCCGGCGATGCTGTTTACCGAGCGGCTGGTGGTGGCCTACAGTCCCGATCTGCTGGCGCCCGGCCAAAGCGCGCTGACGCTGGCGGACTTGCCCAACTTTCCGCTGTTGTACGAAAAAACCACAGAAACC
>JBBQZO010000045.1:0-34560 GCA_038207625.1 Burkholderiales bacterium | reverse complement strand
TGCCCAGGAATTCGAGCGGGCCGGGACGGTAGTGTTCAAGCTGGATCGACAGCAGCAGCGAGATGACGGGCGTGACGACGCCGATGTACACCGCTTTCTGGGAGCCGATCCGGTTGATCAGCGTGAAGTAGGCGAAGAAGGCGATCACCGAGCCGAACACCGACAGGTAGAACAGGCTCATCCAGTAGCTGGGCGCGCTTGGCAGCACAAACTGCTGGCCCGTCACCAACACCCATAGCGCCACCAGCGAGGCGCCCCACATCATCGCCCACGCCATGGTGGGCATCAGCGCCGGGGTTTGTTCGCGCACTTTGACGGTGATCACGTTGCCGATCGTGCAGGTGATGGTCGCCGTCAGCGCCAGCGCCAGGCCGAGCAGGAAGTGACCGCTGCCGCCGGCCACGATCTCGCTCCAGGCGCCCGCGATCGAGTGGTAGAACAGCAGCAGTACGCCGCACATGGCCACCGCGCCGGCCCACCAGATGCGCCAGGTGAGCGGGGTGCCAAAGGCGATCCGGTTGCAGATCGGGTTCCAGAACACCATCAGCGCGAACAGTACCGCTACCAGCGCCGACACCAGATACTGCTCGGAGCCGTAGGTGCAGACATAGTTGATGCCGAAAGTGACGAAGCCTTGCGCAATCAGCAGGCGCTGGGTGCGCCAGGGCAGGCGCAGCTTTTCGCCGCGTGCCAGACACCAGCCGAACAGGATCGCGGCGGCCAGGCCAAAGCGGTACACCACCGACACGGCGGGCGGCACTTGGCCCAGCTGCAAGGTGATGGCCCAGAAGGTCGAACCCCAGATCAGGGAGGCAATGGCGAAGAGGAGAGGAGAGGACATCGCCCAGTATAAAGTTTTTCGCTGCTTCTTGCCGAGTGGCACCTAGTTGTTGACGTTGCGGCGGCGCGCTTGAGGCAGGCCAAATCGTTGCGACGTGGCTGGCAATTTATCATAATTGCAAGTATTATATATAAACTAAGTTTATCAACATCGCCAATGATGTGAGAGGAAAGAAAAATGACGATCGCCCTCACGATGAAAGTTGCCGTGCTGCTGGTGTATGTGTGCCTGTGCGGCGTCCTTGCCTTACACAACGAGGCGGCGCACACGCCCGTGACGGCCAGCGTGATGGGCCACGTCAGCGCGGCGCGCCCGGGCTAATCGGTCGCGCGCGCAGCGTAACGGGCTTGGCCGGCGCACCCGTTTGCATGCCGCCGATGACGGCTGGCCGCGCAAATCGACTACCAGACTGGTCGGTCAATACGCCACGTTCAGGCGCTTGTACAGAAAGCTGAGCACGAACAGCGGGCCGATCAGCAAAAAGCGCAGGTCGTCGACGAAGGATGGTTTCTTGCCTTCGATCATATGGCCGATGAACTGGCCGATCCAGGCCAGCACGAAGATCGCCACCGACAGCGGCAGCACCGTCGGCGGCGGCAGCGCGTACAGCAGGCCCAGCATGGCGGCCGACATCAGCAGCATGCCCAGCGCGAACGGCAGCGACAATTTCACGTAATAGCCCAGCGCCACGGCGCTGAACGCGAGCGCCAGCAGCGGATGCAGCGACCATACCAGCCCGAGCAGCGTGAACACGATCACCGGCACGCACACGAAATGAATCACTTCGTTGACGGGGTTCAGATGGCTCTCGCTGTATTTTTCCAGCAGGGTGTCGATGGGACGTTGCTGTGCTGACTCGGTCATGGGGTCTCCGGCATGTGTTGTTGGTTTATCCAAGCATACTATACCGGCGCGCTGCGCCGGCAAAAGTGCCGGTCGCATTGGCCGGCGCAGCGCGCCGGCCTGCGCTCAGCGTCCGCCGGAGACGTCGATGAAGCTGCCTGTGGTGTAACTGGCCTGCTCGGAGAGCAGCCACAAGATGGCCTGCGCCACTTCCAGCGGCTGTCCGCCGCGCCCCAGCGGCACGCTGGTCTTGAGCCGGTCTACCCGCGCCGCCTCGCCACCGCTGGCGTGCATCTCCGTATAGATCAGGCCGGGACGCACGCCATTGACGCGGATGCCGTCCGGCGCCACTTCCTGCGACAGGCCCAGCGTGAGCGTATCGAGCGCGGCCTTGGAGGCGGCGTAGTCGACATACGAATTGGCCGAACCCAGCACGGCCGCACGCGAGGACACGTTGACGATCGCGCCGCCGTGCCCGCCGCGCCGGGTCGACATGCGCAGGATCGCTTCGCGCGCGCACAGGAAGCTGCCGGTGACGTTGGTGGCGAAGATGCGGTTCAGGCGCGCCGCGTCCATCGTCTCCACGCGCATCTGCTGGGCCAGGATGGCGGCGTTGTTGACCAGCGCGTCGAGCCGGCCGAACACGCTGTCGACGGCACCGAACAGGCGCAGCACGTCGGCCTCGCTGGACACGTCGGCCTGCACCGCGTGGGCGCGTCCGCCGCCTGCCTCGATGCGCGCCACCAGCGCCTGGGCGGCGGCGCTGTTGGCCAGATAGTTCACGCACACGGCGTAACCCTGTTCGGCGGCCAGCAGCGCGGTGGCCGCGCCGATGCCGCGTCCCGCGCCCGTGATCAACACTACTTTTTCGGTCATGCCCGCTCCTCGTACAAAAGCCCATTTGAAGCCGTCATCATAGCGCGTGCGGCGCCATCCGGCGCAACGCGCAGCGCCGCACATCGGCTACAATCGGCGCCATGCCCATTCCTGATTCCGCCGCGCCCGACCAGCCCGTATTGAGCGGCCTTGCGCCGGTGCTCGCGCCCGACACCCGCGTGCTGGTGCTGGGCAGTTTTCCCGGCGCCTCCTCGCTCGCCGCGCAGCAGTACTATGCGCACCCGCGCAACCAGCTGTGGCCAATTCTGTCCGCGCTGACGGGCGAGGATCTGGCGGCGCTACCCTACGCCGAACGCTTGCCGCGCCTGCTCTCGCACGGCATCGGCCTGTGGGATGTGCTGGGCACGTGCGAGCGGATGGGCAGCCTCGATTCGGCCATCCGCAAACCGGCCGCCAACGATTTCGCGCGTTTGCGCCAGTTGTGTCCTAAACTGGAAAGCGTCGGTTTCAACGGCCAGACCTCAGGCAAGTTCGCGCCGCAGTTTGCCGCCGCCGGCTACCGCACGCTGGTGCTGCCGTCGACGTCGCCCGCCCACGCTTCCCTGTCGTTCGGACAAAAAATCGAACAATGGAAAAGACTGCTTTGAGCTGCTGGCGGAGGTCGTTTTAGGTGGCCCGGACGACGCGGCATGAAAGAAATTCTGGATGTCAGCGTGCGATCAGATGGCCGGTCCACTAAATCCCGCCTCGCGCTGGTGACGGATGGCCAGAACCAGGACTGCATCGTGCTGCACTTCATAGCTGTAAAGCGCGATATAGCCGGTTCGGCCTTGCGAAACAACAAGTTCACGCAGACCGGTTTCAGCCTGTCTGCCAATCAGCGGGTGACGGGCCAGAACAGCGACGGCTTCGTCGATCAGGTCGAGTGTTTCCAGAGCGTTCATTCCAGCGTCGACAAGAAAGTCGCTGATGCGTTCGAGGTCGGCGAGCGCCTGCCTCGAATAGCTTATTTTTGCCATGGCTTGGCGTCGGGCCTGCCTGCCAGCTGATTGGCGAGTCGTCGGCGCAGGTGAGTGCGAACGTCGTTCGCGTCATATCCAAGTCCGCTTTGCAGCATGTCGGCGCGCGCCGCCTGAGCCTGCGCAACAAATTGCGCGCGCAGCTCAGCCGCATCGGCAGCCTGCCGGATCGCATTAATCATGAATGCATGTGTGCTGATACCAAGTTCCTGGGCGGCGGTCGCGGCCCGCTGCTTGAGTTCGTCAGGTAGTTTGAGCGATGTTGTCGACATGTTGGGCGCCCCCGATTAATGGTGCCACTAGGGTAGCACCTTTGCGGTCCAGACCTCAAGTGTGCTTTCAAATCTCAGCGATGGATGGCCGGGCCGGGCGTCAATCCCAAGCGCAACTGTTCGGCGGCTGCCGCCAGCGGCATGAGGCACAGCGTTGGAATCAGTAACAGCACTGAGCGCATGCGTGCCGCGATCAGGAGCGCGGGCAGGCCTTGCACTGCTTGCGCATCGCCCAGCAAGGCGAGCCGCCGTGCGTGATGGTCATGGACGAAGGGCAGCGCCGCGCCGGCGATCCGGGCGAGTGCGCGCGCGGGAAGGCTGGCCGCCGGTCCGCACATCCGCCATGGTGAAGCAGTGCGTGGCAGACCGCGCCAGCACATGCCGAGCAGCGCGGGCAGGCGCACGGCGTTGGCCGGCGCGCGTGGTGCCGTCCAGCGCGCGGTATCGAGTCGCTTCAGTTCGGCACGTGCGGGCAGATCGTCGGGCAGACGCACATTCCACACCAGACCGAGTCGCTGCAGAACGACCAGCATCCACCAACCCGGGTCCCACTCGCCGGCATGCAGACCCAAGCGGGCGGAACCGGGGTAGGCATGGTGATTATTGTGCCAGCACTCGCCCATCGTCAGCAGGGAAGTGAAGCGGATGTTGTGTCCCTGCACGGCGGCGCCATCGACTTCGATATGCATGGGGCCGTGATTGTGCGCGAAATAGCCGATCAGCCAATGGCCGAAGATGCCGGCGGTGATGCGTGCGCACACGCCCCAGAACACGAAGCCCCAGCCGCCGATGGCAAACAAGACCAAGGCGGGCGGCAGTTGCTGCAACATCCAACTGGCTTCCAAAAATTGATAGAAGCGGTCGTTTTCAAGGCGCGGTTCAAGGCGCACGACGGGCGGGTGGTCGAGCACCAACTCGCAATGGATTTGCCACCATCCGTCGCGCCAGAAGCCGCTTCCGTGGCGCAGGTAGGGATGGCAATCGGGCAGGCGCTGCGCATAGTCGCGCAATTCATGTTGGCGCAGCAGACCGAGCGGTCCGGCGAGGCCGACTTGCACACCGCAATACACCAGCGCGTATTCCAGCCACTTCGGACAGGCGAAACTGTTGTGTATCAACTTGCGGTGGCTACCCAGTGAATGGCCAAGCAGCAGCACTGCGGCGGTCATGCCGATAAACAATCCCAGCGCGGCCCACGAAAAGGTGGCGATTCCACCAATCACGGCCGCGCTTGCCATGCCAAAAAACCACATCGATTTGACGGGCGCGTAACGGATTTCGCCCTCGACGACGCTGTGCGGATCGACACTGGCGACGCGATGCTGTTGCAGACTGTTTGGCAGCATTAATGACTCCGGTCAGGTTTTGTTGGAACGGCGCCGCGCCGCGATCGCTTCCGATTCGCGCTTGAGCGGGCGTCCGACGGGACACAGCTCGAGTGCGTAGCTGGTCAGGGTGTTGGCAACGTTGCTCGCATTGAGCGCATAAAAGACAAATTGTCCGCGCCGTTCACTGCTGACCAGATTGGCATTTTCCAGAATCGCCAAATGGCGCGATATGGCCGGTGCGCTCATGCCGAAACGCTCAGCGAGCTCCGAGGTGTTCATTTCGGCCTGTCCCAGGTACGCGAGAATCTTGCGGCGCGGGGCGGAGGCGAGGGCTTCAAAGACTTTATCGAGGGACATAGTGAAGTAATTAGCTAATTAACGAATTTGTTAATCAAATATGGTCTCATCAGGGCCGCTCGTCAAGCGCAAACCGACAATTCCATTGACCCTGTAGGGGGCGCACCATATCGTCAGGATGGGGGCGCGGGACGAGGCGTCTTGATAGACAGCAGCGATCCGCTCTTGCGCCAAGCCGCACTGCGGTTCGGCTGTAGCATGACGTCAGCGTATGGGCGGATTTCGTATGGAAACGCAACTGGAAAGATTGGTCGTCGAGGCGCTGAAACTCACGGCAAGCGAACTGGCGGCATTTGCGCAATTGCTGCTGGAGAGTTTGGATCAGGATGCCGAGCTTGACGACGCGTGGGCGGACGAGGTCGAACGCCGCATCGCCGAGGTTGACAGCGGTACAGTACAGGTCATCCCTATGGCCGAGGCGCTAGCAACGGTGCGCGCCAGCTTGAAATGAAACTGGTGATCTTGCCGGCGGTGTTGGCGGAATTGCAAGCTGCAAGTGCGTACTATATGTCGGCCTCGAATCTGGCGCTCGGGCGTGCCTTTGTCGCCGAGTTCGAGCGGGCGGTCAAGCTGGTTCTGATCAATCCGACCTTGGGAGGCGTCCTGCGCGGAGCGCACCACCGCTATTCCTTGCGCAGATTCCCGTGCGGGGGCATCGATCAAATCAGTGGCGACGAGTTGCGCGTGATCGCGTTGGCACACCATAGGAGCCGGCCTGCATACTGGACTTTGCGCCAATAGGGCATGGCACATGCTGCGGTGCGCAGCGTTGCGATCGGCATGGCGCATACGCTTGATGGTGTCAGTCGCTGCGCGGAGCGCGCGCTCAATGCGCGCCGTGGAAGCTCTCGTGGATTTCGTCGAGCAGGTCGGCCGTTTCCTCGGCCGCCAGGCCGAGGTGGCGGCAGGCTTGCGCGCCGCCCTTGTCCCACTCGACCGACGCGCTGTGGCCCTGGTACTTCTGGATGGCCGCTTCGGCCAGCACCGACAGCGCGATCAGCGAGCGCACCGCGTCGTCGGTGGCGGCGTCGTCCAGCACGTCGTAGTCGTGGTGGTGCAAGATGGCCCACGACACCTCGGTCGACAGGCCCCAGTTGCGCGCCAGCAGGCAGCCGATGGCGGCGTGGTTGGTGCTGTGACGCTCGTCCTCAAATGCAGTGAACGGGCGCGCCGGGTCGGCGCTGGCCAGCGCGAACGTGCCGGCGTAGTCGGCGAAGCGCTCCATCAGCAGCGGCACGCCGGTGTCGCAAAACAGCCCGAAGGTGTGCGCCACGTCCGGTTCGCCCACCCGCAGGCGGCGCGACAGCAGCAGCATGGCCTGGGCGCGCCGGGTCGACAGGTCCCAGAAACTGGCCAGCGCCGGATTGCTGGTGGGGATGGCGCGGCGTGCCAGCAGGCCCGTCATCAGCGAGGCGACCTGGTTGATGCCCAGGAAGGTGATCGCCTGGGTCACCGACTTGGCTTTGCGCTTGCTGGCATAGAACGAGGAGTTGGCCAGCTTGAGCAGCGCGCCCGACATGCCCACGTCATTGCCGATGATGGTGCCGATGACCTTCGGTTGCGGCTCGGCGGCGCTTAGCTCGCGCTGCAGATCGGCGAGCAGGCTCGGGCGCGGCGGAATGCGGATCGACTTGATCAGGGCGTCGACCGGATCATCGGCCGGTGCGGCTGGGGCGACAACTTTGCTCATCATGTTCCATACAGTCAGCGGTGACTGTACGCGCCGGGCCAGGATGCCGGGCCGCGCAGCGCGCACAGCTCCTCACTATAAACCAGGCGCGCGCTGCTGGCCGGGGCCGCGCCAGATTTTTTTGTCGGCACGGGCGGCCCGTGTGGGCCAAAACGGACATAGCCGTAACTTTCTGACAGGCTTGTCGTGGCCGGCGCCAGCGCGCCGGCCGGATGGCGCGGTCAGGCGCGCTGGTGCCGCGCCGGGGCGCGCGCGGCGGACGCGCCGGCCTGCCCGTCGCGCATCGCACTGGTGGGCGCGCGCCGTTCGTGCGCGCCGCCGCCCGGCTGGACCGACGCGGGGGCGGGGGCGCCGCTGTCGATCTTGAAGATCGACACGGCCTCGGTCAGATTGCTCGCCTGTTCGTGCAGACTGTCCGCTGCCGCGGCGGCCTGTTCGACCAGCGCCGAATTCTGCTCCGTCATGTCGTCGATCTGGCTCACTGCCCGGTTCACGTCGGCGATGCCGTTGGCCTGCTCGGCGCTGGCGCGGCTGATCCGCTCGATCACGTCCTTGACCTGCTTCACCGAGGCGACGATGTGACCCATGCTGCTGCCCGCTTCGTGAAACGAGGCGCTGGCGCCCTCGATGGTGCTAACGGACGCCGTCACCAGCGCCTTCACTTCGCGCGCCGCCGCCGCCGAGCGCTGCGCCAGGTCGCGCACTTCGGCGGCCACCACGGCAAAGCCGCGCCCTTGCTCGCCCGCGTGGGCCGCTTCGACGGCCGCGTTGAGTGCCAGGATGTTGGTCTGGAACGAAATGGCGTCGATCACGCTGATAATCTCGACGATCTGGCGCGCGCCGGCCTGCACCCGGTCCATGGTGGCCACCGCCCGCTCGACCGCCTGGCCGCCGCCCACGGCCAGTTCGCTGGCCTGGCCGGCCAGCTCGCTGGCGCGCCGTGCGTTGTCGGCATTGCCTTGCACAGCGACCGTCAGCGTGCCCATCGCGCTGGCCGTTTCCTCAAGCGTCTCGGCCTGCCGCTCGGTGCGGCGCGACAGGTCCAGATTGCCGTTGGCGATTTCCTCGGAGGCGGTGTCGATCGAGTCGACCGCGCACATGATGGCGCGCAGCGACTGGTTCAGGTTGGCGATGGTCTGGTCCAGCGCACGGGCGGTAATCGCAATTTCGTCGCGTCCGGGGTTGTGCGCGCCCACCGTCAGGCGTCCGCTGGCCAGCTCGCGCACCACCTGGGCGATCGCGCGGATATCGCGCAACATGGCGCGCCGCACCAGCATCGTCACCATCAGCGACAGCACCATCGACAGCAGCACCAGGCTGGCCATGCTCACGCCGAGTGTGCGGAACTCGGACTTGGCATCGGCGTAGGCCCGTTCGCTGAGCGCCTTTTCCAGCGCCGCCAGGCGCGCCAGTTCGGTGTTGAGCAGGGTGAACTGGGTTTCTGCCTTGCTCATCGAATTGGCCGCGATCGACTGATCCATCTGGGCCATCTCGATGGTTTCGAGTACGCTCTTATGGTAGGCGGCCAACGCCGCGGCGGAGCCGTCGACCAGCGCGCGCTCGGCCGGATTGGACACCGCCGCCAGCTCCTTGAGCTGCGCTTCGATGGCCGCGTGCTTGGCCTTGATGTCGGCGATCAGCGTGCGCAGGCGCGCTTCGGCGAAGCCGCCGTTGATCCAGGCGAGTAGCTGATAGATGTTGGCGTGCGCATAGCGCGCATCGCCGGCCACGTCGGCCGCCGTCTTCAGGCGCGCTGCGCGCACCTGCACCAGGTTTTCCAGCGAGGCATTCTGGCGCACCATGCCGTAGTAGGCCACGCCCGACAGCATCATCAATAACACCAGCACCATGCCCGGCGCCAGCAGCAACTTTGGACCGATGCGCAATTTGTTGAGCATGATCGCCCCCGCGTGAGATGTCAGTGCCGGGCCAGCTGGCCCGGCACGCTTACTTCTTGTAGATGCCCGCCTCAAGCACGATGTCGCCCACGCGCAGGATGTAGGTGGTCTTCGGCTCGATCTTGCCGGTGGTGGGATTCTTGTACTGGTAGTCGACCCAACCCTTGCCCTTCTTCTGGGCCAGTTCGATGATCTCGCGCCGATACTTCTTGCCGCTGGCGTCGGGCACGTCGATCAAGTCCTTGCCCACGATCGAGGGGTTGATCGGGTGGGCCAGCACGATGCCGCTGATCAGGTCGCGCACATCGACATACAGCGAGCCTTGCAAAAAGTCCGGGTCGCGCGCACTGATGCGCTTCATCAGCTCGTCCTTGCCATGCGCCTTGACCACCGAGGCGCCCTTTTCGGCCATCGCGATGGCGTCTTTTTCGTTCGGTTCTGCCGCGCCGGCAATGCTGCCGGCCAGGGTCAGGCAGAGCGCCGTACAGATCATGCTTGCTTTCATCACGGTTCCTTTGGCTCCGTAGAGCATCCTTGCTGCGGCCAATAAATTGCAGCACTCCAATGTTTCCTGTGCGCACTTCGTAATGTACGCCGGCGCCGGGCGCGCCATTTGTGTTGACGCAAGGGCGGGCGAAATCCCACCCGCGGCACTGCGGAAACATTATTTCCCCGATGAATTTATGCCAAGCAGCAAGTTTTCCCTTTGCTTGTTGATATTGGGCAATCAGGTGCCGTGCGGCAAGCACTATGATGAATTCCTGACGGCAATGTCATTGGCGGTAAGCGTTCCTAGGACTTAGTCGTATTTGGTTGAAGTTGACTGCGATTAGCAATACAAGCCTTATTTTTCGATTGGAGAATATTGTGACTACTGAAACCTTGCCTTCCAAATTCAAACCCTACACACGCCAAACCATCACCCAGGCGCGTCAGTGGGACTGGCTGCCGCCCGAGATGCAGGAGGCGGTGCAGGTGGTCTCGCGTGTGCTGCCGTTTCGCACCAATGCGTATGTGATGGACCAGTTGATCGACTGGAACAATATCCCCGACGATCCGATCTTCCGGCTGGTGTTTCCGCACCGTGAAATGCTCGCGCCCCAGGACTACGCCACGCTGCGCGATCTGGTGCTGGTCCAGCGCGACGAGGCCGCCATTGCGCGCTTCGTGCATGCGCTGCGGCTGGGCATGAATCCCCATCCGGCCGGCCAGATGACCCACAACGTGCCGCGCGTAAACGATGCGCCGCTGCGCGGCCTGCAGCACAAATACAAGGAAACGGTGCTGTTCTTTCCCAGCGCCGGCCAGACTTGCCACGCCTATTGCACATTTTGCTTTCGCTGGCCGCAGTTCGTCGGCATGGAGGACATGAAGTTCGACGCCAGCGAATCGCACCAGCTGGTGGCGTATCTGAAGCTGCATCCCGAGGTGACCGACGTCTTGATTACCGGCGGCGACCCCTTGATCATGAACACGCGCTCGCTGGCGGCGTATATCGAACCGCTGCTCGACCCGGCGCTGGCGCATATCCAGAACATCCGCATCGGCACCAAGTCGGTGGCCTATTGGCCGCAGCGCTTCGTCAGCGACCGCGACGCGGACGACTTGCTGCGCCTGTTCGAGCGGGTCGTCCAGGCCGGCAAAAACCTGGCCATCATGGGCCACTACAGTCACGCCGCCGAGTTGCGCTCACCGATCGCCCAGCAGGCCGTCAAGCGCATCGTCGGCAGCGGCGCGACGCTGCGCATGCAGGGACCGTTGATCCGCCACATCAACGAGGACCCCAAGAGCTGGGCCGAGCTGTGGACCACCGGCGTGCGCCTGGGCGCGATTCCTTACTATATGTTCGTCGAGCGCGACACCGGTCCGCGCAACTACTTCGAGCTGCCGCTGGCGCGCGCGCACGAGATTTTCAAGGAGGCGTACCAGATGGTGTCCGGCCTGGCGCGCACCGTGCGCGGTCCGTCGATGAGCGCCTTCCCCGGCAAGGTGATGATCGACGGCGTGGTCACCATCAATGGCGAGAAGCTGTTCGCGCTGCAGTTCCTGCAGGCGCGCAATCCAGACTGGGTGCGCAAGCCGTTCTTTGCCAAGTTCGATCCCCAGGCCACCTGGATGGACGACCTGGTGCCGGCGTTCGGCCAGAAACGCTTCTTCTTCGAGAGCGAGGACGGGCCCGGCGCCAAGGTGATTCCGTTGAAGCTGGCGCCGCATGCGGCGCGGCGCGTGAGCGAACCGGACGCCGCGTGAAGGGGGCGTGATGGAGCGGCCATCGGCGGCGCCCGGCATGAGCGCCATGCGCATGTTCTGCGTGGTGTTCCTGCCGTTCGCGCTGGGACACTACCTATCCTGCCTGCTGCGCACCGTGAACGCCGTGCTGGCGCCGAATCTGGTGGCCAGCATGGCGCTCAGCACGGCCGAACTGGGACTGCTGACGAGCGCCTTTTTTGCCGCCTTCGCGCTGGTCCAGCTGCCGGTCGGGATGGCGCTGGACCGCTATGGCCCGCGCAAGGTGCAACTGCCGCTGCTGCTGCTGGCCGCCGGCGGTGCGCTGCTGTTCGCGCGCGGACACAGTTATCTGCAACTGGTGCTGGCGCGCTTCGTGATCGGGCTGGGGGTGGGCGGCTGCTTCATGTCGGCCGTCAAGGCCATCTCAAGCTCGATCGCGCCGGCCCGGCTGCCCTCGGTGCACGGCTACCTGATCGCCGTCGGTGGCCTGGGCGCCGCCTCGGCCACGCTGCCGGTGCAGCTGGCGCTGCGCTACACCGACTGGCGCGGCGTGTTAAGCGCGCTGGCGCTGCTGGCCGCGCTGATCGGCGCGACCATCTGGCTGGTCAGCCCGCCGGCTGTCGCGCCGACCAAACGCGCGCCGCAAAGCCTGGGCGCGCTGCTCGACGTGTATCGCCACCGCGGCTTTCGCGACACGATCGCGCTGATGCTGATCCCGCACACGATTTTTTTCGGCATGCAGGGTTTGTGGATAGGACGTTGGCTGAGCGACGTGGCGCACTTTGACGACGGCGCCGTCGGCTATCTGCTGTACCTGTCGATGGCGGCCATCATCTTCGGCGCGATCGGGGTCGGCATGCTCACCGAATGGGCCGGCAAGCGCGGCGTGACGCCGCTCGACGTGGCCGCCGTCGGGGTGGCGCTGTTCATGCTGATCCAGCTTGGCTTCGTGTGCAACCTCAAGCCCAGCTTCCAGCTGCTGTCGGTGCTGTTTACGCTGGTGGGCACCATCACGGGACTGGAATACGCGATCGTCGCGCAGGCCATGCCGCCCGGCCTGACCGGGCGCGCCGCCACCTGTCTGAACCTGCTCATCTTCCTGGGCGCCTTCGTCGTGCAAGCGGGCTTTGGCCAGATCATCGCGCTGTGGGCCCCGGGCGAGGGTGGCCACTATCCGCCCATCGCCTACCAGGTGGGCTTTCTGGTGCTGGTGCTGCTGCAATTGCCCGGACTGATACTCTTCCTGCGGCGCCGGCGCGCGGTAAAATGCCAGCTTCGCATCGTCACCTCGAAGGAAGAATATGAAACTGGTCCGCTACGGTCGCCCCGGCAAAGAAAAACCGGGTCTGCTCGATGAAGAAGGCAAGTTGCGCGACTTGTCCGCTATCGTCACCGACATCGATGGCGCACAGCTGTCCGACAAGGCGCTCAGAAAGCTCGCCAAAATCGACTACAAGACACTGCCGCTGGTGCGCGGCAATCCGCGCATGGGCGTGCCGGTGAAGGGCGTCGGCAAATTCATCGGCATCGGCCTGAACTACGCCGACCACGCGCTGGAAACGGGCCAGGCCGCGCCCAAGGAACCGATCGTGTTCATGAAGGCGATCACTTGCCTGTCCGGCGCGGACGATCCGGTGATGCTGCCCAAGGGCTCCAAGAAAACCGACTGGGAAGTGGAGCTGGGCGTGATCATCGGCACGCGCGCGCAGCACGTCAGCGAAGCCGATGCGCTGAACTACGTGGCCGGTTTTTGCGTTGTCAACGACCTCTCCGAGCGTTTCTTCCAGCTCGAATCGGGTCCGCAATGGGACAAGGGCAAGGGCTGCGACAGCTTCGGCCCGGTGGGCCCTTGGCTGGTCACGCGCGACGAGGTGCTCGACCCGCAAAAACTGGACCTGTACCTGGAACTGAACGGCAAGCGCATGCAGACCGGCAGCACCGAGACGATGATCTTCACGGTCGCGCAAATCGTCAGCTACCTGTCGCGCTTCATGACGCTCGAGCCGGGCGACATCATCGCCACCGGCACGCCGCCTGGCGTGGGCATGGCGCGCAAGCCGCAGCGCTTTCTCAAGCGCGGCGACAGCCTGCGCCTGGGTATCGCCGGACTGGGCGAGCAGCAGCAGGACGTCGTCGCTTATAGCGCCTGACGCAACGCGCCGTTGACCGCGTCGAGCAGACGCGCGACGATCTCGCGCAGGTCCGCCTCGCTGGCGATGAACGGCGGCGCCAGCAGCACATGGTCGCCCACCCGGCCGTCGACGGTGCCGCCCATCGGGTAGACCATCAGTCCGTTGGCCATCGCCTGCGCCTTGATGGCCGCGTGCAGGCGCCGCTCGGGCGCGAACGGCGCCTTGCTGTCGCGCTCCTGCACCAGTTCCAGCGCCAGCAGCAGACCGCGCCCGCGGATATCGCCCACGTGCGGATGCTCGCCGAAGGCATCGACCAGCAACTGGTGCAGCTGCGCGCCGCGCCTGCGTACTTGCGCCAGCAGACCGTCGCGCGCGATCACTTGCTGCACCGCCAGCGCGGCGGCGGCCGCCACCGGATGGCCGCAGTAGGTGTGGCCGTGCTGGAACGCGCCACTGCCGCGCCGCAGCGCCTCCACCACACTGGTGCGCGCCAGCAGCGCGCCGATCGGCTGATAGCCGGCCCCCAGCCCCTTGCCGATGGCGATGATGTCCGGCACCACGCCCTCCTGGTCGATCGCGTACATGCTGCCGGTGCGACCCATACCGCACATGACCTCGTCGACGATCAAGAGGATGCCGTAGCGGTCGCACAGCGCGCGTACCCCGCGAAAGTAACCCGGCGTGGGCGGCAGCGCGCCGGCGGTGGCGCCCACCACCGGTTCGGCGCAAAAGCCGATGATTTTTTCCGGACCGGTGGCGATGATGGTCGCCTCGATCTCGGCCAGCAGGGACGCGGTGTAGTCGTCGCGGCTCTGGTCGTCGGCGCGGTCGCGGTATTCGTAGCAGGGGGCCACCCGCAGCACATCCAACAGAAGGGGCGCGAACGGGCGCCGCCGCCAGGCGTTGCCGCCCACCGCCAGCGCACCGAGCGTGTTGCCGTGGTAGCTCTGGCGGCGCGCCAGAAACAGCGTGCGCCCGCTCTGGCCGGTCTCGACGCAATACTGGCGCGCCAGCTTGAGCGCCGCCTCGATCGCCTCCGAGCCGCCCGACACCAGATACACCTCGTTGACGTCGGCCGGCGCGCCGGCGGCCAGCAGCGCGGCCAGTTGCTCGGCTGCGTCGGTGGTGAAAAAGCTGGTGTGGGCGTAGGCGTTGCGGTCGATCTGGCTATGCATGGCGGCGATCACGTCGGGGTGGCCGTGCCCCAGCGAGGACACGGCAGCGCCGCCGCTGGCGTCGATATAGCTGTTGCCGCAGTTGTCGTGGACCAGCATGCCTTGCGCGCTGACGCACATCGGCGGGGTGTGGCGCAAATCACGGTGCATGATATAGCTCATCGCCGACCTCGTTAGGAAAAGAGTGTCTGCCGACAATAATGGCGAACTGGCTGCGGGCGTTTGATTTTTGCCGCAAGCTATGCGAATATTTTCGCAGCTATCTTCAATCAAGGACACCCATGAGCGACCGCCTCGGACCGATTCCCGTCGAGCAGATGAGCGCGGCCCAGCGGCGCGCCGCGCAGGCCATCATCGACGGCCCGCGCGGCGCGCTGTACGGGCCGTTCGTGCCACTATTGCGCAGTCCCGAGCTGATGGAGTGCGCCCAGAAGATGGGCGAGTATCTGCGTTTTCGCAGCGCGATTGGCGCGCGCCTGTCGGAGCTGGCCATCCTGGTGACGGCGCGCCATACGGACCAGCAGGTGGAATGGGCCATCCACGCGCCGATCGCCGCTCAGAATGGCATCGCGCAGAACGCCATCGACGCCATCGCGCAATGGCGCCGGCCAGCCGGCATGGCCGCCGACGAGGCGGCGGTGCATGATTTTTGCAGTGAGCTGCACAAGAAGCGACGCGTCAGCGACGCCACCTATGCGTGCGCGCTGGCGCTGTTCGGCGAGCCCGGCGTGGTCGATCTGATGGGCATTTGCGGCTACTACAGCTTCTTGGCGATGGTGATGAACGGCGCGCAGACGGCCGTGCCGGCGTCGGCCGCGGCGCCTCTGCCGCTATAGCGGCACGCAAATCAAGAAAAAAGGGGAAGCGTGCCGTGCGAATCGATCGCATGGCACGCTTCCCCCCAGATTGCGGCTTCGCTGCGTTGCGGCTATCCGAGCACGCGGTGCAGCCAGACGCCGATGTCGTCGATCTCTTCCTGGCACAGCGAGTGCTGCATCATGTATTCGTGCCATTCGAGCTGGTAGCCCTGCGCCGCCAGCAGATTGCGCGACTCTTCGGCGCGCGCGATCGGTATCACCTGGTCGCCGCGCCCATGCACCAGAAAAATCGGCGTGGCCAGGCTGGCTGCGCTGCGCTCGGCCGGCAGGTGCGCCGCCAGTGGCACGTAGCCCGACAGGCACATCAGGCCGGCCAGCTTGTGCGGGTGGCGCAAGCCCGCCTGCAGCGCCATCGCGCAGCCCTGTGAAAAGCCGGCCAGCACGATGCGCTCGGGCGGGATGCCGCGCGCCACTTCGCGCGCGATCAGCGCTTCGATCTGCTGTTGCGAAGCGCGCAGGCCCGCCTCGTCCTCTTCGCGCACGATATCGTTGCCGCGAATGTCGTACCAGGCGCGCATCACGTAGCCGCCGTTGATCGTCACCGGCATGCTGGGCGCGTGCGGGAACACGAAGCGGATGCCGGGCAGACCCGTCAAATCGAGCTCTTTGACCAGCGGCACGAAGTCGTTGCCGTCGGCGCCCAGGCCGTGCATCCAGATGATCGCCACGCTGGGGTTGGGCGCGGTCTCGATTTCGATGTTTTCCAGCAGAGTGTTCATAGACAGTTCTTTCTCAGGCAACGGCAGGGCGCAGCGCCGACTTGGGCCGGAATGCCTTGCACACGGCCGGGTTGGTTTCCATGTAGGGCCCGCCGATCAGGTCGACGCAGTAGGGTACGGCCGCAAAAATGCCGCCCACCAGCTGCTTGCCGTCGGCGTCTTTCAAGCCTTCCAGTGTTTCCTTGATCGCTTTCGGCTGGCCGGGCAGATTCATGATCAGCGCCGCGTGGTCCAAGATCTCGCGGATCACAGCAAGCTGGCGCGACAGGATCGCGGTCGGCACGAATTGCAGGCTGATCTGGCGCATTTGCTCGCCAAAGCCGGGCATCTCGCGCGTGCCCACGGCCACGGTCGCCTCCGGCGTCACGTCGCGCCGGGCCGGGCCGGTGCCGCCGGTGGTCAGCACCAGATGGCAACGCTGCACGTCGACCAGCTCAAGCAGCGCAGCTTCGATCTGCGCGCGTTCGTCGGGAATCAGACGTGTCTCGACGCGATACGGCGTCGTGATGGCACTGGCGAGCCAGTCGGCCAGCGCCGGGATGCCCAGATCCTGATAGACACCGCCGCTGGCGCGGTCCGACACCGACACCAGCCCGATCACCAAAGGCGCATCATTACTCGTCTGCGGACTCGTCATCGTCGGTTTCTTCATCGCTGTCGTCAACGCCGGCCGCTTTGGCTGCGGCCTTGTCGATCTGCTTGAGGATCTGGAAGATTTCGCGATAGGCTTTCGGAGGCTTGTTCTCGGCCTGCTCCTTGCGCGCATTGCGAATCAGGGTGCGCAGGTGCTGCGCATCGAGTTCCGGATTCGCTTCCAGCAGCACCGTCAGAGCCTTGTCGTCGACCAGCAGCTTCTCGCGCCGGCGCTCCAAGGCATGCATCGCCGCCGTGTCGGCTTTGGACAAGCCTTTCCAGCCTTCGATGGTGCGCTGGATCAGGGCGATCTCGTCGGCGTCCAGCGTGCGCATCTTCTTGCCCACGAATTGCAGCTGGCGACGCCGACCTTCATGGTTGGTGATCAGCTGGCATTCCAGGATGGCGTCGCGCACGTCTTCCGGCATCGGCACGCGTTTTACGCGGTCGCGCGGTTCGGCGATCAGATCGGCGCCCAGCTTTTGCAGCGCGGTCATTTCGCGCTTGAGTTGGGACTTGGAGGGGCGCTCGTATTCTTCCTCGAATTCGGAGGATTGGAAGCCGCAGGCGCCTCGGTTGGGATTTGGCATGATATGGGATCCGATTGGCGCTAAGCCATTGGAGTAAAAACAGTAAACGGCTGCTATGATAACCGTTTTAGCGGCCTTCCAGAGAAAACACCCCATGAACGACTCCGTCTTTATCCACAGCCAGGACCAATTGCGACAGTTGGCGCGCGATGTGTTGACGTACGCCCGCGAGAAAGGCGGCACCGATTGCGCCGTCGACATCAGCGAGGGGAGCGGTCTGTCGGTGTCTGTCCGACGCGGCAAGATCGAGACGATCGAGCAGAACAAGGACAAGGGCATGGGAGTGACCGTCTATATCGGCAACAAGCGCGGCAATGCCAGCACGTCCGACTTTTCCGCCGGCGCCCTGCGCGCCACCGTCGAGGCGGCCTACAACATCGCCTGCTTCACCGCCGAGGACGACTGCGCCGGCCTGGCCGACGCCGACATGCTGGAAATGGCGCCGCGCGACCTGAAGCTGTGCTATCCGTGGCTGATCTCGACCGAAGAGGCGGTGGCGCTGGCCCAGCGCGCCGAGCAGGCCGCGTTCGACGTCGATCCACGCATCACCAACAGCGAAGGCGGCAGCGTGCACGTGCAGCAGTCGCATTTCGTGTCGGCTAATTCGCGCGGCTTCATCGGCGGCTATCCGTTCTCGCGCCACACGCTGTCGGTCGCGCCGATCGCCGGCAAGGGCGCCAAAATGCAGCGCGACGACTGGTATTCGTCGGTGCGCAATCCGAAAGACATGGCGCAGCCGGAGGCGATCGGGCGTTACGCGGCCGAACGCGCGCTTGCGCGCCTGAACGCGCGCAAGCTCGACACGCGCACCTGCCCGGTGCTGTTCGAGGCGCCGCTGGCGGCCGGCATCCTGGGCGCCTTTGTGCAGGCCACCTCGGGCGGCGCGCTGTACCGCAAGTCGACCTTTCTGCTCGATTCGCTGGGCACCGAGGTGTTTCCGTCCCATTTGCAGATCCTGGAAGATCCGCACGTGGTGGGCGGGGTCGGCTCGGCCCCGTTCGACGAGGAGGGGGTGCGCACCAGCCGGCGCGACGTCGTCAAGAACGGCGTGGTGCAGGGCTATTTCCTGTCGTCCTACTCGGCGCGCAAGCTGGGTATGCAAACGACCGGCAACGCGGGCGGCTCGCACAACCTGACGCTGACATCGTCCAAAACCCGCCGCAGCGACAGCTTCGCGGCGATGATCAAGAAGATGGGGCGCGGCCTGCTGGTGACCGAGCTGATGGGGCAGGGCACCAACTACGTGACGGGCGACTATTCGCGCGGCGCGTCCGGTTTCTGGGTCGAGAACGGCGAGATCGCCTATCCGGTCGAGGAAATCACCATCGCCGGCAACATGAAGGACATGTTCAAGCAGATCGTGGCGATCGGCGCCGACGTGCTCACGCGCGGCAACAAGCAGACCGGCTCTATCCTGATCGAGAACATGGTGGTGGCGGGCGGCTGATCGCTGCTCGGGCGGCGCCCATCGGTGGCGCCGCAGCATATTTTGATTGCAAGGTTTCTGTCTCGGAAATACACTAAGCGCAGCATGGTGTCGTGCTACACAATGCGCTTACCTGTCATTTAATCAGGAGACAAATAATATGGAACGTCGTTCCTTCCTTAAAAAAGCGGCCGTTGGCGCCGGCACCAGTGCGGTCATCGCACCGGCCCTGGCCGCCGACGCACTGCCCACCATCAGCTGGCGCCTGGCCTCGAGCTTTCCCAAGTCGCTAGACACCATCTTCGGCGCGTCCGACACCTTCACCAAGCGCGTCTCGCAACTGACCGGCGGCAAGTTCACCATCCGTTCGTTCGCGGGCGGCGAAATCGTCCCCGGTTTGCAGGTGATGGACGCGGTGCAGGCCGGCACGGTCGAGATGGGGCACAGCGCCTCGTACTATTATTTTGGCAAGGATCCGACGTTCGCATTCGACTGCGCGGTGCCGTTCGGGCTGACCTCGCGTCAGCAAACGGCCTGGTTCGATCAGGGTGGCGGGCGCGAACTGACACGTGAGTTCTTCAAAGGCTACGGCATCGTCAACTTCATGGGCGGCAATACGGGCACCCAAATGGGCGGCTGGTTCCGCAAGGAAATCCACACCGTGGCCGACATGAAGGGCGTCAAGATGCGCATCGGCGGCTTCGCCGGACGCGTGATGGAGCGCCTGGGCCTGGTGCCACAACAGCTCGCCGGTGGCGACATCTATCCGGCGCTGGAAAAAGGCACCATCGATGCGGCGGAGTGGGTCGGTCCGTACGACGACGAAAAGCTGGGTTTTTACAAAGTGGCGCCGTATTACTACGCGCCGGGCTGGTGGGAAGCTGGTCCGCAGCTGTCGTTCTACATCAACATCAAGGAATGGGAAAAGCTGCCCAAGGAATACCAGGCGGCCATCGAAGCGGCATCCTACGAGGCGCACGTGGTGATGCAGGCCGAATACGATGCCAAGAACCCGGCCGCGTTGGCGCGCCTGCTCAAGAACGGCGTCAAACTGCGCACCTTCTCGCCTGAAATCATGAACGCCTGCTACAAGGCGGCCCATGACGTGATGGATGAGGAAGCGGGCAAGAACGCCAAGTTCAAGAAGATCTACGAACCGTGGAAACGCTTCCGCCAGGATCAGAACCAGTGGGCATCGGTGGCCGAGGCGACCATGCAGAACTTCCTGATCAGCGCCAGCCGCGGCAAGTAAGTCACGCTGTCAGGCGCACGGAAAAACGCCGACTTCGCCGTCGGCGTTTTTTTTGGTGTTGCGCCGAAGCGCATCAGCAGCGTTTAGCGCCGCAAGGCCTTCAACGCGTTTAGCAGCGGAATGGCCGCATCGGCGATGCGCTCCAGGCTGTGTTCGCGCAACTGCCCGATGTCGACGCGCGCGTCGCTGTCCAGGCCGGCCCAGCGCAGCAGCGCGGCGCAGGCGTCGGGCGCGTCGAACAGACCGTGCAGGTAGCTGCCGAGAATCTGATCATCGGCCGAGATGGCGCCTTCCGGCTCGTCGCCTATATGGAAGGCGGGCCGGGACATGGCCGCGCCCGTCGAACACCCCATGTGGATTTCGTAACCGCGCACGGATGCATCGGCAAACGCGCAGTGGCCGCTCACTTGCGCGAGGCGCTTCTCGGTGCCCAAGGTGGTGTGGATGTCGAGCAGGCCCAGTCCGTCGGACACGCCGGCCGGGCCTTCCATGCCGGATGGATCGGCCACGCTGTTGCCCAGCATCTGAAAGCCGCCGCAAATCCCGATCACCTTGCCGCCGTAGCGCAGGTGCTTGGCCAGCGCACCTGGCCAGCCTTGCGCGATCAGCCAGGCCAGGTCGCCGCGGGTGTTTTTGCTGCCGGGCAGGATGATCAGGTCGGCCGGTGCTATGGCCTGTCCGGACCCGACCAGTTGCAGGTCCACGTCCGGATGGGCGCGCAAGGCGTCGAAGTCGGTGTGGTTGCTGAGGCGCGGCAGTTGCGGCACCAGAATGCGAAATTTGCCGCGCGCGCTCTGCTGCGCATCGGGCGCGTCCTCGGCATCGAGGTGCAGGCCTTGCAGGTAAGGCAGCACGGCCAGCACCGGCTTGCCGGTCTGCTGCTCCAGCCAGGTCAAGCCCGGTTCGAGCAGGCTGATGTCGCCGCGAAATCGGTTGATGACGAAGCCGACAATGCGCGCGCGTTCGCTGACCGACAAGCAGGCCAGCGTACCGACGATGTGGGCGAACACGCCGCCTCGGTCGATGTCGGCCACCAGCACGACGGGGCAGTCGACCGCTTCGGCAAATCCCATGTTGGCGATATCGCGTTCGCGCAGATTGACTTCGGCCGGGCTGCCCGCGCCTTCGACCATGATGGCGTCGTACTGCGCGCCCAGGCGGCCATACGATTCAAGCACGGCGGCCATCGCCACGCTCTTGTATTGCTGGTAGTCGCGCGCGTTCATGTCGCAGCGCACTTTGCCGTGGATGATCACCTGCGCGCCCGTGTTGCTGGACGGTTTGAGCAGCACCGGGTTCATGTCGGTGTGCGGTGCCAGTCCGGCCGCGCGCGCCTGCAGCGCCTGGGCGCGGCCGATTTCGCCGCCGTCGGCGGTGACGGCGCTGTTGAGCGCCATGTTTTGCGGCTTGAACGGCACCACCCGCACGCCTTCGCGGTGCAGCAGTCGGCACAGCGCGGCCACCACCGTGCTCTTGCCGGCGTCGGACGTCGTCCCTTGCACCATCAGCGTGGACAGCGGATAGTTCATGGGCATTGCGCTTCTTGCCAGGTGGCGACCATGTCGCTGATCTGGCGCAGGCCTTCGGTGATCACCGACGGCCCCGGCGAGAGAATGTCGGGCGACTTCAGCTCGAACAGCATGTTGTTTTGCAGCGCGGGGATGGCATCCCAGCCGTCGCGCTGGCGCAGCGTGTCGGGCTGAAATTTGCGACCGCACCAGGAGCCGATGATGATGTCCGGCGCGCGCCGCACCACTTCCATCGGATCGGCGATGATGCGCTGCTTGGCGCTTTGATGCACCGACAGCTCGGGAAACGCATCGATGCCGCCGGCGATGCCGATCAGCTCCGCCGCCCAGCCGATGCCGCTCATCAGCGGGTCATTCCATTCCTCGAAATAGATGGTCGGACGGCGCGTCCAGTGCGCCGCGCGCGCACGCACCGCATCCACTTGCGCCTGCAGCTGCGCCACCAGTTCCGCGCCGGCCTGCTCGCGCTGAACCATGCTGGCCAATACCGAAATCATCTTCAGGATACCGTCCACGCTGCGCTGGTTAAACACATGCACCTCGATGCCCTCCAGTGCCAGGTCGCGGCAAATGTCCGCTTGCAGATTGCAAAAGCCGATCGCCAGGTCCGGCTTGACGGCCAGGATACGTTCAAGCTTGGACGAGGAAAAACCGCTGATCTTGATTTTTTCTTCGCGCGCGCGGGCCGGGCGCATCGTGAAGCCGGAAATGCCGGCGATGCAGTCTTCGGCGCCCAGCGCGTACAGGGTCTCGACCGATTCGGTCGACAGGCAGGCGATGCGTTGATAGTGGCTCATGGCTGATTCTTTCTGTGTTGACGTGCGAGCTCGAGTTTCTCGCACAGGGCGGTGGTGCCGGCGATCATGCGCGGACCGGCGCGGTTGAGCAGATTGCCGTCCAGCGTAAACAGGTTGTCCTGCTTGACGGCCTTCATCGTCGGATAGGCGCGCCACAGGTTGATGCCGCCGTCGCGCGCGCTTTTTTCGCTGCTTCCAAAAATCGCATCCGGGTCTTCCTGCAGCACCGCTTCGACGCTGACCACTGGCGCGGTGACCTTCATCGGCGCGAAGATATTGTCGCCGCCGCACAGGCGCATCGCGTCGCTGACGATGTGCGCGCCGTTAAGCGTATATAGAGGTTTGTCCCAGACCTGATAAAACATGCGCACCGGCGTGCGCGCACTGTATTTGGTGCGCAGCATGGCCAGCTGCTCGCTCAATGCGCCCGCCGCCGCCCGCGCAACCTGATCGGTGCCCATCAACTGTCCCAGGCGCAGCACGCTGTCGGGAATGTCTTCCAGCTTACGCGGCTCGCTGTGGAACATCGCAATGCCCAGCGTGCGCAATTGTTCGATCTGGCGCGCGGAACTGCCGTGACGCCATACCACGATCAAGTCCGGTTTCAGGGCAATCACGCGCTCCATGTCGACGTCGCGGTTGTCGCCGATTTGCGCAATGCGCTTGGCCGCTTCGGGAAAGTCGCTGTAGCTGACGGCGCCGACGATGCGCTCGCCGCCGCCGGCCGCAAACAGCAGTTCGGTCACGTGCGGCGCCATCGCGATGATGCGCTGGGCTGGCTTTTGCAGGACGACGATCTTGCCGTCGTCGTCATGCACGGTGATGCTGGCGCCGGCCGCGCCGCACAACAGGCCGGCCAACAAACAGATGGCGATTTTCATTGCTGCTTCCTTTTCCATTCAATTAAAGCGAGCGTCAGGCGCTGCCAGCTCGCTTGGTCTGACGGCAGGCCGAGGCGGATGCCGCGTCCCGCCGTGACAAACAGGCGCACCCAGATGCCGCGTTCGGCCATGTGGTGGGCGAATGCTTCCGGCTGCGCCTCGGGCCACCAGCAAAACAGCGCGCAGCCATGCGCCGCGATGTCCACTTCGCGCAGCAGTGCCATCAGGCGCGCGCTGTCCGCGACAAGGCGAGCGTGCATGTCCCGTTGCCAGTCGCGGTCATCCAGTGCGGCGCGCGCGATCACTTGCGCGGGACCGCTGACGGTCCAATGACCGAGCAGGTCGGCCAGCGCGTCCAGCAAGTCCGGGTGGGCGCCGACAAACCCCATGCGCAGACCGGCCAGTCCGAAGAACTTGCCCAGCGAACGCAGCACGATCAGGCCGGTTTGTCCGCTCGAGGCGGCCACGCTCAATTCGGGCGCGGTGTCGCCGAAGGCTTCGTCGACGACCAGCCATCCTCCGCGCGCGGCCAGCGCCGCCGCCCACAGTCGCAACTGCTGCGGCGCGACTACCGCACCGGTCGGGTTGTTGGGATTGCACACTACCAGCACGTCGCACTCGCTGACGGCGCCGTCCAGATCGGCATACGCGAGCTGGCGCAGCGTGTGCCCGTGTTGCGCCCAGTGGTGCGCATGCTCCGCATACGACGGCGCGGCCACTACCACGCGCGATGGCGCGCGCAGGCGCGGCAAGGCGGCAATCGCCGCCTGGGTGCCGGCCACGGCCAGCATCTGTGGCGCGCCGTAGTAGCGCGCGGCCGCTTGCGCCAGTTCCGGATCGGTTTCGGGCAATCGGTGCCAGGCGGCGCCGTCCAGCGGCGGCACCGGATACCAGTGCGGGTTGAGGCCGGCCGACAGGTCCAGCCAGTCGGACAAGGGACGCGCGTACTTGAGCGCTGCCGCGCGCAGATTTCCGCCGTGTTCAAGCATGTGCGCCCCCGTTGAGATAACTGGCCAGTGCCGCTGCCGCGCACAGCGCGAGCCACAAGGCCGTGGTGCGGGCGATCAGGCGCCAGGCGCGGCCGATGTCCTGCGCGCGCGCCGGTTGACCGCAGCCCAGCGGCGGGCGTTGTTCGATCTCGCCGTCGTAGATGGCGGCGCCGCCCAGCGCCAGTCCGAGCGCGCCGGCGCCGCTGGCCATCACCGGGCCGGCGTTCGGGCTGCTCCACGCGGGTGCCTGACTGCGCCAGCACGACCACGCGCGTCGGCGGTCGGCCATGCTCGCGCCCAGCAGTACGTAGGACAGCGCGGTCAGGCGCGCTGGAATAAAATTGAGCGCGTCGTCGATGCGCGCGGCCAGCATGCCGAAGTGGAGAAAACGCGCGGTGCGGTAGCCCCACATGGCGTCGAGCGTATTGGCGAGTCGGAACAGCACAGCGCCTGCGCCGCCGGCCAGCAGGAACCAGAACAAGGTTCCAAACACCGCGTCGTTGCCGTTTTCAAGCAATGACTCGGTGCTGGCCTTGGCCAGGTCGCCGGCGCTGGCGTTGGCGGTGTCGCGGCTGACGATGCGCGCGGTCAGCGCGCGCGCCGTCGCCAGATCGCCGCTGGCCAGCGCGGCGGCGATCGGCAGATTGTGCTCGCGCAGGCTGCGCAGCCCGACACACATATACAGCAGCAGCGCATGCGTCGGGATGCCGGTCGCGCCGATTGCCACGGCCGCGAGCAGCGTGACCGGCAGCACTGCCAGCAGCCAGGCGCCGGCGCCGCGCAGACGCAGGTGGCGGCCACGATTGAGGCGGCGCTCCAGCGCCTGTGCCAACTTGCCAAAGCCGACCAGCGGATGCCAGCGGCGCGCTTCGCCCAGCAGCAGGTCGAGCAACAGCGCGCCGCCCATCAGCAGCGCCAATTGCGGCATCGACAGCCCGGCTAGCACGGCGCGCCCTTGAGCACCAGCGGCAAGCCGGCCACGACCAGCACGGCGCGCTCGCACCGTGCGGCCACCGCCTGGTTGAGTCGGCCCGCCTCGTCGGCAAAGCAGCGCGACACGGCGCCGAACGGCACGATGCCCATGCCCACTTCGTTCGATACCAGGATCAGCTCGCCCGTGCAGTGTTCCAGCGCGTGCAGCAGGCGTTGACGCTGAGCGTGAAACAGTGGCGGCAAATGGATCGGCGCGTCGTCCGGCTGCACATCGGCGTGCGGAAACAGCACGTTCGACAACCACAAGGTGAGACAGTCGACCACGATCACGTGGTCCGCATCGGACCACTCCAGTAGCGCGTCACCCAAGGCCAGCGGTTCTTCGATGGTGCGCCACGCCGGCGCACGGCGTTCGCGATGGTGGCGGATGCGCAGCGCCATTTCGCCATCGCCGGCGCGCGCGGTGGCGACATAGATCACGCGTTTGCCCGAGGCCGTGGCCAGCCGTTCGGCGTAGGCACTTTTTCCCGAGCGCGCGCCGCCCAGTATCACTGTGCGCATCATGCCGGTTCGCCGCGCAGGAACAGCGCCGCCGTCGCAGCCGGATTGGAGGCGAAGTAGGCGTGGAAATACGAGGCGCGCAAGGAGCCGACCCGATACAGCGCTTCGCCGGCGGCGCCGGACGGATGCTTGACCGTCACGGCATCTGGTTTGACCGGCGTCTCGATGCGCGAATAGTGGAAGGTGTGACCGCGCAAGGGTCCCTGTTCGGTGACCAGCCCTTGCGAGCCCAGCCCCGCCAGCCGGGTTTGCATGATGACGGCACCGGGCAGTACGCCAGCCATCGGCCAGCAGGCGCCCGATTGGTCGGTGAGCGTGTCGGCCAGCGCCATCATGCCGCCGCACTCGGCCAACATCGGCATGCCGGCGTGATGCGCGGCGCGCACCGAGGCACGCCAGCGCGTCGAGCGCGCCAGCGTCGCCGCATGCAGCTCCGGATAGCCGCCCGGCAGGTACAGCGCGCTGGCCTCGGCGGGAATGACCTCGTCGGACAGCGGCGAGAAAAATTGCAGCGTGGCGCCCAGCGCGCGCAGGCAGGCCAGATTGGCCGGATACAGAAATGCGAACGCAGCATCGCGCGCCACCGCGATTGTGGTGCCCGCCAGCAGCGCTGCCGGCTTGGGCGCTTCGGCGTGGGCGATGCGGGTGAGCGGCAGGGCTTCCCACGCGGCAGGGTTCAGCACCAGTTGCTCGGCAAGTTGGTCGAGCAGCGCATCGAGTTCGCTCACTTCGTTGGGCAGCACCAGCCCAAGGTGACGCTCCGGCAGCGCCACGCTCTGGCGCGGCAGTGTCGCCAGCAGTGCAATGCCGCGCAGCGACTGCGCCACCATGTCGGCGTGGCCGGCGCTGCCGACCCGGTTGGCGACGACCCCGGCCAGATCGACCGGGCCATAGTCGCGCAGACCGTGCACCAGCGCGCCGGCCGTCTGCGCCATGGCCGAGGCGTCGATCACGGCCAGCACCGGCACACCGAACGCACGTGCCAGGTCGGCCGACGAGGGATTGCCGTCATACAGCCCCATCACGCCTTCGATCAGGATCACGTCCGCGTCGCGTGCTGCGGCGGACAGCTGGCTGCGGCACTGCTCCAGCCCGACCATCCACAGGTCCAGCGAATATACTGGTGCGCCGCTGGCGCGCTCGAGCAGCATCGGGTCGATGAAATCCGGGCCGGTTTTGAACACGCGCACGCGCTGGCCTTGCTGGCGCAACTTGCGCGCCAGCGCGGCCGTCACTGTGGTCTTGCCCTGGCCGGACGCGACCGCCGACACCAGCACGATGCGCACGTCGTGGCCGGCGCCGCTCACCATTCGATCCCCGCTTGCGCGACGATGCCGGCCGCATAGGCGTGCTTGACCGGCGTCATGTCGGTGACCGTGTCGGCGATCTCGATCAGCTCGGGCGGCGCGCCGCGTCCGGTGATGATCACGTGCTGCATCGGCGGGCGCGCCAGCAGGTCGTCAATCACGGTCTGCACATCCAGGTAGAGGTATTTGAGGGCGATGTTCAGTTCGTCGAGCAGCACCACGCCCACGCTCGGGTCGGCCAAAAATTCTTTGACCTTGTCCCATGCCAGCAGCGCTTTTTCGGTATCGCGTGCACGGTCCTGGGTGTTCCAGGTGTAGCCTTCGCCCATCGCGTGAAAGCTCACTTCGTCGGGGAAGCGGCGCAGGAATTTTTCCTCGCCGGTGGACATGGCGCCTTTGATGAATTGCACCACGCCGACCTTCATGCCGTGTCCCATCGCACGCATCGCCATGCCGAAGCCGCTCGAACTCTTGCCCTTGCCGTTGCCGGTATTGACGACGATGATGCCGATCTCTTTTTGCGCCGCCGCGATGTTGGCGTCGATGATGGCTTTTTTACGCTCCATGCGCACGCGGTGGCGTTCGTTGATGGCGTGCTGTTCTGCGCTGTTCGGTTCGTTCATGCGGTTTCCTCGGTGGGGATGAAAATAGTGCGTTCGCCATGCGCGATCGACTCGATCGGATGGCCCAGATAAGTGCTCAGCAGCGGCGCCTGCATGGCGTCGGCGACGGGGCCGAGTTGCCAGCGGCCGTCACCCATCAGCAGCAGCGCGTGGCTGGCCGCGCTGTAGGCCAGGTTCAGGTCGTGGCCGATCATGATTACGGTTTTGTTCTGTTCGCGGCACAGGCGCGCCAGCAGGTTCATGCTGCTGACCTGGTGCGCCAGGTCAAGCGCGTTGGCCGGCTCGTCCAACAGCAGCAGCGGGGTGTCCTGCGCCAGCATGGCGGCGATCGCCACGCGCTGGCGCTCGCCGCCGGACAGGCTGCGAATGTCGCGCTCGCCCAGATGGGCCACCTGCATGGCTACCAGCGCCACCTGCGCCGCGTCCTGATCGGCGCCGGTTTCCCAATAACGCCCGCCCTGGTATGGGTGGCGCGCGGCCAGCACCGCGTCGCGCACGCGATAGGCGAAGGCATCGCTGCGCGACTGCGGCAGGAAGGCGCGCTGGCGCGCCAGCGCTTGCGGCTCCCACTGGTCGAGCGCGCGCCCGGCAATGTTGACGGTGCCGCCGTCGCTCGCGCGCAGGCCGGCCAGCGTGCGCAACAAGGTGCTCTTGCCGGCGCCGTTGCGCCCGATCACGCACCAGCATTCACCGGCCTGCACGCGCCAGTCCAGATTTTCTACCAGCGTGCGTTGGCCGACCCGCAGCGTCAGCGCGCTGGTGCTCAGTATGTGATTCATGGTTTGCGTCGCAATTGGTGCAGCTGGTACAGGAAAATCGGCGCGCCGATCATGGAGGTCAGCACACCGACCGGCAGTTGTTGCGGCGCCAGCACGGTGCGCGCCAGCGTGTCGGCCAGCACCAGAAAGGCGCCGCCGGCCAGCGTCGCGGCCGGGATCAAAAGGCGATGGTCGGGGCCGAAGGCGAAGCGGCAGGCGTGCGGGACAATCAGGCCGACGAAGCCGATGCTGCCGGCGCTGGTGACGGCGCTGGCGGTCAGCAGCGCCGAGCACACGAACAGGCCCTTGCGCAGCGGACCGACGCGCACGCCCAGCGTGGCCGCGCTTTCCGCGTGCAGCGCGAGCACGTTCAGCGCGCGCGCACTGCGCAGTGCGAACACCAGCGCGCCAGCCAGCGCGAGCCACGGCAGCAGGCGCAGCGGCACCCCGGACAGGTCGCCGATCATCCAGAAGATCATGCCGCGCAGGCGGCTTTCCGGTGCGATCGACAGCATCAGCGTGACCAAGGCCATGCAGGCCGAGGACAGAATCACGCCGGTCAGCAGCAGCAGGGAGCTGCCGCCTTCGGCAGCGCTGCCGCCGCGCAGGTCGCGCCGCGCCAGCAGGTACAGCAGCACCGAAATAGTCAGCGCGCCGCCGAACGCGGCCGCGTCCACCGCCCACAGCGCGCACATGAACAGCAGCGCGGCCAGCGCCCCGACCGAGGCGCCGGCCGAAATGCCTAGCACGTAAGGGTCGGCCAGCGGATTGCGCAGCAGCGCCTGCATCATTACACCGGCCAGTGCCAGCACGGCGCCAGTGACAAACGCCATCAGCGCGCGCGACAGACGCAAATCGAGCAGCGTGGCCGCCAGCGTCGTGGGGTGGCCGTGCACAAGTTCAAGCAGCGCGCCGGGCAGCTCGCCCGGCGCGATCGACATGGAGCCGAGCATGCCGGCGAAAATCAGGCAACCCAGAGCGCACAGCATCAGCAGGCCGACGATCAGCGTGCTGCGGAAGCGCATGGAGCGGGAAAGGAAATGCATGTGCGGCCTTTGCTTGGGTGGAGCCGGGAGCGGCGCCGCCGTGCGCAGTGCGCGGTGGCGCCGCTGGTCTTACTTCATCGCGTAGCGCAGACCGGCGAACACGCTCGAACCGGCGGTGGCGTAGTAACGCGCCGTTTCGTAGCGCTTGTTGGCGGCGTTGTCCCAGCGCCCCTGCAGCGACCAGTCGCGCGCAAACTGCCAGTTGGCCGTCAGGTTCAGCAGCGCGTAACCGCCCAGCGTGACCTTGTTGGGCAGGTCGTCAAAACGACGCCCCGAGGCGATCACCTCGACGCCCGCGCTCAGTGTGCCGGCCACGTAGTCGACACCGAGCACGCCATGCTGCTTGGCGCGCCGCACCAACAGCTTGTCGGTGGTCTGATCGTGCGGGTTTTGCAGGTCGAGCGTGGCATGTGCATTGAACTGGCCCAGCTGGCGACGCGCCTCCAGCGACAGGCCGGTGAGCATCGCGCGGTTGACGTTGTAGGCGCAGCCGTAAGTGTGGTGGGCCGGATCGATCGGGCACACGGCGGCCGTCACCAGTAGATCGGTCAGCGCATTGCGGTAGGCCACCGCACTTAGCTGCAACTGGCCGTCGTCGAAGTACAGGCCGGCTTCGAGATTCTTGCCGTGCTCGGGCTTGTTGCTGGCGATGCCGTAGCCCGGGTAGTACAGCTCGTTGAAGGTGGGCGCGCGGAAGCTGGTGCCGGCGCTGGTGTTGAAACGCAGCGCCGAGTCAATCCGGTAGCCGTAACCGAGCGCGCCAGTGGTGGTGCTGCCGTATTGCGAGCTGTGGTCGACCCGCGCGCTGACGCTGGCAAGGTGGGGGCCCTGCTTGACCAGGTAGGCGGCCGCCAGCGAGCGCGTGCTGCGGTCGCCGTTCAGCGCGGCGGTGGAGCTCGACAGCACGCTTTCCTTGCGCCAGCCCAGTTGCGCCTGCAACGAGCCGACGCCCAGCGTGACATCGTTCTGCCAGTTGAAATCAGTCTGCTCAGTCTCGATCCGGCTCTTGCCGCTGGCGGTGGCGCTGCTGTCGGTGCCGGACTTGTCCTGCGCGCGCGCCAGTTGCACATGGCTGTGCCAGGCGGGCAGGATCTGGTTGTTCATGAACACGCCGACGTTATGCAAGGTCTGGGCCGAGCGCACGTCGTAGCTTGATGCGCCGTTGTCGTATTGCGCGTTCAGGTCGCTGTGCATAAACAGCACGCCCACCTCGTGGCCCTTGGCCAGTGCCAGCGTCAGTTCGCCGCTGGCGCTGTCCTTGTCGTAGCCGTCGTTATCCGGGTTGTACGAAAAACTGCCCGGCAGTGTGGCCGAGAAGCCGTCGGCGTGTTCGTGGCCGACGTTCAGCGCGTAGCTCAGGCTATGCTCGCCTTCGCCCGAACCCGAGACTCCGGCCTGCATCGAGCGGGTGGCATCGCTGCCCGTTTCCAGCAGGGCGCTGACGCGCGCCGGTCCGGCGCCGCGCTTGGTGAATATTTGCACCACGCCGCCGATCGCGTCGGCGCCGTACAGGGTGCTCAAAGGGCCGAACACGATTTCGATGTGGTCGATGCTCGACAATGGCAGCGCGCTCCAGTTGGCGCTGCCCAGCGTGGACGAGCCAATCCGCACGCCGTCGACCAGCACGATGTTGTGCTTGCCGTCGGCGCCGCGCAGCAGCACCGAGCAGGCGGTACCGGGCCCGCCGTTGCGCGTCACTTCGACCCCGCGCTGCGCTTGCAGCAAGTCGATCAACGACTGCTGGCTGGAGGCGGCGATCTGCGCGCTGGAGAGGGAGACAACGTCGCTGAGCACATCGGTGGCCAGTTGCGGTGTGCGGCTGGCGGTAACGATGACTGCGGCGAGGGTTTGTGGGAGCGTGGTTTGCGCCAACGCGGACGACGACAGCATGGCTAGCGCCAACGAGGCGCCGCTCGCGTGCAATGAAACAGGAAAGGTCATGACAAAGTTTTTCAGAAAAGGGCAACCAGCCGACGTCCCCGTGGGCCAGATTGAACAGAAGTGCGGGACTGAAAAACGATCGAAGAAGGACGTGGCCGCAAGCGGACATGGCTGGTTCGTATCGCGAACATCCCCGTCCGCACACTTCCACCTGTCCTGGCCGGTATCCGGGCTAGCAAGTCAAACCGTCTCACCTTCCCATGCAAAGCACAGTGGTTGTTCGAGACAGCTCGTCACCTTCGCGGTGACGCTTGTTTACCGTTGCGGGGGCAGCACACGTTAGCCGTTGGAGCGGCCTCGTGTTTCCCGTTTAACTGCACACATGGGCATGTGTGCGGGCACCAAAACCCGGCCATTATACGGCCTCGTGCAATTTGAGCAACCGGCGTCGCGCGCCGAACGCCTCAGATGTCGAGCGTTAGCGTGGCGCCATAGTCGATCGCGTGCGCCGCGCCGGCCGCAGCAAGCACCATCTGCGCGAGGTCCAAGCCGCGATGACGTTCCGCCATCAGACGCATCGTGCCAGCATGGCAAACCACGATTGCGCAGGGCGCTTGCAGACGCTGCAAATCGGCATAGGCCAGCGCGACGCGGCGCGCCGCATCGGTGACGCTCTCGCCGCCGCCAGGGCGATATTGCGCGACGTCGGCGGCCCACGCGTCGACCTCGGCGCGCGCGATGTCGTTCCATGCGCGCAGTTCCCACGTGCCGAAATCGAGTTCGACCAGCCGCTCATCGACCCGCAGCGACGGGCTGGCGAGCGCGCCGTGCAAGCTCGCTGCCAGCGCGGCGCAACGCTGCAAGGGGCTGGTGATCAGCGGGGTGTGGGAGGGCAGCATGCGCAGCAGCGCTTGCAGCACGCGCGCCTGTTCGTCGGCGCTCACCGCCACATCGCTGCGGCCGTAGCAGATGCCCGGCGCAAGCGCGGGGCGGGGATGACGCACCAGGATCAAGCGCATCGGACGGTCCCGTTAGTGCCAGGCGCCGTGTGCGCCGACGGGCAGCACGCACAGATAGATCGCCACTTCCGCCAGTTGCTGCACCGCGCCCAGGCAGTCGCCGGTGTAGCCGCCGATGCGGCGCACGAACAGGCGCGCGAACCACAGCGCGGCGAAGCCGGCCGCGAACATGGCGGCGCCCAGCGTGGGCCACGGCAGCGCGCCAACCGCGCCCAACACCAGCGCCGGAATCAGCGTGCAGCATGTCGCGATCGCAAATTCGGCGCCCGACATGTGCTGGGCCAGCGGCTTGGCCTTGCCCTCCGCGCGCACATAGGAAAGGCGCCAGATCAGCGCCGTTGCCGCCAAGCGCGACACCGGGTGCGCCAGCAGTAGCGCGGCGCAAGCAGTCGCCGCAGGCATCATCGCCAACGTGGTGCATTTGATCGCGAGCAGCAGCGCCATGCCGATCGCGCCGTACGCGCCAATGCGCGAGTCCTTCATGATCTCCAGCGCGCGCGCGGCAGTCAGTCCGCCGCCCAGGCCATCGCAGGTATCGGCGAAACCGTCCTCATGGAATGCGCCGGTGGCGTAGATGCCCGCCGCCGTCGACAGCAACGCAGCCACCGGCGCGGGCCAGAACCAGGCCGTCGCCGCGTACGCGCCGGCGGTGATCGCCCCGACCACGACACCGACCAGCGGAAAGTAGCGCGCCGCGTGCTGCAGCCACGGTGCTTCGAAGCCCACCCAGCGCGGGATCGGCAAGCGCGTGAAAAACTGCAGGGCGACGAAAAACAGCCTGCATTGATACGTGCAGGCCCCGATCAGGCTGGACGCTTGTGTCATGGGCACTCCTTCAGTGCGATTTTTCGCTGACCTGAGCCGATGCAAAGGTCGCCATCTCACGCATGAAATTGACCGCCGCGTGCAACAGCGGCATGGCCAGTGCGCAGCCGGTGCCTTCGCCCAGGCGCAGATCCAGTTGCAGCAGAGGGCGCACGTCAAGATGCGCCAGCATCGCCTGGTGGCCATTCTCATCCGAGCAGTGCGAGAAAATGCAGTAGTCCAGGATCGCCGGCTGCAGACGTGCGGCGACCAGCAAGGCGCTGGTCACGATGAAACCGTCGATCAGCAGAACCTTGCGCCGTTCCGCCGCCTTGAGCATCGCACCAACCATCATCGCGATTTCAAATCCGCCAAACGTGGCCAGAATCTCCAGCGGCGCCTGCGCCGATGCGTGGCGTTCAACAGCCGCCTCGATCACGTGCTGCTTGTGCAGGATGCCATCGCGCGACAAGCCGGTGCCGGCGCCCACGCAGTCCGACACCGGAAGCTTGGCAAGCTTATGCATCAATGCTGCAGCTGAGGTCGTGTTGCCAATCCCCATTTCGCCAAATCCGATGACGTTGCCGTCCAGCGCGGCCACCAGGTCCATGCCGTGTTGGAGCGCCAGCGCGCACTGCCCATGCGTCATCGCTGCGTCGTGGGCGAAATTGCGCGTTCCCGGGCCGATCTTGCGATCGAGCAGTCCTGCGCGCGGGCCGAACGAATGATTTACGCCTGCATCGATGATGTGCAGGTCGCAGGCATTCTGGCGCGCGAACACATTGATCGCCGCGCCTTGCGCCAGAAAATTTTCGACCATTTGCCACGTCACACTTTGGGGGTAGGCCGAGATACCTTCCGCCACGACGCCGTGATCACCAGCAAACACTAGGATGGCAGGGTCATTGAGGGATGGTTGGCTTGTTTGCTGGATTAACCCGATCTGCCGACCAATGCTCTCAAGTATGCCCAAACTGCCCAGTGGCTTGGTCTTGTTGTTGATTGCGTTCTCCAGTTGCACGGAAAGCGCGGCGTCCACGGTCGGGGTAATGAGCGGCAGGTTCATGAGGATTAGTCCGTTTTGGGTAGTCAATTGGCAATTTTTCGCCGAAATAAGATAGCACATATGGAATTTATGACTTCCCGCGAGAAAATCCTCGCCAAGCGCCGCAGCCTTTGCTATAGTTCGCCTCCCCGCTGAAACAGCAGCGAAATCAAGTAGTTGCGGCACGGTGGGGATGGTTCGAAAGAGCCGGGCAGCAAAACTCAGGGGTTGACGAAATGGCCGAAACGCTGCATACTCTTCCTCCTGC
>JBBQZO010000044.1:0-37776 GCA_038207625.1 Burkholderiales bacterium | reverse complement strand
CGATGACGCCATGACCGACTCGGTCGTGGACGCGATCATCAAAGCTGCGCGCACCGGCAAGATCGGCGACGGCAAGATTTTCGTCACCAACGTCGAGCAAGTGGTGCGCATCCGCACCGGCGAAACAGGTTCGGACGCGGTGTAGTCGACAGCGCTGCGCGATGGCCTGCGCCAGTTGTTCGGCGTCGGCGCGCGCTGCACGGTGGCAGCGCTATCGAGGGCAGCGTGGTCGGACCATTCAGATGATCTGGCATGAACAAATCAGCCGATGGTTCACTGTGCATGGCAGGCGAGGGGACTCAGATCCCCGCTGTCGAACCTTCAACGGGCCGCAAAAACCACAGTGTGCGTGTCGCGTCGATGATCGATCGCGCCCCAGTATGGCCGGCGGCTGACGTGCTTTCAGGATGCCATTAATGCCGCAATGTTAAATTGCGACTGATTTGCCATTGTTGGTGGTGGCATTTTAATCATTAATTCTTGTGATGATGGAATCACTGCCGGATGCGCGGATTGCGGCGGCGATGTGTGTCTCCGCCTCAACACAGGCGCAGGTGCGCGACATTTTTGTCTTCAAGGCCCAGGGTCCGAACGCGCTGGGACAGACCCAGGCGCAGATCAATGCCGACCTGAAGCCGCTGCGCACCTCGCGCAAGCTTGACACGCTGCGCGCATCGATCTTGTCGGATCGACTCAGCATCGGTGCGTCAAAAAGCGCCGGCGCCGTGAAGTTCGAGGCCTACGTGGTCGGCTCGACGTCGGCCGATCTGAACCAGGTGATCGAGGTGATCGAGGTGAGCGTCGGAGAGATCGCCATCGACTTGCCCGGGCCGGATGTGATCGTTGGGCTGTTCGTCAGCAAGAGCGACATCGAGGCGCAGATGCGCAGCGGCATGAGTAGTCAGGCGGCGCTGAACAAACCGCTGCGCGATGCGAAGACGGCGATGTTCCAGAACTCGCCCCTAGGGCTGCGGCCGCAACACGTGAGCATGTCGGTGTGGCGCACCCGCGTGCCGCAAACAAGCACGTTGATCATCCAGCTTCCGAGCGTTCCCGATGTGCATGTGCCGACGTTTTCGGTGCTGATCGATCCGGCCTTTGGCATGCCGCTCAAGCTGTACCGATTCGGGCCAGGCGTTGCGATGCCGGCGGACGCGCCACGCGTTTGTGTGCATGAGCGTCGCGCTTGCTGGTCACTTTGCGACAGTGCGGGTCGCTGTCTAGGCGCGCAACCAGCGCAGCATGGCGGGATAGGGCTGGGCTACGCCAAGCTGAATGTCGGCCTGCGTTGCGGTCATGCCGGCCGACGCCAAGCCCGCCGCGCCGGGGTACAGGCCCATGCCAAACGTAAAGATCAGGCCGGCCGATTTGCCTTTATAGCCCCCCTCGTGGAACAGAACCTCCGGGGGCAAGCCGATCGCCATCAGCGCCGCCCACGCCCAGGCGGTCGCCTCCACCTCGCCGGCGTAAGGCGCGGCCAAGTCATCGGGCAGGTCACCGTTGACCAGCGGGCGTATCGATGCCGGCAGCACCGCCAGGTGGCCGGCTTCATGGAGCATATCGCCCGGCCAGGTGTTCGCTGCGCGGTCCAGCACCAATCCGCCATTCTCGATAGCGATGCCGGGCAAAAAAGCCGCTTCGGGGAGCTGCTGCTCGCGCACGCAAATGCCAATGTCGAGCAAGAAGCTGACGATCCGATCCTGCGCGTCGGTTGTTGATGAGGGAGTCATGCGATTGCGATGCCTAAAGAAAGGGTGTGCCGCCCCCGCCGCGCCGCCACGGACAGCGCGTCCAAGGCGCGGCACATGCATGCCGGGCAAGCGCTTAGGACTGATACGTGGCAAGGCCCGGGCAGGGGAGTGTTGGATGAACTTGGTACTTTATCATCAAACCTTCGCATTGGCGATAATAAGGCATGGGGAGGACTGCGCCCCATGCGGTGGCAAGCGCCTTCGTGCTGAGGTGATGCTGCGCGCGTGCCGCTACGCGCCGCCCGCGCGCTTGCGTGCGGTGGCTTGTCCAGCGTCCAACCGCGCGCCCAGCGATCAATGCACGCGCGAAATTTTGGTGCCTTCCAGCGTCAGGTTTGCCATCAGGCCGGCGTTGGTCAGCACGAAGGCCAGTACTGGTCCGGACGTGGAATTGACGTCGATCGCGCCATTTACCCCGACCTTCAACACCGCTACCGATGCATCGGCGCCGGCCGCCCAGCCTTCGCTCTGGCGAAACTTGTCGAGCGCCTCCTGGGTCATGAACAGCAGGACGACAGCCTTCGATTGCGCACCGATCTGCAGGCCGACGGACAGCGAGGCGAGGTTGTAGTTGCCGGCGGTTCGCCCGTGCACGCGTAACTGGCCATCGCCGTATTGGCCGCCGATCACGTAGCCGGCTGCGATCACATTCGGAAAGACCAGCACGCCATTGGCTTTTTTGATCAGTTCGCGCGAGTCCGGCGCGGTCGAATACAGGCGCTCGAGCGTCGCATTGACATCGTGTTCGATTTGTTTTTGCGCGTCGGCCACTGGCGCTGAGGTCGATGTGACGGTTGACGTCGCCGTCGTTGAACAGGCGCTCACGATGGCGCTGGCGGCTATCAATGCCGCTAGTTTTATCAAGTGAAATTTGGAAGCTTGCATGATATCTCCAATAAGATTGACGACGTCCGAACCCACGCCCACACTTGGAACGTGCCCTGTTTCAGTGTCGTCGCTCGCGCGCCCGGTATCGAAGAAATCATGCTTGTATTGATCTCGCTCATGCCTGGCAACGATGGCGCTGGCAAGCGCTGACCCGCCACTGTGCAACACGTCCATGGTGCACGCTGGCGCGTTTCGCCCTCAATTGACGCCTCTCCGACGACGCTTGGTCAGCGCTGGCGGTGCCGACAGGCGATCGGGCGTTGTACTGATCGCGATTCTGGAGGATAATTGTCGCCCATGAACGATACCACCACACTCCCCCCATTGCCTGACCGCCTGTCGGTCGATCCACGCAGCCCTTTCCACGTCGCAGCCGTGTTCGACCACGAGGTTGGCATCAAATTCAACGACAAAGAACGTTTGGATGTTGAAGAATATTGCATCAGCGAAGGCTGGGTGCGCGTACCCGCAGGCAAAGCACTCGATCGCAAGGGCAATCCGATGCTGATCAAAATTAAAGGCAAGGTCGAAGTCTTCTATCGCTGAACGCGACCCATCCCGATCAATGGGATGTCTGCGGCGCGGATGGCGTACCGTCCTGCGCCGCCAGAATGTTCGACACTGACAGACGCTTAAAAATACAAATCGCGCCGATCATATCGGCGCGATTGTCGTTTCTGCCGCCGATATGCGTGCCGGCCCGCCAGGACAGATCGCGGTCGCTGCGCGGGAAAAGCGCGCCGCCGGATTCCCTTTCGCAGCGCTAAAAGTGTGCCTTGTTGCGCTTCTTGCGTTTGTGCTCCGGCATCGATTGCTCCTGTTTGACCATGGTCGCAGGCGGCGGCGCCACGGGCAGCGGGAAGCCGAGAAAGATCATCACGAGGAAGATCGGCAGCAACAAGAAAAATAGCGGCCGCTTCCAGTTCAGTTTCTGTTTCATCATCGTGCGCAGTTGGGGGGCGCGTGCGCCGTCGACAAGGCGCGGGAACCTGAGCGACGCTGAGCGGGGCGTCAACGGCGGAAAACACTGCATGAAGCGCACTTGACGTCGGGCGTTTGCGCCATGCGGGCAGCGCGTCGTGTCAGCGGCCCAGGCGCATGTCGAACTTCCAGCTCAGCAGGCGCAGTCCGGTGATCACCGTCGCGCTGGACCACAGCGAAAAATCGGCCGGTATGCCATTCTTTTTCATCAGCAGGTACATCCAGCTGCCGACAAAGGCACAGATCGCGTACGGTTTGCCGTCGCGAAACACCATCGGCACCTCGTTGCAGACGATGTCGCGCAGCACGCCGCCGAAGATGCCGGTGATCACGCCCATCATCGAGGCGATGAAGATCGGCATCTGCGCGTCCAGTGCCGAGGCCACGCCGGCGATCGAAAACAAGCCCAGCCCGATCGCGTCGGCCACCACGATCAGGCGCTCCGAGACAATCTGGCGCAGTGTGCGAATCAGCGGTGAGGCGATCAGGGCCAGCACGAAGATCAGGATCGCGTATTCCTGGTGGATCACCCAGAACAAGGGGCGCTTGTCGAGCAGGATATCGCGCAGCGTGCCCCCGCCAAACGCGGTGATGAAGGCCACCGTGAACACGCCGACCAGGTCCATGCGTTTGCGGCGCGCTTCGATGAAGCCGGAAAACGCACCGACCAAAATGGCGATGATTTCGATGAACTTGATCAGGGTCGTGGGGGAGGGGGTGATGAGGGGATGCATGGTCGTAGGTTAACACGCCACGGCCAAACGAAGAAGGGTGTCGCACGCTTCATTTGTCGGCTAGCGACGACGGACAGTTGGTGCGCTTGGGAAATGATGGCGCCGTTGCCGGCATCGCGGCAGACTCCGCGACGGCGCCGCCTTGGACGCCGTCGCGGGGTGCGGGTCGGCCGCTAGCGCAACTGGTCCAGCAGCGCCGCTTTGAGCAGCACCACCAGGGCGCCGTGTCCGCCGTCGCGCGCGTTGGCCACGCAGAAGGCGATCACTTCGGGCTTCTGCTCGAGCCAGCTATGCACCATCGAGCGCAACACCGGTTCGCCGCCGGCCGAACCGAAGCCCTTGCCGTAGATGACGCGCACGCAGCGCAGCTGGCGTTTGCCGCAGTGATACAGGAAGTCGCCGATTTCCTCGCGCGCCGTGTCGCGCCGCATGCCGTGCAAGTCCAGCTCGTCCTGGATCGGCCAGTGACCCTTGCGCATCTTCTTGACGACGTCGCTGCCCACGCCGCTTCTGGTGTAGGACACGGTCGGTTCGTCGTCGAGCAAGTGTTCGACGTCGAACTGGTCCGACAGCGATTCGCGCAGGACCGCCGCCACATCGTCGTCGGCCGGACGCGGCGCGGCCACCGGCAGCGGCGCCGGCGCGAACGGCGCGAGCTTGTTTTGCACCGGCATCGGCTTGACCTTGCCCACGCTGAACTTGAACAGGTCGGCCTCGTGCGCGCTGACGCGGGCTTTCTTTTCGCGCTCGGCCTTCTCGACGGCGCGCGCCTGCTCCTGGTCCTTGAGCGTGCTGCGCAAGGACTTCAGGTCGGCGAAGTCTTTCATGGTTGCCATTGGCGAGCTCAGTCTTCCAGGCTTTCCAGGTAACGCTGGGCGTCCAGCGCAGCCATGCAGCCGGTGCCGGCGCTGGTGATGGCCTGGCGGTAGATATGATCTTGCACGTCGCCGGCGGCGAACACGCCCTCGATGTTGGTGGCCGTGGCCATGCCTTCGAGGCCCGTCCTGGTCTTGATGTAGCCGTTGTGCATGTCCAACTGGCCTTCGAAGATGTCGGTGTTGGGCTTGTGGCCGATCGCCACGAACAGGCCGTGCACGGTCAGCGGCGTGATTGCGCCGTCGACGGTCGACTTGATGTTCACGCCGGTGACGCCGCCTTCATTGCCGACCACTTCGTCGAGCGTGTGGTTGTACTTGATGACGATCTTGCCTTCGGCGGCCTTGGCGTTCAGACGGTCGATCAGGATAGGCTCGGCGCGGAACTTGTCGCGCCGGTGAATGATGGTGACCTTGGTGGCGATGTTCGACAGATACAGCGCTTCCTCGACGGCGGTGTTGCCGCCACCGACCACGGCCACTTCCTGGCCACGGTAAAAGAAGCCGTCGCAGGTGGCGCAGGCGGACACGCCGCGACCCATGAAGGCCGTTTCCGACTCCAGGCCGAGGTACTGGGCCGAGGCGCCGGTCGAGATGATCAGCGCGTCGCAGGTGTATTCGGCGCTGTCGCCGATCAGGCGGATCGGCTTTTCGGTCAGCTTGGCCGTGTGGATATGGTCGAATACGATGTCGGTGTTGAAGCGCTCGGCATGCTGCAGAAAACGCTGCATCAGCTCGGGACCTTGCACGCCCAGCGGATCGGCCGGCCAGTTCTCGACGTCGGTCGTGGTCATCAGTTGGCCGCCTTGCTCGACGCCCGTGACCAGCACAGGATTCAAGTTGGCGCGCGCGGCGTACACCGCTGCGCTGTAGCCGGCGGGGCCGGAACCGAGGATGAGGACGCGGGCGTGTTTGGTAGTGGTCATGGCGTGGTGTCTTCTGAGTGTTGAGTCTAAGGAAACTGGGGGCGAACGGGGCAGGCGCAAGGGGACCGCGAGCCGGACCGTGCAGGCAAGATTATAAGCGAAGCGGACGATGGCGTTGAATCGTGGAGCCACCCGCCACGATATGGCTTAGAATGTTTGCTTCGCGCCTATATTTGCAGGCTCAACAGAATAATGCAGCAATGTTTCATAAAGTATGACTAAGACTAGCCAACCACCCACCTCCAGCTATACCCGCAAGACCGTTGAACGCCAGCCGCTGCCGAATCGGCTGGTGCGCCTGCTGTCGGAGGCGCGCTGGATCGCGCTGGCCGCGCTGTGCCTGTATTTTGTGATGATTTTGCTCAGCTATAACAAGGCCGATCCGGGCTGGTCGCACGCCAACGTGGTGCCCAAGGTGGCCAACCTGGGCGGACGCGCGGGCGCCTGGATGGCCGACCTGATGCTGTTTATCTTCGGTTTCTCGGCCTGGTGGTGGTGCTTTTGCTTTCTGCGCCTGGTGTGGAAGGGCTACCGCCAGCTGACCAAGAAGTTCGTGCTCGAAAAAGAGGACGATCCCGAGCACCACCAGGAACCGATCATCCGCTGGGTCGGCTTTGTGCTGCTGTTTATCGGCAGCGTCGGGCTTGAATACCTGCGCATGTACACGCTGCATGTGTCGCTGCCGCGCGCGCCGGGTGGCGTGCTGGGCCAGTTGATCGGCCACGCGGCCAGCGTCGCGTTCGGCTTCACGGGTGCGACGATGCTGTTGCTGCTGCTGTTCGGGCTCGGTTTCAGCCTGTTCTTTCACGTCTCGTGGATGGCTGTGGCCGAGCGCATCGGCGGCGCCATCGAGTCCGTGTTCGACTGGTTCCGCACCCGCTACGACGACCGCCAGGATCGCCGCCAGGGCGAGGTGGCCGCCGTCAAGCGCGACGAGGTAGTGGTGATTGAGCGCGCCAAGCATGTCGAAAAGCACGTGGCTGCGCCGACCATCAAGATCGAGCCGCAAATCGTCACCGTGGTCAAGTCCGAGCGCGTCGAGAAGGAAAAGCAGGCCGTGCTGTTCCGCGACCTGCCGGGCGACTCGACCTTGCCGCCGCTGTCGCTGCTCGACGAGCCGGCCGCCGTGCAGGAAACCGTGTCGGTCGAGACGCTGGAATTTACCAGCCGCCTGATCGAGAAAAAACTGTCCGACTTTGGCGTCGACGCGAAAGTCGTGGCCGCCTATCCCGGCCCGGTGGTGACGCGTTACGAAATCGAGCCGGCCACCGGCGTCAAGGGCAGCCAGATCGTCGGCCTGGCGCGCGACCTGGCCCGTTCGCTGTCGCTGACCTCGATCCGGGTCGTCGAAACCATCCCCGGCAAAAATTTCATGGCGCTCGAGTTGCCCAATCCGAAGCGCCAGATCGTGCGCCTGACGGAAATCCTCGGCTCGAAGGTCTACAACGACAGTTCGTCGAGCCTGACCATTGCGCTGGGCAAGGACATTGCCGGCAAGCCAGTGGTGGCCGATCTGGCCAAGATGCCCCATTTGCTGGTGGCCGGCACCACCGGTTCGGGTAAATCGGTGGGCATTAATGCCACCATCCTGTCGCTGCTGTACAAATCCGATCCGGACGATGTGCGCCTGATCCTGATCGATCCGAAGATGCTCGAGATGTCCGTCTACGAAGGCATTCCCCATCTGCTCGCGCCCGTGGTGACGGACATGCGCCAGGCCGGCCACGCGCTGAACTGGGCCGTCAACGAGATGGAGCGGCGCTATAAATTGATGAGCAAGCTGGGGGTGCGTAACCTGGCCGGCTACAACACCAAGATCGCCGAGGCGCAAAAGCGCGAAGAGCACATCCCGAATCCGTTCAGCCTGACGCCGGACTCGCCCGAGCCGCTGGAAAAACTGCCCACCATCGTCATCATCATTGACGAGCTGGCCGACCTGATGATGGTGGGCGGTAAAAAAGTTGAAGAGCTGATCGCCCGTATCGCGCAAAAGGCGCGTGCGGCTGGCCTGCACCTGATCCTGGCGACCCAACGTCCGTCGGTCGATGTGATCACCGGCCTGATCAAGGCCAACATCCCGACCCGCATCGCGTTCCAGGTGTCGTCCAAAATCGACTCGCGCACCATTCTCGACCAGATGGGCGCCGAGGCGCTGCTGGGCATGGGCGACATGCTGTACATGCCGCCGGGCACCGGCCTGCCGGTGCGCGTGCACGGCGCCTTCGTGTCCGACGAAGAAGTGCACCGGGTCGTCAAACATTTGAAGGCGCAGGGCGAGCCGAACTATATCGAAGGCATCCTCGAAGGCGGCACGCTGGAAGATGGTTCCGGCGGCGGCGCCGACGGCATGCCGGCCGGCGAGGGTGGCGGCGAAGCCGATGCCCTGTACGACCAGGCCGTCGCGGTGGTGCTGAAAAACCGCCGCGCCTCGATTTCGCTGGTGCAGCGTCACCTGCGCATCGGCTACAACCGCGCCGCGCGTCTGCTCGAACAGATGGAAAACAGCGGCGTGGTGTCCACCATGCAATCGAATGGTAACCGGGATATCCTGGTGCCGGTCACGCAAGCAGAATAAGAACAGGATTAACGATGATCAAATTTGGCAAGATGACGACAGCGCTGGCCGTGGCCGGCATGCTGATCGCCGGCGCGGTGCAGGCCAGCGCGCTGGAGCAATTCAAGGCTTTTGTCGCCGGCACCCACGCCGCGCGCGGCGAGTTCACCCAGCGCATGGTGAAGAAGTCGGACGCCAGCGCGAAGGCGTCGGGCCTGTCGAGCGGCACGTTTGTGTTTGCCCGTCCCGGCAAGTTCATCTGGAGCTACGCCAAGCCCTACGAGCAGGTGTTGCAGGCCGATGGCGACCAGCTGTATATCTTCGACAAAGACCTGAACCAGGTCACGGTGAAGAAGCTGGGCGACGCGCTGGGCTCGTCGCCGGCGGCGATCCTGTTTGGTAGCAACGACCTCGACAAGAATTTCACGCTCAGCGAAGCGGGCACGCGCGACGGTCTGGAGTGGCTGCAGGCGACGCCGAAGGCCAAAGAGACGACGTTTGACCAAATCAGCATCGGCCTGCGCAATGGCGTGCCCGAGGCGATGGAGTTGCGCGATTCGTTCGGCCAGGTGTCGATACTGGCGTTCAAGAAGTTCGAGCGCAATCCGAACCTGGCGGCGAACCAGTTCAAGTTCGTCATGCCCAAGGGTGCCGACGTATTTAACAGCGAAGCCTTGCCGGGGGCGTCTGCGCCGGCGCGCAAGTAAGCTGGCGGAACTGCCGAGGGCGCGCACGGTCTGACCTTCAACGCCACGCCAGCGCATGCGCTAGACTATGCGCTTTTGCAACGCACGACTCTGCTCGTTTCCACCGATGACCATCCCCGTCCGCACCCCAAGCTTCGCCATGCTGTTACCCAGGGGGCCACGCCGTGGATGATCTGTTCAAAACCGAACCGCTGCCGCCGCTGGCCGAGGCGCTGCGCCCGACCACCATCGACGAGATGATCGGGCAAAGCCATTTGCTGGGCGAGGGCAAGCCCTTACGTTTGGTGTTCAAGTCCGGCAAGGTGCACTCGATGATCTTGTGGGGGCCGCCCGGCGTGGGCAAAACGTCGATGGCGCGCTTGACGGCGCGCGCCTTCGGCTGCGAATTCATCGCCCTGTCGGCGGTGCTGTCGGGCGTGAAAGACATCCGCGCGGCAGTCGAACAGGCCGAACATTATCTGCAGGCGGGCAAGCACACGATACTGTTCATCGACGAGATTCATCGCTTCAACAAGTCGCAGCAGGATGCGCTGCTGCCGTTCGTCGAGTCCGGCCTGGTCACGCTGATCGGCGCCACCACCGAAAACCCCTCGTTCGAAGTGAACTCGGCGCTGCTCTCGCGCGCCCAGGTATATGTATTGAAAGCGCTGTCCGACGCCGAGTTGCTGCAACTGCTGGCGCGCGCGCGCGAGCGCGTGCTCAGCCACCTGACGTTTGACGACGTGGCCGTGGCCACCTTGATCGGTTACGCCGATGGCGACGCGCGTCGCTTCCTCAATCTGCTGGAGCAAACGGGCACCTCGGCGCAGGCGTCGAACATCACGCACATCAGTGGCGAGTTTGTCGACAACGCGCTGACGCTGAACTCGCGCCGCTTCGACAAGGGCGGCGACAATTTTTATGATCAGATTTCCGCGCTGCATAAATCGGTGCGCGGCTCGCACCCGGACGCGGCGCTGTACTGGCTGTGCCGCATGCTCGACGGCGGCGCCGATCCGCAATACCTGATGCGCCGCATCGTGCGCATGGCCTGGGAAGACATCGGCATCGCCGACCCGCGCGCCATTCAAATCGCCAATGACGCCGCCGCCACCTACGAGCGGCTCGGTTCGCCCGAAGGCGAGCTGGCGCTGGGCCAGGCGGTGATCTACCTGGCGATCGCGGCAAAAAGCAATGCCGGCTACAACGCCTACAACCGTGCGGTGGCCTTCGTCAAAAAGGACAAGTCGCGCGAAGTGCCGGTGCACCTGCGCAATGCGCCGACCAAGCTGATGAAGGAGCTCGGTTACGGCCACGAATACCGCTATGCGCACGACGAGCCGAACGCCTACGCGGCGGGCGAAACCTATCTGCCCGAAGGCATGATCGAGCCGGGCTGGTACGAGCCGGTGCCGCGCGGCCTGGAGAGCAAGATCGCCGACAAGCTGGCCTGGTTGCGCAGCCTGGACGAGCACGCGCGCCAGAAATAGCCCGGCAGCAGGCGGCGCCGACCGTCTGGGCGGCGCGCTGCAGTCAGCGAGCATCGGTGGCCGCGCGTCGCAAACAGCTCGCATCGGTGGCCGCGCGTCGCAACCAGCGAGCTTCGGTGGCCGGGCGTGCGCCAGGCTTGCCTTGCCCGGCTGCCAATCGATGTGCGCAGCGCCTCAAGCGCGCTTCGAACGCCGCGCGCGCACCTTCAGGCGACGTTTTTTGCGGCCTGTGCCGGCCTTTCTGCGCTTCGTCGCAAGTCGGTGGCCGCGCTTGGACCGAGTGGGTAAAGTAGCACCATACCAACTCGATAGAAGAAACGGAAAACATCATGAACATCCTTAAAAACATGGAAATCATCTTCGTCGCAACCACCGTATTGGTGACGGCAATGAGCTTCGCGACGGCCGGCGTGCCAACCTTCCACGCCAGCAAAAACGCACAACTGACGGCCGCCATCAGCGACGCCAAGATGCAGGTTGTGGTCATCACCGGCAAGCGCCTGAGCGCCGCCGAGAAAGCCCAAACGAACTAATTTGCAGCACCTGTTTGACCCGCTGCCCCGATTGACGACGAGCCCCCGCGCGGGCGCCGCAATCCGGCAATGAGCGTTGCCACCCGATCGAGCGCCTTGCGCGCCGCCGATTACGTGCAAAACTCGCGAGCAATGCCTCTTGGCTTGGTACAATTGCGTTTTCGATATAGCGCCAATCCATCCAATGATAGACATTCAGCTGCTCCGCAAAGACATCGACAACGTCGCCGCGCGCCTCGCAACGCGCAAGTTCCAGCTCGACGTGGCCGGTTTCAACGCCCTCGAGACCGAACGCAAGACGATCCAGACCCGCACCGAGGAATTGCAGGGCAAGCGCAACACGCTGTCCAAGCAGATCGGCATGCTCAAGGGCAAGGGCGAAGACACTTCCGCCGTGATGGCCGACGTGGCCGGCCTGGGCGACGCGCTCAAGGCCGACGAACACGCCTTGGCGGCGGTGCAGCTCAAGCTGGCTGACTTCATGGTGGCGGTGCCGAACCTGCCGCACCCGTCGGTACCGGTGGGCAGCGACGAAGCGGGCAATGTGGAGCTGCGTAAAGTTGGCACGCCACGCGCTTTCGAGTTTGAGGTGCGCGACCATGTCGACGTGGGCGGCGCGCTGGGCCTGGACTTCGATGTGGCCACCAAATTGACCGGTTCGCGCTTTTCGGTGATGAAAGGCGGCATCGCCCGTCTGCACCGTGCGCTGGCCCAGTACATGCTCAATACCCACACGGGTGAGCACGGTTACACCGAATGCTATACGCCCTACATGGTCAACGCCGATTCGCTGCGCGGCACGGGCCAGTTGCCCAAGTTCGAAGCGGACCTGTTCTCGGTCAAAAAAGGCGGCGCGGAAGGCGAGGGCGAGACCTTCTACCTGATTCCCACGTCGGAAGTGACGCTGACCAATCTGGTGCGCGACGAGATTGTGGCACTGGACCAGTTGCCGATCAAGATGACGGCGCACACGCCGTGCTTTCGCTCGGAAGCGGGCAGCTACGGGCGCGACACGCGCGGCATGATCCGCCAGCACCAGTTCGACAAGGTCGAAATGGTCCAGGTGGTGCATCCCGATAGCTCGTACGACACGCTGGAAGAAATGCTCGGCCACGCCGAAGCGATCCTGCGCAATCTGGGCCTGCCGTACCGCGTGATGTCGCTGTGCACCGGCGACATGGGCTTTGGCGCGACCAAGACCTACGACCTGGAAGTGTGGCTGCCAGCCCAGAACACCTACCGCGAAATCTCGTCGCTGTCGAACTGCGAAGCGTTTCAGGCGCGTCGCATGCAGGCACGCTTTCGCAACGCGCAGGGCAAGCCGGAACTGGTACACACGCTCAATGGCTCGGGCCTGGCGGTCGGGCGCACGCTGGTCGCGGTGCTGGAAAACTATCAACAGGCCGACGGCAGCGTCGACATTCCCGCAGTGCTGGTGCCGTATATGGGTGGCCTGACGCGCCTGGCGCCGGCGCAAGCCTAAGCGCTCATGCTGGCGGCAGGCGCGCCGCGGCGCGCGGCAAACTGCCCGGTAAAGATGGATAGGTGAAATATTTTCAGATTTGTGCTTGTTTATCCTTCCGTTTTTGTCGGAGCTTCGCTATAATTCTGGCCTTGCAGCAGCGTGTAGTTGGTTGCCGCATTCAAGTAGCACGACCGATTCAGGAAAGGTGGCAGAGTGGTCGAATGCACCGGACTCGAAATCCGGCGTAGGATTATGTCCTACCGTGAGTTCGAATCTCACCCTTTCCGCCAGTAGTAAGAAAAAAGCTCCCGATGGGAGCTTTTTTTGTTTCCGGCGCTGTTACAGTGCGAAACGGCCACGCCACGGTGCGCCTTGCCGGGCGCAAGCAGCGCAGTGCCGGCAGCTGAGCCCGCAGGCATCCGCGTCGGGCCTGCCCGCGCCCCATTGAAAAACCGCGTTTCTCGGAACATTTGATGACGACATCAACATGGAAACTCATCGCCACGGTCAGCGCGCTATCGGTGCTGACGTGCGCTGGCGCCGCCTATCCGGCGGCGACCAACCATCTCGACGAGATCCTCGCGCGCGGCAGCGTGCGGGTGGGCACGACGGGCGACTATCGGCCGTTCAGCTATCGCGATAGGGCCAGCGGCGCCTATCAAGGCTCCGACGTGGAGCTGGCAGGCCAGCTCGCGCAGGCGCTGGGCGTCAAGCTCGAGCTCGTTGCCACGTCGTGGCCGACGTTGATGACAGATTTGGCGGGCGACAAATTCGACATTGCCATGAGCGGCGTGTCGGTCAACCTGGAGCGGCAAAAGTACGCGGTGTTTTCGCTGCCTTACCTGCGCGACGGCAAGACGCCGATCACCCGTTGCGAGAACAAGGAGCGGTTTCAGACGATGGCGCAGATCGACCGCCCGACGGTGCGGCTGGTCGTCAACCCCGGCGGCACCAACGAGCGCTTTGCGCGCGCCCATTTCCCCCGCGCCCAGTTGATCGTGCACGCTGATAATGTGACGATTTTCGACGAGATTGTCAGCGGCCGCGCCGATCTGATGGTCACCGACGCCATCGAAGCGCGCCTGCAGCAAACGCTGCGAGCGCCATTGTGCGCGCTGCATCCACAGGCGCCGTTTGACGTGTCCGAAAAAGCGTATCTGCTGCCGCCCGACTGGCGCTGGAAGAATTGGGTCGACCAGTGGCTGCACCAGACGATCGACAGCGGCGCATACGCGCGCACCCAGGACAAATGGCTCAACTGGCCGTGGGAACAGGCGCGCGCGCCGGCGGGCCTCGAACAACTGCTGACGTTGATGCACGAGCGCCTGATGTTGATGCCCGATGTGGCGCGCAGCAAATGGAACAGCGGCACGGCGATCGAGGACGTGCCGCGCGAAAACGCCATCATCGACGCGTTGGCGGCGCAGGCCGGGCAGGCCGGCGTGCCGCTGGCGTGGGCGAAGGCATTCTTCCGGGCCCAGATCGAGGCGGCGAAGAATGTGCAAAGCGCGCTGTTTGAGCGCTGGCGGCAGGAAAAGGCGGGACAGTTTGCCGGCGTGCCCGATCTGAAGGGCGATTTGCGCCCGCGCCTTGATGCCCTCACGCCAAAGTTGCTCAAAGCGCTGACCGACAGCTGGGGCCTGCTTCACAACGCGGCAGGGCAGCAGGCGGTGCGCGCGCAGGTCGAGCGCCAGCTGGGGGCGGCCGGGAAGGCCGGCGCCATGGCCGCTGCGCCATTGAGCGATGGCAGTGCCAGTCGCGCTATGGCTGACTAGTTCGCCTGCGCGCCAGCGCCGCTCGCAGCGTGCGTCATGCGCATCGACAGCGCACATCGCCGCGCGCATCAGTCGGGCCGCGCCGGCAATGCGCGCGTTTGCCGTTCCGGGCGCCCATCGAGGTTGCGCTTGACGCAGATTTTGCTATAATGCTGGCCTTGCAGCAGCTTGTAACGAGTTGCCGTAAGAAATAAGCAGCATGACCGATTCAGGAAAGGTGGCAGAGTGGTCGAATGCACCGGACTCGAAATCCGGCGTAGGATTATGTCCTACCGTGAGTTCGAATCTCACCCTTTCCGCCAGTAGTACAAAAAAGCCCCGCGAGTCGGGGCTTTTTTCAATTTGGGCCAGCGTGCTGCGCGCCATGCGCAGTCGGTCTGCTAGCGCGGCCCCGATGTCGCGCGGGCGAGTATTGCCGCCACCAGCTCGGCCGGCGGCGCGCCGATGTCCAGGCGCAATCCGGCTTCGTCCGCTTGCAGCGGCTCAAGCTCGGCCAGCTGGCTGTCGAGCAGCGACAGCGGCATGAAGTGCGCGGCACGCCCCTGCATGCGCGCGCCAAGCAGTTCGCGTGTGCCATGCAAATGAACGAAGCACAGCGCCGGATCGGCGGCGCGCAGCAGGTCGCGGTAGCGTCGCTTGAGCGCCGAACATGACAGCACCAGCGCGGTGTTCGCTTGCCGGCAGGCGCGTATCTGCGCCTGCAATTGCAGCAGCCAGTCGGACCGGTCAGCGTCGGTCAGCGCGACGCCCGCTGACATTTTGGCCACATTCGTCGGGCAATGAAAATCATCGCCCTCGACGAAGGGAATCGCCAGGGCGGTGGCCAATGCCTGCCCGACTGAGCTCTTGCCGCAGCCGCTGACACCCATCACCACCCAGCACATCGCGCTTGGGTCTTTATTGCCTGAAGTATTCATACGGTTTTCTGATCGAGAAGGTGGCGCGCCAGCTGGCGTGGGCAACGTGTGTTGGCGGACGGCGGCGCCAATTGTACCGCGGACCGGATGCACTCGCGGGCGGTGACAAGCGCTGCATCGATCCGGCTCAGGCGCGCCGTTGCTCGCGCTCATCGATGCACTTGTTGACCCTTGCTGCGAGGCCTCGGCAACAAGGCCGCGCCGCTGCGGGCGTGTCATCCGACCTGGCCGATGCGCGCGCACGGCGCCGTGCGCAGCTGGGTCGGCGTGCCAACAGCCAGGCCTGGCGCGGCAGGTTCGGTGCTATGATTGATTATTAAAATACTAATTCTTGAGGAGCGCCCGATGAAGCGAACGATGGTCGGTGTTGGATTCGGTGTGGCCGCTTTGCTGGCGTATCTGCTGTTCTGGCCCGTCCCCTTCGAACCGGTGGCATGGGACGCGCCGACGGCGCCCGGCTATGTGGGCGCGCACGCCGTCAACACCACACTGGCCCACCTGCAGATGATCGATTTGCATGGCGGCACCGGCCCCGAACACATCGTCGTCGGACCGGACGGCAAGCTGTATGCGGCCGTCGATGGCGGCAACATCCTGCGCATGGCGCCCGACGGGGGCGCGCTGGAGGTGTTCGTCAACACGGGCGGGCGGGCACTGGGTATCGACTTCGATGCTGCCGGCAACCTGATCGCCGCCGATGCGCGCCTGGGGCTGATCTCGATCGCCCCCGACCGCAAAATCACCGTGCTGGTCGACCAGTTCGACAAGTTACCGCTGCTGTACACCGACGCGGTGATCGTGGCCCGGGACGGCAAAATGTACTTCAGCGACGCGTCGATGCATTTCGCGCCCAAGGACTGGGGCGGCACCTTCGAGGCCAGCGTGATGGACTTGATGGAAGGCGCCGCCACCGGGCGCATCCTGGTGTACGACCCGGTTGACAGAAGCACCAGCGTGTTGGCGCGCGGCCTGTCGTTTGCCAACGGTGTCGCGCTCAGCGCGGACCAGCGCACCTTGTACGTCAACGAGACGGGCAAGTTCCGCGTCTGGAAGATGGCGAGCGACGCGCGCGGGCTGGATTTCTCCAAGCCCGTGGCACCGGCGCAGGCCAGCGTGTTGATCGATAATTTGCCCGGCTATCCGGATAATCTGATGCGCGGCAAAGGCGGCAAGATCTGGCTTGGCCTGGCCGCGCCGCGCAATGCCGACGCGGACAAGCTGTCGAACAAGCCGTGGTTGCGCAAAGTGGTGCTGCGCCTGCCGCGCGCGCTGTGGCCGATCCCCAAGCCGTATGGCCATGTGATGGCGTTTACCGAGGATGGCAAGATCGTCGCGGATCTGCAGGATCCGAGCGGCAGCTATCCGGCCACCACCGCCGTGACCGAAACCGAGCAGCGCTTATACATTCAGAGTCTGCACGCCAAGGGTTTGGGCTGGCTGGCCAAATAGTCGACCTGTTTGCTTAGCCTTGAGCGCGCGAGTCAGGCGTGCGCGGGTAGGCATCGCAGGCACGCGTCTGCGCGCTGCGCTGTGCATGCGAGGTCGATGCGGCTGCGCCAAGATGCGCAGCCACTAGCTGCTACGCGAGGATCTCGCTATCGCTTGTCCTGCGCTTGGCTTATTTGCCAAGCAGCGTCAGCGTCTGGTCCCATTCGCCGCACCAGTCGAACAGGAAGTCATGCGCATTGAACGCGCGCTTCAAGTGCCCGATGGGGACGCGGTACACATCGTTCAGTCCCAGTGCCAGCGTGACGGGATTCCATACGGCCTTGTTCTTTGCCCGCCTGGCGCTGCTTTTGACACGCGCGCCGTCATCGCCAAAAATGCCGCCCGCGTCGGCCAACGCCTGTTCGAGGTTGATGCGCACCAGGGGGCCAAAGGCGGCCAGCACCTGCTCCTTGTTGATGCCACTTTGGGATTCCTTGGCCAGCACGATTTTTTCCGGCTCGGGCTCGGCCTCGCGTTGGAGCCGGCTCACCAGCCGCTCCAATTCCTTCTTCAGAAAACGCAGCTCGTGCAGTTCGCGCCGAAAGCCCGGCGGTTTGATCGGCGCGACGACCTTGTAGGCGTCCTTGGTCATCGTGATCAGCACGTCTTCGCTGCCGGCGGCCAGGCGCGCGGTGTCGCCCTCGAAGAAAATCGGCGCGGCATAACCGCCGTTGGCGTCGCCGAACAGTTCGGGGAAATTGGCGTCGTAGTCCAGCCACACGTAGGGAATCAGGCCATGCGCGATCAGGTCGGCCAGCGTCCACGGCGTGCCCGTTTGCTGCGCCAGCCACTCGCAAGCTTGCTGCGTCGTAGTCCGGAAAGGTAGTTCGATGTCGGTCATGTGTGTTCTTTCAGGTGCCAGCGTCGATGGCTGGCAGCGCAGTGCGCGGTAGGGAGAGGCGCCGCAGCGGGCCGGGCGTGGCTCTCGGAATCCCTAGCATCATAAGCGAAACGGCACGCGATGCCGCGCCGCGCGGCGCCGCTGCCGCCGGCACACCGTCGCCGCTAGCTCGTCAGATTCGCCAGCAGCGCGCCGATGCCCGCGGCGGCGGCCATCGACAAGGCGCTCCAGAAGGTCACCCGCGCGATGCCGCGACCAACGCCGGCGCCGCCTGCGCTGGCCGCCAGGCCGCCCAGCGCGGACAGAAACACCAGCGTGGCGACGACGATGATCGGCACCAGCTGATCGTGCGGCGCCAGGACGACCACCAGCAGCGGCAGCGCCGCGCCCAGCGCGAAACTGAGCGCCGAGGCCAGTGCCGCCTGCAAGGGCTTGGCGCTGGTCGCATCGGTGATACCCAGTTCGTCGCGCGAGTGGGCGTCCAGCGCATCGTGCGCCATCAAGGCCTGCGCCACCTGGCTCGCCAGCTCCGGGCCGACGCCGCGCGCGACATAGATGCTGGCCAGTTCGCGCTGCTCGCCGGCCGGATCGTGGTGCAGTTCCTTGCGCTCGACGTCGATGGCCGCCTGTTCGGTATCGGCCTGCGACTGCACCGACACGTATTCGCCCGTCGCCATCGACATCGCGCCAGCCACCAGCCCGGCCACGCCGGCCACCAGGATGCTGGCGTGGCTGGCGTGCGCCGCCGCCACGCCGAGGATCAGGCTGGAGGTGGAGACGATGCCGTCGTTGGCGCCCAACACGGCGGCGCGGATCCAGCTGAGGTTGCCAATCTTGTGGCGTTCACGGTGGCGCTGAGGCATGGCGTGTCCTTGGTTGACTAACTGCGTGTGGCGAAACGACAGAGTCTACCCGTTTGCGCCCGCCACCAGTGGTTCGTGACGCCACTCGCGCGGTCCGTGTGCCGCCGTCAAGGCAATACGCGGATGACGCCATTCATCTCCTCGTGGCCGGCGCCGCAGAAATTGTCACACAAAAAAGCCAGTTCGCCGGCCTGCATGGGCTGCAGCCGGATGCGCGTGAGCTTGCCCGGCATCAGGTCGGCGCGCAGCTTCAGGTCGGGGATATTGAAACCGTGCGTGAAGTCGATGGCGCTCAGTTCCAGCACCACGGCCTCGCCGCGGCGTAGCGCGATCTGGTTGGGCGTGAAGACGAATTTCTTCGCTTCGATGCGGATCACGCGCGCGCCGTCGGCCGGCGTTTGCGCACGCGCGCGCATTACCAGTAGCGCCACCAGCGCGAGCGGCGCGTGCGCGCAAAAGCGTCGTTTCGAGCGGTCCATGTCAGCTTGCCACGACGGAAAATTCGACCAGCCGGTAGGCGCTCGTCTGCGCTTCCACTGCGCGCCAGCCCAGACCTTTGTAGGGCTGCGCCGCATCCCACGGCAGCGGCGTGCGCTTGTCCTGCGAACCGGGCACCGGTAGCGGGAAGATCAGCGACTTGGCCGCGTGATGGGCGATGGTCCCCGTCATATGGTGGTGCTCCTGGTGGATGTGGCCATAGAACACGGTCACGTTCGAATACGGCGTCAGCAGCGCGATCGCCTGTTCGCCGTCGCGCGTGGCCCAGTCCCACTTGGGCGCCAGGTCGAACAGCGGACGGTGCGTGAAGACGACGATGCGCGCATCCTTGTCTAGCGGCGCCAGCGTCGCGCCCAGCCACGCCAGCTGCGCCTCGCCGATGCGCGCGCCGGGGTCGGACACGTTGTCGAGCACGATGAAGTGCACGCCCTTATGCAGGAACGTGTAATTGGTGGGCCCGAAATACTCCTTGAAGGCGGCGCCGTTATCGAGCGAGGCGTCATGCTCGCCGGGCAGGAAGCGCACGGTTTTCACCGTCAGTGCGCTGGCGATGTCCCTGAACTCGGCCATGCGCCGGCGCCGCTCCTTCGGGTCGTCCGTGGTATGGGTCAGGTCGCCGGTGAACACGATGAAGTCCGGCGGCACCGCCAGCGCATTCACGGCCGCCACCGCCTTGCGCAAGGTGACGGCGGAGTCGGGATTAGCCGGGCCGCTGTACCCCCAGTGCACGTCCGACAGCTGGACGAAGTAAAAGTCGTCGACAGGCATGGCGCCGCTGGCCAGCGCCGGTTGGTACAAGGCGGACAGGAACACGGCGCCGCCGCCGAGGGCGCTCAGTTTCAGAAAGTCTCTACGGTCGATCATGATGGTCTCCTTGGGTTGAAACGGGAAGGGCGCGCCGCTGGTAGCGGCACGCTGTGCATGGGTTCATTTGCCGGCGCTTTCATTTTTCAGATAGGCGATCAGGTCGGCCCGTTCGGCAGCCGACGGCACCGACACGCCCATCTTCTGGCCGGGCACCAGACGCTCCGGGTCGCTCAGCCAGCGTTCCAGCGTCGCCGCGTTCCAGACGATGTTCGACGCGCTCAGCGCCGCCGAATACGCAAAGCCGGGTGCACTGCCGGCGCGTCGCCCGAACACGCCCTTGTGCGCGGGACCGACGCCGTTGTAGTCGATCGAATGACAGGCGGCGCAACGTGCCTGATACAGCGCCTGGCCGCTGACGGCGTCGCCGGCCTGTGCGCTGGCGGCGCCGACAATCAGCACTGCGCCCAGGCCAAAGCCGAGTCGAGTATCCATGCAATAATCCTTTCAAGTGCTCGTTCTGCCTACCTATGCAAAACCGCCGGCGTGGCCGGTCTATTCCCATTCGCCGACAAAATTTTTTTCGGGGAATAAAACGACATCTGTGTGAGTCTTGAACTGTGGGATCAACAACGATGGGTAAGTTCTTGGGCGACGACGACAAAACAGCACGCTTCGAAGCGCTGGCGCTGCCGCACCTGGATGCGGCCTACAATCTGGCGCGCTGGCTGACCGGCGACGAACACGACGCCGAGGATCTGGTCCAGAACGCCTATCTGCGCGCCTTCCGTTTTCTCGACGGGTTTCGCGGCGATGACGCGCGCGCCTGGCTGATGACGATCGTGCGCAACACATATTTCACGGCGCTGCGCGACGGGCGCCACGAAAAAGATGACCTGAGCTTTGATGAAGCGCTGCACGGCGGCTCGGAAGACGCACCCTCGGTGTACGGCGTGGGTGTCGATCCGGCGCGCGTGGTGGCCAGTCGCGATGTCGGCATGGCGGTCAATCACGCGCTGGGGCAGCTCTCGCCCAGCTTTCGCGAAGTGCTGGTGATGAAGGAGATGGACGATTTGTCGTATCAGCAGATCGCCCAGGCGGCGGGAATTCCGATCGGCACCGTCATGTCGCGCCTGGCGCGCGCGCGCAAGCAACTGCTGGCGTATCTGGCGCCTTACGGCAAGGGGGATTGAGATGAACTGCAGCGATTTTCTGGCGACGATGTCGGCCGAACTGGACGGCGAACTCGACGCGGCGACGGCGCTGCGCATGCGCGAGCACGGTGGCGCGTGCGCCGGCTGCCACGCCGCCTACGCGCAGCTGGGCGCGCTGCGTGCGACACTGCGCCAGCACGCTACCCAGTACGCGGCGCCGGCGCAGTTGCGCAGCCGAATTCGCGCCGCCGTGCGCGCCGAGCAAACGCCGCGCCGGCGCCTGGCCGCGCTGCCGTGGGCATGGATCAATCTGGCTGCTGCCGGCGTGGCCGGCGCCGCCTGGGCGCTGACGCTGGCGCTGTATCTGGCGCAGCCGTCGGCCGGCGAGCGGCTCGATCAGGAGCTGGTGGCGAGCCACTTTCGCTCGCTGATGCCGGACCATCTGGCCGATGTCGCCTCGTCCGACCAGCACACCGTCAAACCCTGGTTCAGCGGCCGGCTCGATTTTTCGCCGCCCGTGGTCGACTTGAAGCAGCAGGGCTATGCGCTGGTCGGCGGGCGGCTTGATTACATCGGCCAACGTCCGGTGGCCGCGCTGGCCTACCGGCACCGCGCGCACGTGCTGAACCTGTATCTGTGGCCGGAACCGGCGCCGCGCGACGCGGCGCCGCATGCCTCCGCCAGCGCCGGCTTCCACCTGTTGCAATGGCGCCAGGGCGGCATGCATTACACGGCCGTGTCGGACATGAACGCACAGGACCTGAGTCAGTTCGCCGGCATGTTGCGCGAGCAGGTCGGGCAGGGCAGCGCGCAGTAGCGAGCCGGGTAAACAGTCGCCGCCGCCGGGGGCGCGTCGAGCGCGCCGCGACAGCGCGCGTAGTCAGTTCGGATGCTGCGCGTTCCAGCGCAGTGCGGTGCCGTCGCTGACCAGCCGCTGCAAGGGCGTGAAGTTGGCCATGATGACGAGCGCGTGGGCGCCGGCGCGCATCGGGAATGGGGCGCACGGTAGTACCCTGCCGTAGATGAATCGGGTATGCGCGCGGGGGCGCCACACCGTCTCATGCGGTGCTGTTGACGACGCGGCCAAGTGCGGCGCTGGCAGTTTAGCGACGGTATGCGCGCCGCTCTCCGACACGTTGGTACCGACAGAACCGACGCGCACGCCGACCTTGTCGCTGCCCCATACCGAGATCAGCGCCGCCATCACGTTGAGAGGAAGCGGCTGCGGTTTTCGATCGAGCCGCCGTAGCGGCCGCTGCGTTTGTTGCTGCCGTCTGGCAGGAACTGGTCGACCAGATGGCCGTTGGCGCTATGCAGTTTTACGCCGTCGAAGCCGGCCGCGATGCCGCGCTTGGCGGCCGCCCGGAAGCTCTCCATCAACTCGGCGATTTCGGCGATTGTCAGTGCGCGGTTCGGCAATGGGGGCATGGTGAGTAACCAAGAAGCATTCTGCGTGGCCGAAAGTCCTTCCTGATGAGCGCGGCGGATTGATACATGCAAAGCCAAGGGCGGGCCGAACACTGGGTAGGCCAAGGGTCGCGTCCAGTTAACCTGGCAACGCCGAGCGGACATCCGGGACGGAGGTGTTGCGCAGGTGAATTATTATTCTACTTTTGGTTACTATTCATCGCGCTTCCATCGATAATGGAAGGCCGTTGACATCTTGATCGGCGCACCTTCTCTACTCGGATGGAACGATAAAATGAGATTACGTAACAAAATGGCTGCATGCATGGCCGTCGTCTTTACTTTTTTTGTCATTGCGCTGGGCGTAGCCATTTCCGGGATGCAAAATGCCGCAACCCAATTCGACAGGTTCATTGAACAGGACCAGGCCTTTCTTGCCGCGAGCACCAACCTGTATGCGCAGGGCCTGCAAATGGGCCAAGCATTGCGCAACGTCATTCTGGCGCCCTCCAATCAACTCGCTTACAAAAATATCGATACCGCGCACGATGCATTTTTTAAAGAAATCGCGACCGCGCTGATGTTGGCGAAAGATGATCCGGCGGTGACGCAGACGCTTCAACAGATCAAGCTGCTGCAGGAACGCCAGTCGGAGCTGCAAAAGAAAATTGCCGGTTTGGCCAAGGAGAATCAGGGCGCAGCCATTGAAATGCTCAATGCTGAAGAGACGCCGTTGTGGCGTCAGATCCGCGGCGAATTGCTTGAGTTGATCAAGACCAAGAATGCGGCCGTCGCCGTTGCCAAAGTCGATCTTGCAAGCCGGACACGGGCCGCATTGATGTACAGCTTGCTGCTCGCCGGCGGCGCCATTCTGGGCGGGGCAGGCGTCGCGATCTGGCTTACCCGCAACATCATGCGCCAATTGGGCGGCGAACCTGAGTATGCGGTCTCGATCGCGACATCGATCGCGGCGGGCGATTTGACGCGTCAGATCGACGTCGACGACGAACACAATTCTGCCAGCCTGTTGTTTGCGATGCGCACGATGCAGGACAGCCTGGCAGCGCTGGTGCACAAAGTGCGCTCGGGCACGGATACGATCACGACAGCAGCCATCGAGATCGCCGCGGGAAACCTCGATTTGTCCACCCGCACGGAAGAACAGGCCAGTTCCTTGGAAGAGACGGCGGCATCGATGGAGCAACTGACGTCGACGGTGCAGCAGAACGGTGACAACGTGCGTCAGGCAAATCAGTTGGCCAGCGCGGCGTCGGACGTGGCCACCAAGGGCGGCGGCGCCGTGGCAGATGTGGTCGGTACCATGGCATCGATCAATGGGTCGGCCAAGCGGATCGTCGACATCATCAGCGTGATCGACGGTATCGCATTTCAGACCAATATTCTGGCGTTGAATGCGGCGGTCGAAGCGGCGCGCGCTGGCGAGCAGGGCCGTGGTTTTGCCGTCGTGGCATCCGAAGTGCGCAATTTGGCCCAGCGCAGCGCGGCAGCGGCCAAGGAAATCAAGGAACTGATCGGCGATTCGGTCGGCAAGGTCGACGTTGGCAGCCACATGGCCAACGCGGCGGGCGCGACGATGAGCGAGGTGGTCGCCAGCGTCAAGCGGGTGACCGACATCATGGGGGAGATTGCCCTGGCCGGACAGGAGCAAAGTGCCGGCATCGCGCAAGTGAACCAGGCCATTGCCCAGATGGACCAGGTTACCCAACAAAATGCGGCACTGGTGGAGCAGGCCGCTGCGGCCGCCGATTCGATGCAGGAGCAGGCCCGCCAGTTGTCATCGGTGGTGGGCACGTTCAAGCTCGCTGGTGGTGCCGCGCCGCTACGTTCGCGGGTTGACCGCCAAGAACGCCCGGGCAAGTCAGCCGTCGCGCCGCGGCGCGCGCTGGCGCAGTAGCCGGCGCGTCGAAGCGCGTTGCCTGCGCCTTTTGTTCGCTGCGACGGTAGGCGGCGCTGATCGCATACTGTGGCAGCAGCTTCAGTGGCGGGAGATGGCCGTACGCGGCCCAGTTGCCGGCGCCGACGATGCCGACGCGGATTTGCTTGGAGGGGCACGGTATGTCCTTGTTTCAATGGCCGTTCAGGCCGCGGTGAGCAGTTTTTCGCTGCGCACGAGGCGGCCTTTGGCCAGCGCCAGGGTCAGCGCGGCGCCCATGCTCAGCGCACTGGCGTAGCCCAGATCGCTCACCTTGCCGTAGCTGATCGTCAGCGAGCCGAACGCGGCGCCGAGCGAGAATCCCAGATACATGAACGATGCGTTTAACGACAGCACGATGGGGGCCGATTTCACGCCCGCCGTGGCAACGAGCATGGTTTGCTGGGCCGGATAGAAGGCCCAATGGGCGATGCCCCAGGCAATAACCGCGACGATAACGGGAAACATTTCGGCGCTGTGCGAGACGAACTGCGTGCTGCCCGACAACAGCAAGAAGCTGGCGCCGGACGTCATCAACGCCGGCACGATCACCGCCTGGGCACCGAGCTTGTCGATCGCTTTGCCGCTGATGGCCAGGCCCAGCGCGGCCGCCACGCCCCAGGCGCACAGGATGTAGCCGATTTGCGCGCCGTGCAGTGTCGTCGTGCTGCTGACGAACAGCGCCAGATACGTGTAGGTGGTGTAGCTGGCCATTGCCCACAGCGTGGTCACCAGCAGCGTCAGCAAAATGGCCGGGTTGAGCGCGGTGACGGCGCGCTCGCGCAGCGACGCCGTGCTCAGCCCTTCGCCGAGGTATTTCGGCAGCCCGATGAACAGGCCCGCCGCCGCCACGCCCGCCAGCAGCGCGACGGCGCCGAAGGTCGCGCGCCAGCCCATGTGTTCACCAATGATGGCGCCGAGCGGCACGCCAAACGCGATCGCCAGCGACAGGCCGCCATTGACGATGGCGATGGCCGTACCGCGCCGCTCCGGTGCGACGAGCGCCGCCGCCAGCGCATTGGCACCGGGAACATACAGGCCGGCGGCGAACGCCAGCAGAACTCTGGCCGCCATCAATTGCCAGTAGTCCTGCGCCGACCAGGCGAGGATGTTCGCCACAGCGAACGCCGCCATCGCGGAAATGAGCAAGACCCGCCGACCGAAACTGCCGGTCAGCGCCGTGAGAATGGGCGAGCTGAGGGCGTAGGCAAGCGCGAAGACGCTCACCAGCTGGCCGGCCGTGGCGACGCTGACAGCCAGGTCGGCGGCCATGCCCTGCAGCAGCCCAGCGACCATAAAACTCTCGGTGCCGACGGCGAACGTGCCCAGGGCCAGCAAGTACAAGGGCCCATTGCCGCGTCGATGGGGGGACGGTTGTGTCATCACATGCTCCAGATAGGTGGGCTCGCTGCCCGATGTGCACAGTGTGGGCGCGAACGTTCTGGAGAAAAACAGGGCGGGGCTCCGAACATAGCGGAAGCGCCAGTCCGATATCGCGAGATGACCCGGCCCGCGCCGACGTCCGGGCGTGCTGGCGTGCTGGCGTGCGCATGGCGGCAGGGCCGGCGACGGGCGCGAACCGGTGGCGCACATCGACGGCTGCGCCGCCGTCACAGGTCGTTCTGCTACGCTGCCGTCACCAGTGGCTCGGTTGCGCTCAAGGCGCCTGCCAAGCTGCAACCTGATTGCGCCCGCCGACTTTGGCGCGATACAGCGCGCTGTCGGCGCGCGCGATCAGGGCGCTGCAATTGATGGCGCCGTCACCGCCGGGAAGTTGCGCCACCCCGGCCGAGAACGTGTACGCAAAATCGGGCGCGACGGTATCGATCCGCTCGGCGCCCAGCGCCGCGCAGCTGCGCCGCAACACCAACAGCGCGTCCGCGAGCGCCGTCTCCGGCAGCAACACGGCAAACTCCTCGCCGCCGACGCGCCCGAGCACATCGGCCGCGCGCACGTGGGAGCGCAGAAACGCGGCGAAATGGCGCAGCACCTGATCGCCGGCCGGGTGGCCGAAGCGGTCGTTGACCTGCTTGAAGTGATCCAGATCGAGCATCGCCAGACACAGCGGGCGGCCATAACGCTGCGCGATACTGAGCTCTTGCGCCAGCTGTCCCAGGAAATGGCGTCGATTCGGGATATTCGTCAATTCATCGGTGTGGGCCAGCCGTTCGAGCGTTTCGAGCGCGCTCTTGAGCTCGAATTCCATCTTCTTCTGGCTGGTGATGTCGACGCTGTTCATGACCACGTAACCGTCAGGATAAGTCTGTTCGGTCGACAGCAGCCAGCGCCCGTCGATCAGGTCGGTTTCAAAACGGCGAACCGGCGCAGAACGCACCTTGCTATGCACGTAGGCGAGCCACGTTTCCAAGGTCGGATAGCTGATTTTGGCGCCGCGCTGACTCTGGTACATCCAGGTCATCAAGTCGCCCAAGGTGCGCCCCACCATCGACAGGCCGGCGAATCCAAACATGCCGGCATACGTCGCATTGTGCAGCACGATGACGTTATTCGGATCCAACACGACGATGCCGTTCTCGCTCATCGCCACGTGGTTCATCAGCACCTGATTCAGCGCCGCTGTCGGCATCGAGTCCATCGGCGTCCTCAGCAAGATTGTCGGTCGAGAATACGCCGCGAGCAATGTGCTTGTCAACCGGCGCCGAGAGTTTGGCCCGACCGGGGCGATACAGCGTCGCCGCCATCGCGGGCTTGCTATCATGGCGGACGGTTTAGTCATCAATCACGGAGCGGACATGGATAGTTTGAGCGGGATTTCGATGTTCGTCGCCGTGGCCGAGACGCGCAGCTTCACCAAGGTCGGCGCGCTGTTCGGCGTGTCGTCCTCGGCCGTGGGCAAGAGCATCGCGCGGATGGAGGAGCGGCTGGCGGTGCGGCTGTTCCATCGCAGCACGCGCAGCATCACCTTGACGGCCGAGGGCACGCTGTTTCTGGAACGATGCCGGCGCATCATGGGCGAGGTGGCGGCGGCGACGGCCGAGCTGTCGGAGGCGTCCGGCGTACCGCGCGGGCGACTGCGCGTGAGCACGCCGCAGTTGACCGCGCTGGTCATGCCGGCGCTCACCGGTTTCATGCGGCGCTACCCGGATATCGTGCTCGACATCGACCTGTCCGAGCGCATGGTCGACGTCATCGAGGAAGGTTTCGACGCCGTCATCCGCACCGGCACGCAGGACGATTCGCGCCTGTCCGCGCGCCGCATCGGCAGTTGCCGGCAGGTGGTGCTGGCCACGCCGGCCTACCTGGCGCAACACGGCACACCGACGCACCCGCGCGAGCTGGCCGGGCACGCCTGCCTGCTGCACCGCTTTCCCGCCACCGGCAAGATCGAACGCTGGCCATTCACGCTGCCCGAAAACGAGCCCGAACCGCTGCTGCGCGAACGCCTCACCTGCAGCACCATCGAGGCGGTCACGCACGCCTTGCTGCAAGGGCAGGGTATCGCCTTTCTGCCCACCTTCATCGTGCACGAAGAACTCGACGACGCTCGCGTGATCACGCTGCTGGACGACTACATGGACCGCACGGTGACGTTTTCCATGCTGTGGCCGGCCAGCCGCTATGCCTCGCCCAAGCTGCGCGTGTTCATCGACTACATGGTCGAGCACATGCGTCTGTGAACCCGCGCGGATGGTGCCCGCGTGTCAGGCGGCCAGCGCTTCATCCATGTAGAACGGGTAGTCGGTGTAACCGACCTCGCTGCCGCCGAAGAAATGGTCGCGCAAGTAGTCGTTGAGCGGCCAGTTGTTGCGGATCCGCTCGGGCAGGTCGGGATTGGCGATGAAGTGACGACCGAACGCAACCAGATCGGCGTCGCCGGCCGCGATGATGGCGTCGGCCGAGGCGGCGTCAAAACCGCCGGCGGCGATGATGGTGCCCTGGAAGTGCTGGCGCATCAGTTGCGCGGCCACCGGATTCTGGTCCTTGCTGGCGTCTTCGATGTTGCCCAGCACGCGCGGCTCGATCAGGTGCAGATACGCCAGCTTCAGGCCGTTCAACTGCTGGGCGACGTAGCTGAACAAGGCGACGGGATCGCTGTCGGACATGTCGCCGAAACTGCCGCTGGGGCCGACGCGCACGCCGACCTTGTCGCTGCCCCATACCGAGATCAGCGCCGCCGTCACTTCAAGCAGGAAGCGGCTGCGGTTTTCGATCGAGCCGCCGTAGCGGTCGCTGCGTTTGTTGCTGCCGTCTTGCAGGAACTGGTCGACCAGATAGCCGTTGGCACCATGCAGTTCGACGCCGTCGAAGCCGGCCGCGATGCCGCGTTCGGCGGCCGCGCGGAAGCTCTCCACCAACTCGGCGATTTCCGCGATCGTCAGCTCGCGGTTCGGCGTGTTCGGAACCCAGCCTGCGCTGGTGTAGGCTACGCCGCCGTGCACGATGGCGGACGGGCCGACGGGAATGCTGCCGTTCGGCTGCACGTCCACGTTGGACTGGCGGCCCGCATGGTACAGCTGCAGGAAGATTTTGCCGCCCTTGGCATGCACGGCGTTGGTCACCCGCTTCCAGCCGGCGATCTGCTGGTCTTCGAACAGACCGGGGGCGCCCAGGTAGCCGTTGCCGTTGGCCGCGGCGATGGTCGCCTCGCCAATCAACAGGCCACCTTGCGAGGCGCGCTGGGCATAGTATTGCGCCATCAGGGCGCCGGGAATCGCGCCGGCTTCTGCGCGCATGCGCGTCAGCGGTGCCAGCACGACACGGTGGGAGAATTCAAAAGGACCGACTTTTACTGCGGACATGAGCTTGGACATGGTGACCTCAACGGCGTAAGTGTGATTCAAAAGATCGAAGCTCTTGCCGGGGTAGCCCGTTCCAATTGCTTCGCGAAGGAATCCACTGTACGGGAAGGGCGACCGAAGAAAAATGGGCTGCGGCGCTCAACATATCGGACAAGGCAGTCGTGAATCGGCGATATGGCGGGAGCCGTGACAACACCCCGCTGGCGCCGATTCAATGGACGCGAGGACGCTTAGTTCGCGCCAGCTTGGCAGCCGATGGCGAAGTCCACGTGATAGTGCTCGTCGTGGCGCACCCACGGCTTCCCGTACATGGGGTTCCATGGTGGGGAGGCGCGCGTTTAAACGGTGCGCAGAGTGTCGACTGGACCCAAAAGCGCGCGAGTGTGTACCACGAACGGACAGCGCATGCGCCCCCCCAACATCACTATGCGAATCGTGGCGTTGGCAGAAATCGAACCTGCAAGTTGCTGCAGGTGGGCGGGGCATGCCGAACGCTGGCGGCATGAACGTCGGTTTAGACCGCACGACGCTAGCGACGTCCATGCCGCCATGAGCGCGGCCCAAACACAGAGTGCAGCACCGCGCAGGCCGCATAGGCTCAGCCTGTCGAGGCTCAACGCGCGAGACGCTCGCCCGCTTGCCGTGTACCGAGCGCATCGATCGATGCGCTCGGCATGGCCGTTTCCCGATGCTGGCCAAGAGAAGTAAGGCGAGCAGCGACATGGACCCAAGCGTCCTTCCCCGCCGCAAGCCTGGCCGAAACACGCTGACCGGAATCGACTTCACACGCGTACGCGCGCCCGAGTTCAGACTCACCGACTGCGAAGGCAATCTCTCGACGGACGTGAGCAAGCTGACATACCTAAGGCGTAGGGCTGTCCAACATACGCATAGGCCCCCAACGTTGAAGTCGTACATGCCGGTGTCGGCGCGGGACACGCATGGAAGCGAGCTTGGATGTTGATGGTTTTTTTTGGAAATATTAAAATATAGTAAAGTATGCGGAGCGTCAGCCGCTGGCGACACACCGGCGGCGCCAGGTGCATCACATTGAAAGCGATCCCATGAAAACGTATTTGACAACCATATCGCTTGCGGCTGCGTCGGCGGTGCTGATGTTGGTGTGCCAGTCGGCGGCCCATGCCGAAACGCGCGCTCTGGCACAGTCGCCCGCGCTCGCTTGTCTGACGCGCGCATCGGACGCGCCGGCGCTGCCGGAGTATCCGCCCGAGACCTTTGCGCGCAAGGAGGGCGGCGAGATCAATGTCGAACTGGAGTTTCGTGGGCCGGACCGCGCGCCCAAGGTGCGGCCGGATAAATCGGCCAGCTACGCCGAGTTGGAGAGCGCGGTCGAGCGCTTCGCCAAGCACTATCGGGTGCCCTGCATGGGCGCGAACGATGCGCCGGTGATATTGCGCCAGCGCTATGTGTTCGTTCCCAACGACGGTAGAAAGGTCGTGCCGTCGGCGCCGACCGACGCGGCCGATGGCGCGCGCCGCGCGCAGCTGACATGCATCGTCAATCGCGCCGGGGTGGCGCGCCCGAGCTACCCGAGTTCGGCGCTTCGAACTGGCGCGGAGGAAAAAATGATGCTGCGCTTGCGTTTCGGGGCGCCGGATCTGGCGCCGCAGCTGACCTGGCTGACGCCGCCCAAGCATTCGGACTTGCGCATGTCGGTCGAGGAATATGTCAGCCAGCTGCGCATGCCCTGTCTGAACAATGGCCCGATTGAGATGGACGAGGTGTTCGTGTTCGTGATCGACGGCAGTGCGCGCATGGTGCTGCGCGACATGAGTTTGATCGAGCTGTTGCGCGCCAGTAAAGACTACGTCGTGCCAGCTTATTTCGACTTCAATGCCATGGCTTGCCCGTTCGATGTGCGCCTGACCTATATGCGTCCGTATTCGCCTAACTTCGTCGGTGAACTCGATAGTAGCAATCCGGCCCGCAAGCCGCTGCTTGAATGGATGCGCAATCTGACGCTGGCCACCAGCGAATCGACGCAGCGAAAAGTGCTGGGCGATTCGATGACGGTCACTATCCCCTGCGGAAAGTTGGATCTTTAGCCGGGCGTTGCCAAAGGCAGGATAGGTTCGGGATTTGTCGACGACATGCGTCGCGCCGTGGGCGCGGGCCAAACACACAGTGCAGCATCTTGCAGGCCGAATAGGCTGAGCCCGTCGACGTTCGACGTTCGACGTTCGACGTTTGACGTTTGACGTTCGACGTTCGACGTTTGACGTTCGACGTTCGACGTGGATGAAGCTGCCCCGCTTGCCGCTTGCCGCATGCCGCTTGCCGCTTGCCGCTTGCCGCATGCCGCATGCCGCATGCTGAGCGCATCGATCGATGCGCTCAGCATGGTGATTCAGATGCTAGCCAAGGGAGCTGAGGCGGGCATCGACATCGACCCATGCGTGCTTGCCCGACGCCAGCTTGGCCGACAAGCGCTGGTAGGCATCGACTTCGTACGCGTCCGCGTGCGCCAGTTCGGCGTCGCTGACGTCAAACACTGTTCCTGGCACGCGATCTTCTGGATTGCCACTGAGCTGGACGATCGGGTGGTGGGTTTTTCCGCTTGTCGCGACGACCTGTTGGTCTTCAATCTTCACCATTGTCTGGGCAAAGCCAACCAAGGCATCGGCGCCGCCGACGAGAATTCTTCCGAAGGTGGAGAGCTGAACACCGTCTTGCTGCAAGGTGCCATATGAGAAAAGCAATGGCATGGGTGTTCTTTCTGTTTTTTCAAAGGTAAATTTCGCGCTGGCGAACGGTTGAGTTAACGCGTGCGGCGGCTGGCGAAGCTGGCTGTCGCACGTCAAGTTCAACGATCGGTTCGCCGCGATCGCATCACCCCGCAGTTGAGATTCTCTCGATGCCATTGTCGGCGATTTCGAGTTCGTCCGGTTCTTCCCAGATGTCGCTTGCCATCTCGAAGAATGGCGCGGGTACGAGCATGGAAAACGTGGGGCCCCTTTCAAGGTTTCTCCGCATGACACGCTCGCGTCGAACTTCGCGGGGTGCCGCGAGCAGGTACACCGCCAATTCCACGCGGGCATCACGGGCGCGTGCGTAGAAGTCTTCACGATTGCGCCGCTGGACGAGACCAAGCTCCAGCACCGGCGAGATGCCGCACGCGAGGAGAGCTTGCGCATGGGTCCAGATGTGTTCGAGTAGGCGTGCCTTACGCTCTATGTACCACGGCATGACTTGCGCACTTGGACGATCCGGACTGAAAAGTCTCGTGAACCACTCGTCGAGGGCAATATGCACGCCGCCTGCCCGCGTTGCAAGGGATGTCGCGAAGGTCGATTTTCCGGCGCCGACCGGTCCTTCGATGAGGTATATCTGGGGCATAGGGAGACGGTCCTTTGTGATGGCCAATGTCTGACATTGGCATTTGACATAGCCGGCGCGGGAGCGCTCAACGCCGGGCTGCCCGAACCGCGCAAGGTGTTGAGCGTCCAGTTGATGGAACCGTTGGCATGAAAGCTTCGGTAACGCCAGCAAGAAAAGCGCGAACGTCGATGCGGGCGAGTTTGGTTAACCGGACATGGTGCTGAGTTCCACGAGCACAACCTGCCTTGCCATGAACAGCATGGAACGCAAGCACCAAATCAATGCCCATTTCCAGCATTCGCACATTGAACCATAGTGAACAATAGGCGATCCTGTTTCTCGAAAACGACGGTCCAACAAGGGGGCTGGCTTGATTCGATAAAGTTGATCAGGTCGTCAACCTGATCGGCCCGGGCGCAGCCGACACACGCCAGTGACAGGGCAAGGCAAGGCAAGGCCCCCGGGGCAGGAGGGCGCATGGCGGTGCTGTTGCGACGCGGGGAATGCTTGTGCAATATTACTATATTAATATGGCTATGCCACGGCATTTTTCCCGTTCACCGGCATGGTGCGATGGCGCACGACTTGCAACCGCGACGGCAGGTGCCCTCTGGCCTGTGCGATGCGACAGCGATGGCGTTTTCCGTGACGGCACCGTCACCGGCCTGGCGAGTGGCGCCGTCTGGGTTTTTCTTGTGTTTTGCCTATGTTCCGGCAATAAACAGGGCTTCGCGGGCCGTCGCGGCGCTTAATTCGCACAGAAAACGTGAATCAGGTGGACGTGCGCTTGGTGCTTCAGTATTCTCATAGTTGTCTGGCGGTCAGCCGATGCTGTCCGATGGGGAATTCACGTCTGGTGTCCTGGATCACTGCGGCACGTAAGGGAAGGCCATGCTGAAGATCGACGGTGTACCGCTGAGCGCCGCGCTGGCAGAGCACATGCCCGCGCAGGGCGTGCTGGCCGAGCCGGCGGTGCGTGCCTTGCACGCTGCGCGCGAGCTTGAGCGCGAGGTGCTGCGCCTGCATCGTCTGCTCGCCGCAACGCCCGCTGGTCCGGGGCGCGATCCGGCCTGGAAAGATGAGTTGCTTGCGTTGCTGGGCAAGGTGGTGGTGTTTCGCCTTGCGCTGCCCGATCCGACGGAAGGCGGCGCTGCGCCGCTGCCGTCTGCGCGCACCGATTGAAGAGCGTGACATGCGCCGGGGGCGCACATGGCGAACCAGCGCGGCGCGACGTTTTATTTGAACATTACAGGGGTAGCTCATGATTACGGAACAAGAACGCGTCGTGTACGGAACGGAAGACCTATTGACGAGCCTGTGTAACTCGGTCACCCGTGTACTGAACGTGGCCATGCACAGCAAGATCTATTACTCGGCCATGGTGCAGCGCATCACCAAGATCGGCCTGAAACCGGAAATCGGCTGCTTTGTGCTGTTTGATGGCGGCTTTACCGGGCTGGTGGTGCTCAATTTCAGCTCCGAAGCGGCGATGGAAATCTATGAGCGCTACATGGTCAACATGGGCATGCCCAAGTCCGAACTGGCCGGTTCGCACACCTCCGACGAGGTGTCCAACATTCTCGGCGAGCTGATGAACCAGATCGTGGGCGATTTCACCGGCAAGGTGCGGCGCGAGCTGCAGACCAATATCACCCAGAACCAGCCGAAAATGCTGGTGCTCAATAAACAAGTGATGCTCAGCGTGGACACCCCGCTGGACCGGCCCGAGATGCGCCGCGTGTCCTTCTTCACCGAGAAGAACAATATTTTTTATCTTGAGCTGGCCATCGATCGCACCGAGTTCATCAAGCTGCATGATTTTGACCCGAACGAAGTGGTCGATCCCGACACCTTGCTGTCGATGGATCATTCGAGCCAGCCGGCGCCTGCCGAGGCGCCGCCGGCCGCCGAGGACGACAATTCGGAACTGCTGAAATCGTTGGGAATGTAAGGACTGCGCTGCGCGGCTTGGTCCGGGACGGCCTGGGCGCGCTCGCTTGGCAGTGCCGGGCGTGCGCTTGGTGCTATGTCAGCGACCGCGCGCCGTGCGTGTCGGCGCACTTGGCGCACTCGATCGTGACTGGTTTCCGGCCTCCAGCCTGGCACCACCACCACGTCAGATGAGCGCAGCTGTCGGCGCCAATTTTTCTGGTAATGGCCGTGCGCCATGCTGCGGCGCCGCCGTTCTTGCTGAGGTGCGCCGCAAGCCCGGGTTGATGTATCCCGGCGCCGAGTGGGGAGCGCGCCGGCGCCGCACGCCATGACCCGCACGCCATGACCTGCGCGCACGCCTTATCCGGGCGGGACGGCTTCGATGTCGACATGAAAAAGCCCAGCTGTTGCCAGCCGGGCTTTTTTGCGTGTCAGGTGCTTGCACGCGCGAGGCGCTGCCAGACCGGGACGCTGGCGGCCGCTCGTTGCAGCGCTCGCCGGCGTCCCGTTCAGGCATGTCGCTTACAGTGCAGGAACGCTGCACCCGCCGGCGGCCATGTGCGTGGCGACCGCATTCAGGTCGCGGGCATCGACGACACCGTCGTGGTTCAGGTCGGCGCGCACGTCAAACCCGACCTGGCCGCTACGTTTGCCCAGCGAGGCCTTGACGATGGCCAGATCGGCGCAATCGACGACGCCGTCGCCGTTCACGTCCCACAGCAGTTTGATGGTGAAGTTGGCGTTGGAGACGTCGAAGAACACGTTGCCGAGTGCCTCGACCTTGATGCGTGCGGCCGTGCTGGCCACCAGCGGCAGCGTGACTGCCTTGCTGCCGTTGTTGGGCGTGCTGGCCGCCAGCGTGATCGGAAAGCTCAGGCCGCCGTCGGTCGACAGGCTGATTTTGACGTTCGCTGTGCTGACCGGTGCGACGTCGGTGTTGGCAACGCTCCAGGTCACGGTCTGGCTGGAGCCAGCGTCGACCGACACGGCGCTGTTATGCGAAGTGACCAGGAAAGGACCTGCGCCCGGCGCCAGCACCAGGCTGGTGCTGGCGCTGTTGATGCCGCCGCGCCCGTCGCGCGCCGTCAGCTTGAAGTTCAGCGACGCGGGACTGGCGTTGGTACCGGCGAAGCCGACGTAGTCGGCCGTCGGCAGGAACTCCGAGAAGCACTCGATTTGCGTCGGCGTTGGCGTGGCCGAGGCGGCCGGGCAGACGCCCGTTTCAGCGTTGGTGTTGTTGGACAGGATTTGGGCCATGTCCGGGAACACGCGCAGCGGATTGCCGTCGGTGTGGTTTTCGCCGGCCGAACCGTACTGGATCGAGTCGGCGTTGCTGACCACGGCGCGCAGGCCGAACTGGCGGAACAAGGGGCCGTCAACCTTGCTGTTGCTGATCAGGCCAGTGCCGTTGGCCGAGGCGCGGTCGTTCTGCTCCCACATGTAGGTCAGTGCGTCGCCGTCCGGATCGGTGGCGCTGCCGGTCAGCGCGAATGGCGTGCGCACCGGGATCGTGTAGCTTGGCGTGACGCTGACGACGGGCGCATTGTTGACCGTTGAAGCGAGCGCGCCACGGCGGGCGGTTTTGCCACCGGCTGCGATTTCGCCGACGTAGCCGCTGCACCCGCCGGTGCAGGCGACCAGTTGCAGCATGCTGACGTTGGTGGCGGCCAGGTTGCCGTTGAAGGTGGCCGTGAAAGCGGCGTTGCTCAGCGCGCTGATGGTGACGGTGCCGCCCGCGGGCCAGCCGGCGATCGCCTCGATCGCCGCCTTCACGCCGGCGGTAGTGTAGTTGGTGCCCAGCACGATCGGCGCCGACGTGTTGCCGTTGTACTGCAGTTGGAACTGCTGACCGTTGCTCGTGAAATTGGTCAGTACGCCCATCTGGATTTCGTTGATGTTGGTTTCGGCGCCCGAGGTGTAGGCGGTGATTTCATCGAAGCTGCGTTGCGACCAGTAGGCGTCGCTGTGCGTTTGCAGGTCGTCGGTGCCGCAGATGCCGGCGTAGGCCATGATCGACGAGCCCGAGCCCGGCTCGACCGAGGTGCCTGCGTTGCGGTTGCCGCCCGAGCAATTCGAGACGACGCCGTTGAAGGTGTGGTTGCCGGAAAACTGGTGGCCCATCTCGTGCGCCACATAGTCGACCGCGTAGTAATCGCCCACCGGCGTTGGCACGCCGGTGCAACCCTGCGCCTTGCCATTGCCGCCGACCACGCCCAGGCTGGCGATGCCGCCGCCATTCAGGCCAAGCGCGATATGGCCGATGTCAAAGTTGCTGGCGCCGGCCAGCAGGCCGACCACCTGGCGGTTACGGGTCAGCGTGCCGCTGCCGCAACTGGCCGCCTGGGCGCTTGAAAAGCAAGCCGCGGCGCCGCAGGGACCGTTGGTGCCGGTCATCTGTGCTGCGCTGTCGAGGTTGAGCGCGTCGTTACCGTCGATGAGCAGCAGCTTGATCGAGGTTTCCTCTTCATACACCTGGGTGATGCGGTTCACCAGTGACACCTTGGCGGCGGTCACGTTGGCCGAACCGCCGAAATAGGTGGCGTAGGACGGGTCGGTGACCAGCGCCAGACGATAGCTGCGCGTCTGATTGCCCACTGATGCGTTGACGCCGGTCTGGTCGCCCACCACCTGGTAGGCGGCGCTGCTGGCGCTGACGCCGTCGCTGGCGGTGACCTCATACGCGCCCAGTGCGCGCGACGGATCGGCCACCAGCGTGACCGACACGGTGCCGTCCTGGTCGGCGAACGCGTCGACGTTCTGGCGCACCGCGTCGCCGCTGTCGGAGCCGCGGATGGTGATGGTGACCGGCGCGCCCGGGGTGAAGCCGATACCGCGCACTTCGACGCCGTCGTCGGCGTGGTACAGGCCGCGCGTGAGCACGATATGGGCTTCGTCGAGCAAGCCTTCGCTGCGCGCGCCATGCGGATTGGGCAAGTCGCGGCTGTGGTAGCTGGCGTACAGGCTGTCGTCAAGGTGGAAGTACGGGTCGATATACCACGCGCCCTTGGGCGAGCGGATCGACGCGTGCAGGCCCAGCGGCGTCATGTCCATGCGCAAGGTGGCGTTGGGATCGTCGATGCCCTTGCCCGCGTAGGTCTTGATGTCCGGATGCTTGGCGGCCAGACCGGCTTCCATGACAGGGGACTCGACCAGCGCAAAGCGCTGGAAGCCGCCGTCCGGAT
>JBBQZO010000043.1:0-44220 GCA_038207625.1 Burkholderiales bacterium | reverse complement strand
GCTGCCCCAGCGCTTTCATCATGGCGCCCGTCGACCCGCTCGCTGCGGCCGAAATGAGCAGGTGGACGTGGTTTGTCATGAGCACAAACGCGTGAACATGGCAGCCGTAGTTGCGGGCATGCTCGCCCAGCCAGTGCAGATAGAATCGGAAGTCCTCGTCCGCAAAAAAGCAGGCTTGGCGATTGTTCCCGCGCTGAATGAGGTGAATGGGGACATCGGGAAGCATCAGGCGGGCGCGTCGGGGCATGGGCAACTCGCACAAGATCAAAATACCAGACTAGCCACTGGCGCAATCGTGCGTCTGTCCTCCCTCAATGGCTAGGCGCGCCCGGAGCGAAATAGAAACAATAGGAGACAGCCCCCTGTTTCTTGGAAATTTCGCGCGTTGGGGCTCAGGAGAAAAATTGGCAGCCTGTTTTTCAGATGGCGGCTGATCTTGGAGATCTTGCGGCGGCGGGAATGCAAGGCCGACCACACGAACAGTTAGCACCAGTACCGGGTAACTTCTTAAATTTGGAATTTCCCAGAAACAGGGGTCTGTCCCCGTTTTCGTTTCGCAGAAACAGGGGTCTATCCCCGTTTTCGCCGTTTTCGCAGTCCCCGTTTTCGCAGAAACAGGGGTCTGTCCCCGTTTTCCCTCCCCGTTTTCCCCGAGTACCGGGTAACTTCTTAAATTTGGAATTTCCCAGAAACAGGGGTCTGTCCCCGTTTTCGTCCCCGTTTTCGGTCCCGTTTTCGGTCCCCGTTTTCGTCCCGTCCCCGTTTTCGTCCCCGTTTTCCCCTACCAATCATCCCGGCGATGCACGCGCCTGCGCGACGCACACTGCAACGACGCAGCTTGGCGCCGGAGCATGGCCAGGTCGAGAGAGGCCAGCGCCGGCCCAAAGCTGCAGCGCGCGACGCCAGCGCCATCGCCGATGCACCGCGTCCACACCGGCTGGCCGTGCTTTATTGCGAGATCGTGTCCATCGAAAACGGACGCGCTTTCGCCGCGCGCGCGCGCAGCACCTGGGCAACCAGTTCCAGTTCGGCCGGCGTATTCACGCCCAACACGTCCGCCTCGGCCAGTTCGACTACCGCCACGCGCGCCCCGCGCGCTCTGGCCTGCTCGACGACGTCGGTCAGGTAATATTCGCGCGCCTTGTTGCGGTTGCCGATGCGCTCCAACATGCCCATGCACACGTCGCCCCGCAGCGCCATCAGGCCGCCGTTGACCAGCCGGCTTTTCATCTGTTCCGACGTGGCGTCCTTGACCTCGCGGATCGCATCGAGCTCATTGCCATCCATCACCAGGCGCCCGTAACCGCGCTCGGCGCTGGGCACGAAACCGGCCACCGCCACCCAGCTGCCGTTGTCGAGCGCGCGCAGCATGCGCTTGATGGTGGCCGGCGTCACCAAGGGGCTGTCGCCGAACAGTACGATGACGCGCTTGGGCTGCCACTGCTCGATCGCACTGCGCGCCGCCAGCACCGCGTGCGCCGTACCCAGCGGCTTCGCCTGGATGTGCAGCGCGGCGCGCCGGCTGATGCGCCGCACGTGGCTGCCCACCTCGGGCAGATCGGGCGCCACCACCACCGCCAGATGCGACAGCTCGGCGCACTCGGCGGCGTTCAGCACATGGCCCAGCAGGGTATTGCCGCCCACGCGGTGCATCACCTTGGGCAGGGACGAACCCATGTGCGGCCCCTCGCCCGCGGCGAGGATCACAGCCAGATCGGTCATAGTGCAAGCTCCGGATGAAAGCGCACTGTGCCCGTCAGGCTGGCGCCGGGTTGAAGTAACAGGTAGCCCGTTTCGCTACCGGCCATATGCTGCGCGTGCAGCGCGTTGGTGGTGTGGCTGACCGGTTCGACGCAGCAAAACGGTTTCTCTTCCGGGCCGTAGATGCACATGAAACCGAACGCGGCATCGGCCGTCATCGACAGGCGCCCGTGCGGCCCGGTCAAGCTGGCCACGCCGTCCCAGCCCTGGAAGACATTGTCCAGGTCGCGCGGCAGTTCGCCCCCCTGCGCCAGCTCGCGCAGCGCCGCGTTGTCGTGCTCGGCGCCAGTCGGCAGGCCCAGCGGCGACATCAGGTGCATCGCGCGCAAATTGGCCTGCACGCGCAAGCCCTTCGGGCGCGGAAAGAATGGGTGGATGCCGATCCCCGCCGGCATCGGCACCGTGTCCTCGTTGCGCAGCGACAGCGCAATCGTCATGCCTTGCTCGTCGAGCGTGATGGTCTGCTCGGCCAGATAGCGCCACGGCCAGGCGCCGCCCGCGTTGCGGTGCGACAGCGTGGCGCTGTGTTCGGTGTGCGCGTCGACCTGCCACGTTGCACCCCAGCCCAGCCCGTGCAGCGCGCGCTCGAAGCCGGGCGCCGGCGGCGGCAGCGCCACATGCCGATCGCCAAACTGGAAGTCGTCGCTTTCCAGGCGACTGAAAAACGGCACCATCACGAACGAGGCGCAGTTGTACGGACTCGCTTCGGCGTCGCCCAGCGGGCGCATCCAGTCGATGTCTTTGCTGTCGGTATGGCTACGAAAATACGTCAGTGCGCCGCCCAGCGCGGGCGCCAGACCCGCCGACAAGGCGCCACAATTCAGGTGCAGCATGTGCATATTCAGCACTCCGCCGTGGCGCGCCCGGCGTACTGGCGCCGTTCGCGTTCACGGAGAAAACGGGGGATGTCAAAACCCGCCTCGGACGCGCGCGCGCCCCGGCGTTGTGGCCAGGCGCCTATCGGCGCCGCCGCAGGCGCCCCGTTGATCAATGTGCCGGCGCGCACGCGGCCGATGTCGATGCGCGCGCGCGCGCACGGCAGCGCGCACACGGCGTCTGCCTCGGTCCGTGCGGCGTCACCGACGATGACGATCTTCATAAACTGGTCCTAGTCAAAATAAAACTGTTAGCGCATCGTGCATCATGCGTCGCTGCCGCCACCGGCGTTGTGGCACCGGCCGTCCGGCTTGCGATCGCAGCCGTTTCCTGTACCGACTTCGGTGATTGATCAGCACCCTATTCGAGCCGGACAAGGTGGCCTGACCGTGGCGCGCCAATGCGCGACCCGGTCCGAAAAAATTCCCCCAGCCGAAGGGTAACGCATCATCGTCGATTCGTGGACAATTTACCCACTCCACGCCCGTTTCGAAGCGCTCGCGCCGCGCCCTCGTGGGCGTCCGGCAGCCGGCAAAGGTCGCCCTGCCCAGATCCAACGGTCGGACAGCGTTCAGCCAGCGCCTTGATCCATTCAACCGACCGGTCCAGCGCACCGGGCAGCGGCAGGTGGTCCAACGCCCGCGGCCACAGCGACACGCCACGTCCCACCAAGCGAGCGTGTGACGCAGATCAGGTCGCACTGTCGGCCAGATTGTTACGCTACGCTTTCTCAATTGGACGCGCCGCCTTGTTAGTGCGCCGGTAACCGCCAGGCGGCGCCATCGAGGTCGAAAAACATGCCGTCCAGCGTCGGGGTGGAATGTCGCTGCGGCTTTGTTCTGTGTCGATTTAATATTCTTAATCGAAATGATGCATATTTACAACGGAACCCCAAGTGTCGCAATCGAACGCATTGCGCACAATTGACACGACATCATCAACGCGCGCACGCTCGACTTCTGGCTGGAGCTCGAGCCTGCCTCAGTACAGCAACATCGTCCGAACTACAGCAACCCCGCTGGGCTGCTGATGCCCCAACCGCAACGGCCGACCCTGGCGCGCGGCGCGAATTCCCCCCCTTGCATTCCAACCCGTCTCCTTTGGAGAAAGTAATGAAAATAATAACAAATTTTAGTGCATTGAGCCTGCTCGGCTGCGCACTTTTGGCCAGCCCGCTCGCCATGGCCGACGACGACTGGAGCAATCCGGATTGGGCCAATTCAGCCTGGTACATCGGTGCCGGCATCGGCCGCTCAAAAGCGACCATCGATCAAGACCGCCTGGTGCGCGCCCTCAGCGCCGGCGGCGCGACCAGCGTGGCATTTTCCAGCAACGAACGCGAAACGGCCTACAAGCTGTTCCTGGGCAAGCAGCTCAACAGCAATTTCGCCGTCGAAGCGGGCTACGTCGACCTGGGCCGCTTCGGTTTCAATGCGACCACCACGCCGGCCGGCACGCTCAACGGCGACGCCAAGTTCCGCGCGCTGAACCTGGACCTGCTGGCGCGCATGCCGCTGTCGCAGCGCTTGGGCATCTACGCGCGCCTGGGCGCCAACTACGCCGACGCCAGTACCCACTTCAGCGGCGACCGCCTGCTGGCGGTGACCAATCCCTCATCCCACACGCGCAAGCTGGGACCGAAGATCGGACTGGGCATCGACTATCAATTCACCGAAGCGCTGGCCGTGCGCGGCGAACTCGAGCGCTATCGCGTCAACGATGCGATCGGCAATCGCGGCGACGTCGACCTGCTGTCGGTGAGCCTGGTCTACAAGCTGGGCCGTCCGGCCGCCAAGGCAGCCGCTCCCGCGCCGGTCGTGGCCGAGGTCGCGCCTACGCCGGCCCCGGCACCAGTGCCGGTCGCCCCGCCCGCTCCCGCGCCGGTGCCCGTGTCGGAAAAAATGACCTTCTCGGCCGAAACGCTGTTTGATTTCGACAAGGCGATCGTCAAGCCGGAAGGCAAACAAGCGCTCGACGATTTGATGGGCAAACTGGTGGGCATGAACACCGAAGTGATGATCACCGTCGGCCATACCGATTCGGTCGGCAGCGCCGAGTACAACATGAAGCTGTCGGTGCGCCGCGCCGAAGCGGTCAAGGCGTATCTGATCTCGAAAGGCATCGAAGCGAACCGCGTCTACACCGAAGGCAAGGGCGAATCGATGCCCGTGGCCGACAACAAGAGTGCCGAAGGGCGCATGAAGAATCGCCGCGTCACCGTCGAAGTGGTCGGCACCCGCACCGTCATGAAATAGCACTGGCCGCACCCGGCGCGCGCGGCAACGGCGGCGCGCGCCACAGAACAACAATAACGGCCATGCCGAATCGTTCGGCGCCCGATGAAATGTCTACCTGGAGCATATAATGAAGAACTTGCAACGATGCGCAAGACCGCTGATGTGGTTTTCCGCACTACTGATGAGCGCACTGGTGGCCGGCTGCGGCGGCGGCAGTCAAGGCCGCGGCCCTATCCTGGGTCTGGACGCGACGCCACCCACCATCACCTCAACCGTGGCCGCCAACAGCGCCGCGGCGGTCGATGTCACCAAGCCAGTTAGCGCCACCTTCAGCACGGCGATGAATCCGGCCAGCATCAGCGCGACGACGTTCACGCTGACCGGCCCCGGCACCACCCCGATCAGCGGGACCGTCAGCTACACCGGCGCGACTGCCACCTTCACCCCGGATGTCGCGCTGCCGGCTGCCACCGTCATCACCGCCACCGTCAGCAGCGCCGTCAGCGACGTGGGCGGCAGCAAGCTGTCGGGCAACCAGGGCAGCTTCCCGGCCATCAGCAACTACGTGTGGACCTTCACCACCGGCGGCGTGGCCGATCTGGTTCCGCCCACGGTGACCTCGACGGTCAGCGCCAACGGCGCCACCGGCGTGGCCACCAATGCGGCCATCAGTGCCGTGTTCAGCGAAGCGATGATGCCCAGCACGGTCAACGCGAGCAACTTCACCTTGATGCAAGGCAGCACACCGGTGACCGGCGTAGTGAGCTACAGCGGCGTCACCGCGACCTTCGTGCCGGCTGCCGCACTTGCCGCCAACACCGTCTACACGGCTACGCTGAGCAGCAACCTGACTGACCTGTCGGGCAACAACAAACTGTCCGGCAATCAAGGCCTGTACCCAGCGGCGAGCAACTATGTGTGGCGTTTCACCACCGGCGCAGCAGGCGACAGCTTGCCGCCAACGGTCACCTCGACGATCAACGCCAACGGCGCCACCGGCGTGGGCCTCAACAGCCGCATCGGCGCCTTTTTCAGTGAAGCGCTTGACGCGCGCACCGTGACGACGCAATCGTTTACCGTCGCTGCCGGCGCCACCCCGGTTGCGGGCAGCGTTAGCTACAGTGGCGCCGCCGCCACGTTCACGCCCACCAGCGCATTGACTGCGAACACCAAGTACACGATGACGTTGACGAGCGCGCTGACCGATTTGGCGGGCAACAAGCTGTCCGGCAATCAAGCCGTGTACCCGGCAGCGGGCAACTACGTGTGGAGCTTCACCACCGGCGCCACGCTCGACAGCACCGCACCGGTCGTGAGCCTGACCGACCCGGCCAATGCCGCCGTCGGCGTGGCTGTGAACAAGACCCTCGCTGTGACCTTCAGCGAAGCGATGGATGGCCTGAAAATGACCAACGCTAACTTCACTTTGAAACAGGGCACGACGCCCGTGTCGGGCACGGTCAGCTTTCTGGGCCAAACCGCCAGCTTCAACCCAACCGCCGACCTGCTCGCCAACACGCTCTACACGGCCACGATCAGCAAGGCCGTCACCGATCTGGCCGGCAATCAACTGGCCGGCAACCAAGGCGCCGCGCCAAGCGACTACGCGTGGAGCTTTACCACCGGCAGCGCAGTCGACAGCACCGCGCCGACTGTCACGTTGACCGATCCGGCCAACAATGAGCTGGACGTCGCGCTCAACAAGACCATCAACGCCAGCTTCAGCGAATCGATGGCGCCTTTGACGATCACCAGCGCCACCTTCACGCTCAAGCGCGGTGCGATTCCGGTGTCGGGCACGGTCAGCTATCTGGGCAGCACGGCGACCTTCGTGCCGACTAGCAACCTGATCGGCGGCGAGCTGTACACGGCCACCATCAGCCAGAACGTCACCGACCTGGCTGGCAACAAACTGGCCGGCAATCAACCGGGCACGCCCAGCGACTATGTGTGGAACTTCACCGCCTCGCTGACCGTTCCGGTGCAGGCCGCCGGGCCGGCCGCCGTCAATTTGCGCAGCGCGTCATCCTATTCGGTGCTGTCCGGTTCCGGCGTGACCAACACTGGCGCCACCATCATCAACGGCAACCTGGGCACCAGCCCGACGGGCACCATCAACGGTTTCCCGCCAGGCATCGTCAACGGCATCATCCATGCGGCCGATCCGCTCGCCGCCCAGGCCAAACTGGACCTGACAGCGGCCTTCAATGACGCGCAAGGTCGTTCGCTGGACGCCATCGCGCTGCCGGGCGACCTGGGTGGCTTGACACTGGCACCGGGCCTGTATGTCAATTCGTCCTCGTCGGGTCTGTCCGGATCGGGCAAGCTGACGCTGGACGCCCAGGGAAATCCGAACGCGCACTGGATCTTCAAGATGGGTTCGAGCTTCACCACCGGCACGGGCAGCCAGATCATCCTCGCTGGCGGCGCCGACGCCAACAACATCGTGTGGGCGGTCGGCACCTCGGCCACGCTGGGCGTGACGTCGATCTTCAACGGCACGATTCTGGCCGATCAGTCGATCTCGCTGGCCACCGGCGCCGTCGCTAACGGGCGCATGTTGACCCGCATCGGCGCAGTCACCTTGCAAGGTAATACTGTCACCGTCCCATAAAGCAACACGCGCAGCGATGCGCAGACAGAACGGCGGAGCCTGCGGGCTGCGCCGTTTTGCTTTGCGGGCCCGATTGCGCGCCCGTGCACCGCGCTATTGGCGCGTGGCCTTCTCGTGCGCTTGCTGGCGCGCGCTGATGCGCGACAATTCGCTCATTTCCTCGGCCAGAAATTCAAGCAGGTCGTCGACGCTGACGATGCCCGACAGCCCGCCCAGCGCGTTCACCACCGGCAGGCGCCGGATGCCCTCGTAGCGCATGCGCTCGATGGTCTGGTAGACGTCCTCGCCCTCGGTGACCGTCATCAGCTTGTCGCCCATGATGTCGCCCACCTGCAGGCTCGACGGGTCGAGCCCGAGCGCGATCACTGAAATGACGATGTCGCGGTCGGTCACGATGCCGACAGGCAGGCGTTCGCCGTTGGGTTGCTCGACGACGATCACGTCGCCCACATGGTGGTTGCGCATGAGCAGCGCCGCGTGTTGCACCGTGTCGTTGCGCTTGCAATAGACCGCTTGCAAGGTACAGATTTCCCCGATATGCATGGCATTCTCCCGGTCAGGCCACGCGCAATGGCGCGCGCAGACAAGCAACGCTAGCGCCGCACAGGCGCAGGCAGCTTGAGCGCACGCAAGGCGGCGCCGGGCACAATGGGGGATTACGCTTGCGGGTCGCCGGGATAAGGCAGGAAGCAGGCGTCCACCACCTGCAGGTCGTTGTCTTTGGCGAAGTCGATGACGAAGTGGTAGGCCAGCGGCTCGAAACCCTTCAACTGATGCTTGACGACGACAGCCTTGACGCCGTTGACGATGGTCGGACGCACATAGGGCGAAAACTGCAGATGCGCGTTGGGACCGCCAGCACCGTCGGGCCGAAAGCACGACATCACCCCGCACAGGCGCTCGGCCCAGTCGCTGGGACGGAACTGTTTGCCATTGCTGGTGATGCCGAGAATAAACGACTCGCCGGCGAGTTCTTTATCGGGATGAGGATGCGAGGCCATAGGGTGGCATGTGAAACAAGATTGCTGCGTGGATGATCCCGGCACGGTGGCTGGGCTGGTGAAGCGTGTTCTGGCGTTCCTCGGTATTATATCTTATAGAAGAGTTGAGGACGAGGCTTACGGCCCCGGCGGCGCAGCGCTGCCCTGCCCATCCGGGCGCGCCAGTGACAGCGCCCCGCATCCGGGGGCGCCACGCCAAGCTGTTAGCCGAGCCAGACGGCGCCCGACAGCAACAGCAACAACATCATCCACAACAACAGCGCGCGCCATACCAGCCCGACCGTGCTTTGCAAAGCGCGCACCGTCGGTTCTTCGCCCGGCAGCACGTCCGCCTCGTTGTCGCTCGAGTCGACCGTGGCCGCGTCCACCGGCAGCACCTTCGACGCATATTCGTTCGGCGTGCCCAGCCGCACACCCATCGCGCCGCCGCCGGCCGACAAGATGATGCCGATCGCCTCGTCCTGCCAGCGGTGCGCGAAATTGCGCCAGGCGTAAATGGCGTCCTCGAAATTGCCCACCACGGCGAACGCGATCGCCGTCAGGCGTACCGGCACCCAGTCGATCCAGTAGAAGGCGCGCGCGGCAAAGCCGCCGAATTCTTCATTGCGCATGTGCTCAGGCTCGTTCCAGGCGCGCGCCAGGTATTCGGCCACCCGGTACATCACAGCGCAGGCCGGACCGAGCGGCATCAGGAACCAGAAGAACACGCCAAACACATTGCGATGCGTCGTCACCAAGGATTTTTCCACCGCCAGACGGGCGATCTCGGACGTCTCCATGCCCACCGTGTCAACTTTGGTCCATTCGGCCAGCAGGCTGCGCGCGGTCGCCTCGTCGCCCGCGTTGAGCGCGATCTGGATCGAGGTGAAATAGTGGCTGTAGTGGCGAAAGCCCAGCGTCAGATAGACGATCAGGATATTCCACGCGAACGCTACCAGCGGCAGCTTGAAGTGGATCAGCACGCCGTAGATCAGCGCCGTGGGCAGCATCAGCGCGGCCATCATCAACAGCCAGCCGTGCCGGCCGTGGCGCGCGTGACCGGCGTTGAACCAGCCTTCCATGCGCGTGGCGAAGCCCTTGATTTCGGCGTAGATCAGATTGTCTGCGCGCAGGGGTTTGAGTTGCTCGATGAGCAGCGCGCAAAGAATGGAAAGAAAAGTCATCGAACGTCCTTTTTGTTAAAGCATTACCGCAATGCCCGCTACGATAACGCAGAGCAGTGCGGGAATCAAACTTATTGCGCCTCAGGCGCGCAGGAAGTGGAACAGATTACGCAGCATGCCGGCCGTGGCGCCCCAGATGAAGTGGCGCTGATACGGCATCGCGTAGAAGGTGCGCCGCCCGGCGCCGGAGGGCATCTCGAACGACATGCGCTGGTGGTTCATGCCATCCATCAGAAACACCAGCGGTACTTCGAAAATTTCCGCCACTTCGGACGGGTCGGCATTGAGCTCAAACGGCGGCGCCACCAGGCCCACCACCGGCGTGACCCGGTAACCGGTGCCGGTGTAGTAGTCGGGCATGGTGCCGATCACTTCGATGTGGCGGCGCGACAGCCCGACCTCCTCCTCCGTTTCGCGCAGCGCCGTCTCGACGGGTGAGGCGTCGCTGTGTTCGGCGCGCCCGCCGGGAAAACTGATCTGGCCCGCGTGGTCGGTCAGGTGCAAGGTGCGCTGGGTCAGCAGCAGCGTCAGGCCGTCCGCGCGCAGCACCAGCGGGATCAGCACCGCCGCCGCCGTTGCCTCGGCGCGCTCGCCATGCACATCGTCCAGCAGTTCGGGCGCCCAGTGCTGCGGCGCGGCAAAGCGCTGACGCAGCCAGTCGGCCATCAGGCGCTCGGGCGCAAGCGCCGCCTCGCCGCCGATCAGCTCTACCGGCAATTGCTTTGGATCGAAAGGCAAGGTGGCCAAGATACTACCTCCAACGGGAAAACAGGGGCGCATAAAACGAAAAAAGGCATCCGTGGATGCCTTTTCGGGACGCCCGGAGGCGCCCCTTGGTACAACGCAATCGCTGATTACGCAGCGGTTTTTGCTGCGACGCGACGCATAGGCAGTTTTTCTTTGATACGCGCCGATTTACCCGAACGCTCACGCAGATAGTACAGCTTGGCGCGACGGACGTCACCGCGACGCTTGACTTCGATCGACGCGATCAGCGGGGAATACAGCTGAAAGGTACGCTCGACGCCTTCGCCGGACGAGATCTTGCGAACGATGAAGTTCGAGTTCAGGCCACGGTTGCGACGGGAGATGACGACGCCTTCGTACGCCTGGGCGCGCTTGCGCGTGCCTTCGACGACGTTGACGCTGACGATAACGGTATCGCCAGGTGCGAAATCAGGAATAGTCTTGCCCAGACGGGCAATTTCTTCTTGCTCAAGTTGTTGAATCAGATTCATTTTTAGGACTCCATAAACCATCGTGCTGGCGCTGCTTTCGCCCAGTATAGGATGGGGTTAAACACGCGGGCAAACGCTGCCCGCTCGGTACTACAACAGTCTCTTACGAGCCTGCCAAAAACTTTTCGTCCGCCTTCGTCAGCAGGCCGCTTGCGCGGGCCGACGCCAAAAGGTCGGGCCGCTTGGCCCGGGTCGCTTCCAGCATGCGCTGGCGACGCCATTTTTCAATCTCGGCGTGGTTCCCGCCCATCAGCACCGGCGGCACAGGCACGCCTTCGTAGCTGTCGGGCCGGGTGTAATGGGGCGAGTCGAGCAGGCCGTTGACAAAGCTGTCTTCGACCGCCGACGCGTCGTCATGCAACACGCCCGGCAACTGCCGCACCACCGCATCCATCAGCGCCATCGCCGGCAATTCGCCGCCGGACAGCACGAAGTCGCCCAGACTGATTTCCTCGTCGACGCAACGCTCGATCAGGCGCTGGTCGACCGCTTCGTAGCGACCGCACAGCACGACCAGGCCCGGCTCGTTCTTCAATTCCATCACGCGCTGATGCGTCAATGCGCGACCTTGCGGCGACATGAACACCACGCGCGGGCTGGGCAAGCCGGCCGCGAGCTGGCGCTGTTTCGCCGCAGTGATCGCCGCTTCCAGCGGGCGCGCCATCATCACCATGCCGGGGCCGCCGCCGTAAGGGCGGTCATCCACGGTGCGGTGATTGTCGGTGGTGAAATCGCGTGGATTCCACAGCGACAGATTCCAGCGCTGCTGCTCGAAAGCGCGCCGGGTCACGCCCGACTGCGTCAATGCGGAAAACATTTCGGGAAACAAGCTGACGACGTCAAATTGCATCGTTGTCTCGCTTCATGCGCAAACCGATGTCAGGAACCCAAGCGCAAGCGCTCAATAGTCCAGACCCCAGTCCACAGTAATTTTCTTGTTGGCTAGCTCGACGGTCTTGACGAACTGATCGACGAAAGGAATCAAGCGCTCAGGCGCCTTGGCTTCATCGGTAGCTTGTGCGACCGGCGTGATCCGCAAAATCGATTGCGCGCCGTTGTGCATCATGTCGGTGACCTGCCCTAAGGCTTCACCCTGTAAATTCTCGACTGCCAGCCCGATCAGATCGGACCAGTAAAATTCGTCGGTCGACAGCTGGGGAAACTGGCTGCGCGAGACCTGCACGGATGCGCCCTTGAGCGCCTCTGCTGCGTCCCGCCCCACCACTTCAGGCAACTGGACCACGACGTCGCCGCCGTGTAGTTTTGCGTGCCGCGCGGTGACGGCATGCAGACTGGGTTTATCCAGCCACCAGGTTTGCACGTTCAGCAATGCATCGGCGTCATCAGAAAACGGTTTTACCCGTATCATACCGGCCACCCCGTAGGGGCCGGACACGTATCCGACCGGAGTCAGATCGTCGGGGACTTGCACCCCGGATGCGCTAGAAGCGGTCAAACCTGAAACAGTCAATTACGCTGCTGGCTGGCTTGCGACCAGACGGGCAACGGTAGGCGACATTTGTGCGCCCACGCCTTGCCAGTAGGCCAGACGGTCTGCGGTGATACGCAGTGGCACTTCGCCACCGGCAGCCATCGGGTTGTAAAAACCGATGCGCTCGATGAAACGACCGTCGCGGCGATTGCGCGAATCAGTTGCCACGATGTTGAAAAATGGGCGCTTCTTGGCGCCTCCACGTGCTAAACGAATAACGACCATAATAGTTCCAAAAAGTTGTGCAAGGCGGAAAAAGCCGACAATTATAGCGCGCTTTGCGGCATAGCAGCAAGCGCTAATGACAAGGTGCGGGTTTTGGCGGAATTGAGCATTATGGCCCGAAGCGCCCCGAACCGCAACGCGCTTGTCAAAATAGTCCTGCCGGCGGGGCGCTTTTGACCGATACTGCCATCTTTCTGCAACATTGAAGCCCGCCCATGTCCCGCTCGCACAAAAACAAAGCCCTGACCACCCTGCTCACACTGCTTACCGGCGGGCTCGGCCTGCACCGTTTCTACCTGTACGGCACCAAGGACCGCATCGGCTGGCTGCATGCGGCCAGCCTCCCGGCGACGCTGCTGCTCACCCAGGTCGCACCCGGGCACAACTGGTTCTATTCGATTCTGCCGCTGCTGGTGTCGTACATCGCCGGCTTCATCGAGACGCTGGTGATCGGCCTGACGCCGGACGACAAGTGGGACGCGCTGCACAACGCCGGCTCGGGCAAGCAGTCGGAGTCGACCTGGCCACTGGCGCTGCTGCTGGTGCTGACGCTAATGGTGGGCGCGGTGACGCTGATTGCCACCATGTCGCGCCTGTTCGATCTGCTCTACACGGGCGGCGCCTACGGCTGACGCGCCCGCCTGCTCACCATGCGAGGCAATGACGATCGCTAATGGGGCTTGTAGCGCTGGTAAATGCGCGCCAGCTCGCCGCTTTTCTGCAGTTTATCGAGCACCGCCGCGAGTCGCTCGCGCAGTTGCGGCGAGGCTTTTTTCGACACGACGATATAGCGCCCTTCCGGCACGAACTGGGCCGACAGCAGCTTGATCTGTCCGTCCAGATGGTTGCGGTGGATTTCATCCATCAGCGCGAAATCGCTATGAAACACCAGTCGTCCACGCCCCAGCAACAGCAGTTTCAGGTTCTGGGTCGCACTGGTCGCGCTGTCGTGGTACAGCAGACCGGGCTGGGCGGCGACGACCTCGGCATACAGCGTCTTCGACACCACCAGCACCACGCCCTGGGCACCGAGTTTGCGCACATCGTCGAAACTGCGGACATCGATACTGTCATCGCTGCGAGCGGCAAACACCGCATGGGTGCGGTAAATTGGCGGCTCCAGGAAATCGAAATGCCCCTGCCGCTCGGCCGTCTTGGCCATGCCGCAAAACATGTCCAGGTCCCCGGTATCGAGCAGGTATTCGATGCGCGGAAACGGCACAAACTGCGCCAGCGGGCTAAATGCCAGCGCCGGGTCGAGGCGCGCCATGGCGGCGAGCACATCGACACACAGCCCCCCGATGTGCGCGCCGGCCTGAATGAATTTCGGCTGACTATCCTGGGCGGCGGTACGCACCATGAACTCGGCCGCACCGCAGGCAGGCGCAAGCATCAGGCAGGCAAGTGAGAACACGATTCGGTGAAACCGTTTCATGACCATCCTTTTTCAGATTGGCATTGCAACGACGGTATGCGCCAGCGCCGAGCAAGTGTAGCGCATCCTTCGCGCGCCGCCCAGAGCTTGCTTGGCCACCACATTGGGCCAGCAAATCTCATTTATACTGCGCCTTTCAGCACACTGTGAGTTTGTGTGACGCACGATTGTCGCACGCACTGCATTGACCACTACCAGGAGTATCAAATGAAAAAACAACCACTCGTCCTTGCCCTGCTTGCTTGCGGCATGATCGCCTCGGCCCATGCCCAGACACCGAAACAAGAATTTACGCTGGCAAACAAGCAAGCGGCCACCCGCTACGCGGACGACAAGAAAATCTGCGCCGGTGAAGCCGACGCGTCGGCGCGCATGCAATGCGCGCGCGATGCCAAGAGCGAATACAACAAGGCGCTGGCCACGGCCAAGACCAACCTGAAACTCGCCAGCGCCGCGCCGGCCAAAGCGGGCAAATCGAACGCCCCCGTCTGCGCCGATTGCGGCAAGGTGATCAGCATCACCGAGGGTGAAAAAGCGGGCGACAGCGGCGCGGTCGGCGTCGTCGCCGGCGGCGTGGCCGGCGCTCTGCTGGGCCATCAAGTTGGCGGCGGTACCGGCAAGGATCTGGCCACCATCGCGGCGGCAGCAGGCGGCGCCTACGCCGGCAAGAAGATCGAAGAGAAAATGAACACCACCAAGTTCTGGACCGTCACCGTGCAATACGAGAACGGCAATCAGGGTACTTTTACGTTCGATAAAGAGCCACCGTTCATCAACGGCGACAAAGTCAAGAACGCTGGCAGCAGCATCGTGCGTCACTAACTACGCCATTCCTGGTGCTCGGCGTCGCACGCTGAGCACCACACTCACTCATTGATCGTCCACGAATTCAACATCGATCGGCCCGTGTGAAGTCCAGACAAAGCACACGCGCCATTTGTCGTTGATGCGTTTGCTGTGCTGCCCTTTGCGTTGGCCAGTTCACGACGTGCGAACGCCCCGCGCGCAGTCGCTCCCCCACGCCGAACCCGTCCGAGCAGGCGAACTCACTCGCGCGCAGGACTGCGTTTATCCGGATTGGGCGCCAGCGCGCTTGATGGTGTGCTGTTTTGCACCATCTCGGCCAGCAGCGCCAGCGGCACCGGGCCATTTTTGAGCACGCTGTCGTGGAACACGCGGATGTCGAAGCTGGCCCCTTCGCGCGCCTGGGCGGCACTGCGCAACTGGCGCAGCAATACCGAGCCCTGCTTGTAGGTGATGGCCTGCACCGGCCAGTTGCGCACGCGCGCGATCTCGCGTTCGGCCAGTGCGGGCAGCATCGGCAGCTTGCGTTTCCAGTAATCCCTGGCCTGCGCCTCGCTCCAGCCTTGCTCGTTGATGCCCACGTCGAGCACCACCCGAATCGAGCGCACCAGGTCCCACTCGACCGCACCCAGCGCATCCGAATCGTTCTTGAACAGCCCCAGCTGGGCGCCGAATTCCTCGACGTAAGCGCCCCACCCTTCGGCAAAAGCGGAATAGAACTCGTGCGGCAGGCCGGTCGGGCAACCGCGCCGCTCCAGCGCGTAGCGTCCCTGATAGTGGTGGCCCGGGGTGCTCTCGTGCAGCAGCAGCCAGTCGATGTTGCGGCGCTGGTAGCCGCTTCTGGCCTTGTTGAAATAGAAGGTCAGCTGGTCCGGCTCGTAATAACCGTCGGCAGGGAAATCGAGGCCCCGATTGGACTGGCGGATCAGCGGCGGCGCGATCGACGTCGGCAGGAACAGCTTACCCAGGTTCTGGTAGACGATCGCCTGACGCGTCTCGTAGTCCGCCTGCGGGGTCGTGTCGCCCGCAAAAATGAACGCGGGGCTATCGAGGTAGGCGGCAAATGCCTGGTCGCGCCCGGCGTAACCCATGCGCGCCTGCAGCACGCGGTAGCGCGCGATCGCGTTGTCCAATTCCGACTGGCCCATCGCCGCCAGTGCCTCGGGCGTGCTGTCCATGGTCAGCCAGGCCTTGCGGAAATAGGCATACCACTGTTTGCCCAGGCTGGTATTGGCCAGCCCTTTGCCGGACAGGACGGCCTGCTTGCCCAGCGCGAGGTAGGGTTCGAGCACGGCCAGTTTTTGCTCGTTTAACGCCAGCTCGAAGCCAATCTGCTGCAGCTGCAGCTGCTGACACGGCGTGCCAGTGCGCGCGTCGAGCGCGTTCAGTTGCGCTGTCAGCACGCCGAAGACACGCTTCTCGCGCCCCACATCGGTGTGCTGCACAAGGTGCTCGATATTCTTGACGTAAGACAGTTCCATGTCTTCGCCCAAACCAAGTTCGGTATAGGCCTTGCTGTAGGCGGCGATAAATTGATCGATCGGGTTCGTCGTGGCGGCGCCGGCACTGCTGACAAAGCCGGCCAGACAGAGTCCGGCGACCAGGGCGGATAGTTTTTTCATGGTGTATGGCGCTTTCCGAGGCATTCAATTCGTCAGTGCGGCGCCGCCCCGTGTGCATCGCGCCGCGCATTCGCTGTCCGCGCGCCATCCGGGCGCAGCGCGGATAACGCTCCAGCCGACACACTGGCGCATTTGACGCCGTTTGTCGAGTGCCGCCGCAATCGCCTGTCCAAGGTCGTTGGCGTAAAAAAAAATGGCAGGCCGAAGCCTGCCATTTTTTCGGTGCATCCGAAGCGAGTTAGAACTGGTCTTCGCTCAGTGCCAGCACACCGGCGCTGCCGTCGATGATCGCCGTGCGCAGGCCAGAAGCCTGCGACAGGATGTGGTCGGCGAAGAAGCGCGCCGTGGCAATCTTGGCGCTGTAGAAGGCGGCATCGCTGTCGCCCGCGTCCAGCTTCTGTTGCGCGATCAAGGCGGCGCGCGCCATCTGCCAGCCGCCCAGCACGATGCCGGCCAGATTCAGGTACAGCACGCTGCCGGCAAACACGGCCTTGATGTCCGACTTCATGCTGTTGGCGACGTACTCGACGACCGCCTCCAACGCGGCACTGCCTTCGGCGAGCTGCTTGCGGATCGCCACGAAGTCGGCGCCCGTCTGCTCGGCCAACTGCGCTTCGGTGGCGCGCACTTGGGCGATGATCGAACGCGCCACCGCGCCGCCGTCGCGCACCGTCTTGCGACCGACCAGGTCATTGGCCTGGATCGCCGTGGTGCCTTCGTAGATCGTCAGGATCTTGGCGTCGCGGTAGTGCTGGGCGGCGCCGGTTTCTTCGATGAAGCCCATGCCGCCATGCACCTGCACGCCGTCACGCGTGACGTCTTGCGACATCTCGGTGGACCAGCCTTTGATGACCGGCACCAGATATTCATAGACCGCCAGGTTGGCCGCGCGGGTGGCAGCGTCGGCGTGGTGGTGCGCCACGTCGCTGATGGCCGCGCCCACATAGGCCAGCGCGCGCGCGGCCTCGGTTTGCGAGCGCATCGACATCAACATGCGGCGCACGTCCGGATGGTGGATGATAGACACCGGACCGGCGGAACCCGCCAGATCGCGCGACTGCACGCGGTCCTTGGCAAAGGCGACCGCTTGCTGGTACGAGCGCTCGGCCAGGCCGATGCCCTGCAGGCCCACGCCGAAGCGGGCCGCGTTCATCATGATAAACATGTATTCCAGGCCACGGTTTTCTTCGCCCACCAGCGTGCCGACGGCGCCGCCATGGTCGCCAAACTGCAGCACGGCGGTCGGACTGGCCTTGATGCCCAGCTTGTGTTCGATCGACACGCAATGCGCGTCATTGCGCGCGCCCAGCGTGCCGTCGGCGTTGACCATGAATTTGGGGACCACGAACAGCGAGATGCCTTTCACGCCGGCCGGAGCATCGGGCGTGCGCGCCAGCACCAGGTGGACGATGTTCTCGGCCATGTCGTGTTCGCCGTAGGTGATGAAGATCTTGGTGCCGAACACCTTGTACGTGCCGTCGCCCTGCGGCACGGCGCGGGTGCGCACGGCCGCCAGGTCCGAGCCCGCTTGCGGCTCGGTCAGGTTCATCGTGCCGGTCCATCTGCCCGCGATCAAAGGCTCCAGATAGGTCGCTTTCTGCGCCGCCGAGCCGGCCGTCAGCAGCGCTTCGATCGCGCCGTCCGACAACAGCGCCACCAGCGCGAACGACACATTGGCCGAATTGAGCATTTCGATACACGGCGTAGCAACCAGCTTGGGCAGGCCGTGGCCGCCGAACTCGGTCGGATGCTGCACGCCCTGCCAGCCAGCTTCGGCGAAGGCCTTGAAGGCATCCTTGAAGCCCTTGGCGGTCGTGACCTGGCCGTCGTGCCAGAAGCTGGGCTCCTTGTCGCCCGCATGATTCAGCGGCGCGACGACACTGGCGCAAAATTTCGCATTCTCTTCCAGCACGGCGTCGACTGTGTCCGGGGTCGCATCGTCGCAACCGGGCAGCGCGTTGACGGCGGCCAGGCCAGCGAGCTCGTTCATCACGAAGCGGATGTCTTTCAGTGGGGCGGTATAACTCATCGTGCTCTCCTAAAAAACAAGCCACGGGGTCCGGCACTGTGTGCGTCGGACCGGCGTGGCTCGTTTCATTATTTTAAATTGTCGTGTGGACGGAAATTAGCCCAGTTCTTTGACCAGCTCAGGGACGATCTCGAACAGGTCGCCCACGATGCCGTAGTCGGCCACCGAGAAAATCGGCGCTTCCGGATCCTTGTTGATGGCCACGATGGTCTTCGAATCCTTCATGCCGGCCAGATGCTGGATCGCGCCGGAGATACCGACGGCGATGTACAGCGACGGCGCGACGATCTTGCCGGTCTGGCCAACTTGCCAGTCGTTGGGCACGAAGCCGGCGTCGACGGCGGCGCGCGAAGCACCCATTGCCGCGCCAAGCTTGTCGGCCAAGGGTTCCAGCACCTTGAAGGCGTCGGCCGAACCCATGCCGCGACCACCGGAGACGATGATCTTGGCGGCGGTCAGCTCTGGGCGGTCCGACTTGGCCACTTCGCGCGACACAAACGACGACTTGCCCGAATCGGCCACGGCGGCAACGGCTTCGATGGCGGCCGAACCGCCGGTGGCGGCGGCGGCGTCAAAACCGGTGCTGCGCACGGTGATGACCTTGACAGCGTCCGTCGACTGCACGGTGGCGATCGCGTTACCGGCGTAGATCGGACGCTCGAACGTGTCCGGTGCATCGACCTTGGTGATTTCCGAAATCTGACCGACGTCCAGCACAGCGGCCACGCGTGGCAGGATGTTTTTGCCGTAGGCGGTGGCCGGAGCGAGGATGTGCGAATAGGCGGACGCCAACGCCAGCGCTTGCGCGGCGACGTTTTCGGCCAGACCATCGGCGAAGTGGGCGGCATCTGCCACCAGCACTTTGGCCACGCCGGCAATTTGCGCAGCAGCGCTTGCGGCGGCGCCGCAGTTGCTGCCAGCGACCAGCACGTGGACGTCGCCACCGCAGGCAATCGCCGCGGTGATGGTGTTGTAGGTGCTTCCCTTGAGCGAAGCGTTGTCGTGTTCAGCAATAACTAATGCGACCATGTTGTTTCCTCATTTGACGGCAGCCGGTCACGCCGGCGGCCCAATTATTTGTTCGGACTATGCCGCTTAGATGACTTTGGCTTCGTTGCGCAGCTTGGCAACCAGGGTCGCCACATCAGGCACCTTGATACCGGCCGAACGCTTGGCCGGCTCGACGACCTTCAAGGTCTTCAGGCGCGGCGTGCAGTCGACGCCCAGCTCTTCCGGCTTGACGACATCGAGCGGCTTCTTCTTCGCCTTCATGATGTTCGGCAGCGTCACGTAGCGTGGCTCGTTCAGGCGCAGGTCGGTGGTGATGATGGCCGGCAGCGTCAACGACAGCGTCTCCAGACCGCCATCGACTTCGCGCGTGACGACAACCTTGCCGTCTTCCAGCACGACTTTCGAGGCGAACGTCGCCTGTGGCCAGCCCAACAAGGCCGCCAGCATCTGGCCGGTCTGATTGCAATCGTCGTCGATCGCTTGCTTGCCCAGGATGATCAGCTGCGGTTGCTCCTTGTCGGCCAGCGCCTTGAGCAGCTTGGCAACGGCCAGCGGCTCCAGTTCAGCGGTGGTTTCGACCAGGATGCCCCGGTCGGCGCCGATCGCCATGCCGGTGCGCAGCGTTTCCTGGCACTGCGTCACGCCGCACGACACGGCCACCACTTCGGTGACCTTGCCCGATTCCTTCAGACGCATCGCTTCTTCGAGCGCGATCTCGTCGAAAGGGTTCATCGACATTTTGACGTTGGCAATATCAACGCCGCTGCCGTCGGACTTGACGCGAACTTTAACGTTGTAGTCGACCACGCGTTTGACGGGTACCAAGACTTTCATAGGGGTGCCTTTGGGAAAATAGAAGAAGTGACAGACTAAAGTGGGTTGGATTATATGAGAAAAACCGCTGTAAGTCTGAATTTAAGCACGATCGTGCGTTTTTTAACTAGAGGATTCCGCCTAAAACGGCGTTCACCTCGGAATTAAAGTAGTTTGGCGGGCAAATTGCTGCGCCGCCGCAACGACGTGTTGTTACTTGCGACGCATCAGAAACACGAATTCGACACCGTTTTGAGTGTGCGAAACAAGCGCATTGCCGGTCTGTTTGGCGAACGCCTGGAAGTCGCGCACGGAACCGGAATCGGTAGCGACAATACGCAGCACCTCGCCAGTTGCCATCTCAGCCAGGGCTTTTTTCGCCTTCAAAATCGGCAAAGGACAGTTCAGGCCGCGCGCGTCGAGTTCCTTCTGGAATTCCATAATGTCGTTATCGAAAAGTGTGTCGCTCATAGGTCGCTCGCTGTCTTTCGGGTAGTACTCACTCATTGCATACTACTCCAAATTGGGAATTTTGACGCACTGCACCAAAAATTTATTTGATGTTGTGCGACCACAACGACCGAAAAGGGCAAAACGATTGCCACCAGGAATCGTTTCGCCCATCGTCGTGTCGTTTATGCGCGTGCGCCTACCCACGCAGGCACGCCAGCCAGGGCTTGCGCCAGGCCGCTCGGGTCGGTGCCGCCCGCTTGCGCCATATCGGGACGTCCGCCCCCCTTGCCGCCGACCTGCTGGGCGACAAAGTTGACCAGCTCGCCGGCCTTGACGCGGCCAGTCGCATCGGCGGTGACGCCGGCGATCAGGCTCACTTTGCCGTCGATCACGCTGGCGAGCACAATGGCGGCCGTTTTCAGCTTGTCCTTGAGCTTGTCCATCGTCTCGCGCAGACGCGCCACATCGGCGCCGTCCAGCGTGGCGGCCAGCACCATGATGCCGTTCACGTCGACCGCCTGGGTCAGCAGCTCATCGCCCTGCCCCGACGCCAGTTTCGACTTCAAGGCCGCCAGTTCTTTCTCGAGCGCCTTGACGTGGTCCTGCACCTGCACGATGCGGCTGGTCAGCTCTTCCGGATTGGTCTTCAGCGTGCCGGCCGCTTCCTGCAGGCGGCGATTCATCGACTGCACCAGCGCCAGAGCGCCTTCGCCGGTGACCGCTTCGACGCGGCGGATACCGGCGGCGACACCGCCTTCACCGATGATCTTGAACAGGCCGATGTCGCCGGTGCGGGTGACGTGCACGCCACCGCACAGCTCTTTCGACGAGCCGATGTCGAGCACGCGCACTTCGTCGCCGTATTTTTCGCCGAACAAAGCCATCGCGCCATGCTTGACGGCGTCGTCGAAGGACATGTTGTGCGCCTGGGTGGCGATGTTTGCCAGGATCTCGCGGTTGACGATGACTTCGACCTTGGCGATTTCATCGGCCGTCAACGGCGCGTTGTGCGAGAAGTCGAAACGGGTGCGTTCAGGATCAACCACGGAACCTTTTTGCGCCACGTGCGCGCCCAGCACTTCACGCAGCGCCTTGTGCATCAGGTGGGTGGCCGAGTGGTTGCGGATGGTGCGTGCGCGGGTGGCCTGGTCGACCTTGGCCGCGACTGCGTCGCCCACTTTCAAGGCGCCCGACTTGAGCACGCCGTGGTGGCCGAACACGTCGGCCTGGATCTTGAGCGTGTCTTCGACGACGAATTCGCCGGCACCGCTGAGCACGCCCTGGTCGCCAACCTGGCCGCCCGACTCGGCGTAGAACGGCGTGGTGTCGAGCACCACGATACCAGCCTGGCCGGCCTTGAGTTCGGCCACCGAGGTGCCTGCGGCGTACAGGGCGACGACCTTGCTAGTGTGTTCAAGCTGCTCGTAACCGACGAACTTGTTCTTCTCGCCCGCGTACTCGACGTGGGCCACCTTGGCGACCTTGCCGCCTTCGCGCGCGCGATCCTGCGCTTCTTTCATGGCGGCGTGGAAGCCCGCCTCGTCGAACGCGATGCTGCGTTCACGGCAAATGTCGGCCGTCAGGTCGAGTGGGAAGCCGTAGGTGTCGTACAGCGTGAACGCGGTCGCGCCGTCGAGCACCTTGCTGTCCTTGGCCAGTTGCGCCTCCAGGATCTTCATGCCGTTTTCCAGCGTCTCGCCGAAACGCTCTTCTTCGGCCTTGAGCATCTGCGCGACGCGCTCTTTCGCCTCTTCCAGCTCGGGATAGGCGCCGCCCATTTCGAGCGCCAGGTCGGCCACCAGCTTGTAGAAAAACGCCTTGGTCTGGCCCAGCTTATGGCCGTGGCGCAGCGCGCGCCGGATGATGCGGCGCAGCACGTAAGCGCGCCCTTCGCTGCCCGGGATGACGCCGTCGACGATCATGAACGCGGAAGCGCGGATGTGGTCGGCGATCACGCGCAGCGATTTGTTTTCCAGGTCGGTGGCGCCGGTTTCGCGCGCCGCCGCAGCGATCAGATGCTGGAACAGGTCGATCTCGTAGTTCGAGTGCACATGCTGCAGCACGGCGGCCAGGCGCTCCATGCCCATGCCGGTGTCCACGCATGGCTTGGGCAGCTTGTGCATCACGCCGGCGTCGTCGCGGTTGAACTGCATGAACACCAGGTTCCAGATTTCGATGAAGCGGTCGCCGTCTTCGTCGGGCGAGCCGGGCGGGCCGCCGGCGATGTCGGCGCCGTGGTCGTAGAAAATCTCGGTGCACGGGCCGCATGGGCCGGTCTCGGCCATCTGCCAGAAGTTGTCCGACGCGTAGCGCGCACCCTTGTTGTCGCCGATGCGGATGATGCGCTCTTTCGGCACCCCGATTTCATTGGCCCACAGGTCGTAGGCCTCGTCGTCTTCGTGATACACGGTGACGGTGAGCTTCTCGGCCGGCAGGCCGTACACCTTGGTCAGCAATTCCCACGCGTAGTTGATCGCGTCGCGCTTGAAGTAGTCGCCGAAGCTGAAATTGCCCAGCATTTCGAAAAAAGTGTGGTGACGCGCGGTGTAGCCGACGTTTTCCAGATCGTTGTGTTTGCCGCCGGCGCGTACGCAGCGCTGCACCGAGGTCGCGCGCGTGTACGGGCGGCTGTCGGTGCCGGTGAAAACATCCTTGAATTGCACCATGCCGCTGTTGGTCAGCAACAAGGTCGGATCATTGCCCGGCACGAGGGAGCTGGAACGGACAATCGTGTGACCTTTGGATTCGAAGAATTTGAGGAATTTGTCGCGGATTTCGGATGATTTCATGTCGTATGGGCGAAAAAAGGCAGCATGCAGAAAAAAGTGATTATACGTGAAGCGCCCGGCACTGCGCGGCCAGCCGCTAGAGCATCAGCTCGGACTGGCCTGGCGCGCCGGCGCCAGCGGCGTGCGCAGGCGCTGCGCGCCGGCTCAGGGTGCCACTTAACGGTTGATGAAGGCGTCGTCCCACACCCCTACCGGCGCGACCGGCCGGTGCAGGTAGCGCGCGTTCTCGCGCTGAATCGCCACCACCTCGGCGATCACTTCGAGCGGAAAGCCGTCGCGTTTGCCCGGGCGATCCTGCATCGACAGCGAACTGAGATACCGGTCGAGGTGTTCGGGCTCGGTGCAAAACAGGCAAATCCGCTCCCAGATCTGGGGAAACTGGTGTTTCATGTGGCCGCGCGGCGTCAGTTCCTCGACAATCGTCTGGGTCAGGCCGGAGCCCATCAGCACGCTCGACTCAAAATGGCGCATACCCAGCACACTGTCCTGACGCATTGCCGTATTGAGTTCGTTGATGACGATACCGGGGGCGGGCGCAGGCGGCACTTCGGCGCCGAACGGGGCCAGCGTGCGCAGGATCTGTTCATAGGTGGGCAGCGGGCTCTTGCGCCAGCGCACGCATTCGATGCCGGCCTTGGCCAGGAAATCGACGTTCGAGCGGCCTTTGGCGGCGACGCCGTCATCATCGGTCAGTTCGACGACGCACATCAGCTCGAGGCGCGCGTCGAAGATCGCGTAATCGACCCGGCGTCCGCGCAACTGCTCGCGTTCGGCGCGCCGCTGCTTGGGCTCCTTGCTGACCGGCTCCATCAGCGCCACCAGATCGATGTTCGGAAAAATATATGATTTTGGCAGCGCGCGCCGCAAGCGGCCATAGAAAACCTTTTCCGGATCGGCCAGGAAACGCCTCTTCTTGAGCTCTGGAATAGCGGTTTTATTTTTCTTCGAAAAAATAGAAAGCATGGCGATGGCAAGGAAAAAAGGTTAAGCGGCACACTGCAAGATCTGTTCGCGTGTCACACATGGCAATCAGGACGCAAAGTGCGCGCGCATTTTATCCGAAAAACAACTATTTGCGCGGAGTTGGGGTGTGCCGGGCGCGCCGGACACGCTGCCGCGATGGGCTGACAATAACAGCAAGGATTTCATACAAACAAATAACTACCATGAATGGTATTGGCTATTTAGTAAAATTGCAATTGATACCGCGCCATGTAGCGGCTTTGTTACATTCTCACACTTAATCACAACAGGTCGAGGCGCCGCCCCGTCGTACTGCGCGCCGTTTTCGCAGGGAACCCGGCGCGCGGCAAACGACTTACCAGACGCGGCAGGCGTGCGCGCTGACCATCGGCTGGCCGGTCTTGCAGGAAAACGCCTTGGCAAACTCGGGCATGTTGACCACCAGCCCATTGACCCGGAACTTGCCCGGCGAGTGGGGATCGGTGAGCGCTTTGACGCGCTGATTCTCCGGCCGGTCGTTCTCGCAGGCCCACTGGGCGTTGCCGACAAAAAAGCGCTGCTCGGGCGTGAGCCCGTCGCGCGGCTCCGGCGCCATGCCGGCGATCTGGGTCTGCCAGGCCATCCAGCCCAGAATCAGCCCGCCCAGGTCGGCCACGTCCTCGCCCAGCGTGAGCTTGCTGTTGATCTTGATGTTGTCAACGATGGTGTATTGCCCGTACTGCTTGACGATGCACTGGGCCCGCTCGGTAAAGGCCTTGGCGTCCTTCTTGCCCCACCAGTCTTTCAGATTACCCTTGGCGTCGTACTGGCGTCCCTCGTCGTCAAAGCCGTGTGTCAGCTCGTGGCCGATGGTGGCGCCCGTGTTGCCGTAGTTGGGCGCATCGTCCATCTTCGCGTCGTACAGGGGCGGCTGCAACACGCCGGCCGGGAAATTGATGTCGTTCATCTGCGCGTTGTAGTACGCGTTCACGGTGGGCGGCGTCATGCCCCATTCGCCACGGTCGAGCGGCTGGCCGATCTTGCCGAACTGGCGCTGTTTTTCGAACTGATTGCCCCGTTCGACGTTGCCGGCGAAATCATCGCGTGCGATCGCATAGCTGCTGTAATCGCGCCACTTGTCCGGATAGCCGATCTTGTTGACGACGGTGTGCAGCTTTTCCAGCGCGCGCGCCTTGGTCGGCGCGCTCATCCACGTCAGCGCGGCGATATCGGCCTGCATGGCCTGCTCGACCTGGCGCGTCATTTTCAAGGTTTTTTCCTTCAGCTCGGGGCTGAACGCGCGGTTGACAAACTCCTGGCCCAGCGCTTCGCCCAGCTGGCCGTCGACCAGCGCCACACAACGTTTCCAACGCGGTTTCTGCTGCGGCACACCGTGCAGCGTCTTGCTGTAAAACGCGAAGTTCTCGTTGACGAACGGCGTCGACAGGAATGGCGCCGTGGCGCTGGCGGTATGCCAGCGCAGATAGGTCTTGATGTCGTCGAGGCTGCTGGTGCGCCAGCTCAGGTCGAGCGCGCGATAAAAAGCCGGCTCGTTGACGTTGATGGTGTTCAGCTTGGCCAGCCCGGCCTTGGCAAAATAGTCGCCCCAGGCGAAACCGGGCGTCAACGCTTGCAGCGCTTTGGCATCCATCTTGTGGAAGGTCTTGTACGGATCGCGCTTGTCGACGCGCGTCAGCGAGGCCTTGGCCAGCGCCGTTTCGATGCGCAGCACCGTGTCGGCGGCGCGCTTGCCCGCTTCGGGCGTCTGTCCCAGCAGCACGAACATGTGCGCGATGTGGCTGGCGTAGGCGGCGCGGATTTCCTTCGATTTCGCGTCGTCCAAGGTGTAGTAATCGCGGTCGGGCAGACCCAGACCGCCGGCGCCGGCGAACGCGATCACGTTGGCCGAATTGGCGAAGTCCTGGCCCGCGTCGAAGCTGAAGAACAGGCTGTCCTCGCCGGTGGCGCCATGCAGCTGCGCCAGCACCCCCGGCAGATCCTGCTTCGACTGCATCGCGTCGATCAGCGCAAAATGGGGCGCCAGCGGCGCCATGCCGCGCTGCTCGACGGCCGCCTCGTCCATGCAGGCGGCGAAATAGTCGCCAGTCTTCTGCTGCGCGACGCTGCGCGTGGCGCCGGCGCCGGCCAGGCTTTCCAGAATGCCCCACAGGTAGCGCTGGTTGTCTTCGGTCAGTTTGCTGTACACGTCCCACTTGGCCTGGTCGGCCGGAATCGGATTGTTCTTCATCCAGCCACCGCAGGCGTACTGGTAGAAATCGACACAGGCGTCGGCGCTGCGGTCCATCGCATTGACGTCCAGGCCTGGCGTGTAAGGAAAGCTGGTCAGCGGGCGCTGAGCCGCGCTGGCCGGTGGGCTCGCTGGCGCTGCGCTGGCCGCCGGTGTGGCCGTTTGGGCCGCGGCGCTCAAGCTGGCACCGATCAGGGCCAGGAAAATGGGGGCAATCTGTCGCATTGTGGGGTCTCCGCTACTGCTGATGGTGGGTCGGTCTTTTGTAAAGAAGTCGTATCTTACCGTCTTGATTAGTAAAACCACAAAACTCCGTGAACTCAGTCCGATTTGCCGATCAGCCGTTTCAATGCCTGCAGCTTTGGATACACGGCCGGCACCGTCAGCATGGTGCTGCCCACGCCCATCAGCAGCAAGGCCGTGAAGGTGGCGCCGCTGATGATGTCTTTGTCGAGCAGCACGTTGATGAACACGATCATGATCAAGGCCTTGGTCTGCAGCAGCCAGCCGATGATCGACGCTTCGCCCTTGTCCCATCCCAGCAGGTGTCCGGCGATGCGCGTGCCGACCAGCTTGCCGGCCACCGACACCAGCAGCAGCGCCAGCGCGGCCAGCCCCACCGCCACGCCGCCCAGCGCCCAGTTGGTGCGCAGGCCCGTGCTGAGGAAGAACACCGGCATGATGGCGAACAGCACGTGCTGGCGCAGCATGTCCATCTTGACGCGATCGAACCAGTGCGCGTCCAGCACGGCGCCGGCCATGAAGGCGCCGATCATGAAGTCCAGCCCGCACCATTCGGCGCCCAGGCTGCACGCGGCCAGCCAGATCAGTGCCACGTACCAGCGGTCCGGCTCGGACAGCGCGCGCATCAACTTGCGAAACAGCGCCGTGGCCAGCGCAAAGGCAAGCAGAAAACCCAGTTGCAGGCCGGCGCGCTGCCAGTCAAGCAGGATCACCGCCAGCACGCCCCACACGGCGATGTCGTCCAGGCTGGCGTAGCGCAAAATGCGCTGGCCGAGCGGCTGGCGCAGCAGCGCCAGCTTGTCCATCAACAGAATCAGGATCGGCAGCGCGGTGACCGAACAGGCCATGCCCACGCCAAGCACGAACTGCCAGTCCAGCGCCTTGGCCCCGCGCCAGCCCGGTAGCAGCAGCAGCGCGCAGGCCGCCGCACAGCCCAGCAGCAGCGGCGTGCCCAGCGCGAAACCGGCCGTGATAATGCTTTCGCGCCGGTGCTGCCAGGCCAGTTTCAAGTCCAGCTCGACGCCGGCGATCATCACGAAGATCATCACGGCCCACCAGGCGATGCCGTTCAGCGCGCCGACCACGCGGGCGTTGAAGACGAATGCAAAATAATCGGGATACAGCGCGCCGAGCACGCCGGGGCCGAGCAGCACGCCGCTGATGATCTGCACGATCACCAGCGGCGCGTAATAGTCGGTGCGACACAGGCGCCAGATCAGATACGGCGCGCTGTAAATGATCAGCATGGCGATCAGGAAGACGTCGATGGTGCCTGGTGCCTGATGCATGCCGCTCCTGATCGGATCGCAGCAAGGTATTTTGCTGCGATTGGCCGCAACATACGCAGGGTCGAAACCCTTGTCAATCAACCTCGGCGCGTGCGCGCAGTGACAGTTGGTACCAATCGAGCGGCGCCGCTACTTGAGCGACGCCAGTTTCGCCTCCAGCGCGCGCGCGTCGAGCGCGCTGCCGGTGCGCGAGCCGTCGGCGAAATACACGGTCGGCGTACCGATCACGCGCAGTTTCTGCCCGAGTGCCAGCACGCGCTCGTTGGGCGTGCTGCAACCGGCCGGCGCCGGCGCGGCCGGTTTGGCGTCGACGATCCAGGCATCCCACGCCTTGGCGCGGTCGGCGGAGCACCAGATGTCACGCGCCTTGGCGACCGACTCGTCGGACAAAATATTGAGCAGAAAGGTGTACACGGTGACGTTGTCGATGTCTTTCAAGGTCTGGTGCAACTTGCGGCAATGGGGGCAGTTGGGATCTTCAAACACGGCCAGCACGCGCTTGCCGTCGCCCTTGACGGACTTGATCGCGGCCTCCAGCGGCAAGTCGGCAAAATTGATCGCGGCCAGCTGGTCGACCCGGGCCCGGGTCAGGTCCTGATAAGTCGTCAGGTCGACCACCTTGCCGACGAACATATACTTGGCCTGCTCGTCGGTATAGAAAATGTCGCCGTTGGTGCGCACCTCGAACAGGCCGCCATACGGCGTGCGGGTGACCGAATCGACCTTGATGTTGACGCCCATGCGCGGCGCGACCAGGCGCTTGACGTTGGCCTCCTGCTCGGTCTCGGCGCGCGCCGTCGGCACGCCGAGCAGGCTGGCGGCCAGCAGCAACGCGCTCAGCGTTACCAGCGCCACGCGATTTGTCATCGCGGTCATCGCGTTCGGAGTTGTCATCGTTACGCCACCTGTCATCGTTACGCCACCTGTCATCGTTACGCCATCCACCATCGTGATCGTCCTAGTCATTGGCCAGCGTCCATGAGCGTTCGCGCTCGGCCGGATCGGTGAAGATGGCGGCGCGCAGCGCGTCGATCTGGCGCGCGCGCTCGCCGGCATCCTGCTGGTCCGGCGCGCGCAGTTGCGCCAGCGCGGTGCGAAACTTGGCCGCATGCGCCTGCCACAAGCGCTCGCCGGCGGCCGCCGCCGCGACACTTTGGGTCGCCCGGCCGAACACGTCGTCCAGCGTCGCCTCGTGCGCCGCGTCCTGGGACGCGTTGTTCAGGCGACGCGCGCGCAGCGTGGCCGAATCGGGTTCGGGCGCGCCCGGATCGGGCGGTTGGGCGCGCACACGCACGTCGGCCACGGCCGCACTCAGCTGGGCGTCGTCGTCGCTGAACCACAGTTGCGCCAGCGCGATGCCCAGCATGCTCTGACGCAGACGGGCACGCTGCTGCTGCCAGCCGTCCATCTGTTCCAGCGCCTGCGGCGTGATCGGCGCACCGGGGCTGATGACAATATTCTGGCGTTGCAGCAGCGCGTCATGCGCCTCCAGGTAAGCCAGATAGCGCGCCGCCAGCGCCAGCGCCTCGGCGCCGGGAGCGCCCGCCAGGCTGCGCTTCAGATACGCGTCGAGCTGCGCGGCGCGCTGGCGCAGCTCGGGCGCCTCGCCGCGCAGCAGGAAAGCATCGAACAGCGCGCGCAGTGCCATGTTTTGCAGTAGATGGCCGTTGCCGTCCAACGCAGGTGGCGTGGACGGCTCGCCCGGCTCGGCGCCCAGGCCTGGGCCCGGTGCCGGATCGGTGTTACTCATCAAGCCGGGACCGATCGGACCGTCCCATGCGTGCGGGTCGGCCACGGCGCGCGGCGCGACCGGCGTGTCGACCGGCCAGTACCACGTGACCAGCAAAGCGCCAACCAGTGCGGCGCCGCCCATGCTCAGCCAATGCGTGCGTGCGGAATCCATCGTCAGTCCATCCGAGTGGGCAGGAGGCGTGCGCCTCAGATCTTTTTCTTGCTGGTGGGCGCGCTCAAGTCCGCGCCCGGCACAGCACCGCCCTGGGTGCCGACCGGCGCCGCGTAGCGCGTGAGCACCTGCCAGTGACCGTCGCCCTGCTTCCAGGTGTCGACGACAAAGATGCGCTGGGCCAGTGCGCTGCCCTTGGCGGGCTGCAGCTTCCACAGGAAACTGACGATCACCAGATCGCCATGCTCATGGGTGGCCATCTGTTCTATGCTGGACTGAAACGGCGCCTCGGCCAGCGTATGCGCGAGCACTTGCTCACGCGGGGTCGGCTGGCCCGGTGCGGCAGCCACGCGCATCTCGAAATCGTCGGCCATCAGATTTTTGATGGCCGTCGCGTCGCGCTTCTGAACCGCGTCCAGCCAGTCGTTTTCAAGCGTACCAAACTGCAAAATCGTGCGCGTGACGGTGGCCACCACCCGTTTGGGCGGCGCATCGTCGGCCCGAACGGGCAGCGCGGGCAAGTTAGACAGCAGCAGCACACACGCTGCGAGTGAAGGTATCTTCATAGTCTCCGTTCCGGAAAATGCGCGCAGCCACCGCGCGTAAGGGCGCGATGGCTGCGACCACTAGCTGTCGATGCTACACGTTCAAGGATAATGCTGCGCGCATTTCTGCGTGCTGGCGATCAGCCAGTTCTGCTGGATCAAATACTTCATGCTGCCGATCGTCTGATTGTACTTGGAACCATTCGAGGCGGTCGATTCGGTACCGAAGTTCCAGGCACACTTGTCGCCGTTTTCCATGCCGCTCGCCAGCGAATACCAGCCGTTGCCATCGGGATCGGTGACCGCCTCTTCGAGCTCGTGCGACAGGATGCTGGCCATCGCATCAGCGCCCGGCGTGCCGTTCGGGCTAGGCGAGTTGGCGCCGCAACCGGCCGCGCACTGGGTTTCCGGATTGCCCACGAAGGAGTACTTGATATCCTTGCCGCCGATGGTGGCATTGGTGTGCCAGCCGCAATACTGGCTGCAGAAACCGGAGGTGGCGGTGACGGTCTTGTCGGTCAACACGAAATACACGGCGTTCGAATCGGACGGCAAGGCGCCCGAGCTGATCGCGTTCGACACGATGGTCTTGATGTTGGCATCGGTGAGCCGGGTGCCCAGCGTGCCGCTGTTGGTGGTGCTGCCGGCCAAGGTGACCGAGTTGACCACATGGGTGTTGCTGGCGTTGTAGTAGGTGGTATTGATGTTGAAGTAAGGCGAGCCGCCGATATGCTGACCCAGATTGTTCAACACGTTTTTCGATGCCGTATCCCAGCTCGAACCGTACCAGATATAGTAGACATTGGTCGGCGCCGTCATCACCGGCCCGCCTTGGTAGGTCAGGTCGGACGAGCGCTGCGCCTTCAGTGTCGCCCAGCGCTGATGATTACTCATGGTATCGACGTCGAGCTCGCCCCAGCCTTTGCCGGTCGGCTTGAACAGGGAGTCGCTCGACTCCTTGATCACGCCGGCGCTCGCCGTCACTGCAATCACACTACCCGCTGCAAACAGAACCAGATTCTTCTTGAAATTCATTTTCGTTGTCTCCGACGATGGTTAGCATCAAGTGACCCTTGTGTCAGGGCCATCCACATTGCCCGCAACGACAAAACGACGTTTGTTTCGTCGGTGCGAACAAATTCCATCCGCAGTCCGGGTTGGACTGCGGAAAAAATTCCGAGGGTGGTAAATTGGGCCCGGCAACGCGCTATCGTGCGTGCGCCGCAGCGGGGCCGCGATCGTGTTACTGAGAAGTGATAGGCGCGGACGTTCGTGCGCGAGGTGCGAAGGGTGAGGCAAAGGCAGACACAAAGCTTGGGATCAACAGCATCATTTAATCTCTCCGGATAAAAGTGCGTGGCACCGCGAACGCGTTTTTGACGCGAGGCAACCATTCTGCCGTTGACGATGTCCCATCGACAGCAGGTTGCCAATTCTACCCAAATTTCGTTGCCAATAAAATATTTTATATTATTAGGTTTGTATAAATGATACACATCGAATGATGGAGCTTGATTTCGCGCAAACGGCGATGTCACGCGCGTGGTAGCGCATGCAGCTGCACTGCCAGCCGGCATGCCGGCATGCGAGGCGCGCGTCGGCACCGACAGTATCCGTATAAATGATTTATCCTGTTAATTCGTCAAACTCGGTTTCGTGCCAAGGGAATTTTGCGCCAGCCCTGCCCCGCGGCATCCTCACCGACCGAGCCGCCGCACGGGTCGGCGTGCGCGAGTGTGCGCGCCGGATCTGCCCAAGCGCTGTATCGGGCCGGTCAGCGACGTGCCAGCGCAGGTTGGTCCGCATCACGCGCCAGATTGCGCTAGCTCAGCCGGCAATGTCTAGCGGCTCAACAAGGTCGCGTGGGTGCGGCAATGTTCCAGGTAACCCGCTTCGTGACTGGCCAACAGGTGTACCACGCTTTGCCATAGCCAATCCGGGGCGCCACGCGATTTGCCGGCGACCGGCCCCAGCTCCGCTAACCAGGCGCGTCGGGTCTGCTGGTCCATTTGCGCCGCATGTGCGCGGCCAACCACGAAGGCAAGGTAGCGCGCGGTCAACGTCGCATCCTGAACACCGAGCACGTCAATCTCCAGCTTCAGATCTTGCGGCATCAATTCGCGCACCACCACGCCGCGCCCCAACAGGCGCTGCGCCACCATGCGATTGCCCAGTGCCGGTGCGAGCGCGATGGCGCCTTGATGCACGCGCGCGGCATTGTCGCGCGGCATGCTGACACGGCGATAGCGTGGCGCTGTGGCGCGGACCGCCTCCTTGATGTCGATCAGGCAGACATCGCGCTCGCCCACTTCGACCAGCGCCGCGTAGCGCAGCAATCCCAGCGAGCTGCACCCTTTCACCCAATATGCGGCATCGAGCACCTTGATACCCACGTCGCGATCGCGGCCTTTGATGCCGGTGATTAGCCCGATGACTTCGTCGGCGCCGAACAGGTCGGCAATGGCGCGTTTTTCTACCGAGGACAGGCGCCAGTATTTCTTGCCCAAGGGGATAGTTGGCGTGGTATCGACCATGCGCTCCCGGGCCAGGTGCTTCCAGGAGCGCCGGTCGGCGCGCCAGACCGCCTGTTGCGCCACGTCCGGCATGACCAGCCGCGCATTTTCTGCGCGCGCACGAAAAGCGGCGGCATATCCGTCGAGTAAATTCTCCAGCATCTTTGCCGTCACCACACCCGGCAGCGACGAATTGCGGGCGGCCGTCGCCAGCGACAGCGCAAGGCGCACCAGGTCGTGCAGGGGATTGCCGATCGTGGTCTGGTCGAAGTCGCGGATTTCCATCGACACATTGCCCGCGTGATCGGCCAGCGGACCGAGATTGCCCAGATGGCAGTCGCCGCAAATCCAGATCGCCGGCCCCTGCGGCATCGAGCGACCGCGAAAGCTGTGCAGCCAATCGTAATAGCGCGCCGTGTTGCCGCGCATGAAAGCATGCGGGGAGCGCGCCATTTTTTGATTGCGCAGCGACGTCAGCAATGCTTGTCGTGCGTCCGGGGCGGGCGTCTTCATTGAGTTCCTTACTGTATTTTTCCGGTCAAGACTGTAGCGCGGTTGATGCAATAGCACTGTACGTTGGCGCACCTTCAGTATGCCAGCGTCGCGCCATTGTCCGTTCAACCGAGTCGCGCAAACGTCGGTGAGCACATCGGAACTTGCGCCCCGTCAGATTCCGCCGCCAACACGTAAATTGCAGCGCCGCGCGGGTGGGCTCGTCGGTACAGTCATCCTGCCGCGCGGACAGGTCGCAGACGTGGCGCCTCGGAAAGCGCGTCATCGACATACGGGATACGCCGATCAATTTCGCCAGCGTCAGGCTTGCGCCCGCCGGGCGGCGCGGCAGCCCCACCACGCCGCTTCCTCGAACACCGAAAAGCCGGACAGGTCGGCGTGCGCGAACAGGATCGGCCCGTCCGTCTCGCGCAGCGCCTTCAGGCCGGCGTTGCTGCGAAAACCGGGCAGCGGCGCGGCCATCGCGTGACCGCGCAGCGTGATGTCGACCCGCTCGACGCAGCTGGCAAAGCGCCAGCCATAGGCCGCTTTCAGGTCGACGCTGGCCAGCGCCAGCAACTCGGCGCCGCTGGCCGTTTGCAGCCAGGCGCGCGCCGCCTCGGGCGTGCGGTCCGACAGCGCGACGTAGGCGCTGAACACGGTCTTTTCCGGCGGGCGCACGCGAATGTCCTGATGGGTCGACACCACGTAGCCAAGACCGGGCTCCTGGTACACCACATTGTCCCAGCACAGCGGCGCATTGGGCAGCTCGCGCGGAAAGTCCTTCATCAGGAAGTTCGCCACCAGCCAGGGCGCGTAGGCCGGCATGTGGCGGGCCGGGTCGAAACCGTAGTCCTTGATGCCGTCGACCACGCGCGCAGCCACCTGCAATGGCATCGCGCAGATCGCCTTGCGGGCGCGCACCCGGTAGCTGCGCGCGACGCCGTCCACGAGCGTGAAGCACAGCGCTTCGACGCCGTCCTTGCTGCGCTTGAGCGAGGCCGCCGTGCCGTCCCGGCGCGCGATGCCGGACGACTTTTCCATCGCCTGCGCCAGCGGCTGCAAGCCGCCCGGCCACGTCAACCAGGCGCCATTGCCCGCGTTGGCGGCCTGGCCCCAGCGGCTGCAGTAGTAATGCAGCCCGGCCCAGGCCGACACCTTGTCGTAGCGCGTGCCGTAGTCATCCCGGCAGCAGTAGTTCAGATACCAGTGCAGCGTGGGCGAGCGATAGCCGTTCTGATCCAGCCACATCTTGAGCGTGATGCGATCGAGCGCCTGCCAGGCCGGGTCCTGCGACGACTCGACCGTCGGAAACACGAACACGCGCCGACCGTCGTTGCCGCGCATTTGGCGCAGGCGCGCCACTTCGGCAAAGAAGCGCTGGTGCTCTGCCAGCTCGGCCGCCGGCACGCCTTCGGTGGGAATGAAGCCGTCCTGCCAGCGCCCGTTGAACAGCAGCCGCTCCTCCGGCGCGTGCAAAATATAGCGCTCGTCGTAGGTGGGTTTTTCGGCCATCGCATCGCGCACGATGATGCCAAGGTCGGCCAAAATTTCGCGCACATGCACCGACTCGGGCGATGGTAGCGGCAAATAGTGGCCGCCGGTCGGGTAGGCCAGCTCGCCGAACTGGCCGCCGGCGGCGTTGCCGTACGGTTGCGGGCCGTCGATCATCAGGGCGCGCGTGTGGCCGTCGCGTTTCAGTTGCCAGGCCGCGGAGAGGCCGGCGATGCCGGAACCGAGGATCAGCACATCGGTGTCGATCACTTCGGTCGGCGCCGGCAGCGCGTGCTTGTCGCGCAGGAAGTGGCCTTCGGCGCGGCCCGGGTAATGCACGCTCGGCGTGATCTCGCGCCAGTGCTCGAAGGCGGCGCCGCTGCCCAGCGCGGCCACGCCGCCGGCCCCGGCCCACAACAAAAACGAACGGCGCTGCATCAGCGGATCACCTGGCGCCAGTCCTGCTCGAACTCGTGCACCAGCGACTGCGTGTTGAGCCGGTTGGGCGCCATCGGCAGCGCCTGCATGTCGGGCGGGAAGGCGAACATCGCGCGGGTCGATTCGGCGTTCAGGTAGCGCATCGGCAGCCGGTAGCTGGTCGGCACCGTGTATTGCTGTTGCGGCGACGCGAGGATGAATCCCCACTCGCCGAACGACGGTACGTAGGCGTGATACGGCCAGGTGCGCATGCCCACTTCGCGCAAGGTCGCATCCACCGTCCAGTAGGCGTGCGGCGCGAAAAACGGCGACGTCGCCTGCACCACCACCAGGCCGTTGGCCGCGACATGCTTTTTCAGCATGCCGTAGAACGGCACCGAATACAGCTTGCCCAGCGCGAAACTGGATGGGTCGGGAAAGTCAACGATGGCCGCGTCGAACATGGCGTCACTGTTTTGCAGCCAGATCGCGGCGTCGGCGTTGATCACTTTGACGCGCGGGTCCGAGAACGAGCCGTGGTTCAGTTTCACCAGCTCGGCGCGGTTGGTGAAGGCGCCCGTCATGGCCGGATCGAGGTCGATCAACGTGACTTGTTCGATCTGCGGATAGCGCAAGATCTCGCGCAGCGCCAGCCCGTCGCCCCCGCCCAGCACCAGCACCCGGCGCGCCCACGGCAGCGCCTGCAGCGCCGGATGCACCAGCGCCTCGTGGTAGCGGTATTCGTCGCGCGAGGAAAACTGCAGGTTGCCGTTGATGTACAGGCGCAGGTCGTCTTTCCAGCGCGTGATCACCAGGCGCTGGTACGGTGTGGTGGTGGCGAACACCACCTCGTCGCCGAACAGGCCGTGCTCGCCCCAGTTGACCATCCGGTCCGACAGCGCGAAGCCGAACACCAGCACGCACATCACACAGGCCGCGCGCAGCGTGCGCCCGGTCACGTCGCCCAGCTCGGCGCGGAACACGTAAATGGTCCAGAACGCGACGCCGACGTTGAACATGCCGAACAAGAAGCCGGTGCGCACCAGACCCAGATGGGGCGCCAGCACCAGCGGAAACAACAGCGACACGGCCAGCGCACCGAGATAGTCGAACGTCAGCACCCGGCTGACCAGTTCATTGAATTCGGTCTGGCGTGCGTTCAGTGCGCGCATCACCAGCGGCACTTCCATGCCCACCAGCGCGCCGATCATGAACACCAGCACGTACAGCAGCAGGCGGAACGGCGCCGTCATCCACGCGAAGGTCAGAAACAGCAGCGCCGCCGACAGGCCGCCGATCAGCCCGACCGCCAGTTCGATGTCGACAAAACGGGCCAGCACCTCGTCCTCACCGACATACTTGGAAAAGTGCGCGCCCACGCCCATCGCGAACAGATAACAGCCGATAATGGTGGAAAATTGCAGGATCGAGTCGCCCAGCAGATAGCTCGACAGCGCGCCGGCGATCAACTCGTAGGCCAGGCCGCAGGAGGCGACCACAAACACCGACAGGATAAGAATTCGTTTGGTCATGGGGGTCTTTTGAACTAAGATTCCTGTGTATTGCCAATCGACCCACATTTCATGGGAGTACGTTGTGCCCGCCATCCTAAACTATCTGCTCCACCTTTTAGCAGCCAGCGCGCTGGTTTTGGCGTTTTTTATCGTCTACACCAAAATCACCCCGTTCGACGAAGTGCTGCTGATCCGCCAGGGCAACCACGCGGCCACCTTGTCGCTGGGCGGCGCCCTGCTCGGCTTTGCGGTGACGGTCGCCTCGGCGATCCTGCACACGGCCGATTTCATGCAGTTCCTCGCCTGGGCCGGGGGCGCGGCGGTGGTGCAGGTGCTGGTGTATCTGGTGGCCACGCGTTTGCTGCACATGGCCAAGGACCAGATCGAGGCCAACAACGGCGCCTTCGGCGGCCTGATGGGCACCATCTCACTGGCGATCGGCATCATCAACGCGGCCTGCATCAGCTAACGCGCGCATTTTCACGCAAGGAGAAACATCATGGGTATCGGCTCGTTTATCAAGAAGCAGTTTATCGACGTACTGCAATGGAATGAGGACAGCGAGGGCGTGCTGGCCTGGCGCTATCCGATGCAGGACTTCGAGATCCAGAATGGCGCCATCCTCAATGTGCGCGAATCGCAGGTAGCGGTGTTTGTCAACGAAGGTCAGATCGCCGACGTGTTCGGCCCCGGCACCCACAAGCTCACCACCCAGACGCTGCCGCTGCTGACGAACCTGAAGAACTGGGACAAGCTGTTCGACTCGCCCTTCAAGTCCGACGTGGTGTACTTCAGCACGCGCGTGCAGACCGGGCGCAAATGGGGCACCAGCCAGCCGATCACGATCCGCGACAAGGACTTCGACATGATCCGGGTGCGCGCTTTCGGCATGTACTCGTACCGCATCGCCGACGCGCGCAAGTTCTACACCGAAATCAGCGGCACGCGCGAGGCCTACACGCGCGACGAGGTGGAAGACCAGTTGCGCGGCATTTTGCTCGCCACGATGGCCAATTCGCTGGGCGGCGCCAACGTGGCCTTCCTCGACATGGCGGCCAACCAGACGCTGATGGCGCAGCAGGTCAAGGGCGACCTGGCGGCCGCGTTCGCGCGCTACGGCATCGGCCTGGACGAGTTTAACGTCGCCAGCGTCAGCCTGCCCGAAGAACTGCAGGCGGCGCTGGACGAGCGCATTTCGGCCGGCATGAAGGGCGGCCTGTCGGCCGACAAGATGGGCGGCTTCACCAAGTTTCAGGTCGCCAGCAGCATTCCGCTGGCCGCGCAAAACGAGGGCGGCATGGCCGGCGTGGGCGCGGGCCTTGGCGCCGGGGTGGCGCTGGGCCAGGTGATGGCGCAAAGCCTGAGCGGGGCGATGGCGCCGCCGGCCGCCGCCGCGCCGTCCGCCGTGGCCGACGACTCGATCGAGGCGCGTCTGCAAAAGCTCAAGGGACTGCTCGACAAGGGCCTCATTTCGAGCGCCGACTACGACAGCACCAAGGCCGAACTGCTCAAGAAACTGATCGGATAACTGGCACTCATGCAGACCGTTTCCTGCCCTAGCTGCGGCGCGCCCGTCGCGTTCCGTTCGCACGCCTCGGTGATGGCGGTGTGCGCGTATTGCGCCGCCACCGTCATCAAGGACGGCGACGCGGTCAAGGACCTGGGCAAGATGTCGTCGGTGCTGGAGGATTTTTCGCCGATCCAGATCGGCACCAGCGGCAGCTTCGGGGGCCTCGCCTTCAGCGTGATCGGGCGCATCCAGCTGCGCTATGACGAGGGCATCTGGAACGAATGGTATCTGCTGTTCGACGACGCCAGCGTGTCCTGGCTGGGCGACTCGTCCGGCCTGTACACCTTGACCACGCTGCGCAACGAGGACGGTGCGCTGCCCGCCTTCACCGAGCTGCAAGCGGCCAAGCTGGTCAGCATCGCCGGCCAGCGCTACACCACGGCCGAGGTGCGCGAGGCCGACTGCATCGGCGGCCAGGGCGAGCTGCCGTTCAAGGTGGGCCAGGGCTGGCATGCGCGGGTGGCCGACTTTCGCGCCGGCGCCAGTTTCGTCACGCTCGACTATTCCGACGGCGAGCGTCCCGCACTGTTCACGGGCGCCGCCGTCACGCTGGACCAATTGCAGTGCCAGATGCTGCGCGACGAAGAACAGATCAAGACCAGCGCCGGCAAGTATAAGGGCAAGGTCGACACGCTGGCCTGCCCCGAATGCGGCGGCAATATCGCCTACCTGCCCGGCGTGACGGCGCACCTGATTTGTCCCAGCTGCCACGCACAACTGGGCGCGGCCGGGCCGAAGGCGCTGGTACTGGCCGCGGGCGAGCGCGTCGAGGCAGTCAAGACCACACTGGCGCTGGGCGCGACGGCGCGCATCAACGGCGCCGACCATCAGGTGATCGGGCTGATGCGCCGGGTCGATGAGGAAGGCAGCCAGTGGACCGAATACCTGCTCTACAACACCCGTGCGGCGTTTTTCTGGCTGGTCGAAACGGATCAGGGCTGGTCACGCGCGAACGTGTTATCGACCTGGCCGCAATGGCACTGGAGCGGCTCCGACAGCGCCGAACTGGACAAGCTGACGTACAAAAAACTGGTCGAATACAATGCCCGCGTGACGTTTGCCGCCGGCGCCTTCAACTGGCGCGTGCGCGCCGGCGACAAGGTGCGCGTGCATGAATTCGAAAACGGTCAGACCCGGCTTGCCGCCGAAATCACCGAGCACGAGATGACCTGGTCGCGCTCGACGCCGCTGGCCTACGACCAGCTGCGCAGCTGGTTTGGCAAGGCGTTCACCGGCAAGGCGCCGCCCGCGCCGAAACGCGGCACCAGCGCCAGCGACACCGCCACCAAGTTCATCTGGTGGATTCTGGGCCTGAACGCGATCCCGCTGCTGCTGGAGTTTTCGCGCACCTGGATGTACGTAGTGCTGGCCATCCTGGCCATTTACCTTCCCGCGAAATTTTTGTCGCCAGACGATCAAGGACAACCATGAACAGCAAATTCATCCTCTACGCGCTGTTCGTCACGTTTGTGTCGACCGCGACGAGCTGGACCAAGATGTTTTCCGGCGCCACCAACTCGGGCGGCGGCGGCAGCAGCTGGAGCAGCGGCGTGGGCGGCGGTGGCGGAAGCTACGGCGGCGGCTCCGGCGGCAGCGGCCACAAATGACGCGCACGTCCCACCTGCCCGCCGGCCAGCATTTGCTGGCCGACCTGCACGGCATCGCGCCCGAACTGCTGATCGACTGCGCCGGCATCGACGCGCTGCTGCGCGCCGGCGCGCTGGCGGCCGGCGCGCAGATCTTGCACAGCCACTTCCACACCTTCGGCCCCGGCCAGGGTGTGACCGGGGTGCTGCTGCTGGCCGAATCGCATATCTCGATCCACACCTGGCCCGAGTTCGGCTTCGCCGCGGCCGACATCTTCATGTGCGGCAGCGCCCAGCCGCAACGGGCGTTGGCGCTGATCGCCGACGCGCTGAAGGCTCAATCGCGCCAGGTGCAGACGATCGCGCGCGGCCCGGCCCCAACGATGCCCGACGTGGCCGGCGAGCGCGGCGCCGGATCTTGACGCTCGTCCAAACCGGCCCGGTCCGGGCCGGGCCAACGCTGCGCCTTGCCCGACCTGGCAATGCGGCGGGCCTGGACGTTGACAACTACAAATGGCGCCTTGAAGGACATCGGCACTGGTTTCGTCGCAACGCGGTTGCACCGGTCCGCGATCACGGACAACAATCGTCGCCCACCTGATATGATTCAGGCAATCTTACCGCCCCTTCGACAATGAGTTCTTTGTTCGCCCGTTTTCCGTTGCGCCGCTTTGCGCGCGACGCCATCTTCGCCACCGTGTTCAACGTGCTGTGCGCGCTGCTGGTCACCTTCGTGCTGGGTAACCCTGAACGCTTCCTGCACAATCTGCTCGTATCGATGTGCGTGGGCACCATCGCCTTCCTGGTGATCGACGGCGGACGACTTTCCTTGTGGGGCGATGGCGCGCGGCCGAACTGGCCGCCGTTTTTTCTGCTGGTGCTGGTGGCGGTGCCCACCGCCCAGTATGGCGGCACGGCGCTGGCCAACTGGATCATTGGCGCCGGGGTGCCCAGCCCCGCCCACATGGCGTCGCGCCAGATGACGGGCATGCTGCTGTTTACGCTGTTTGCCACCGGCGCGGCCACGCTGTTTTACGTCAACCGCGACCGCATCGCCAAGGCCGAGACGCTGGCGGCGCAGGAAACAGCGCGCGCCGAGGCGATCGCGCGCCAGGCCTTGCAGGCCCAGTTGCAGCTGCTGCAGGCACAGATCGAGCCGCACATGCTGTTCAATACGCTGGCCAATTTACAGGGACTGATCGGACTCGATCCGGCGCGCGCCCAGCACATGCTCGACCAGTTGATCGTGTACCTGCGCGCCACGCTCAGTTCCTCGCGCGCCGACACTACCACGCTGGGCCAGGAGTTCGACCTGATGGACGCCTATCTGGGGTTGATGCAAGTGCGCATGGGTGAACGTCTGAGCTTTAGCCTGACGATTCCTTCCGAGCTGCGCGGCGCGCTGGTGCCGCCGATGCTGTTGCAGCCGCTGGTCGAAAACGCCATCACCCACGGTCTGGAACCGAAGGTCGAGGGCGGCCACATCGACGTCAGCGCCAGCGCGCACGACGGCGTGCTAACGCTGTCGATCAGCGACAATGGCCTGGGCCTCGCCGCCAAGGCCGGCCGGTCCGGCACCAAACTGGGACTGTTCAACACGCGCGAACGTTTGCTCGCGCTGCACGGCGAGGCCGCCACCCTGACCCTGGCCGACGCCAGCCCCTGCGGCGCCGTCGCCCTTCTCACCTTACCTTTGCAAACGCCATGAAAACCCAAGCCAACGTGCGCTATCTGATCGCCGAAGACGAACCAATCCTGGCCGCCACGCTGGGCGCGGCGCTGCAGCGCCTGTGGCCCGAGGCGCAACTGGTCGCCACCTGCGCAAACGGCATCAGCGCGCTTGACCAGGCGCTGGCGCTGCGTCCCGAGGTGCTGTTCCTCGATATCAAAATGCCCGGCAAAAGCGGGCTGGAAGCGGCCGAGGAACTGGCCGACGCGTGGGACGGCGCGCAGCCGTTCCCGCAGATCGTGTTCGTCACCGCCTACGACGAATATGCGATCGACGCGTTCGAACGCGCGGCCGCTGACTACGTGCTGAAACCAGTCAACGACGCGCGCCTGGCCAAGACCGTCGAGCGGCTGCGCCAGCGCCTGCAACCGAGCGAGGCGCCCGACCAGATGGCAGTGCTGCTGGCGCAAATGCGCAATTTGCTGCCCGCCGCACCGGTAGCCGAGCGCCTCACGCTGATCCGCGCCGCCGTGGGCAACCAGGTGCGCATGATCCCGATCGCCGACGTAATCTACTTCGAAGCGCTCGATAAATACGTCAACGTCGTCACCCAAGAAGGCGAGGCGCTGATACGCAGCAGTCTCAAGGAATTGCTGCCCCAGCTGGACGACAAGCAGTTCTGGCAGGTGCATCGCGGCACCATCGTCAATTCCGTCAGCGTCGTCAGCGCGCTGCGCGACGAGGCGGGCAAGCTGTCGCTGAACCTGCGCGGGCGCAGCGAACAGCTGCGCGTCAGCCCTTTGTACGCACACCTGTTCCGTCAGATGTAAAGTTCAAAACGCGCGCTGCAGCGACAGCACCGCCGCGCTGCGTTGCGGCAGCGCGCGCGCGATCGAGTGTGCCGCGCCGCCATACACCCGCACACTGGCGTCGAGCTGCCACGGCGCGCCCTTCCACGACAGCGCCGCGCTGGTGATGCGCCCGCCGTCCTGCGGCATCCACAACACGTCAAACGCCGCATCGACGTCGCCAATATTTTGCGCCGCGCGCACAAGCACATTTTGCTGGCGCAGACTGCTCGTTTGCAGCGCGCCGGCGTTCCAGCCCAGATTGGCCGCGCGCAGTCCGACCGGCGCGCGCGCCTGCAACTGCGCATTGCGCGTACGCCAGCGTAACCAGTCCTGCTCGCTGTACGCGCTGCGGTCCAACCACGCCTCGGCCAGCAGCGAAAATTTGCCTTCGGTGGTCCAGGTCATGCCGGACATGACTTTGCCGCCACCGTCGACGCGCTGCCAGCGATTCGGGTCGCTTAGCGCCAGTGCATCGATCGCGTCAGGGCCCATCCAGTTGTCGTGACGCTGCTGCCACAGCGCCGAACCATGCAGTTCCAGCGCATCGCTAACAACCTGGGCAAACGATGCACCGCCCTCGACGCCGTTGCGCTGCGACAGGCGCAGCACCGCGTACTCGTCGCGCGCGCCCTGGCGCCGGTACAGCCGCAGCGCCAGCGCGCCGTCGCCGCGCGGCTGGGCGGCGCGCCCGTGGCCCGGATTGCTCCACACCAGCGAAAGGGCGCGCTCGGCCTCGAACGCTTCCCAGGCCAGCATCGGCACGCCGCTCTGCGTCGGCGCGTACAGCGCGCGCCGGTCCTCCTGCTGCACCACGTCGAGCGGGCGGAAGGCGTAGCCCACGTCCCAGCTCATCACCTTTTTGCCCAATGTGGCAAAGCCGCCCCACAGCGGACGGTCCAGCGACAGCTCGTTGAGCGTCGCCACTGCAGCGGCGTCGCTGGCGCGCTCGACCGACGCCACCAGATGCAAGGCGTTCTGACCCGGCGCGCTGATCTGCCAGCGCAGCTCGGCCGTTTGCGCGCTGCGCACGCCGTTTGTACCGGGCGTCGCGCTGGCGTCGTTGGTATCTCGCTGGTCAAGCCGCGCGCGTAGCATCACTTGCGGGTCGCCCGGACTGAAGCGCCCCGCCGCCACCGCAGGCGCGTCAGTTTCAAGCGCCGCGCCGGAAGCCAAAGTCTGCGTCTGCGGCTGCGTCTGCGTTTGCGGTTGCGGTTGCGGTTGCGGTTGCGGTTGCGGTTGCGGTTGCGTTTGCGTTTGCGTTTGCGTTTGCGTTTGCGTTTGCGTTTGCGGTTGCGGTTGCGTTTGCGGTTGCGGTTGCGGTTGCGGTTGCGGTTGCGGTTGCGGTTGCGGTTGCGTTTGCGTTTGCGTTTGCGTTTGCGTT
>JBBQZO010000042.1:0-46096 GCA_038207625.1 Burkholderiales bacterium | reverse complement strand
TAGCTAGAACGTAAAGTTTGAATGTCCGCAAATGGCCGAAACCAGTCATTTCCGGCAAGATGCTAACACCTAAATTTTAACATGAGCTATTTCTTCCTAAGTGCCTCCCTGGCTGCGCCAGCGACAGAAATTAACGTCAATCCTGGTGAAATCATTACAGTTAAGGTGATGTCGAAAAATCTCGATCCGTCAGGTTCATCGCCAAAAAATAAGGCGGCTGCCACGCGTGATAAGCAATAAAATATAGGCGCGCCACTCATCGAAAATAAAGCAAGCACAAGCCATGCCTTTGGTGTCTTTGGCGCCTTCTCATGACGCCACACGAACGCTGCACAAACTGCACCGAGTACCTGGATGATCAGCCATTCCACTCCCCCCATGTTCTGACGTACAAAAGAGAAGGCAGCCATCGAGAAGATCAGGCCGGCCAACACCAGAAATCCCGCCGCATCAGCTTTCAAATCATCTGCCTCAAGGAAGGTCGAACATAACGTCCGCTGCTGGCCGCTTCTGGCCGATTACGGACAACTATTTTGTAATACTCAATCAACGAAGTGGCCAAAACTCCAGAAATTAAACCGCTTCCTCATGAAAATTTCACCGACTCAATCCTGAACGGTGTTAGCTGCTGATGTGGATGAAAGATGCTCAAATCGACTATTTGCCTTAACCCCGACATACCAAAATACTGTCGCAGTAATAGAGCCAACGCAACACAGCAACATAAATATCCCAACTGCAGAAAATATACCATTTGGCATCGATTGAAAGAAAAATAGGGACGCATACGGGACTGCCGATATGGCCCCAATAAATATAAAGTGCGCCCTGCTTATCCATCTCCTGCGAACAAACAATATCGCAAGGGGAATTCCAATAAATATCCCGCTTAGATAACTAATCGGAATCCCCATAATTATAAATACAGCTGCAAGGTCCCCACCATTTGACCGCCCCATTCCTAAAACGGCGACTACAGCAAGGGACACCATCATTAGTATTGGCGATACGAGAAAGGCGAACAAACTACGCTTCATGCTCATCTCCATTAATTCGTGTTCTATGAGCGATAGGCGGTGGCCAAAGCACCAATGCCAGTTGCCGCAGCAAAGCTCGACAGCCGACAAGCGCTTCGCAGCAATCGCGTGAATATGGGGACCGTCACTTCCCGTCGCGCTATTGATCGACGAGTTCATCGACGACTAACCAAAATCGATATCGATTCAACCAAACACCCAAAATTCAAACGTCCGCTTCTGGCCGACACCTGACTTACATTTCATCCGGCAAAACGCCACCTCGAATGGCTCGATTCTTTAATTCAAGAACCCAAGGATTAGCCGTATCAGTAAGGCAGCCGCTTATTGGCCAGCCAGGTGCCGTTTCTATCAAATGCATCAACGATGAGGCAAACCCGAAACATCCATCTTCGCCAAAAAGGCCGAGAAGTGCAATGGCCTCTTCGTCGGTGATTGGTCGCGTGATTCCACGGTACTCGACCTCATATTTACGAAGCTTCTCGACATCGGCGTCGTCCTCATTTGGCAGTCTACCTAACTCGACAAGTCTTTGAATTTCTGGTCGCATATGAATCCTTCGTCAAACGCCACGGTCCGATCTTGGCCGCTACAAGCAATCACCTAATTTATGTGGCATTGACCATCTGGATGTCTCTTGATTTCTTCAGCGTTCTGCAAATCAATGAAGCACGATTTGAACACTTTGTATCGTAAGCCATAAAATTTTAGTAATGTATTTGAATAATGTCCGGCTGTACCACTAGGCATCGTGACGTCCCGGAGCCCATTCGTCTTTGAGTTCGACAGGATTACGGCTTGACCACCGCTATCTAGCACAACTCGATAGCGAGTCTTTTCATTCTTTAATATCCAGATTTTTGCAGTCGCTCCACCCCAAGCGCATCCATCGGCCGTCTTCGAAATCCAGTCCAATTTCCGACCGTTCCCTTCTAAATCGACTGCGCTTCCGACGAACTCACCCTGTGCACAGTCTTTGTAATCCGTTTTCCTAACATGCGCGCGCAAAGCCGTAGCTGCGGCTGGTGGCACGGCCCGCAAGTTCTCGTCCTCAATGCCGAAACCGTCGTCAGCATGAACTGGGTGAAGTGCAGTACACGCGACAAGCGATACCGTAACAAGAGGGAAATGCAGATGTTTAGCCATTTAAGCCATGTCCAGTTTCAATCAATTTAGCGTGTAGCGGTCGTCCGGTTTTGGCCGGATACAGACGGATCGAGCGACTTTTCGTTGCAACTCATTCAGTCATGTTTTTTCACGAAACCAGTGCCAAAGAACGAGTTCGCCGAGAGCTACAACAAATAAGAACGGGACAAAAAATCCCACCAGCGAATTTGAAAGAGGCGATGCCACATTGGACATCTCAAGACCGACGCCACCTGCCACGCCAAATATTATGCTTCGTGGCAATCTCGCGATGAACGATTTTCCCATTGAATAACCAAGATGGTTTGCTAGCGAGTAAAGAAACTCAACTATCAGAACCCCTCCGACGCAATAAAAAATTAAGTATATCAATTGAAATTCCTAGATCTATAATTAAAAATTATAACGTAAATCAGCATTCCTGGACTTGTGCTGGCCAAAACAGATGGCCGCTTCTGGCCGAAAGAAATCGAATATCCCTACACAGCTCGTTTAAATGTTAAAACTGGAAACATGGCATAGCGATTGGAAATTCCGTTCACAACAACTAACTCCCAACCTTGCTCGCCGTATTTATTTAATTCATTTTCGATAGCATTTGTATCAAATAGAGATGTCCAGAATTTACGTTTCGCATATACTGTAACTACTTTATATTCCCATTTTTTCATTAAACATTCCAGGCCAATAAAAATAAAGTGTTGATGCTTTAAAGATTTCCGCGCCATCCCGCAGTGGAGCCGACGACTTCGACGCCGCCCGCAGCGGGTTGCTGACGATCATACAGGAATATTGACTACTGGATAACGCCGCGTTGCAGGCCACTCGGGCTTGCGCGATGTACGATTCGTTAAATACGATCATCGAAGTGAAACCGTCAGAAGCCCTGCCCTCGCCGTGTGGCAACCATGATGGGGAAAAATCAACCCTGGCGCAGCTAGCAGGCAGGTTCACGACTATATTGGACTGGCGAGACGTAAAAAAGCCGGAGGTTGGGGTAAGTAGTTGACGACTTTGTCAGCATTCCACGCACAGTGGTGGCGTCACTTAGGTCATAGGTGGTGTGCGACTCTATATTGCAATAATAGCAAGGCGCTACCGATGGAAGGCACTCAGCCCTTCGAACCTGGTCGCGTTGACGCCACCTATCTGGCGGCATGGCGGCATGGCGGCAGGCAGCAGCATGGCCCGCTGCGCCGCCGGCGCCCGCGTGCGCAGCACTGGCACCGGACGCCCCAAAAATGTTGTTGACGTGGCATTTGCACGATGCTACTGTACTACCTGTAATAGTACACAGGAGAAGACCATGAGCCGCCGCGTCCCATTGATGCTACACATCGCCACCGGCGATCCACGTCCGATCAACCGCCAGATCGTCGATGGCGTGCGGCGCCTGATCGCCAGCGGAGAACTGCCGGTCGGCGCGGGTCTGCCCAGCGTGCGTGGCCTTGCACAGCAACTGGCGATCAATCCCAATACGGTGGCGAAGGCCTATGCCGACCTGACGGCAGAGGGCTGGCTCGACGCGCGCAGCGGACTGGGCCTGTTCGTGGCCGTCCCGCGCCAGCGCCTCAGTGCCGAAGAGCGCGAGCGCCGCCTCGACGACGCCGTCACCCGCTTCGCCGGCGATGTGATCGCGCTCGACTTCAGTGCCGATGCCGTGCTCGCACGGGTCGCCGGCGAACTGGCGCTGTGCCTGCCAAAGAAATCCGCGTAGGGGGAGCGATGAACAATTACTTGATCCAGACCGACAGCCTGTCCTTACAGTTCGACCACAAACGCGCGCTCGACAAGCTGACGCTGAACGTGGCGCGCGGCGGCATCCACGCCATCGTGGGCGCGAACGGGGCCGGCAAGTCCTCGCTGTTTCGCGTGCTGCTCGGTTTCGCCGCGCCCAGCGCCGGCAACGCCCGCATTCTCGGCTGCGACAGCGGCGCGCTCACGCCGCTGCTGCGCGGGCGCATCGGCTTCGTCAACGAGGAGCACACTTTGCCGGCCTGGATGCGCATCGATGCGCTGACGGCGATGCAACGGCGCCTGTATCCGGGCTGGAACCAGCAACGCTATCACGCGGTGCTGCGTAACTTTCATGTGCTGCCGCAGCAACTGGTGGGGCAACTGTCGCGCGGTGAGCGGGCCGGCGTCAACCTGGCGCTGGCGCTGGGACAAAATCCTGAACTGCTGATCCTCGACGAACCCACGCTGGGCCTGGACGTCGTTGCCAAACGCGTATTCCTCGGGGCGATGATGGACAGCAGCCATGCCAGCGACGCCACCATCGTCTACTGTTCGCACCAGATGGAGGAAGTCGAGCGCGTGGCCGACCAGCTGATCATCCTTGAGCGGGGCCGCTTGCTGCACCAGTCCGATCCGGCCGCTTTTTGCGAGCGGGTCAGCCTGTGGGTGGCCGAATTTCCGTTTCTGCCGCCCGACACCGGCGCACTGCCGGGCCTGCTGCAAACCGAACACATCGACGGCCTGAGCCATTTCATCGTGCTCGACCAGGATGCGCAGTTCGGTGCCCGTCTGCGCCTGCTGGGCGCGCGCAGCGTCCACAGCATGCCCGTCAGCCTGGACCGCGCTGTCAATGGCGTGCTCGCGCGCGGCCATATTTCCACCTCCGCCAATCTGTCCATCGCCGCTTGAAAGTGCCCCATGCGTGATCTATTTATCGCCGAATGCCGCCGTTTCCTGCGCGCCACGCTGATCGTCTGTGGCGCGCATCTGGCCCTGCAGTTGTTTCTGGCGCGGGTGACCGACGTACTCAGTTTCAGCACCGAGAGCCAATACGTTGTCGCCGCACTCTACGGTTTGGCCGGTCTGGCTCTGGCGGTCCACCAGATCGGCAGCTACACCCAGCCCAGCCGCTGGCTCTGGCTGATGCATCGACCGCTGGCACCGGCCACCATCTTCGCGGCGCTGGCACTGGCCGCCGGCGCGGCGCTGCTGGTCGCCATCGGCCTGCCGCTACTGGTGACGGTATCGGCCAGCGACTTGCTCAGCGCGCGCACGGTGGACCAACGCCACTATCTGGGCGTCGCCTTCCTCGTCGCGATCGCCGCCATCGGCTGGCTGATCGGCGCAACGGGCATGCTCAGCCGAAAGTACATGGCGGTGATGCTGCTGTTTGTACCCTACCTGCTGCTGATGCATCAGACGCAAGCGTGGCGTCTGCTGCTCGCCGCACTGGCCTGCGGCGCGCTGCTGGCGTATATCGCCTACGGCTATTTCCGCCCCAACCGGGATGCTGCGCCGGCAGGGCTGGCAGCGCACATCGCCAGGGCTGTGCCGCTGCTCACGGGCTTCTACTACCTGCTGCTGTGGGCTTGTCTGGCGCTGATTCAAACGGCCCAGATCATGCTTGGCGTGCATCCGCTGACGATGCCCGTACCGGCGGCGGGCGGCTACGTCGAGGCGAGCCGGCTGGACGCACGGGCACTGCTGCTCGAGGGGCTGGCCGGCTCACCGGACCCGCGCGCGCCGCTGTGGCAGCGCCAGCTGGCCCTGCTGTCCCCGCTGACGCTCAAACCCCATATCGAGCGTTTTCCGGTGCGCGAACAGTTGTCGAACCGGCGCATGCCGAGCTTTGTTGATCCGGCCAATCACGTGCAGTGGAGCTTCGATCATGCCGCGATGCGCTTCCATGGTCTGGACCAGCAAAACGGCAGCGCACGCGGCTGGTCCGGGCTGCATGGCATGGGCGACACCACGCCCTTCCCGGCCATCCCCGTGATGGGCGAGCGTGGCTACTTGATGTTGCCACAGCAGGCCCTTGAGGTAGTGCGCGGCCACGGTGAACGGGCAACGCTGCGCCCCACCTTGCGTGTCAGCGTAGCGCCGGGCGAACAGCTCGCCTGCGGGCCGCAACGTGACGGCGAACGCGATTACGTGCTGAGCGACCAGCGGCTGATCGCGCTGCAGCACGATGCGCAACACCCCGATGCGCCTTACCGGCCCATGTTCAGCCTGAGCTACCCCGGTGCGTTCCGCGATCTGGAGCGGGTCGATGTCGCCACGCTGCTCGACGGCACACTGGTGTCGGTGACCGGCGGAAGCGCGATGTGGACGGGCCAGATGCACAGCCAACAGGTGCTGCAGTTTGTCGACGCGCAGGGCCATGCCACGCTGGTCGCGCAACGTGCGCTGGTCCACGATTTCCCGGCGCTGTTCGAGCACGCGGCGTGGTGGATTTCGCCTGCGCTGGACCAGCTCACCGAGCTGCCAGCGTTGCTGTTGAAGGCCCATCAGGGCCAGGGCGGGGCCGCCTTGGCAACGCTGCCGAGCGAACGCCCGGCCAGCGTGCAGGCAGCCGCTTTGCTCGGTTCTCTGCTGGCAGTGCTGGGCGCATGGTGGCGCTTGCCAGCCGGCGCACGCTTGCACCGGCAGTCGCTCGGACCGATGGCAGTGTGCGCCGTGCTCGGCTTGCCGGCACTGCTCTGTCTGCTGGCGATGCAAGCGCGCCCCTTGACACGCGCGCCAGCGACAGCGCCACGTTCCCAGCCTTTGCCCGCCTGAGCGCATGCGCTGTACGCGCCGCGCTCGGATGGGAACAACTGATCATCGTTAGAAGGAAACCTTATGCCAAGGCGATCCGCACGCCGCGCACTGCTTGCCGGCCTGGCCTCATGCGCCTTACTCGCGCACCTCGCGCCTGGCCGTGCGAACCCGGGCCCGACGTTGGTCCAGCAAGTTGCACGCAACAGCGCCCTGCCCGCCGCGCCCACGCTCGCGCTGGAGGCGTTCACACGCCACCCGCGCATCGGCGAGGCGGTACTGTCGCCCGACGGTGTCTGGCTGGCGTTCGTCGAAACGGTTGAGCACGACACGTCGCTGAACCTGCTCAACATCGCCAGCGGCCGGCGCCGGCAATTGCTGGCATCGGTCAGGCCGGCCAGCCTGCACTGGTCGCGCGACAGCGCCACGCTGTTTCTCGCTGATCGCGATGGCGTCTCCACGCTATCGATCAAGGACGGCGCCAGCGCAAAGATTGCGGCGTTCGACGCGCACTTGCAGCAACGCTTTCTGCGCGTCGATCAACATCGCCCGCACGCCGTATTGATCGAGCAGTTCGACCCCGACACGCAGCGCTACCGCCAGAGCCGGCTCGACGCCGACGGCCGGCAGGAACTCCTCTACACCGGCAAGCGCAAGGTGCTCGACGCGCTGCAGTCGGGCAGCGGCGAGCTCAATGTCGTTCTGGTCTACGATGCCCAATTCCAACGCGTCGTGCTGCGCCGCGACGGCGCGCAATGGTCCGAGGTGGCGCACTGCGCGCGCCAGGACGCCTGCACGCTGGTCGGCGCCAGCGCCGATGGGCGCCGGATCACGCTGATCAGCAGCGCCGCTGGCGACCGGGCCGGTCTCGTTGAGCGCGACCTGACGACAGGACGCGCACGCCAGATCCATGGCGACCCGGCTGGTTTGGCGGAGCTGCGCAGCGTCGTGATGGCGCCGGCGTCGGGCCTGGCGCAATTTGCCACCTACCAGCTGCCAACGCGCCATCAGGTGGGGTTGACGGTCGCCAGCCGGCGCGCGGCCATCGACATCGACCGGCAATTTCCCAACCAGGACATCGACATTGGCCTCGCCGACGATGCGCAGTCGATGTTGATCACCGAGTCCGGCGCGCGCACCAGCGCGCAGCGCTACTGGCTCTACAACAGCGCGCAGCGCACGTTCAGACAACTGCTGAAGGCCGAGCATGCACTCGGCGCGCCGCTACCCGAAGCGCAATTGGCCAGCAAGATCGCGCTGGACTATCGCGCTTCCGACGGCGCCATCGTGCATGCCTATCTGAGCCTGCCGCCGGGAAAAGTGGCCGCCCATCTGCCCCTGCTCACCATCGTGCATGGCGGTCCGTGGATGCACGCCGATGCAGCCTATGCGCCGCTGGTGCAATGGATCGTCAACCACGGCGTGGCGGTGTTCCAGCCAAACTATCGCAGCTCGGTCGGCTACGGCGACGCTTATGCGCAGGCCGCGCACGGCCAGTTTGGCAACGGGCCCGCCCAGACCGATGTGATCGACGGCGTGCAATGGCTGCTTGCCCATGGAGTTGGCGACAAGCGCCGCCTGGCCATCATCGGCGAGTCGTTCGGCGGCTACACGACGCTGATGGCGCTGACCCACACGCCGCAGCTTTTCCAGTTCGGCATAGCGAGCTCGCCGCCGCCCGACTTCGCGCGTACGCTGCGCACGCTGTCCGACGGCGACGACGGCGACGCATTTCCCCGTTCCCTGTTCATCAAAGACATGGGCGTGCGTGTCGACGACGCCAGCGTCATGAACGCCATTGCCGCGGCCGCGCCGGCGGCCCTGCCGCAGCGCGTGACCAGACCTTTGCTGATCATGGCCGGCGCCAGGGACGACCTGGTACCGATCGCCGCGATCAGCGACTACGTGGCCAGGCTGCAGCAGTTGGACCGACCGGTCAGCCTGTTGGTCGATCCTGAGGAAGGACATAACTGGCACAGCCCGCTCGCCGGCCAAGCTTACGCATGGCTGCTTGAAACAATGCTGCATCGCTACTTGGGTACGGCGACACCGCAAGCGCCCGGCGCCGCAGTGGAAAGCTACCTGCGGGCGTACATGAAAGCCGACGCGGCCCACCTGCTGCGCAGCCGTTGACCGCGTCACCAGCACCGGCGCGTTACGGCGTCGCGCTCGGTAATGCGCCAGCGAACGCGCCGATGGTTGCCGTCGCTGCAAGATATGCCTGGCCATCGTTGTAGCGCCCGCCGATGCCGGTGAGCGTGGTCAAACCCCCAGCGAAGGCCGCGCTTGGACGCAAGCTCGTTTCGTTGAAGCCCAATTGGGCAGGCGTGACACCGCCTTGCAGCGACCATGCCAGAATGCTGTTCTGGTCCAGTGCGTATGCGGCAAGGTCAGCCCGCCAGCCGTGTCCGTCCGGGTAGACGATTGCGCCGTTGGGACCATAGCGAAATCCCCCGTCGCCCCAGAACCAACTGATGAAATACACGTTCTTGTCGCCAGACGGCACGCTCGATGTCGCGCCCAGGCTCTGCCAGATTCCCGCCACCTCCGGCGAACGATGCGGCGAATTGCCGTGACGCCAGTAGAACAGGTTGTTTGAGATGTTGCAGAACCCCGTGGCGGCATTTCCTTGGCAACACCATGCCGACGCACTGCTGGTCGCGTCGGGCGCCGTGTCGTCGTCGTTGATGTACACGGTGTTGTGCCAGAACTTGTGGCCCGTTCCGCCCGAGCACAAAAACCCGCGCGTGCCAGGTCGCGAGATCAGATTGAAATAGGCGACATTGCCGAAATTTTTTGTGTTGGAACTGTCGTTGTTGTCCCAGCTTCCGCCGGCAAAGTAGTGATTGGCGAACCAAATGCCACCTTGCGCGAAGCCACTGTAGATCCGCCTGGTGCAGGTCGACAAATCGCCCACGTTATAGCGCACGGTCATGCGATCGTTGGACGACCACGCCTCGACGATCGAATTGCCACCGCAGCCCAAACTCAGATTTTTTTCGATCACGGCGCCGCTGGTGGCGGCCACTTCGACCGCATTGTTGAGCGCGTCCGTGCAGTAATTGCCCGCAATGTACAGGCCGGTAATTCGGACCGTGTCCGACGGTCCGTACACGATGATGGCGTCCGATGCGACACTAAGCGCCGCATAATCGCAACCTGCCCCGCTGGCCTTGCATCCCACGATCGAAATGTCCGCAACGCTTGTGATCAGGTCGCTCAGATCGGCAACGACGGACAGGACGGAATTGTGCGCCTTGGTCAGATTCAGCCCGCACAGGTGGATATAGCCGGACGCTGCAACGTTCGCATAGTTGACCGTCAGCGCCGAGTCACAGGCAGTAATTTCCATCGTGCCTGTGCGCGGATCCGCGCCGCCCGCCGGACGCACGTACAGCATGCCGGCGTTGTAGGTGCTGAACCCGTCCGCCGGCAGCGTCGCATCGGCGCTGCCCAACCACGGCTTCTTTGGCAAGCGCACGTCGGCCTGAAAACAATCCTGCTCGGTGGCACCGAGCGCATATGACCAGATATTGGCCGCGACATTGACCAGCGTCCAGGCGGTGGCAACGATCGCACCGCTAATAATCGGCAGCGCAACAGCGTCGCCATACGGACAAATCGTGAACGGCTTGCCAGGTTTGCCATACGCGTTGATGCGCAAGCCGGCACCGGTGACGCGCGTGATCGTGCCGCGTTTAATGCCCAGCGTCTGGCCCGACATATCCCCCGTGCAAACGGCTTGAACTTGCGCCTGGGAGTTGTAGGGTTGCGCATACGTGCCAAGGCAAAGGCTGGTCAACGCGCTTGGATCGAAATAGATGGTCGGATGCAGCGCGAAGCCGGCACCATACAGATCGACACCGTTCAGCGTGTCGCTCAACCAGCTTAAGCCAGGTGGCATGCCGCTGGCATACGTTGCGGGCAGAGCGCCCGCAGGTGGAATTATCGGTGGCATGTGCGCCCTTTCTTGAGTTTGGCAGCCGTGACCGTCGCCATTGATTTAGTGGTGTAAATGAAAAGCCCGGGCATGGTAGCATCGTCAGCCGGGCTTGTCTGGCACGATGAGGATGGACGCAGTTGATAATGGGATAAATTCGACTGCGACGGTACCGGCGCCCGCGCGCTAGTGTGCGCCATGCCGTGGTGCGGCGCTGTCGGTCAGGCTGGTGTCGGCGCCCGCGCTCACCGCATCGACAACAATCTGGCGCAGTGATCGACTCGGATGCGCGATCAAGCGTCTGCCTAGAACGAGCGCGACCATCGAATGCCGTTTTTCACCGACCGTTCAATATGCGCCATAGGCGTATCGCTCGTGTACGAGAAGAATCGCGCGCGCCTATGCGCCGTAAAGATTGAGCAGCAGCCATGCCGGCAAGCCGAGATACAGCGCCGCGCGTCCGACCCGTTCTAGCCATTGCCGGATGTCGAGCGCCAGTCCCGGGCGCACCAGCGCCGCCACCAGCGTACCGGCTTCGATCGCCGCGCGCAGCAGCGCCGCAGTGAGCGCAACGCCGATCGACCAGGCGGCCCACCACAGCGCGAAGGCGCTCAGATAGGCCTTCAGGCCGAAGCTGTAGTACTCGCCCAGCGCGCTGCCATAGGCGATGTGCTGGTGCAGGTGGAATGCCGGCATGGCCAGCGCGAGCGGCAGAAGGACAAACTTGGTGAGCGGATTATCGAGCTTCCAGCGGCGCATCGCCAAGCGCGCTTGCGCATACGCGTAAGCGCGCGCGCGCGTGGGTGGCAACACCGGGACAACGCCTGCAGCGGCCAGCGCGTTGGTCAGCGCGATCGGGTTGGCCAACGCCAGGTCGTAGCGCCAGCGCTGTCCTGCAGCGAGCCGCAATGCCAGCCCAGGCCCGGGGATCGGCAGGCGCCACAACTGCAGCGCGCCGATATCGCTGAGCGCCAGTTCGATGCGCTGTGCGCCGCGGCTAAACACCAGTGTGCCGTCCACGATCGTGGCGGTGGCGGAAAAAGCGCGCAGCACGCACCACGCCGCGAGCTCGGGGGCAAGGAACAGCGCGGCGAACATGCGCATTTGCGCCAGCGTATTGGTGCGCAGCGCGTCGTTGAGCAGCAGCGCCGCGCACATCCCCAGCAGGCCACCGCGCGCACAGGTACGCAACAGGCCAGCGCAAAAACGGGCGGCGCCCGGCAACACGGCCAGCGTGACCGGCCACGTCAGCTCACGCGTGGCCGACGGCTGCGGCGCAGCCTCGCGACGCCATGCGGGCAGCAGCGCGTTTGCCGCCAACATCAGCAGCAACGCGCTGGCGGCCAGGCCAACCCAGTCGCCCCACATCACCATCAGCGTGCGCGCCGGCTGACGCACCGGCAGGTCCGCGACCACCAGTGCGCGCTCGCCCATGCCGGTGCCGGCCAGCACGCTGCCCTGCGCGTCGATCACCGCGCTGTAGCCATTGGTGGTGACGCGAAATTGCGGCAGCCGCGTTTCGATGCTGCGAAACGCCGCCACCGCCTGGTGCAGCTCGGCCCCCTGCCGCTGGGCAGTGAACCAGGAGTCGTTGGACATGGTCAGGATGGCCTGCGCACCGAGCCGCGCACCGTCGATGGCCAGCCGGGAATCGACGTCGTCGAGGCAGATCAGCGGCAGCACCGGGATCTCGCGCCCGTCGGCCAGACGCAGCGGAAACACGCGCGCGCCGTTGCCGGGGCGCCAGCTGCCGGTCCACGGCAACACACGCCGCAGCAGCGCACCGTCGAGCCAGTCGGGTACGTACTCGGTAAGCGGGAACAGGCGCGTCTTGCGATAAAAGCCCAGCAAACCGGTGCCGGGCTGCACGAATGCGGCCGCGTTGTATTCGCCCGCGTCGTCCCGATCGTAGGTGCCGAACACGAACGGCACGGCGGCGGCATTGACGATGGCGACGATCTCGCGATCAAATTGCGCGCCCGCCGCGCTTTTCGGGTGGCCAAAGGTGGTGGGATACGCCGTCTCCGACCACAGCACGGCGTCGGCGCGCTGGCGCATCACCGCGTCATAGCTCATCGCAAAGTGCGTATCGAGCACCTCGCGCACCACCGCATGGGCGCCCTTCTGCGCGCGCTGGCCCTCGTAGTCAGTGATGTTCGCCTGGATCAATCCCATGCGCAGCGGTTTGCCGGCCGGTGCCGCACTGCCCGACAACACCGCCAGGCCGTAGCCAGCCAGCAGCGCTGGCAGCAGCACGGCCAGCGCAAGCGGCTTGATGCTGGCGCGCCAGCCGTCAGTGCGGCGCGCCAGAGCGTGCGCAATGGCCTCGTTGGTCAGCAACAGCAGCAGCGTCAATCCCGCCCCGCCGCCCAGATCGGCCCCCTGGCGCAGCAAGCGCGACGGATACAAGCCGTAGCCCAGCGTGTCGCCGAGCAGTTTGGGCACCAGCCATTCGCTCGCCACCCAGGCCGCCGCCCCCGCCAGTGCGCACATCAGCGGGCCGTGCCGTTGCGCGGTCGCGCGGCGTACCAGCGCGAAGACGAGAAACTGTGGCTGAAACAGCGGCGCGCCCAGTAGCAACAGCGCCAGGCCCATGCCGCCGCCGACTTGCGTATACAAGCCGAACGCGCTGCCGAACCAGCCGAACACGGCCGCCGTGAAGGCGAGCGTCATGGCGTAGGCGCACAGCAGCGTGCCTTTGACAGTGCGGCGCGCGTCAAGCGTGCGCAACCACGGCACCAGCATCACGAAACCGAGCATCCAGCCCGCGCCGCCGCGCGCATAAACGCCCGACAGGGCTGCGCTGACAAGCACCCCCACCACGATGCGCAGCCGGGAATGGGCGATGGGGCTCATGGTTGTGCGCGCTCCTATCTGGTCGATTCAGTCGGTGCGGGGATCACGATGCGCCGGATCGGCAAGCCGGGCGGGGCCAGCTCGGGCGGCACGATGCGGTCCTTTGGCATCGCGATGGGCTGCTTGGCGGCGTCGAACAATTGAAAGTCCGGCGCAAACATCAGTACGGCCTCGATGCGCTGGCCGTCGTCGGTCGCCTGGTGGTGGCGCACGTAGCCTTTGGGCAGCGGAAAGTCTTCCGGCACCGCGAGCCCGACCAGCGCGGGTCGGGTGCCGGGCGGCGAAAAGGCCCCGAGACCGGTGTGTATGCCGCGTTCGTGCAACCGTTCAATCACTTCGCCCATGCTCGGTTTTTCGCCGCGCGAGACGTAGCTTGACAGGTCGCGCGTGGGGTCGGCGTCCCCCTCGGGCGCGCGCGCCGGCGCGCTTTGCTGCGGGTCCGGGGCCGGCTTTAAGGGCATGCCCGGCATCAGCACCGATGGGACGCCCGCCGTTCGATTGGGCGGCGCCGGCGGCGACGCGCCGGCGCCGTCCGGATCGGGCGACATCCACACATACAACAGCAGGCCGACGGCGCCCACGGCGAGCACCAGCGCGACGCCGAGGTAGCCCGCGCTGGCACGCCAGGCCCGGCCGGCACCATCGGTGCTGGCCGGTGTCCGCTTGGGACGACGTGGCGTGGTCAAGGGGTTCGCCAGGCGCGCCCGTTAAGGCGCCGCGACGTTAAATGTCGACACCGCCCAGCCCATGCGCTCGTGCCCGTACTGATCCCAGATCGGGTTCTTGCCGCCGGTGAAAGACGTGTAACGCGGCGCGCCGGTCCCCGTGGTGCCGCCGAACAGACCGGCGGTGACAGTGCTGCCGGTGTAGGTCGGGTGCGTGTCGTCCGATTGGATGTAGTCGTAGCTGCTGCCGGCCGACACGAAATGCGTATTGGCGTCACGTATTGTCGAGCGCAAGGTCGACGTGATGCGCGTCACGTAGCTCGCCTGTGTCTCACCGGCGACGTAGCGCAGCGCGACCGAGTCGATCTGGCCGTCGCCGTTGCTGTCGTAGTCGGCGCCCATGTATTGGGCGAAATTATCGGCGCACATGAAGCCCTTCTGACGCGCCACGTCGCACATCATGTGGTTGATTCTGGCGATCGAGAGCAGAAATTTATCCTGCATCTTCACCGTCGCACCCGTGCTCGCATCCTTGCAGGAACTCTGGGTATTGTCGGCGGCATAGCCAGGATAATGCAGATTCGAGATCACCTTCAGCTTGACGCCGGAATAGGCGTTGGCGTTGATGTAATCCATCGCGGCCGTCACGTAGGTCTTGCAGTTGCTCTCGGCCGTGGTCAGCACGCTGTCATTGCAGGTGCCGGTCTGGCTCTTGAAGCTCGAGCGCGCCTGCAGGCCATCATTGCCGCACATTTCAAACGTGACCACGCGGGTGTTACTCGCTTGCATGTACGAGCGCTCGGCGACGATCTTGTTGTTGTACACATCCGAGGCGATCGCACCGGACTTGGTGCGGCGCACGCTCTCGATGTCGGCGTTCCACTGGGCCGACAGGTATTCTGCATCCACCGTCGGCGCCGAGTATTTGGCCGCGCTGGTGGTCGAGCCGTTGTAGCCGGCGTAGATCGAATCGCCGTAGGCGACGACCCGGTATTTGCTGGTGGTGCCGGCGCGGTCGATGGTCCATGAGACGTTCTGGTTCAAGGTGCTGGCCGCCGCCTGCGCCCCGACAAGCAGTAGAGCAAAAGCGGGCAACAGCGTGCGCAAAGAATTGTGAAAGCGAGTGTTCATATAGTGTCTCCGATCAGTGAATCTTTAAGATGGCGTTTTTATTTGTTTTTATCTCACTCTACGACGAACAGGACATTCGGCCGCACGAGCCATCACATCGCGGTAGCCAAATTGCCATCGCCTGAAGAAGTTACGCTATATCGCCTGCAAGGCAGCGCGCAGGAAGTCCGCGACAACGCGAAACGGTCTGGACACAGTTTGATTCCGGAGGGAAGGCACTGAAAAACCCGGGAAGGCTGACTCGCCCCTAATCCATCGGCACCGGATTAGCAAACGATTCATATTAACCATGCTACTAGTTCCTGTACGTGGCCCACCGCAAGCTGTCTCGCAAAGACAAGACGATGTCTCCGAAAGACCGGTTACCTGTCGCGCCACAAGCACAGCGCCACGGACAGCTCGCCAGCGTGCTGGCGTGCTGGGCCCCTTCGCCCCGGCCGGCACGATCGCCCCGGTTGGCTGTCGGACCGCGACGACCAGCGCAAGCGACCGTTCTGGTATTACGGCGTTGACGATGCACTACGAGCCGGCCCAATTTGCTGCAGCCGCAGCGTGCATCGTGGCGCCCCTGATAGCGCCGCCGATCCGCGACCAGCGCGGCGCAGCGCCAATGCCGCCCGCCAGCTTGCGATCCGAGCCTGCGCAGCAGCGACGGTCGTCGTGGCAGCGCGCGTGTCGCGCGCTTGGGGGAAGAACAGCATCATCATCCTATCGAGCGATCATCCTCCCGACAACAACGAGGCGACTCATTTCATCACGCTGAACGCGCCCTGCAAAAGGCCAGCAGTGTGCGCTATCGAATTGACAATTTGCCAGCCTGGCACAGACACCTTGCGCACGACCGCTCTATTTGCAGCGATCACGTTTGTCCTGCAAACAGCTGCGCGACGAAATCGACGAATACCGTAACCTTGGCGGCGCGCTGGTGGCGCTGCTGAAACAGGGCCCACACGCGCGGCCCCGATGCCTGGTAATCGGTCAGCAGCGGCACCAACTCGCCCGAACGTATGGCGTCAGCAAGCGACAAGGACAACAGCTGGACGATGCCGCAGCCCGCCTTGGCCGCTTCGATCAGCGCCTCAACATGGTCCGTTGCGAGCACGCCGCGCGGGGTCAGCTCGAACCGTTCGCCATCGCGTGCAAAGTGCCATGGCCGCGCCTTGTGCGACTTGGGATAGACGAACGTCAGACAGGCAAAGTCCGCCAACTGCTCGGGTGTCTGCGGGGCGCCATGGGCGGCAACATACTGCCTCGACGCGCAGCACACATAGTCGGTGGCGGCGAGCGGGCGCGCGACCAGGTTTGAATCGGGCAAGTCGCCGATGCGTATCACCACATCGATTCCCTCTTCGACGATGTCGACGGTCCGGTCGCTTGCCGTCAAGTGCAAGCGGATATCGGGATACGCGGCGACAAAGCGCGCCAGCGCCGGCGCGACCAGCGTGCGGCTGATGATGGCCGGCATGTCAACCCGCAAGCTGCCACGCGGGTGCTGGTTCGAGTCGCGCAGATTGCTCTCCAACTCGCTCATGTCGAGCAGCAGCGTACGCGCCTGGTCGTAGCACTGACGCCCCTCGTCGGTAAGCGACATGCGGCGCGTCGTCCGATTGAGCAGCTTGATATTAAAGTGCGTCTCCAGCGCCAGCACCTGGTTGGTGACCGACGACGTGGACAGGCCGAGTTTGTCGGCGGCGCGGCTAAAGCCACCGGCGTCGACCACCGCGCAAAACACTTTCATGGCACTCAGGCGATCCATACCGCTCCTTCCATGGGGAAGCCCATTATTGCCCGTTTCGATACAACATGGTGCAACCGTGGTATTTCTGGCCCGCCAATGGCCACATCGCGCCCTGGCCGCCACGGGCTACGAAGCGATTGTCCACAAATTCGCAATACTGCATTGGGCCTGGCCCACTTTCGCCACTGCCATGCGCGCCCTAGACTTGGGACATCGCACTTTGCGAGCTGACTGACTTAGCGAGGAAACTACCATGAGCATATCCACCACCATGCACGCCGTTGTTCTGAACGGCTACGACACCACTCCGTCGCTGCAGCACGTCACCCGCCCCTTGCCCGGCTCCGGCCAGGTGCTGGTACGCATCCAGGCGAGCGGCGTCAATCCCGTCGACACGAAAATCATCGCCGGCAAGGCGGCCCATGCGCAGCCCGTGTTGCCAGCGATCTTGGGCATCGATATGGCCGGCGTCGTCGAGCAGCTCGGCGTCGGCGTTACCGGCTTGAAGGTCGGCGATGAAGTCTACGGCATGACCGGCGGCATCGGTGGCGTGCAGGGCTCACTGGCCGAATATGCCGCCGTCGACGCCGATCTGCTGGCCATCAAACCGCGCAATATCTCGATGCGCGAAGCGGCTGCGCTGCCATTGATTTTCATCACCGCATGGGAAGGACTGGTCGACCGCGCGCGTGTCCGCCAAGGAAAAACCGTGCTCGTGCACGGTGGTGCCGGCGGGGTTGGCCATATCGCGGTGCAAATTGCCGCCGCGTTCGGCGCCACAGTATTCGCTACTGGCGACGCCAGTCAGCAGCAAACCATCGCCGCCTTGGGCGCTACCGCGATCGACTATCGGAACCAATCGGTCGAGCAGTACATGGCGCAACACACGGACGGTGACGGCTTCGACATCGTGTATGACACGGTCGGCGGTGCGACGCTCGACGCATCGTTTCGCGCAGCGCGCATCTACCACGGCCATGTGGTGAGCTGCCTGGGCTGGGGCACCCACGCCTTGGCGCCGCTGTCGTTTCGCGGCGCCAGCTATTCCGGTGTCTTCACGATGTTGCCGCTACTGTCAGGCAAAGGACGAGCCCATCACGGTGCCATCCTGCGCGAAGCGACCAAGCTGGTCGAAGCGGGCAAGATCAAGGTCATGCTCGACCCTGCGCGCTATACGATGGCGAGCATCGGCGCGGCGTACCAGGCCATCATTGACGGCAGCGCCAAAGGCAAACTGGTGGTCGACATCGGCTAAGGGGTGCGCAGCGCCAAACCCCGCAGACGCGATTGCCGGTGCCGTTCGATAATATTGCGCAAAACGCGAAACAGCCCCTAAGGATAAGGGGCTTACCGTCACGGTCACGTACCGGGTTCGGCGCTAGCGCGCCAAACGGGCAATCACTCCCATTCGATCGTCGCGGGTGGCTTGCCCGAGATGTCGTAGACCACCCGGTTGATGCCGCGCACTTCGTTGATGATGCGGTTCGAGACCTTGCCCAGCAGCTCGTACGGCAGGTGCGCCCAGTGCGCCGTCATGAAGTCCTGGGTTTGCACCGCGCGCAGTGCAACGACGTACTCGTAGGTGCGCCCGTCGCCCATCACCCCCACCGATTTGACCGGCAGGAAAACGGCGAATGCCTGGCTGGTCGCGTCGTACCAGTTCTTCGGCGCTTCGTTCGGGTCGATGCCTTCAGCGGCCGTCAACTCGAACGGCGTGTTGCGCAGCTCTTCGATGAAGATCGCATCGGCGCGGCGCAGCAGGTCGGCGAAATCCTTGCGCACTTCGCCCAGGATACGCACGCCCAGGCCCGGGCCCGGGAACGGATGACGGTACACCATGTCGTGCGGCAGCCCGAGCGCCACGCCCAGTTTGCGCACTTCGTCCTTGAACAGTTCGCGCAGTGGCTCGAGCAGCTTCAGGTTCAGCGTGTCCGGCAGGCCGCCCACGTTGTGGTGGCTCTTGATGGTCTGGCCCTTCTTGCCCTTGCCCGCACTTTCGATCACGTCCGGGTAAATGGTGCCTTGCGCAAGCCACTTGGCATTGGACAGCTTGCCCGCTTCGACCTGGAACACTTCGACAAATTCGCGCCCGATGATCTTGCGCTTCGCTTCCGGATCGCTCACGCCGGCCAGGTGGCCCATGAACTGGTCTTCGGCATCGATGCGCAGCACTTTGACGCCCAGGTTCTTGGCGAACATGTCCATCACCATCTTGCCTTCGTCCAGGCGCAGCAGGCCGTGGTCGACGAACACGCAGGTGAGCTGGTCGCCGATAGCGCGGTGGATCAGCGCCGCCGCCACGCTCGAATCGACCCCGCCCGACAGGCCGAGGATCACGTCGTCGCTGCCGACCTGGGCGCGGATCGATGCGACCGCCTCCGAGATATAGTCGGGCATGTTCCAGTCCGATTTGCAGCCGCAGATTTCGTGCACGAAGCGGCCCAGGATGGCCTTGCCTTGCAGCGTGTGGGTCACTTCCGGATGGAACTGGACAGCGTAGAAGCGGCGCTCTTCGTCGGCCATCGCCGCGATCGGGCAGCTGGCGGTGTCGCCCATGAGCTTAAAGCCCGGCGGCATGTCGAGCACCTTGTCGCCGTGGCTCATCCACACTTTGAGCATGCCGTGGCCTTCATCGGTGACCAGGTCGTTGATGCCGTTCAGTAGCGCCGAATGGCCGCGCGCGCGCATTTCGGCGTAACCGAATTCGCGCAGCAGACCGTTTTCGACCTTGCCGCCCAATTGCGCCGCCATGGTCTGCATGCCGTAGCAAATGCCCAGCACCGGCACACCAAGTTCAAACACCGCTTGCGGCGCGCGCGGTGCGTCGCCTTCCAGCGTCGAGCTGTGGCTGCCCGACAGGATCACGCCGGCGGCGCCGTAGTTGCGCACGAAGTCGTCGCTGACGTCGTGCGGGAACACTTCGGAAAACACGCCGGCATCGCGCACGCGGCGGGCGATCAGCTGGGTCACTTGGGAACCGAAGTCGAGGATGAGAATTTTAGAATGCATGGAGAGCGCTTTTAAATAAGAACTTCAAGAATCTGGCGGGCTGAGGATGCGTGCGGCCAGGGCCGCAGCGGAACGGCAGCGCCGGCAGCGCGCTACGCTGCCGGCGCGCTGCGTTTATTCGGAGCGGTAGTTTGGCGCTTCTTTGGTGATCTGTACGTCATGCACATGCGACTCGCGCATGCCGGCCGACGTGATCTCGACAAATTCGGCTTTCTCGCGCAGTTCGTCGATCGAGGCGCAACCGCAGTAGCCCATCGATTGACGCACGCCGCCCACCATCTGGTAGATGATCGCCAGCACACTGCCCTTGTAGGCGACGCGTCCTTCGATGCCTTCCGGGACGAACTTGTCGGCCTTGGCCGAGGCGTCCTGGAAGTAGCGGTCGGCCGAGCCGTCCGCCATCGCGCCCAGGCTGCCCATGCCACGATACGACTTGTAGCTGCGGCCCTGGTACAGGATCACTTCGCCGGGCGCTTCTTCGGTACCGGCAAACATCGACCCCATCATGACGGTCGAGGCGCCCGCTGCCAGCGCCTTCGAGATATCGCCCGAGAAGCGGATGCCGCCATCGGCGATGCACGGCACGCCGGTGCCGGCCAGGGCTTCGGCCACGTTGGAGATGGCGGTAATTTGCGGCACGCCCACGCCGGCCACGATACGGGTGGTGCAGATCGAGCCTGGGCCGATGCCGACCTTGACCGCATCGGCGCCGTATTCAACCAGCGCCAGTGCGGCGGCGGCGGTGGCGATGTTGCCGCCGATGACGTCCACTTGCGGATATTTGGTCTTGATCCAGCGTACCCGGTCCAGAATGCCTTGCGAGTGGCCGTGCGCGGTGTCGACCACCAGCACGTCCACGCCGGCGGCCACCAGCAGGTCGATGCGCTCTTCGTCGCGCGGCGATACGCCCACGGCGGCGCCCACCAGCAGTTTGCCCTGTGCGTCCTTGGACGCAAACGGATGCTCGGTGGACTTCTGGATGTCTTTCACGGTGATCAGGCCGCGCAGCTCAAAGGCGGCGTTGACGACGACCACACGCTCGAGGCGGTGCTTGTTCATCAGGCGCTTCGCTTCGGCCGGATCGGCGTCTTCGTTCACATACACCAGCTTTTCGCGCGGCGTCATCTTGGCGCGCGCTTCGGCGTCCAGGTCTTCTTCAAAACGCAGGTCGCGGTTGGTGATAATACCGACCAGCACTTTGCCTTCGACGACAGGGAAGCCGCTAAAACCGTATTGCTCGGTCAGCGCGATCACGTCGCGAATTTTCATCGTCGGCGGAATCGTGATCGGGTCGCGCAGCACGCCGGCCTCGAAACGCTTGACGCGCGCCACTTCACGCGCCTGTTCTTTGGGCGTCAGGTTCTTGTGAATGATGCCAATGCCGCCTTCCTGCGCCATCGCAATGGCCAGCCGCGCTTCGGTGACGGTATCCATTGCCGCTGACAGCAAAGGAATGTTCAACGCGATATTACGGGTCAAGCGGGTTTTCAGAGAGGTGTCGGCAGGCAAGACATTCGAGTAAGCCGGGACGAGGAGCACGTCATCGAACGTGAGTGCTTTTTGAAGTAGACGCATAGCATTTTCCTATTGGCGCAAAAGCCGATTATACAGAAGTTTGCGCCCGCCGTCTCTAGACTACCGCAATTGCCGTCAAAATAGCGCCGCGCAGGTTGACTGCGAGGTAGAATCGTGGCGAAATCCATGCAATGCAACTTTCACGAAAGTATCCTATGTCCGTATCTCATGCGCCCGCGCGGCGCCTCACGCTGTCGCTGTTGCTGGCCGGCGCGCTGGTGACGTTGGCAAGCGCCGCCTTTGCCCAATACGTATGGGTCGACGAAAAAGGCGTCAAGCAGTTCTCCGACCGCCCGCCGCCGACCTCGATACCGGACAAGAACATCATCAAGTCGCCCGGCCGGGTCGTCGAGAAGAACATCGATCCGGCAGCCGACCCGGTGGGCGCCGCCGAAGCGGCCAGCGGCAACAGCGACGCAGGCAGCGTCGTCAAGGCCGAGCCGACACTGGCCGAGCGCAATGCCGACTTCCGCAAGCGCAAGGCCGAACAGGCCGAGATTGAAAAGAAGGCCGCCGACGAGGCGCGCCGCAAGGCAGAAAAGAGCGCCAACTGCGACGGTGCGCGCAGAAACAAAACCCTGCTTGAATCGGGCGGGCGTATCAGCACGGTCGACAAGAGCGGCGAGCGCGGCTTCATGAGCGACAACGAACGCGCCGCCGAGGTACGCAAGGCGGGCGCCGTGCTGGCCGAGTGTAAGTAAAGTGCAGCGCGCCGGGCGCCGTTGACGCGAGCGCCAGCCCTAGCGGCCGGCGGTTTTTTTCTCGACGCGGCGGCGGCGCGACTCTTTCGGATCGGCCACCAGCGCACGATAGACTTCGATCCGGTCGCCGTCGCGCAACGGCGTATCGAGCGGTTTTTTCTTGGCAAAGATCCCCACCGGCAAACTCGCCAGGTCAATCCCAGGCACCAGCACCGCCAGCGCGCTTTGCGCGATCGCCTGCTCGATCGTGCAGCCGGGCGCCACCTGAACTTCCAGCAATATCTCGCGCGCCGGCGTCGCGTAACACACTTGCACGGTGAGTTGCTCAGCCATACACGGTCTCCGCGCGTTTGCAGAAGGAATCGACCATGCTGTTGGCGATTACGCCGAACACGGGGCCGATCAGTTGCTCCAACACGCGGCTGGAAAACTCGTAGTGCAGATCGAATTCGATCTTGCAGGCGTCCTCGCGCAGCATCTTGAAATGCCAGGTACCGTCGAGCATCTTGAACGGGCCGTCTACCAGCGTCATCGTGATGTGAGCGGGCGCCGTGTTAAGGTTCGCTGTGGTAAAACTCTGTTTGATGCCGCGATAGTGGATCGCCAAGGTCGCCACAACGTTGCCGTCGGCCTGGTCCTGCACCTCGACGCCGCCACACCAGGGCAGAAATTTGGGGTAATGCTCCACTTGTGCGACCAGATCGAACATCTGTTGGGCGCTATAACCGAGAAAAACAGATTTATGTACTACTGCCATTGAAGAACCGTTTGTTATGATGTTGGATATTCCAGTCCGCCCGAGCGGACCCGCCACAGTAGTTTAACCGACCCGACCATTTTTTCCGATTCCATGAGCATTGTTGACAACAAAAAAGCATTTCACGACTACTTCATCGAAGACCGCTACGAAGCGGGCATCGTGCTTGAAGGCTGGGAAGTGAAGGCGATCCGCGATTCGCGCGTCCAGATCAAGGAAGCCTACGTGGTGGTGCGCGGCGACGAAATTTTTCTGTTCGGCGCGCACATCAGCGCGCTCTCGACCGCCTCCTCGTTCACCCACCCGGAGGCGATCCGCACCCGCAAGCTGCTGTTGCACCGCGCCGAAGTGGACAAGCTGATCATCAAGGTCGAGCGCTCCGGCTACACGCTGGTGCCGCTCAATCTGCACTTCAAGGGCGGACGCGTGAAGTGCGAGATCGGCCTGGCCAAGGGCAAGAAGCAGCACGACAAGCGCGCCACCGAACGCGATCGTGATGGCGCGCGCGAAGTGGCGTCGGCCATGAAGCAGAACCGCCGCTAACGTTAGCCGCTCGTGCGCGCCTGGGCGCGCAGCCGGGCGCGCTGGCCCAGCACCCAGAAACCAATGCTCAGCAGCCAGCCCGCGGCCACGCCGCAGGCGATCTTGAAGGCGCTGCCAAACAGCAGCGGCGCGACGAAGCCCGAGATCAGCGCAAACGTCATCATCTGCACAAACGACTGCATTGACGCGGCCAGCCCGCGATTGTCCGGAAACAGTGCCAGCACCTGCACCTGCAGGGCCGGCATCGCCAGCGACAAACCAAACGTATAAAACAGCAGCGGCAGCACGGCCCACGGCACGGCCGCCACGAAACTGTACGCATAGGCCACGTTGACCAGTGCCGCCGCGCCCATTACGGCAAAGCCGATCAGCATCATGCGTTTGGGCGAGACGCTGCCGGCGAACTTGCCGCCCAGTGCCGAGCCGGCGGTAAAGCCGCCGATCAGTGGAATGAACAGCCACGCGAACGCCGTTTCCGGCAAATGCAGGATGTCGATGATGAAGTTGGCCGCCGAGCCGATATAAAACGAAATGCCGCCAAAGGCCAGTCCGATCGACAGCGCCATCAGCACAAATTCGGGATGTGCGACAACCTTCAGGTAATTGCGCGCGATCGTCAGCGGATGAAACGGATGGCGCTGCGCGACCGGCAAACTCTCTGGCAGCGCGCGATAGCACACCATCAGCATTACGCTGCCAAAGCCGGCCAGGAACACAAAGGTCGAACGCCAGCCAAACGTCACGTGCAACCAGCCGCCCAGCACCGGCGCAATGGCCGGCGCCAGCCCGAACACCATCATCATGTGCGAGAGCATGCGCTGCGCCTGCGCGCCTGAAAAGCGGTCCTGCACGATGGCCTGTCCGACCACCGAACCGGCGCCCGCCGCCAGACCCTGCAGCGCGCGGCAGGCCAGCAGCGCGCCGAAGGTGGGCGCGAACGCGGCGCCGATCGAGGCCAGCGTGTACAACAGCAGCGAGCCGAGTATGACCGGACGGCGCCCGAAGGAGTCGGACAGCGTGCCATAGAACAGCATCATCGAGGCGAACGTCAACAGGAATACGCTGAGCGTCTGCTGCACCAGCACCGGCCCGACCTGGAAGGCCTGTCCGATCGCCGGAATCGCCGGCAGATAGGTATCGATCGCCAGCGCCCCCACCATTCCCAGGCAAGCCAATATCGTCGTCAACAATCTATGCATACTTCTACAATCTTCACTGTGAGGGGAATGTGCGCGGCCAACGGCGCACGCAGCCGGGCAGTGCGTGGCGCCAGCGCCCGGCCATGCGTTCCCGCGCGCTGGCGCAACCGGCGCGGAGCACGCATTCTACCTGCAATCAGGGAATCGGACCGATGCGCCCGGCGTCGCGCCGGCGTCGATGCGTCGCGTCGGCGCCAAGAAAAGCGCGCGTCGGCTGCGAGAAAACGGCGCGCCATTTTAGCGAGCGAAACGCGGGCACAAACACAGTCGCCGTGCGGCCAGCGTGTTTGGGTTGATCCGGGCCGGGTGGCTTTGCGCGCCTGGCGCCATTCATCGCCGCACCGAGCCGGCGCACCAGCGCCGCGCCTATCACGCCGGCATGGCACGTAACAGCTTGCCGTGCAACTGGGCAGCGCACCCCTCGCGCAAGCTAGCGCATGTGACTAATGCGGCTTGGCGTCGTCGGTCACCGCCGCCAGCGCCATGCGCTCCACCAGTCCGGGCGCGAGCAGTTTCAGCAAACGCCCGATCTTGCCTTTGGCCGACATCACCACGTCGCGCTGGCGCCGGTTCATGCCTTTGACGATCAAGCCGGCGCATTCTTCGACCGACATGGCCTTATCCTCCTTCAGGCTACTTTTACCGAGCATGGCGCCGGCCGCGTTGTAGCCGCGGTGGCGAATTTGCGTCGCCACCACGCCCGGAAAGGCGATCGTCACGCTCACGCCGGCCGGTTTCAGTTCGGCGCGCAAGCCCTCGAAAAAACCCGCCATGGCGAACTTGGTCGCGCTGTAGGCGGTGCGCCCGGGTACGCCGATTAGACCGGCCAGCGACGACACGGCGACGACGCTGCCGCGCGTGGCGCGCAAGTGCGGCAGCGCCGCGTGGGTACACCAGACGCTGCCCCACAAGTTCACCCGCATCAGGTCTTCGTACCAGCCCAGATCCTGCACATCCTCGAACAGCGCATGGGCCGAGCGTCCCGCATTGTTGATCAGCGCGTCGATGCGCCCGAAGCGCGCCAGCGCCGCCTCGACCAGTTGCACGCACTGCGCCTGCTGCGCCACGTCGGTGGGCACAACCAGCGTTTGCGCGCCCAGCGCGGTGCATTGCGCCGCCACCTGCTCTAGCATGTCCGCGTTGCGCGCGGCCAGTACCAGCGCCACGGCGCCCTGCTCTGCGCGCGCCAGCTGGCGTGCCATTTCGGCGCCGATCCCGTCGGAGGCGCCTGTGATGATGACCACTCTCATTGCTTTCCTTTACGCTGAGCGGCGCGGCGTGCGCCACTGGTCAGTTCTTGTAGTCCTGGTCGACCTTGTCGAGCTTGCGTATCAGCGCCGGCCACACGAACGCGCCGCCCATGCCGCCGGTCTGCACCCGCATCGCCTCCTTGACGCCGCTGACGATGGCCGGGTTGACCTGCACCAGTTCGCCGCCAGCCTGCGCTGCCAGCTGGATCTGGCAGGTCGACTCAAACGTGTACATCGACAGGAAGGCGTCGGCGATCGTTTTACCCACCACCAGCAGGCCGTGATTGCGCAACATCAGGAAGTTGGCGCGGCCCAGATCGGCCTGCAGGCGCGGCTTCTCCTCGTCGCGGAAGGCGACGCCCTCGTAGTCGTGATACGCCAGCGAGGCCAGCACAAAGGTCGACTGCTGCGAAATGGGCAGCACCCCGCAGCGTTGCGCGCTCACGGCCACGCCGGCGCGCGTGTGCGTGTGCATCACGCACTGCGCATCGTCGCGCACCGCATGCACGGCGCTGTGAATGACGAAGCCGGCCGGATTGACGGGAAACGGCGACTCGATCACCTTGTTGCATTGCTGGTCCACCTTGACGAGCGAGGACGCCGTGATCTCATCGAACATCAGGCCGTAGGGGTTGATCAGAAAATGATGCTCCGGTCCCGGGATGCGCGCGCTGATGTGGGTAAATACCAGGTCCGACCAGCCGTACATGGCAGCGAGCCGATAGCAGGCCGCCAGGTCGACCCGCAACGCCCATTCTTCGGCGCTGACCAGATGCTCAATCGAGGGGATTTCCATACTGCCTCCGTGTTTGGAACATCGCGTGTCAGCCCATGCCGACACGTCTATTTTTGCGACTTGACAATCTGCAGCGCGCTGGCGATCAAGCCGCTCATGTCGCCCAGATTGCCGGGCACGATGATCGAATTATTGGTCTTGGCCAGGTTGCCGAAGGCGCCCACGTACTGCTCGGCGACCTTCAGGTTGACCGCGTCCGCGCCACCCGGCTCGCGGATCGCCGCGGCGATCTGGCGCAGCGCTTCGGCGTTGGCGTTGGCCAGCGCGACGATCGCCTTGGCTTGTCCTTCGGCGCGGTTGATCGAGGCCTGCTTCTCGCCCTCCGAGCGGGCGATCGATGCCTCGCGCTCGCCGGTGGCGATGTTGATCTGCTCCTGCTTACGCCCTTCCGAGGCGGCGATCAGCGCGCGCTTCTCGCGCTCGGCGGTGATCTGGGCCTGCATCGCGTGCAGGATTTCCTTGGGAGGGGTCAGGTCCTTGATCTCGTAGCGCAGCACCTTGACGCCCCAGTTGGTGGCCGACTCGTCGATCGCATTGACGATCGCGGTGTTGATGTGATCGCGTTCTTCAAACGTCTTGTCGAGCTCCATCTTGCCGATCACCGAACGCAGCGTCGTCTGCGCCAGCTGCGACACGGCGGCGATGTAGTTCGACGAGCCGTAGGAGGCCAGTTTCGCGTCGGTGATCTGAAAGTACAAAATGCCGTCGACCTGCAGCTGCGTGTTGTCCCTGGTGATGCACACCTGTGGCGGTACATCGAGCGGAATCTCCTTGAGCACATGCTTGTAGGCGATCCGGTCGATGAACGGCACCACGATGTTCAGGCCCGGCTGCAGCGTCGCATGATATTTGCCCAGCCGCTCGACGACCCACGCGTGCTGTTGCGGCACCACATTGATGGTCTTGAACACAAACACCAGCGCCAGGAAAAACAGCACCAGCGCGACACTACCGAAATTAAAATCCATATCGTTTCCTATCCATTGAGAGAATTCGTATCTAGGCGTTGCTGACGATCAGCCGACTGCCCTGCACTTCACGCACGGTGAAGGTGCCCGCCACCGGCTCGCAGCCGGGCGCCAGCAGCACGTCCCACAGCGCGCCGCGATACATCACGCGTGCGCAGCCGTCCTGCCACGTTTCCACCGTCACCTTGGCGCCAATGTCTTGGTTGACGTTGGGGTCGCGCGCCGCGTTGCCGCGCGGCGCACGGGCAAAGCGGCTGCGCCGCAGCAGCAGCGTGGCGGCCACGCCGACCGCCGCCGCAACGATCATCGGCACGGCACCCGGCGCGCCCAGCAGCGCGGCCACGCCGCCGCAGGCCAAGCCGATGGCCACCATCAGCAAATAAAACGTGCCGGAAAACAGTTCGAGAATGACCACCACCCCCGCCAGCACAAACCAGTTGATCCAGTCAGCCATTGCCACACCCCGTTGTCACGCTCTGAAAATGCAAAAACCCCCGATGCCCGGTGGGGGCAACGAGGGTTTTTGCGACGATGAAATAAGTTTTGATGGCTTTTTGTGTCAAACAATTCAATATTGCCAGTCTAGCGCAACGGCGCGCCACGTCAAGCAATTGATTGTTTTCCTTGCCATCCCCCTTTCATCGCGTGCTTACAGGGACGCCAGTTTTTGCCAGGTGTCGATCACCGAATCGGGATTGAGCGACATCGACTCGATCCCTTCGGACATCAGCCAGGCGGCAAAGTCAGGATGGTCGGAAGGACCCTGGCCGCAAATGCCGATGTACTTGCCCTGCGCGCGGCACGCCTTGATGGCCATCGACAGCAGCGCCTTGACGGCCGGATCGCGCTCGTCAAAGTCAGCCGCCAGCAAGGCCATGCCAGAGTCGCGGTCCAGGCCCAGCGTCAACTGGGTCAAGTCGTTCGAGCCGATCGAGAAGCCGTCGAAGTGTTCCAGGAACTGCTCGGCCAAAATTGCGTTGGACGGCACTTCGCACATCATGATCAGACGCAGGCCGTTTTCGCCCCGCTTGAGGCCATTCTTGCCCAGCAGGTTGACCACTTTCTCGGCCTGACCCAGCGTGCGCACGAACGGCACCATGATCTCGACGTTGGTCAGCCCCATGTCGTTGCGCACCCGCTTCATGGCCGAGCATTCCATCTCGAACGATTCAGCGAAGTCCGGCGACAGATAGCGCGCCGCGCCGCGGAAACCGAGCATCGGGTTTTCCTCGTCCGGCTCGTAGCGCGAACCGCCGATCAGCTTCTTGTATTCGTTGGACTTGAAGTCGGACAGGCGCACGATGACCGGTTTCGGCCAGAACGCGGCGGCGATGGTGGCGATCCCTTCGGCCAGCTTGTCGACATAGAAGGCCTTCGGCGACGCATGACCGCGCGCCACCGATTCAACCGCCTTCTTCAGATCGGCATCGATGTTCGGATACTCGAGAATGGCTTTCGGGTGCACACCGATGTTGTTGTTGATGATGAACTCGAGGCGGGCCAGGCCCACGCCGCCGTTGGGGATCGACTGGAAGTCGAACGCCAGTTGCGGGTTCCCCACGTTCATCATGATCTTGGTGGCGATCGGCGGCAGTTCGCCGCGCGCCACTTCGGAGATTTCCGTTTCCAGCAGGCCGTAGTAGATCTTGCCCTCATCGCCTTCGGCGCAGGACACCGTCACCAAGGTGCCGTCTTTCAGCATTTCGGTGGCGTCGCCGCAACCGACGACGGCCGGCACGCCCAGTTCGCGCGCGATGATCGCCGCGTGGCAGGTGCGTCCGCCTCGGTTGGTGACGATCGCCGAAGCGCGCTTCATGACCGGCTCCCAGTTCGGGTCCGTCATGTCGGCCACCAGCACGTCACCCGGCTGAACGCGGTCCATTTCGGACGGGTCGCGGATCACGCGCACCGGACCGGCGCCGATTTTCTGGCCGATCGCACGGCCGCTGGCCAGCACCGTGCCGCTGCCCTTGAGCTTGAAGCGAATTTGCGCGTCGGTCGATTTTTGCTGCGACTTGACCGTTTCAGGACGCGCCTGCAGGATGTACAGCTTGCCGTCGCGCCCGTCCTTGCCCCACTCGATGTCCATCGGACGGCCATAGTGGCGCTCGATGATGACGGCGTACTTGGCCAGCTCGACCACTTCGGCGTCGTTGAGCGAATAGCGGTTGCGCAGTTCAATCGGTACGTCCACGGTCTTCACCGAACGGCCGGCCTTGGCTTCGTTGGTGAATTCCATCTTGATCAGCTTGGAGCCGATGTTGCGGCGAATGACGGGCGACTTGCCCAGTTCGAGCATTGGTTTATGTACGTAGAACTCGTCCGGATTGACCGCGCCCTGCACCACCGTCTCGCCCAGGCCATAGCTGGAGGTGACGAACACCACGTCCTTGAAGCCGGACTCGGTATCGATGGTAAACATCACGCCGGCCGCACCCAGGTCCGAGCGCACCATGCGCTGCACGCCGGCCGACAAGGCCACGTCGGCATGCACGAAGCCCTTGTGCACGCGATACGAAATGGCGCGGTCGTTGTACAGCGAAGCGAACACCTGCTTCATCGCGTCGAGAATATTCTCAATCCCGATCACATTCAGGAACGTCTCTTGCTGACCGGCGAAGGACGCATCGGGCAAATCTTCGGCGGTCGCCGACGAGCGCACGGCAAACGACATCTCGGTGCTCGAATCGGCCACCAGACGCTGATAGAACTGGTCGATTTCCTGCGCCAGACGGGGCTGGAATGGGGTCTCGATGATCCACGACCGGATCTCGGCACCGGCTAGTGCGAGCGAGCGCACGTCGTCGATGTTCAGACCGGTCAGCCGGTCGGCGATGCGCTGCGCCAGCGAGGCGCCGCCGTCGACCGAGTGCGACAGGAAGTCGCGGAACGCCTGCGCCGTGGTGGCAAAGCCACCTGGCACACGCACGCCGGCACCGGCGAGCTGGCTGATCATTTCCCCCAAAGAGGCATTCTTGCCGCCGACCGATTCCACATCGGTCATGCGCAAGTTCTCGAACGAGGCGACATACACCGCCTGCTCGGACTCCTTCATTGCTGCGTTGGACAAGCTTGTCATAATAAACACCTTACTGATGATAGAAATCGATACGCGAGGCCAGCACACAGGGGTTTTCTTGTTATTCTTGCTGTCGTGCAGCACAATCATACGTTGCCAAGCATTTTACAGCCTGCAAGCAAATTTACCAGCGCACACTTACGAACTATCGGCCGCCCATACCATTATGATCACAGAAGTCCGCCCCCCCCTGCCCGCCTCGGCGCGCACCGTGTTCTTTGTCTCCGACGGCACCGGCATCACCGCCGAAACCTTCGGGCACGCCGTGCTGACCCAGTTCGACCTGCGCTTTCGTCAGGTGCGCCTGCCCTTCATCGACACGCTCGACAAGGCCTACGACGCGGCGCGCCGCATCAACGAGGCGTTTACCGTCGACGGCCAGCGCCCGATCATCTTCTCGACGCTGGTCAAGTCCGACCTGTCGGCGGTGATCCGCCAGTCCAAGGGCATGCACATGGATCTGATCCAGACCTTTGTGGCGCCGCTGGAGCAGGAACTGGGCGTCAAGTCGACCCACACGATCGGCCGCTCGCACAATATCGTCGACAGCGAGGAATACAAGAACCGCATCGAGGCGATCAATTTTTCGCTCACGCATGACGACGGCCAGTCGCACAAGAATCTGGCGTCGGCCGACGTGATCCTGGTCGGCGTGTCGCGCTCGGGCAAGACCCCGACCAGCTTGTATCTGGCCATGCAGTACGGGATCAAGGCGGCCAACTATCCGCTCATTCCGGACGACTTTGAACGGGGCCGCCTGCCGTCATCGCTGCCACCGTTCAAGGCCAAGATTTTCGGTCTGTCGATCTCGCCCGAGCGCCTGTCCGAAATCCGCCACGAGCGGCGCGCCGGCAGCAAGTACGCGGCGCTGGAAAACTGCCGCTACGAGGTCAACGAGGCCGAGCTGATGATGAAGCGCGAAGGCATCCGCTGGCTGTCCTCGACCACCAAGTCGATCGAGGAGATCGCCACCACGATTTTGCAGGAGATCAAGCCGGACCGGCGCGAATACTAACTGCCGGCCGGGCGCTTGCACGGTCCCAGCCGGGTGCTTGCGGCGGCGCCATGATGAAACATACCGGCCCCAGCGACGTGGCCGGCCGCCCCGCCACGCAGTTCAGTGCCGCGCGCACGGGCACCGGCAGCGGCCATCGACCACCCAGCGCGCACGCCGCATTTGCACGGTGCGCGTGCGCGCTTGCGCCAGCTATCCACGGCAGGCATCAGGTCAGCAAGAATGGCCCGCACGCCGGGCAGGTCGCGCCAGCGCGCGGGGCGCTCACGGGTGTTCGGCCAGATACTCGGCAAACGCGGCAATCGGCAATGGCTTACTCAACCAGAAGCCCTGGCCGAACTCGACACCCAGACCTTTCAGCATTGCGTACTGGCGCATCGTCTCGATCCCCTCGGCAACCATCATGGCCCCGACGGCCCGGCCAATGGCAATGATTTCGGGAATCAACGATGAGCGCACGGTGGCGTTTTCCATATCATGTACGAAGCTGCGGTCGATCTTCAGGAAATCGGGCGAGAGCGCCTTGACGCTGCCCAGATTCGAAAACCCGGTGCCGAAATCGTCGACCGACACCAGGAATTGGTGCGCGCGCAGATCGGCCACCGCCGCGATAATGGCATCCTGGTATTCCTGCTCCAGCACTTCAACGTTAAATATGAGGCCCTTGTGCGGTGTCTTTTCGAGCACCGACGCAATCATCGACCCCACCATGCCGCTACTGACGCTGGACGGAAAGAAGTTAAATGCCACTTTAAAGTCTTTCAGATCTGGCAGAACGCGCACCAACTCGGCCACCGCACTGCGCACCACCAGTACGTCGAGCGTCCAGGTCAGGCCGCGCTGCACCACCGCTGGTATGACCTGATCGGGCGAGAGGATAGTGTGCCGGTCGCGCAGGCGCATCAACACTTCGCAGCCGGCCACCCGCCCGGTCTTCAAATCGATGATCGGCTGATACACGCACACCATATTCTCTGGCACCAGCAAGGCGCCGATCCGGTACTCCAGCCCACGCCAACCGAGGAACACCGGCGTGACCGCAAAGTACATCAGCAGCGCGATCAGGATCGCGATCGCCGCCGCAGCTGCCAGCACGACAACATAGCCGTCGACAAAGGCGCCCAACGGCACCACACTTTGCACAATGTAGTAGGACCCGGGCACCAGAAGCACGTGCACGAAGGCCGCCGCGGCCACCTGGTATCCGTCGATCGAGCGGTCAGTGTAATCGGGCGTGAGCAAGGTTGTGCTCCACGGCGCGGGCAGGTCGGTACGCACGACAGCCGTACCGAGCCCGCTACCGGGACGCTGAAGGCGAATCGCATCAATATTTCCAATGAGCAGCTTTTGCAGCAGAGCACCCGGCGGCGCGGCCAAAAATCGCCCCTGCGTCAACAGTACCGTGCGTTGCCTCAGCCCACTGCCCGGCAAGGGCTGGTCAAGATGGGTCGCGACCGGGAGCGGCGCGTCGCCAACGCCGACAAAATCCGGCCGCGCCATCGGTGCGGGCCGCTCCAGCATTCCGACCGTGGTCGAGCACTGAACCGCGCCACCAGCATCTAAGATGGCCAGCTCGGCCACGTAGACAGTGTGCACCATCATCATGCGCATCGCGCGCAGGTTCGCCTCAGTACAGTCCGGGGCCACGGTCTTGTTCAAGACTGCGAGCATGTCTAACAGGTCGCGCCGAATCTCCAGGATTTGGGTACCTGTTGCATTGCCATCACGCGCCATCACCTTGTTCTGGTCACGCATTGCCAGCACCACCACCAGGACAAAGAAAACGCTGCCGACCAGTATCGACAGCGCCATTGCCATCTTGCGTGAATGTGTTGCGACGATCTGCTGCATACCGACCGGTTTCCCTTTTATTCATCGCAATGTGTGCCACACAAAGCGCAGCGGCTAAGCGGAGCGTCGGCGCGCGGACCTCGGCGCCGGCGAGCGGCGCCGGTGCGTCTGCACATCAACTCAAAACGTCTCCCATTCGTCGGCGCCGGACACGGCCGCCACGGGCGCGCCCGCCAGCAGCACCTTGGCGGGCCGCGCCGGCGCCAGCGCCGCGTCTCTGGCGTGCGACACAGGCGCGGCGCGCTCGGCGCCTGCGGCGAGCCGGAACGTGGCCACCACCTGAACCAGTGCGCTGGCCTGCTCACTCATTGTGCTGGCGGCCGCCGCCATCTGTTCGACCAGCGCCGCATTTTGCTGAGTACCCTGATCCATACTGCTGACCGCCTCACCCACTTGTGCCACGCCGGAAGCCTGTTCGCGACTGGCGTTGGTGATTTCTCCCATGATGTCGGTCACATTGCGAATGCTGGCGACAGTCTCGTTCATCTTGGCGCCCGCCTTGTCCACCAGAACCGTGCCCTGCTCGACCCTCGTGACGCTGGCATTGATCAGTGACTTGATCTCCTTGGCCGCATCGGCACTGCGCCCGGCAAGGTTGCGCACCTCGCTGGCGACGACGGCGAAGCCGCGCCCCTGTTCGCCGGCCCGGGCAGCTTCGACTGCCGCGTTCAAGGCCAGGATATTGGTCTGGAAAGCGATCCCGTCGATCACGCTGATGATGTCGCTGATCTTGCGGCTCGACTCATTGATGCCCTTCATCGTCTCGACTACTTGCGCCACGACCTCCCCCCCTTCCACCGCCACCGCTGACGCACTGGCCGCCAACTGATTGGCCTGTTTCGCCGACTCGGCGTTTTGCTTGACGGTCGAACTGAGCTCTTCCATGCTCGCCGCCGTTTCCTCCAGCGCGCTGGCCTGCTGCTCGGTGCGCGCCGACAGATCGTGATTTCCCTGGGCGATCTCGGCGCTCGCCGTCGCCACGCTCTCGGACCCGCTGCGCACATTGGCCACCACATCGGCGAGGCGCGCACGCATCGACTCCAGATTGACCAGCAGGTTTCCCAGCTCATCGGTGCGGGTGACCGCCAGGGAGCGCGTCAGATCGCCCTCGGCGATGCTCTGGGCCAGCGACACCGCTTGCTGGACAGGCACGATAACGCTGCTCGGAACGAGCCAGATTAGCAACACACCGATGACAACAATGATCCCCAGCGCCATCGCATTCGCCATTTCTGTCTGGGTGACGATTTCACTGACTTTCTCTGCCGACTGGGCCGTTCCCCGCAAGTTAAATTTAAGAATTTCCTCCATGCCTGCATAGCTGGCGCGAAAATTGACCGGGCCGCTGGCCACAAACACTTCTTCCACGGCCGCGAGCTGATCGGTGGCGCCGGCGGCCGCCGCCATCCCGTCCAGCGCTTTCTTCACGGCCCCGAAATAGTTGTCGCGCTTGGCCTGGTAGTCCGCATACAGCGCTTTTTCACGCGGCCCCTGCGGGTCGTCGGGCAGATAGTCATTGAGCGTTTTGGCGTAAATGTCGGTCGTCTTCTTCAGGCCCGCCTCAATCTCCTGGAGTTTTTGGGCGAACGCAGCAGCATCGGAGCGGTCGTGCCCGGCGATCCGGTCACTGACGGCCAGATAATGATCGGCGAGAAAGCCTTTCATGTGGCCCAGATTCTCGATCGCTGGCACCCACGAGGTGCTCACTTGCGACGATTCGTATTTGGTGACGGTATTGCGATACCAAGAGTAGGTCGAACTGAGCACCGCCAGCACGAGGATAAGCGCCAATCCACCGGTGATACGCGCACGTATACCCCAATTTCTCAAATTCATTTGATATCCCTTAGCAGGTCAAATATAGCTCCATAATCGCCCAATACACTGCGCCCGTGCAAGTGATTTTGCCAAAATAAAGTCCACCTGAGCATCACCGGCGCCGCCGTCTTGCCCATCGCTCAAGCACAAGGCGAACCGTTTCAACTTGCGGCGCAAAATATGCGCACCAGCGGCGCTGCTGGCGCCGTCGACGCACTGCCTCGTGCGGCGCAGGAAGCGCCCGGGCAACGCGTCGTTATTGGCTGATTGGGTGAATCAGGCGCAGCAGCTGTCCTGGCGCGCCACGACGGCGCGCCTGTCTGCCAGCGTCCATCGGCGCCCCACCGGCGCCTGACACTGACAACCCGAGCGTGCCCGGCGGAGCCGCGTTTGCGTACCTGGCGCGGCATGGTCGCCGACAATGGCTGGGCGCTCTAAAAAAACTGCTGCCAGTCGTACAGCCAGTCGGGAAAGGCGTCGGCTTCCATCGGCTTGGCGATGTGGTAGCCCTGAGCGTAGGTGCAACCGAGCCCTTGCAGGAAGTCCCAGTCCTGCTTGGTCTCCACGCCGACTGCCACCGAGGTGCGGTCCAGACTGCGCGCCAGGCCCAGGCAGGAACTGAGCACGGTGCCCAGCCCGCGTCGTTTGGACGCACCGTCAACGAAGCTGCGGTCGATCTTGAGCTCCGAAAACGGAATGCGCGCCAGCAGTTGCAGGTTCGAACTGCCGGTGCCGTAGTCGTCGATCGCCAGCCCGTAGCCGGCCATGCGCAGGCGCAGCAGGCGCTCGAGGAAATGCGGATCGGTCGTCAGCACCGCCGACTCCGGCATTTCAAAGGTGACGAACTGGGGCAGGATACGGTGGCGCGCCATGCAGGCGCTCATTTGCGTGATGAAGCTGGGGTGGCCCAAGGTCGCTGGCGCCAGGTTGACCGAAATCGAAATCGCAATGCCCAGGTCGTGAAAACCCCGGCAGGCCGCGACGGCCCGCTCGATCATGCTCCAGTCGAGGAAATCGATACGGCTGTTCTGCTCGAGCGCGTCGATGAAAGCGGCCGGTCCCAGCAAGCCGTACTGCGGGTGGCGCCAGCGCGCGAACGTCTCGAGCCCCGTCACGTGACCGGTCGCCAGTTCAATTTTCGGTTGGAAGAAGGGCTCGAACTGGCCCGCCTGCAGGCCGGCGCCAACCTCGGCAAAGCTGAAGCTCGGCCCCTCGGCGCGCCGCGAGTCGCGCTCGAATGGCGTGTAGTTGGCGATCAGCGCTTCGAGCTTTTGCTCCGTCACCGGCTTGGCGATGGTGCCAAGCAGCTCGATGCCGTAGGCCTGGGCCATCGTCTCGACCGAAAACAGCAAGGCCTTGGTCTGCGCGGCGATGACGATCACGCCGGCGTGGCAATCGAGCGCGGCCAGGCGGCGTACCAGCGTGAGCCCGTCCATGCCGTCCAGCGCCAGATCGATCACGGCGATGTCGATGGGCGCGTCGAGTGCGTCGTTGAAGCGGTTCAGCGCGCTCTGGCCGTCGGGCACCTCGCTCAGCTCGCTCGCGCCCAGATGGCCGAGCACCGCAAGCAGAGCCACACGTTCGCCGGGATCGCTCTCTGCCACCAAAAAGTGAAAATGCGCGATATCCATCTCAGCCCCGCTTTTGCCCTAAACCAAGATTAACCCATAACCGGCATTACCTAGCTTTGATTTTGCCTCAATTGTTCAAAAAAACACACAGCGGCGCACGCGGCAACGTTGAGCGATTCAATCTGCCCCAGGTGCGGGATCACCACGCGGTGGCTCGCCAGTGCCAGCAGGTCGTTGGCCACACCCTGCCCTTCGTGGCCAAACAGCCACGCCACCGGCTGGCGCAGGTTGACGTCGTACAGACGCTGCTCGGCGTAACCGCTGGTGGCGATCACGGCCACCTGGGCCTGCTGAACCAGCGCCGCCAGGTCGACATGTTCAAACATGTCGAGCACAAAATGCGCCCCCATGGCCGCGCGCAGCACCTTGGGCGACCAGCAAAATGCCGTGCCGGCGCTGCAGTAGACCTGCTTGATACCGGCCGCGGCCGCGCTGCGCAGGATCGATCCCACGTTGCCGGGATCTTGCAAGTTATCGAGCAACACCGCCGACTGATGCAAGGCGGCCGGCACCGTCAGCTCGGGCGTGTCGATCAGGAACATCAGCCCGACCCCGTGCTCGACCTGGCTGACGGCGTTGTAGAGCGCATCGGACATCACTACGCAATGCGCATGCGCATCCTCGCAGCGCATGACGATGTCGGCCACTTCCGGGTTCAGCAGCGCGCCTTCGGAGACGATGCACTGGGGCGGCATGCCGCGCATTTGCAGGTAGGACTGGCACAGGTGCACCCCATCGAGCAGGGTGCGGCCGGCCTTGCGGCGCGCTTGCGAGCTGCCAGCCAGGTGTTTCAGCTCCTTGTAGAGCGGGTTGTCACGTGATGAGATTGTTTTCATGTTTGCTTCAGTTCGGGTCAGGCAGCAGCTTGCGCACCGGCGCGTAGGAACGCCGATGCACCGGCGAGACGCCGTGCTCGCGCAGGCGCGCCAGGTGCAGCGCGGTCGGGTAGCCTTTGTGCTGGTCGAACGCGTACTGCGGATAAATCAGGTGCAGTTGCTGCAGCGCCGCGTCGCGCGCCGTCTTGGCCAGGATCGAGGCGGCCGAGATGGCATGCACCTTGTCGTCGCCTTCGACGATGGCCATCGCGCGGATCGTCATCACCGGGCAGCGATTGCCGTCGATCAGGGCCAGCGTCGGCACCGTCGCCAGCGCTTCAACGGCGCGCCGCATGGCCAGCATGGTGGCCTGCAGGATGTTCAGTTCGTCGATCTCCGCTTCCGAGCACTGGGCAATCGCCCAGGCCAGCGCGTGCTGTTTGATCTCGAGCGCCAGCGCATCGCGCCGCTTCTCGCTCAGTTTCTTCGAGTCGCGCAGGCCGTCGATGGGACGCGATGGATCGAGAATCACGGCAGCGGCGAACACGGGGCCGGCCAGCGGACCACGTCCGGCCTCGTCGACGCCGCAAATGATCTCGTCGGGGCCAAACGGCAGCTCGTCAAACAGACCCGGATAGGGATTGGTCACGTCAGCTTCCTTGTCGTTGACTGCTCGATCACTCGCATGACCGCCTGGGCACTTTCCTGCGCGCTGTTGCGCAGCAGGCTGTGGTGCATCTCGGTGAACCTGTCGATCAGGTGCAAACGGCCAGGCGCGTCCGTGAGCTGCCGGTGCAGCGCATCGGCCAGCGCCTGCGGACTGGCCGCGTGTTGCAGCAATTCGGGCACCAGGAACTGGCGCGCCAGAATATTGGGCAGGCCGATCCATGGCTGATATCCCATATGGCGCATGATCTCCCACGAGGCGCGCATCATCTTGTAGGCGATCACCATCGGCTTCTTGAACAGCGCCACTTCCAGCGAGGCCGTGCCAGAGGCCACCAGCACCGCGTCGGCCGCCTCGATGGCGCGGTGCGACTGTCCGTCGAGCAACTCGATGGGCACGTCCTGCAAGCCGGCCTGGGCCACCAGATCGAGAAAATACTGGCGCTGGCGCGCCCCGGCCATCGGTGCGATAAACCGTAGTGTCTTGTCGCGCTGCCACAGCAGCTTGGCTGCGCCGACAAAGGCCGTCACGTTGTATTTAAGCTCGGACATGCGGCTGCCCGGCAAAATCGCCAGCACGTTCGCGTCCACGTCCAGCCCGAGCGCGCGGCGCGCCCCGGCCTGGTCCGGCTGCATCGGGATCACCTCGGCCAACGGGTGGCCGACGTACGTCACCGGCACGCCGGCCGCCTGATAGATCGCTTCCTCGAACGGAAAGATCACCAGCATGTGCGAGACGGCCTTCTTGATTTTGTTGATGCGCCCGCCGCGCCAGGCCCAGATTTGCGGGCTGATGAAATGCACGGTGGGGATGCCGGCAGCGCGCAGCGGCTGCTCGAGCCCCAGATTGAACATCGGATAATCGGCACCGATGAACACCGCCGGCCGATCGGCCAGCAGCTTGTCACGCAGGCTGGTCTGAATCGCCTTGATGGCCCGGTAGCGCGGAATGATCTCGAACATGCGCCCCACCGCCAGCGACTCGATCGGATAGTCGGGCACCAAGCCCTGCTCGATCATGCGCGCGCCGCCGACGCCGTGGAAGCGTGCACCCGGCAGTTGCGGGCGCAATCCCTCCAGCAGGCGCCCGGCCAGCAGGTCGCCCGACACCTCGCCGGCCACCAGTGCTAGCGACAGGTCAGCGTACGATGCCACGGGTGGTCGTATACAGAAATTGGCGCATGGCGCCGATTTGCTCGGCCGCCTCCGGCATGTCCTGCCCCAGCTGCGCCAGTTGCAGCTTCGCTTCCTCGAGCGTCAGATTGGAACGGTAGATCAGCTTGTAGGCCGCGCGCACGCCGTCGATCTGGGCACGGGTGAAACCGCGCCGTTTGAGCCCTTCAATGTTGACCCCGTGCGCCGAGGCCGGATTGCCCGACAACAGCACATAGGGCGGCACATCCTGGGTCAAACTGGTGCTCATGCCGACAAACGCGTGCGGGCCGATCTTGCAGAACTGGTGCACATTGGCGTAACCGGACAGGATCACCCAGTCGCCGATGTGCACGTGACCGGCCAGCTGCGCGTTGTTCGAGAAGATCGTGTTGCTACCCACCTGGCAGTCGTGCGCCAGATGCACGTAGGCCGAAATCCAGTTATCGTCGCCCAGCCGCGTGACGCCGGCGTCCTGCGCGGTGCCCACGTTGAAGGTGCAAAACTCGCGGATCGTATTCCGGTCGCCCACTTCAAGCCGGGTCGGCTCGCCCGCCCACTTCTTGTCTTGCGGCGCGGCGCCGATCGACGAAAACTGGAAGAAGGTGTTGTCGCGCCCGATCCGGGTGTGGCCCTCGATGACGACGTGCGGGCCGACCACGGTGCCGGCGTCGATCTGCACGTGCGCACCGATGATCGAGTACGCGCCCACCTGCACCGAGCTGTCGAGCTGGGCGCGCGGATCGACGATGGCGCTAGGATGAATCGTCGCCATTACTGCCCCGCTGGCTGGCTCGCGTCGGTGGCACTGCGGATCGTGCACATCAGATCCGCTTCGACGGCAACCTTGCCGTCCACGCTGCCCACCGCCTTGTACTTCCAGATGCCGCGCGACACGCGCACGATTTCGACATCCATTTTCAGCTGGTCGCCCGGCTCGACCGGACGCTTGAAGCGCGCGTTGTCGATGCCCACGAAATACACCACCGAATTCTCGTCCGGCTTGATATCCATCGTCAAAAACGACAGGATCGCCGCCGTCTGGGCCATCGCCTCGATCATCAGCACACCGGGCATGACCGGCTTGTGCGGGAAGTGACCATTGAAGAATTCTTCATTGGCCGTCACGTTCTTGATCGCGCTGATGCTCTTTCCCGTCTCCCAGTCCAGCACCCGGTCGACCAGCAGCATCGGATAGCGGTGTGGCAGATACTGTTTGATCTGATGGATGTCGAGTGTCTTCTTTTCAGTCATGTTCATTCTTCTTCTGTGTTCGTAAGCGTTTTAATGGTTTTTTCCAGCGCGCGGATGCGCTCGCGCATGCTCGCCAGGTTACGCACGATGGCGGCACTTTTTTCCCACTCGGCGTTCTTGGCCAGCGGGTAAAAACCCGTGTACTGGCCGGCCTCGTGGATCGAGCGCGACACCATACTGCCCGACGAGATATGCACATGGTCGGCAATGGTCAAGTGCCCCAGCACCATCGCCGCGCCGCCAAAGGTGCAGTACTTGCCGATGCGGGCGCTGCCGGCCACGCCGACGCAGCCGGCCATGGCCGTGTGCGCGCCGATGTGGCAGTTGTGCCCGATCTGGATCTGATTGTCGAGCTTGACGCCGTCCTCGATGACCGTGTCGGCCAGCGCGCCGCGGTCGATCGTGGTGTTGGCCCCGATGTCAACATCGTCGCCGATCATCACCCGTCCGGTCTGCGGGATCTTGATGTAGACCCCCTTCTCGCTGGCGAAGCCGAAACCGTCGGTGCCGATCACGGCGCCCGAATGGATGATGCCGCGTTGACCGATCTGGCAGCGCGCGTGAAACGTCACGTTGGCAAACAGCCGGGTATGCGCGCCGATCACCGCCTCGCGTCCGATCACGCAGCCCGCCTCGATCACCGCAAAGGCGCCAATGACGACACCCTGGGCGATGGTCACGTGCGCCCCGACATGGGCGCTCGGATCGATGCGCGCATCGGCGCCCACGCTGGCGCTGGCGTCGATGCCGGCCGGCGCACGCACTTCGTGCTGCGCGGCGAAAAACTGCGCCGCGTACGCGAAGTAGGCGTACGGATTGGGGGTGACGATGCGTGCGCCGGCAAAGCTGGTCGCCACCACCGCGTCGTCGGCGGCCGATAAAATCAGCGCACAGGCCTTGCTGTGCGCCGCCTGTGCGCGAAACTTGCTGTTGCTCAGAAAGCTGATGTGCGAAACGCCGGCCTCGGTCAGTGGCGCGATCCCGATTACCTCGAGATTCGGATCGCCCACCAACTGTCCGCCCAAGCGTTCGACCAATTCACCTAGTCGAGTGCCCATCCTGATCTTCCAAATAGAGACTGCGTGATTTACTTATCGAGCTGCTTGAGGATCTTGTCGGTCAAGTCGATGCGCGGGCTCGACCAGGCCGATTCCTGCAGCACGATATCGATTTTTTCCTGCTCGGCGATCTGCTCGATGATCTTGTTGGCCTTGGTGGCGATGTTGGCGCGCTCCTCGTTCTGACGCTGGTTCAGGTCTTCGCGGAACTCGCGCTGCTTGCGCTTCAAATCCTCGTCCACGTCGACCATCTCACGATGGCGACGGGTGCGCTCCACATCGGACAGCGTCGGCGCGTCGATGTCGAATTTCTCCGACAGCGACTTCAAGCGCCCGATCTGCTCCTGAATCGCCTTGTCGCGCTTGGAAAACTCGGCGACGATCTTGGCGTCGGCCGCCTTGGCCAGCTTCGACTCGGTCATCAGGCGCTCGGTATGCACGAAACCGATGCGCGAGCCCTGCATTTGCGCCTGCGCCAAGGAGCAAACACACAATGCGAGCAGCGCCAGACGTTTTGGCATGGCAGCAAGTGCAGTGTTCAACATAGTTCTCCGTGATTAAAAATGACGTGTCCTGACCAGTGCATCAGAAGCCGGTACCCATCTGGAACTGCCAACGCTCGGTGCGGTCGCCCGGCTTCGCATTCAAAGGCTTAGCATAACCTAACTTGAGCGGGCCCACCGGCGAGATCCAGGATACGCCCAGACCGGCCGAATAACGCAGCTCGGAGACGCGCATTTTCTGGCCTTCCTGGTAGACCTGGCCGCTGTCGACGAAACCGAACCAGCGCAGGCTGCGATCGGTGCCACCGCCCGGAAACGGCATCTGCAATTCGGCATTGCCGATCAGGCGCGCGGCGCCGCCCAGCGCGTCGCCCGTTTGTGGATCGGCGATCCCCAGCGAGGACGAGATGTAGCCGCGCACGGAACCGATGCCGCCGCCGTAGAAGTTCTTGAACACCGGATAGGGCGTGCTGCGCATCCCGTGTCCGTAGTCGAACTCCCCCTTCAAGGCCAGCGTGATTGAGTGCGTCAGCGGACGATACCACTGATGTTCGTAGACGGCGCGATAGTATTTCGAGTTACCCACCAGGTCGAGCTCGAGGTTGGCACGCTGGTAGCGCCCGATGCTCGGCGTGACGGCGCTGTCGCGGCTGTCGCGGCCCCAGGCGACCGTCAACGGCAAGGCGTTGGTGGCCGCTGATCCGACCCCGTCGACGGCGCCGCTGAACTGATGCACATAGTCGCGGAAACGCTGCGGGCTGGTCGCGTCGGTCTCGATGTTGGTGCGCTCGAGGCCAAAGCCGAAGTACACCGTATCAACTTCCGAGAAGGGCACGCCGAAGCTGACGTTGCCGCCGCTTTGTTTATACGTGTAGCTGCCGATATTGACCGCCGGCGGATGCGAGGTACGCGTGTACAGCGAATAATTGCGCGACACGCCATCGTCGGTGAAGTACGGATCGTTCTGCGAGATCGAATAGGTACGGTTGTAATGGCTGGTGTTGAACTCGAAGCCCACCGTCTTGCCGCTGCCGGCGAAGTTGGCCTGCTGAACCTGCGCCGTGATGGTGATCTTTTCAGCCTGCGAATAGGCGCCACCGATCATGAAGTTACCGGTCGGTTTTTCAGTCACGGCCAGGTTGACGTCGACCTGGTCGGAGGTGCCCTGGGTCTCCGGCGTGTCGATCGTGACGTCCTTGAAGTAGCCCAGACGATCGACCCGATCGCGCGAGAGCTTGATCTTGTTGCCGTCGTACCAGGAGCCTTCGAACTGGCGGAACTCGCGCCGGATCACTTCGTCGCGCGTGGTGCTGTTGCCGGCAATGTTCATGTGGCGCACATAGGCGCGCTTGCCCGGGTCGATGAAGAACGTGAATGCCACTTCGCGCTTTTCCCGGTTGATCTCCGGGTTGGCGTTGACGTTGGCGAAGGCATAGCCGAAGGTACCCATGCGGTCCGAAATGCGCTTATTGCTTTCGGTGAGCAGGTCGCCCGAATACACGCTGCCCTTGCGCAGCAACAGCAAGGACTTGAGCTCGTCTTCGCGCCCGAACATCTCGCCTTCCAGCTTGACGTCGGAGACGGTAAACTTCTCGCCTTCGCTGATGTTGATGGTGATGTAGATGTCTTTCTTGTCGGGCGTGATCGACACCTGGGTCGACTCGATGTTCGCTTCGATGTAGCCCTTGTTGAGGTAGAACGACTTGAGCGCCTCGATATCACCGGTCAGCTTGGTCTTCGAATACTGGTCCGCCTTGGTGTACCAACTGAACCAGCCGCCCGAGTTCAGCGCCAGCAGATCGTGCAATTCCTTGTCCGAAAAGGCCTTGTTGCCCACGATGTTGATCTGCTTGATGCGCGCGACGTCGCCTTCGTCGACGTTGAACGTGACGGTGACGCGGTTGCGCTCGAGCGGGGTGATGGTGGTGGTGATCTTCACGCCATACAGGCCATGCGACAGGTACTGGCGTTTGAGCTCCTGCTCGGCGCGGTCGACCGAGGCCTTGTCGAAGATCTTCGCCTCGCCCACGCCAATTTCCTTGAGCGCCTTGAGCAGGATGTCTTTTTCAAATTCCTTGGTGCCGGTGAACTCGACCGTCGAAATGGCGGGACGCTCCTCGACTAACACGACCAGCACATCCTTGTCGATTTCGAGCCGGACATCCTTGAAGAAGGTGGTGGCATACAAGGCCTTGATGGCGGCAATACCCTTGGCGTCGGTGAAGGTCTCGCCCACGCGCACAGGCAGGTAACTGAACACGGTGCCAGCTTCGGTGCGCTGGATCCCCTCGACCCGGATGTCCTTGACGACAAAGGGGGTGACGGCCAACGCGTGGCCGGAGCAGATCGCCAAAACGGCGGCGCCGATTAAGCTGCGGCGAAAGAAAGGCAAGGCAAAACGGTCAGAATGTAATTTCATTGGCTAAATCAATGGATCAATCATTGGACGACAAAAACGAGCGCGGATTTTCGATCGCCGGGCGCGGCGCGCCTACAGCAAGCGTACGACATCATTGAACACGGCCAGCAGCATCAGGGCGAACAGCAAACCGATGCCGGCGCGCTGCGCGATTTCCGCAAAACGCTGCGGCAAGGGGCGTCCGGTCAAAACTTCCAGCGAATAATACAGCAAAAGCCCCCCATCTAGAACGGGAATGGGTAGCAAATTCATCACCCCCAGACTGATGCTGATGAAGGCGATGAAGCTCAAATAGCTGACCAGGCCACTGCGCGCGGTCTGTCCGGCGTAGTCGGCGATGGTGATCGGACCTGTTACATTTTTTAACGAAATTTCTCCGCTGATCATCTTGCCGATCATTTGTACCGTCAGCGCACTGGTGTCCCAGGTCTTGTGCGCGGCCTTGGCCAGCGCCGCCGGCGCGCCCGCCTTGAGCGTCACCAACTCGGGCGCCAGCATCACTTCAACCTTGATGCGCCCCGCCTTGGCCGCATCCGCCTCGGGCGTGACCGGCACAGCCAGCACTTGCGCGCCGCGCAGCACGTGCAGCGTCAGCGTGCGTCCCGGCGCAGCACGCACCAGTTCCATGAACTCCATGCCGTCCTCAATGGCGCGCTCGTCGATGCCCACGACCCGGTCGCCCGGCTGCAAACCGGCGCGCGCGGCCGGGCCGGCCTCGCTGATGCGGCCCAGCACCGGCTGGGGATGGGACACGGCCAGGCCGAGCTTGGCGAGCACATCGCCGTCCAGATCCAGCCCACTGAATGCCTCGGCGCGCAGCGCCACGCTGACGCGACCACCGTTGGGGCGCTCAATGACCAGACGCGCGCCATGCTTGTCGAGCGCCGCCTGGATCATCTCCCAGCGCAGCTCCGACCATCCGGCCACCGCCACGCCGTTGACGGCGGTGATCTGATCCTTGCCGCGCAGCCCGGCCTGATAGGCCGGCGTGGGCGGGCCCCCCCCGCCCCCGCGCCGGCCCCGGGCGGGG
>JBBQZO010000041.1:0-46464 GCA_038207625.1 Burkholderiales bacterium | reverse complement strand
GGGGGGGGGGGGGTCGCGGGTTGGGGGGGTTTCAAATGGGGGGGTGGGGGCGCGGGGGTGGGGCGGGGCGTGTGGGGTTTAGGCTGCGCCCCCCCCCCCCCCCCCGATATGCGGGTCGACAGCGGCGCCGATCAATTCCTGCTCACAACCGTATCCCGCGCCCAAGGCACTGTTTCGTCGACGGCGCAGTTTTCGGATTTGAAATCAATCAGCGCGTCCCCAGCCGTTTTTCTTGCTCCAACGGGCGGCCACGCTGAAAGCGCCCCCGCGCCGGATCCGCGCCGTCGTATTCGCTGGTCCAAAACGTGTTGTCGGCCTGGCGCCGCGCATGTTCCTTGATATTCGCCCGCGCCCCCGCAGCCTCGCCGACACCGGCGGGGCCGCGGGCTCGAACCAATGGGTCGCTTGGGCCAGATCGACCGTGCCGGCCTCCCGCTATCAATACAGCGGGCCCAGATGGAACCGCGCCTGCGGCTTGCCGGCCTTGGCCGGCCGGATATACGCTGCCATCGCCCGCGGGCATGTTTTCCCGTCGAACCTGCTTAGCCCCCCTTGCCTCTGGCGATAGGACGGGTGGTGTCGTTGCGCTGCGCCTCGCGTTCCAGGCGGGTCCGTTCGCGCTCGGCATCGAGGCGGGTGGTGTTCCGGTTGGCCTCGTCGACAAAGGTTTTGGTGGCCGCCTGCCATGCCGCATGCTGCCCGATTACCGCGCTGGCGACTTGGGCCGCGGCGCTGGAAATCGATGCATACACGGTGTCCAGATGCGCGATCGCCTTGTCATACTCGACCTGGTTCATCAGCTTGGTAAGCTCGGTCGGGATGCGCTTTCCGGGCGGCAGCGCATCGTTGACGTTTTGCACCATGCCGTTATAGCAGTCCTGCCAGGAGGCGAACGCGGCGCTCACGCGCTTGATCTCGTCGTTGTCCGTCGACATGGCCGGTATCGACGGCGCGGCGCAGGCAAAGCGTCCACTGGTCAGCTCGCTGCCATCGTAGCTGCTGGTCCAATGCTCGATCTCGCCATGCCGCGCGGCCCTTTGCCGCATCGTGTCGAGTGCCGCGCCGGCCTCCGCGCTGCCGCCGGCGGCAGCTTTGCGGAACCAGTCCTCCGCCTTGGCAAGGTCGACCTTGCCCGCTTCGCCGTACAGGAACATTTCGCCGAGGTGGAACTGGGCGCTGGCGTTGCCGGCCTGGGCGAGCTTGCCGTAGGCGGCCAGCGCTTGCGGATAGGACTTGGCGTCGAGCAGACGGTCCGCATCGCCGAGCTCATCAGCAAAGGCGGCTCCATTGACCAACAAGAACAGGCAAAACAAATATTTTTTCATTATTGTCTCCATGTGAATGTGATCCGATCGAAGTGGCAACGAACAACGTTAACGTAAACACATTTCTTGCGCAAACGCAAAAGTGTAACAAAGTGAAACGCGGATTCAAAAAAAAAACCGCAGACGAATCTGCGGTTTTTTTCGACCCGGCTTGCGCCGGGCCTTGCTATGCCATCGGTTCGATCAGACGATCAGAACTTGTGGTTGTACTCGACCGACAGTTTGACGGTACGGGCTGGCTGCAGCGTGCGTGCTTCGCCGTAGTTGGCGTCGATAGCGCCAGGTGAGCTGTCATCGGCGTCATACGTTTCTTGACGCGCGGTCGCTTTTTGCGAGTTGAACACGTTGAACACGTCGACCTTGAAGGACAGGTCTTTCATCGCTGCTGGCTTGTAGGTCAGGTCCAGGTCCAGACGCTTCTCGGTCGGCATACGGCCGAGCGAACCGCGTGGAACCGGCTTGCCGCCGCACCAGTAGTACTCGCTGCCGTAGCCCGAACCGCCATCGATTGCGCCGATAGGATCGAGGTAACCGGTCGAATCCACTTTGCCGTTTTCAGCAGCAACGTTGGTGCCCAGGCAGGTTTTCGGACGACCCGACTGGATCAGCACGTTGAAGCCCAGGGTCAACTCAGGCGTGACTTCATAGAAACCATACAGTTTCAAGGCGTGCAGGCGATCGTTCGGCAACAGGCCGTTCGAGTTTTGCGCGAACTCTGGGAAATCCCACGATGCGGACGTACCAACGTCGGTCTGTCCGGTATCGGAACGGGTCTGGCCTTCCATGTTGCCGGTGCTGCGCGACAGCGTGTAGTTCATCTTCGCATACCAGCCGTTACGGTAAGGATGCTCGAGGAACAGATCCAGCGCGCTGTATTTACGCTCAGCATCGATACCTGCATAGCCCAGTTCGGCATTGGTGAAATGCTCGAATTTGCCTTTGCCGTTGTTGATCGGCACGCCATTTGCATCTTGCTCGTCGATCCAGACGGTAGCGTCTTTACCCGGGTTGAAGATGAAGCAGCTCATCTTGTCGAAGCCAACCACCTTGATGCCATCGGCCAGGGCGCGCTCATACAGACGACGCAAATCGCAGTTGTCGTCGATACCGGCGCCCAGCTTGCGATAGGTAATCTTGCCGCCGAAGTTCAGGTCAGGGCTGTAGGCTTTTTCGAAGCCCAGCGTCACCTCGTCCTGGAAGTTAGGCTTCAGGTCTTTGGTGACGACCGACAATGGGTTTTTGCGCTGGCCTAGTTCGCCATCGGCCGAGAACGCCGGATCGATCGCGTTCAGGCCGGTCGGAACACCCGTCGTCGGGTTGATGCCCGTGTAGGTGAAATCCTGGCGGGTGAAGGTCGAACGGCTGGCAGCACGCGCAGCGACCTGGGTCGGCAGTTGCAGGTGATAACGACCGCCGCTACCGAACACTTTCAACGATGCGTCGCCGTTCACGTCCCAAGCTGCGGCCAGGCGGGGAGCGATCTGGTTCTTCTGCTCGAGGAACTTTTCACCGTCGCCGTTCGTGTTGTTGTACGACTCGCTACGCAGACCGGCCGTCACCAGCACGTTCTTGGTCACTTGATAGCGATCTTCCAGATACAGCGACGATTGCTGCGCCTTGGCAGCGGTGAGGCTGTTGAACACGAACTGAGTCGCATAGAAGCCGCGTGGACCGAAACCGCCGAAGTTGGCGACGGTACCGGATTGTCCACTAGCCAATGACGAGGGGACCGTTGGCGTGGCCACACTACGATAGGTCCAGCTCGACCCGCCCGACGTTCCCGAACCGGCGTTCATGGCGCTCAGGTCGTTGCGATCGAGACCGCCGCGCAGCGTGTGCTGGCCGAGTTTGTACTCCAGATCGAGGCGGAACGATTTAACCGAATCTTCGCCAGGCGACGTAACCGTACCAGGGAATGAATTGGCGACGAAGTACAAACCCTGTGCGTCCAGTTCCGGCACGCGTCTCGACGCAGCAGGCAGCGTCACCGATGCAGGCGGGTTGCCGACGAAACCTTCATAGGTGACGCCGCGTGGCGCTTTCAACTGACCATACATGGTCGTCAAGGTCAGATCATCGGTCAGTTGACCGGTGTATTTCAGCGCGTTGACTTGGGCACCTGCCGAAGCCGGATTACGAGTGCTCAGTTCGTTGTACTTCGTGCCATTCGGGGTGCCGTCCATAGCTGCGAGCGCATCGCTCTTAGACATAGCAGGGTTGAGGGTGTAACCATATTTTTGTTGCTTGTCCGATTGATCGTCGATCGCGGTGGTCCACTCGAGGCGATGATTGTCCGTCAAATTCCAGTCGACCTTCGCCACTGCGCGGGTTTGCACGTTCCTACGCTGATTCCACCCATTCAAACCAATTGTGGCCGCAGTCGATGCTGTGCCGGAACCGATATCGGTGAAACCGCGACGATTGACCGTTTCGTCAGCCGCCACGAACATGAACAGCTTGTCCTTGACGATCGGGCCGCCGACATAGAAGCCGTACTGCTCGACGTTGTTGTAGTTATTATCCTGACGGAAATGCAGCTTACCATCGGTACCCGGATTCACGCCCGTTTCTGGATAATAGATGTTGGCGGTTTTGGCCTTCAGCTGGTCCGGGGTGATCGCATAGGTCGCGCCCATTTCCCAGTTATTGGTACCGCTCTTGGTCGTGATACTGGTCACGCCACCGATCGAGCGACCGAATTCCGCACCGAAACCACCGGTGACGACGGAGAACTGCGAGATGGCGCCGAACGGCAGTTCCATCGAGCCGAGTTGGGTCAGCGGGTTGGTGATTGGGAAGCCGTTCAGGTAGAACGAGTTTTCCGACGCGGCACCACCGGCGAACGATGCGCCACCGAAGGCTGCATCAGCCTTCGTGGTATTTGGAGCGAGCAAGATCACTGCGGTCAAGTTCGACGCCACTGGCAGTTTTGCCAATTCTTTGGACGTGAAAATGGCGCCGTTATTGGTGTTGGTGACGTCGATGCGGGTGCGACGGCCAGAAACCTGAACCGATTGTACGGCTGCGAACGATGCTTCAACGCCTTGACCGATCAGGACGTCAACTTCAACGGTCTTATCGACCTTGCCGTTGCGGACCAGTTCGACGTTGTAGTGACCTGCAGGCAAGGCGGTTGCGCGGTAGGCGCCCGCTGCGTCAACGACGGCAGAGCGCTTGGTACCGGTTTCTGGGTTGACCAGGTTGATCGACGATCCGGCTGGCGCATCGACGCGGCCGTAGACGACGCCGGTGGCGTTCGATTGTGCCATGGCGGTAGGCATCACGGCGGCGCTCAGTGCCGCGGCGCTGAACGCGATCGACAGTGCGCGTACTAATACAGTTTTTCTAAACATGTGATTTCCTAATTAAGAAGCGTCTCTGGTAGATCGGCTTGGGTAAAAGTGTTATGCGTTAAATCACGTTGCTACAGTTTTTTTAAGTCCCACTACATTTTCCTACTCAACCACCTCATGGGCGATTAATCAAACATTCCTTGATGCTAATCAGGCCTGCCTAAGACGTACATGGAACCATAGCGAAAGGATAAGTGTCAACGGGCAAGGGCATGAGTATGCGTATAAACAACACATTAGCTTTATCTGGTGCTCATAGTGAGGATTAAGGCCCATATATGGTGCGGCGCAGCACAATATTGAAGCGTGTTTGCACTATTTTGGGCCGGCGGCGCCGCGCTCGCAGCTTACCGATGTGCCAAGTCAGCTGACCGATCGGAAATGCTGAAATGCCAATGTTTTCCATTCAAAAAAAGAACCGCTGCTCGAAGGCTGCGGTTCTTTTTCAAACTGACATCAGCGCGGCGGTTCGCAAGGCGCGCCAGGATAGGCGCGCCCTCCACGCGGTGCTGCCGGATCAGAACTTCGTGCCGTACTCAACAGAGAACTTGACGGAACGTGCATCGGTATAGTTCGTCGTCATCTGATAGGTACTGGCCGTGCCTGACTGATCACGCTCGCGCGAGGCGGTCTGACTGTTGAAGACGTTAAAGACGTCTGCCTTCAATTGCAGGCCAGCCAGCCAGGTCGGCTTGTAGGCCACGTTCAGGTCGAGCGTTTTGGTCCAGGGCATGTTGCCCGTGGTTCCGCGCGGCGACGGCACCGTCGCCGCGTCGCCTGCGGCGCCAGGTGCTGGGCAATAATGGAACAGTTTGCCATACAGCGAACCTGCCAGATCGGCGGGATCAGGGTAGGCACCCAGGCACTGACGCGGACGACCCGACGAGACCAGCAAGTTGGCACCCACCGACACTTCCGGTGTGACGGCGTAGTAACCGAACGCTTTCATCACGTGGGTACGATCGTTCGGCAGCAAGCCGGTGCCGTACTCTTCGATTTCCTTGAAGTCATACGCGACCGTGGTTGCCGGGTCAGCCTGGGCCAGATCCGAATTGAGCTGACCTTCGGTATTGCCACGCGAACGCGACCAGGTGTAATTGACTTTGCCATACCATTTGCCATCAAACGGATGCTCGGCAAACAGGTCGACGGCGACATATTTACGCGATGCCGCCGGCAGGTCCGCACCGTCGCGCGTGCTTTCACCACCGGCCATATCGGTCGGCGACAACACCACATGCTCAAGCACGCCGTCGCCGTTGATGTCCAGATCCCAGGTGTTGGTCTTGCCCGGATTGATGATCGAGCAGCCCCATGCAGGACCGGCTGCGAACTTGCCGTTGGGATCGGTGTGCAAGGCACCATCGTCGCCCAAGGTGCCGAATTTATCGGTGGAAATGCCGTGATCCTTGGCCCATTTCAGCATAGGACGCGGATCGCACCAGTCTTCCAGCGTGCTCTTTAGTTCACGGTAGGTGAACTTGGCACCGACGTTCAGCTGTTTCGACAACGCCTTCTCAAAGCCGAACGCGATCTCGTCCTGGTAATGCGAGTCCAGGTTCTTCGCCGCGACATAGCCCAGGTCCTTCGGCGCGCCCGTTTCGCCATCGGGCGAATACAGCGACGTCAGCGGTTTGGTGCCAAGGGGGGCGCCGGTGGTTTGATCAACCCCCGTGTACGAGAAATACTGTTGCAGGTAAGTCGATGCGCCGCCGGTGCGGATCGACACGTTCGCCGGCATTTGCAGGTGGTAGCGACCGCCGCTGGCAAACAACTTGGTCGACGAATCGCCGTTCATGTCCCACGACAGGGCCACGCGTGGCTCGATCTGACGATCCTGGGTGATGAAGGCCGCGCCGGTATCGTTATAATTCTTGAACGACTCGTTGCGCAAGCCCAGCACGGCCAGCACGTCTTTGGTGATTTGCCAACGATCTTCGATGTATTGCGCACCCTGGTCGACCTTGGCCGGATTGACCGCCTTGAATTTGAACGAGGACACCGAATAACAGGTCTGGCCGTCGGCCGATTTCAGATTGCTCGGCGCGATCGGGCCGCCTGGCACCGCCATGGCCGCACCACATGGGTCCGATGCGTACACCCAGTTGATGCCGCCCGAGGTCAAGGTGCCCGAGTAGGAATCGAGCTTCATGTTATCGATACCGGCGCGCAATGTGTGCTCGTTGTTGAGCTTGTATTCCAGATCGAGGCGATAACCGGACGACTTGTTATGCGAGCCGGCGGCAAATTCGTCGTCGGAAAACGGCTGATTCGACGCGTAGTTGATGCCAGGGGCGCCGTCGTTGACGCTGATCAGCGGGAAGGCGGGGTTGTAGCCAACCTGATCTTGTGAGCGGTTGACCTGAGTGCGCCCGTACAGGGCCGTCACGCTCAAGGCATCGGTCAGGTTACCCGTGTACTTGATGATGTCGAGGTCGCCCCCGGTGGTCGCCGCGATCGGCGTCGGGCCATAGCTCTTGTAGGTCACTTCCGAACCGAGCACATTATTGTGTGTCTTGGCTGCGTAGTCGAAACCGTAGTTCTTACGGTGATCCTCCGGCGTGTCGCGCACCATCGTGTATTCCAGATGGTGGTCGTCCGTGATATTCCAGTCGAGCTTGAGCATCACGCGCGGCTGCGTCAGCGTACGCTCTTCCCAGCCTGCCGTGGCGGCGGTCGGGTCGCTGTTGACGACGCTCACGCCGCTCGAATTGGTGCGGGTTTGCTCGACGGTCAGGAACGCGAACAGCTTGTCCTTGACGAGCGGGCCGGCCACGTAGGCGCTCACCAGGGTGCGATCCTGCGAATCGCTGGCCAGGTACTGGCGCACGGTGCCGTCTTTCGGGGTGCCGTTGTTCGGATAGACGATGTTGCGCGACTTGGCGCGCAGCCCGCTAGGCTCGTATTCGGCGGCGAAGCCCGCTTCCCAGGTATTGGTACCACGCTTGGTGGTGATGTTGACGATGCCGCCGGTGGAGCGGCCGAATTCGGCGCCGTAGCCGCCGGTCAGGATCTGCGCTTGCGCAATGGCGAAAAACGGCAGCGACGAGAAGCCGGTCTGGGTCAGCGGATTGGTGACAGGGAAACCGTTGATAAAGTAAGCATTTTCAGAACCGGATGCGCCGCCGAAGCTCGGAGCGCCAGCCCCGCCATAACCGGCATCACCCTTGACGGTACCTGGCGCCAATTGAATCACGGCGCCCACAGTGGGCGCAATGGGCAGCTTGGCCAGTTCTTTGGCCGAGAACGTGGCACCCAGATTGGTGTTGGAGACATCGATACGGCTGCGCCGGCCCGCCACTTCAACGACGGCGACGGCGACAAAGCTGACATCGCTACCGGCACCGATGGCGACCGAGGTGTCTTCACTGCGCTCGACCTTGCCGTTGCGCATCAGCGATACTTTGTAGTCGCCCACAGGGACTGACAGCGCGTTGTAGCGGCCACTGGCATCTGGTGTCAGCACGCGATGGAAACCGGTCGCGGCGTTTTCAATGACGACGGTGGCGCCGCTTGGGGCATCGACGCGGCCGAACACCGTTCCCGTGGTATTCGATTGCGCCGTGGCAGCAGGGGTGATGGCAGCCGACAATGCGGCGGCGGAAAAGGCAATTGCCAGCGCACGGACCAAAACAGTTTTTCTGAACATGTGACTTCCTTTAAGTAAATTGCCCACGTATCGCAGCGCGCGCGGGTCATGTTTCTCTCTTAAGCTCTCATGAAGCTTCAACTACTTAGCTCCGGGCGCTTCGATGGCGGCCGGCTCCGCTGCAATGGTCTATACAAATCAGTCGGATGCGTAATAAAACCATGATGAAATTACCACGTCAACAGGCCGTTATTGATTTACTCAAAATACAACACTTCCGTATTTACAATACAAATCCGCGATGATGGTTTCTTTTTTTGCAATGTTGATGTAGTCGAACTGACACCTCCTTTATTCCAGCGCCGCGCCGTCTCTCCGCGCCATCCTATGCGGGTAAAATAGCGACTTGCACGGCCGGCGGGCGAACTGCCCCCACCGGCTTTAACTGACGGAAATACGGACTATGCTGCGACTCAATGAAGTGAAACTCCCGCTCGACCATGACGAGGCCGCCTTGCGCGCCGCCGTGCTGGCACGCCTGGGCATCGACGATGCCGACCTGCTCAGCCTGACGGTGTTCAAGCGCAGCTACGACGCCAGAAAGCGCAGCGCCATCTTGCTGATCTACGCGCTCGACGTGGAAACGAGCGACGAGACGGCGCTGCTGACGCGCCTGGCGCACGACGCCCACCTGATGGTCGCGCCCGACACCGGCTACCACTTCGTGGCCGGCGGCGAACGCGCCGCCCCGGCGCCCGGCGGCGCGCGCCCGGTGGTGATCGGCACCGGCCCGTGCGGCCTGTTCGCCGGCCTGATTCTGGCGCAGATGGGACTGCGCCCGCTGATCCTCGAGCGCGGCAAGGTGGTGCGCGAGCGCACCGTCGACACCTTCGGCTTCTGGCGCAAGCGCGAGCTCAATCCGGAGTCGAACGTGCAGTTCGGCGAGGGCGGCGCCGGCACCTTTTCGGACGGCAAGCTGTACAGCCAGATCAAGGACCCGAAACACTACGGGCGCAAGGTATTGACCGAGTTCGTCAAAGCCGGCGCGCCGGAAGAGATCATGTACGTCAGCAAGCCGCACATCGGCACCTTCCGGCTCGTCAAGATGGTCGAGCAGATGCGCGCCACCATCGAGAGCCTGGGCGGCGAATTCCGTTTCCAGAGCCGGGTCACCGACATCGACATTGAACAACTGAACGGCGTTGGCCAGGTGCGCGGCGTAAGCCTGGCCGACGGCACCCACATCGAAACAAGCCACGTGGTACTGGCGATCGGTCACAGCGCGCGCGACACCTTCGAGATGCTGTATCAACGGGGCGTGTACGTGGAAGCGAAACCGTTCTCGATCGGCTTTCGGGTCGAGCACCCGCAGTCACTGATCGACCAGTGCCGCTTCGGCGCCAGCGCCGGCAACCCGATCCTGGGCGCGGCCGACTACAAGCTGGTGCATCACGCCAGCAACGGGCGCGCGGTGTACAGCTTTTGCATGTGCCCGGGCGGCACCGTGGTGGCGGCCGCGTCCGAGCCGGGCCGGGTGGTCACCAACGGCATGAGCCAGTATTCGCGCAACGAGCGCAACGCCAACAGCGCCATCGTGGTGGGCATCACCCCAAGCGATTATCCGGGCCATCCGCTGGCCGGCATCGAGCTGCAGCGCCGCCTGGAAGAGCATGCGTATGTACTGGGCGGCAGCAACTACGACGCGCCGGGCCAGCTGATGGGCGACTTCGTGGCCGGTCGCACGTCCAGCGCGCTGGGCACGGTGATCCCGTCCCTGAAACCGGCGGTGCATCTGACCGACCTGGCCAGCGCCCTGCCCGACTACGCGATCGCCGCCATGCGCGAAGCATTGCCCGCGTTCGACAAGCAGATCAAGGGCTACTTCAAGCACGACGCGATCCTGACCGGGGTCGAAACGCGCACCTCGTCGCCGATCCGCATCAAGCGCAACGACCTTGACCTGCAAAGCATCAACACGCGCGGCCTGTTCCCGGCCGGCGAAGGCGCCGGTTACGCCGGCGGCATCCTGTCGGCGGCGGTGGACGGCATCAAAGTGGCCGAGGCCGTTGCATTGTCGATGGCGCGCTAAGCTCGCCGCGCATGGCCGCCGCCGGCACGATGCGGCGGCCCGGCAGCCTCACAACCAGCCTGAGCGGCGGAAGCGGTAGTAGGCATAGCCGCACACGGAGAACATCACGCCCAGCGAGGCCGGATAACCGTAGTGCCACTTGAGCTCCGGCATCCATTCGAAATTCATGCCCCACACGCCGGCGAAGGCGGTGAAGATGGCGAAGATCGCCGCCCCGGCGGCGAGCCGCTTGTTGACGATGCCCTCCTCGATGGCCACCATCGACAGGTTGACCTGGATCGCGGTGCCGATGGTGTCGCGGATGGCGTCGATGCTGGTGTTGATGCGCTGCAGGTGATCGTGCACGTCGCGGAAGTATTCCTGGGTGTCCATGCACAGCGCCGGCACGCGCCCGCCGTGCAGCTTGCCCACCGCGTCCAGCAGCGGCGCCACCGCGTGACGCAGCAGCAACACCTTGCGCTTCAATAAATACAGGCGCTCGATGGTGTCGCGCTCGGAGCCGTGGAGAAAGATGCGCTCCTCGATCGTTTCCAGTTCCGTCTCGAGCATGTCGACGACCGGAAAATAGCGGTCGACGACGGCGTCGAGCAGCGCGTACAGCACGAACGCCGAGCCCTGGCGCAACAGGTGCGGCTCGCGCTCGGCGCGTGCGCGCACCCCCAGAAAACCCTGGGTGCTGCGGTTGCGCGCCGACAGCACGTAGTTGGCGCCGACAAAAATGTCGACTTCGCCGATCGACATCTCGCCGTCGACCATGTCGACCGTCTGCGCCACCACGAACAGCGAGTCGCCGTACTCCTCGATCTTGGGACGTTGATGGCCGCGCCGCGCATCCTCGACCGCCAGCTCGTGCAAGCCGAACTCCTCCTGCATCTTGGACAGTTCGTCGTCTTGCGCATCGCGCAGCGCGACCCAGACGAAGCACTCGGGCCGCTCCAGATAGTCGCTGATCGCCTCGATCGAGATGTCGGACAGTTTCTTGCCTTCTTGGTAGGCTACACAATTGATCAGCATACGGTTTCGCATTCAGGACAGGCGCACGCGGGCGCCGATGCGAGAGCTTACCCGATCCTGGCGCGCTGGTGCGGCCGATGCGGCGACTGACGCGAGCCTGGCGCGCACCGGCGGGCCGTTGCGCACGCTGCCCCGGGCCGCGCGCGGGCCGGCGTTATTCGTCCCTGGCGCCGGCGATGCCCAGTTCGGCGATCTTGCGCGTGATGGTATTGCGCCCGATGCCCAGCCGCACCGCCGCGTCGTTCTTGCGTCCGTGCGTGTGGCGCAGCGCGACCTTGATCAGCGCCGATTCGAACTGGCGCCCCAGCACGTCCATCACGTCCGACTGCCCCCCCGTCAGCATCGCCGCGGCCTGCAGCTCGAGCAGCGCGATCCAGCTGACGCCGCCCTCGCCGGGCGGCGCGTGCGCGTGCACCTGGACCGGCGCCACGCCAGCGAGCGCGCTGATGTCGGCCGGCGCGCTGGCGTGGCTTGCCTCAGCGCCCGCGCCCTGTCCCTGGCTCAGTTCAAGCGGCATGTCCTGCACGTCCACCGTCTGGCCCGGCGCCATCACGGTGATCCAGTTGCACAGGTTTTCCAGCTGACGCACATTGCCCGGCAAGTCCAGCCCGGTCAGGAAGCTCATCGCCCCATCGCTCATGCGTTTCGCCTCGACGCCCAATTGGCGTGCACTCTGCACCAAGAAGTGACGCACCAACAAGGGGATATCCTCGCGCCGCTCGCGCAAACTGGGCAGGCGCAAACGGATCACGTTCAGCCGATGGTACAAGTCTTCGCGGAACAGGCCGTCGCGCACGCGCTGTTCCAGGTTCTGGTGGGTGGCGGTGATCACGCGCACATTGGCCTTCATCGGCTGGTGTCCGCCGACCCGGTAGAAGTGCCCGTCCGACAGCACGCGCAGCAAACGCGTTTGCAGATCGAATGGCATGTCGCCGATTTCATCGAGGAACAGCGTGCCGTTCTCGGCCTGCTCGAAGCGTCCGCGCCGGGTGGTCTGGGCGCCGGTGAAGGCGCCGCGCTCGTGGCCGAACAACTCCGACTCGAGCAAGTCCTTCGGAATGGCCGCCGTATTGAGCGCGATGAAAGGCTGCGCGGCGCGCGGGCTGTGCTTGTGCAGCGCGCGCGCAACGAGCTCCTTGCCGGTGCCCGATTCGCCCGTGATCAGCACCGTCACGTTCGACTGCGACAGCCGTCCGATGGCGCGAAACACTTCCTGCATCGCGGGCGCCTGACCGAGGATCTCGGGCGTCTCGCTGGGTCCGGCTTCGACGCTGGTCTCGCGCAGGCTCTCGTCGAGCGCGCGGCGGATCAGTTCGACCGCCTTGTCGATGTCGAACGGCTTGGCCAGGTATTCAAAGGCGCCGCCCTGGAATGCGGCGACGGCCGAATCGAGGTCGGAGAAGGCGGTGATGATGATCACCGGCAGACCGGGAAACTTGGCCTTGACGGTGGCCAGCAGATCGAGCCCGGAGGCGCCCGGCATGCGGATGTCCGACACCAGCACCTGCGGGGTTTCATATTCAAGCGCGGCCATCGCGTCGCGCGCATTGGCGAAGCTCTTGGTGGCCAGGTTCTCGCGCGCCAGCGCTTTTTCAAGCACCCAGCGGATCGAGGCGTCGTCGTCGACTATCCAGATTGGCTTCATGTGTGTCTGCATCCTGCAATATGGATCGTGAATCGGTGGGATCCGGATCTTCAGACAGGCGCGCGCCCTCAGGGCAGCGGCAGCAGGATTCTGAAGTCCGTACATCCTGGCCGGCTCTCGCACTCGATCACACCCAGGTGCTGTTGCACGAAGGTTTGCGCCAGTGTCAGCCCCAGGCCGCTGCCGCCCTCCCGTCCCGACACCAGCGGGTAGAAGATACGGTCGCGGATCTGGGGCGAGATGCCCGGTCCATTGTCGATGATATGCAAGTCTAATGCCAGGCCGTAGCGGACCTTGGCCAGCGTGACCTGGCGCGCCACCCGGGTGCGCAAAACCAGCTCGGCGTCGCCGGCGGCGATGCGCTCGCACAAGGCCTGGGCGGCGTTGTGGGCGATATTGAGCACCGTCTGAATCAGCTGTTCCTTGTCACCGCGAAATTCGGGGATCGAGGCGTCGTAATCGCGCCGTATCGTCAGACCATGGGGGAACTCGGCCAGGATCAGGCTGCGCACCCGTTCGCACACCTCGTGGATGTTGACGTCGCCCACGATATGCGGGCGGCGGTGCGGCGCCAGCAGGCGGTCCACCAGCGTTTGCAGCCGGTCGGCCTCCTTGATGATCACCTGGGTGTATTCGCGCAGCTGGGACAGGTGGCGCGCCGGCAGCTCCAGTTCGAGCAACTGGGCCGCGCCGCGGATGCCGCCCAGCGGATTTTTGATCTCGTGCGCCAGATTGCGCACCAGCTCCTTGTTGACCTGGCTCTGGTCGAGAATGCGCTCCTCGCGGTCGAGCTTGAGCTGCTGGACGTTTTCGCGCAGCTCGATCAACAGCGGCAGCGCCGGATCGTCCAGTGCGCTGACGATCGAATGCACATGCAGCGGTTCGCGCCCGCTGCGCTCGAGCGTCAGGTCCTGGCGCAGGTCGGCGAACTTGTGCGCCAGCGCCTGCTCGCACAGCTTGGCGAGCTCGTCGGCGTTGCCAAACAGCGCCGTCAGCTTCTGGCGCGACAGCGCCTTGAGCGAGCTTTCCAGCAGGTTTTCGGCGGCCGGATTGGCGTAATGGATGTGGCCTTGCGCATCGAGCAGGATCACGGCCGAAGCGAGCAAATCGAGACCGGCCAGTGCGCCGTTGCGGCGTTCGTCGGGGCTCATTTAATGTTCGACAATTCGCGCCGCAACGCCTCGACATTTTTCTCCGAGCGCGCCACGTTGTCGCGCAACTGGGCGGTGCGCTCCTGGTACTTGGCGTAGTTCTTCTCGTCGCCATGGCGCTCGGGCTCGCCGCCATTGAATTCGCGCTTCAGTTCGGCGAGCTTCTTCTCTTCGCTGCGCAGCTCGTCGCTGAGAATGTCGCGCCGTTCATTGTCGCGTGCCTTCTGCTGCGTCGTATCGACCTTGGGGAAATTGGCCGGCGAGGCCATCGGTGCGGGCGCGCTGCGCGGCGCGCCGTCGCCCCGGCGGGCCGGTGCGGCGATACTGCCCGGCACGTCGAGCGCGCGGCAACCGGGCCGGCCGATGTCAGTCAGCTCCTTCAGGCCGTTGGCGTCAATGCATAGATAGATCTGGCCGTGCGCCAGCGGCGCAGCGCAGGCACCCAGAGCGGCGACCAGCGCCAGCGTGGCGCGCAAGGCGGCCCGGTTCATCGTCAACAGTTTAATTCTCATTCCCATCAGCATGTCGATCACGCGCAGCGCGTGCAGTATATAGTCACAACCCGAATATACAACAAGGCGGGGCCGGCCCCATAAAAAAAACGCGAGGAAAGCCTGGGCTCGCCTCGCGCTGTGTGCGTCTTGTCAAGGGCGCTGGCGCCCCCGCCCCGTCTTACAGGGAGTAGTACATGTCGAATTCAACTGGGTGCGTGGTCATGCGCATGCGCTGCACGTCCTGCATTTTCAGTTCCAGGTAAGCGTCGATCATGCTGTCGCTGAACACGCCGCCACGGGTCAGGAACTCGCGGTCCTTGTCGAGGTTTTCCAGCGCTTCTTCGAGCGACACGCACACCGTTGGGATCAGCGCGTCTTCTTCCGGCGGCAGATGGTACAGGTCTTTCGACGCTGCTTCACCCGGATGGATCTTGTTGGCGACGCCGTCCAGACCGGCCATCAGCAGTGCCGCGAAGCACAGGTATGGGTTGGCCAGTGGATCCGGGAAACGCGCTTCGACGCGGCGGCCTTTTGGATTGGCCACGTGTGGAATGCGGATCGAGGCCGAACGGTTGCGCGCCGAGTAAGCCAGCTTGACCGGTGCTTCGTAGCCTGGGACCAGACGCTTGTACGAGTTGGTGCCCGGGTTGGTGATCGCGTTCAGTGCCTTGGCGTGCTTGATGATGCCGCCGATATAGTACAGCGCGAAGTCCGACAGACCGGCATAGCCGTCGCCAGCGAACAGGTTCTTGCCGTCTTTCCACACCGATTGGTGCACGTGCATGCCCGAACCGTTGTCGCCAACGATAGGTTTCGGCATGAAGGTGGCGGTTTTGCCGTAGCTGTGCGCCACGTTCCAGACCACATATTTCAGGTTCTGGGTCCAGTCGGCGCGCTCGACCAGGGTCGAGAAGCGGGTGCCGATTTCGTTCTGGCCAGCGCCAGCCACTTCGTGGTGGTGCACTTCGACAGGGATGCCCATCGCTTCGAGGATCAGGCACATTTCCGAACGCATATCCTGAAAGCTGTCCACTGGTGGCACTGGGAAGTAGCCGCCCTTGACGGTCGGACGATGGCCGCTGTTGCCGCCTTCGGTTTTAGCGTCGGTCGACCAGGACGCTTCATCCGAATCGATTTTGACGAAGCAACCGGACATGTCCACTTTCCAACGTACGGAATCGAAGATGAAAAATTCTGGCTCAGGACCGAAGAAGGCGGTGTCGCCCATGCCCGACGATTTCAGGTAAGCCTCGGCGCGCTTGGCGATCGAGCGTGGATCGCGGTCGTAGCCCTTGCCGTCCGACGGTTCGATCACGTCGCACTGCATGAACATGGTGGTTTCTTCCATGAACGGGTCGATGTTGGCGGTCGCTGGATCTGGCATCAGGATCATGTCCGATGCTTCGATGCCTTTCCAGCCGGCGATCGAGGAACCGTCAAACGCGTGACCCGATTCAAACTTGTCCATGTCGAAATGCGACACGGGTACCGTCACGTGCTGCTCTTTACCACGGGTATCAGCAAAGCGGAAATCAACGAATTTGACTTCGTTGTCTTTTGCCATTTGTAAGACTTCTGCGGCTGTCATTGCCATGCGTATTCTCCTGATTGAATGTGGGGGTGAGCCGACCAAATGCGTCTGGGCTAATGATGCTGCACGATCTCCTGCACGTGCGACCAAAACTCACGGGGAATGATAGCAGAATCCATGCCAGCATCAAAAATTGGACCAACGGTTTTTTTCCGCCACGCAACGTACTGATAAATGGTTCGAAAACCGACTTGACGGGGCGCGCCAGGCCGTCAAAATACGGCTTGCTCATGCGCACCAAAACAGTGCCAAACATTAAAATAGCACTCATTTGGTGCAAATGGAATTGAATGCACCAAAATGTGACTTGCCGCACGATCAGCCCAAAGCGCGCGCGCCACAGCATTATAATTATCCCATTCAAGTCATCCCACTATCAATCCTGGACAACGCCATGAACTCGATGAACGACATTCTCGCCACAGCGCGCACGCGCGCACCGGACCAGGCCTACGCGGGCGCCGTGACGCCTCAGGAAGCGTACGCGCTGCTGCAACTGGACGCGCGCATCAAACTGATCGACGTGCGCACCAACGCAGAGCGCGACTGGGTCGGCCGGGTCGCGATCGCCGACAAGCAGCACGCCGCCGTGCAATGGATCACCTATCCGGGCGGCGTGCCCAACCCCGACTTCATCGCGCAACTGGGCGCCGTCGCTGGCACCGACGAGGTGCTGCTGTTTCTGTGCCGCTCCGGCGTGCGTTCGCGCCACGGCGCCAAGCTGGCCACCGAACATGGTTACGCGCAGTGCTACGATATCCTGGAAGGCTTCGAAGGCGACAAGGACAGCGCCGGACACCGCAAGAGCGTGGCGGGCTGGTGCCACGCCGGCCTGCCGTGGCTAGGCGCCTGAGGCCCCCGCAGCGCTGTCCGAGTGCGCCTCAAGGAGCGTCGGTGTCCGGCGCCGGTTGGGCGTCGTGTCGCGCCAGCCGATCCAGCTCGCCCATCAGCGTCAGCAGTTTCTGGCGCACGAAGTTGATGTGGCTGCGCAGGCCATACAAGCCGTCGGCGAACGACAGCGGCACCGACACCTGGTTGACCATGTCTTCAATCTGGTCGAGGCGCTTGAGCTGGGCCGCGTACACGGCGGCGCGTTGGGCACCGCTGGCCAGCGCCAGCGCATGCTCGACACTGCGCAACTGGCCATACCAGCGGTACACGCGCGAGCGGATGCGCCACACGTACAGCGGCGGCACCACCTTCCACAATGGCAGTATCAAGGCGCCCAGCCCCACCACGACGACCCACATGCGGTCGAGGAAATTGGCCAGCCAGAAGCTCATGTAGCGCTGCAGCATCGGCGGGCCATCCTTGTAGTACTTGGCCGCCTCGGGCGCGACGGGAATTTCGGTGTAGCGCGCCGACGGGTATTCGCCCTGTTGCTGGAACCAGCCGGGAGCGGCGTGGATCGTGCCGGCCGCCTGCACGAACAGGTCCAGCAACGCAGGATGCAGGTCGGCGCGCGCCACCAGCGTGGCCGTGGGCGCGATCAGCTGATAGTCGCGCGCCGGCAGATTGCGGCCCACGTCGACGATCCCGCGCGGCAGCACCACGTGCGACAGAAACGGCAAGCGACGCGCATACGCGTCGGCCTGGACAAAATCGAACAACGTCACGCCGGGCGTTTGCAGCAGCATCTGGATCAAGAGGTCTTCCGGCGCGGCGCTAAACACCAGGCCGTCGATGCGCCCTTCCAGCAGTGCCACCGTGGCCGGCGTGTTTTCCAGCGCGCCGATGGTCAGTTCGGACGCCTCGACGCCGTTTTCACTTAACACCTGCTTGAACAGACGTGGCACGCCGGTGCCTTCCGGCCCCAGATTGATCTTCAAACCCTTGAGTTGACTTAACTCGGTGGCACCGTGCGGATCGCGCAGGAACAGCCAGATCGGTTCGGTAAACAGGCTGCCCAGCGACACCAGCCCGGCGCGCGTGGCCTCGGCCGCCTCGGTCGAGCCGCTTTGCACGAAGGCGATGTCGACGCTGCCCTTGTTGAGGCTTTGCAGATTGTCCTGTGAGCCCAGCGAACGATGCAGCGCGACCTTCACGCCTTGCTTGGCCAGCACGGCCGCGTATTTTTTGCCGATCTGTTCGTAGGCGCTGTTTTCCTGGCCGGTGCCAAGGCGCACCGTGTGCGGCGGCGCCGGATCGACCACCAGGTAGGCCAGGCCGCACACCAGCGCCAGCACGGCCAGCGTGGGGCCGGCGGCGATCAGCAGATCGCGCACCGAGAACTGGCTGAACTTGAACAGCGCGGGCAGCCGCGGGCGCCTCATGCGGGGGGCACGGCCCGCGCGGTGCGGCGCGTCACAGCGCTTAGCGCGCGCACTGCTTGAGCGCCTGCGGTCCGCTCGCTGCCGGCTCGATCAGCGTCATCAAGGTCGGCGCCAGCACTTTGAGCAACTGCACCGGCAAGGCGCTGGTGAAGTCGTAATTGCCCGCCTGTGGTCCGCGCACATACGCCGTCATGCTGCCGAAAAAGCGCTCGTCGATGTTGAACACGAAGGTCGCCGAACGGTTCACGAAGCGCGACTCGATCAGGCGCCCGCCCGGCGCGAAGATGTCAAAGCGCTGATCGCCCGTGCCGGTCTTGCCGCCCAACTGCAGCACCGTGCCGTCCGACTTGACGAAGGCGGTCTTGACGCGCCGCGCGGTGCCGTCCGACACCACTTCGCGGATCGCATCGGCCACCGCGCGCGCCACCAGCGGATTCAATACCTGCTCGCCGGTGCCGCCCTCGCCGCGCTTGACCAGCGTTTCGTAGGGCGTTCCCTTGGCAAAGTGCAGCGATTCGATGCGCTGCACGGGTTTGCGCACGCCGCCGTTGATCAGGATGCCCATCATCTCGGCCAGCGCCGCCGGCCGGTCAGCCGAGGCGCCCAGCGTCGTCGCATAGGACGGCACCAGCGAGTCGAACGGGTAACCCATTTTCTTCCACTGGCGGTGGATCTGCAGGAAGGCCTCGACCTCGATCAGGCCGGCGATGCGCTTGTCCTGCGCATGCTTGCGATGGGTGTTGAACAGCCACTGGTAGACCTGCTGGCGCTCACCGACGCTGGCGCCGTTGACCTGGGCCAGCGTGGCGCCCGGATGGGTACGCAGGTAGCCGACCATCCACAGCTCGAGCGGATGGACATTGGCCAGGTAGCCGCGGTCGGCCAGCGACATCGCGTCCGGCGCATACAAGGCATACATGTGCGCGATGCGTTCGGCCGGCACTTCGTTGGCCGATGGCAGATTGTCCTTGATGAAGGCGGCGAACGACTCCAGCGGGGCGTCCGGCGCAATGGTGCGGTACACATTGGCCAGCCGCACCGGGGTCGGACGCAAATCTGACAGCAGGATTTTTTCCAGCTCGTTGGCCGGTTTACCCTTGTATTTCTGGTAGAAGCGCGCCAGGAATTCGCGCCCTTCGCGGTCGGCGAACCGGGCCAGGTAGTCGGCCCGGCGCGGATCGTCGGCGTCGGCCAGCAGCGTCGCCGACGAGCCCGGGCTCTGGAACATGTAGTAGTGCACCACGTCGCGCATCAGGCGCACGAACACCAGATTGACCGAATGGCGCAGCGCTTCGCGCACTGTCATGATGCGCCCGTTGTCGTCCTTGTTGAAGTTGCCGAAATGGTGCAGGCCGCCGCCGGTGAAAAAGCCTTCGCCCGTGCCGGCCGAGTACTTGCGTTCCATCGCCGCCGCCAGCATCGGCGGCAAGCTGCGGTCGGCCGCGTCGGGCAAGGCGCTGAAATACGCCACCGCCCACTGCGACAGGATGTCCTTCGGATCGAGCTTGACCGCTTTCAATGCGTCATGGTCCAGCGCGCCGTAGCGCTTGTGCAGCTGGTCCATGATGTCCATATAGGTCACCAGCGTGCGCAGCTTGGCGGTCGAGCCCAGATCGAGTTTTGCGCCCTCGTTGATGTCGAGCGGCTGGTCGAAATTGTCGGTCTGCAGGCGCAGGTAGTTGACGTGCTCGCCCTTCTCCATCAGCGTGAAACTGTAGACGACATTGGCCGGGTCGCCATTGCCCAGCATGCCCTTGCCGGTCAGTCCGGCCGCCTTGGCCGTCTCGGCGTCGCGCAGGCCGCGCAGCACTGCCGTGACCGCCTTCTGGGCACCCGAATCGAGCGTGCTGACCACCGACAGGTCGAGCCGGTCCAGGTTGTACATGCGCGCGTCGCCCAGCAAACTGGCCAGGTGGGTGCGCACCGCGTTCGAGGCCTTGCGCGTGACGAAGGCGTTCGCCGCAGGCTGCGCCACGCCGCTGGCCAGCGCCGGATGCAGCGTCACCTTCAGCGCCGCGTCGCGCAGTGCCGGCGTGATCACGCCGGCCTGGGCCAGCAGTCGCAGATGGCTGTTGGTGAGCGTTTCGAGATCGTCGTCGCCGTCGCCCAGGTAGTAAGTGGGGCGGCGCTGCGCAATCATCAAGCTGAGCGCCTCCTTGTACGCTTCGACCGTGTTCGGCTGATCCAGCTTGCCGTTTAGCGCCGCGTTCATTTCCTTGAAATCGCGCCCGTACCAGACCCACATGCCGTCGCCCAGGCCATTGACTTCGCCGTAGCCCGGCTTGGCCGACAGCGGCACCGTGTTCAGGTAGTCGAGCACGATCTGGCGGCGCACCTCGGTGGTGTCCTCGCCGCTCTGATAGGCGCGCAACGTGGCCGACACCATCTGGCGCAATTTTTCCTTGAGCGAACTGGTGCGCCCTTCCGGCGAGTGGCGGTATTTTTCGATCTGGGTCGCCAGCGTGCTGCCGCCGGCGGTGCGCTTGCCGGCGCCGAAGGTTTGCAGCGACTTATCGAAGATGGCCTTGGACAGCCGGTCCCATTCGACCGCCGGATTACGCTTCGGATAGGTCGGGTCGAGCAGCTCGCGGTTCTCGATGAACAGCAAGCTCTTGATCAGCAATGCGGGCGCGTCGTCGAAACGCTCGTAGAAACGCTCGGGATAGCGCGCCATGAACAGCGGCTCGCTGCGGCAATCGTAGATGGCCAGACCGACCTTGGTCTTCTCGCGGTAGGTGGCATAAATGCCCATGTCGGCCAACTCGGCCATTTTGGGCGAAATGCGCGCCTGCGCGCTGATCACGTAGTCTTTGGCCTGCAACTTGGCCAGGTAATCGGGCAGGTTGGCGTAGCCAAGCCGCTCATCGTAGGGACTGTCGTGCGGATAGCGGATCGCCTTGCTGGCGCCCGGCCCCATCGAATACTTGATCTTTCCGACCAAGCCGGTGAAGAACTGCGCCTGCATCGCCGAGGTGCGCACTTCCTGCTGCACCCACAGCGCGGTGCCGGCCACCAGCACCAGCGCCACGATGCCGATCACCATGCCGACGCGGCGTCGCTTGGGCGGCGGTGGCGGCGGTGGCGCCGGCTCGGCAGCCACGTCGGCGGCCGGCTCGGCGGCGACGTCCTTGACCAGTTTCAGGTGCGCATGCGAACTGGCATGCGCGTGCGGGATGCCGTCGTGGCTAGGGTCGTGTGGAGGCAAGGGTGCGGCAGGTCCGTAGTTGGTTGCGGCGGCGCGCGCGCGCAATTTGCGCATCGCACGAACGATGATACGGGGCCGGCGAAAACGACGATTACTAAACATGATGGGTCAACCGGTCAGTCGTTGATTCAATCGTACTGGCAATCCGATTCAACTGTCTCCAGCGTCGCATCTGGTCATTTTGAGTGACTGCTTTCCGAGCTTGCTTCGCAAAAACGCACCGTCATCTCACTCGCGATGGCAGTGTGTGCTTAACGTCCATTGCACCACATCGGCACGCCCGACACGCAATGCAGGCGCACAAAATTCAAACTTGTGCTGCCATTTTCTCAAAAAAACAACGGCCTTGCCAGCCCCGCGCGGAAACCGCTCAGAGCGGACCGTACTGAACACCGCTGCGCGCCAGCTCCGCGCACAGTTGTGCGAACGCGGCGGCGGTCTGCACCGGCTCGCCCTTGACGCCCAATTCGATGTGACGGCGCGTGTTGGCGTCGCCCACGCTGGGCAGACTGAACACCTTCACCTGCGGGTAGTGCGCTTCGAGCGCCTCCATCAGCGGCGTGAGCGCCGACTCGGCCGCGTCGTACACCAGCACCGATTGTTCCAGCCGCGCCTCGCGGTTAAACAGCGCGCTGTAGTGATGGTCCAGCACCCACGCGATCATCGGCCAGGCCATCACCGGGAAACCCGGCACAAAGTGGTGGGTGCCGACGCTAAAGCCGGCCACCTTGTTGTACGGATTGGGGATCAGCGTGGCGCCGGCCGGAAACTCGGCCATCTTCAGGCGGTGCAGATTCTCTGTCGAGTTCAGCGCGCACGGCTGGCCCGCTTCCTCGGCCATTTCGCGGATGCGCTGCTGGATGCTGGCCGCACCATCCGGGTGCAGCAGCAGCGGCAGCCCGAGCGCGGCGGCGGCGCACTGGCGCGTATGGTCGTCCGGCGTGGCGCCGATGCCGCCGCAGGAAAACACGATGTCGCCGCTGGCGATGGTGCGGCGCAGGGTGGCCTCGATGCGCGCCGGATCGTCGCCGACGAATTCGGCCCAGGCCAGCTGCAAACCGCGCTCGGCCAGCAGTTCGACCACTTTGGGAAAATGCTGGTCGCGCCGCTTGCCCGACAAGATTTCGTCGCCGATGATGATCAGTCCGATTGCCATGCTCGCTCCCGCTAGTTCTGGATTGGTGGAATAGGCTGGCGCGCCGGCGCTGGTGCGTTCGCTGCGGCGCGCTGCTCGCTCAAGGCCTGCAGGCAGTAGAACGCAAACCACAGGCCGGTAAAAATGAAGATCATCACGTACATCCAGATCGAGGCCGCGGCCAGAAACGGAAACAGCACGACCGACATCGCCGTGCCGCTTAACCACAGCACGCCGGGCAAGGCGCCGGCCAGGCCGGACACCATGCCGATGACCAGCAACGGCCAGCGATGTGCGCGCAGCAAGGCACGCCGTTCGTCGATGCTGGCATGGTCACTCAGCGCGTCGTAAGCCATCACGCGGTAAGTCAGACCACCCCACAGCACCGTCTGGACCAGCAGCCCCAGCGGGGGCAACAGGTACAAGGGCAGCGCCAGACACCACAGCAGCACGAACAGCAGGAAGGCGCCCAGCGCCGTGCCGACGCTGCCGATGACGCTGCCGCCGTGTTTTTTCTCCAGGGTGGCGAAATGGCGCCGCTCGACGTGGCGCACGATGGCCGGCATGGCCGCAATGCCGATGAAGATCAACGCCGTCAGTATCATCAAGGGCAGCAGCAACAGCAGCGCGGTCAATGGCACCACCACCGTCTTCAGCATCCCCAGTCCCAACGCCACCAGCCACGGGCCGGTCTGTTGGAACGCGTCATGCTCGATAAACAACTGCTGCACCGTGTCGATCAGCGGTTGCAGGCCGACATACAGCAGCACGCCCCACAGCGCCACCGACAGCAGGAAGGGCAGCACGCTGAGCAGCACCATGCGCCCGTGCAGTTGCGCCAGCAGCGCCCGTCCGTAGGCGCGTAGCACGGCGTGCGCGCTCACCGGCGCGGTCCGCACGCGGGGGCGCGGGCCGGGTTGAGGTTCACGGTGTGGCAATTGACGCGGATGCTGGGAGGAAGACCGGGCGACATGCAGAACCGCTCGCAAAGGTGAAAGAAACATTTTACGTGCAAACGCCGCCGCTCAGCGATTTAATCGCCGCTGCGCGGGTGCGCGCGCCGCCCCGCTGATAGCGCTTTGCAGGCGCGTGTACTACAATCTGGGGTCACGCAACATCCCGTCACTCTCAAGGAAAATCATGTCCATTATTACCACTGAATCCGGCCTGCAATACGAAGACACCACCGTCGGCGAAGGCGCCGTTGCCCAAGCCGGCCAGAACGTGACGGTGCATTACACCGGCTGGCTGCAAAACGCCGACGGCAGCGCCGGCAACAAATTCGATTCGAGCAAGGATCGCAACGACCCGTTCGAGTTTCCGCTGGGCGCAGGGCGCGTCATCCGCGGCTGGGACGAAGGCGTGCAAGGCATGAAAGTGGGCGGCGCGCGGCGCCTGACCATTCCAGCGGCGCTGGGCTATGGCTCGCGCGGCGCAGGCGGCGCGATTCCTCCGAACGCGACCCTCATTTTCGACGTCGAACTGCTGGCCGTCTGATGACTGCGGCGCGCAAGAACATCCTGCTGCTGGCGGCGCTGCTGCCGGTGTTGGGTGCTTGCGCCGTCGTGGCCGTCACCAGCACGGTGGTCGGCGCAGGTGTCTCGGTCGCCTCGACGGCGGTCGGTGCCGCCGTGGTGGTCGGCAAGGGCGCCGCCCACCTCGGCAGCGCCATCGTCAGCGACGGCAACTAGCGCATTAGCGCCGCAAAGAAAAAGGGCCGCGGCGCCGTCAGTGATCTGACGGTGCCGCGGCCCTTTTTTCATTCTTCCAGGGCAGTTATTCCCACGCGCCCATCAGCGCCAGCAACACCAGTTTCTCAAATTCCGGCGCGAAGCGATTGATGATGTTGTCCGGGTCCTTGACCAGCGCGTCGTCGGTGACGATGCCGAACTGCACGCCGCCGTTGTAACTCAGCACCGACACGCCGATGCCGATGTCGCCCGACTGCGGCACCCAGAACATGATCTGCTCGAGCTGGCTGCCGCCCAGGAACAGCGGGCGTTGCGGGCCGGGCACGTTGCTCATCACGGCAGTCGCCTTGCGCGCGAAATAGTTCTGAATCTCGCTTTGGACCTGCTTGGGCGTGGCGCCCAATACGCCCAGCACCGACATCGCCACCAGCGCCGTGTAACTGCCCTTGAGTTCATTCATGCGGTTGCGCACTTCGTACAGGCGCGCAACCGGGTCCTCCAGGCCGACCGGCAGCACCAGCGGCACCAGCCCGAAAGCATTGCCCAGACGCTGCGCGCGGCTGGCCTTGCGCAGATTGACCGGCACCATCACGCGCACTTCACAGGCTTCGTCGACCGTGTCGCCCTTGGCGCGCAGGTAGGCGCGCAAGGCGCCGGCCACGCTGGCCATCAGCACATCGTTGATCGAGCAGCCATAGGCCTTGCCGACCGCCTTGACTTCCTCCAGCGGCAACGGCTCGCTCCACGACACGTGCTTGACGCCGCTCGGCTTGCCCTTCAGGCGGGTGTGACTGTCCTCGCTCATGGTGGTGAGCTTGACGGCATCGATGGCCAACTGACCGGCCGTATGCCCCAGTTCGGAAATCTGGCCGCCCAGCTTCTCCAGCTCCCCCATCATGTCCATCGACTTGATGAACATGGCCGAGGACAGCTCCAGCGCCTTGATCGAGTTGCTGGTGATCGGCAACAGCAACTGCTCCCACGGATTTTCTTCGGCGGCGGCGATCGCGCGCGGCGTCGGCAGCGGCACCGGCTCCTCATCCGGTCCGTGGCCGAACATCGACATGAATACCCCGACCAGCGCGACACCGTCGGCGATGCAATGGTGGATGCGGATGATCAGCGCCTGACGCACCTTGCCGTCTTCGCCGACGCAATGGTCGACCAGATGCATCTGCCACAGCGGCTTGGCAACGTCGAGTCGCTGCTGCGACAATTTGGCCACCAGCTTTTGCAGGGCCGGCTTGTTGCACACGTGCGCCTTGCCCACCGGCAGGGACGAATGCACGACATGGTCGTCCAGATCCACTTGCTGCTCCTGCCACCAGGCCCCGGTCAGGTCACTGACCACCCGACTGCGAAAGCGGCTATAGATCAGAAAGCGTGCCTGCAGCGCCTTTTTCAGCGCGACCACGCTGACTGATTTACTCAGCATCGCCACGCCAACGATCATCATCAAGTTGCTATCGGAATCCATCCTCAGCCATGCCGTGTCAACGGTAGACATCTTCTTGCGTCCAAATGTGGGCACGGCTTGCGACGACATCGAGCACCTCCTCTAAAGTTTGCGGGCGTTTTTGCGTATTATGTCGCGCAATTTAACGTTTGATGCGATAAGATTCTAGTGACATTACTCTACCGACAATGTCGAAGCAATAATTTTTCAGCTACCAGGAGTATTTATGAGCTTGCAAGAACAATTCGACCAGGCAGTGCTTGATTCGAAGAATCTGTCCGAACGTCCGGACAACATGACGATGCTGAAAATGTACGCGCTGTTCAAGCAAGCCTCGGGCGGCGACGTCGAAGGTTCGCGTCCCGGCTTTACCGACATGGTCGGGCGCGCCAAGTTCGACGCGTGGGCGGCCTTGAAAGGCACCGCCAAAGACGACGCAATGCAACAGTACATCGATCTGATCGCCGATCTGAAAGACTAAGCACGACCATCCGGTCCGGCGCGCTTGCATGGCGCGCTGCGACACATCAGGCCGGCGCGCCATCGGCGCCGCGTCTTTGCGCGCCCGCATCACGGGCGCGCGCCCATTCCAACGACCACCCGCAGCGACCGGGCGGCGCCGCGCACGGCCGCGACCATGCCGCGCCTACCGCAAGGGAGCCACTTCAGGCGGCGCCACCAAATACTTTCTTCATGTGTTCGGCAACCTTGCTCTCGATTTTTCCGGAAAATGCACTCATCATGAATCCCAGCTTGATGTGCATCTGCGCTTCCTTTTTCGCCAGCGTCAGCGAACCATGCACGCCGCTGCGTTCGAAGTGCAGCACGTCGCCGTCCCACTTGCATTCCATGTCGAACTCCTCGGCCATTTCGTCGGCCACTTTCTGGGCCGCCTCATGCGCTTTTTTCGGTGTCAGCTTGTGTTCTTGAACGATGTTAATTTCAGCCATGAGGCATTTCCTTCCGTGGAGTGCAGGTGCAATCGAGCATGATGCCAGTTGCGCGCCCAGTTTGCCAGTGCCTCAGGCCGGATGCCAGCCCAGCGTGAACAGCAAGGCCGCAAAGCCCAGCACAAAGCCCAGCGGCACATGCCAGCCGTGGCGCAGCCACAACGTCACCGAGCGCGCCTGCGGGTACCTGCCCGACAGCGCCACACCGGCCGAGGAGCCGAACCAGATCATCGAACCGCCGAAGCCGACCGCATAGGCCAGCATGCCCCAGTCGAAGCCGCCCTGCTTGAGCGCCAAGGCCGTCAGCGGGATATTGTCGAACACGGCCGAGACGAATCCGAGCGCCAGCGCGCTTTGCCAGGATGCCGGCGGCAGTGCATCGACCGGCATCAGCGCGGCCGACCACACCAGCGCCAGCAAGAAGAGCGCGCCGCGCAAGGCATCGGGCAAAGCCTCCCAGTCGGGCCGGCGCAGCCGCGCCGTCAGCGCCAGCGCCAGCACGACGGCCAGGCCGAGGAAGGGAAAAGCGCCACCAAAGCGCCTAAAACGCAGGTTCAGCAGCACATTTGCAGCCACCGCCAGCAGCAGGATGAAGGCCACGATGCCGACCCGCACCCAGTCGATGCACACGCCGACCGGCGCGTCCTTGACGATGGGCGCATAGCGCTGCTGTTGCAGCGCGGCCGGCACTGCGCACACCAGCAGCGCCACGCCGGCCGCCGCGTAGGCGTGGAACACCTGGCCTGGCGCCACGCCGGCCAGCCACATCATCGTCGTGGTGGTGTCGCCGACCACGCTGCCGGCGCCACCCGCGTTGGCGGCAGCCACGATGGCGGCCAGGTAGCCGATATGCACCTTGCCGCGAAACACAGTGTGCGCGACAGCGCCACCGATCATCGCCGCAGCGATATTGTCGAGGAAACTGGAAATGAAAAACACGGCCAACAACAGCACCAACGGCCCTTTCCAGTCGTCTGGCATATAGTCCGGCAAGCGCGCAGGCAACGCGCTTTTTTCGAAATGCCGGGCCAGCAAGGTAAAGCCGAGCAACAGTGCCAGCAGGTTCGCCAAGCCGACCCATTCGTGCGCCACCTGCGCCAGCAGTCCGGCCACGCCGGGCGCGTCACCGAAGCGGGAGAACGCCAACTTGTAGAGCGTGATGGCGAACGCGCCCACTGCGGCGCTACGCAGCGTGCTGGCGCGGCTGAACGCAAGCATGCCGAGCACCAGCGCAAACATGAAAAATTCCAGCGGGACGCCGGCCAAGGTGGGGATGCCGGCCAGGGCGGACGCCTTGGCCGGCACGCCGACTGCCAGCAGGCCCAACAAACGGGTACGGCGCATTGCGTCTCCTGGTCGATCGCGGGCAGGCAACGGCGCGCGGCTTGTTCATCTTCGCTGATTCTAGCCTATCGCAGCGGCGCCAAGACCCATCGCGCCCGACCGGTCATGGCGCGCGCGCAATCGGGCTCGCGCTTGAGAAGAATCAAACCGATCGCGCGTACATGGCACCACCATTTGAGCTGGCGTAGCGCCGCCCTATCGTGCGCCGCGTCGACCATGCCGTTTGCGCTTGCGCGCCGCAGCCGCAAACGCTCGCCACTGTTCTGCGTGGCGCCCCGAGGCGCATCACCTTCTGGAGAATATCACTATGGAACTACGCATCGAACCCACCGACGGCATGCAAGGCAACCACGCTTCAGTGCCGGTCAGCTACGTGCCTACGCCGACGGCCCTGTACCGTAGTCACCGCAAGACCGCCGTGCTGATCGACCAGCCTGGCCGCCCGCGGGTCGGTGCGTCGCCGCTGCCGATTCCGATTCCGATTCCGCTGCCGTTCGCGTTTGGCGCGCGCGTGCTGATGTGGAAGCAGGATCCATCGGTCAGCGAGATCGGCACGCGCAAGGCCTTCCTGCCCGGCGTCGTGCTGCAAGGCCCGCGCGATGCGCGCATCGTCCACGGCGCGCCGGGCATACCGCCGGTCAGCCCGAACGCGTTTGGCGACTTTATCGCCGCGCCCAACACCGACCAGTTTGACGCCGTGCACACCTTTGCCGTGGTGCGCCAGACGCTGACGATGTACCAGCGCGCTCTGGCGGTGGGCAATGTGCCGCAGCCCTTGCCATGGCAATGGAACAGCGCCAGCAACAGCGATCCGCTGCAGGTGTTCCCGCACGGCCTGCCCAACGTCATGAACGCTTTCTACAGCCGCTCGGACAAGAGCGTCAAATTCGGCGACTTCATCCCCAGCGGCAGCCCGAACCGGGTATTTACCTGCCGCTCGTTCGACATCGTGTCGCATGAAACTGGCCATGCGGTGCTCGACGGCCTGAAACCAGGCTGGCTGCTGGCGTCCAATCCGCCCCAGACGGGCGGCTTGCACGAATCGTTTGGCGACCTGACGGCCATCTTCCTGGCCCTGTCCCAGCTCGACCAGTGCGAAGCGATCATCGCCCAAACCAAGGCCAATTTGCACGACAAGAACTTCCTGGTCGACCTGGCCGAGCAGTTCGGCCTGGCACTGGGCCGCACCAACGGCCTGCGCAACGCCGACAACAATCTCAAGCTGTCCGAGGTGGGCACCGAGGTGCATGCGATTTCACAGGTATTTACCGGCGCTATCTACGACATTCTGGCCGACATTTTCGCGTTCGAGCGCAAGCCCGGCGTGATCGACGACGCCGTGACCTTGCACACGGCGGGCGACTATGTGCGCAGCCTCTTGCTGCGCGCGCTGATCGCCGCGCCCGCCACCAACGCCACGTTCGCCAACGTGGCCAACCAGATGTTGCTGATCGCCAACGCCGACGGCAAGCCCGTGCAGTACCGCAACTTCATCCGCAACCAGTTCACCGTGCGCGAAGTGGTGGTCTCACCGGTGCCGCTGACCCAGGACCATCAGAAGGACCTGCTGCTCGAAGCGGACGTGCAAGACGCTCCCGGTGCGCTGCAGGACCGGCGCGCCTGCTGCGGCACCATGAATCACCCTGAGTATTTCGACATGGAGCATATACTCGACGGCGAGCGCGCGCTGTTGGCCAAATGGTGCGGCTCGCGTGCTGACGGCGGCGCCGACACGCACTCGGGCAACGGGCACCTGGCCAAACCGCGTTAAACCACAACGCGTCAGAGCGCGCGTCGCTTCGGCGTGCGCTCTGACGCGCCCCACTCTCCCCAGGAACACGATGAAAATTAGCGCAAGCAGTTCGGGCGGCTACGCCGGCCAGAGTGAGCACTTTGAGCTCGATACCCACACCCACCGCAACGGCAAGGCGATCGAAACGCTGCTGGGCGAACTCGATTTCTTTGGCGCCACGCCGCCCGACGTGATCGGCGCCGACCTGTCGCGCTGGCAGCTCAGCGTCGACGACGGGCACCGACGGCGCACGATCACCTTCGCCGAGGACGGCAGTGCCGCGTCGGCGCCGTGGCAAAACCTGCTGGCAGGGCTGCGCGCGCAGGCCTGACGCGCGCACCGGCGCCGTGCGCGCCGGCACGCACGGCGCCGCCACAGCATGTCCCACTGCCTGCGCGGCGCGCGGCGCGGCGGCGCGCATCCGATTCCCGTTTGATTCCCGTTTGATTCCCGTGCTATTTCCGTGCCACTTCCATGCGATTCCCATGCGCCGGCGAGCGTGCCGCCGTCCCCGCGCGCATTTGCTTATGTGTATTGTGTCTAAGCCTGATTTGTGAGAAAAGCCGAATTGCCCTAAAATACAGTGCTTTGCTTGCGTTGCCGGTCAGATTCTCGCGCCGTAGTCGATCAAGCCACCATTTTCAGATAGGACTGTTATGACCCACGTTGTCACCGAATCGTGCATCAGCTGTCGTTATACCGATTGCGTCGATGTATGCCCGGTAGATTGTTTCCGGGAAGGCCCGAATTTCCTGACGATCGATCCCGACGAGTGCATCGATTGCGCCGTCTGCGTGGCCGAATGCCCAGTCAACGCGATCTACGCCGAAGAAGACGTGCCGGCCGATCAGCAGAAATTCATCAAGATCAATATCGACCTGGCCCGCACCTGGCCGTCGATCACCAAGACCAAGGCGCCGTTGCCGGAAGCCGAGGAATGGAAAGACGTCAAGGACAAGCTCGACCGCCTGGTTCGTTAAAGCGCTGTCGGACTACCCTGTCCTACGGGTCGCGACCGACCCGCCCCACCCTTGCCGCCCGCGCGGCAACGGTGTCTTCGCGTCTTCGCATTGCGCGGCCCCGGCCCAGGCATGGCCGCATCACTATTGACATCTACAGGAAGTAAATCGCATGAAAATCAGCGCCGACCATGAACCAGGCAGCTTGGCTGCCAACAGTGCCTTTCAGGGCGCCATCGAAACGGATGCAGTGATCATCGGCGCCGGACCGGTCGGACTGTTCCAGGTGTTCGAACTGGGCCTGCTGGAAATCAAGGCGCACATCATCGACTCCTTGCCCGCCGTGGGCGGCCAGTGCGTCGAACTGTATCCCGACAAGCCGATCTACGACATCCCGGCCGTGCCCGTGTGCACCGGCCAGGAACTGACCGACAACCTGCTCAAGCAGATCGAGCCGTTCGAGCCGACCTTCCACCTGAACCAGGAAGTGACGCTGGTGGCGCGCCGCGAAGACAGCCGTTTCAACGTCGAAACGTCGAACGGCACGCGCTTCATCACCAAGACCATCTTCATCGCCGCCGGCGTGGGCTCGTTCCAGGCGCGCACGCTGAAGGTCGATGGCATCGAGCAGTTCGAAGGCTCGCAGTTGCACTACCGCGTCAAGGAACCGACCCAGTTTGATGGCAAGAATCTGGTCATCTGCGGCGGCGGCGACTCCGCGCTGGACTGGGCGCTGAACTTCGTGGGCAAGGCCGAATCGGTGGTGCTGTTGCATCGGCGCGACGATTTCCGCGCCGCGCCCGCCTCGGTGGCCAAGATGAAGGCCCTGTGCGACGCCTATGAAATGCAGCTGATCATCGGCCAGGTGACCGGTTTCGACATGACCGACGGGCGCCTGTCCGAAGTGAAGGTCACCGGTTCGGATGGCGTGACGCGCCGCGTGCCGCTCGACATGCTGCTGGTGTTCTTCGGCCTGTCGCCCAAACTGGGCCCGATCGCCGAATGGGGCCTCGACATCGAGCGACGCCAGCTCAAGGTCGTCAATACGGAAAAATTCGAGACCAATGTGCCGGGCATTTTCGCCGTGGGCGACATCAACACCTATCCGGGCAAGAAGAAGCTGATCCTGTCGGGCTTCCACGAAGCGGCGCTGGCCGCCTTCGGGGCTGCGCCGTACATCTTCCCGGACAAGAAGATCCACATGCAATACACGACAACGTCGCCAAAGTTGCACAAGATCCTAGGCGTCGAAAGTCCGGTGTTCGACTAAATCTCGAACGGCACCATGAAAAAAGCAGCGGCGACGCTGCTTTTTTGTATTTTGGACCGGGAATCGCCGAATTTCGCGCCAAATGATGCCGAAATTGTCCAAGATATCGGCGCCGCAGAATGCTAGAATCAGCCGCCGCATTTCCCTTACTACGCTCAAGGACCTACGATGAAACGAATGACATCCGGACTGCTCCTGTCGATTCTCTTCATAACCGGTGGCCCACAGCTCGCTTGCGCGGCGACCCCGACCACGCTCACCGCAAAGACCAGCATGCAAACACTGAACGACGTCGCCGAACATTACGTCAAACTGACACTGGCACTGGGCAAGCATGATGCCAACTACGTCGATGCCTACTACGGGCCAGAGCAGTGGAGCAAGGACGCCGACGCCACACCGCGTACCCTGGCCGCGATCGATCTCGACGTGGCCGCCCAGATCAGCACGGTGCAGGCCACCGATACGTCCACGCTCGACGCGATGGGCAAGCTGCGCCACACCTATCTGTTCAAGCAACTGGGCGCCATGCGCGCGCGTATCGCCTTCCTGAACGGCACCAAGCTGTCCTTTGACGACGAGGCGCGCGCGCTGTACGACGCCACGCCGCCGCACTTCGATGACGCGCATTTCGAGGCGCTCACGGCGGAGCTGGAACAATTGCTGCCCGGCGAAGGCAGCCTCGGCCAGCGCTTTACCGCCTATCAGGCCAAGTTCGTCATCCCGCCGGCCAAACTGGACGCCGTGTTCCGCGCCGCCGTGGCCGAAAGCCGGCGCCGCAGTATCGCCAAGCTCGACTTGCCGGCCAACGAGAGCTTTGTCATCGAGTACGTCAAAGACAAGGCCTGGAGCGGCTACAACTGGTACAAGGGTAATGCCCACAGCCTGATCCAGGTCAACACTGACCTGCCCATCTTCATCGAACGGGCCATCGACCTGGCTTGCCACGAAGGCTATCCCGGTCACCACGCCTACAACGCGCTGTTGGAAAAGCACCTGGTGCGCGAGCGCGGCTGGGTGGAGTTCTCGATCTACCCCCTGTTCAGCCCGCAGTCGCTGATCGCCGAAGGCAGCGCCAACTACGGCATCAAAATCGCCTTCACCGAGGCCGAACGGCTGGCGTTCGAAAAAACCGTGCTGTTCCCGCTGGCCGGACTTGATCCGTCCACGGTGGAGGCGTACTACAAGGTGCTCGATCTGGTCGGGCGTCTGAACTACGCGGGCAACGAGGCGGCCCGCAGCTACCTCGATGGCAAGAAAACCCGCCAGCAGGCGATCGACTATCTGGTGCGCTTTAGCCTGTCCACGCCCGAGCGCGCCGAGCAGCGCCTGCGCTTCATCGACACCTACCGCTCGTACGTGATCAACTACAACGTCGGGCAGGATCTGGTGAGCGCCTACATCAAGGCGCAAGGCGGCGACACGCCGGACGCGCGCTGGAAAATTTTCGGCCAGTTGCTGTCATCGCCGATGTTGCCATCCGGCCTCAAATAGTCGATTCGGCAAACGCGCGCCGCTCCCGCCCCCTCTCCTGCGCCTGATTCATTGCAATCGTGCGACGGCACTCCGCAGCGCGGAGAGCCGTCGCAGCGCCCTGTTGCCCCTGCGCCGGCCCTCGGCAGGGAGGTTAATTTCCGCGCGGCATGGCAAAGTCAGGTTCGTGTCAGCAAATACCCTATAATTGGACTATCATAGTTTTGCGCGGACGCTTGTCCGGCGCGGCTTTCGAAGAAGGAATCACTATGCTTTATCAACTGCACGAGATGCAACGTTCATTCTTGACGCCGCTGATGCAATGGGCTGACGCCTCGTCGAAGATGTTCACCAATCCGGTTTCCCCTTTTGCGCACACACCGTTCTCACAGCGCATCGCCGCTGGCTACGAGTTGATGTATCGGCTGGGCAAGGACTACGAAAAACCGGCCTTCGAGATCAACGACGTTGACGTCAAGGGCGAGACCGTTGCGATCCTTGAGCATCCGATTGTCACGCGGCCGTTTTGCCGCCTGATCCATTTCAAGAAGGACCTGAGCGACAAGGAAATGCGCGCTCTCAAGCAGCCCAAGGTGTTACTGGTGGCGCCCTTGTCCGGCCACCACTCGACGCTGCTGCGCGACACCGTGCGCGCACTGCTGAGCGACCATGACGTGTACATCACCGACTGGACCGATGCGCGCATGGTGCCGCTGTCCGAAGGCGCGTTCCACCTCGACGATTACATTTTCTACGTGCAGGACTTCATCCGCCTGCTCGCGCCCGACCTGCACGTGATTTCCGTGTGTCAGCCGACGGTGCCGGTGTTGGCCGCGATCTCGTTGATGGCCACGGCCAACGATCCGAAGCTGCCGAAGACAATGACGATGATGGGCGGTCCGATCGATCCGCGCAAATCGCCCACCCAGGTCAACGATCTGGCGGTGAAGAAAAAATTCTCATGGTTCGAAAACACCGTGATCTACGCGGTGCCGCCCAACTATCCGGGTGGTGGACGCAAAGTGTATCCAGGCTTTCTGCAGCATGCCGGCTTCATCGCGATGAATCCGGGACGCCACGCGCAGAGCCATCGCGAGTTCTACAATCACCTGGTGACGGGCGACTGCGAACCGGCAGAAGGCCACCGCCAGTTCTACAACGAATACAACGCGGTGCTCGACATGCCGGCCGAATACTATCTGGACACGATCAAGACGGTGTTCCAGGAGTTCAGCCTGCCGATGGGCACCTGGATGGTGGGCGGCCAACTGGTGCGTCCGCAGGACATCAAGACAGTCGCGTTGTTTACCGTTGAAGGCGAACTCGACGACATTTCGGGTGCCGGCCAGACCCAGGCGGCGCATGAATTGTGCAGCGGCATTCCAGCCAATATGCAGCAAGATTTCGTCGCGCCGCAATGCGGGCACTATGGCATCTTCTCCGGCCGGCGCTGGCGCGATGTGATTTGCCCGAAGATCGGCGAATTCATCCAGAAATACGCCTAAGCGTCAGCCGACGGCACCAGCGCGCCGCGGTGTCGACACAAAAAACCAGCTTCGTCGTGAAGCTGGTTTTTTTTTCGCCGGCATCGCGCGCCGCGCTAGACCGCTCAACGAACGCCGTCGCAGCCAGCTCAACGGGTGCCGCGACTGCCGGTTTTTTCAGCCGGAGAGCGACATATGCCGCATAATGACGCTTTCCCGGATTCCCTGTCACCGTGTCCCAAGCCACTGCCCCATCGCTCGCCGATCAAATCGAAGACCTGCTGCCGCAGACCCAATGCACCAAATGCGGTTATGCCGGCTGCCGCCCGTATGCACAAGCCATCGCCGACGGCGAGGCCGACATCAACCAGTGCCCGCCCGGCGGTGCCGAAGGCGTGGCCCGGCTGGCAAACCTGCTGGGCCGCCCGGTCATCCCCATCAATCCCGTCAACGGGCTCGAACGTGCGCGCCCGGTGGCGTTTATCGACGAGGCACTGTGCATCGGCTGCACGCTGTGCATCCAGGCCTGCCCGGTGGACGCCATTCTGGGCGCGGCCAAGCAGATGCACACCATCCTGCCAAGTTTGTGCACCGGCTGCGACCTGTGCGTGGCGCCCTGCCCGGTCGATTGCATTGCGATGCTGCCGGTGACGGGCGCGCGCACCGGCTGGGATGCCTGGTCGCAGGCTGACGCCGACGCGGCGCGCGTGCGCCACGACCAGCGCGCGCGCCGGCTCGAGCGCGAGCGCAGCGAAAACGACGCGCGCCTGGCCGCCAAGGCGGTCGAGAAGATGCGCGCCGTCACGGCCGAGCCGGCCAACAGCGCCGCCGAAGTGGCCGAAAAAGAGCGCAAGCGTGCGATCATCGCCGCCGCGATGGAGCGCGCGCGCCTGAAAGCCGAAGCGGCCAACAAGCCAGGCGAGGAGCAAGCATGAACGCCGCCAAACGTCTGGAAATGTTCACCCGCCTGCGCGCGGCCAATCCCAGTCCGAAAACCGAACTCGAATACAGCACGCCATTCGAATTGCTGATCGCTGTGCTGCTGTCGGCTCAGGCGACTGACGTGGGCGTCAACAAAGCCACGCGCCGCCTGTATCCGGTCGCCAACACGCCGGCCGCGATCCTGGCGCTGGGTATCGACGAGCTGATGAGCTACATCCAGACCATCGGCCTGTACCGCACCAAAGCCAAGCACGTGATCGCCACCTGCCAGATCCTGCAAGACCAATATGGCGGCGAAGTGCCCCGTTCGCGCGAGGCGCTCGAAACGCTACCCGGCGTAGGCCGCAAGACCGCCAACGTGGTGCTCAACACGGCCTTCGGCGAACCGACGATGGCGGTCGACACGCACATCTTTCGCGTCGCCAACCGCACCGGCCTGGCGCCCGGCAAGAACGTCGACATCGTCGAGCAAAAGCTGCTCAGGTTCGTACCCAAGCAATTTCTGCACGACGCGCACCACTGGCTGATCCTGCACGGACGCTACACCTGCACGGCGCGCAAACCCCAGTGCTGGAATTGCATGGTGGCCGACCTGTGCGACTACAAGAGCAAGACACCGGCCCCGGCTGTCGTCTGACAACGAGCAGTTGCAAAATAAATAGGGTCAGAGTCAAATTGTTTTAAATAAATAGGGTCAGAGTCAAATTGTTTTGCAACTGTCGTGGTGCAAGCCAAAAACAAATAGGGTCAGAGTTGAATTAATGTGCAACAGTTGCAGATTAATTCGACTCTGACCCTCATTATTTGGAATATTTCCGCTGCGCACATCCAACCGATACGGTCAGCGACGCGTTGTTTTGCCACGGCTACGCACCGATTCGCCCCTGCGCCTGTCTGGTCCCTGCGCGGCGGGCCTTACACCAGTACCATGTTGTCACGGTGGATCAGTTCAGCCCCCTCCAGGAAACCGAGGATGCCTTCGATCTCCGCGGACGGCTTGCGCATGATGCGGCGCGCTTCGCCGCTGGTGTAATTGCACAGCCCGCGGGCGATGGCGCGGCCGTCCTCGGCGATACAGGTAATGACGGCGCCGCGCCCGAACTCGCCGCGCACGTCGATGACGCCGATCGGCAGCAGCGACTTGCCTTCCATCGTCAGCTTTTGCACCGCGCCCGCGTCAAGCACTACCTTGCCGACCGTGTGCAGGTGATCAGCCATCCATTGCTTGCGCGCCGTCAGGTGCCCGGTCTGCGCGGTCAACTCGGTGCCGATCGCCTCGCCATTGGCCAGGCGGGTCAGCACGTCGCTGTCGCGCCCCCAGGCGATGATGGTGTGCGCGCCGGAACCTGCCGCGCGCTTGGCCGCCAGGATCTTGGTGAGCATGCCGCCGCGCCCGATGCTGCTGCCGGCGCCGCCGGCCATCGCCTCCAGTGCCGGATCGCCCGCTACCCCGCGCGCAATCAGCGTCGCGCTGGGGTCCTTGCGCGGATCGGCGCTGTACAAACCGTGCTGGTCGGTCAGGATGATCAGCGCATCGGCCTCGATCAGATTGGCCACCAGCGCACCGAGCGTATCGTTGTCGCCGAACTTGATCTCGTCGGTGACGACCGTATCGTTCTCGTTGATGATCGGCACCACGCCCAGGCGCAGCAGCGTCGTCAGCGTTGAACGCGCGTTCAGGTAGCGCTCGCGGTCGGCCAGATCGGCGTGCGTCAACAGCACTTGCGCGGTGCCCAACTGGTAGGCACGAAAGCTCGTTTCGTAGATCTGTGCCAGCCCCATCTGGCCAACCGCCGCGCAGGCCTGCAATTCGTGGATGTCGGTCGGGCGCGTCTCGAAACCGAGGCGCAGCATGCCTTCGGCGATCGCCCCTGAGCTGACCAGAACGACTTCCTTGCCCAAGGCGCGCAACGCGGCGATCTGAGCCGCCCAGCGCGCGATGGCGGCGTGGTCGAGCCCGCGGCCGTCGTTGGTGACCAGCGACGAGCCCACTTTAATGATGATGCGACGGGATTTTTGTATGACGGATTTCATCGGCAGCGGTTCTTATTTCACCGCGCGGGAAGCGTCCCGCGCATGGCTAACAAACAACCCTGGGACAAGCCAGTCTGCCTGGGCGCCACGAAGCGCGCAGCCGGCCAGGCCAGGACGAGCATTGCACAGACTGCGGGACAGGAGATGGCCCTGCGGCGCCGCATGCAGAGCGGCGCACGGTGGCGCGCCAACTCCGATGTCAGTGGCGCACACTTGGCGGTAGCCACGCGCGCCACACACAACCACACCGTGCGCGGCGCCATCGCAGGACGATGGCTTACGCGCGCAGGGTTTTCAACGACTTAGTCGAGGATCTTGAAACGCGGATCATCCGGATCGATCGACGCAATGCCGCGTGCTTCTTCGGTCATTTGCGTTTCTTCGGCGCGGTGTTCGCTGTTACGTTTCTGTTCCAGATGCATGTAGATCGCATTGACCAGCTCAGGGCAACCCTTGTGGTTCAGCGCGGAAATCTCAAACACAGGGCCTTTCCAGGCGAAGCGCTTGATGAAGTCCTTGACCAACTTCTTGCTGTCCTCTTCCGGCACCATGTCGAGCTTGTTCAACACCAACCAACGCGGCTTGTCGACCAGGCTCTCGTCGTACTTCTTGAGCTCCTTGACCAGTGCCTTGGCTTCCTTGACCGGATCGACGTTCGTCTCGAACGGTGCCAGGTCGACGATGTGCAACAGCAAACCGGTGCGCTGCAAGTGACGCAGGAACTGGTGCCCCAAGCCCGCGCCTTCGGAAGCGCCTTCGATCAAGCCGGGAATATCGGCGATCACAAAGCTCTTCTCATGCGACACGCGCACCACGCCCAAGTTCGGATGCAGCGTCGTAAACGGGTAGTCCGCGATCTTCGGGCGCGCATTCGATACGGCCGAAATGAAGGTCGACTTGCCCGCATTGGGCATGCCCAGCAGGCCCACATCGGCCAGCACTTTCAGCTCCAGACGCAGTTCGCGCCGCTCGCCTTCCTTGCCCTCGCCCTTTTGGCGTGGTGCGCGGTTGGTCGAGGATTTAAAATGGATATTGCCCCAGCCGCCTTCGCCGCCCTTGGCCAGCATCTCGGTCTGGCCGTGTTCGGTCAGGTCGGCAATGATTTCGCCATTCAGATTATCGATGATCAGCGTGCCGACCGGCATGCGCAGCATGATATCGTCCGCGCCCTTGCCGTAGCAATCCGCGCCGCGCCCCGATTCGCCATCCTTGGCCTTGTGCATCTTCGAAAAACGGAAGTCCACCAGGGTGTTGATGTTGCGGTCCGCGACCGCCCAGATCGAGCCGCCTTTGCCGCCGTCGCCGCCGTCAGGGCCGCCGAACGGGCGGAACTTCTCACGACAGAAAGATGCGCAGCCATTACCGCCATCGCCGGCGATGACTTCGATTTTTGCTTCGTCGATAAACTTCATGATTTTGCCGCCATAAAACTAAAAAGGCTCTACCGTGGGCAGAGCCTTTCGATTGAAGGCTTGCGCCTTACAAGAACTGCGCTTGCGCGCGGATGCTGCTTACGCTGCTGCTACGGCTTCGTTCGGTACCACGGTAACGAACTGCTTCGAGCCAGCGCCTTTGACGATGAACTTGACTTTGCCTGCGATCAGCGCGAACAGGGTGTGATCCTTGCCGCAGCCTACGCCTTCGCCGGCGCGCACTGGCGTGCCACGTTGACGAATGATGATGCCGCCGGCGTTGATGGTCTGGCCGCCGTACACTTTAACGCCAAGGCGTTTTGATTCTGAGTCACGGCCGTTGCGCGTTGTGCCGCCGCCTTTTTTATGTGCCATTTAATGCTCCTTGATAGCTGATGAGTCGGGCAAACAGCGATTAGCCGTTGATCGAAACGATTTGGATTTCAGTGTAGTTCTGACGATGGCCTTGATGCTTCTGGTAATGCTTACGACGGCGCATCTTGAAAATTTTCACTTTGTCGTGACGACCTTGCGAGACAACTGTTACCAGCACCGTAGCACCTTCGACCAATGGGGCACCAAACTTAATGGTGTCGCCCGCGCCTACTGCGAGAACTTGATCGATAGTGATTTCGGAACCAATGTCTGCCGGTATCTGTTCTACTTTAAGTTTTTCACCAGCGACAACTTTGTATTGTTTGCCACCGGTTTTTATGACCGCGTACATGATTTGAAACCTCATCAAATGTTGATAGAATTTCCCCTTGCAACCCAGCAGATGTTCGTGCGGAGTCAGGAGGACCTGCGATTATACACGGAATGATTATTTTCGTCAAAAGGGATGCACAAACCCAGACGTTCGTGGTATGTCGGCAACGCGCCGGGCTGGCCGGGGGAGCCACATGCGCGCCGAGGTGGCGCCGCAGGCAGGCAGCTCGGCACGCGGGGCCGGGCATGTCGTATAATCGCGGCACCCTATATGTCACTCGCAGGTTCGCCTTGTCAGACGCTATCTTACACGCACAACAGAATACTATCGCCCACACGATCGCTGCCGATATGGCCGTGGTCAATACGGTGATTCGCCAGCGCCTGCATTCCGAGGTTCCCCTCGTGAACCAGATCGCCGAATACATCATCAGCGCAGGCGGGAAACGCATCCGCCCGGTGCTGGTGCTGTTGGTGGCCAACGCCTACGGCTACCAGGGCAGCGCACACCATGAGCTGTCGGCCGTGGTGGAGTTCATCCACACGGCCACATTGCTGCATGACGACGTCGTCGACGAATCGTCGATGCGGCGCGGGCGGCAGACGGCCAACGCGATGTTCGGCAATGCCGCTTCGGTGCTGGTGGGGGACTTTCTGTATTCGCGCGCCTTCCAGATGATGGTCGGCCTGAACAATATGCGCGTCATGCAGATTCTGTCCGACGCGACCAACGTGATCGCCGAAGGCGAAGTGCTGCAGCTGCTCAATATGCACAATCCCGACGTGACCCAGGACAGCTACCTGACCGTGATCCGCTCGAAGACGGCCAAGCTGTTCGAAGCGGCCGCACAATTGGGCGCGCTCGTGTCCGGCGCCAACGACGTCGAGGTCGAGGCGGCCGGCGAATACGGCCGCTCGCTGGGCACCGCCTTCCAGCTGATCGATGACGTACTGGACTACGCCGGCGATGCCACGGCGATCGGCAAGAACGTGGGCGACGACCTGCGCGAAGGCAAGCCGACGATGCCGCTGATCTACCTGATGGAGCACGGCACGCCAGAGCAAACGGCGTTGGTGCGCTCGTGCATCGAGCAAGGCGACGAACAGCATTTCGACGCCATCCTGGCCGCCATCACCAGCAGCGGCGCGCTCGACTACACCCGACGCGAAGCGGACAGCGCGGCCAAGCGCGCCGCCGCCGCCATCAGCTCGTTGCCAGACAGCGTCTATAAGCAATCCCTGCTGCAACTGTGCGCTTTCGCGGTCGACCGAAACCACTGACCACGCGGCCACGGCACCAAAACTGTGCGCTTTCGCGGTCGACCGAAACCACTGACCACATGGCCACGGCACCAAGCTTGCGCCGTGGCGTTGACAGAAGGCGCCGGCGGTGCTTAACTTTACCCTGACATCTGGTCGATGTCGGGGTGTGGCTCAGCCTGGTAGAGCGCTGCGTTCGGGACGCAGAGGCCGGAAGTTCGAATCTTCTCACCCCGACCAAAGTTCTTCTTGTAAATCAAGAACTTAGAAAAGCCCCAGCCACTGGGGCTTTGTCATTTCTCGCCCACTAGTGGCAAATTAGTGGCAGAACGACGTTTTCGTGCCACTTTTGCGCAGCAGGCTAAACAGCATCCACTAGACCTAGCTCCACAATCATTGGAGCAAATGTCATGGCATCTATCGAAAACCGGTCCCGCTTTGTCGTCACTGTACAAAAGAAGGAAGACTTCACCAAGACCTTCGCCTACACTCGTGAAAAAGAAGCGACATCCTATATTGCCGAGTTGAAGGCTGCAGGCTACAACCCAAAACTGTCCCGCATGGATGACCGTTTCGCTATCCGCGTGCGTGACGCGGGCCATCGCAAGCAATGCCTCTACGAGAACACCCTCGGCGAGGCTCTCAAAACCCAAAACCGTATAGAAGTTGAGCGTCGCTCGAGTCTATTCATTGACTACGCCAAGGGTCGTAGCGTCACTTTCGGCGACCTGTTGACCAGATACTTGCGTGAGGTGTCGCCTCGCCACAAAGGATTTGAGGTCGAAGGCTATATCATCAACGCCATTTTAGTCGATTCTGGCCTCCTGCGGGTCGACGTCGCCAAAGCCTACACCGACCACAAGAATTCGCACCCCAGCCTGGCCAAAACGAAATTCCGCAAGCCGTCGGGCAAAGGCGTACGAACGCCCTCCCCCGCGTCATGCTTCGTTCGCAAACCATTTGCGGATATCATGCCCGAGGACTTCAACGATTACATCGACGACCGCTGCCAGTCGGTGTCACCATCGACCGTCGACCGCGAGGTTGACGTATTCTCGGCAGTCTGCCGCATGGCCATCGACACATGGCGTATTCCTGTTGCCAAAAGCCCTATGGACGGCATCATGCGCCCCAAGTATTTCAATGAGCGCGACCGTCGACTGAAGGATGGGGAGGAAGTGCGCCTGCTCAACGCCGCGTACAACGAGGACGCTCAGAAGTCCATCGAACGACGTCTTGAAGAATTGATGAATGTTGAGCGAGCGGCCTCAATTGAGACGGCCACAGCATATCGGCGCAAAAACATCGTCAAAGCGGCGCGTGCCCAATATTTGGCGGAGGCCGAGGCCAGCTACACACATTTCCCATGGATGGAAGCCTTCGTCCAGTTTCAATTGATGACAGGTGCTCGGCGTAGCGAAACCCTGTCCCTGACTTGGGGAAATATAGATTTTGAGCAACAGACTGCGTTTATCCCAGAAACCAAGAATGGCCGCCCACGCAAACTACCATTGCGCACCGATGCTATCGGGTTTCTCCGCCAGTTGCCGCGCGATGGAGAAATGGCGTTTCCAATAAGCCTTGATGCGCTGCGCAAGGCTTGGGCCCGCATTTGTGCGGCGGCCGGACTGGTCGCGGAAAACGAACTCCACGTCCACGACCTCCGGCATGAAGCCATTTCGCGGGTTGCCGATGCTGGCGGCAGATTGCCGGGCGGATTCTCTTTAGTAGACCTGCAGGCGTTCAGCGGGCACCGCGACACGCGCATGCTCTTGCGTTACACCCACCTCTGTATGCCAGCCCTCGCTAAACGGTTGGATGAAGCATTTGCCGACAACAGCCAAGTCGTGGTACATCGTGGACAGCGGCGCCTGAAGAAGGGCGCACATTTGAACATGAAGCTGTTGACCAACGCTCCGGCGGCGTCTGCGGCTAAGGCCGATGTCGCGAGCGAATCCCAACATTCCGCCTCCAACGTGGTCGCGTTCCGCCGCCGCATCGCAGCCTAAAAGACATGACAGAAGTGATTACAGGGCGCCGGTGGGTGCATTCATTTCTGGCATCAGCACTTCAAGCGAACACCCACATCGTTTGGTAAGGGTTGAAACAGTTCGACAGGGTCGACACCAAGTGCATTGGCGAGTCTACGGATACTATCCAAAGATACGTTTTTCAGCTCCCGTTCAACCTGGCTGACGAACGTCCGATGAATACCTGCAGCATCCGCGAGAGACTCTTGGGATAGCCCTCGAGCCCCGCGATGACTCCGCAGATTTGCCGCCAGGCGTTTCCTAAGGTCGAGTTCGGAGATTGTGGATTTCATAGGCCAAAGAGTCGCCTAACGAATATTTTGTGTCTACAGCTTTTCCATCTACCGCCTTTACATCTACAGCTTTTGAGGCTACACTAATTCGCAAATCCTCGAGCACCCTCGTTGCAAACAGATGGGCAACGAAGGGTGAGAAGCAATCTCTCGAGGGCGCCGCTCCGCGCCAGCACCGCATTCGAATTCGGAAGGTTTTGATGTCCCTCTCATTACTGAAATCAGAGCTCAACGGTGGCATTGAGCGTGACCTGATGCCCAGCTCGCTGCCAATCGAAGCCTTAATTTCCTGGTGTCGCGAAGTCGCGAAGCACAACGCCGGCGTACTTGAACCGGGCGAGGATAACCAGCTCTTCGAGGTACTGAATTCCTACATCGAAAAGTTGCTCTTAGCGCAGGACGTTGGACGTCTTCATCGGTTTCGTCAGAACAGCGATTCCTTGTTCGACGTTTTGGCACGTGAGCTCGATGAGATTGTTCGCAACGAGTTGGTCTCCCGGATAATTGATTACGACATCGCCTCAGTCGCGCTGACGGACCTTTTTCGCGACCACTTTGCGGCGGGATTTGGACTGATGGCGCCCGGCCATGCCGCTGAGCATAGCTGCCCTCCGGCCGCCCACACAGGACCTGCGCTGTGACGGAGACAACGAAAAGGTCTGACTTCACGGTCCCTCCCGATTTCCCCCGCCCGCAGCATTTGGGAGCGGTGCCTGGGGCCCAAACCAAATTCCTGGCGGTCGAATATCAAGGCCACTACTACAGCCCCGGTTGCACGCCACCCGAACTTCATGAGCGTTGGCGACACTGTTTGCACCTGGTGCCCCAGTTCGTAACAAGCTGCATTGAGACCAAACGGGGGAAGCGCAAGGACATGGCAGAGGCGGACATACTCGACCAGTACCTGGTGCGGCTAATCGAGGCGAAATGGGGCAGTGACGACGAGGCCAGGTGGGTGATTCGCGAGACCGCAAGTCAGCTCGGCTGGCCAACGCCGGAGGCTGCTCATGGCGACTGACGAATTCGAGCCGTTCCGGGGGCTGCCGCTCACGGGCGCGCAGGACGCGGAGATACGCGGCCATAGCCAACGTGCCGCGCCACGTCGACTAGGCCGACTCTAATATGCGTCCATTAATTTTCTTGGACCTCGACGACGTGCTTGCAGTTAGTCGCGAGTACACAAGTCATCAGGTCATGGCCTCATTCAAATCCGGCGACCTCGATGGCTGGACGGAGCTATGGAGCGGCCTATTTCTTGCGGAGGCCTGCGCTAATCTCACGACGTTGCACGATGAATTCTGGCCTCAATACGTCGTGAGTTCAAGCTGGTCTACCTACATGACCCGGGTGCAAATGAAAGAGGTTTTTCGGCGCACGGGGCTGGAATTTGTCGCAGACAACATGCATAAATATTGGACGACGCCCAAAGGTCCTGGGTCGGCGCGAAACAACGAGATTAAAAACTGGATTGCGAAGCACGGACAGCGGGCACAGCCGACGCTCGTGCTCGATGACCATGAGAGCGGATGGAGTCTGCTGGAGTCGTTCCTGGACCTGCAAGGCGTCTTAGTGTTGTGTGAGCCCTGGAAGGGCTTCATGGCTGACCAACTCGAAAATGCGCAGCGGTTACTCCGAGCCCAGATTGCGCCTGGGGCGCGATAGATGACCCCTGGCGTGCTATTGATGGAGCAACTTCTGCGGCCGATATCTGAAGAAGGAATCGCCTCGCTCGTTCGTGCGCGCAGCTTGCCAGGTAGCCATGAGCAGCTGACTCTGCCCGATGCTGGGCTCACCGCATATCAACGGTGTCCCGACGAACCATGACGATTGAATTAACAATGAAGACACCGATTCTGATTTTCTATCTCGACTTCGATGGCTGCCTCCATGGGGAAGACGTCCGCATTGTGAAGCAACGTCCTGTGATTTTTGAAAACAACGTGATAAGCGAGCGACCGTTGTTCGAGCATGTGCCGCTGCTCGAACGCCTAGTGATGCCGCACCCGGAGCTGCGTATCGTGCTGTCCACAAGTTGGGTTCGGCACCTGGGATTCAGCTATGCAAAGGCGCAGCTCACGCCAGCGCTGCGAGCGCGAATAGTCGGAGCGACCTGGAACCCGAGCCTGGCAGATGAGCCCGGGGGGGCAGAATACTACGACCGATTGTCCCGCTATCAAGTCATTTGCGAAGACGCGGCACGTCGCAAGTGCGACCGCTGGCTTGCACTTGATGACGACATCGACTGCTGGCCAGAGAGTCAATATCACAGGGTCGTAGTGCCAGAACATCGTTTGCTTGCGCTTGGGCAGCTGGGCAAAGCTGATGAACTAGCCACGGCACTGCAACGGCTTTGTACGTGAATTGTTGGCGCTGACCGAAAATTGACCCACCTGCAGGGGGTATGCTGATCGAAAATTGACCCAGGTGTTCTACTGCTCCTGCCCACATTTTGGGCAGGAGAAAAAAGGTGATCACCATGGAAATTTTAGGCAAGATTCGACG
>JBBQZO010000040.1:0-55318 GCA_038207625.1 Burkholderiales bacterium | reverse complement strand
CACCACCGCCAACAGCTACGACGCCAAGGGTGTCGAACTGGAAGCGGCCTACAGCGCCGGCGCGTTTCGTATCAATGGCGGCCTGACCGTGACCGACGCCAAGATCACGGCCACGGCGCCGGGCTCGGAAGCGGTGATCGGCAATACGCCGCGCCGCCAGGCCAAGCTGGTGTACCAGTTCGCTCCCACCTACAGCGTGGGCGACCTGCTGTTTGGCGTGAGCGTGGTCGGGACCGGCGAGGCGTGGGCCGACGATCAGCACACCATCATGATGCCGGCCTACCGGGTCGTCAACGGCTTCGTCAACTATCAGCTCAACGAGAAAACCTCGCTCGCACTGATGGCCAACAACCTGTTCAACACGCTCGGCTACACCGAAGTGGAAGGCGATGGCCACGCCGCGCGCGCCATCGTCGGGCGCTCGGTCAAGCTGAGCCTGAAGTACGCGTTCTAGGTTCGCCCGCACCAACCGGCGCCACCGACGGTGGCGCCGGCTTTCCTTATTTTCGCCCGAGAATCATGACCCACATTGCTTATCCCGCGCCTTTGCTTGACGCGCTCCCCGAACAGCTGCGTGCGCCCGTCGCGCTGCGCTACGCCGCACACGGCGCGGTGCTGCACCAGCGCCTGGCCAGCCTGTACGGCCAGCGCCCCGATTTTGAGCAATGGTATGGCCAGCTGCTGGCCACCATCGGCCGCCTGCACGCCGAACGCGCGCCCGCCTTGCTGGCCCTGGACGGGGCGCGCGCGCAAACGCCGCACTGGTTTGCCAGCCAGACCATGCTCGGTTACAGCGCCTATGTCAGCCGCTTCGGCAGCACGCTCGCTGGCGTGGCCGGACACATCGCGCACCTGCGCACGATGGGCGTGCGCTATCTGCATTTGCTGCCTTTTCTGCGTGCGCGCGCCGGCGAAAACGACGGCGGTTTTGCGGTCGCCGATTTCGACGAGGTCGAGCCCGCACTGGGCAGCAATGCCGATCTGGAAGCGCTGTGCGCGCAACTGCGCGCGGCCGACATCAGTCTGTGTTCCGACCTGATTTTGAACCATGTGGCAGATGATCATGCGTGGGCGGTCGGCGCCGCGCAAGGGGACGCCAGGCTGCGCGACTACTTTCACGTGTTCCCCGACCGCAGTGGGCCCGAGCGCCATGAACAGACGCTCGGCCAGGTATTCCCCCAGGCGGCGCCGGGCAACTTTACGTATGTCGCGGCGATGGGCGGCTGGGTCTGGACCACCTTCTATGCGTTCCAGTGGGACCTCAATTACGCCAATCCGGCGGTGTTCGCCGAGATGGCCGCCACCATGCTGCGCCTGGCCAACCGGGGCATCGAGGTGTTCCGGCTCGACTCCACCGCCTTCCTGTGGAAGCGCGAAGGCAGCACCAGCATGAACCAGCCGGAGGCGCACGCGATTTTGCAGGCGCTGCGCGCCATCGTCGATATCGTCGCGCCGGGCGTGCTGCTCAAGGCCGAGGCGATCGTGCCGACGTGCGAACTGCCGGCCTATTTCGGCACGCCCGATGCGCCGGAATGCCACCTGGCTTATCACAGCACGCTGATGGCCGCCGCCTGGGCCGCGCTGGCCGAACAGGACGTGGGCATGCTGCGCGCCGTCATCGAGGGCACGCCTGCGCTGCCGCCGAACGCCAGCTGGATCAGTTACGTGCGCTGCCACGACGACATCGGCTGGAAGGTGCTGCAGGCCGAAGCGGGCGGGCCGCAACGCCTGGCCGCGGTGGCCCGCTTCTACAACGGCCAGGCCGGCAGTTTCGCCGCCGGTGTGGCGTTCCAGTCGGGCGCGGCGCAGCAAGTGCACGCTACCAACGGCATGGCGGCCGCGCTGGTCGGGCTCGAGACGGCCGCCGACGCGACCGAGCGCGACCATGCTCTGCGGCGCCTGCTGCTGGTGCACGGCGTGGCGCTGTCGTTCGGCGCGCTGCCGGTGCTGTACATGGGCGACGAGCTGGGCATGGAAAACGACTACAGCTACACGGACGACCCCCAGCGTGCGCACGACACGCGCTGGGTGCAGCGCCCCCTTCTGGACGCGCCGCGGTTGGCGCAGTGCGTCGATCCGGCCAGTCTGGCGGGACAGGTGTTCGGCGCGCTGCAGGCGCTGCTGATGCGTCGGCGCGCCCAGACCGCGCTGGCGGCGGGGGCGCCGCGCGCCGTGCGCCACGGCGCCGATCCGGCCGTGCTGGCGCTGGCGCGCGGCGAGCGCTTCCTGAATCTGTCCAATTTTTCGGCGCGCAGCATCCGCGTTGAACTGGCAGCGCTGGGCATGGGGCAGTGGCCGGGGCAAGACGATGCGCTGGTGCTGGCGCCCTGGGCCATGCTGTGGCTCGAGCGCGACGCGGTATGATCCATTTTCCGGAAAGGCCACACACTATGAATCACCCACTTGCCAGCATCGTCGTGTTCGGCGAAGCGCTGGTCGACGACTTCATCACCGAACAAGTCGTTGGCGGCGCGCCGTTCAATGTGGCGCGCCACCTGGCCGCTTTGCATGCTTCGCCCTTGATGATCACCCGCATCGGCGCCGACGCCAACGGCGCCACGGTGCACGCCGAGTTCACCCGCTTCGGCATGCTTGAACAGGGCCTGCAGATCGACCCGCGCGAGCCGACCGGTCGCGTGCTGGTCGAGCGCGAAGGGGGCGAGCACCGCTTCATCATCCTGCCCCAGCAAGCGTATGACCATATCGAGGCGGCGCCGGCGCTGGCAGCGCTGGCGCAGTGCGTGCCGGCCACGCTGTACTTCGGCACGCTGGCGCAGCGCGCCGACAGCGCGCGTGCGGCGCTGCATGCGCTGCTCGCTGCCACCACGGCCCAACGCTATCTGGACTTGAATGTGCGCGAAGGCCAGGTCAGCGAGCGCTGCGTGTTCGAGTCCTTGCACCAGGCCGACATTGTCAAGGTCAACGAAGAGGAGCTGATCAACCTGTTTGGCTGGTACACCCAGCTGCGCCCGGATACGGCGGACATGAGCAGCGCCGAGATGCGCGCACCGTGCGCCACCTTGATCCGCGTGTTCGCGCTGCAGACGCTGATCGTCACGCTGGGCGCGCGCGGCGCGCTGTGCTTTGACGCCGACGGCGTCGTGCTCAGCGCCTGCGACGGTCCTGCCGTGAGCGGCCTGGTCGACACGGTCGGCGCGGGCGACGCGTTCTCCGCCATCTTCCTGTTGGGCGAGGCGCGGGGCTGGCCGCTGGCGACGACGCTGGCGCGTGCCAACCAGTTTGCCGGTGCCATCTGCAGCATCGCCGGCGCCGTTCCCGCCGACCGGGCCTTCTACGCGCCCTGGCTTGCGCGCTGGCTCACCGACTGACACCGTCAAGAAAGTCCACCATGGCGCACAAACCGCAGCTGTCGTTCTGGCAGATCGTCAATATGAATGTCGGCTTTTTCGGCATCCAATTTAGTTTCGGGCTGCAGCAAAGCAGCATGAGTCCGATTTACAAATACCTCGGCGCCGACGAGGCCAGCCTGCCGCTGTTGTGGCTGGCCGGACCGGTGACGGGCCTGATCGTGCAACCGCTGATCGGCGCGATGAGCGATCGCACCGTCAGCCGCTGGGGCCGGCGCACGCCGTACTTCCTGATCGGCGCGCTGTTGTGCAGCCTGGGCCTGCTGGCCATGCCGTTTAGCAGCACGCTGTGGATGGCGGCGAGCCTGTTGTGGATACTGGACGCGGCCAACAACGTGACGATGGAGCCCTACCGCGCCTTCGTCAGCGACCAGTTGGCGCCGCCCCAGCACTCGCTGGGCTTTCTCACCCAAAGCGCATTCACGGGGCTGGGCCAGACGCTGGCGTATCTGACGCCGTCGCTGCTGGTGTGGTTTGGCATGAACAAAAACGCCACCAATGCCAGCCATATTCCCCATATCGTCATAGCCGCTTTCCTGATCGGCGCCGTGTTCTCGATCGCCAGCGTGCTGTGGAGCGTGCGCAGCACGCCCGAGCTGGCGCTGGACGCGGCGCAGCTGGCCGCCATCGGTGCCAAGCGGCCCGGCGTGAAGGCCGTGCTGGCCGACATCGCCAGCGCGTTCCGCGAGATGCCCCCGACCATGAAGCAGCTCGCGCTGGTCAAGCTGTTTCAGTGGTATGCGATGTTCTGCTACTGGCAATACATCACGCTGTCGTTGTCGACGACGCTGTTCGGCACGACCGACCCGGCCACCGAAGGCTTTCGCGACGCGGCGTTGCTGAACGGGCAGGTCGGCGCCTTCTACAATTTCGTCGCTTTCGTTGCCGCCTTCGCGCTGGTGCCCTTCACGCGCCGGTTGGGGCCGAAACTGATGCACAGCATCTGCCTGGCGCTGGCCGGTGCCAGCATGCTGTGTATTCCCCTGATCCATACCCCGGTCCTGCTGTTCATACCGATGATCGGGGTCGGGATGGCGTGGGCCAGCATCATGGGCAATCCTTATATCATGCTGGCCGGCTGCATTCCGCCCGAACGCACCGGGGTCTACATGGGCATCTTCAATATGTTCATCGTCATTCCGATGATCATCCAGATCTTCACGCTGCCGCTGATCTACCGTAGCTGGCTGGGCGGGAATCCGGAAAACGTGATCCGGCTGGCCGGTGCGCTGCTGTTGTGCGGGGCCGTCGCGGTGCTGGCGGTCAAGCTCAAGCGCGTGGCCGCGCCAACGCCAGCGCAGGCCGGCGCGCTGCACGCGTAGCGCACCGGTCGCTGCGCTGCACGCCTAGCGCACCGGTCGCTGCGCTGCGGGTTGGTCAGACCAACCTTACTGCAGCAAGACGATGGTTTCCGGTAACGCCGTCTTGGCGTTGAGGAGGGCGATGCCGTCCTGATCGCGCCAGCTGATGTTGACTGCCAGGCGTTGCTCGGTCGGATGCGCAGCCAGGTAGGCGCGAAACTGTGGGGTTTTCCCGGCCGCTTGGCTGGCGAAGGCCGCCAGTGGTTTTGCCGCCGCCACGACCTTGCTTTCGTTGCCCTCAAACGGCTGGTAATCGGCAATGATGGCGGCTTGCCGATCGCCCACGCCGGCCTTGAGAATATAGTGGAAAAGATCCTTTTCAGCGTACTTGGTGTATCCAAATACCGGGCCGAACAATGACGGCTGGCGAAACGCGGGTGCGGCCGCAGGATTTTTATTGGCATACAGTGCCGTGGTGACGGCGAATTTGTTGCCGTCGAACACCACAAACACGGGGCGCGCCATCATCACAGTCCAGCCACCGTAGCCTAGCGCGGCCAGTTGGACCATGGTGATGACGGTCAGATCGAATGCCAGGCTTTTCTTTCCCGATTTAAAGACCAGCAAGGTCAGGGCCGGTCCGAGCAGCACGTCGACGCCGGCGAGTAAGCCCAGCAGGCCCCAGATGCCCATGGCAGAAAAATACGGCACGGGATACCAGACTAAAAAAGTTTGTGCCAGGAACAGGACGAAAATGCTCAAACTCAGGCCCAAATGGATGGAGGCGGCACGCCAGCGGGTCATGTTAAGTCCTTTGTTAGTGTAGTGACGGTGTGTGTAAAACGGCCCAGATGAGCCCGATCTCAATACGCAGGGAGTCAGACTGCGGCGCGCCCGATGGCCATTGCGGGCACTATGGCAGGAACGCGACGCGCGTTCTCGGCCCGGCGCGGAAATGGTACACAACGTTTTTTCAGATTGCAACTAGGGTACATCCATGTGCATGATTTGAAGCCGAACTGATCAGCGCGATGGGACTGCGCTCGGCGCTGTGATTGCGCGGACGGGCGATTTTGCATCGGCGCGATCCATCGCCCGTGTGGTGCTTGGGCGCGTCGCGCCGCGCGCGGCTAGACCAGCCCAAGGTCGCGCGGCTTGACGCCGGCGAAGACATGCTCGAGCTGGGCGCTGTTGAGGCCGTACATGCGCGCCAGCAGGCCGCCGAACACGGCGCGGTATTCATTGAGCACGGGCAGGTCGCGGTTCTGGAACAGCGTGGCCGCCTCGATGCGCCGTTGTTCGCCGGCGATGCGTGCGCCCTTGAGCGCGCCGCCCAGCACCCAGTAGGCCGAGCCGTGGCCGTGGTCGGTGCCGCGGTTGCCGTTTTCGCGGAAGGTGCGGCCAAATTCGCTGATCACGACCACCACCGTGTTGCGCCAGGCGCTGTCCATCTCCTGCGCGAAAGCGCCCAGACCGCGTCCCAGTTCGCCCAGCCGGTCGGCCAGATAGCCGGTCGCGCCGCCCTGGCCGACGTGGGTGTCCCAGCCGCCCACGTCGACGAAACCGATCGTGTATTTTTCCTTCATCAGACGGGCGATGCGGCGCGCCTCCAGCTCGAAACCTTTGGCGGCGATGGCGTTGCGGTTGGCCGCCTCCATTTCGCCGGCCATTTCACGCATCACGTCGGCGCGCACCGTAAAACCTTCGTTGACGGGCTGGGCCAGCGCCGTGTCCTTGTACATGTCGGCGATGATGGCGCTCTGGCGTGTGTCGACCGAGGGTTTGGACAGCGTGCGCAGCGCCGTGTTGGGTACCTGGATGCGCCCTTGCATGATCAACGGCAGTTGGTCGGTAAACGCCAGCGCGCCCGCGCCCAGCGTCTCGGCCAGCCGGTTCAGAAAGCCCGAGCGGTAGTCGCGGTTGGCGCCCAGCGCCTGGCCCAGCTCGATCGTGTCCTGGGTCTCGAAGTGGCTGCGCGAGGTGTCGTCGGTGCCGGCGAACGGGATGAAGGCGGCCTGGCCGCTTTGGAACAGTGGAAAGATGCTGTCCTTGAGAACCGGGTGCAGGCCCCAGTTCGCGTCCAGCGCCAGTGCCGCGTTGGGACCGCCGCCGGGCGCGGCGATGGCGATATTGGGGCGCGCTTCGTAATACAACTTGCTTGCCACCGGCACCAGCAGAGTGTTGGCGTCGTAGCCGCCGCGCAGGAACACCACCAGCAAGCGGTTGCTGGTGGCCGGGGCGGCCCACAGTTGTCCGGTGACGGCGGCCAGCGGCAGGGCGGCCAGCGTGTTCAGTAGTGTGCGGCGTTTCATCATGCTCTCCGTGGTGTTAGCGGTACATCGTCAGCGGTACATCATCTCGGGTGCGGCCAGCAGGTAGGTGTTCCATTCCTGCGGCGTGGCGGCCAGCTCCAGTGCGCGGCGCGTGGCCGCACTGAGCGTCTGTTGCAGCGACTGGTAGTACAGTGCGTTCGACAGTTGCGGGAAGGCGGCCTGCTCGATCGGCTGCGGGCCGTCGGTCTTGAACAGGCCGGCGCTGCCGGCGCCGACCGCCTTGGCGATTTCAAAGCGCGTCGTCATCTGGCCCGGGCTGGCCCAGGCCGATTGCGTCAGCGGATAGCCGTCCGGCGTCTGGCGCCCGTACAGCGGTTCGCCCATGCGCGCGAGCCAGTTCAGCAGCGGCCCGCAATTGAGGATGGTTTTTTCGTCGTAGGCGAGGCGCACGGCAGATACCGCGTAGTGCATCGGATCCTTGAATTTGTGTGCCAGCGAGGCGCTAAATTCGGGCGCTGCGAACATCGTGCGCAGCGTCTCGGCGATGTCGCCGTCGCTGCGCAGGAAGGCCGCGCTCATGCGCTCGACCAGCGCCGGCGCCGGGTCGTCGGCCACGAAGTACAGCGCCAGCTTGCGGCTGATGAAGTGCGCGGTGGCCGGATGACGGCTCAGCCGCTCGAGCGCCTCGTCCACTTCGGCCAGGCCGCGCGCGTGCAGCGGTTGGCCCAGCAACTGCTTGGCGCCGTAGTCGTGCCGGTTCGGGTTGAACTCGAACAGGCCCTGGCGCAGGTATTGCGCCTGCAGTTCGCGCTTCACGGTGGGCGCGTTCGGGCCCAGGTTCACGCCCACGCCGGTCAGCACGCGCGCCAGTTCCTGCACGTCGCGCTGGCTGTAGCCGCCGTCCACGCCCAGCGTGTGCAGTTCCATCAGCTCGCGCGCGTAGTTTTCGTTGATGTGGCCAGCCGCGTTCTGCTCGTTGTCGAGGTAGCGCAGCATGGCCGGATGGTGCACGGTGGCGGCCAGCAGATCGCGAAATTTGCCCAGCGCGTGCGGGCGGATCGCCGTGTCCTCGTAGTCGCCCACCATCGCACGCAGATTGTGTTTGCCCTGGTGGATGCTGAAATGGTTCATCCAGAACAAGGTCATCTGCTCCTGCAACTGGTTCGGTGAGTAGATCGCGTGCAGCAGCGAGCGGCTGGCCGCCTCGCGCGCGAGCCGGTTCAACTCCTGCTGGTAAGCCTGCTGGGCCGCCTTCTTGGCATCGTCGTCGGCGTTTGCGTCGGCATCCTTGCGGCGCTGCTCAAGCGCGAAGATGAGCTGGTCGAGCGGGCGCTGGCCGCTGGCCAGAAGCGCCAATTGCGCCTGCACGGCCGGCGCCATGCGGGCCGGGCCAGGATGCAATTGTTCATCCAGATAGCGCTCGATGCCGACGCCGCTGGCCTGTTGCACGGTGGTGTAGTTGACGCCCCAGGTGACGCGATTGAGCAGGGCCACCGTGTGTGCACTCGCCGGCGCGCCCGCAGGTGGCGCGCTCGCGCAGGCGCCGAGCAGGCAGGCGAGGGCGCTGGTGCGCAGGACGACGAGGACGGTCGATGACATGGAAACGGGCTCCGGTGGATGAGCGGTTCAGGCTGGCCGCAGCGGCCCAACCCGGCGCCCGGCGGCGCGGGCCGCGACGCTAGACGAGCCCCATACTAACGCGCCAGGCAGCGCGCGTCCCTCAGCCTCTTTGCGTATTTTGCAATAAATTGTAAGCGCCGGCCGGCGGGCAGCTTTTTGTTCATGGACCGGTGTTCTGGCCGCACGGGACTGGTCGTGCTGCGCACAGCGTGCGTGCCGCTACGTTGGCGTGGCTGCGGCGCGACAGTCAGTTGGCATTTAGAGACAGCCCTCTAACTTTGCGAGCCACCTCGCCGGCCGGTGCATACAGGGACGCGGCGCAGGCCTATGATGCTTTGAGCGTAGTTCCGCCATCGCCGCATCGGCGACCGAGATGGGACGCGTCGGTATTTCATCCATGTTCTTCCAGGAGATGTTCATGACCAGATTATTCCGCCTTGTTTCCGCCTTGTTGTTGACCGCATTGCTGGCCATATCGAGCAGTGCCAGCGCCACCAACTACACCTTGTGGGTCAATGGGCGGGGCGGCGGCGGGGTGGTGGGCGACTACGCCAGCTTCACCTACTGGGGGCCGGGTACGACGGACGCGGGCGTGAACAAAAAGGCCGTCAACTGGGATGGCTACAACAGCATCGCTTCGCAAAACGGCAAGATCCGCGACGCGATGGATTGCTTTTGCACGGGTCAGAACTGGTGCTATGTGGCTACCCACAGCGCGGGCGACCTGATGATGGGCTACACGCTGGCCAACTACGGCGGCTCGTCGCGCATGAAGAAGAACGCCAGCCCGGCCGCCGGCGGTGTGTGCGGCAATTCGGACGGCACCAGCCAGGTCGGCTGGAACATCAAATGGGTGCGCGCCGCGTCCGGCGCCGCAGGCGGCTCCGAGCTGTCCGACGCTGGCTCGTGGACCACCTCCGAGCCGCTGGTGAAGGACTTGAAGACCACCACCGCGCGCGCCATGTATAACCATAACGACACCCACAATGTGTGGTTCTACATGTATGCCGGCGCCAAGGGCACGCTCTATTCGGGCATCTTGCCGGGCCAGGACGACGAGGCCGTCGCGTATCACAGCTCGGGCGGCGTGTCCGGTTCGTCGGGCGCGGCATTTTGCAATCCCAGTGACTGGTTCTGCAACGACCTGACGATGGGCACCGCCGCCAACGAGGGCGGCACGTCGAAGTGGGGCTACCATTCGGTGCTGTTCCGCGACGACGCCGAGGCGTATAACCACTACGCCAACGGTAACTGGCAGGGCATCATTTCCGTGGTCCGCAGCGCCATGGTCAGTAGTGCCCTCTAAACGGCCGAAACGCCCTGGCGCCGCGGCGCCGTCCGGCACGCCGTCCGGCACGCCACCCGGCTGGCTGCGTCGGCACCGGGCAGCGTTGACCGGCGCGCTCGTCGCGCTCGTTGCGTTGGCCGCCGCCCTGTGGTGGTGGCCATCGGGCGCTGCGGCGCCGGCCGCGCCGGCCCGGCAAGCGGGCAGCGCGCCGCGTGCGCCGGCCTGGTTCGATGGCCTTCCGGCCGGTGCCGCCCAGCCGGCGCCGGCCGAGCGTGCGAATCGCCTGCCGGAGCTGGTCCAGCAACTTGAGCTGGTCAGCCACACCTTGTGCAGCTACCGCGACGGCACGCGCTATCCGAACAGCTCGCGCCCGATCAGCGAACATCCCGACCAGGTTCGTCCCAACGACCCCGTGACCGAATCGCATGCGATGCGCAAGGACGGCGGCGGCACCGACGCGTCGGTGCGCATCTCGACTAGCCAGTCGCGGGTGTTTCTGGCGTCCGGCGAAGCGGCCGCGTTTTCGCTGACGGCGACCGACAACGAGGGCCGCAAGCTGCCGCTGTTCGTCACGCGCGCGCAGGCACGCGGCCTCAATTTTCAGGGCCAGCGCGAGGTCGCGCCGGTGACGCTGGCGTTCGCCGACGGCGGCGTTGGTGCCGACGCGGTGGCCGGCGATGGCGTGTTCTCGGGCCTGCTGGCACCGGCCCAAACGGGTCTGGCCGGCTTTAACGGCACCATCCGCACCGAGGTCAAATACAGCGTCGGCGAACGCACCGGCGTGGTGCTGTTTGACGTCATCTACACGCCCGAGATCCCGGCCACCTGGTCGGGCCAGATCCGCGAGGCGCAGGAAAACGGTTCGCTGAATTTTTACATGAAGGCCGAGGTGCGGCGCGCCGGTCGCTACATCGTCACCGGCAGGGTGGACGACGCCAAGGGCCACCCGTTCGCGCTGGCCACCTTCAACGATACGCTGGCGGTGGGCACGCGCGAAGTGCGCCTGACCGTGTTCGGTAAACTGATGCGCGATGCCGAGCCGGTGTTTCCGCTCACGCTGCGCGATATCGACGGCTATCTGCTCAAGGAGGACACCGATCCCGATCGGGCGCTGATGGCGCGCATCGTCGGTCCTGCCTATGTCAGCAAGAGCTATCCGGCCAAGAGCTTTTCCGACGGCGAATGGCAAAGCGAGGAGCGCACGCGCTACCTGACGGAACTGGGCAAGGACGTCGAACTGGCCAAGGCTGCGCTGAGCGGCTACGCGCCGGACCAGACGAAGTTGCTGGAAACGGCCAGCGCCTGCCCGCCGTCCAAGGGTGCCGCGCAATAAATCGCGGCGCCAGCTGGGCACGATGTCGGCGACGCCCGGCGCAAGCGCGCCCGGGACTGCCGAGTACGACCCCGCGTCGCTCGCCGAGCACGCCACGCGCCGGACAACTCGCCCGCCACCGCGCAATGATTCAAATGACTTGTTGACGCAGCAGAGCGTCGGGCGGCGGACTGGTCGGCCGCGCAGCTGTGTCTTTTGGTAAACAAATTTTACATACTATGAGTTAGTCTTCGCGGTTATGATGGGGATCAACGTTTCTTGCTCGTGTGCACGCGGATGCTCAATCGGGCATCGCAATCGCCGTGCAACGCCAGCGGCTGCGCGCAATCTGCGTGCTTGGATCATCCACCTGAAAGAGCCTCGGAAATGACTATTGCCCATCGCCTGTATTTGCTGATCGTCGTTGTCGTGCTCGGACTGGCCAGTCTGACCGGTCTTGGCGTCTATGAATTGAACAAGGTCTATGCAGCGGCCAATTACGCCAACGTCAACACGGTCCCCGGTTTGCTGGCGCTCGATGCCGTATCCGATCCACTGGCACAAATGCGCTTCCAGCTGTGGCAAGTATTGGCGAGCAAGGATCCGGCCGAACGCAGCAAGGAGACTGCGTCGATGGAGGCGAGCCACGTGAGCGTGGTCGCGGCGCTGGATAAATATGAGCGTGACGAACTCAATGATGACAAGGATAAGGCGCTGTTGCTGGCCGACCGCGCCGCGCTGCGCGACTATGATGCGCTGCGCGCGAAAGCGCAGGCGCTGGGCAACGAGGACAAGGCGGACGGCGCGCGCGAGCTGCTCATCGCCAATCAGGCGACCTTGAACAAGCTGACCACGGCGATCGATACGCATCGCCAATACAACGTCGAAGCGGGCAAGATGGGGGCCGAGCAAGGCCGCCTGATACTCACCGATGCCAATCGCATGGCGGTCGGGATCGCCGTCGTGGTGATCGCCTTGGTGATGGCGATGGGTATCTTCATCGTGCGCGGTTTGGTCAGTTCCTTGCAGGCGGCGGTGCGCATCGCGCGCACGGTCGCTTCGGGCGACCTGAGCAGCCGCATCGAAGTCAGGTCGAACGACGAGACGGGCCAGTTGATCCAGGCACTGAAAGACATGAACGACAGCCTCGTTGGCATCGTCGGCCAGGTACGCGGCGGTACCGACATGATCGCCACCGCATCCAGCCAGATCGCCAGCGGCAACCTCGATCTGTCGTCGCGTACCGAGCAGCAGGCCAGTTCGCTCGAGGAGACCGCGTCGTCGATGGAGGAGTTGACCAGTACAGTCAAACAGAACGCCGACAATGCGCGCCAGGCCAACCAGCTGGCGATCTCGGCGTCCGAAATTGCCGTCCAGGGCGGCGTCGTCGTCGCGCAGGTCATCGACACGATGGGCGCCATCAACGGCTCGTCGAACAAGATCGTCGACATCATCGGGGTGATCGACGGGATCGCCTTCCAGACCAACATCCTGGCGCTGAATGCGGCCGTCGAGGCGGCACGCGCCGGCGAGCAGGGGCGCGGTTTTGCCGTCGTCGCCAGCGAAGTGCGCAATCTGGCCCAGCGCTCGGCTGCCGCCGCCAAGGAAATCAAGATGTTAATCGGCGATTCGGTCGACAAGGTCGACACTGGCGCCAAGCTGGTCGCGCAAGCGGGCACGACCATGCAGGCCATTGTCGTCAGCATTAAAAACGTGACCGACATCATGCACGAGATCACGGCGGCCAGTCAGGAACAGACCTCGGGCATCGAGCAGATCAACGAAGCGATCACCCAAATGGACGCGGTCACGCAGCAGAACGCGGCGCTGGTCGAACAGGCCGCTGCGGCGGCCGCGTCGCTGCAAGAGCAGGCCGGCGCGCTCGCTCAGGTGGTCAGTGTATTTACGCTCGCGCCAGGGCAGGCGGCCGGGCGGGCGGGCGCCGGGCGCGAACGCGCGGTGGTGCTTGCCATGCCAACGCCCGGTAAGGCGCGCAAGCGCAGCGCGCAGGGGCCACGCGCGCGCCAGCCGGCGCCGTCAGCGCTCGCCGCGGGCGACGAGTGGGAATCGTTCTGACCGGGGCTTGCCGGCATCGGCTGGCGGCGCCGCCAGCGCGCCGGGCCGGTGCGCCCGCGCGTCGGCGCCACGCCCGGCGCCCCGGGCGCCAGCCCGGCCTTGCCGCGCCGCGTGGACGTCCGGCGCGTCCCGCCCGATTCGACGCCTGAGCGCGGCACGCACACGCCGGCGCATGTCGCTGGCTTGCCATCGTTAATCGTCGCGCACCAGTGGGGCGCGCCCATGCGGGCACTCTTGCAGGCGCACGACCCATGGCGCCCGGACAGCTTGATCCGCATGGCGCGTTGCCAGGTGCGTCGGTTTTCTGGCGATGGCAGTATCCCGTGTGCGCGCATCGCGTCGCCGCGCATCAGTGATTGACAAGGGCGAGCCGCCTGTGCGGATAATTCACGTTATTGGAGACTGCCAGCGCCTGCCCTTCAGCGGGCAGCGGCAAGCAGTAATGCGCGCTGTCCTGGCGAGCGCGGCCCGACGAGCCGCAGCGGCCATGCCAAAGCGTTTCCCGCGCGGGCCAGCCGGCCATTTCCCGATTCGATAGCGCTTGCTCGCCAGCGGGCGCAGCAGCGCCAAGCGCGCCAGCGTGTGGCGCGCTTGGCCGTATGCTGGCCAGTGTGGTTTGATTCCTTGAGTAAATTATCGAATGACCATGAATATTCTTGCTCTCGGACAGAGCACAGATATAGTGTATTCCACCGGCAAAATTTAAACGCCTGTCATCGCCTAATTGACCTGTTCTTGATTTACATCAACGAATCGGCGAGTCCGTTTGGCGGATGCTTATTTCGAAACTGCACAGTGCGCATCGCTGGGAGACGCGGCTGGCAATGCCGGAACGGCGCGCATTTTCCACATACATTGACAAGAAAGAGATCGAGACATGACCATCGCTCAACGCTTGTACCTGCTGATCGGCGCCGCTGTGCTAGGACTGGTCAGTCTGACCGGTCTCGGCATGTTCGAACTAAACAAGGTCTACGTCGCCACCAATTACGCCAACGAGAACACGATTCCCAGTTTGCTGGTCATCGACGACGCTGCGACGTCGCTGGCCCACATGCGCGTTCAGGTCTGGCAGTACATGGCGGAAAAAGACGCCGCCGGCCGGGCCTCAATGGGCGCCTCGATCGAGACCAGTCACGCCGCCATCGTCGCCACGCTGAACCGATACGAGAAGGATGAAATCTCCAGTGACCGGGATCGCGCCCTGCTGCAGGAAGACCGTGCGGCACTGGGCGAGTACGATGGGCTGCGCGCAAAGGCGCTGGCGCTGGCCGACCAGGACAAGGCGGACGAGGCGCGCGCGCTGGTGATGGCCAATCAGGCCGGGTTCTCCAAGCTGGGCAAGGCGTTCGACGCACATCGTCAATTTAACGCCGACCTTGGCAAGAAGGGGGCCGACGAGGCCGCCGAGACACTGAGCAATGCCAATCGGATGGCCGGGGGAATCGCGTTGGCAGTGATCGCTCTGGTGGTGTGGATGGGCATGGTCATTGTGCGCCGGCTAGTCAGTTCCATGCAGGCGGCGGTGCGCATCGCCCAGACCGTCGCCGGGGGCGACCTGAGCAGCCGCATCGAGGTCAGGTCGAGCGACGAGACGGGCCAGTTAATACAGGCATTGAAAGACATGAACGACAGCCTCGTCGGCATTGTCGCGCAGGTGCGCAGCGGCACCGATACAATTGCCACCGCGTCCGGCCAGATCGCCAGCGGCAACCTCGATCTGTCGTCGCGCACCGAGCAGCAGGCCAGTTCGCTCGAAGAAACCGCGTCGTCGATGGAGGAACTGACCAGCACCGTCAAACAGAACGCCGACAACGCGCGCCAGGCTAACCAGTTGGCGATTTCGGCGTCCGAAATCGCCGTTCAGGGCGGCGCCGTGGTCGCCCAGGTGATCGACACGATGGACGCCATCAACGGCTCGTCGAACAAGATCGTCGACATCATCGGGGTGATCGACGGGATCGCCTTCCAGACCAACATCCTGGCGCGGAATGCGGCCGTCGAGGCGGCGCGCGCCGGCGAGCAGGGACGCGGGTTTGCCGTCGTCGCCAGCGAAGTGCGCAATCTGGCGCAGCGCTCGGCGGCCGCCGCCAAGGAAATCAAGGCGCTGATCGGCGACTCGGTCGACAAGGTGGGCACCGGTGCGAAACTGGTCGCCCAGGCCGGCTCGACCATGCAGGCCATCGTCGTCAGCATCAAGAGCGTCACCGACATCATGCAGGAGATCACGGCAGCCAGTCAGGAGCAAACCTCGGGCATCGATCAGATCAACGAAGCGATCACGCAAATGGACGCGGTCACGCAGCAGAACGCCGCGCTGGTCGAGCAAGCTGCCGCTGCCGCCGCGTCGCTGCAAGAGCAGGCCGCCGCGCTGGCCCAGGTGGTCGGCGTATTTACGCTGGCGCCGGGGCAGGCGAGCGGGCGGCCGCCTGCCGGCCGGGAACGCGCCGTGGTGCTTGCCACGCCGGCGCCGGACAGTGAGGGCAAGCGCGGCGCGCAGCGCAAGGTCACGCGCCAGCCGGCGCCGCGCGCTGCCGCGCCGGACGACGATTGGGAAACCTTCTGAGCTGAGCGTGCCGGCGCGCACTGCCAAGACGGCCAATGCGCACAATGCGTCCGGGCAGGGCGCTCGCGCTGCGGTGCCACGCCCGGCGCCCGGCGTGGGCGCGGCGCCGGTGCGCATGGCGCGCCCGGATGGCCGCAACGCGTGCACGACGTCGCGCCCGGATGGCCGCAACGCGTTCACCACGTCGCGCCCGGATAGCCGCAACGCGTGCACCAAGTCGCGCCCGGACGACCGCAACGCGTGAGCGCCGCACGCCGCGCGGACCGGCGCCGCACTTGTGAACCGATCGACCTTGGCGCATCGGCTGGGCGCTTCAGGCGCGCGCGCACCACACCGGGCCAGACCGGCTTGATCCACACCGCACCTTGACCGACGTGCCTGATTCCGGGCGATCGGCACACGTCATGCGCGCATCGGGCTCCGCGCTCCGCGCATGAGCGCGCCGTTTGTTCGGACAATTCTGTTCGCCACCCATCCCGACGCTTCTCCTCGCAGCGATCAGCAACCATTTCCCTGTGCACGCAAACGGGCAAGTCCACGCCGCGCGGTGCGGGTGCATCGCGCTGCCGCCACGGTACGCCCGCGCTTGCCCTTGGCGCGCGTACCCGCAGATCAAACGGCTCACGGCGGATGAGCCATTCGGCTCATCAATGTTGGAATGATAACGGTGAATATCGTCGAATCATGTGGATAACATATCGTTCATTGGGAAATTGATACGGGCGCTACCGGCCAACAGCATCTTGCATGGCGCTGGAAAACGGCAAGCGCTTGGCAACGATTTCCTAAGCAATGGCAGATGGTTTCCGGGGCATACGGGGCTATGTAGTGCGCTTCTTCGGGGCAAACGAAGGATGCGAATAGGAAGGCTTTCTTGACAGAATTTACTTAATTCCCCCATCTAATTTATAGGATCATCATGAAAATCAAATTTATCGCCGCCGCCGTCATGGCTGTTTGCTCGTCGGCCGCCTTCGCTGCCGTCGCCCCGGTTGTCTGCGTCACCAGCGCGACCGATGCGACTGCAACGGCCGGCGCGAAAACCGCCGCCGAAAACCTGGTCAATACCTGCGCGCCTGAGCAAGTGTTGTACATCGGCGGCTCGTCGGCCTTGGCCAAAGGCGTCGATGCGATCGCCGCCGCCGACCTGTTCGACACCTCCGTCACGCCGATCATCGCACTGGCCTCGACCGAAGCGGTGCGCAACAACGCCGAGGACAAACTGACCCAGCAAGGCAACATCAAAGCCTGGTACGGCATGTCGAAAGCTGAACTGACCGGCGGCGCATCGAAGCGTCTGTTCGTCGTCTACAACAAATTCAACGGTTCGGCCGCTGGCGTGTCGCAGATGCTGGCCAAGTTCGATCCCAAGGACGCCACCAAGAATGTCGCTGAAGCGCTCGTGATGAGCGTCGGTCCGGACGTCAAAGCCGGCAAGGCGGGCACCTGCGTGCAAAACGGCGCCATCGCCAATTCGCTGGTATGCGATGCCAAGGCGCCGATGCTGGTCGATATCGCGATTTCCGACGTCGCTCCGGTCGAACTGTACAAACTCAACGTGCTGGCCAAGAACGCCTTGACCACCGTCGTCGCAACGCCACTGGCACTGCAAGGTTTCGGCGTCGCCGTCAGCGCCGATCTGTACGCCGCTTTGCAAGCTGACCAAGGCCTGAGCGCCAGCGACAAGCCATCGATTTCGCGCGCCGCCTACGCCAGCCTGGTGACCGGTTCGCTGAAATCGGCCGCCGCCCTGATCCCTGGCAGCACCGCAGCACTGCGTCTGGACCGTCGCGACGACCTGTCCGGTACCCAAGCGTCGTCGAACATCTACTTCGCGAACAACGCTTGCGGCACCAACATGCTCAAGGGTAAGCCAATCAAGGGCGTGTTTGGTGGTCTGCTGCCAGTCATCGGTACCGCCGATTCGGGCGCTGGCCTGACGGTCAATGAGTGGGCCGTCGGCGACGATGTCATCACCGACCTGAACTTGCCAGGCTTCGCCATCGGCGTCATCGCACTGGGCAAGGTTGAGCCTAGCGCATCGACCCAATGGAAATACGTCAAGCTTGACGGCGTGAGCCCGATCGCCGACGCGCGCAACCACGATGCACTCAACAACGGCATGAACCGTGACGCCATCGCCAGCGGCGACTACGGCTTTGCCATGATCGCTTCGGCCGTCACCTACGCCAAAGTGCAAAAAATCGACAAAACCTTGTTGACCAACGCCGTCATCGCCGGTCTGCAAAACTCCAACCAGCATAACCTCGCTGGTCTGGCGTACATCGACGGCGCAACCGGTCGTAGCGCGCTGCAATCGAAAGTCAAACGCACCGCTCACAACAACTGCTCGCCGCTGATCAAGGGCCTGTAATGCATAGACCGGCGCGTTTGCGCGCGCCGGTTTGGCACCCTAAAAAACGGTCACTCCACAGGTGATCGTTTTTTTTATTGGTGCGCGCAGCGCACGCCCGCAGGCCGGCGCCGCGCCGCACAGACGCCGTGTTCCAGGACGGAAAATGTGAGCATTTATTCATGATCCGGTAACACTAGATTCATATACTTTGTCGTTATGCATAATTCAACTTCCATTACCTCGCTGTCCCGCTCGTCGCCCCGCATTGTGCTGCTGATCGCCTCGGCCTGTCTGTCCGCAATGGCCTGCGCGCCGGCCGGCGCCGACTCCCCGCAAGCGGGCGTGCAGCCGGCGCCGCTGGCGGCCAAGGCGCCCAGTTTCGATGTCTTCGAATATATTGTCGACGGCAACAGCCTGCTGGCCGATCCGGTGATCGAGAACACGATGGCGCCGTTTCTGGGCGAAGGAAAAACGCTGGCCGATGTCGATGGCGCGCGCGCCGCGCTCGAGCAGGTCTACCATGAGGCGGGCTATCTGACGGTGGTGGTGTCGATTCCCGAGCAAAGCGTCGATGCTGGCGCCGTCGCGCTGCACGTCGTCGAAGCGGGCATCGAACGGCTGCGCGTCAAGGGCGCCGAATACACGCTGCCCAGCGACATCAAGGCGCGCATCCCGGAACTGGCCGAGGGTAATGTGCCCAACTTTAACAAGGTGCAGCAGCAACTGGCCGCCTTCAATCGCAACCCGAACGTCAAGCTGACGCCGGTGTTGCGCGCCGGCCGCCTGCCGGGCACGGTGGAGGTGCAACTGGACGCCGAGGACCAGTTGCCGGTGCACGGCAGCATCGAATACAGCAATCGCCAGACGCCCAACACGACCGCCCAGCGCGTTGCGGCGTCGCTGCGCTACGATAATCTATGGCAGCGCGGCCACAGCCTGGGACTGACGCTGCAGACGGCGCCCCAGCGCAGCACGGACGCGCGCGTGGCCGCGCTGACGTATGTGTTTCCGGTCGGCCAGGACGGCGACGCCGTGGCGCTGTCGGCGCTGCATTCGCGCAGCGAATTTGCCAGCCTGGCCAACGCGCCCGGTCTGGGCTTGCTGGGCAACTCGGACACCTTCGGGCTGCGCTACACGGCGCCGTTGAACACGACGGCCGAGTTCACGCACAGCCTGGCGCTGGGGCTGGACCATAAAAAGGTCGGCCAGGATTTGCTGGTACTGGGCGGCGGGGGCACGTCGGCCAAAATCGCCTACACGCCGCTGGTGGGCAGCTATACGGCGCGCCGTTTCGGGCCGCAGCGCACCACCGGTGTCGACCTGGCGGTGAGCGCGGGCCTGCGCGGCATGCTGGGTAACCACGACGACGCCTTCGACGCCAAGCGCGCCGGCGCCAGCGCCAGTTTTCTGGCCGTGCGCAGCAGTGTGTCGCATGCGGAAAACCTGGGCCGCTGGACGCTGTCGGGCAAGCTCGACGTCCAATTGGCGTCGGGCCCCTTGCTGCCCAGCGAGCAGTTCACCGCCGGCGGCGCCGACAGCGTGCGCGGCTATCTGGAAGGCGAGCGCGCCGCCGACGCGGGCCTGCGCTTTGGCGTCGAGCTGCGCACGCCGCAATACAGTCCCGGCAGCGCCGGCTCGGACTGGCATCTGGCCGGACTGGCATTTTTCGACAGCGCGCGCCTGACCGTGATGCAGGCGCAATATCCCCAGCCCGAGCATGAAACACTGCGCGCAGTGGGCCTCGGTGTGCGCCTGTCGGCACCACGCGGCGTGGCCGTGGAAATTGACGCCGCCCGCGCTCTGGTGGACGGCGACAGCACCCGTGCGGGCGCCAAGCGCGTGCATGCGCGCGCAGTGTGGGGCTTCTGATGATGAACAAGAAAAACGCCAGGGCGGCGTCGCAGCACCGCGCATCGCCGCGTCCCACACCGATCGCCGCCAGCTTGATGAACCTGTTCGGGCGCGCCGGCGCGGCCGGCTTGCCGCTGCTGCTGGTGCTCGATGGTGTGCTGGGCGCCCAGGCGTGGGCCCAGACCCGTCCGGCGCCGCAGGCCGTGCCCAGCACGCCGGTGACCCAGCTGGGCGCGGCTATCGATTATCGCCCGACGCCCAACGGCGCCGTCATCATCCAGAGCGCGCCCACCAATATCGTCAACTGGAAAAGCTTCGACATCGGCTCGGCCGCCACGCTGACGATCCAGCAGCCGTCCGCGTCGGCGGTGCTGCTCAACAAGGTCGAAGGGGGCGCAAACCTGAACCGCACGACCATCGACGGCATGCTCAACGCCAACGGCCGGGTGTATATCTACAACCCGAACGGTATCGTGTTCGGCAAGACCGGCCAGGTCAACGTGAACACCCTGATCGCCAGCAGTTTGAAGTTCGACGAGCAGCGCGTGGTCGGCGGCCTGATCCTGCCCGGCACCAATCCCGTGCTGGGATCGGTGGGCGCGAACGCCGGCGCCATCGTCGTCGAGGGCGACCGCAACGGCGGCGCCGCGCTGACGGCGGCGAACGGCGGGCTGATCCTGCTGGCCGCACCGAACGTTCTCAATCAGGGACGCCTTTCGGCGCCCGACGGGCAGGTGATTCTGGCGGCCGGCAACAAGGTGTATCTGGCAGCGCCCGATTCGGCCCAGGCGGTGACGCTGCGCGGTCTGGTTGTCGAGGTCAGCAACGATGCGGCCGGCACGGCGCCCAATGTGGCGCCGGCCAACGCCAGCGGCATCGCCGAAAACGGCGCCAGCGGCAGCATCTCGGTCGGACGCGGCAACGCCACCATGATCGGCTATGCGGTCAACCAGAACGGCGTCGTGTCGGCCACCACGTCGGTGAGCCTGAACGGTTCGATTTACCTGTATGCGCGCGATCAGGCCAGCAGCGAAGGGGCCAATTCGCCCGTCGTGGCCAACCGCACCGGCCAGCTGACGCTGGGCGCGGGCAGCGTCACGCAAGTGCTGCCCACGCTGGACGACCTGGTCGGCTTCGTGCGCAAGTTGCGCCCCGAGCTGCCGCCGTCGCTGACCCAGGCGGCGGCTCAGGACGTGTTTCTGGGGCTGTCGACCGAGCAGCAAAATGCCTTCTTCAACAGCCGCCAGACGGTGGCCGCGACGGCCGCCTTCAATCCGTCCGAGGTCAAGCTCGATGGCCTGAATATCGCGCTACAGCAGGACGCGCAGCTGCTCGCGCCGAATGGCAACGTGAGCATCAGCGCGCGCCGGCTGGCGGAAAACAACGGCGCCGGTTCGGCCGGCAGCGACATCAATCCCCTCAAGGACATCGTGCGCGTCGACCTGGCGCCGGGCAGCGTGATCGACGTGGCCGGCACAGCCAACACCTTGATGGCGATGGACAGCAATGTCGTCACCGTCGATCTGCGCGGCAGCGAGCTGGCCGACAATGTCGTGCTGCGCACGTCGCCGCTGTACGCGAGCAAGGCGCGCATCGACGTGCGCAACGGCGCCAAGGCGGCCGGCACGGCGGCCAATGTCAGCGGCTGGCTGGCGCTGGTCGAGAAGAACCTCGGTCAGCTCACCGCCGCCGGCGGTACCGTCAACCTCAGCGCCGAGGGCGCCATCATCGACCGTCCCGGCAGCCGCATCAACGTCAGCGGCGGCGAAGTCGACTACCTGGGCGGCTACGTCAATACCAGCAAGTTCAAATTCAACGACGGTCTGGTCGACATCGGCGCGGCCGGCGCGGGCATACTGTATTCGGCACTGGTGAACCTGCCCGACAGCGCCAGCAATTTCGAGGCGGGCTACCGCCAGGGCGCCAGCGCGGGCGCGCTCAAACTGTCGGCGCCGATCATCGTGTTGAAGGGTGATCTGGCCGGCGCCAGCGTGGCCGGGGTGCGTCAGCGCGAGCTCGGCGCGGCCGATTTTCCGAAGGGCGCGCGGCTGGAAATTGGCACCAAGGCCGGCGCCGGCTATGCGGGCGATGTGCTGATCGGCGGCGTCGACACGGCCGCCGCGCCCGCTGCGGGCGCTGCGTTCGACAACAGCCAGCTCGACCAGCAATTGCTGGCCGCGCGGCTGGACCTCGATCCGCGCGCGCTGGCCCAGGCGGGCTTTAACGCCGTCACCGCCGTCACGTCCGGCAATATCGAAGTCGTCGCGCCGGTCGCCTTTGCGCCCGGCGGCAAGCTTGACCTGAGCGCCGGCGTGCGCGGCGCCACCTTCGCCGACGGCCTGTTTCTGTCCGGCGGCAATCTCTCCATCAAGCAGTCGATCAGCATCCCGTCGGGCGGCGTCACCGGCAAGGCCAGCGGCGTGCTGCAACTGGCCGACGGCGTGGCCATCGACCTGGCCGGGCGCTGGACCAACGACTTCGATGGCGCGTCGGTCGACGCAGACGGGCGCGCGCTCGGCGCCGTGGCGCGCAATGGCGGCACGCTCAATCTGTCGGTCAAGGGCGTCACCAGCGAAGCGGGCAGCGAACTCGATGTCGGCAATGGTGTGCGTTTGGACGTCTCGGCCGGCGCCTCTTTGACCGCGGCGAACAAGACGGTGCTGGGCAATGCCGGCAGCATCAGCCTGCTGGCCGGCGCCGTCTCCATGGCGGGCGGGCCGGCAGCGGTCAACCCGAACGACGCGCCGGTGCCGTCGGACGCGAAGCTGCGGCTCGGTGCAGACGTGATGCTGGCCGGTTACGGCTTTGGCGCGGGCGGCAAACTCAAGCTCACCGGACGCACAGTGAGCATCGGCGGATTGGCCGCGCCGGGCGATCTGGCGCTGTCGACTGGCTTCTTTCAGCAGGGCGGCTTTGGCAGTTACGACATCAGCGCCAACGTCAATCTGGACGTCGCGCCCGGCACCGTGCTCGCGCCGCGCGCGCTGGCCTGGCAGCTCGATGCGGCGCAGAACCGCATCGGCTCGGGCGCCATGAACACGGTGGCCAGCACGCAGATGCTGGAGCTGAGCGGCAGCGGCGCCGTGCGCGGCGCCACCAGCATCACTTTGCAGGCGCCGGCCGCGCCGGCCAGCGCCGACGGCAAGCGCTTTAGCGCCGGCATGCTCACCGTTGGTACGGGCGCGCAAGTGCTGCTTGACCCGGGCGCCAGTTTGACCCTGCTGGCCGGCGAACAGTTGACCGTGGACGGCACGCTGAGCGCGCCCGGCGGACATATCGCGTTGCTGATGCCGCGCGCGCCGAACGGCACGACGGTGCCGTTTCGCGCCGAACGCAGCATCTGGTTCGGCCCGCACGCGCGGATACTGGCCAACGGCAGCGTGGCACGCCTGCTGATCAGCGAGGACGGCATCGCCAGCGGCGACTTGCTGGCCGGCGGCAGCATCGAAATCGGCGACACGGAAATCGACACGGCGAGCGGGCGCCGCTTCGGCGCCAGCGCCTACATCGTGGCCGAGCAGGGCGCGCTGTTTGACGTCAGCGGCGTCAGCGCCGGCACGCTGCGCATGCGCACCGCAGGGCTGAACGCGCCGGCGGCCGAGATGGCCAGCGCGGGCGGCAGCATCGACATCCATACCCGCGACGGCCTGCTGTTCGACGGCACACTGCGCGGCGCGGCCGGCGGTGCCAACGCCAACGGCGGCAGCTTGAGCGTCACGCTCGACACGCTGGGCGGGGGCGCCGTGGCGCAGCCGCTCAACGCGCGCATTCTCAATATTCTGGGCGACAATCCGGCCGAGAGCATCGTGCCGACCCTGCTCAAACCGGGCGACGCGGTGGTCCAGCAGCGCTTCGCGCACGACGCCGACAAGACCGACCTGGGCTATTTCATCGACCGCCAGAACGGCGCCAATGTGGGCGGGCGGCCCGGCGGGCAGGGCTGGCTGCAGGCCAGTGCGTTTGCGCCGGGCGGCTTCGCGCGCCTGACATTCAAGAGCGACCAGCTGGCCTTCGGGCTGGGCAGCGCCAATCTGACCATCGCCGCGCGCGACGCGCTGATCCTCGACAGCCAGCTGCTGCTGGCCGACAGCATCGCCGGCAGTACGTCGGCCGGCGCGGTGGGCGCCAAAACGCTGACCTTGAACGCGCCGTATATCCGGCTGGGCAGCGCCGACACGCGCTTCCAGCTTAATAATTACCTGTTGCCCGGCACCGTCTACAACAACGACCCGGACAATCCGCTGACCGTGCGTCCGGCCCTGGCCGGCAACGCCGTGCTGAGCACACGCGGTGCGAGCACCATCGACGTGATCGGCAATAGCGCCTTGCAGGGTTTTTCTGACGCCACCTTAAGCGCCAGCGCCGACATCCGCCTGCTGGGCCTGGGCGGCACGGGCGGCACCAACGACCGGGCCGGCTACGCGGTCGGCTCGTTGTCGATGGTGGGCAATCTGAACCTGAACTCGGCCCAGGTCTACCCGACGACGCTGAGTGACTTCACCCTCAGCGTGGGCATCAATGGCGCCGATCCGAAATCCGGCACCTTGACCTTCACCGGAAACCACAACGCGCCCGAGCCGGTGTTGTCGGCCGGCGGCAGCGTCACCGCGCTGGCCAGCACGATCGTGCAGGCGGGCCGGCTGGTGGCGCCGTTCGGGGCGATCTATCTGGGCGACGCCGACACGGCCAGCCTGAAGTACGCCAACGGCAGCGTGACCTCGGTGGCCGGCGTGGGCGATGTCCCGTTCGGCACCATCACCGACAGCACGGTGGCCGGCGCCAGCGCCTGGAGCTATTTCATTCCCGGCGCGGGACCGATCAAATTCACCCAAAACCCGCAAGCGAATCAGGCCATCACCGAGCGCGCCTTGCCGGCCAAGGCGATCGTCTCGCGCGCCAAGGCGATCGACAGCGAGGATGGCGCCGTGCTCGACGCATCCGGCGGCGGCCACCTGTATGCCTACGCTTTCACGGCCGGCAAGGGCGGCTCGCGCGACGTGCTCGACGGCGACGCACTCGCCGGCGGCGCCTCCACCATCTATGCGATCAATCCGAATTTCCATGGCGCGGTGGCGCCGGTCGACGGCGTGTACGGCGACGCCGGTCTGGCCCCTGGCAACAGCGTCTACCTGTCGGGCGTGCCGGGACTGGCGGCCGGCATGTACACGCTGCTGCCGGCCCATTACGCGCTGCTGCCCGGCGGCTTTAGCATCAGCGTGGCGGCCAATACGCGCGACATGCAGGCGTCCGGCAACGTGACGCTGCAGGACGGCTCGATGCTGGTGTCCGGCTACTTCAGCGCAAACGGCGCGGGCACGCAGGCGGACCGGTCCACCGGTTTCATCGTGTCCTCGTCCAAAGTGGTGCGCAGCAAATCCGAATTCGGCGACTTCGACGCCAGCAGCTTCTTCAAAAACAAGGCGACGGTGGCCGGCGTGGCGCCGTTCGAGCTGCCGGTCGACGGCGGCTACCTGGCCTTCGCCTGGGGCGCGGTGAACGCCAACCTGCGTTTGCAAGGCGCCATGAAGCTGGGCGCCGACGCGGGCGGACGGCGCGGTTATGCCGACTTCAGCGCGCCGCGCATCGGTGTGGTCGGCGACCAACATCAAAGCGCCAGCGACGCCATCACGCTGGTGGCGGACGACCTGACGGGGCTGGGCGCGGACAGCGTGCTGATCGGCGCGCTGCGCTCCAGCCGCGACGGCGCGATGCACCTGACCGACCTGGCCACCAGCGTCACTGTCAGCAACAATGGCGCCCATCCCTTGAGCGGCGCGGAAATCGTGCTGGTCGCGGCCGACCGGCTCACCCTTGAGCAGGGCGCCGTGGTGCGCGCGGCGGGCGCCGTCGAGCGCGCCGCCGGCGACATCGTTTTTGATGGCGGCGGTGCGCTGGTGCGCGTGTCCGGCGGCGCGGCGGTGGCCGTGACGCACGGCGCCAGCGACGGCGCTGCGCACGGCACGCTGGTGCTGGCCAGCGGCGCGACGGTCGGCGCGACTGGCGCGGCATATCTGGATGCGAGCGTGAACACGCAGCTCAAAGGCACGCTCGATCTGGCAGCGGGCAGCGCGCTCGGTATCGGCGCGAGCGGCATCGATCTCGGTTCCGAGCTGCCGCAAGACGGCAGCGGCGCCGGTGTGCAATTTGATACGGCGGCGCTGCGCATGCTATCAAGCCTGTCGGCGCTCAGTCTGAACAGCTATGGCGCGGGCATCAATCTGTATGGTGACGTTACGCTGGGCAATCCGTCCATGCGTACGCTCTCGCTCAGCGGCGCCGGCTTGAACGCCTACGGCAGCGCCGCCCGTCACGCCAGCTTCACCGCCGACCTGGTGCGCGTCAACGGACGTGCCGACGCGAGCGGCGCGCCCGCCGTAACCGGCAGCGCCGGTTCGCTGCAAATTGACGCGCGCCAGATCGAGATCGGCAGCGGCATGTTCGCCATCCGCGGCTATCTCGACAGCCTGCTGGTCGCGCGCGGCGAACTGCTGGCCAGCGCACCGCATGGTCAGCTGAGCAGCGATCGCAACCTGACGCTGGCGGCGGCGCGCATCGGCAGCGCCAGCGCGGCCGACGCCAGTTTCATCGCCGGCGCGACGCTGAGCCTGAAGCAGTTGGCCGGCGCGGGCGCCGCGCTGAACGCGCCCGGCATGGGCGGCGCGCTGTCGTTTGTCGGACATGACATCGTCTCGGACGCCAACCTGGCGGCGCCGTCGGGCCAGTTGTCGATGACGGCGCTGAACGACATCAGCATCACCGGCGGCACGCTCAGCGCAGCCGGCGGCGCCACCGATTTCAAGGGCACGCTGGCGTACGCGCCGGGCGGACGGATCAACCTGGTGGGCTCCACGGTCAGGCTGGCCGGCGGCGCGCTGCTGGACGTGTCGGCCGTGGGCGCGGCCGCCGGCACCATTTTGATCGACGCCAGCCGCGCCGACGGCACCGGTTACGCGCAGATCGGCGCTACGCTCAAGGGCGCGGCGCAAGCGGGTGCCGATGGACGCGCGCAGGCGCAGGGGCGCTTCGTGCTCAGCACCGACACGGCCGGTGGCGCCGGCCAGTTCGGCGCGCTCAACGCGCAGTTGAACGAGGCCGGCTTCACGCAGGCGCGTCAGTTCACCTTCCACCAGGGCGATGTGGCGCTGGGCGGCAGCGATCGGATCACCGCGCAGGAGCTGACGCTGTCGGTCGACAACGGCAGCATCCGCATCGGCGACGACGCCGTGATCGACGCCTCGGGCGCGAAGGGCGGCAGCATCGCCTTGTACGCCGCCCAGGCGCACGCGAACGGCAACGCCGGCTCGGTGACGCTGGCGGACCGGGCCCAATTGCTGGCCATGGGCACTGGCCAGAACGACAGCGCGGCCGGCTCGCTCGGCAGCGGCGGACGCGTGCTGATCGGCGTGTCCAGCCGCGACAATCTGCCCGGCGCGCGCACCAGCGGCGGGGGCAGCATCGACCTGGCCGGCGGCCTGATCAACGTCAGTGGCATCAACCCGGCGCGCGACGGCGGCGTGACTTTGCGCGCGCCGCGCGTGGGCGACAACGGCGGCGCCGATGTGGCCATCGCGCGTTTCGACACGCGCATCAAAGGCAGCGCGGCGACGCTGATCGACGCCTATCAGGTGTATACCGCCAACAGCATCCGCGCCGAGGCCGACTCGGCCACGAATCTCGACGCCGGCACCAGCGGCTTGATGTACACGCAGGCGCAACGCTTCATCGGCAACAAGGACGCGATCGTCAAACGGCTGGGTGGCCAGGCCGCGACAGTCACGCTGGGCGCGGGCATTGAAGTGCGCTCGGACGCTGACCTGACGGTGTCGGTCAACGAGTTCGCCGCCAATCCGGCCGAGCGGGGCTGGGATTTGCATGCGTGGCGCTTCGGCGGCGCGCCAGTGTCGCTGACGCTGCGCGCGGCGGGCAATCTGGCGGTCCTCGGCTCGATCAGCGACGGCTTCATCAAGCCGGCGACGGCCGCTGTCGGCATGCCCGACTGGCAGCTCGGCACGGGGCCGTCGGCCAGCTACCGGCTGGTCGGCGGGGCTGATCTGAGCGGCGCCAATCCGCTCGGTGTCGTGGCCGGCAAGGGCGACGTGCTGTTCGGCTTTGCCGCGCGCAGCCCGACCTCGGCCGCGCCGCTGACGGTGCGTGACGCGCCGGTGGCGCTGGTGCGCACCGGAACCGGGCGCATCGACATCGCCGCCGGACGCGACGTGACGCTGGCCATGGCCACCTTCTGGCGCAACAACGGCACGTTGGACGTCAAGGACACGGCCGCGATCGACACCAATGTGTTCGGTGCGAGCGTGTACACGGCGGGCCAGGCGAGCGACTTGCCAGCGGACGGCAGCTTCGACGCGCCGACCAACGCGCTCAACACGCAATACCGGGGCGGCGCGGCGGTGCCGGGCAAACCGATCGCCGATGTGCTGACCGGGGCCAGCTTTGGCCAGGGCGGCGGCGCCATCTCGATCACGGCCGGACGCGACATCAACGGCCCGCACAACCTGGGCGACCGCAGCTACCGGCTGCCCGGCGACGCGGCCATTCCGCCCGATCCGGACGTGCGCCACGATCCGGGCACGCCGGCCACGCAGGGCGAGCTGGCCTATTTGCCGGGCACCGTGCCGCAGTTGATCAACAACTGGCTGTTCCGCCAGGGTCGCAGCCACCTCGACGCCGATAATCACCTGGTGTATGAAACGCTGGCCAACGGGCACAGCGTGAAGACCGCCTGGTGGACCCGCTACGACTACTTCAACCAGGGTGTGGCCACCTTCGGCGGCGGCGATGTCAGCATCGTGGCCGGACGCCGGGTGGTCGATCTGTCGGCCAGCGTGGCCACCAGCGCCTACGCCACGGGGGCGCCGGGCGGCGCGCTGCGCGAACTGGGCGGCGGTGACTTGCTCGTGCGCGCCGGCGGCGATATCCTGGGCGGCAGCTTTTACGTGCAAAAGGGCGCGGCCAGCATCCACGCCGACGGTTCCATCGGCGCGGGCAACGCCTCGGCGGCGCCGTTCGGGCCGGACCTGGCGCCCTTCAATCCCATCCTGGCACTGGGCGACGCGCGCCTTGATGTCAGCGCGGGCAATAACCTGGCCATCGAAACGGCCTTCAATCCGACCATGACGGCGCAAAGCCTGGTCAACCGGGGCACCGGTAGCGGCTTTCTGTACAACGCCAAGAACTTTGACGTGAACCGCGTCGCCAGCGCCGAGGACAAACAGATCGACCTGGACTACCGGCAGAAATTTGCCCAGTTCAGCGAGTTCTCCACCTACACCGACAACAGCGCGGTGACGCTGACGGCCATCGGCGGCAATCTGCGCTATTCGGGCAACGCGCGCGACCTGAACCGGGCCGGTGTGAGTCGCGATGCCAGCGCCGCGTCGGTGGGCCTGATCGACGACCTGGCCGGGCTGTACCTGCTGGCGCCGTCCAGCCTGCGCGCGGTGGCGCTGAGCGGCGACCTGACCTCGGTTAACGGTTTTGTTCTGGCCGCCAGCCCACGCGGGCAGCTCGACCTGTTGGCCAAGGGGGACATCACTCTGCATAACAGCAACAGCGGCATTCGCATGCTCGACAACGATCCGGCGGCCGGCTCGCAGGCCGGCGCGCCGACGCTGTTTTCCAAGAGCTATCTGGACAGCCTGGTCGGCTCGGCCAGCGGCATCGCCGCCCACCAGCTGGGCAATCTGCACGCGGGCGACACGCAGCCTGTGCACATCATCGCGTTGACGGGCGACCTGGTCGGCGAACTGGGCAACGCGACCACGCTCAGCCTGCCCAAGGCAGCGCAGATCTCGGCCGGCGGGGATATCCGCGACCTGGGCTTTCGCATCCAGCACAACGGCGCGTTGGATGTTACCAGCATCACGGCCGGGCGCGATTTCATCGACAGCACCACCACCAGTCCCAGCCTGGTCGGACACGTCGTCACGGGAGCTGGCCGGGTCGATCTGAGCGCGGGGCGCAATGTGGACCTGGGTAATGGCGCCGGCCTGGTCACGCGCGGCAATCTCGATAACCCGTATCTGGACGAGGGCGGGGCCGGCATCAACGTCGTGGCCGGCGGCGCACATCCCGATTACGCCGCCTTCGTCGCCTACGCCAGCAAGTTCGGTTCCGTCAGCGACGTGTCCAGTTCGCCCGCTTCGCTGTCCGCGCCCGACCAGCGCGACCTGATCGCCTATGTGCTCACCGCGCGCCACGATTTGCCGGCCGATCTAACCGGCGCCGAAGCCTTGAGCGTGTTTAACGCGATGGCGCCGAGCCAGCAGGGCGCCTTCCTGGCGGCCCACAAGTCGGCGGCCGACATCCTGGCGCTGGTGGCCTTCGTGCGCCAGCAGGTGCCGGCCTTGCCGGCCACCGTCACGGCGGTCGACGCGTGGAGCGCGCTGCGCGCACTGTCGCCGGCCTTGCAGGAGCAGTTCCTGGCGGCGCATCCGGACGTGGTGGAACGGTTGGCGGCCAGCGCCAAGTCGCTTGCGGCCCTGTCGCCGCAGGACAAGAGCGCGTTGGATGCGCGCTTCTTCAGCAACCTGGTGCAAGACAGCAAATCGAGCAAACTGGGCGCGTTCGACAACCTGATTGCCAGTCTGTACCCGGACGCGTCGAAGGCCAGCGGCGACATCGCGCTCTACAACAGCCAGATCAAGACCGAGCAGGGCGGCGCCATCAATCTGTTCGCGCCGGGCGGCTCCGTGTACGCCGGTTTGACGGTGGGCGTGGCGGCCAACAACGCGTCCAAGCAGGGCATCTTCACCATCCGCGGCGGCGACATCGCCGCGCTGGTGAAGAACGACTTCCAGGTCAACCAGGGCCGCGTGTTCACGCTGGGCGGGGGCGACATCACGCTGGTGTCGCAGTACGGCAGCATCGACGCGGGCAAGGGCGCCAAGACCGCTTCGTCGGCGCCGCCGCCGCGCGTGACCATCAGCGCCAACGGTAGCGTCGTGCTGGACGTGTCCGGATCGATCTCCGGCTCAGGCATCGCCACCCTGAAAACCCATCCGGACCAGCCCGACAGCAATGTCTACGCGCTGGCGCCGCGCGGCGTGTTCGACGCCGGCGACGCAGGCGTGCGCTCGACCGGGTCGGTCGATATCGTCGCCCCGGTCGTGCTCAACAGCGCCAATATCACCGTGGCCAGCGGCACCGTCTCGGGCGCCTCGGCACCGGTGGTGGCGGCGCCTGCGGCTGCGCCCGCAGCGCCGGCCAACGCCGCGCCCAAGGCCGACGACGTGGCCGGCAAGCTGGCCGCCGGCGACACGGCCAATGCCAACAAGGCGCTGGCCGTCGAGGTGCTTGGTTTCGGCGACGACGAGGACGCGGACGGCGACAGCGAGGAAGAACGCAAGAAGAAGAAAAAAGCCAGAGAAGCAAAGAACAAGTAAGCGACCGACAACCATTACGAAAGAGGACCACCCGATGCATCTGATTGAGCAAGTACGCAAGCACCTGGGCGTGAGCGCGGCATTGCTGCTGCTGGCGTTGCCACTGGCGGCGCAAGCCGGCGACGACTGGGCGCACAAGAAAAAGCTGAGCTTTGACAGCACCGCCAGCGGCAGCGAAATCAAGGAGGACGTCAGCGCGCTGCCTTTGCTGGTGCGTCTGCATAGCGGCAATTTCACGTTTTCCGAAGCCAAGCCGGACGGCTCGGACCTGCGCTTTTTCGCGGCTGACGGAAAAACGCCGCTGAGCTATCACATTGAAAATTTTGATGCGGCCAACGAGCTGGCCAACGTCTGGGTGACGCTGCCCAAGCTGACGGCCAACGCCAAGACCGATGCGCTGGTGATGGCCTGGGGTAATCCGAAAGCCGAATCGGCCAGCGCGCCGGGCAAGACCTACGACGCGGCTCAGCTGTTCGTGTTCCATTTCGGCGACGGGCAAGCGGTCAAGGACGTCACCATCAACGCCAACCACGCCAGGTCGTCCACCGCCAAGGCGGTCGCGGCCGGGCCGATTGGCGCGGCGATGGCGTTCGACGGCGCGGCCAAGATCGAGCTGCCCGCTTCGCCCACGTTAAAACTGAGCGGCGCCGCCGGCTTTACCTGGAGCGCCTGGATCAAACCGGCCGGCATGGAAACGGCCGTGCTGTATCAGCAAAAAGAGGGCGCCCGTACGCTATCGATCGCGCTCAAGGGCGGCGTTCTGACGGCCTCGCTGGACGCGGCCAAGGCCAGCGCATCGGCACCGCTCAAACCTGTGCTTTGGCAGCACGTGGCGGTGGTGGCCGGAGCCGGCAAGGTGCTGTTCTATGTGGACGGCAAGGAAGCCGGGCAGGGCGCGTTTGCGCTGGCCGACCTGGCTGGCGAGGCCGTCATCGGCGAGGGCTTGCATGGTGAGCTGGACGAGGTGGCGCTGGCCGCGACGGCGCGCGCGCCGGCCATGATCAAGGCGATGGCGGCCAGCCAGGGCGCCGACACACCGTTGATGACCTTCGCCGACGGCGAAGGCGGCGGCGCCGAGGCGAGCACGTCGACGTTTTCAATCCTGATGGGCGCGGTCACGCTGGACGGCTGGATCGTCATCGGCCTGCTGATCGTGATGGCCATCGTCAGCGTGTACGTAATGGTCAGCAAGGCGATCATCCTGACGGTGATGGGCAAGTCCAACACCGCCTTCCTGAAAATTTTCAAGGAAAAATCGGTCGAGCTGCTCACGCCCGGACACGCCGAGGCGCTCAGCCTGGCCATCGACACGCGCGTGGCGCGCTCGCCGATCCACCGCCTGTACATGATCGGCCTGGCCGAGATCGCGCACCGCTTCGAGACCCAGGCAGCAAACGGGCGCACGCCTGCCTTGACGACACCGGCCATCAACGCGATCCGCGCCTCGCTGGAGGCGGCCATGCTGCGCGAAAACCAAAAGCTCAACAGCGGCATCGTGCTGCTGACGATTGCGATCGCCGGCGGACCTTTCCTCGGTCTGCTGGGCACGGTGGTGGGCGTGATGATCACCTTCGCGGCGATTGCCGCCGCCGGCGACGTCAACGTCAACGCCATCGCGCCCGGCATCGCGGCCGCGCTGGTGGCCACCGTGGCCGGGCTGGCGGTGGCCATTCCGGCGCTGTTCGGCTACAACTGGCTGGCCAGCCAGATCAAGAACGCGTCCGGCGACACCCATGTGTTCGTCGACGAGTTTCTGACCCGTTCGGCCGAAGTGTACGCACACTAGGCGGGGGCGGCGTGCAAATCCAGGAAGAAAACGCACCGTTTGACGACATTAACGTCACGCCCATGCTCGATTTGGCCTACGTGCTGCTGGTGATCTTCATCATCATGACGACCGCCTCGGTGCAGGGCGTGAAGGTGAAGCTGCCCAAGTCGAAGATGACGGCCAGCATGGCCAAGGCCCACCTGAAAGCGGTGACGATTTCGGAGGCGGGCGACATGTTCCTGGACGCCTATCCGATGACGATCGAGCAGCTGGAGGCGCGCCTGCGCGAGCTGAAAAACGTCAATCCGGCCCAGGCCATGGTGATCAAGGGCGACGCCCACACCCAGTACGCAAAAATCATGCAGGTGCTCGAGCTGATGAAAAAGGTCGATATCACCGATATCGGCCTGGTCACCAGCAAGGCGAGCGGCTAGTCGAAAGGGACGTTCATGAAGGCGCAACAGGAAACCAAACCGTACGACACCATCAACGTCACGCCGATGCTCGATCTGGCCTACGTGCTGCTGGTCATTTTCATCATCATGACGACGGCCTCGGTGCAGGGTCTGAAGATCGACCTGCCCAAGCCGAGCAACAAGCCCAGCAAGGCCGAGCACAAGGAAACGCGCATCGTGCAAATTCAGGCCGACGGCAGCCTGTTGCTCAACGGCGCGGCCGTCACGCTGGCCGAGCTGGAAACCCGGCTCACGGCGATCCACGCGCGCGAGCCGGACATGCCGATGGTGATCAAGGGCGACCCGCAAGCCCATTACGAACAGGTGGTCGACATCATCGACCTGGCCGCAAGGCTCAACGTGGCCAATGTCGGCCTGGTGACCGCAAGGATAGGTATTTGACGTGAGTGAGCAAGTCAACACCGGGGGACGCGGCAACAAGCTGGCAGTGGTGGGAGCGGTGGCGGTGCTGACGCTGGGCGCGCTGGGCTACGGGGTGTACACGCTGACGCACGCCAAGTCGGGCAAGCTCAAGAAGCAGCCCAAGATCACGCTGCTGGCGCCGGCCCTGCCACCGCCGCCACCGCCGCCGCCGCCGAAATTTGAAAAAAAGCCCGAGCCGCCCAAGGAACAGAAGGAAATGAAAATCGAGCGGCCGGTCGAGAACAAGGTCGTGCAAGCGCCGTCGCCGGAACTGAAGATGGACGGCCCGGCCGGCGACGGACCGAGCGCCTTTAGCGCCGGCAAGATCACCAGCGAAGACATCAGCAAGCTGGGCACCGGCAAGGCGGTGGCCGAGAAGACCGGCATGTTCAATCCGTTCAACAACTACGCCAGCCTGGCCAAGGGCGAGCTGCAGCGCCATCTGGCCAAGAACAACGCGCTGCGCCGGCGCGTGTACACGATCGAAGTGCATGTCTGGGTGGCCCCGTCCGGTGCGCTGCAGCGTTTCGAGCTGGTCGGCAGCAGCAACGACAGCGACACCGACGAGGCGATCCGCGCCACGCTGGCCAGCCTGCCGAGCTTCTCGCAAAGCCTGCCCGCCAATATGCCGCAGCCAATCCGGCTGCGTATCAAGACCGGCGCCTGAACAAGGGTTCAGACGCACGGGCCAACCCCATCGGGTGAGCCCCGCGACGGCAGATTGGTGTTCGCGCACATGCGGTCGCGGCGCGACCGAGTGCATTACCAGAATGCAAATAAGTAGAATTTATTCTTGTCATTGTGAAAATTAATGTGTGATAATGGCATTATCAAAAGAATTTGTTTTTTCCCCCAACCCACTTGCCAAGGCCTGCACATGATCTCTGCACTTATCAAAAAAATCGCCATCTCCTGCGTCACCGTTGCTGCCATCGTCGTTAGCCCGGCTGCGTTGGCTGACCTGACCACGTATAACCTTGATTGGGTCGGGATCAACAATACCGCCTCGGCCACTGGCTATATCACGCTCGATGCGACGAATTTGGCGACCGTTGGCGGCGGTGCCGTCGATTTGAGCAATGTGACAGATCTGTCGGTGACCGTGCAAGGCACCACCGGTGGCAATGGCGTATTCGGCATGAGTGATTTCGGCTCGATCACCTTCCACGCACCAGGCGCGCTGAATCTGGGCCAGCAATTGATCGGCCAGACCCTTGACGGCGGCAAGATTTTTGGCGCGACCGACAGCGTCAGCGGCGACTTCAACCTGTTTTCCACAGGCGGTTCGAATGCCCCGACCGGTACCTGGTACTTCACGCTGACTGCACAGTCGGGCGAACAGATGTTGCTCACCTCGATGATGCCAGTACCGGAGCCAGAGTCGTACGCGATGTTGCTGGCCGGACTGGCTCTGGCTGGCGCAATTGCCCGCCGCAAGGGCAAACAAGCCTGAGTTGCACAAGCCGCACTGTAGAAGAACGCCGACCTTACCGTCGGCGTTTTTTTTTGTGCGCCCGACAGCGTGCACCGGCTGTCACCAACACCTAATACGGCAAGCTGCCTGGTCGATCTGCCAGGCATCAGCGTCAAGCCGGCGGCTCCCGCACAAAGCCGCATGCGTGCCTGCGATATCGAGAGGTGCCAGGACGCGCACGCAAACGTCAGCGGCCAGCGCATCAGCGTGAGATTCCAGCGCACGGCGCGGCAAGCGCTGAAGCGCCGGTCCGGCGAATTCGACAATTTTGTGACGGCCTTGTGCCGCCCAGACTGCTCCGCAAACCGATTCTTCGTGTGAAAACAGCACGCTGTGTGGTGCGAACAACAAGTTCAACGGGCCGATTGTCAAGCAATCGGCCCGAACGCGCAGCCAGACCCAAGGGCGCATGGCGCCGCGCAGGCCTCGACGCCCACCGGGAAATCCTCGAAGACGCGTCGCGGTGCGTCGGCCTTGCCCGCGACGAAAAAATTATTCCATTTAAAACAATCGCTTGCGATGCCTTGCTGCGGCGCAGGCGGGATCGGTGCGGGCGCGCCCAGTTCATGGTTGCGCGCCAAACCGTGCGCGACTGGGCCGATCCGGCGGGCAAAATTGGCCGATCCGGTGTGCCTTTGTAAAGACAAAACAATAATTCTGAGGACCAGAGCCATCTTCACGAAATCGTCAAAATTGGTGTTTATGATCCTATCTCAAGAGAAGTGTGAAGCAGACAACATGACTCGAAAGTGTACTCAAAGGAATCTTTTTCCGATTCTCAGGGCGCGCTTGATGGCAGCAAGACGCTTGGGTGCTCGACGTGAGCCGCACGCCCGAGGAAACCGATTTTCAATATGCGAGAGTGTCTATCAGGGAGCACGATCGTTCGGCATTTATCCTTTCCCTCAAAAACTTTTTAAAGAAGACAATTCATCATGAAAATTCAATTCAAAGCATTGATCGTGGCCGCTTCCCTGTCGATGATCGCCGGTACCAGCTTCGCCGCCAACACCGTTGACCTGTCGGCCATCGCTGACGTCGCGCAAACCGCCGATTTCGCAGCACGCAGCGACGCCATCACCGCCTTGGCCATGATGGCAATCGACGCCGCACCAGAAGAAAACCTGGCAATCATCAACCAGATGGGCGAAACGGGTAACTTCGCGTTCATCGAGCAACAGTCCGACGTCGGCGTGAACGTCGCCATCATCAGCCAGGACGCCAGCGCAGTTGCCAATACCGCCATGATCGCCCAAACCGGCACCCTGAACCACGCACAAATCAACCAGCACTAAGCACCACTGGCACGTCCCGCTCGGGACGCGCATTGTTGGCCGGATGCCCCCGGTCCAACGCAAAAAGTTTGACGACGACGGCCATATGCCCATGGCCGTCGTTGCGTTGTGCTCCGCGCTGCTGCGCAAATCTCCCCTCAGATAACATCATCGCGCCGTTCCCTTGCGCCAACCGGCACGTCCCGACAGTGCCGACTGCGCCACGTCGCCCGCCCGCATGTGCGCCGCGAACAGGGCCAGGGTTAGGCGTGCGCCAAGGCCGCGCGTCTGCCTTCTGCGCATGCGCGCTGTGCCTCTTCCCTGTGGGTGCCTGCGCACCTTGTCGCTACGCCATCCGGTCCCGATAAGCCATCAACTTGCGCCAGATCGCACAAGATGTGGCTGGTGCAGGACGAATGATCAAAATGTGCGCGCTATTTTCTCGCAAACGGTATAAATTATTTACTATATTCAAAACCGGGCGGCGCGCGTCGATCGGAACCGCAAAAGCGCGTACGGGAACGCACCGATGAGGGCGTTGAACGGATCCAAACAATGTATAAATAATCACAGAAAACAGGCACTTGTTGGTGAACTCGCATCACCTGAATGAACGCTTTTCATGCTCGCCGGAAACCACCTGAAATTGCCGTGAAGAAATTAATTTAAATTCTGAAAAGGATTTATTCTTGCTTTACAGAACGTGTTTTGAGGCGTCTAATACTCATAAGGAAGACGCGCTACCGTGTTTGACGGGGCCGCTTTCCACCGACTATTGCTCGACATCACAGGACAAAGATCATGAAAAAGCACATCGCGCTGTTGTTGCTAGTTTGCTCGGGCATGGCCACGACAGCGTTTGCCGCCGACCCCGATCTGGGCCCTGGCGAAGGCTTCACGACCAAGTTCGACGCGCGTGATCTGATGGCGGCCACCGACTTCAATGCGCGCAATGTCGAGATCGCGGCGATCGTCAAAAGCAATGCCAAGTTCGACGAGAACGTTGTGCTGATCAATCAGATCAGCGACGCCGCCCATTCAAGCTTCGCGTTTGTCGACCAGGCTGGCGGCAAGGGCAATTTCGTCGCGATCACCCAGGATGCCCGCAACAGTTCAGCGGTGGCGGTGGTACTGCAAAGCGGCTCGAACAACCGCGCCGTCGTCAACCAGCACTAGCAGCATTTCATCGGCCCGGGCGCCTGCCCGGGCAAGGACGCGCGCTCATCGATGCATGGGCGAAGCGCGCCACGCCACGCAGCAGCGTGCGCCATTTCCCTTAGTCTATTCAAGCCGCGCCGTTGCCGTCAACGTCAGCCATTGTTCGTCATCGGCTTGACGCGCGCCGGCCGATCAGCGCGCGTCATCGCTCGGCGTGCGCAGGAGCCGCGCCGCCCGGCGCACGCGCTGTTTCGGTGTCACTGCCATCGGTCATCAGGACGTTTGCGCTTGCGCGCGTGGCCGCCCGGCGAGTTCAGGCCAAGGTCATTATGGTGTCATATTGACTTGATAAAGTCGCATCTTTCGCGGATCGCCGTGGCTTACTTTGCAACACCGGAGCGCCTCTTGCTCGCCCGGAAAACGCACAGCCCGCGCGCAGCGTTTCTCCACTTTTTTGGATATCTAGAAATGATCATCAATCGCCCGCACCGTCCCAAGCAGATCGTCGCCGCCTTGCTGGCGACCGGCCTGATCGGTGCTTCTTGCGCTGCCCACGCGGACGAGCGCGAAGACCTTGAACGGCTGCGCGCGACGGTACTGAGCCTGGTCGACACGCTGGTCAAGAACGGCGTGCTGCCGCGCGATAAAGTCGATACGATGATGCGCGATGCGGAGACGATGGCCACGGCGCGTCTGGCGCAGGCGCCCGCGCCGGAGCTGGGTGCGGACGGCAAGAAGCTCGTGCGCGTGCCGTATGTGCCCGAGGCGGTCAAGGCGCAGATGCGCGAGCAGATCAAGGCCGAGGTGCTGGCCCAGACCAAGGCCGAGCGCAGCGCCGGCCTTGATCTGGCCAGTGCCGGCGCGCGCATCAAGGTCGAGGGCGACCTGCGTCTGCGCAATGAACTGACGCGTTTGAATGCCGCCAATACGCCCGTCAACAGCAGCGGTTTTGATAGCACCTCGACGCTGATCCGCGCTCCCGATTTCCTCACGCTGGGCGGCGCCGGCAAGAATCTGTACACCTTCAATACGCGCGAAAACTCCGACCGCACCCGGGTGCGCGCGCGCCTGGTGGTGGGCGCCGAGCTGTCCGACGAGGTCAGCGCCAGCGTTGGCATCTCGACTGGCGCGAGCACCGGCCCGACCTCGACCAATCAGACGCTGGGGCAGGGCGCGGCCCAGTCGCCGGACTTTTTCAACAAGGCCGGCGTGGTGCTGAACCTGGCCTCGCTCAACCTGACCCCGCTGCCGTCGTTGAGCATCAGCGGCGGGCGTATCCGCAATCCCTTCGTGGGCACCGATCTGGTGTGGGCGGAAGACCTCAATGTCGAAGGCGTGGCCGTGTCGTTCAAGCCGCAGCTGAACCAGAGCGCCAGCGGCTTTGTCACCGCCGGCTGGTTCCCGCTGGCCACCAGCGTGCCGAACCAGTCGCACGGACGCAACCTGCTGGCCGTGCAGGCCGGGGTCAACCTGCCGTTCGGGCAAAAGGACAACGGCTTGAAGCTGGCCGCCGCGCTGTATGACTACCACGGCATCGAAGGCGTGGCCGAAACCCAGGCCAGCTATCTGAGCGCGCCCGACTATGTGGTGCGTTCCGAATACGGCGCGGCCTATCGGCAGAAGGGCAATACGCTGTTTCGCATCAACGCGCCCACCAGCATCGACAGCGCCACCAACTGGGGCCTGGCGTCTGGCTTTCGCGAACTGGACCTCAACGCCACACTGGACCTGGCCCAGTTCGAGCCGGTGCACGTGATCCTCACCGGCGACATCGTCAAAAATTTGAAGTTCAAGCGCGCCGATATCAATCAGCGCACCGGCAGCACGCTACTTGATGGCAAATCGATCGGCTACCTGGGCAAGCTGCAAGTGGGCACGCCGCTGCTGCAGCGGCGCGGCGAGTGGAACGCCTATGTCACCTACCGCTATCTGGGCAGCGACGCGGTGCTGGACGCCTTTACCAGCTCCGACTTCGGTCTGGGCGGCACCAACAACAAGGGTTTCATCCTGGGCGCGAGCTACGCGATCGGCAAGAACACCTCGCTGTCGGCGCGCTGGATGACGTCCGACCTGATCGAGTCGGTGGTGCCGCAAACGAGCAAGACGCCAGCCACGGCGCGCGCCACCAAATACTCGGCCGATCTGTTCCAGGTCGATCTCAATTCGCGCTTCTGATGGCCTGCGCGATGAACAAACAACTGCGCTTCTGGGGCTGGTTGCTGGCCTTGGCGCTCAGCGCGTCAGCCTTTGCTGCCGAGGATAAAAAGGGCGGCGAGCAGCTGCGCCGTCTGCAACAGAAACTGCATGCGCTGGAGCAGGAACAGTCGCAGCTGACGCAGGGCAAAGCCGAACTCGATACCCAGCTCAAGGAAAAGAGCGGCAAGCTCGAACAGGTCAAACGGGGCGCCGACGCGGCCAATCGGCAGCGCGCCGCGCTCGAAAAGCAGCTCGAGGCGGCCCTGGCGGAGAATGCCGCGCTGCAGGCCAGGCTGATGGACGCGCAGCAAAAACAAGACGAGACGGCCAAACGCCTGAGCGACACCGGCGCGACCTTGCGCCTGACCGAGGAGGCGCGGCGCGGCCTGGACGCGGCGCTGACGGCGCGCAGCGCGTCACTGTCGGCGTGCGCGGCCAAAAACGAGAGCCTGCACCAGCTCGGCGTAAAGGTGCTCACGATGTATCAGGAAAAAAGCTGCGTCGCCAGCACCATGCAGCGCGAGGTGCTGACCCAGTTGACGCGAGTGGGCGTGGAGAACATGGTCGAGGAGCTGCGCGACAAACTCGACGCCGAGCGCCTGGCCGACGTAACGCGCGAGCGCGAGCTGGCCCAGCGCAAGCAGGCCGCGCAAGAGCTGGCCGAGCGCGATCAGCGCGAGCGCGACAGCGCGCAACAGCGCAAGCTTGACGGGGACAAGGTTCAGCTGGTCAAGGCGCGCCAGCAGGGCGGCATGGACCGGCTGGTGAAGAACGTCAAAGGCTTTTTCGAGCGTGTCGAATGGTGAGTCAGCGTAGCGCGCAGCACGGCGTCACGCCGCGCGCGCTGGCGCCGCTGATCGTTGGCATCGCCTTGCTGGCGGCCCGCGCGGGGCCGGCGCATTTTGCTCAGCGCCTCGCCCCCGACGCCACGGGCGACTGTGAGATCGCTGGCCTGGGCCGCTGCTGCCAGCCCGGCCGCTGCGCTGCGCACGCCGACACCGGCACTTGATGCCATTCACGTTAGCGAAAACGAGGTTTGCTTATGCAGTTCGAAGTGCGGGCCCTGTCGGCCGATAATGTGATGTCCGTGCTGACCATCGACGCGCGCGACGAGGCCGATGCGCGCAGCCAGTTGGGCGCGCGCGGCATGCTGGCCGCATCGATCCGGCGCGCCGGTGCCGGTGCGCTCGGTGGCGCGCGCGCCGGCGGCATGTCGCTGGTGTTGTTCAGCCAGGAGCTGCTGGCGCTGTTGACGGCCGGGCTGGGCGTGGTCGAGGCGCTCGAAGCCTTGCTCGAAAAAGAGGCCGCGCCGGCCAGCGCCGGCGTGCTCACGCGCCTGCTCGAAGGCCTGCGCGAAGGCAAGCGCTTTTCCAGCGTGCTGGCCGAGCAGCCCGAACGCTTTCCGCCCCTGTACGTCGGCATCGTCAAGGCGGCCGAAGGCACCAGCGATTTGCCGCGCGCCTTGTCGCGCTATATCGACTACCAGCAGCGCATCGACGTGGTGCGCGCCAAGCTGGTCAGCGCGGCCATCTATCCGAGCATCCTGTTGGCCGTGGGCGGCGGGGTGAGCCTGTTCCTGATCACCTACGTGGTGCCGCGTTTCGCCGAGGTCTACCAGGGCGCCGGACGCGAGCTGCCGTTTCTGTCCAAATTGCTGCTTGGCTGGGGCCAGTTCGCGGCCCAGCACACGACGCTGCTGCTGGCGGCGCTGGGCTGTGCGGGCGCCGCGCTGCTGCTGTTGCTGCGCCACCTGAAGGCCCAGGGCGGCATCGGCCGGCTGCTGGCGCGCCTGCCCGGCGTGAGCGAGCGGGTGCGCATCTACGAGCTCTCGCGGCTGTACCTGACGCTGGGCATGCTCGCCGAAGGCGGCATCCCGATCGTGCAGGCGATCGCCACCGTGCAGGGCATGGTGTCGCCGCTGATCAAGGCCGGCCTGCGCCGCGCCAGCGGCATGGTCGAGTCGGGCCGCCAGATGTCGGACGCGTTCGAGGAAAGCGGCCTGACCACCCCGATTTCGCTGCGCATGCTGCGCGTGGGCGAGCGCACCGGCGACATGGGGCCGATGCTGACCCAGTCGGCCGCCTTTTACGACGGCGAAATCGGCCGCTGGATAGAACGCTTCACGCGCACCTTCGAGCCGCTGCTGATGGCGGCCATCGGCCTGATCGTGGGCACCATCGTGGTACTGCTGTATATGCCGATCTTCGATCTGGCGGGAGACATGTCATGACGGCCATCTTGAAAACGCTGGCGCCGCCGTCGATCGCGCCGGCGCTGCTGGCCAAGGCGCGCGCCGCCAGCGCCGTCTCGCGCCGCCCGCTGCTCGAGGAACTTGAGGCGGCCAGCGGCCAGGATGCGCGCACGCTGGTGCAGGCGCTGGCCGCACCGTTTGGTCTGGCCGTGCTGGAGACGCTCGACATGCTGGCCTATAGTCCCGCGTTTGACCGGCTGCCGCTGGCGCAGGCGTTGGCGCGCCATTGCGTGCTGTTGCGCGGCGCCGCCGGCGACTTGCTCGGCGTGCTGGCCGACCCGTTCGACCTGGACCTGCAAACCTGGCTGGGCGCGCGCGCCGGCGCGCCGGTTCAGCAGCCGTTGACGCTGGCGCTGGCGCTGGCCTCCGACATCCAGGCGTATTTGTCCAAGCAGGAGGAGTCGGCGCGTGCGGTCGATGGGCTGGCCAGCGGCACCAGCGAGGTCAAACGCGACGGCAAGAGCGCCACCGTGCTGTCGTTTTCGTCCGTCAGCGAGGCGGCCAGTCCGGCCGTCAAGCTGGTCAACTCGACCCTGTACGACGCGCTCAAGGCGGGCGCCTCCGACATCCACCTCGAATCGACGTCCGGCGGGCTGGCCGTCAAGTACCGGGTCGACGGCGTGCTCGATCACGCCACGTCGGTGAACGGCATCGACGTGGCCGAGCAGGTTATCTCGCGCCTGAAGGTGCTGGCCGAACTGGACATCTCCGAACGGCGCGTGCCGCAGGACGGCAGTTTCCGGGTCGAGGCGGGCGGGCGCGACATCGACCTGCGCGTGTCGATCATGCCCAGCATTCACGGCGAAGATGCGGTGATCCGGATTCTGGACAAGCGCGCCATGATCGAAGCCTACGGTTCGCTAACGCTGGAGGCGCTCGGTTTTGACGCGCCGTCGCTGGCCACCTTGCGCGCACTGGCCCAGGAAGCCTACGGCATGCTGCTGGTGACGGGGCCGACCGGCTCGGGCAAGACCACCACGCTGTACGCGGCGCTGACCGAAATTCACAACGGGCGCGAAAAGATCATCACCATTGAAGATCCGGTCGAGTACCAGTTGCCCGGCATCCTGCAAATTCCCGTCAACGAAAAGAAGGGCCTGACGTTTGCCAAGGGTCTGCGCTCGATCCTGCGCCACGATCCGGACAAGATCATGGTGGGCGAGATTCGCGACCGCGAGACGGCCGAAATCGCCGTGCAGTCGGCGCTGACCGGTCACCTGGTGTTGACGACGGTGCACGCCAATAATGTGTTCGACGTGTTCGGTCGCTTCACCCACATGGGCATCGATCCGTACGCCTTCGTGTCGGCGTTGAACGGCATCTGGGCCCAGCGCCTGGTGCGCACCAACTGCCCCCATTGCGCGGCGCGGCACACGCCGTCGGACGCCGCGCTGGCGGCGGTCAACCTCGAGCGCGCCGATGTGCGCGAATTCCTCTTCACGGAAGGCAAGGGCTGCGGCGACTGCCGCGGCACCGGCTACAAGGGGCGCCGCTCGATCGCCGAAATCCTGACGCTTAACGACGAGATCCGCGAGCTGATCGTCGACAAGCGCCCGATCCGCCAGATCAAGGCGGCCGCCTATGCCAACGGCACGCGCAGCCTGCGCCTGGCCGCGCTCGAACTGGTCAAGCGTGGCGCCACCACGCTGACCGAAATCAGACGGGTGACCCTGCATGCTTGAACGTTTCAGCCATACCCTGCACCTGGGCGTCGCGCGCGACACCCTGACGCTGATGCGCCGCAAGCGCTGGGGCGGCGCCACCGAATTGATCGCCGAACTGGCGCTTGCGCCCGGCACGCTGGACACGCCGGGGCTGTTTACACCGGCCCTGCGTGGCTTGCTGGGCGCCGGCGCGTGGCGTGGCCACGCGCTGACGGTGGTGCTGGCCGACGAGCTGGTGCGGCTGTGGCGCGTGACGCCGCCTTTGCACGCGTCCCGGCTGGCCGACCTGGAGGCGGCCGCCATGCTGCGCTACCAAAGTCTGTACGGCGAGAGCTGCGATCTGTCGAACGTGTGCGCCGATTGGGATGTGCGCGCGCCGTTCTGGGCCGCCGCTGCGGCCCCGGCGTTGCTGCCGGCGCTGCTGGAGGTGGCCCGCGAGGAGCGCTTGTGCCTGCGCGAGATCACGCCGCAATTCATCAAGGCGTGGAACCGCTGGCGCGCTGCGCTGCCCGCGCAAGCGTGGTTCGCGCTGGTGCATGGCGAGCTGCTCACGGTGGGCGTTGTTGACGGTGCCGACCTGCTGGCCGTGCGCAGCGCGCCGATCGCGCCGCGTGCCACGCTGGCGTGGCTGCAGGGCCAGGTCGAGCGCGAGGCGCTGTATTTGAACCTTGCCGCGCCGGTTCGCGTTGCCGCGTGCGGCGACCTGCCGCAGCGCTGGCTGGACGGCGCCGGCGCGGCCGGCTTTGCCTGCGGCCAGCTCGAACGGGCGCGCGCCACGCCGGCGCTGACCGGTGGTGCGGCACTGGCCGTGACGGGAGCATACGCATGAAGCCGGTCCGTATCGATTTTGCGCCCGCCAGCGTGCGCCGCAGCGTCAGCGCAACCGGGCCGGCCGGCTGGCTGCTGGCCGGCGCGGGACTGGCCTTGTGCGTCAGCGCCGCCGTCGCGCTGGTGGCGCTGCACGGCGAACAGGTGCGCAACGACGCGCGCGAGCGGCGCGTCGCCGGCGCGCCGGCACCAGTGCGTGTGGCGCAGGTCAGCGTGGCCGTTCCACCAGCCCAGGCCAACGCCGTCAACGGCGCGCTGCTGCAACTGAACCTGCCGTGGCGCGACCTGGCCGAGGCGATCGAAGCGGCCACGCCGCCGAACGTCGCGCTGCTGGCGCTGGACCCGGAGCCGAAGACGCGCACGCTGCGCATCCAGGCCGAAACGAAGAACAGCGCCGACATGCTCGCTTACGTCGAACAGCTCAAGGCGCAGGAGTTTTTTGTCGGCGCAGCACTGATCAAGCACGACATCAACGAACAGGATACCAATATGCCGTTGCGCTTCACGCTCGAAGTACGCTGGTCGGCCAGCGCGGCGGCGCCATGAGCGGCTTCGATGCGGCTGGCGGCGCGCTCGCGCTGCGGCTTTGGCTGGCACGGCGCGGCACCATCAGCTTGTTGGGCGCAGCGCTGTGCGCGGCGGGCGCTGTCGCCTGGCTGTGGCAGCGCCCGCATGCGCGTCTCGAACATGCGCGCAGCGCGCAGGCGGGCGCTGTCGACCGGGCGGCGCCGGTGCCGGTGGCGCCGCCGCGCCTGCCCGACAGCGGGCGCAACCTGGTTGATTTTTACGCTGCACTGGGCCAGCGCCGCTATGCCGAGCAGCAGGTCAAGACCTTGTTCGCGATCGCCGCCAAGACGGGCCTGACGCTCAGTTCGGGCCAGTACACGCCCGGCTTTGAGCGCAGCGGACGTTTTTACACTTACCAGATTGTGCTGCCGGTGACCGGCAGTTATCGCGACGTGTGGCGCTTTTGCCTGAAGACGCTGGACGCGATTCCATTCGCGTCGCTCGACGAGATCAGCTTCCGGCGCGAAAAAATCGCCGACGCGACGCTGCAGGCGCGCCTGCGCCTGACTGTCTACCTGAGCGACGCCGAGGCGCAGCCATGAAGCGGCGCCATATTCTGTTGGGCGGCGCGCTGACGCTGACGGGCGCGCTGGTGCTGTTTGGCGACAAGGCCGGCAGCGACGGCGTGGCCGAAGCGGCGCCGCGTCAGCCGGCGCGCACCGCCGCACCGTCGGCGCCGCGCGCCAGCGGCGCGGCCAGCGCGCCGCTGGACGTGCCGGTCGGACGTCTGCTGGCGCGCGCCGACCTGATCGGCGCGGGCGATCCGGACGACGCCAGCCTGTTCGGCGCCAAGGACTGGACCCCGCCGCCACCGCCGCCGCCGCGGCAGTCGGTCCAGCCGGCGCCCGCACCAAGCGCGCCGCCGCTGCCGTTCACCGTACTGGGCAAGTCCTGGGGCGACGGCCAGTGGGAGGTGTTTCTGGCCCAGGGCGAGCGCACCGTCATCGTGCGCGCCAAGCTGGTGATCGACGGCGTGTACCGGGTCGACGCGATCGCACCGCCCACCCTCACGCTCACTTATTTGCCTTTGAACCAGGTACAACAGCTCAATATCGGAGTTTTCAATTGATGGTTCGTCTTCGTTCCGCAGCGCGTGCGCGCCGCATTCCGACCCTGGCCGCACGGCTGGCGGCGCCGCTGTTGCTGCTGTCATTGGCCGGCTGCGCCGCGCAGCTGGCCTACCGCGACGGCGAACAGCTGGCCGCGCAACAGCAGGTGCCGGCCGCGATGGCCAAGTTTCGCGAGGCGATCGAACGCGATCCCGGTAACGCCAAATACCGGCTGGCCTACACCCGCACGCGCGACCAGGCGGTGCGCGCGCGGCTGGCGCAGGCCGACAACGCGGTCGCTGCTGGCCTGAATGCACCGGCCAACTGGCAGCGCGTGCTGGAACTGGACCCGGCCAACGAACGCGCGCGCGCCGGTCTGCGCGCGCAAGGCGAAGACGCACGCGTGGCCACGCTACTGGCGCAGGCGCACAGCGCCGCCTTGCACAACGATCCCGAGGCGGCGCGCCGTCTGCTGGCCGCGCTGCTGGTCGAGCGCCCCCAGCACGAGGGCGCGCGCGCACTGCTGCGCAGCCTCGACGACAGCGCCACGCCGGCGCCGGCAGCGCCTGGCGGGCTGGCGCAGATGTTCAAAAAACCCATCTCGATCGAATTCAAGGATACCCCGCTACGCCAGGTGTTCGAAGTAATCGCGCGCGGCTCCGGGCTGAACTTCGTGTTCGACAAGGACGTCAAGACCGACATGAAGGCCTCGATCTTCCTCAAAGACAGCAACATCGAGGCGGCCATTTATTACCTGTTGGTGAGCAATCAGCTCGAGCAGCAGGTCCTCGACGGCAATACGGTGCTGATCTATCCGAACATCGCCGCCAAGCTCAAGGAATACCAGGAGATGGTGGTGAAGACCTATTTCCTGGCCAATGCCGACGCGAAGAGCATCGCCAACACCTTCAAGACCATCCTCAAGTCGCGCGACGTGGTGGTCGACGAAAAGCTCAACCTGGTGATCCTGCGCGACAACGCCGACGCGGTGCGCCTGGCCGACAAGCTCGTCGCGCTGCAGGACGTGGCCGAACCGGAAGTGATGCTGGAAGTGGAAGTGCTCGAAGTCAAACGCAGCCGTCTGATGGAACTGGGCGTGGCGTGGCCGAACGGCGTGTCGCTGACGCCGCTGTCGACCAGCGGCGGCGTGGGGCTGACGCTGGACGATTTGCGCGGGCTGAACCGCTCAAGCATCGGCATCAGCACGCCCAGCCTGACGGTGAACGCGCACAAGACCGACGGCGACGCCAACATCCTGGCTAATCCGCGTATCCGCGTGCGCAATCACGAGAAGGCCAAGGTCGTCATCGGCGACCGGGTGCCCAACATCAGCGTGACCGTCTCGCCCGGCGCCGGCGGTTTCGCCTCGGAGACGGTGAGCTACGTCGACGTGGGCCTGACCCTGAACGTCGAGCCGACCATTTACCTCAACAACGAGGTGGCGATCCGGGTCGGGCTGGAGGTCAGCAATCTGGTCGACAGCATCACCACCAAGTCCGGCACCGTGGCCTACCACTTGGGCACGCGCCAGGCCAGCACCATGCTGCAGCTGAAAGACGGCGAGAACCAGGTGCTGGCCGGCCTGATCAGCGGCGAGGAACGCAGCAACGCCAACAAGCTGCCCGGGCTGGGCGATCTGCCGCTGCTCGGTCGCCTGTTCGGCAGCACCGTCGACGACAGCTCCAAGACTGAGATCGTGCTCTCGATCACGCCCCATCTGGTGCGCAATATCGTGCGCCCGGACGCGGCGGCCGCCCAATTCGCGTCCGGCACCGAGGCCAGCATGCGCCACCGCCCGGTGGCGCCGCTGCGTGCGCCGATGGCGCCGCCGCCGGCCATCCCCGGCGCATCCTTGCCGGCGGCTGCGAGCGCGCCCTTGCCGGCGGCCGGCAGCGCGCCGGTGGCAGGCGCTGCGCCGGCCGCGGCCAAGCCGCAGACGGTCACGCCACTGGCGCTGAGCGCGCCGACGCCGCGTGTCGCTACGCCCGCCGCGCAGCTGCCGGCGCCAGCCGAGGCTGCGCCGGCCGAACCGGCTGCAGAAGCCCCCGACGAGGCGCGGGTCGACTGATGCGGCGCGCGCGCGGTTTTACGCTGATCGAGCTGTTGATCTCGCTGGCGCTGATGGGCCTGCTGGCCAGCATGGCCATTCCCGTCACGCAGGTGGTCTACCAGCGCCGCCAGGAGCAGGAGCTGCGCCTGGCGCTGCGCGAAATCCGCCACGCGATCGACGCCTACAAGCGCGCCGGCGACGAGGGGCGCATCGCGCGCTCGGCGACCGCCTCGCCCTATCCCAAGAATCTGGAACTGCTGGTCGAGGGCGTGCCGGATCTGCGCAGTCCCAAGCGCAGCAAGATTTTTTTCCTGCGCCGGGTGCCGCGCGATCCGTTCAATGCCGACCCGGCGGCAAGCGATGCGCAAACTTGGGCCCAGCGCAGCTACGCGAGCGAATCGGACCAGCCGCAGGCGGGCGAGGATCTCTACGATGTCTATTCCGACTCGCCGCGCACCGGCTTGAACGGCGTTCCCTACCGGAGGTGGTAATGGCTACTGCACCGCTTGCGCGCCGTCGTGCGCGCGGCTTCACGCTGATCGAATTGCTGGTCGTGCTGGGCATCGTCGCGCTGATGCTGACGCTGGCCGTGCCGCGTTATTTTCCGCGCATCGACGCCGCGCGCGAGACGGTGCTGGCGGAGACGCTGCGCAGCGCGCGCGAGACGATCGACCATTATTACGGCGACACCGGGCGCTATCCCGACTCGCTCGAACAACTGGTGGAGAAAAAATATCTGCGCGCGTTGCCGGTCGATCCGATCACCGAGAGCAGCGCCAGCTGGGTGTTGGTGGCGCCTGACGACGGCAGCAAGGGCAATGTCTACAGCGTCAAGAGCGGCGCGCCCGGCAACGACCGCAGCGGCAGGGCGTATGCAAACTGGTAGCGGGGCGCGGTGCCGGCGTGCCGCCGGCTTCACCTACGTCGGCGTGATCGTGCTGGTGGCGATCATCGGCCTGACGGCGGCCTGCACCGTCAAGCTGGGCAGCCTGCTTGCGCGCCGCGCCGCCGAGGACGAATTGCTCGAAGTGGGCGAGGCGTTCAGCGGCGCGCTGAAAAGCTATGCGGCCGCCTCGCTGCCGGGCAAACCGAGGTCGCCGGCCACGCTCGAGGAACTGCTGCGCGACCCGCGTTTTGCGGTGCCGCGGCGCCATTTGCGCGCCCTGTACGCGGACCCGATCACCGGCGCAAACGCATGGGGCCTGCTGCGCGAGGAGGGCGGACCGGGCATTGTGGCCGTGTACAGCCTGTCCGAGGCGCACCCGATCAAGCTGGCCAATTTCGACGAGCAGTTGGCCGATTTCGCGGGCAAAACCAGCTACCGCGACTGGCAATTCGGCCCCGATCAGGCGCGCATCTTCGGCGCCCGCGTGGCGGCCAAACGCTACACCAATCCGCTCGACCTGGCCGGTGATCCCGAGCTTGAACCGGATGCGGGCGCGCCCGCGCCAACGCCCGCGCCAGCGGCGCGTCCGATGCCGGCGCTGCCGGCCGCGCCGGCACCCGCGCCGAGCGCGCCGGACCGTATCAGTCCGCTCGATTTGCAGTGATCCATCCGGCTCATCGGCATGCCCCGGCGTCATTAGGGCGTCATATTAAGTTGATAATATCTTGGCTTTGTTGCATGGCAGCCGGTTCGGCAAGCGATGTCGCAGCGCCGGCGCGCAGCCCGATCGTGCGGTGTGGCGCGGCGCTTGAAACGGCGGCAAACAGGGAGGGGCGGCGCCGTCAATTGGTGGACTTCGGTTGGTGCGCGGCGCGCTGGTCACAGATCGACGTCGATAGCAGGATTCATGCGCTACACACTGGGTAGGGAAAGCAGCTTGGTGGCGCGCGGCGCAACGACAACGTTGACGGAAACAACGTGCCGGATCGCCGGCGTCGCCGCACTGCTGCTGTGCTGGACGGCGGCATCGGCGCAAACGCTGCCGGCTGCGCGGATCGCGCCCACCAATAGCGATATCGGTGTGGGCATTCTGATCAATCAAACGATGTCGGCGGCGGGGCTGGAGTTTTACCGGGATTTCGCCGAGTTCTGGCGCGAAAAACCGGACGGGGAGAGCTACACGCTGGATATCCTGGAGCGCCCGTCCAAGCGTTTTGGCAATCAGGTGGCCGTCGAGTATGGCCAGAAGCGGCTGTTTGTGGGGGCTTTACCGAACCGTATCGATCGCGTGCGCGCGCTGGCCGAACAGGCGGTCGATTCGGTGTATGCCGAAATCATCAGCTTGAGCATCCCGGCGGCCAGCGGCGCCCAATCCGATCTGGGACGCGACGAGTTGTAAGGTGGCGCAAGCGACAAGAACGGGGGCCAGACGAAACGCATCTCGATGCCATCGTCATGGACCTGAAACGACCGACAGGTCACGTTATCTATTGAGTGAAAATGAATATTCTGAAGTCGTCCAGTCGCTGCATCCACCTTCTCGGCCTGTTATTGGCAGCCGGCTGCGCCGGCGCGGCCGGCACTGAAATGGTGTACTACCCGGTCAATCCTAGCTTCGGCGGCAACCCGAACAATGCATCCGGTTTGCTCAGCGTGGCGCAGGCCCAGAACCACAACAAGGCGCCGGTCGACTCGCCCTTAAAGAGCTTCAACGACAATTTGCAGCGCGCCATTTTCAGCCGCTTGCAGGCCGACGCGGTGACGGCGCTGTTTAAGAGTTCGGCCGGTTTGCAGCCGGGGACGTACGACACGGCCAATTTCACCATCAAGGTCACCGACATCCATGACGGCTCGCTGACGGTCGAGACGACCGACAAGAGCTCGGGCGCGACCGCTACCTTCACCGTGTCAAGCGGGAACTACAACGCGGACACGACGGCGCAATGATGACACCTGTAGCGACTATTCCTGGCGCCTCGCCGCGTCTGCGCCAGCTTGCCCTGATCCTCGGCGCGCTGTTTTTGGCCGGCTGTTCGATCACGCCGCCGTCCAACGTCAAGTCGAACGCGCAGCTCACGCCATCGTCGCGCATCACGCGCGACCTGACCCAATTACCCAAGCCGAAGACCAAGACGCCGGTGGCCGTGTACGGCTTTCGCGACCAGACCGGTCAGTTCAAACCGTCGCCCGACAGCTCGTATTCGACCTCGGTGACCCAGGGCGCGGCGGCGATGCTGGTCAAGGCGCTCAAGGATTCGGACTGGTATATTCCGGTCGAGCGCGAAGGTCTGCAGAACCTGCTGACCGAGCGCAAGATCGTGCGCGCCATCGAGTCGAGCACGGAGAAGGGCAAGCCGCTGGTGAACCTGCCCAACCTGATGCCGGCTAGTCTGATCATCGAGGGCGGCGTGATCGCCTACGAGTCGAATGTGCGCACCGGCGGCAAGGGTGCCAATTATCTGGGCGTCGGTGCCAGCACCCAGTACCGGGTTGACCAGGTGACGGTGAGCTTGCGCAGCATCGACATACGCAACGGCCAGGTGCTCGACACGGTGTCGGTCACCAAGACCATTTATTCGTATCAGTTCTCCGCCAGCATTTACAAGTTCACCTCGTTCCAGCATTTGCTGCAAGGCGAAAGCGGCTACACCACCAATGAGCCAGCCCAGTTGGCGGTGCGCGAAGCGATCGAGTCGGCGGTGGTGCATCTGACGGTGCAGGGCGTGCGCGACCGCTACCTGGAATTGCGCGACGAACGCGCCTTCAATCTGCCGATCATGCAGACTTACCTGAAGGAGATCGAATCGAATCTGAGCGAGGACGGCATTGCCGACGACGCGCCCGTCAGCCTGCGCGCGCTGAGCGCCGACACGGCCGGCGCCGTGGTGCTGCCGCTGATCGGGCCGGCCGAATCGCCACCGGTCCGCCCGCCCGCCGCGCCTGCCATGTCGCCAGCGGCGCCCGCCGTGGCCAGTGCCGCCGGCGACGTACCGAAGCCGGTCGCGCCGCTGCCCGCCGCACCTGTCGCACCGGCGGTGGTGCCGGCCAGCGCGTCGAAAACTCCCGTCGCACCTGTCATGCCGACGCCGGCCGGCGGCACGCAGAAACCGGTCGCGTCCGTCGCGCAAGCTGTTGCAACGCCGGTCGTCGTAAAACCGACGACCGCCCCCGCAGCGCAAGCCGTTGCCACGCCGGTCGTCGCAAAATCGACAAGCGCGCCCGCAGCGCAAGCTGTTGCAGCGCCGGTCGTCGCAAAATCGGCAAGCGCGCCCGTCGCGCCGTCCGTCTCAGCGCCGGTCGCCGTGAAAACGCCGGCTGCGCCGGTCACGCCGACCAGCGTCGCGGCGCCCGCCACATCGCGGCCGGCTGTGCGCGCCAGCACGCCGCAGCCGGGCGCTGGCAAGAAGCCGGCGCTGCCGTCCGATGACATCTTCAAACAGTACTGGAAGAATCAGGACGGGCCCGATGCAGCATCGGCGCGTGCCCAATGACAGGCCGGCTTGATCGGCCCGCACGGTGTGCGCCAGGCGTGCTGACGGCCTGCGGCACCTTGGGCTTGCTGGCCGCGCTGGCCGGGCTGGTGCAGGCCGACGATCTGTCGCGCATATCCGATTTTGGCAGTTCCGAATTTACCCGCCAGTCGGCGTTCATCGACCAGAACGGTCGCGCCAACCTGGCCACGCTCGACCAGAAAATCGGACTCGGTGGGGTGGTCGGTAACTATGCCGATATCACGCAGTGGCAGTCGGACAACGTGGTGCGCGCCAGCCAGGAGGGCGATCTGAACCGCCTGCGCGTGCTGCAGGACGGAACCGGCAACAGCGCCAGCGTGAACCAGTTGGGCACATCGAACGTGATCGACGTGCATCAGTTGGGCAGCGCGAACACGGTTGGCCACATCGTGGGCGTGGACGACGCATTCAAGGACGAGCTGCAGCTGAGCGATCTGTACCGCTTCGAGATGACCCAGCAGGGCAGCGCCAATGTGCTCAAGGTGACCCAGAACAACAACGGCAACACGCTCAGCGTGAGCCAGTTTGGCGAGCGCAATTTGATCGACCTGACCCAGAACGGCGACGGCAACGTCACCGCCATCCAATGGGGCAACGACAACACCATCAAGCAGGACCAGCTTGGCGGCGGCCACGCGAGCTTGCTCGAAATCGGCAACGGCAACACGATCGAATTGATCAGTCTGCCGAAGGAGCTGAATATCAAGATCATTCTCAGAGGGGATAACAAGTCCGCCACGGTCAGTCAGTAGCGGCGCGCCGGCATGGCCGGCACTGGTCAGACGCGCGCACATGATGGCGACGTTGCATGCCATCGTCATGCACGCGTCACATATTTACACGATACTTCTTTGTTGCTAATTTGCATACGGGCGCGGCGTGCGCGCGGCACCCGTGTGGAATGGCTCGGCCCTCAAATAGGAAAAATGCATGAGCGCTGTAATTCTAGTCGTCGAAGATGAGTTCGCCATTCAGGAACTGATCGCCGTGACCCTCGGTATGGCCGGGTACGACGTGTTGCGCGCCAGCGATACCGAAGCGGCCCAGCAGGTCATGCGCGCCACCCAGCCCGACCTGATCATGATCGACTGGATGCTGCCGGGGCAGTCCGGCATTTCGCTGGTGCGCCAGCTGCGCATGGACGCGCGCACGCGCAACCTGCCGATGATCATGCTGACGGCGCGCGCGGCCGAGCAGGATGCCGTGCTGGCGCTGGAAAGCGGCGCCGACGACTATATGACGAAGCCGTTCAGCCCGCGCGAAATGATCGCGCGCGTGCATGCGGTGCTGCGGCGCCGCTCGCCGCACACCATCTTCGACCAGGTCACGCTGGGCGACTTGCGCATCGATCCCTCGGTGCACCGGGTCATGGCGGGCGACCGGGAGATCATCCTCAGCCCCACCGAGTTTCGCCTGCTGTATTTCTTCATGACGCAACCGGAGCGCGTGCATAGCCGCGCCCAACTGCTCGACAAGGTGTGGAACGTGAACGTGTTTCTTGATGAACGCACCGTCGACGCGCACGTGGGGCGGCTGCGCAATGCGCTCGAGGCGACCGGCCATCACGCCAGCGTGGAGACGGTGCGTGGACTGGGCTACCGCTTCGTGGCGCGCGGCGCCGTCAAAGCGGGCGATGCGCGCGCATGAATTCGCTGGTGATCCTCGACAGGCTGGAAGAAGAATATCTGGTACGGGCCAGCGAATCGGCCATCTACGTGCGCAAATTGCGGCAGTTATTTCTGTGGACCCAGGGCCAGTTTCAAGGCCTGCTGCCGCATCAGGTGATGGTGTGCATCCAGTTTGGCGACAACGACGAAGTGCGCGACGTCGAGTGTTTTGACCGATTGGTGCGCGAGCCGAAATTTGTGCGTCAGCTGTGCAATCCGGACGACGGACTGGCGCTGCGGCTGGCGCGCTATTGCCGCGCTGGCGGCCTGCTGCCGTGCGTGGTGGCGCACAACGACAAGGACCCGCTGCATCCGATGAATGGTTTCCTGGCAGAGGTGCTGCAGCATGGCCTGCGCAACGCCGTCGTGCATGGCACCGAGCGCGTGCGCGGGGGCGCCAGCTGCTTCGTGTTGTTTACGTTGAGCGAGTCGCCCGGCAGCCGGCAGCTGTTTTTCCTTGAATTGCTGCTGCCGTATCTGCACCTCGCGTTCCAGCGCGCGATGGCGGCCGGCGACAGTGCTGGCGCCGCGCAGGAGGTCGGCCATACGCTGTCGGCGCGCGAGCTGGAAATTCTGACCTGGGTCATGAATGGCAAGAGCAACCATGAAATCGGCGTGATTTTGCATCTGAGTCCTTTAACGGTGAAGAACCACCTGCAGAAAATCTTCAAGAAACTCAATGTGCA
>JBBQZO010000039.1:0-56740 GCA_038207625.1 Burkholderiales bacterium | reverse complement strand
TCCCACACCAGGCCGTGCAGGTCGTGCAGGCCGTACAGATTGGGCGGCGTCAGGCCGATTTGTTGCGGTGGCGTGGTGCCGGGACGCGAATACCAGGCGAGGATGCGCGCCAGCCAGGCCGGGTCGCCGCGCGCGTCGGCGCGGCCCGCGTCGGCGGCTGCGGCGTACTCCCATTCGTGCCAGCGCGGCAGGCGCGCTCCTTCGGCGTCGCAGAACGCCATCGCCGCATACCAGCTGACGTGGGTCACCGGCGCGCTCGACGCCATCGGCGTGTAATCCAGCGTGCCGTTCCAGGCGGACAGGTAATCGGGTGCGGCGAAGATGCCCGGCGCCTGGCCGCGCTGCCAGGCGGGGTGGGTAGCGACGAAGGCGCGAAATTCGGCATTGCTGACCGGTTTGCTGCGCATGAAAAACGGCGCCAGCACGGCCGGCGCCGTTCTTCCGTCAAGCGGCAAGGCGCTACGAAACACGCCAGCCGGTAAAGCCAGATACTGCGCCGCCGTGACGCCGGCCGGCAGTACCACGGGCGGCGCTGCTGTTGCGCCATCGGGCCGCGTCACGGACTGCGCCGCCGTGATGCCGTTCGGCAGCGCCACTGCTTGCAAAGCGGTGACGCCGTCGGGCCATGCCACGGAATCGGCCGCCAGCGCGCCGCCCGCCAATGCCGCCCCAGCGAGCAGGGCAGCCAACAGCCGTGTCGTGCCGCCCCGGCTCACCTTACTGCCCCTTCGGTTTGCGCATTTCGCGCACCATCGATGGTGTCAGCACCGGTTTGCCCTTGTTCATGTCGACGTTGACGTAGTTGATGACCGCGGCGACGTCTTCGTCCGACAGGTCTTGCGCTGGCATCACCGAGTTGAAGTGTTCGCCGTTGACGACCAGTTCGCCGCTGCGACCGTGCAGAACGATGTGCGCCATCTCATACGGACGCTGCTGGAAGAAGTCGGAATTGGCCAGCGGCGGGAACACCCCGGCGACACCCTTGCCGTCAGGCTGATGGCAGGCCGTGCAAGTGCGCTCGTACACGCCTTTGCCACGCGCCAGCGCGGCATCGATCGGCGCGGCGGCCACGACCGGCGCGGCCGGTGCGACGGCCCCTTTTGCCAGCGGCAAAGGCTTCTTCTCGCCCTTGCTGTAGATGGCCGGCTGTTCGGCGCCGCTGACGGCGATCAGGCCGATCGCGCCCTTGTTGAACGCGCGTGTGAGCGAATGGTCGACGATGGTCAGGTTGCCCGGCACCTTGGGGACGAATTCGACGATCGTCGAGCCGCCCGCCGGCACCATGGTTGTCTGCACGTTTTCCTGGAAGCGCGTGCCGCCTTCGGTATACACCTTGTCGAAAATGGCGCCGATCACGTGAAAGCTCGACGTGATGTTCGGGCCGCCCACGCCGAAGTACATGCGCACCTTGTCGCCGGTCTTGGCGCTCAGCGATTGCTTGCCCGTCAGGGCGCCGTCGGCGCCGTTAAACAGCACGTAGGTGGGTTTTTCGTCGATCGCTTTTTGCATGTCGAAATTCTGCAGGCCGTCGGCACGGTAGGCGCCGTTGGTGTAGAAGTCGCCCTGCATCACGTAGTATTCCTGGTCAACCGGGCTCATGCCTTCTTTCGGCTCGACCAGGATCATGCCGTACATGCCGTTGGCCACGTGCATGCCCACCGGCGCCGTGGCGCAGTGGTACACATACAGACCCGAGGCGAGCGCCTTGAACGTGAAGGTCGCCTCGTTGCCCGGCGCGATCAGGGTCTGGGCCGCGCCGCCGCCAGGGCCGGTGACGGCGTGCAAGTCGATATTGTGGGGCAGCTTGTTGCTGGCCAGGTTCTGCAGGTGCAGTTCGACCGTGTCGCCTTCGCGCACCCGGATCATCTTGCCCGGCACGGTGCCGCCGAAGGTCCAAAAGGTATACCGCGTGCCGGGCGCGATCTCGCGTTCGACTTCTTCGACCGTCAGGTGGACGACGACCTTGGCCGCGCTCTTGCGGGTAATTTGGGGTGGCAGCGCGGGCGGCGCCACCAGGATCTGCTCGATGACAGGCAGGGCAGGCTCGCTGGCGGCATACGCGGCCGGCGAGGAAATCGCCAGCAAGGCGCTGGCCGTTGCAAAGCAGGTCGCTACAGCTTGATGGACGTTCATAATATTCTCACTTTTTTTTGTTTTGTCATGACACCAGTCGAACCTGATGTCGAGCAAAGTGTAGAACTGCCGAACGTCAATTTCCTTGATCTATGTTGGAAAAATTCCGGTACGACACAGCCAGCCAGCGCGACCTTCGGCAAGCGCGAGCGCGCAGCCGCCGGTACGGGAAAAAGGGGCAAAATTTTAAGCTGTTGCCTGGGCTTATTTCTTTGATCCAGGTCAAAAAAATCATCATCAATGCGGCGCTACAACAGATCGCGCCGGCCGGTCGCACGGCGCCCATCGCGTTGCTATAATCGCGCCGCCGCCGCCCTCAGATCAAGAAAGTCCCGCCATGCTTCGCGCTCCAGAATTGTTATTGCCCGCCGGTTCACTGGCAAAAATGCACGCCGCTTTCGACTTCGGCGCCGACGCCGTGTATGCCGGCCAACCGCGCTACAGCCTGCGTGCGCGCAACAATGAGTTCTCCACCCACGCGGTGCTGGCGCAAGGTATCGGCGAGGCGCACGCGCGCGGCAAGCAATTTTTTGTCGCCAGCAATATCTTTGCGCACAATGCCAAGCTGAAAACCTATCTGCGCGACATGGCGCCGGTGATCGCGATGAAGCCCGATGCGTTGATCATGGCCGATCCCGGCTTGATCATGATGGTGCGCGACGAGTGGCCTGATGTGCCGGTTCATCTGTCGGTGCAGGCGAACGCGGTGAACTGGGCCGACGTCAAGTTCTGGCATCGGATGGGGTTGACGCGCGTGATCCTGTCGCGCGAACTGTCGCTCGACGAGATCGAGGAAATCAAGCAGCGCTGCCCGGAAATGGAACTGGAAGTGTTCGTGCACGGCGCGCTGTGCATCGCTTACTCGGGACGCTGCCTGCTGTCGGGCTACTTCAATCACCGCGACCCGAATCAGGGCACCTGCACCAATTCCTGCCGCTGGGATTACAAGGTGGTCAACGCTGGCGAGGACGCCAGCGGCGACCTGGCCCGCATCCCCGTCGAGACGCTCAAGTTCAACTACCAGCAGGCGTTGAACGACGCCAACCAGTCGTTTTCGGCGATGGGCGACATGGTGCGCCACCCGGCCGCCGACCAGCCTTACCTGATCGAGGAGGCCGAGCGGCCCGGCCAGCTGATGCCGATCCTGGAGGACGAGCACGGCACCTACATCATGAATTCGAAAGACTTGCGCGCTGTCGAGCACGTCGAGCGGCTGGTCAAAATCGGGGTCGACTCGCTGAAGATCGAAGGGCGCACCAAGTCGCTGTACTACGCCGCCCGCACCGCCCAGGTGTACCGCCGCGCGATCGACGACGCGGTGGCCGGCAAGCCGTTCGACATGGACTTGCTGGGTCAGTTGCAGGGCCTGGCCAACCGGGGTTACACGGACGGCTTCTACCAGCGCCACCATACCCAGGAGCACCAGAACTACATGAGCGGCGCCTCCGAGGTGCATCGCAGCCAGTACGTGGGCGACGTGCTGTCGGTGCGCGACGGCTGGGCCGAGGTCGATGTCAAGAACCGTTTTGCGCTGGGCGACCGGCTCGAGGTGATCCACCCGGGCGGCAACCAGACCATCCTGCTGGAACAGCTGCGCGCGCCCGACGGCGCCGAACTGACGGTGGCGCCGGGCAGCGGTCACCGGGTGATGATCGCACTCGACGCGCGCTATGACAAGGCCTTGCTGGCGCGCTTGCTGTAACGCGTCGAGCGGTGGCGCGCCGGCGCCGACGCCAGCGCCAGCGGGCCTGTCTGGCCTGCGCTGGGATGGCGCCGATGGCCGATGGCTGTCAACTGCACACGTTGGCAGGCGCGCGGGCGCGCCATCCGTGCCTAGATCTTGCTCGTTAGCGGCGTCGAGATGGGGGCTTGAATCCGGCGCCACAAGTGGCTGCGCAAGACCTGCGCCTCGGCCAGCCCCACGCAGGCAATGTCGAGCACCCGGTGGTGCCGCGAACCGCCCTGGATGTCCGCCTGCAGGTGGACGATCCCCAGTTGTCGATCCAGTGGCGAACTGTACAAACGCAAACTTTGCAAGCTGGTGCTCACCACGACCACCCAGCGCTTGTGCCACACGCCGTGGCGAAACAACAGCACGTCGCCGGCTTCGGCATAGGCGGCAAAAGTTGCCCAGGCGCGCGCGTGGCACCACATCGCCAGGCCAACACTGACGACGGCGCCGACCACGGCGAGCGCGCCGATCGGCCAGCCGAAGCGGACATCGACCAGCACCAGTGCCAGCACCAGCGGGACGACCCAGCGGGCCTGGCCGATCAGGCGCCGTTTGACGGTGCTGTGGTGCAGGGGCTGCCAGGCGAGATCGTCCCAGTTCAGCGTCGGCAGGCAGGTCTTTAACAGCTTCAAGGCCTGGGCGCGGGTGGCGATCGGCGCCAGTTCGTTCAAGCTGGCCCCGGGGTCAAGGCCGTGCTCGTGCTCGTGCGCGGCGCCGGTGGTGACGACCGCCAGGCGAACCCGCCCTATGCGCCGCAGCAACCAGCTCTCGTCGAGCAGCCACGATTGCAGGCGCGGCAGGCGCGCGCTGGCACGCACGGTACTCAGCAGACCATGCCGCACCATCAGCTTTTCACCGTCGAGTTCAAGCGTGAAGTCGTAATATTTGAAGAACGCCAGCAGCACCGACAGCAGACACAAGATCAGCACCGTGGCCGCCAGCGCCGCGCTGCCGGCAAGGACGAGCATGCTCCAGTGACCGGATGCCACTTGCGGGAGCAGCCGCGCGCCTAGCCATTGGATCGGCACATGGGCGTACTCGATGATGAACTGACGCGTGCCGTTGTTTTGCATCAGCAGACCGAACAGCACGCCCAGCACCACCAGCGCGCGATTTGATACCAGGCCGAGGCGCACGATCTCGGCTGCGTCCAGCCGGTGCAGCACGGGCGAGGGCGCTGGCGCGCCGTGCGCGTGCGCGGCATCGCCCGCGCGCGCGGCGTGCAGCAAGGCTTCGAGTTCGTGCGCCGCCGCCAGGCCGAGCACCTTCATGACCGCCTCCGGCTTGCCGCCCACGGCCGACTCCAGATGCAATTCGGTCACGCCCAGCAAGCGGTGCAGCAGCTTGCGGCGCTGGTTGACGCCTTGGATGTTGGAAAATGGGATATGCCGTTCCGTGCGGTCGAGCACGCCTTCGCGTATCAGCAACTCGCGCTCGCCGATCCGATAGCGATAGGAGAAGGCCGACAGCATCGTCCAGGCCGCGAAGCCGATGGCAAGCGCGCCACCCCACAGGGCCCAGTTGCCTTCGCGCTTGCCCAGCACCACAAAGGCCAGCAAGGGGATGGCGAATTCCTTGACACTGGCGCCGGCCACAAAGATCCACGACAGCCAGTGCAAGCGGTGCGCCGCGTCACGCATGGTCGCGGCGCACCTGCGCGAGCAAACTCTTGCGCAGCGTATGCGCTTGCTCGACGGGCAGGCCGTCGATGCTCGTTGCGTGATCGTGGCTGCCAGCCGTGTGCAGCGTCAGGCTGGCCATGCCCCAGCGCCGGTCCAGCGGTCCCTGGCTGATATCGACGTTTTGCAGGCGCGCGATGGGCACCCACACCTCGCTGCGCCACCAGACGCCGCGCTGGACCATCAGCCCTTCAGCGCTGTGCAACTGCGCCCGATAGCAGGCGAAACTGCGTCCGGCATACAGCCAGCCGGCGCCCGCCATGAAGCAGCTGGTCAGCAAGGTCGACAGCAGCGCGGGCCAGAACGGCCAGCTTGACGCCACCAACGCCAGGGCCATGCCTGGCGCGAGTCCCAGCATGGCGCCGCCCAGCGTGTACAGACCACGCCAGAGCGAGCGCAGGACGGGCAACTTGTCCAGATCAATTACCGGCAACGCGGGCGCGCGGCGTGCGTCCATCTGCTCATCCATGTCAGGCCCTGCCATACAAAATAGTAAGTTGTAAATGTTAGCGCATATTTACTGTTGCGACAATCCCGCCGCGGCGCGCTGTCCAGCAAGCGGGGCGTCGCAAAATAGCGCCGCCGCGGGCTTTCTCGCGTGGTAAATTTGAAGTGTGCAAATTCTGGGCGGGTGTGCCAGCGTTGCCGTGCAGAACAGGGATATACTGTCAATGAACATGTCTACTTCATAACATCGCACGCTGTGCCCGCACCGAAGTCAACGAGAAACGATCCGATGACGTTTTCGAAGTTTACATTTTCCGGAAGATGGCTCGCCTGCGTGATGCTGCTTGCGTTGGTGTACTACGCGGCGGCGCGCTTGGGTCTGTTGCTCGCCTTCGCGAAAAGCAATGCCTCGCCGGTGTGGCCACCGTCCGGCATCGCGCTGGCGGCCTTGCTATTGATGGGCGCGCGCATCTGGCCCGGCATCGCGCTCGGCGCGTTCCTGGCCAACAGTGCCGTGTTTGTGCTGACCGGGGTGGGCACCAACACGGCCACCGTGCTGGTGTCGCTGTGCATCGCAGGGGGCAATACGCTGGAAGCCTTGCTGGGCGCAGCGCTGTTGCGCCGCCTGTCCGGCGGTAGCGCCAGCCTGGACCGTCCCACCGATATCTACAAATTCATCGCCGTCGGCGCGCTGGCCGCGTGCGCCAGCGCCGGCATCGGCACCGCCAGCCTGATTGTGGGCCAGATTGCGCCGCCCGCCGAGCTGTGGACGATCGGCAGCACCTGGTGGCTGGGCGACCTGGCCGGCATCGCGATCGTCGCGCCGCTGTTGCTGGCCTGGCGGCGCCCGCAGGCGCAGCGCTGGGGTTGGCCGAAACTGACCGAGTTCGGCGTGTCGCTGCTGGCGCTGGTGCTGGTGCTGTCGCTGATGTTCGGGCGCCAGTTTCCCGATGGCCTGGCGAACCGCTCGTTGACGTTCTTCCTGCTGCCCTGCATAGGCTGGTCGGCCTATCGGTTTGGCCAGCGCGGCGTCACGCTGACCTTGTTATTGGTTAGCGGCGGCGCCGTCTGGAGCACCACGCGCGGGCTGGGTCCGTTCGCCGTCGGCACGCTCAACGACGCCTTGCTGACGCTGGAGATTTTCATCGCGCTGTGCAGCGTGGTCGGGCTGGTACTGGCGGCCGATCTGGCCGAGCGTTCGGCCCAGACCAGCGCACAGGCATTGCTGCGCCACACGCTGCTGTACTGGTGCACGCTGTTCGTCTGCCTGGGCGTGACGATCCTGGCCTGGCATTTGATTGCCTCGGCCACCGAGCAGACCGCGCGCGATCGCTTCAACTACGAGGCCGACAACGTCGTCCAGCGGATCAAGGAGCGCATGCAGGCCTATCAGCAGGTGCTGCTGAGCGCGCAGGCCTTGGTCGGGGTCTCGGGCAATGTCACGCGAGCCGAGTGGCAGCGTTTCGTGCTGCATCTGGAGGTCCAGAAGAACTACCCGGGCATTGCCGGCATGGGGCTGGCGCGCCGGGTGCCCGCCGACGCGTTGGCATCGTTCGAGCGCACCATGCGTGCCAGTGGCGAGGCCGAGTTCCATGTCTGGCCGCCGGGCGAACGTCCACTGTACGTGCCGGTGGCCTATCTGGAGCCGGCCAACCCGATGAACCGGCGCGCCTTCGGCTACGACATGTATTCCGAGCCGATCCGGCGCAGCGCCATGCAGCGCGCGGCCGAGACGGGCAGCATGGCCGTGACGGGGAGAATCGTGCTGGTGCAGGAGCGCGGCAGCGCTGTCCAGACCGGCTTTCTGGCCTATTTGCCGCTGTATCGCGGCGCAGCCATGCCGCTCGATCCCGCCTTGCGCAGCGACGCGCTGGTCGGCTATGTGTACAGCCCGTTCCGGATGGACGATCTGATGCGCGGGGTGCTTGGCACCATCAAACCGGAAATCAAGCTCGACGTGTTCGACGGCCCCGTGCATGATGCTGCGCTGATGCACGTCAGTGCCGACGACCTTGCGCAGACCAGTCTGGCGCACCTCAATCCCTTTGTTACCACCAGCGAGTTGCGGGTGGGCGACCGTATCTGGACCTTGCGGGTGACCGAAATGCCGGCTTTCGAGGACTCGATCGACCGGCAGAAGTCGCTGATCGTGCTGATCGCCGGCACCGTCATCAGCCTGCTGCTGTTTAGCGTGGTGCGCACCCTGAGTGCCACGCGCGAGGCGGCGCTGGTGCTGGCGACCCACATGACGGCGGCGCTGGAAGCGTCCGAAATCAAGTTCAGCGCGCTGGTCGATTCGGCCAGCGAGTTTTCCATCATCGCCACCGACCTGGCCGGCACGATCCGCGTGTTCAGCGGCGGGGCCGAACGCATGCTCGGTTACGCAGCGCCCGACATGGTCGGCCATGCCACGCCGGTGGCACTCCACCTGGCGGCCGAAGTGACGGCGCGCGCACGCGCGCTGTCGGACCAGCTGGGCCGCCCCGTCGACACCTTCGAGGTGTTCGTCGAGCAGGCCCGCCACGGCCAGTCCGAGACGCGCGAATGGACGTATGTGTGCAAAGACGGCACGCAGTTGCCGGTCCAGTTGACGGTCACCGCGATTCACGACGCTGCGCAGGCAGTGATCGGTTTTCTGGGCATCGCGCGCGACATCACCGAGCAAAAGCGCGCCGAGCGCGAATTGCGCGCCGCGATGGAGCAGGCGCACCACGCCAGCCGGGCCAAGAGCGACTTCGTGGCCAATATGAGCCATGAATTGCGCACCCCGATGAATGCCGTGCTGGGCATGACCTACCTGCTTGGCAACACCGCCTTGTCGGGCGAACAGCGCCGCTACCTCGACATGGTGCGTGTGTCGGGACAGTCGCTGATGGGCATCCTCAACGATATCCTCGACTTCTCGAAGATCGAGGCGGGCAAGATGGCGCTCTCGCCGACCACCTTCCGGCTCGACGAGGTGCTGCATGCGGTGGCCTCGATCATGAGCGTGAACGCGGGCGAAAAGGATCTGGAACTGGCGATCGGGGTCGAGCCGGATGTGCCGGCCCTGCTGCAGGGCGACGCCCAGCGTCTGCAGCAGGTGCTGGTCAACCTGACCGGCAACGCCATCAAGTTTACCGAACACGGCGAGGTGGCGCTGCTGGTCGAACAGGTCGGCGGCAACGGCGACACGTTGCGCTTTACCGTCAGCGACAGCGGCATCGGCATCAGCCCGACGCAGCAGGAGACGCTGTTTTCGGCCTTCACCCAGGCCGACACGTCGACCACGCGGCGCTTCGGCGGCAGCGGACTGGGCCTGACCATTTCCAGTCGCCTGGTCGACCTGATGGGCGGGGCCATCGTCGTCGACAGCGCGCTGGGACGGGGCAGCCGCTTCATGGTAACGCTGCCGCTGACGCGTCGCGCCAACGAGCCCGATGCGGCCCGTCCGCGCGCGCGCCTGGGCAGCCTGCGCCTGCTGCTGGCCGACGACAACGCCACCAGCCGCAGCTATCTGGCCAAGAGCATCGCCGCGTGGCGCTGGCAGGTTGACTGCGTCGATTCGGGCGCGGCGGCGCTGGACTGCCTGCAAGCGGCCTGGCAGGCCGGCCAGCCCTACGACGCGGTGCTGGTCGACTGGCAGATGCCGGGCATGGACGGGCTGACCACGATGCAGGCCATCCATGCGCAGCATGGCGGCGCCGACATGCCGGTGGTGATCATGGTCAGCGCATTCGGGCGCGGCAAGTTGATGCAACTGGCAGCATCGTCGCGCGTGGACGCCTTCCTGACCAAGCCGGCCACGGCGGCCAGCCTGTTCGACACGCTGCAAGAAGCATTGACGCGGCGCGCCGGCGGCCACGCGCGGGTCGAATCGTTTGCGCGCACCGGGCAGAAACGCATCGACGCCTGCCTGCTGCTGGTGGAGGACAATCCGCTCAATCAGGTGGTGGCCAAGGGCATCCTGGAGCAGGCTGGCGCCGTCGTCGACGTGGCCGATGACGGGGCAATGGCGCTGGCATTGCTGCGCGCCCACCCGCAGCGCTACCAGCTGGTGCTGATGGACGTGCAAATGCCGGTGATGGACGGCTTCACCGCGACCCGCCGCATGCGCACCGAACTTGGCCTGACGCTGCCGGTGCTGGCGATGACGGCCGGGGTGATGGAGAGCGAGCGCGAACAGTGCCTGGCGGCCGGCATGCTGGACTTCATTCCAAAACCGATCGACCTGGAACAGATGTTCGCCACCATCTTGCGCCACCTGCCGGCCGGCGCACCGGCACAGGGCGAGGCGCCGCGCGCGCGCCTGCCCGAGCCGCTCGACGGCGCCCAGTATCCCGCCAGGGCGCAGCGCGACTGCTTCGACGTGAGTCAGTTGATCGCGCTGGCGGACGGCAATCCGGCCAATCTGGACACCGCGCTGGGGCTGATACGCAAGATCATCGACGGCGCCGAACCGATGATGGCGGAGGCGCGGCTGGCCTGGCAACAAGGGCGCATGCACGATGCCGGGCGCCAGTTCCACACCATGCGCGGGCTGATCGGCACACTCGGCGCGAAACGCTTCGTGGAAGCGTCGCGCGAACTGGAAACGGCGCTCAAGGGCGATGACCTGGCGCGCATCGCGCTGCTGTTCGAACGCGCCGAACAGGCGCTGGCATCGACCAGCGCGGCGGGGCACGACTGGCTCGCGGCCCGCTCCGAGGGGGCGAGCGTCGCTGGGGATCGTCCCGATCTGTCGCCGAGTTGACACGGCGCGCGCCGTCGCGGGCGTGCTGGTGCCGGCGCTTCGGTATAATCGACAGGCTGGAGCGCCGGCGCGCCGCACGGCGCGCCAGTGTGTTCCACCCATTTGGAGAACAAAAAGAATATGGCCTCACCACACGAAAATGTCAGCATGGCGCTGTTTTGCGACTTTGAGAACGTCGCACTGGGCGTGCGCGACGCCAACTACGAAAAATTCGACATCAAACCGGTGCTCGAACGCCTGCTGCTCAAGGGCAGCATCGTCGTCAAGAAAGCCTATTGTGACTGGGAGCGTTACAAGGGCTTCAAGGCGACCATGCACGAAGCGAACTTCGAGCTGATCGAAATTCCGCACGTGCGCCAGTCGGGCAAAAACTCGGCCGACATCCGCCTGGTCGTCGATGCGCTCGACCTGTGCTACACCAAATCGCACGTGAACACCTTCGTCATCATCAGCGGCGACTCCGACTTTTCGCCGCTGGTGTCGAAGCTGCGCGAAAACAACAAGCAGGTGATCGGCGTGGGCGTGAAACAGTCCACCTCCGACCTGTTGGTGGCCAATTGCGACGAATTCATTTTTTATGACGACCTGGTGCGCGAGAGCCGGCGCGCCGAAGCCAAACGCGATGCGCGCGAAGGCAAGCCGGTGGCCAAGCGCAGCGAGGACGGCCCGCGCAAGAAGGAAGATCTGGACACGCGCAAGAGCCAGGCCATCGAGATCGCCGTCGAAACCTTCGACGCGCTGTTCTCCGAACGGGGCGACAGCGGCAAGATCTGGGCCTCGGTGCTGAAAGAAGCGATCAAGCGGCGCAAGCCCGACTTCAGCGAGTCCTACTACGGCTATCGCACCTTCGGCAATTTGCTGGAAGACGCGCAGGCGCGCGGCCTGCTGCAATTCGGGCGCGACGAAAAGTCCGGTGCCTACGTGTACCGCAGCAGCACGGCGCCGGGCGCCGGTGACGTCAACCCAGGCGCGGCGCCGATGAGCAACGCGCCGCTCGGTGCGGACGACAGTGGCCTCAGCGAAGCGGCCGATGAGGGCGTCGGCAAGTCCGACAGCCGGCGCGGTGGACGTGGCGGGCGCAATGCGCGTGATCGCAAGCCAACTGCCAACGTCACCCCGATGGCGGAGACGATGGCCGCGCCCGAGGCCGACGAGTCGATCGACGGCGCGCCGCCGGCGGTCCAGCAGGACGAGTCCCAGCATGACAGCCGACGTGCGCGCGGCGGACGCAAGGCATCCTACCGCGACGCCGTGGCGCCCGTGGTGACGATGGCCGACATGATGGGCCAGTCGGCCGGCATGTATGAGCCTGAGCCGCAAGCGCAGCCACAAGCTGAACCGGCGCCAGAGCCGGCGCCCGTCGAAGCGGCCGTCGAGCAGCCTGCGGCCAAGGCGGCGCGCAAGCCACGTCCCCAGCCGGCCCGCAAGGCGCTCAACAAGCCGGCCCGCAAGACGGCCGAGCCGATGGCGCAGCAGCCGGTCGTGCAGCCGGTCCTTGCGCAGCCGGTCCTTGTGCAGCCGGTCGAACAAGTTGTCGAACGCGCCGTCGAGCCGGCGCTCGACAAGCCCAAGGCGGCGCGCAAGCCTGCTGCCCGCCCGGCGCGTCCGCGCAAGCCGAAAGCCGACGCCGTTTAACGCGCGCCGGGTATCGTCGTGCTGCGCCCAGGTGGCGCGGCGAAAAAAAAGTCCACGCATGCGTGGACTTTTTTCATGCGGCGCTGCCGATCGGCCGCGCTGCCTTGCCGATGGCCGTGCTTCAGGCGCGCTGCCGCGCCACGCCATCGGGCATGGCTTGCGGCGCGCTCTCGCTGCTGACCAGCGCCACCTTGGTGGCCAGCTCCAACTTGGCGAATGCCTCGTACGTCAGCGCCATCAGGCGGTCCGGATATTCGACCAGGTCGGTGTCGACAAACAGCGCCAACTGGATCTGGCCCGCATACGAGATGAAGGCGAAACCGACGCCCATCAAGCCAGCCTGCGGCACCCAGCAGATCAGGTCCGTCATTTTCGAACCGGCCAGGTAGCGTGGGCGGCCCGGGCCTTCGATATTGGTCAGCACCACCGAGCCCTTGGACGTGAACAGGTTCAGCGCGAAGCGCTGCAGCACGCGCGGCAGGCAGCCGGCGATCGACAGGAAGGCCATGGTCGCCTGCGGCTGGTGCGAGCGTTTGATGGCGCTCATCCGTGCGCTCGACTGCAGCAGACGCGCGCGTGCATCGGCCACATTGCTGGGCAACTCCAGCGCCACCAGGCCGAACTCGTTGCCCAGCTGATAGGCATTGTTCTTCTCGCGCAGGTTGAAGGTGACAGCGGCGCGCAGCGGCTTGCCGTCAAGCTGCTCGCCGCGTTCGATCAGGTAGTCGCGCAGCGCGCCCGACACCGCCGCCACCCACACGTCGTTGAGTGTGACGCCCATCCGTTTGGCCATCGTGCGCACCCGCTCCAGTTCCAGCGGCGGCAGCCAGACCAGCTGTTTGTCCCCCGTCAGCGGCGCCTTCAGTTTGGTGCGCGCGTCCGGCAGCAGCAGCGACAGACGCGTCACGTGCGCAGCCACCTTCAGGTGCGACAGACCGCGTGCCAGCACCGAACACACCGTCTGGCGCGCCGCCTCGGCGCGGTGAGGGTGGCCGGCCAGCGCGGGCGCCTCGCCGTGGCTGTCGTTGTCGTCCGTCAGATGATTCAGTACATGGATCAGGCCCAGCCCGTCGGTGATGCAGTGGTGCACCCGGAACACGATCGCATGGCCGCCGCCGACCCGTTCGATCACCGTCATGTGCCACATCGGGCAGTCGGGCGCGAGCGGGGTGTGGGCCAGCCGGGTCAGGTATTGCTGCAGCTCGGGGCCGTTGGCCGCGTGCGTGCTGCGTTCGAGCAGGATGTGCGCGCGGATGTCGAACGCGTGGTCCTCGACCCAGTGCGGACGCCCGAAGCGGGTTACCACCTTCTGGGTGAAGCGGGGGTAATTGGGCAGCCGGTGGGCGATGGTGGCGGTCAGGCGTTCGATGTCGACGGCGCCGTCGAACATCAAAATGCTGTTGATGACCATCAGGTTGGTGTCGGAGTCCATCCGGTGCCACGCGTAGTCGCGTCGCGTCATCTTCGACGCGCCGGTCGGCACGGCGCGGCTAGGCGAGGCCGCTGGGCCGGGCTGGGTGTGCGGCTGGGGCGCTACAGAAACGGGATTGATCACTGCTGTCTCCTATTGCCGCGTCCTTGGTTTGCTTGCAGACGTCGGCGTTGTGGCTAGTCGGTGGGCGCCGTCAAGGCGTCTTCGCGTGCTGCGCTCGGACTCATCCTGCCTGCGAGCCGATCGCCTCCTGCTGCTCGACGCAGGGCACCGCCACCGGTGCGGGCGCGGCACGCCGCTTGCGCAGCGCATAGCGATTCAGCCCGCCCATGTGGATCGGGCCCAGATAGGCGGGCCAGTCGATCTGCGCGGCGTCGACCGGGAAGCGGGCCTGGTCGTCGGCGCCAAAGCGCTGCGCCATGGCCATCAGCGCGCTGCTGTGAAAGCGGTAGCGCGGCGCCGTGTAGAACGAAAACGTCAGCGCCAGCGTGTGTGTGGTGCGCAGCGCGTCCATTGCCGGCGTGTCCTGCGACACGCCCAGCGCGCGGCGCAGCGCGCGCCACAGGCCCAGCCCGAGCCGGGTCGCGCCCAGCATCAGCAAAAAGCTGCGCCGGCTGACGACGCGGAAATCGTGTTTCGGCGCGTCGTAGAACAGCCGGTCGTAGTGGCGCCAATGGCGTTTCGCCTCGGCCTGGAACAGGTCGATGACCTTGCCCAGCGCGATCGGATTGCGCTCGCCGCTGCAGGCCTGGTAGATGCGCTGCTGGTCCGGTTCGGCCAGCGCCTCGGCGCCCGCCAGCAGCACGCTGTTGGCCACCAGGTCGGCCGGGATGATGTCGATCACCTGGTCGGGCATGGCGGGGAAGAAGCGCGTCTTGCCGCGCGCGTAGGCGAGGATGATGGCGTCGGCCACCTTGACGCCTTCGATCCAGCCGGGCGCCGGCTCGGCCAGCGTGCTCTCGATGATGGACGGGCGCACGATGGTCAGCGTACGGCCCTGCATACAGCGCAGCGCGATCTGCTCGCCCATCCATTTGGTGAAGGTGTAGGTGTCGTTCCAGCCATAGTAATTGGCTTCGGCGATGCCCAGTTCGGTCAGGCGGCGCGCGCGCAGGACCGGATCGCGCACGTCGGCCTTGACCTGCTCGACGCGCTGCTGCAGCAGCGCCAGCAGCGCAGCGATGTCGTAGTAGCCGTCGCGGTGGCGCGGAATCAGGCCGCGCGCCGGCGCGACCACTTGCTCGTGCATGTCGCCGCGCTGGTAGCCGTTGACGTAGCAGGTCGACACGTGGATCAGCGGCGCATTCGCGCTGCGCGCCAGTGCCGCCACGTGTTCCAGACTGAGCGCATTGATGCGCAGCGCGACGTCAAGCTCTTCGCGGAAATTGACGCTGGCGGCCGTGTTGATGACCAGGTCGACGCGGCGCGACAGGGCGGCGAAGGTGGGCAGCGGCAGGCCGAAACCGACTTCGGTCACTTCGCCGGTGATGCATTCGATTTTGCTGGCAAAAAATTGCGCCAGCCAGGCCGGCTGCTCGGCGCGCAGCTTGTCGAACACCGACGAGGTGGCGATATCGCGCTCGAAACGACCGCGCGCGTTGGCGCCGCCGGCGTCCGAGCGGATCAGCAGCACGATCTGGCCGACGTCGGGCACGGCGCGGATCAGCTTTTCCAGCACCACCTTGGCCAGAAATCCCGTGGTGCCGGTGATGAAGATCCGTTTGCCGGACAGTTCGGCGCGCGCGTCAAGGGTGAGGTTGAGCATCGTCATCGCGCCGCCACGATGCGGGCTTGGTGCGCAGCGAGCTGGCGGGTGAGGGCATTCATTGCGTATGTCATCGGCTTTTCAGCCTTCTCTGTTGGGGACAACCATCGATCGATACTGCCGTCGCCGCGCCGGCGCCGGTGTCATGTGCTAGTCGCAGCAGACGTCCATGTGGCGCGCCGGGCAGTTGCCATCCCTGCACGCATGTTGTCAGGAATCGCTGTCAAGACTGCAATTTTTCGCACTGATCGATCTTAATTGGAAACCCGCTTCGGATTGGCTTCTATGCATTGATCTCGTGAGCCAAATGTATGGCCTGGTGAGTCAGCGGGGCGGCCGCGGTGGCGCGCCAAGAGGGAGGGGAGGGGCGCGCCGCCGAGGGCGATGGCGGCGCGCTGACAGCGAGATTGTTGTTTTTTGCATGAGGCGAGAGGCGCGCCAACCGGGTTGTCGGCAGCTGCGCCCGACGCGCGGCGCGCGGCGCCGTGCGCCCCGGCTGGGGGCGTTTAGTGCTGCTGCTTCTTGATCGCCTTGTCGACGTCCGCTGGCGGCGTGACGTTGATGGCCACCGGATCGCTCGACGGGAAGCTCTCGCGCAGCGCTTCGTCGAGCGCGCGCTCGGTGTGTGCATGGGTGCCCGGCGCGGGCACAGCAGACGGGGTCTTACGGGCGCTGGGCGCGGACTTGGTCGTTTTCATCATTGACTCCTTAGTGAAGAGGGCAGGGGCGACGCATGGCAGGCATGCGCTCGCAATCGGTTTGACTGGTGACAGGCTACCGAATTCGCTGACGCCACGCGGTGCGCCAGCGCACATAGAGTGCGTCCACGCGCGGCCGGCGCACCGCCTTCGCCCGTCCGGTCACGCGCCTTGGTACGCAGGCGCACAGACCGTGCAGCAAAGGCGGGCCATGCTGATGACAGATCGGGTTCGCAGCGCTTTGCCGTGCGCAGCACGTTGCCGTGCGCAGCACTGACGTCCTGCGCTGCACGCTGCTACGGCGCGTTCCAACCCATGCTTTGGGCGCATTGCCCACCCACTTTCATGTTCTTAATAAGGAAACGTCATGACAAACAGAGACGCCTATGTCGCCGCGATCAAACAGCAACTGGACACGCTGAACGCGACGATGGATGAGCTCGAGGCCAAGGTGAAACATGCCCGCGCCGATGCGCAGGATCGCTTGAAGGGTGAAATTGCCCAGTTGCGCAAGCAAGCGCAAACGGCGCGCGACATGCTCGACGAACTGGCCAGCGCCGCCGATGCGCAATGGGACTCGATGGTGTTGCGCACCGACAAATTGCGTGACGCCTTCACCCACTCAGTGCATTACTTCAAATCGCAGTTATAACCGGCACGCCGAGCAGCCATTGGCGCCATTCTCAAGGAGAAAACATGAAACTTAATAACAAAGTGGCCCTCGTCACTGGCGCGGCCAGTGGCATCGGCAAGGAAATCGCCATCGAGTATGCGCGCCAGGGCGTCAGCGTGGCGATCGCCGATCTGGCGCTGGAAGCGGCCAAGGTGACGGCGCAGGAAATCATCGCCGCCGGTGGCAAGGCCATCGCGCTGGCCATGGATGTGAGCGACGAAGCGCAGGTTGAGAAGGGCGTGGCGGACACCGTGCAAGCGTTCGGCGGCGTCGATATTCTTGTCAGCAATGCCGGCATCCAGATCATCAGCCCGATCGTCGAATTCAGCTTTGAAAACTGGCAAAAGATGCTCGCCATTCACCTCAATGGTGCCTTCCTGACCACCCGCGCCTGCATGCGCGCAATGATCAAGGCCGGGCGCGGCGGTTCCATCATTTACATGGGATCGGTGCATTCGCACGAGGGTTCGGCGTTAAAGAGCGCCTACGTGGCGGCCAAGCACGCCATGCTGGGACTGGCCAAGGTTGCCGCCAAGGAAGGGGCGAAAGACCAGATCCGGGTCAACGTCATCTGTCCCGGTTTCGTGCGCACGCCGCTGGTGGACAAGCAAATTCCTGAACAGGCCGCGCGCCTGCATATCAGCGAGGACGAAGTGATCAAGAACGTCATGCTCAAGGACACCATCGACGGGGAATTTACCAGCACGGCCGATATCGCCGCAACGGCAATTTGGCTCGCCGAGTTCCCGTCGCTGGCGCTGAGCGGTCAGTCGATCGTCGTCAGCCACGGCTGGCACATGCAGTAGCGCCGGCGCTATTTCAGCAGCGACAGCAGGCTGAAGTCGTAATGGGGCAAAGCCGGGTGCAGGTGGCGCGACAGGCGGCGAAAGTCGACACTGGTGTAGTTCTCGTCGCCGTAGCGGTTCAGGAAGCGCTGCGCCAGATCGGCGTCAAGCAGCGTGAACAGCGGCGCCTGCAATGCCAGCGCTTCGCCGGCGAAGTCGATGCCGTGATGGTAGTCGTAGAGCATGATCAGCGCCCAGGCACCGGCTGTGAAATGGCCGCCGGCCAGCGCCGAGATGCGCCCCTGTATGCGCGCGCGCAACACGTCGGGCGAGTTGTTGAAGGCCGAGAACAGCACGTCACGGCCCGGTTTGCGCCCGGCCGCCTCGGCCGCGTCGATCGCGCCGTAGGCCATCAGGTCGCTGGCGCACCAGATCGCGTTCAGTGTCGGAAAGTGCAGCAACAGCGCGCGCGCCTGCTCCCTGGCGCGGTTGCGCTCCCAGCCGGCGTAGACGATCTGCTCGAGCACCACGCGCGGGTCTGCTTCGAGCGCGTCGAGCGCGCCTTGCAGACGCTGGGCGCCCGTCGGGGTGCTCTTGTCGCCGGCGATCATGGCCAGGTGGACTTTGCCATCGGCCCCGACGGCGTGCGTTTGACGGGCCTGGCGCACCAGTTCGACTGCCGTCAGGCGACCGGCGTCGGCCGCGTTGGGTGTGATCGCGCCCAGCCAGTAAGGGTAGCGCTGGCGCGGCGTGCCCATCTCGGCCGCCTGCAAGCTGTCGAAGCTGCTAAACGCGAGCAGCGTCTTGATATGCGCCGCGTCGGCCAGTTTGAGCATCTCGGGGCCCGCCATCTTTTCATTGACGATCAGCAGGTAGTCCGGTTTGTGCGCGCGCTGCGTGACCTGGCGCGCCAGCGCGACCATCTTCATATGGTCGCGCTCGGCGTACAGCACTTCGAGCTCGATGTCGAGCTGGCGCGCGGCCGGCTGCATGAAGCGGGTGACACTGCGCCAGAACGGCTCGTCGGCGCGCCCGGGATTGATGAACGTGACGCTGAACGGGGCAGCCCACAGCGCCGGGCTGCTCATGCTCAGCAGGACGGCCAACAACACAAGGATCGAACGGTTCATACAGGCGTTCCCGAAGTCTTCGAAGCCAAGCGGGGGCACAGCTAGCGCCACGCACTAACGCTTCCAACACGGCGATGATACCCGAGAAAACGGCGCCGCCTTGGCCGGGCGCGGCGTGTTGCGCCCGTTTGATGCGACGCAAGCGCGCGCGCCAAAATGGCGCACGCTTGCGCTGCCCAGGTGGACAGCCGTTTGCGGCCGGCGTAGTCTGAAGCTGACAGCTGTGCTGTAGAGGCGGCGCGCGCAAACCCGAACGGGAGCACACCATGAGCTACAAGACAATACTGGTCCACGTCGATGACAGCAAGAACATCGATGCCCGTCTCGATATCGCCACCGAACTGGCCTGCCGCGACGGTGCCCACCTGATCGGCAGCGCCATGAGCGGTGTGGCACGCTTTCTGTCCGATGCGGTGGCACTCGATCCGAACAGTCCGCAGATCGCGCCGTTTCTCGAGACACTGCGTCGCCGCGCGAGCGCTGCGCTGGATCGCTTCGAAGAGCATGCCAGACGCAACGGTGTAGCGTCGTTCGAGCGCGCGCTCAGCGACGACGAGGTCGGCGTCGGCCTCAGCTTGCAGGCGCGTTACGCCGACCTGGCCATCCTCGGTCAATACAATCCGGCCGATGCGCTGCCCGCGCAGTATGCCGAGGTGCCCGAATACGTGGTGATGCACAGCGCGCGTCCGGTCCTGCTGGTGCCGCACACTGGCCATTTTGGGGCGCTCGACGAACGCGTGCTGATTGCCTGGAACGACAGCGCCGAGGCGGCACGCGCGGTGCAGGCCGCGCTGCCGCTGCTGCGCCGCGCCAAGCTGGTCCACCTGGCCATCTACAGCGCCGACAGCGAGCCTGGCACTGCCGGTGTCCGCGCCGGCAGCGACATCGCGCTGTACCTGGCGCGCCACGATGTCAAGGTCGAGGTCATGCAGGAAGCCGGCGTGGGCGCGGTGGGCGAGGCGCTATTGTCGCTCGCTGCCAATCTGGGCGTGACGATGCTGGTGATGGGCTGCTACGGCCATACGCGCTTGCGCGAAATCCTGCTTGGCGGTACCACCCGCACGATCCTGAAGTCGATGACGCTGCCGGTCTTGATGGCGCATTGACGGTGCCACTCGCACAGCCCTGACGTCGATCGCGCCGCCGGTCTTGGCGGCGTGTTGACGCCGCGCGACGCGGGGCGCGCGGGGCTGCGTGCGCGCTCGTGCGCGTCGCCCAAAAAACACTATGCCTGATGCCACGGCGCGGGGAACAGGGTAAAATCCCTACCCACCGGCGCGCGCACGCGCCTCACGCATTGCCTATTTCAAAAGATTCCCACATGCAAACCGAAAGCTTTATCCCAGGCAAAGATGCCTCCCTTGAGTCGACCATCAGCACCATGCAGCAAAAGCTGGCAGCGCGCGGCTTCGTGATGGTCGAATCGTCCTGGCTGAACCCCGTCGAAGCGATCTGGTCGGTGCACGTGAAGGACAAGGAGTGCCCGATGCTGTTCGCCAACGGCAAGGGCGCCTCCGAGCTGGCCGCGCGCGCCAGCGCATTGGGCGAATTTTTCGAACGCCTCAACACGCATTATTTCTGGACCCATTTCCACCTGGGCCAGACGCGCGCCAACCGTCCGTTCGTGCATTACCCGCAAGAGCGCTGGTTCGCCCCCACCGAAGACGGCAGCTGGCCGGCCGAACTGCTTAACCCCGAGTTGCACGCGTTCTACAACCCGGATGGCGAAATCGACGGCGAAGTGCTGGTCGACCTCAATTCGGGCAACGTCGAGCGCGGCATCTGCGCGCTGCCTTACACCCGCTTGCGTGATGGCGCCACAGCCTTCATTCCGGTCAACATTATCGGCAACCTGTATGTCAGCAACGGCATGGCCGCTGGCAACACGCTGATGGAAGCGCGCAGCCAGGCGATGTCGGAAATTTTCGAGCGCTCGGTCAAGTACCGCATCATCGCCGAAGGCCTGTCGCTGCCGGAAGTGCCCGACGAGGTGATCGCCCGCTATCCGGGCATCGCGGCTGGCATCAAGGGCTTGCGCGACGCCGGTTTCGGCATCCTGGTCAAGGACGCTTCGCTGGGCGGCAAATACCCTGTGATGTGCGTGACGCTGCTCCATCCGGGCGATCAGGGCGTGTTCCCCAGCTTCGGCGCCCACCCGCGCTTCGAGATCGCGCTCGAACGCGCACTGACCGAATTGCTGCAAGGTCGCGCGTTAGCCTCACTGGAAGGCTTCCCCGAGGCAAGCTTCGACATGGACGAGATCAACGCCGTGGCCAACCTGGAAATTCACTTCGTCGATTCGAGCGGCGTCGTCAGCTGGAATTTCCTCAACGACCAACCCGACTTCCCGTTCACTGACTGGAATTTCAGCGGCACCACCGAGGAAGATTACACGTGGTTGTGCGATGCGTTGCACGCCGAGGACAAGGACATCTACGTGGCCGACTTCAGCGAGCAGGGCGCGTACAGCTGCCGCATCCTGGTGCCGGGCCTGTCGGAAATCTACCCGGTCGAAGACCTGGAATGGGAAAACAACAGCGTGGGCAACCTGATCCGTCCGGCGTTGGTGCGCCTGGACAGTCTCTCCGACGACGAAGCGGGCGAGCTGCTCGAAGAACTGCAAACGCTGAACCTGTCGGACGAGCGCCCGCTGTGGGAAATTCTGGGCCTGGCCATTCCGCTGGGCACCGCCTGGAAAGAGCTGCGCATCGGCGAACTGAAAACGCTGCTCGGCCTGGCCATCGGCGACACCGACGCGATCCGCGAAGGGTGCGACTGGATCGTCCAATACAAGCAGATGAACCCGGCGCGCCGCATGGTGTATCGCTGCGTGCAAAGCATGCTGAGCATGGACAACGTCGAGCATTTCCGCCGCACTCTGGTGTTGCTGTACGGCGCAGAAGCGGTGCGCCAGGCAGCGGCGCTGCTGGACCGCAGCGAGCGCTTCTTCGGACTCGAAACGCTGGGTGTGGACATGGAAGGCAGCCCGATGCACCAGACCTTGCTGGCGGCCTACGACAAGCTGTTCGCCTAAGTTGCGCTAGGGCGGCGCGCACGCGCCGCTTGCGCGCCGACCGTCGTCCTGACGGCCGGCGCCGCCTTTGCGAGGATCTCCTCTAATCCAAGGCGACAGGACCGATGAATCAAATGACATCCCCTACAATCGAGCTTGGTTGTTGGCCGCCGCCGCATGACCGGATCAGGCCAGTGTCGTCAAGTGGGAGAATGGGCATGGATAGGGGACGTTTGTTTGCCGCAGTGTTGTTGGGCTTGGTCGCGGGTGGAGCCGGCGCCCAGGAGGTGGGTGCGCCCGTGCCCCGTGCGCGGCCTGACTGGCTGAGCGCCTTGCACGCGCGCCATGCCGCCGCCAAGCCGGCGCCGGCGCCGGCGCCGCAACCCTTGCGCATGCTGGCCGACGACGAATTGCGCAGCGCCTCGGCCATGGGACCGTCCGCGCAACTGTATTACCTGACCATGGCCGGCAACGCCAAGAACAACAACGACACCAAGTGGCACGCGCTGGACAAATTGCTGGTGCCCGGCTGGGGCCTGATCGGCGCCAACGTGTCGGCCAAAGACGTGCTCTACGGACCGGGCGGCGCGACGCCGACCCTCAATCGGGATGGCTCGGTGAACCTGGCCATTCCGGCCTGGGTGGGCGAGCTGAACGTACAAAACCTGCACGTCGGACAGAGCGAGGGAGCCAACTTTGGCGACTTGCAGTTCAAGGGCGTCGACATGGGCCGCACCAGCGTCATTGTCAGTCCGGCCAAATAGCCCAGGCGCGCGCTACTTCAAGGCGTTGTAGATGGAGGTGCGCGAGATGCCCAGCAACTCGGCCGCGCTGGAGGCTGCCCCGCGCAACTGCAGCAGGCCGCCCGCCTCGAGCGCCTGAATCACGCTGCGCCGCTGCGCCACGGACAATGTGCGCGGCTGGGAATTATGTTGCGCGGCAAACGCCTCGATGCGTTCGCGCACCTGGTCGAGCGAACGCACCTTCAGGCTTTCCTGCAACGGCACCGCATCGGCGTTGGTGGCGGTAAATTGCTCGAGCACCCGCTGCACCGAGGAAAACAGCGCCACATCCATGTTCAGACACAGCGCGGCGACGAACTTGCCTTCGCTGTTGCGCAAACCGACCGAGGTGCTTTTCGCCGGGCGCCCGTCGGGAAACGCGTTCGGATAGTTCTGCACGATGTCGGGAAAACGCGCATCGTTCTGGCGCGCCAGCCCCATCGCAGTGGCCGGGTCGCCCACGCGCCGGCCCGACAGCGGGCAGGCGATCGCCACGATCGACTGCTCGGGCCGGGTCAGGTCGTGCAGGATCACCTCGCAGAACGGGGCGAACATCTTGCCCAGCGCGTCGACGAGTTTGGCTCCTTCACGCAGCAACAGCGCGTCTTCGGACAGCGCGACTGGCGCTGTACCGGCATCCCCGGCGGCGCTGGCGGCGAGGGGCGGCATGTCGTGCATGGAACACTTTCAAATTGACAGATTGTGTAGTATTACACATACTGTCATCACTTTGCCACCTTTTCCGTCATCAAGGAGCTTCATGAGCACCAGCCGCCTCGCCGTCGACTACGCCGACATCGTCAATGCCGCTCGCCGGCTGGACGGACATGCCCACCGCACGCCAGTGCTGCGCTCGAGCCAGGCCGACGCGCGCTGCGGCGCCGAGTTGTTTTTCAAATGCGAAAATTTTCAGCGGGTGGGCGCGTTCAAGTTCCGCGGCGCCTTCAACGCGATCAGCTGCCTCAATGACGCGCAGCGGCGCCGCGGCGTCGTCGCGTTTTCGTCGGGCAACCATGCGCAGGGCATCGCGCTGGCCGCCCAACTGCTGGGCGTGCAAGCGCACATCGTCATGCCCAGCGACGCACCGGCGATGAAGATGGCGGCCACGCGCGGCTACGGCGCCAACGTGATCTTGTACGACCGCCACACCCAGGACCGCGAGCTGATCGCCGGCGCGCTGGCCAGCGAACAGGGCATGGCCCTGATTCCCGCCTATGACCATGCGGACGTGATCGCCGGGCAGGGCACCGCCGCCAAGGAACTGTTTGACGAGGTCGGTGCGCTCGACTACCTGTTCGTGTCGGTCGGCGGGGGCGGCTTGTTATCGGGTAGCGCCATTGCCGCCGCCCATCTGTCGCCGCAATGCCGCGTGATCGGCGTCGAGCCGGAAGCGGGCAATGACGCACAGCAGTCCTTGCGCAGCGGCCAGATCGTCCACATCGCCGTGCCCGACACCATCGCCGACGGTGCCCAGACCCAGCACGTGGGCAAGCTGGTGTTGCCGATCATGCAGGCGCACGTGCACGACATCGTCACCGTCAGCGACGACCAGTTGCGTACCCAGATGCGGTTTTTTGCCGAACGCATGAAGATCGTCGTCGAGGGCGCCGGTTGCCTGGCCGCCGCCGCCGCCATGCACGGTATGCTCGATCTGCGTGGCAAGCGGGTGGGATTGATTGTCAGCGGCGGCAATATCGACAGTGCCTTGCTGGCGCGTTGCCTGAGCGCGGCGGTAGCCTTCCCGTGAAGCTGATCGACACCGCGTTCGCGCCGCTGCCCGGTGGCCACTATTCGCAGGCAGTCAGGTCGGGCCATCAGGTCTTCGTGTCGGGCCAGCTACCGTTTCTGCCGGGCGCGCAGCGCACCATGCCCGACGGCATCGACGCCCAGGCGCGCCAGGTGTTTGCCAACGTCGAACAGGTACTGCGCGCCAGTGGCGCTAGCCTGGCCCACCTGCTCAACGTGCAGATATTCATCGCCGACATTGCCCTGTGGGATGGTGTCGACCGGATCTACCGGGAAGTGATGGGCGCGCACAAGCCTGCCCGCAGCGTGATTCCCTGCGGCCCCTTGCATCATGGCGCCTTGCTCGAAGTGAATGCCGTGGCGTTGGTGCCGGCGTCATCGGAGCGGTAAATCGAACCATGCTCGGGGCGGTAAATCGCGCGCCGTGCGGGGCGGTCGCCTCGGGCTGCGCCGCGCGCCAATAAAGATACATATAAAATGCTTGATAAAGAGTGGCTTTCGGCTTAAACTTCATTTGAGATATATGTTATTGACTGCGCGACATTGGCGCCATCTACGCCAGCGTCATTGCGCCATGCCAGGCTCACCAACTGATCAAGGACCATCATGCAAATTGCCTCATTTACCCTTTCCTCGCCGTTGAACGGCAAAGACGGTGGCGCCGTCAGTGCCATGCTGCTGGCCATGCCAGGGGTCACCGACGTGAAACTGGGCGACACCTGCCGCGTCGTGTATGACGAACGTGCCGTGACGCCGCCCCAGTTGCAAGTGGCGCTGGCCGGAGCCGGTGTTGCCAGCGAACTGGCGGTGCCCGCGGCGCGCGGCGCTTCGTGCTGCGGAGCTTGCGGCGGCTAGCGCCCAAGGCGCACGGGGCGGGCGGCGCAGGGGCGGGCGCGCCGCGCTGGCGGCCAATCCGGACGGGGCTCTTCATCGCAGATCGAGAACACATATAATGGATGCTACATTGCGTACCGTACCTGAGACTTTAAGCTGATGACACTCTATCCGATCGACTTGCCATGCGACTGACCGCGTTTACCGACTACACATTGCGTTCCCTGATCTATCTGGGCATGAATCGCGATCGCCTGGTGACGATACAGGGTATTGCCGACCTGCATAGCATCTCCAAGAATCATTTGACCAAGGTGGTGCACCAGTTGGGCGTGAGTGGACTGGTCGAGACCGTGCGGGGCCGCAACGGCGGCCTGCGCCTGGCGCGCGAACCCGACGCCATCAATATCGGCGACGTGGTGCGCATGAGCGAAACCGATTTCTTCATGGCCGAGTGCTTCGATCGGGCCAATAATACCTGTGCGCTGAGCCCTGCGTGCTTCCTCAAGACCAAGCTCGGCGAGGCCACGCACGCCTATCTGGCCGTGCTGGACGGGGTGACGTTGGCCGACCTGCTACCGGCGCATCCGCGGTCGCCGAATGCACCGGTTCAGCCCGTCACTTTGCATCGCGCACTCAAGCGCGCACCGTAAGCGCGGGTGCACCGGCCTGCGCCGCAGGGCCCGCCTGGCGTTTTGATCGCGCCGGAAAGTTCTTGCCATCGGGTATAAACGGCGTACTATTTGTTCCAGACTAGTTGCCCTCGGTACAGCGCATGGCGACCCGCGCGGCCTCTGCGGCGGCGCGTCAATCTAGCCTGTCGTCGTCGGCCATGGCAGCGTGGTGCTGCGGATCGCGCAATACGGCCACCCGGCGGCGCGCGATAGCGCCGGTGCGTCCCGCTCGGCCAGTTTTTTTGCAGCGCGCCCTTGGCGCAGCCCGTTCTTTCGCAGTCCAACGACCAGAGGAGCCGCCATGTCCAGCAGCATGCCCATGCTTGAGCGAAACGCGTCGACCGGTGAGAATGCGCTGGAGGTGTTGGCGTTTCGACTCGGGCAGGAAGAGTACGGCGTCGATATTCAGAAAGTGCAGGAGTTGCGCGGCTACGACGCCGTCACCCAGATCGCCAACGCGCCGGCGTTCATCAAGGGCGTGGTCAACCTGCGCGGCCTGATCGTGCCGATCGTCGACATGCGCATCAAGTTCGGGCTGGCCTCGCCGGTCTACGACCAGTTCACCGTGGTCATCATCCTCAGCGTCGGCGGTCACGTGATGGGAATGGTCGTCGACAGCGTGTCCGACGTCGTCACGCTGGGCGCCGAGCAGATCAAAGCGGCGCCGCCGATGAGCGCCTACATGAATACCGACTACCTGCTCGGCATGGGCACGCTGGACCAGCGCATGCTGATCCTGGTCGATATCGACAAGCTGATGTCGAGCGACGACATGGGCTTGATTGAGACGCTGGCGCGCTAAACAGCGCTGCGGCTGGCGCGCCGACATGTGGCGTCGCTGATGTCAACAGGGGGATCTATGCACATCAAGAATCTGAAAATTGGCATCCGGCTCGGCGCCGGCTTTGCCGTCGTGCTGGCCTTGATGGTCAGCGTGGCCGTGCTCGGTATCAGCCGGATGGTGGCCATCGAGGACAATATGGAGGACATCGCGCGCGTCAACGACGTCGAGGCGCAGCTGTTGGTGGCCATGCGTGACGCCGTGCTGGACCGCGCGATCGCGGTGCGCAACGTGGTCCTGCTGACCGAGGCGGCGGAGATGAAACCGGAGGCCGAGCGGCTTGCGCAGCAAGGCGAGAAATATCTGGCGGCCGAGGCCAAGCTCAACAAGATGTTCGCCAGTATGGCCGATACCACGCCACACGAGAAAGAGGCCATGCTCAAGATCAAGGCGGCCGAGCGCTCGGCGTTGCCGCTGATCGACAAGGTACGCGAGCTCGGGCTGGCCAATAAGAACGACGAGGCGGTCAAGGTGCTGATGAAGGAAGTGCGCCCGGCTCAGCGTGTCTGGCTCGACGAATTGAGCAATCTGGTCGCCTTTGAATCCAAACTCAACGAGGACGCCTTGAGCACTGCCGAGCAGGTGTTTGCCAGTGCGCGCATGCTGATGTTGACGCTGACAGGGGTGGCGATCGTGCTTGGCAGCGTGATCGCGTGGCTGATCACGCAGGGCATCACCGGGCCGCTTAACAAGGCAGTGGGCATCGCGCGCACCGTCGCCAGCGGCGACCTGAGCGGACGCATCGAGATCGACCGCAGCGACGAGACGGGCCAGTTGCTGCAGGCTTTGAAGGATATGAACGACAGCCTGGTGCGCATCATTGGCCAGGTGCGCAGCAGCACCGACACGATGGCGACAGCGTCCGGCCAGATCGCAGCCGGTAATTTGGACCTGTCCTCGCGCACCGAGCAGCAGGCCAGTTCGCTGGAGGAAACCGCTTCGTAGATGGAGCAGCTTACCAGCACCGTCAAGCAAAATTCGGACAACGCGCGCCAGGCCAACACGCTGGCCCATTCGGCCTCGGAAGTGGCCAGCAAGGGCGGCGCGGTGGTCGCTCAGGTGGTCCAGACCATGGGCTCGATCAACGCGTCCTCGCGCAAGATTGTCGACATCATCAGTGTCATTGACGGCATCGCTTTCCAGACCAATATCCTGGCGCTGAACGCGGCGGTGGAGGCGGCGCGCGCCGGCGAGCAGGGACGCGGCTTCGCCGTCGTCGCCAGCGAGGTGCGCAACCTGGCCCAGCGCAGCGCCAGCGCGGCCAAGGAAATCAAGGCGCTCATCAGTGATTCGGTCGACAAGGTCGACGCCGGCGCGCGTCTGGTCGACCAGGCCGGCACGACGATGGATGAGGTGGTGGCCAGCGTGCGCCGGGTCAGCGATATCATCAGCGAAATCAGTGCTGCCGGGCACGAGCAGAACGCCGGCATCGAGCAAATCAACCAGGCCATCATCCAGATGGATCAGGTGACCCAGCAGAATGCCTCGTTGGTGGAACAGGCTGCCGCGGCGGCCGAGTCGCTGCAAGACCAGGCCGGCAGTCTGGCCCAGGAGGTGAGCGTATTCAAACTATCGGAGCAGACGCTGACCGCGCAGCGCGCGCACCAGCCTGCGCGCGCGCCGGCCCGGGTCACGCTAAATAAGCGCAGCGCGGCACCAGCGCCGGCCGCGCCGGCCACGTCCAGCGCGCAGGCGGCGGACGGCGGCGGCGACGCGTGGGAAGCGTTCTAAAAACCGGGCGCCCGGCGCATTGATGTGATGGGCGCCGCCACACGCAGTGCGCGCGCGGACCATCGGCAGGGGGCGTCTGCTTGACCTTGCCAGATAGCGAGCGGGCAATCCGCGCCGCGCCTGGCGGCACGCCACCGGCCGCGCCGGCTGACGACAGCCTATCGCGCTGGTCGGCGCGCGCGCCATACCGGCGTCGGCCCCAGGCACGTGTATCGGCTGAGCGAGCCAAGCTTGGATTGCATCTGTGTCCGCGCGACATCCTTTCAGCGCCCATGAGCAGACATTGACGTGCCCTCCGGCACGCTGCGGCGGCCCGCTCTGGCCATGTCACCAAGTATTTTTCATCGGCGCTAAAACGCGCGCGCCTGGCGCGGGAATGTACTGGACACGCAATGCCTGCGCGTCATTCCCACTCAGGAGGCTCATGATGAAAACGCACACTCAGTTTGTCCGCTGGTCCGCCACCGTCGCCGCCCTCGGTTTGGCGGCCAGCCTTGTCGCCTGCGGTGGTAGTGGCGGCTATGGCGGCTCGGCGATCGCCGTGATGCCGCCGCCGCCGTCGACGTCCACGTTTGCGGCAAAAAGCCTGGTGGTCGACGTTGCCGCGACGCCACCGTATGGCAGCGATACAACGCGCCAGATCGATGCAAACCTGATCAATCCGTGGGGGCTGGCATTTAATCCCCAGGGTTTCGTTTGGGTCGCCAATAACGGTACATCGTCCTCCGCGCTGTACGACGGCAACGGTGTGGCCCAGACGCTGGTGGTCACGCTGCCGGCCGGGGCGTCGGCCGGCATCCGCCCGACCGGTATCGTGTTTAACGGCAGCACCGACTTCAAGCTCAGCCAGGGCGGTCTGAGCGGCGCGGGCGCGTTTCTATTTGCCGGCGAATCGGGTGTCATCGCCGGCTGGGCACCGTCCGTGGACCGCACCCACAGCGTCATCGCGGTCGACAATGGTGCGCAAGGCAGCATCTACAAGGGCCTGGCCATTGCCAGCTATGCCGGCCAGAACTACCTGTATGCGGCCGATTTCCACAACAATCGCGTCGATGTGTTTGACGCCAGCTTCACCCGCACCACCTTGCCGGGCAGCTTCGTCGACCCGACGCTGCCGGCCGGCTATGCGCCGTTCGGCATTCAGGCCATCAAGGACCGGATCTACGTGAGCTACGCCCGTCAGGACGCCAACGCGGAAGATGAGATCGCCGGCCCGGGCCTCGGTTATGTCGTTGTCTACGACACGGCCGGCAACATGGTCAAGGAATTGATCGCCGGCGGCATGCTCAACGCACCATGGGGCATCGCGATGGCGCCGAATAATTTTGGCACCTTCAGCGGCGCTTTGCTGGTGGCCAATTTTGGCGACGGCAGGATCAACGCCTACGATAGCGCCAGCGGCGCCTTGCTCGGCGCGCTAACGGGCGCCAACGGTTTGCCACTGGTATTCGATGGTTTGTGGGGCATCGCTTTTGGCAACGGCCTCAACAACCAGCCGACCAATACGCTGTTCTTTACCGCCGGCCCGGGTCAGGAAGCACATGGCGTCTACGGGCGCATCGACCTGAACTAGCCAGCGGAGGGCGCGCGGGCGCGTGCGGCGCCCGCGCGTCAGGCGGCGTCGCTCAGTTGTGCGGCATGAAAGCGCAGGTGGGCGTCGATGAACGTGGCGATGAAGTAATAGCCATGGTCGTAATGCGCATGCAGGCGCAGTTGCAGCGGCTGGCCGATGCGCGCGCAGGCACTGGCAAACAGCTCGGGATGGAGCTGATCGGGATAGAATTTGTCGGCCAGACCCTGGTCGATCAGGATTGCGCCCGGCAGCGGGGCGCTGCGCGCAGCCATCAACGCGCTGGCATCGTAGGCTTGCCAGCGCGTCTGATCGGCGCCCAGGTAGCCGGTGAAGGCCTTGCGGCCCCACGCGCACTGGCTGGGCGCGGCGATCGGGGCCAGCGCCGACACCGAACGAAACAGGTCGGGGCGGCGCAGCCCCAGCATCAGCGCGCCGTGTCCGCCCATCGAGTGACCGCAGATGCCGATCCGCGTGGGGTCGATCGGCAACAGTGCGGTCACCAGTTCGCGCAATTCCAGCAGATAGCTGTACATGCGGTAGTGCGTACTCCACGGCGCCTCGGTGGCGTCGACGTAAAAGCCGGCGCCCACGCCAAAATCCCAGTCGGCGCCCTCGCCGGGAAGGTTGGCGCCGCGCGGGCTGGTATCGGGCGCGATCAGGATCATGCCCAGCTCGGCGGCGCTGCGCTGGGCGCCGGCCTTGCTCATGAAGGTCTCTTCGTTGCAGGTCAGGCCGGCCAGGTAGAACAGCGCCGGCGCCCGCTGCGCCGCCGCCAGCTGCGGGATGAACACGGAAAAGCGCATCGGCAAGCCGATTTCACGCGACAGATGGCGATAAAACCGTTGGGTACCGCCAAAGCAGGCGTGTTCGCTGATCAGTTCTGGCATGCTTGCCTCGGGTGGCCGAAAAAACGCAGTATCGCACAGCCGGCGCACCCTAGTTGATCGACGTGTTCAGCGCCGTGCGCGCGAGCTGGTCGATGCGCTCGGTGATGTCCGACAGCGAGCGCGCCACCACCGAAAACGTGCGCCCGTCGGCGCCGGCCTGGGCGGCAATGATCTGGGCGTTGACTGACACGATGCGCGCCTCGCGCGAGATGGCCTGGATGTCCGACATCAATGCATGCACCTGCGCCTTGGCTTGCTGGGCGTAGCGGTGCGATTCTTCTTCGTACACCAGCGTGAGCTGGTTGAACAGCATCAGAATCGGATTGGCACTGCCCACCAGCTGGTTCAGCAGCGCCGGCGCGGGACTGGTGTTGGCGTCGATCGCGTGCAGCGTGGCCTGGGCCAGCGACATGAAGTCCAGCGTCTGCTGGTCGCCTTGCAGCGGGCCGAAATAGGCCGCCAGTAACTGTTCGGAAAACACGCCGGGCAGGGCGCGGTTGCCGTTGACCAGCAACTGATGGGTTTCCTTGAGCACGTTCAGGGCCGTTTGCGCTTCGTCGAGCGCGCCGTCGTGTCCCATCGACGCCAGCACGGCGAACAGGATCACTCTTTGCGACGTCACGCGCCGGCGCCCGGAGAGATTGATCAAGGTGCCGTACACGGCGCCCGAGACGGGCGCTTTGCTCGGCTTGATACTGGCGTGGTCAACGCTGCTGGCGGGCATGGTCATGATCGTGTCCTTCAATGAACTGTGGGTACATATTCAGTGAGCACGATCCGTGCCATGCCGGGGAGCATCATAACCGGGGCGATGTGAACACGCCGGCGCGCCTTTGCCTGTCGCTGGTGCATCAGGGCGTGCGCGTAGCGCCAAAGCGGTGCGCCCCGCGCCGGCACGGTGCTAGGCCAGCAAGGCGGCGCTGATCGAGCGCACGTCGGCGTCGGCCGCCGCAACAATTTGCTGCAGCGTCGCGTTGTCGATGACGAAGTCGATCACCGATTCGCTCTGTTCGGGCGCGCCGCGGTGCGCCCGTTCCAGTGGTGAGGCCAGCGCCACGCAGTGGTGCGCCAGTAGCAGCGTGTCGCCCAGCGTCTCGGGGGGGATGCGCAGCATGCCTTCGCGCAGCTCCTCGATGGCCGCGCGCACCGGCGCCGGCAGCGCCAGTTTATCCATCACGGCCGTGGCGATCAGCGCTGCCCCGGTCGTGTTCCAGTGTGGCTCGGCCTCATCGAGCAGGCCGGGATACTGTTCGGCGCGTGACAGCAGGTAGAAGCCGCCCACCTCATGCACGATGGCCGCGAACAGCGCCATGTCGGGATTGACGCCCGTGATACGGCGCGCAATCACGTGCGCCAGCGCCGCCACCTGCGCGCAGTGCTCCCAGAGTTGCTCGGCCATCGCGCGCAGCCGGGGATCGGTGATGCGGCTGCCAAACTGGCGCACCACCATCGCCGCCACCATCGCTTGCAGGTTCTGGTAGCCCACCCGCATCACGGCCGTGCGCACATCGCTGATCTGCGCCTGCCCGGGTCGGCTGAAGGCGCTCGCGTTGGCCAGCGCCACGGTGCGCGCCGCCAGCAGCGGTTCGGCCAGCACCAGCTTGATGGCCTGCTCGATATGGCAATGCGGGTCGTCCAGCGCCAGTTGCAGCTGCAATGCCGCATTCACGCTGGTGGGAAACACCAATTCGCCCCGGCCTGCCTGGGCGGCGATCTGTGCGTAGGCGTCGAGTCGATTCATGGGCTTGTCCTGCGGCGTGGCGCCGCCATGTCTGCTTAGAGGCGTGCCGCGCGCGCCAAGTTCAGCAAGTTGTGCGCCCGTTTCATACCAGCTGGAACCAACCCAGCAGTGCGCCCAGCGCCAACACCCACAGCAGGTGCAAGCGGGTGCGCCAGATCAGCGCGGCGCTCACCAGCGTGAGCAACCACAGCGGCCAGTCATTGGCCAAAGTGCGGTCGGCGCTGGCCAGGATCCAGCCGGTGGCGATCAACAACGCGATGACGATCGGCGCCATGCCCTGCTTGAAGGCGCGCACCGCGCGCAGCGCGCGATTGCGGTGGCCCCACTGGGCCGCCAGATAAGTGAGCGTGGTGCTCGGCAGCATGATGCCGATCATCGTCACCGCCACCCCCAGCATGGCCGCGCCGTAGCTGCCCGCGTTCAGGCCGACGTTCCATCCCATCAGCGCCACGAACAACACATTCGGCCCCGGTGCGGCCTGCGCCAGCGCGATCGAATCATTGAACTGGGCCTGGCTGAGCCAGTGATGCTGCTCGACCAGATAGCGGTGCATGTCGGACGTCGTCGAAATCGCGCCGCCCACCGACATCAGCGACAACAGCAGGTAGTGGGCGAACAGGTCCAGCCAGTCGGCCCAACCGAGCACCAGATGGGCAGCCGGGCTCATGGCCCTAGCCTGCGATAGCTCAGAGCGCATGCCAGGCCGCCCAGCCCCAACAGCACATAGATCAGCGGCCAGCGCAAGATGGCCACCAGCACAAAGCCGGCCAGCGCGAGCGCCACGCACCACAGCAAAGGCAGCGCATGACGGGCCAGCGCCGGCGCCAGCTTCAGACCGGTGGCGGCGATCAGTCCGGCCGAGACGGCGGCCATGCCGCGCAGCGCGCCGGCCACGTGGGCGTTCTCGCCCAACTGGGCATGCCACAAGGCCAGCAGCAGCACCAGCACCAGCGGAATGGCCAGCATGCCGGCCAGCGCAACGAGCGCACCGGGCAGGCCGAAATAGCGTCCGCCTATCATCAAGGATAAATTGACCACGTTGGGCCCGGGCATGATCTGCGCGACTGCCCATTCCTCGACAAACTCGTCCTGGGTCAGCCAGCGCTTGCGTTCAACCAGTTCGCGCTGGGCGACCGCCAGCACGCCGCCAAAACCTTGCAAGGCCAGCCAGGTAAACGACACAAACAAGTCAGTCAGGGAGGTGGGGCGTGCGCCGTGCGACGGCTCGGGCTCAGAAGAACGGATCATGCCTGCATTATCGGCGCGGCGCGCGCAACTGTCCATGGCGAGCCCGGCGCTCTCACATCGTGGGTGCCTTGCCAACCCCGTTTGGCCCCATAAATACCACCGTTTCGATACCTTGCTGACATTGACTTTCAACTTGTATGGCGGATACTCGCTTGCACAGCCAGCGTTTCCGAACGATGTGAAAGGGACAGCAATGAACCTGAAAATGCCAACAGAATCGGGGGCGGCGACGCTCGCTGACGTCACCAACCGCCGCTGCGACCTCTTGCGGCGCGACATCGTTGACCGTGCTATTGCGGTGCAGCAACGCTCGAACACCATCTGCGCGGTCGAATACCTGAAGTCCCAGAACATCTCCTCCCATGTCATCGAGCGCGTGCTGCTTGAGCCGCAACAGCGGCGTCACACCAGTCGGCGCTGACATCGGCGGCGCCGCTGTTTGAGCCTTGCGCACGGGTTCGTGTTTTGTTGTCATCCAAGGGGGCAGCTTGAATATCGTTCAACTATTGCAAATTTGATAGCAAAATAGCGCATTCTGCAGTGACGGAAATTTCCCTGTTATGCACAAAGCGAGCGCGTCAAAAAATAGTCGAATATATATTTCAGCTCGCCTCCATTGACTTTCCAAGTGCTTGATTTTATGGGGGAAAATTTTTGCCTTCGGAATGAGCATTTTGTTGAAACCCGCATAAAGACTGGCTTCCAGGCTGTCAATAGCAGGTTATCCACAATGTTATCCACAGTGATTGTGGATATCTGAAAAACTGCTTATAAAACGGCTACTTAGCGCGTTTTCGGCAGCGTGCCGGCGGCTTGCGGACGGTCTGGCCGGCAGCCGCGCAAAACTATTTGGCTGCGCGCAAGGCAATTACGCTTGCATCAGACAACTGGATAAATGTACAGTTGTGGTCCTGCCCCGTTCGAATGCCCATCATGTCCGCCGTTGCCGATTCCACGCTTGCCGAGGACCCCTATGCCTGCCTCAACGCGGCCCAGCGCGCCGCCGTCGAGCACGACATCGAACGCGCCGACGGCGTGTCGCGACCGCTGCTGGTGATCGCCGGCGCCGGCTCGGGCAAGACCAACACGCTGGCGCACCGGGTGGCGCGCCTGATCCAGTGTGGCGCCGATCCGCAGCGCATCTTGCTGCTGACGTTCTCGCGCCGCGCCGCCAACGAGATGACCCACCGCGCCGGTAACGTGTTGCACAAGGTAATGAAGCTGCGCAGCAGCGCACCGCCCACCAGCTTGCCGTGGGCCGGCACCTTCCACAGCATCGGCGCGCGCCTGCTGCGCGACTATGCCGGCCGGATCGGCCTGGATGCGGCCTTCACCATCCATGACCGGGGCGATTCGGAAGACCTGATGGGCATGGTGCGCCATGACATCGGCCTGACGGCAACGGCCAAGCGCTTCCCGCTCAAGAGCACCTGCCTGTCGATTTACTCGCGCGTGGTCAACAGCCAGCAGCCGCTGGCGCTGGTGTTGCAGAGCACTTTTCCGTGGTGCAGCGAATGGGAGGACGAACTGAAAAAACTGTTCGGCGCCTACGTCGACGCCAAGCAGGAGCAAAACGTGCTCGACTACGATGACCTGCTGCTGTTCTGGGCCGACATGGTGGCCGACGCCGAGCTGGGGCAGGAGGTCGGGGGCCTGTTCGACTTCATCCTGGTCGACGAGTACCAGGACACCAACCGTCTGCAGGCGGCCATCTTGCTGGGCATGAAGCCGAGCGGGCAGGGCCTGATGGTGGTGGGCGACGACGCCCAGGCGATCTATGCGTTTCGCGGCGCGACGGTGCGCAACATCCTCGACTTTCCCAAGCAGTTCGCCGAACCGGCCCAGGTCGTCACGCTGGAGCGCAACTACCGCTCGACCCAGCCGATTCTGGACGCGTCGAACGCCGTCATTGGCGCCGCGCTGGAACGGCACGCGAAGACGCTGTGGACCGACAAACTGTCGGACTGCAAGCCGCAGCTGGTGTTGATCCCCGACGAGGCCGAGCAGGCGCGCTGGGTCGCCAAGCGCGTGCTTGAGCAGCGCGAAGCGGGCATGGCGCTGACCGAGCAGGCGGTGCTGTTTCGTGCCGCCAGCCACAGCGCGGCGCTGGAACTGGAACTGATGCGCCGTAACATCCCCTTCGTCAAATTCGGCGGCCTGAAATTTCTCGAAGCGGCGCACATCAAGGACGTGCTGGCGATGCTGCGTTTCGCGCAGAACCCGGCCGGGCGCATGGCCGGTTTCCGCGTGGCCCAGCTGGTGCCCGGCATAGGCCCGGCCACCGCCAGCAAGGTACTCGACCTGATGGGCGAGGCGGCCGAACCGGCGCTGGCGCTGGCCGGTTTTGCCGCGCCCACCAAGAGCGGCGCCGACTGGCAGCAGTTCGTCGAGCTGTACAGCGCCTTGCGCGCGCCGGAGCTGTGCTGGCCGGCCGACATCGAGCTGGTCAAGCAGTGGTATCTGCCGCAGCTCGAACGCAGGTACGACGATGCTGCGGTGCGCGCCGCTGACATCGAACAACTGACGCAGCTGGCGCGCGGCGCCGGCTCGCGCGCCAACTTCCTCGCCGAGATCACGCTCGACCCGCCCGAGGCCACCAGCGACCGGGCCGGCCCGCCCCATTTGGACGAGGATTACCTGATCCTGTCGACCATCCATTCATCGAAGGGGCAGGAGTGGAAATCGGTGCATATCCTCAACGTGGTGGACGGCTGCATCCCGTCGGACATGAGCACCGGCAACACCGACGATATCGAGGAGGAACGCCGCCTGCTGTATGTGGCGATGACGCGCGCCAAGGAGCAGTTGCACCTGATCGTACCGAACCGCTTCTTCATCAAGCAGCAAGCCCAGATGGGCGACCGGCATGTGTACGCGGCGCGCACCCGCTTTGTCAGCCCGGCCATGTTGAAGCATTTCGAGGAATGCGTGTGGATCAGTGCCGACAGCGCCAAGAGCAAGACGCCGATGCCCGACAGCGTGCGCATGTCGGTGCGCGAGCGCGCCCGCGCCGCATGGAAGTAGCCCGCTCAGGCGCCGGCCAGCGGCGTGGCGATCACCACGTATTGATAGGTCTTGCCGAACGGGTCGCGAAACGCCACGATGGTGGCGCGCAGCTTGTGTGTGCTGCCGTCGCGCGCCGTGCCCAGCACGTCGCCGGCCCACTTGCCGTGCTCGGCCAGCGCGTCGCGGATGTCGCCGCGCAGCGCCACCGGAAACGGCGCCGGATGCAGCGACAGCGCGCTGCGCCCCAGCAGCGCGTCGCGGCGCAACTGCAGCAGATGACATGCCTTGTCGTTCACTTCGCTGATCTTGGCTTGCTCATCGAGCGTCAGCACCAGCGCGTGCTTGTCCAGTGCGGCATGCACGTTTTCCAGCCGCACCAATGCCGCGTGCAGCGCCTCGCGCGCGCGCGCCGCACCGACCAGACCGGCATAGGCGCGCAGCGCGGCGATCACGGTGGTGAACAATTTGCGCGTCGTCAGGTCGGCCTTGCACCAGAAATCGTTGATGTCGTAGTCGACGATGATGCTGTGTTCGAGCGCCTGGCCGGGCTGGCCCGTGCGCAGCACGATGCGCGTCAGGTTATTGCCCAGCACCTCGCGCACCTGGCGCGCCACCTGCAGGCCGGCATCATCCGATTCCATGATCACGTCGAGCAACACCAGCGCGATGTCTGGCGTGTCGCGCAACATCACCAGCGCTTCCTTGCCGCTGTAGGCGTGCAGGAAGCTCAGGCGGCGTCCCTGAAAGCTGGCGTTTGACAGCGCAAACTTGGTCACCACATGCACATCGACATCGTCGTCGACGATCAGCACGCGCCACGGTGCCAATTCCGGTGGCTGGGCGACCGGCACGTCTTCTTCAATAATCAAGTCGAGATTGGCGTCCTCACTCGATGCAGTGGAGCTCATGGCGGTTCTCCGGCGCGGCACGTTTCGAAACGGCGCGTGTGGCCATGTCGAGCAGCGTGGGCCGTGGAAATGCACCGCGCAAGCTGCAGGTCCACACTATGTCAGCGGGCGCCGTTTGTCAAAGAGTTTCAGGCCTGCGGGGCGGGGCCGTTCACCGACTTATCCACGGTTTTCAGGGCTGCGCGCCGAACATGTTAAATTAAATTGACGCCTCAAATAATGCAAATCTAACTGCTTGATTTCATGGGTAAAAATATTTGCCTTTGGATTGTGCATTTTGTTGAAACCCGCATAAAGACTGGCTTGCAGCGCTGTCAATGGGGGGTTATCCACATGCTTATCCACAGTAGCTGTGGATATCTGCAAAAAGGCTGAAAAATCCGCGACTTAGCGGCGCGCGGCGTGTTCGCGCGCGTCCACCAGCTGGCAAAAACGCGCCAGGAAGGCCTGCTTCGCCGCGCCCGGACTGAGCGCGACGATCGGTTCAGGCAGCGCCGCGATCTGGTCCAGATACGCCCAGCGTTCCACCGAATGGGGCATCAGGTCGCGCTTTTCGGTGGCCAGTGCGATCAGGTCGGCGCGCTTGATGGGCGCGTAGTCGGAGAAGTCGAGCGCGAAGGTGGCGGCGATGATGGCGCTCACTTTTTCCTCGATCGCGCCGAAGGCCGGCAACAGCACCTTGAGCGGCTTGACCATGTCGCCCAGATAGGCTTCGGCCGCGTCGTGCAGCAATGCCGCCAGTTGCAGGTGGGGCGCTACCAGCTCGGCCACGATCAGGCTGTGCTGTGCGACCGAGTAGAACTCGCAGGTCTGGCCATTGAAGCGGCACTGGTAGGCCAGGCCGTGCGCGATATCCTCGATGGCGACGTGATCGATGCGCGGCTCGAGCGGGTAGAACCGGTTGCCGGAAAACGTGGAGACGTAAGCTGTGGTGATCATCGGGTGTACAAAGTGAACAGCAACAGGCCTATCTTACACAGTGGCGCGCCAGCGCGTATCAGGCTGGCGCAGTGCGTGCGCCAGCCTGGCCGGCGCGCAGGTCGCGGCAGGCTAGTTCGATCGCCTGTTCCAATGCGCCCAGGCCAGCTGCAGCCTCGGCCAGTTGACCCGCCTCGACCAGCGTTTCGAGCTGTTGCGCCAGCTCGCGCGGCTGCGCCGAACTCAGATAGGCGGTGCTGCCCTTGAGTGCGTGAAACGCGCTGGCCGCGCCGGCCGCATCGCCGTCGGCCAGCGCGCGCACGGCCAACGCGACGCGGCGTGGCGCCTCGTCCAGGAAGGCCTGGGTGATGCGCGCCATGTGCGTTGACGACAGTCCCGGCAAGGGCACGATGAATAGCGCTGGGGGCGCAGGGTGCGGCGCTTGGGCGACGCCAAATTGGCGCGCCAGCGCCCGTTCGACGTCGGGCAAGGCCGGCTGGTCGGGCGCCGCGGCGCTGGCGCGCAGGCTGTGTCCGCGTGCCAGCAACTCGGCGATGACGCTGGCGATCTGCTCGTACAGGCTGCGCTCGTCGACCGGCTTGCTGAGAAAGCCGGTCATGCCGGCGGCCAGATAACGGGTGCAATCGAGCGCGCTGGCGTTGGCGGTGAGCGCGATGATCGACACTTGCGGGTCGCGCACCGCGGCACCGGGCTGGCCGCCGGCGCGGATCAGCAGCGTGGCCTGTTCGCCGTCCATGCGCGGCATGCGTCCATCCATCAGCACCAGGTCGAAGTCGTCGGCGGCCAGCGCAGCGAGCGCCTCGACGCCGTTTTCGACGATGCGCACCGTGTGCCCCATCTGCTCGAGCAGGGTGCCAATGATGATCTGGTTGGTGCGCACGTCCTCGGCGCACAGCACGCGCAACTGGTGACTGTGGCGCTCGTGCGGCGCGCGGTATGGGGGCGCCGGCGGCGCCGTGCCCAGCGCCAGCGGCAACTCGAACGCGAAGCGCGCACCCTGTCCAGGCGCGCTGTCGACCCCGATCGTGCCGCCCATCAGGTCGACCAGTTGCTTGCAGATGGCCAGGCCCAGGCCTGTGCCGCCGTAGCGCCGCGTCGTCGAGTGGTCGGCCTGCTCGAACTTCTGGAACAAGCGCTGTGCGATATCGGGGGCGATGCCGGGACCGCTGTCGTGCACGCTAAAGCCGACCAGCACACCGCCGGCGAAGCTCGCTTCAGTGCGTACCGCCACGCACACCTCACCGCGTTCGGTGAATTTGATGGCGTTGCCGAGCAGGTTGATCAGGATCTGGCGGATCCGGCTCGGGTCGCCGCGCACGAACGGGGGCAGCTCGGGCGCCCGCGTGTAGCTCAGCAGCAGGCTCTTTGCGTCGGCCTGCCCCTGCAGCACCTGGACGGCGTCCTCGACCAGCCTGCCCAGGTCGAAGTCGACCTGTTCGAGCGTGAGCTTGCCGGCGTCGATCTTGGAAAAATCGAGGATGTCGTTGAGGATCGTCAGCAGCGACTCGCCGTTGTGCAGGCCGATGCGCAGATATTCCTGGGTGCGTCCGCGCACCGACAGGTCGCGCAGCGCGAACTTGAGCATGCCGATCACGCCGGCCAGTGGGGTGCGGATATCGTGGCTCATGGCCGACAGAAAATCGATGCGGTGGCGGCTGACCACCTCGGCGTGTTCCTTGGCCAGCGTCAGCGCGTCGTTGCTTTGCGTGAGCGCCAAAGTGCGTTCGGCCACGCGCAGCTCGAGCTTGTCGCGCAGCAGGCGGATCTGGTCGGCCAGCGCGAACGCCAGCAAGATGCCGTCGAGCGTGCCGCCCAGCAGCGTGAACAGCTCGGGGTTGTCGACCAGCGAAGGCATCAGACCCAGGTTGGCTGGCAGGATCACCAGTCCCGGCACCATCAGCGCGACGAAGGCGAGCACGAAAAAGCGCGCCGGCTGATAACCGCGGCGCCACACGACGATGCCGCTGATCAGCGCCAGCGTCATCCAGATCGCGATCGCGATGGTGGCCAGCGTGTGGGCGTAACGCAGCGCGAAAAAACAGCTGGGCAGCAGCAGCAAGGGCAGCACCAGATTGATGCGGCTGATGCGCGCCAGCCGCGGCGCCAACGTGGCCAGGCGCAGGAAGTGCGTGTAGAACAGCGTACTGAGGACCGGCAGCAGGAAAAACGGTACGTAGTGCATGCTGAGCTGGTGCCAGCCGAACAGGTCGGCCATCACCTGCAGCGTCATCGCCCAGGCCAGCGCATACGTGAGCACGTACAGCGAGTAATACAGCGAAGCGCGTTCGCGGGTGAACGAGAACAGGAAGAAATTGAACAGCGCCAGCGCCGTCAGCGCGCCCAGTGAGCCGATGATCAGGAAGGTTTCGCGGTTCACTGTTTGTTGATAGGTGCGCTGCGGCACCAGCGCGAACACCGGCTTGCGCGCATAGTAGGGACTGGAAAAATACACCAGCAGCTGGTAGCGCACACCCTGGCGCAGGGTAATGTCGCGCCCGTCGTGCAGCATATACTGGTGGCTGGCCAGGTAGCCGCTATGGAGCTGTTGCACGCTGCCGTCGCTGCCGTCAAGGCGCGCCGTCACCTGCTCGATCAGCGTGTCGCTCGGGGCGAACACCCAGTTCGTTTCGGCGCTGTCGTTACGCAGTTCGAGCGCCAGCCAGTACGCGCCGCCGAGCAAGTGCACGCGCGCCGCCGGCAGCTGGCGATCGAGCCAGCCAGGCCGCTGCGCGGGCGTGGGGAAGTCGCCATTGGTGGCGTCAAACAGCTGCGCGTGCGACGCCACGTCGATGCTGCCTGGCGTGGTCAGTGTCAGCAGCGCGCCCGCGGCCTGGGCCGCGCCGGCGCACAGCAGACATAGCGCCAGCAGGCAGGCGCGCAGCACTGGCCAGCGTGCGTCGGCCTCACGCATGGGCGGCACGTGCAATCAACGACGGGCGGAAACGGTGGTGAACGCGCATGATGTCCGTAAAGGGCGAAGCGCGGCCGCGCGCGGACCGGTATGGCCACGCGGCGCATGCCGCTGCTGCATTCTAGTCTACCGGCGCGAGCGGTGCGAAAAATCGCTGGCGCCGCTGCTGCGGCGTGGCGCCGGCGCCTGTATGATGGGCGCTTTTGTGCGCGAAAGGCATGCGATGTTGATCACCCCCGAACAGTTGTTGGCTTTCCTTGCGGCGGCCGTCGCGATCACCGCCTCGCCGGGCCCGGACAACCTGATGGTGCTGGGGGTGGGCATGGCGCGCGGGCGCGTTCAGGGCATGGTGTTCGGTCTGGGCTGCGCGCTGGGATGCTTGAGCCACACGCTGCTGGCGACGATCGGCGTATCGGCGCTGATCGCTGCCTCGCCGCTGGCGTTTGGCGCGCTCAAGGTGGGCGGCGGGCTGTATCTGATCTGGCTGGGCATTGGCGCTTTGCGCAGCAGCGGCGCCGCCAATGCCGCGCGCAGCGGCGTGCCCGACGAGACGCTCACACGGCTGTTTGCCAAGGGCCTGTTCGCCAACAGCATCAACCCCAAGGTGGTGCTGTTCTTCCTGTCCTTCCTGCCCCAGTTCGTCATTCCCGCGCACGGTGCGGTGAGCTGGCAGACGGCCCAGCTGGGCCTGGTGTTTACCGCCCAGGCCTGCGTGTTGTTTGGCTTGCTGGGCTATTTTTCTGGCCAGGTGGGGCGCTGGCTGAGCCGCAGTCCGAAGGCCGGCCTGTGGCTGGACCGGGTGGCCGGCACCATTTTCGTCGCACTGGGCTTGCGCCTGATCGTGGCGCGCTAACTGGCGTAGGCGTTGATGCGGTCGCGCCCGTCGGCCTTGGCGCGGTATAGCGCCAGGTCGGCGTTGGCCAGCAGGCAGCGCGCGTCGCTGCCGCCGTGCGCCGGCAGCGTGGCCACGCCACCGGAAAACGTGTAGGGCAGGCACAGCCCACTGTCCCGCATGGGCGCGCCGGTCAGTTCGGCCGACACGCGGCGCAGCACGAACAGCGCCTCGTCGAGGTCCGTCTCGGGCATCAGGATGGCGAACTCCTCGCCGCCCAGCCGGCCCACCACATCGACCGCGCGCAGGCGCTGGCGCATCGAACGGGCGAAATGCTGCAGCACCTGGTCACCGGCGCCGTGGCCGTAGCTGTCATTGATGCGCTTGAAATGATCCAGATCGACCATCGCCAGGCACAGCGGGTGATGGTGGCGGCGCATGCGCGCCAGTTCGATGTCGAGCTGTTGCAGGAAGTGGCGCCGGTTCGGTACCCCGGTCAGCTCGTCGGTCAGCGCGAGACGCTCCAGGTCGGCGTGCGCCTGCACCAGTTTGGCCTCGGCCTGCTTCTGGCGCGTGATGTCCGAGCACTGCATGATCAAGGCGCCGCACTCGAGCACCTGCTCGGTGATCATCAGCCAGCGCCCGTCGACCCGGTCCACCTCGAAGCTGCGAAACGGCGCCGAGCGCAGGCGCGCGTGCACCTGGCTGAGCCACGCGTCCAGCGTGGGCGCCTCGATATGGATGCCGGCGCGATGATGGAACATCAATGTCATCATGTCGTCGTGGCTGCGCCCCTGCATCGACGCGCCGGCAAAGCCGAGCATGTCGGCCAGCGCCTTGTTGTGGAACACGAACACATTCTCGGCGTCGAGGATGCCCATGCCGTTGTCGCTCAATTCCACATAGCGCAGCAATAATTGAGACAGTGATTCCATCGGCATGACATCCACATCGCTCTTTCGAAAAATCGTACCGGAGCATAGTCCCGGCCCACTTGCCTGTCAACGCCGCGCTGGTGCGCAAGCTGTGTCAGGGCCCGCTTGCCACCAGATCGAAGCGCAGCGCCAGCCGGTCTTGCACCGCGATCGCGCCGCCCAGCAGCGACATCGGCGTGATGCCGAATTCGCTTTGCAGTACAGTCAGTTCGCCGCGCGCATGCAGGGCGCCGTCGTGCACGGCGATGCGGGTGGGCACCGCGAGGGTACGCGTGACACCATGCAGCGTGATCGTCAGGCGCACCGCCTGCGCGTCCGGGGCGGCGCGTTCAACGTGCAGCAGCACCAGCGGAAAGCGCTGCGCCTCGAGCACCTTGGTGAGCATGTTGCGGCGCGTGCCGGCGATGGCGTCGTCCGACGGCTCGGTGTCGAAGCGCGCGGCCAGCCGCAAGGCCGGCTCGTCCACCGTCAGCTGGTCGACCCGGAACCGGAAGTCGGCCCGCCCCGCGTCCGGCGCGACGTCGCCATCGATCTGGCGACTGGCAATGAGGTGATCGTGTCCCAGCCGCGCCAGCGTGCCGCCGCGGAACACGCTGATGGCGATCAGCGAGTGGTCCGCGTCGATGTGCAGCACGCGTTGGCCGCTGGCCCGGGCCGCCCGATACCAGGCGTCGGCCGGTTCCAGCGCCAGCGCGGGCGCGCCCACCGCGGGTGCCGGTGGCGCGGGCGTACGGCAGCCTGCGGCGCCGAGCAGCAGCCATAGCAACAGCTGCGCTGCGCGCCGCCGTGGCGCAGCGCGCCTCATTGCAGTTCCGGCGGCATGGCCGGCGGCCCGCCGCCCACCAGCAGCTGCGAGATCATCCAGCCGGCCACCAGCGCGTAGGCGATGCGCGGCAGCCATTCAACCAGCTGCTGCTGGAACAGGTTGATGCGCTCCGTCTCGCTGGCCACGTGGCGCAGCAGCATCTCGGGCAAGGTGCCGCTCGCTTCGCCCGTCTGGGCGAAGGCGATCAGCCGTTCGGTGTCGATCAGGCTCAGGTTGACCAGCGCCTGGGCCAGCGTGGCGCCGTGGCGCATGGCCGGCAGCAAGCTGGCAAACTGCTCACGCAGCAAGCTGTTGTTGATGGTCGCCAGCGCGGTGGGCAGGGCCTCGAACATGGGCATGCCGGCGTCGATCAGCAGCGCCAGGCTCTCGAAAAAATCACGCGCGTTGCGACGCACGTGCATCGGACCGAACAGCGGTAGCGTCAGCATCAGGCGTTCGAGGGCGCTGCGCAGCGGGCCCGGGTGACCGGCCAGGAACCACACCGGTGCGCGCAGCGCGGCCATGCCCAGCAGGCCGATCAGCAGCAGCGGGCGCAGCACGTGCCACAGGTAGCCGCCGCTGCCCAGCGTGCCGGCCGCCAACTGGGGCAGCGGTCCGATCAGCAGCGCAGCGGTCAGCATCAGCGCCGGCTTGGCCATGCGCGCCTTGATCTGCGCGAGCTGGCTGGCCTTGAGCGTGTAGTTGTCGGCCAGCCGTTTGTAGGTGGGTGCGGGGCTGCCTGCGTCGAGCGCGGCACGCAGCAGCGCCGCTTCGAGCGGCGTGAACAAACCGCTGCGCAAGCCGGCGCTGGCCGGGTCGGCACCGCGCACAAGCAATTTTCGCAGCGCCAGCAGGCGCGTTTGGGCGACGCCGGGCAGGCGCAGCAGCCCATAGGCCTTGTCCGGCGGCAGACCCGACTTCTCCATCGCCGCAAGGTGGGAAAACAGGTCGGCGCGGATCTGGTAGGGAAGGGGAGCGGGCTGATTCATGGTGCAATTGTGGCACAAAGCGGCAGCACGAACGCGCCGCTGGCGCGCCCGTGCTGAAGTTTACTGCGCGTTGTGCGCCAGCCAGTTGTCCACCGCCGGCAGACGCTCGGTGCACACCTTGACGCGGTCCTTGATGCTGGCGATGGCCGTGTCGGCATCGCGTCGCGCGCTGGCAGCCAGGTGTTGGCTGGCGTATTGTTTGACCTTGGCGATCATGGTCGGCTCGAACGAGCCACTGGCCAGGCGCGGGAAGTAACGGCTGCTCGAGGTGGCGTCGACCCGCTGGCTCACTTGCTCGTAATGGGACAGCGCGAACTCAAAAGCGAGCTCGGGATGCTCGTTGGCGACCCGGACGATCATGCCGGCGCCGTTGGTGGCACCGGGCTCGTCGGTCAGTGCCAGTTCCAGCGCGCGCTTGGCCAGCGCCGGGTCGTAGCAACTGGCCAGCATCTCGTAGAGCTGGTCCTTGATCATCGGCGATTGTTCGTTCTGGGCCAGCTTGCGCAGTGCGTCCCAGTCGCTGGCGTTGGCATGCGCGGCGATCACGCCCAGGATCGTCATCTTCAACGCTGGCGGCACGGCGCCCGGTTCGCTGGCCTGCGCCGCGTAACGCCGGCGCGCTTCGGCCAGCGTGCTCGGTTCGCCCATATCGGACAGCGCGTTGATCAGCGTCTCGCGCAGATTGGCCACCGAATCGGCCTCGCCGGCGCGCGCGCTCCAGCCCAGCTGGGCCAGTACCGGTGTCAGGCGAACGTGGGCGAACCTGTCGAACTGCGCCTGCCGCACGGGATCCTTCTTGTAATAGTTGTGCAGCGCGTCAAACAGACCGGCGACCTTGCCCCACACTTGCGGGTCAGCCGTCGCCGGCGTCGCTTTGGCCAGGTCGAGGAAGTCCGACATCGGCTGCAGGCCGGCCAGGCCGAGCGCCCAGCTGTCGGTCAGCAGGCCGAGCTGGTCGACCGGCGCCAGCGTGGCGAATTTGGCGGCCAGCGGCGCGAACGCGCCCGGCGCATACAGCGTGCGGAAGTAGCCCGTCTGGCCCGCGTTGACCAGCACCGGGCCGCAGCCGGGCACGCTGACGGTGGCTTTGCCGCCGGCGACCAGCGTGCGCACTTGCTGGCTCGACGTGCTCGACTGGGCGATCACCGGCACGCGCCAGCTCAGTGTCTTCTTGTTCGGCACATCGCGGCTAAATTCACCCTGGCTGAGCGTGACGACGGCGTTGCCGGCAGTGCAGCTGAGGGCGTCGACGCGGATCATCGGCACGCCGGACTGCAGCGTGAAGTCGTGCGCGATCGCCATGATCGGCTTGCCGGCGGCCTTTTCGATCTGGCGCCACAGGTCGTCCGAGCTGGTGTTGCCGTACCCGTGAGCTTGCATGTAGTTGCGCACGCCGGCGCGCCAGGCGTCCTCGCCCACATAGTTCTCCAGCATGCGGATCACCGCCTCGCCCTTCTTGTAGGTGATCGAGTCAAACGCCTGGCTGGCCTGTTCCACCGTCGCCACGTGCTGCACCACCGGATGGGTGGTGTTGATCGAATCGCGCCCGATCGCTTCCTCGCGCACGTCGACGATGCCAAGGCCGGTGTTCCATTCCGGGTGCAGGCGCGCGGTGGTGCGGCTCTCCATCCACGACGCGAAACCTTCGTTGAGCCACAAGTCGTCCCACCAGCGCATCGTCACCAGGTCGCCGAACCACTGGTGCGCCGCTTCGTGCGCCACCGTTTCGAAGATACGCTCCTTGTCGCCCTGGGTGGCGACCGACGGATCGAGCAGCATCGCGTATTCGAACGTAAAGATGGCGCCCCAGTTTTCCATCGCGCTGAAGAACTGGCTGCGTCCCGGCGCGGCCACGTTGTCGAGCTTGGGCAGCGGGTATTTGACGCCGAAGTAATCGTTGTACTCGCGCAGGATCGCTTTCGACGCATCCAGCGCAAACGCGGCCTGTGCGCTGGCGCCTTTCTGGGTCACCACACCGAGCTCGGTGCCGTCCACGGTGGCGCTGACGCGCTCGAACTGGCCGACGCTGAAAAACAGCAGGTAGGTCGACATCTTGGGCGTGTCGGCGAACGTGACCACGCTGCGTCCGTCGGGCAGCGCGCGCTTGCTGGTGATTGGCATATTGCTGACCGCCAGGTCGGCGTCGGCCACCGTGGCCGTCAGCGAAAAACTGGCTTTGTAGCCCGGTTCGTCCCACGACGGAATCACGCGGCGCGCGTCGGAGTTTTCAAACTGGGTATACAGGGCGCGCTTGCGGCCGGCCGGCGTGTCGTAGTCGAGCGAGAACAGACCGACCGCCTGGGTGCCGATCACGCCGCTGTAGTCCAGCGCAAGCGTGTAGTGGCCTTTGGCGAGCGCACGCGCGAAGTGAAACGTCGCCGTCTGCGCGGCGGCGTCAAGGGTGATCTTGGCGCTCTGCGGCGCACCGCTGGCGCCGCGCAACTGGGCGCTGGTGAAACGCAGGTCGGCGGCGTTGAGCGTGATCGAGGCCGTTGGCGTCAACACGTCGAGTTCGATGGCCACCGTGGCCGCGAAGGTCGATGCGGCCGCGTTCGGCGTGATCGCCACGTCGTAATGGGTCGGGCGCACGCTGCGCGGCAACTGGGTAGTGGTCTGGTTTTGCACGGCGCCGGCGGGGCCGGCCAGCGCCGGGGTGCTTGCCAGGGCGGCGAGTGCGAGTACGGCTGCGGAGATCAGGCTGCGATGCATCGGTAGACCTTTGAGTGGAGGTGCGTCGGATTGGGGTAGCCGGGCAACAAGGTGCACGGCGCTACGCAATCTAAAACGAATGAGCCGGTCTGTCAATGTCGCGCGCTTCGGGACCGCCGCGTTCCCGGGGCCGTGCCTGCGCAGCGGCGCGAATCGGGCTATGATGAGCAGCGCAGCTGTTGCTTTGACAACCCACGAAGGAGTCCCATGATTGATTTGTACTCGGCGGCGACGCCGAACGGCCACAAGGTGTCGATTGCGCTGGAAGAACTCGGTTTGCCGTACACGCTGCACACACTGGATCTGTCGCTGAACCAGCAAAAGGAGCCGGCGTTCCTGGCCATCAATCCGAACGGGCGCATTCCGGCCATCGTCGACCGGGCCGAGGATGATTTTGCGGTGTTCGAATCGGGCGCCATCCTGATCTACCTGGCCGAAAAGACCGGGCGCCTGCTGCCCTCCGATGTCAAGGGCCGTTCGCGCGTGCTGCAGTGGCTGATGTTCCAGATGGGCGGCGTGGGCCCGATGATGGGGCAGGCCAATGTGTTCTACCGCTATTTTCCTGAAAAAATACCGGCTGCGATCGCGCGCTACCAGGGCGAGAGCCGGCGTCTGTTCGGCGTGCTCGACACCCACCTGGCCCAGCACGAATACCTGGCCGGCGATTATTCGATCGCCGACATCGCCAACTGGGCCTGGGTGCGCACGCACAAATGGTCCGGCGTGTCGCTCGACGGCTTGCCGCACCTGAGCCGCTGGGTTGACGCGATCCGCGCCCGTCCGGCGGTGCAGAAGGGAATCACGATGCCGCCGTCCCGGCTCGACGCCGACAGCGCCACACCCGAAGCGCTCGCGCAGTTCACCGCGCAGGCTGGCAACATGCTCGAAACGGGCCAGTCGCTGGCCGGCCCGCGCGCACCCTAAAGGATGGTTCATGAAACTGTACGGCAATTCATTTGCGCCCAACCCGCGCCGGGTCACCCTGTTCATGCTTGAAAAAGGCATCACGGACATCGAACTGGTGCCTATTGACCTGGGCGCCAACGAACACAAAAGCGCCGCCTTCCTGGCCAAAAATCCGCTCGCACGGGTGCCGGCGCTGGAACTGGACGACGGGCGCGTGCTCACCGAGACGCGCGCCATCTGCACCTATCTGGAGGGTTTGTATCCCAGCCCGAACCTGATGGGCGACGGTTTCGAGGAACGCGCCTTCATCGAGATGGCCGACCGGCGCATGGAGTTGCATGTGCTGATGGGCGTGGCCAACTGGATCCGCCACACCCATCCCGGGCTGGCGCCGCTCGAGCAGCCGCAGTTTCCCGAGTTTGGCGCGGCCCAGGCCGACAAGGTGCGCGAAACCTTGCGCTGGCTCGACGATGAACTGGCGCGCCAGCCGTTTGTGGCCGGCGCGCGCTTTAGCGTGGCCGACATCACCGCCTATTGCGCGCTCGAGTTTGCGCGCGGGCTGATGAAGTTTCGCCCAGGCGCCGAGGGCTACCCGCAGGTGCAAGCGTGGCGTGACCGGATCGCGGCGCGCCCCGGCTTTAGCGCCCGCTAGAAGGCGCCGGCCCCGTCGGTCGGCGCCTCGCTGGCGCCGCGCGTGCGCGCCGGCATGCGTGCATGCTGGTGCGCCGCTTCCTGCAGCAGCGCGAACATCGCCGCCGCATCGAGCGCTTTGCCGCTCAGTTCGCCCAGATACTGATCACAGCCGAGCGTGCGCAGCGCCGCCAGTTGCGCGCTGCTGGCCACGCCCTTGGCCTGCACCGTCAGCCCGAGTGCGCGGGCGATGTGGATGATGGCCGCCAGCATATCGTGACTGCCGTCGTGGCCGATCGCCTGCACGAAGCAGGGTGCGATTTTGAGCGCGTCGAAAGGCAGACGTTTGAGCTCAGCGAGCGCGCAGCCGGCGCTGCCGAAATCGTCCAATGCGAGGCGCACGCCGGCCCCGTGCAGCTGGCGCAGCACCGGCTCGACCAGCTCGCGCGAGTCCAGCAGCAGGCACTCGGGGATGTTCAACTCTAACCAGTGGTGCGCCAGCTGGCACTGGCGCAGCTGGGCCAGGATGTGCGGCGTCAGCGCCGGATGCAGCTGCGCCGTGCACAGCTTGATAGCGATACGTGCCGGCGGGCCGGGCAGGGCGGCGTCCTGCCACAGCGCGGCCTGGCTGCAGGCGGCGTTGATCAGCCAGTCGTCGAGCTGGTCGAGCAGCAGGCGGTCGCTGACGCCGGGCAGGAAGCTGGGCGCACCGATCAGGCCCAGGCGCGGATGTTGCCACTGCAGCTGGGCGTCGACGCCGCACAGGCGCGCGCCGGCCAGCGTGCGCACCGGCTGAAAGCTGAGCACGAACTGGCGTTCGGCCAGCGCCGTTTCCAGTTCGGCGCTCCAGCGCTTGCGCTCCAGTTCGCGCGCATTGAGCTCGGGGTGGAAGAACTTGATGTTGCCGCCGTGCTGCTTGGCGTGGTACATCGCCGTGTCGGCGTTTTTGATCAAGGTCTGGGCCTGCTTGCCGTCCTGCGGATACAGCGCGATGCCGATGCTCGCCGAGGTCTTGACGCGATGGCCGTTGATGTGAAAGGCGCGCACGTGGGCCGCCTCGATCTTGCGCGCCACCCGGGCCGCGTCGGCGGCCGCGTTGCTGCCTTCGAGCAAGATCACGAATTCGTCCCCGCCCAGGCGCGCCACCACGTCCGACACGCGCACCGCCGCGCACAGGCGCGCCGCCACCTGGCGCAGCAGCTCGTCGCCCACTTCGTGACCCAGCGTGTCGTTGATGTTCTTGAACTTGTCGAGGTCGAGAAACAGCAGCGCGAATTTGGTGTCGTTGCGCTCGGCGTACACCACCGCATGTTCGAGCTGCTGCAGCAGCGAGCGGCGGTTGGCCAGCGCGGTCAACGGGTCACGCACGGCCAGCTCGCGGGCGCGCTGCTCGGCCTGCTTGCGCTCGGCCACCTCCTGTTCCAGTTCGCGGTTGATGCGCTCAAGGTCGCCCAGGCGCTGGGTGTGCAAGTCTTCGTTGAGTCTGGCCAGTTGCTCACTTTTCGCTTGCAGTTGCTGGTTGGTGCGGCACAGTTCGACGAAAATTGCCACCTTGGTGCGCAGGATTTGCGGGATGATGGGCGTGAACAGGTAGTCAGCGGCGCCGTGCTGGTAGGCGGCCAGCCGGTGCAGCTCGTCGCCGTCGCGCGCGGTGATGAAGATGATCGGCAGCGCGTGCGCGCGCGGATGCCCATGGATCGCCTCGGCCGTGGCGATACCGTCCATGCCGGACTGGCTCAGCGCCAGCAATACGACGGCGAATTGATGGGCCAGCACCATGCGCAGCGCCTCGGCGCTTGAGGTGGCCGTCAGCAGCTGGTAAGCGCAGGCCGGCGTATCGGCGCCCAGTACGCGCAACAGCGCATCCATGCTGGCGGGGTCATCATTGACGATCAGGACTTTGGGCGCGTGCACGGTTCGGACGAGACGGGAGTGGCATCAAATATTGGGGCGCGATTGCGGCCATTAACGAGCTAAAAGATACGCCAGTGGATGGGGGAGTCAAGCGGAAAATGCGCCGATGGGCAAGCAGAGAATGAACGGCACGGTGGCCGTTGTGCTATCGCCGCGCCGGGCTCGACGGTACAAACCGGCCGCGTGCCGCGCATCGGGGCGGCGCGCGCGACGTGGTGTGGGCCGCCTTGCTGCAACGACGGCAACCGGCGCGCCGCGCCGGCCGGCCCGCCGCGCGTGGCCGCAGGCGTTGGCGGGCGCGGCTGTGGCATGGCGCAAATATATATCAGACGGCGCTTCTCAAAGCGACAGATTGTCTGGTATCGTCATTCTGGGCGCACGGCAAGTTTTTCTGCGCCCCGGGCTGCACCGTCGCCCTCGTCGGGCCCGCCAATGCGCAGGGCGCAACGGGGCCGCCGGGGCGCCGCCGTTTGCGTCGCTGCAGCCGCGACTTGACACTGGAGCCGGGTTCGCCGGCAGGGGCGCGATACGAGATGACGCAAGCGAACAGGCGCACATTTGATGGCACCGGCCGGGGCGCGAAGTCGGCGCGTTTGCTGGCGTGGATCGGTGCGTTGACGTTTGCGTTGTTCGTCGGCGGCGCCATCTACGTGCTGTGCGCCAAGGCGGTCGAAGACGACGCCAACCAGCGCTTCGACTTCATCACCCGCAGCGCCCAGTTCAGCGTGGCCGGGCGGGTCAAATCCTATACCGACGTGGTGCGCGGCCTGGTCGCGCTGTATCAGACGTCGGACGCGCTGGTGACGCGCCGTCAGTTCCACGACTACGTCGAAGCGCTCGACGTGCCACGCCACTTTCCCGCGATCGAGGCGCTCACGTTCGCCCAGCATTTTGATGATGCACAGCGCGACGCCGTCGTGGCGGCGGTGCGCGCTGACCGTGGCGCCGACGCGCGCCCGTACGCGCAGTTTGCGATCCGCCCGCCCGGGCGAAGGTCCGATTACTCGGTGCTGGTGTATTTGGAGCCGATGGCGGCGCTGGAAGACAAGTTTGGATTTGATATCGGCTCGCTGCCGGTGGTGCGCCGCGCGCTCGAGGTGGCGCGCGACAGCGGGCAATTGAGCGCGTCGGGGCGTCCGGTGGTGGTCAACACGCACCCGCCCCATATCGGGATGGGCATGCGCCTGCCGGTGTACCGCAAGGGCATGCCGCTGGGCGACGTGCAGGCGCGTCGGCTGGCCTACCTCGGCTCGGTCGGGATCGGTTTTTCGGTGCCCAAGTTGCTGCAAGGGGCGCTCGACGAGATGGCGCTGCGCCAGGTACATCTGAGCTTGTATTCGGACGCGTCGGCCGACCCGGAGCAACGCCGCCTGACCATCGGCGCGGCCGACCACCTGCTGTTCAACGACAATGGCACGCTGGTGGACGCGCCGCTGGCGCCGGGCGTGGTCAACCAGTTCTTCGAGGCGATCCTGCCGATCGACTTCAATGGCAGTCTGTGGAAGGCGCGTTTTCGGGTCCGTAAAAGCGAACTGTACACGCCGTTCGACAGCGCCTTTCCGCCGCTGGCGGCGGGCGCCGGCTTCGGCTGCGCGCTGCTGCTGTATGCGTTCTTCTATACGGTATTCGCCTCGCGTCGCAGCGCCATGGCGCAGCGCGCGCTGCTCGACACGGTGCTCAACCATGTCGATGCGCACGTCTACATGAAGGACCAGAACCGCCGCTACCTCTACGCCAACGCCAAGATGGCCGAGGCGCTCGAGCGCACGGTCGACCAGGTGATCGGCAAGCTCGACCGCGACCTGATGCCAGCGGCCCAGGCCGACGCCATCTGGGAGCGCGACAAACAGGTGTTCGAGAGCGGCATCAAGCTGTCGGCCGAGACCGAACAGCTGGCACGCGACGGCAGCGTGCGCCACCTGTGGACGGTCAAGGCGCCGGTGCTGCTGGACGAAAAAATCACCGCCATGATCGGCCTGTCGACCGACGTCACCTTGCTGCACAATCTGAAGGAGCAGGCCGACGCGGCCAGCCTGGCCAAGAGCAATTTCCTCTCCAATATGAGCCACGAAATCCGCACGCCGATGAACTCGATCATCGGCATGGCCCATCTGGCGCTCAAGTCGGTGTCCAATCCGAAGCAGCGCGACTACCTCGAAAAGATTTCGCATTCGAGCCACCACCTGCTGGGCATCATCAACGACATCCTCGATTTCTCCAAGATCGAGGCCGGCCTGATGGAACTCGAGGTGCTCGATTTCACGCTCACGGCGCTGCTGGCGAACCTGTCGAACCAGCTGTGCGAAAGCGCGGCCATGCGCGACCTGGAGCTGGTCTACCAGATCGCCCCCGGCCTGCCAGAACGGCTGCGCGGCGACCCGTTGCGGCTCGAGCAGGTGCTGCTCAATTTCACCAGCAATGCCATCAAGTTCTCCGCCCACGGCCAGATTGTGATCCGGGTGTGCGCCCTGTCCCAGTGCCCTGACGAGACGATGGTGCGCTTTGAAGTGCAGGACCCGGGCATCGGCATGAACCCAGCCCAGGTGGCCGAACTGTTCCAGCCTTTCTACCAGGCCGACCCGTCCACCACGCGCCGCTACGGTGGCACCGGGCTCGGTCTGGTGATCAGCAAGCAGTTGGCCGAGCTGATGGGCGGCACCATCGGCGTCGACAGCACCCCCGGCGTGGGCAGCACCTTCTGGTTCAGCGCGTGCCTGGGCAGAGGCAGCGAGCCCGAGCGCATCGCGCGCGCGCCTTGGCAGACCGGCCTGCTCGACGAGATTCACGGCGCCTCGGTGCTGCTGGTGGAGGACAACAGCTTCAGTCAGCAAGTCGGTCAGGAGCTGCTCGAGGAGGCCGGCGCCACCGTGGTGATTGCCAACAACGGGCGCGAGGCGATCGACCTGATGCTCAAGGAGCGCTTTGACTGCGTGCTGATGGACGTGCAGATGCCGGTGATGGACGGGTTCGAGGCAACCCGCTTGATCCGCGCCCATCCGCTGCTGAAGGACGCTTTGGTGATCGCGATGACCGCCAACGCCGGCAAGGCCGACCAGGCGCGCTGCCTGGCGGCGGGCATGAATGAATTTGTCACCAAGCCGATCGCGCCCAATCTGCTGTTTTCGGTGATCGCACGCTGGCTGGCGCAGCGCCCGGACTGGGTGGCGCGTCGTCAGATTCCGGTGCCGCTGCCCGTCAGCGCCGGCATGACGGCGCCCAGTTCGAGCGACCCGGCGTTGTTCGACCTGTCCGCGTTGGCTGCCACGTTTGGCGGCAACCGCGAGAAGATGCGCAAATATCCGCTGCGCTTTCTTGCATCGGCTGACGCGAGCATGCTCGAAATCGACGCCGCGCTGGCGCAGGGCGACCTGGTGCGGCTGGCTGAACTGGGACACCGCATCAAGTCCTCGGCCAATGCGATCGGCGCGCTCAGCTTCGCGCAACTGTGCCAGCAACTGGAAGACCTGCGCGCCAGCGCCGACCTGGCGCTGGCTACCAGCCTGACCGGGCAGCTGAAGGCGCTGCTCGCGCGGCTGGCACCGCACATCGTGCAGGAGCTGGCCGACACGATGCCCGAGTAAGCAGGCCTGGCCGCGCTGGTCTTGGCGCGCCAAAACTAGTATGCTGTGGCGCTGCGGCGCGCCGCCTGTCCACCACGAAGCCCCCATGTCCGCTCCCGTCACCCCCGGCTTGCTCATCTTGCACGGCAACCAGCTCGAACAGCTGCGCGCCACCGTGTTTGGATGGCTGCGCGCGCATCCGCTGGGCGCGCTCGAAAGCGAGACCATCCTGGTGCAATCGAACGGCGTGGCCGAGTGGCTCAAGATCGCGCTGGCCGAGGAGTTGACGGTGTGCGCGGCAACCCGCATCGCGCTGCCGGCGCGCTTTCTGTGGGAGGCTTACCGGGGCATGCTGGGACGCGAGCGGGTGCCGGCCCGCTCCGCGTTCGACAAGGGGCCACTGACGTGGCGCCTGATGCGCCTGTTGCCGGCGCTGCTGGCCGAGCCGGTGTTCGCGCCGCTGTGCCACTTTCTCGGTGACGGCGATCCCGAACGGCGCTTGCAGCTGGCCCAGCGGCTGGCCGATCTGTACGACCAGTACCAGGTGTATCGGGCCGACTGGCTGCAGGACTGGGCCCTTGGCCGCGACGTGCTGCGCGACGCGCGCGGCGGCGCGCCCGCCTTGCCGGACGAGCAGCGCTGGCAGGCCGCGCTGTGGCGCGCGGCGATCGCCAGCGTGCCCGAACAGCAGCGCGACGGCGGGCGCGTGACGATCCACCAGCAGTTTCTCGACGCCGTCGCGAGCGGCGCCGCGCCGATGGCCAGGCTGCCGCGCCGGGTGGTGTTGTTCGGCATCTCGGCGCTGCCGTATCAGACGCTCGAAGCGGTGGCTGCGCTGGCGCGCCACACCCAGGTGGTGCTGGCCGTACCCAACCCCTGTCAATACTACTGGGGCGACATCATCGAGGGACGCGAACTGCTCAAGGCCAAACACAAGCGCCAGCGGCAGCGTCTTGGCGTCGACCTGTCCGAGGTGCCGCTGGAACAATTGCACGCCCAATGCCATCCGCTGCTGGCCAGTTGGGGGCGCCAAGGACGCGATTTCGTGCGCATGCTCGACGAGTTCGACAGCGCCAACGCGGGCCGCTTTGACAATCTGCGCATCGACCTGTTCAGCGAGGACGCGGGCGAACACCTGCTCGGCCAGGTGCAGGCGGCGCTGCGCGACATGCTGCCGCTGGACGAACATCCGCACCAGGCGCCGGACCGGCTTGACCGCTCGATCGAATTTCACATTGCCCACAGCGTGCAGCGCGAAGTGGAGGTGCTGCACGACCAGTTGCTGACCATGCTGGGCGGCGCCGGCGCGCTGCGTCCGCGCGACGTGGTGGTGATGGTGCCCGACATCGACGTGTTCAGCGCCGCGATCCACGCCGTATTCGGTCAGCACAAGAGCGGCGACGCGCGCTTCATCCCTTTCGAGATCGGCGACGTCAAGGACCGCAGCGTCAATCCGCTGTTGATGGCGCTGGAATGGCTGCTGCGCCTGCCGCAGCAACGCTGCCGCCAGAGCGAGGTGCGCGACCTGCTCGACGTGCCGGCGCTGGCCGCGCGCTTCGGGCTCGCGCCCGACGAGCTGGCCACGCTGGCCCAGTGGATCGAAGGCGCCGGCGTGCGCTGGGGACTCGACCAGGACCATCGCGCCGGGCTGGGACTGGGGCAGGCGGGCGAGCAGAATGGCTGGATGTTCGGGGTGCGCCGCATGCTGCTCGGCTACGCCAGCGGTGCCAGCTTCGCCGACATCGAGCCGTATCAGGAAGTCGGTGGGCTGGACGCGGCGCTGGC
>JBBQZO010000038.1:0-57607 GCA_038207625.1 Burkholderiales bacterium | reverse complement strand
GTACAGTCGCATCGACGGTGGCGTACGACGGGCGCGGATCGAAAGCTTGCATGCATAGTGGCGCCCTGTCAGAGTTGAAGCGCTAACGAGGCGCTGACGGCGTTCTCGCGGTAGTTCGCCCCGCTGGTGCTAGTGTGCTGGACGTGACGCACGTCGATGGCACCGCGCACGCTGCGCTGAAGTTGGCGCGCCAGCGCAATGCGCAACGTTGCATTGGTGTCCAGTTGACCGCTCGACAGCGAACGGGTTTGGGCCCATCCGGCGCCCGCGCTGATGCTGGTGTGCGGCGACTCCTGCCACGTCCAGATCGCGTCGACACTGCGCTGGCTGCTGCGGTCGAGCAGAGTTTGCTCGCCTGATGGCAAGAGCGCACTGTCGACGCTGCTCGACGTTTGCGCCGTATCGGCGGTGCTGGCAACGCTGAGCACGGCGGTGGTGCGCGCCCCGCTGGCGGCGACCGAACCACTCCACTGCTTTTGCAGGAAGTACCGGTGGCTGAAGTAGTTGACGTTGCCCACCCCTGGCCCCAGCAGTTGTGACAGAAACAGAAACGTGTCGATGGCCTGCTGGCGTTGCAGTGCATCGGGGATGCGCGTTGCCCACAATTGTTGCAGTAAAACGTTGGTATTAAATGGCGTCAACGCCAGATATTGTGCATGGGTACTGGTGATGTTTTCGCTATAGGCAAGGTGCCAGGCGCTGGCACGGGTGCGGTGGCTGGCATCGAGCGCATAGGTGGTGCCAAAAAACCGCCTGCCGATACTCGCACTCAAACTCGTGCGCGGGGACGGCACCCACAACAGGCCCGTTGACCACGAGCGCCCCTGGGCCGAACTTGCGGTGGAGGCGTAGTCATTGTTCTCGTAGCCGCCGCTTGCGTTTAGCGCCAGCCGCGCGCTGAGCTGATAGCGCAAGGCCACCGAGGCGCTCGACTGGCGCACCTGCGCCAAGTCGCCATCACTGGTGCGTTGACGCAGGAGGTGCACATCCCAGCCCCAGTCCTGCAAGTTGGAATCGTTGCTTGCATGCAGGTTGGTTAAATCGGAGCGCGAATGAAGACCGGTACTGGCGCCACCGGTAGGCGCGCTACTGACCGTTTGATGCGCCAGGCCCAGTTCAACCGAACCGAGTCCTCGGAAACGGTGCTGCAGTGTCGGTTCTATGCTGTTCACGTGCACCACAGTGGCATTGTCGTTGGCGAGAAGCGGATCAGTCAGTTGCGGGCCGAATGCCGAGACGTTGACCCGGCTGATGCTCGAGCGCGCATCGATTGAAAACCAGTCAGGCAGGGGCGCCATACTGGCGTGTGCAGTCAGGCTATGTGCAGTGCTTTCTGGCTGGCGCTGGTAGAACGCCTTCTGCAGCGCGTAGGTCAGGTCGACGTGCAAGTGTGGTCCGCGTCCCGTGATGGTCAAGCCCGACGAGACTTCGCTGATCCATTCACCCTGCGCGCGGGACGCGATCAACAGGCGCGCATTGTCGGAGTAACTGGCACGTGTTTGCACCGTCGGTGTCACCGACCAGTCGGCAGCGCCGGCGCAGGGCGCCAGCACCATCGCCAGTCCGGCCAGGCAGCTTGCGCCTGGCTGGCACAGCGCGCTACGATCAATCGTAATAGCCATAGTACTCGCCGCCCGGGAAGGCGCGGGTCTTGTTGTAGATCAGGTTGATGTGCGCGCAGGTCTCGATACGGCGCAGCGCCTCTTTGACCGCATGCTGGGTGGTTGTTTCGGCTTCGACCACCATCACCACTTGGCCCATCTGGGCGGCCAGGGCGCCTGCTTCGGACGTCAGTAGTAAAGGGGGGGAGTCGAAAATGACGATACGGTCCGGATAGCGGTTGGCGATGTCGCCCAGCAGCCGGCTCATGCTCAGACTGGCCAGCAGTTCGGTGGCGTGTTTGTTGCTGCGCCCGGCAGGCAGGATGCTCAAGTTGGCGACATTTGTCTTGAGGATGACGTCCGACAGTTGCAGTGTGTCGTCGAGGAGGATGTCCATCAGGCCGGCCTCGGCGCGCAGCCCAAGCACGTTGAGTACCGACGGGCGGGCCACATCGGCATCGACCAGCAGGACAGTGTGATCCATCTCCATTGCAATACTCATGGCCAGGTTGATCGCACAGTAGGTCTTACCCTCACCGGCCAGAGCGCTGGTGACGATGATCAGGTTGCCCCGGCCGGTGCCGCCCCGCTCTGGCCCCAATACGTTGCGTAATAAGGGGCGCTTGATGATGCGAAAGTCCTCGGCGACATTGGTCCGCCCGCCATCCTGTGTCACCATGCCCAATTGGTGTAAGCGGGCCAAATTGATGTCCACACATCGTGAGTTTCCCTGAGCTTGGGCTGGCATGTCGAGCACCACCGCATGCGGATCGTGGTCGGTGATTGCGGTGTCGGTAATTTTCACAATAGTCCTTTCGGGGCGGCTCGGCGCGCGGTCCGGCTCACGCCTTGAGTAAGCCGCTAGCGAGCACGGTCCCATACACACCGGCCAGGCAAGCGAATGCGATCCCGAACGCATACTGCCCGCGCCGGCGTTTGATCTTTTCGGCGGCGGTCCAGTTCATCGATACCGTGCCCAATACCGGCAAACCGGTGGCGTCGCGCAGCGCGGCCGGTCCAAGGAAGGTGGGACGGATCTGGCTGACCAGCAAGGCAGCGGCGGCGCCGCCCAGCAGTGCTGCGGCAAACACTGCGCTGTATAGCAAGGGCCGGTTAGGGCCCACCGGCGCCAGCGGCACGGTGGGCGGGTCGATGATCTTGAAACTCATCATTTCGGTGGTGTCGCTGAGGTCTCCCGAGAGCTTGGCCGCTTCGCGTCGACCGATCAGTTTCTCGTAGTTTTCTTTGTTGATCTGATAATCGCGGTTCAGTTGGGCCAGTTGCGATTCCGCCTCGGGTACCGCGTTGCTTTGGGCCTGCAGGCGCGCATGACGGGCCGCATACTCCTGGACCCGGGCGCCGATCGCGGCGACCTTGGCGTCGGCCTCGGTCAACGCCACTTTGAGCTGCTGCAACATGGGACTGTAGTTCTTGCCCGGATCCGCCGTTTGTGGATGCTGTTTGCTCTCGTCAAGCTTTCGCTGTTCAAGTTGCGCCACCAGACGTTTGGCTGCGACGATATCGGGATGCAGTTCGGTGTACTGCATTCTGAGCAGGTCGAGGTTCTTGTTCAGGGCCGTGATGCGCGCGTCGAGTTCAGGGTTGTTGATCTGTGCCGGCGTACTGGGCAATTCGAGCACCGGCGCGTCGCCGTTGATCTGGGCCCGGATCGCATTGCGAGCCTGTTCGGCCTCGACCAGTTCGAGCTTGGCGGTGTTCAGGCTATCGGCCGCGATGGCCAACTGCGCGCCATAGTCGACACCTTGGCGCGGCAGCAGCGTGCTGTACTTGAGCTTGAATTCTTTGACGGTGTTCTCAGCCGCGATGAGCTTATCTTCATAGCTCTTGATCTGGTCGTCGATGAATTGGACAGCTTTTTGCGAGTCGCCTTTCTTTCCCTTAAAACTACCTTCGACGAAGATGGTGAGCAGCGATTGGACGACATCGCGTACCAGTTTCGGCTCCTTGTTGTTATAGGCGATGGTATAGATGTCGTAGCTGCTGGTGCCGCTGATCTTGATCTTGCTCATCAGCTCGTCAACCTGCAATTCGTGCTCGCGCGCACTCTTGGCATTAATGTCCAAGTCGACCATGCGTATGACACGTTCGACATTCGGTCGACTGAGCAGGGTGCGGCTCATGATGGCGACCTGCTGTTCAACATTAGGCACGCTGGTCATGCCAGACAGTAGTGGCTTTAGGATGCTCTGGGTGTCGACGAACACGCGTGCCGAGGTTTGGTAGTCATCGGCCAGCGTGTACACGCGCAGCCAGCCAAGCACGCATACCAACCACATGACCATCACGGCAATCCAGCGATACTTCCAGATTCCTTTGACGCTGGAGAGCACCTGAGCGATTAATTCCTCCATGTTGTCGATCTCCGGATTTCGTGGTCCCTAAACTGCTGTGGTGTCGAAGCATCCGACCCGCTGTTGATTATATGGCCGCCCAGTCGGCCGATTTTTGCAAGCTGCGCTGGCATTGACTCAGGTCAATCCGGGGACGGCCAAATTTCTCAATCATGGGCAGGCCAACGCATCTGTTGACTCCTACCAGCGAGGTCACCACCATGAAAACCCACTTTCTTTTCCGTCTCCCCTGTCGCTTCGGGACGGCGCTATTGTTGACGGCGCTGAGCTCCTGCGCCAGCAAGCCGAGTGTTTCCCCCGCGCTCGCGCCGGCCAGCGGCGACTACCTGATCGGCCCTGGCGACAGCGTCAACATCATTGTCTGGCGCAATCCTGAAGTGTCGATGTCGGTGCCAGTGCGTCCGGACGGTAAGATTACGACGCCGCTGGTCGAGGATCTGCGTGCAACCGGCAAGACTTCTACCGAACTGGCGCGCGACATCGAAAAGGCCTTAGAGAAGTACATCCAACAGCCGGTGGTTACAGTCATCGTGACCGGCTTCGTCGGGCCGTACGCGCAACAGATTCGCATCATTGGGCAAGCCAGCAGACCGCAGGCCTTGCCGTATCGTCAGGGCATGTCGCTGCTCGATGTGATGATCGCAGTCGGCGGCATTACCGATTTTGCAGCAGGGAACAAGGCGCGCATCATCCGCACCATCGACGGGAAACAGGAAAAGCTGGCCGTCCGGTTGCAGGACTTGGTTCGCGACGGCGACATCTCGGCTGATCTGGCCATGCGCCCGGGGGACGTGCTGGTGATCCCCGAGAGCTTCTTCTGATTCGCTCGTGCGGAAAAAAGCCGGTCAACGTCATGCGCTGACCGGCAACATCGGCCCCCCCCGCGTGCCTGCGCCTGCTTATGACTTCCTGCGCCGGCTAATCAGTGCCATTCCCAATAGTCCAAAACCGACCACCGCCAGGGTCGCCGGCTCTGGCACATCCTGTAGTGTATTGGCCAGTGTGTTTTGCGCGATGGTGATTTGGTAAGTGTCGGTGGTACCGAGGAAGGCGGTAGTCGAACTCAGGCTGAACACGCTCAGGCCTGCATTGTAGGTGGTAATGCCAGGCAAACCGTCGGTCCGGCTAACGTTGGCCAGTGCATTGATGGCCGACGGCGCAAAGTCGAACACGTCGGCACCAGTGGTCAAGTCGACGATGTGCATGCTCCAGGACATGCGGGCGTTGGCATTCGTGGTTGGTCCGGAACCGGCCGACACATAGGCCTGTGAGTAAGGCTTGGCATCGAAGGCGACGGTCATCGTGTCGCCGGTGCCGAGAGTGAAGTTGAAGGTGGTCGACGTACCCACGTCGGAATTGCCCGACGCGACCCCGTTCATTCCTAGTGACGCATCAGCGCGGGTTTGCGCATGGGCGCCGGCTAGTGCAGCGCCAATTGTGATCGAGCTGCCGGTCAAGTGCTGGTCAGCATAGCCGAAGGTGCCAGGTACCGGTGGCGGGCTGGAAAACGGCGTGAAATTGTTCTCGCCGATCGCCGGACAGGGGGCGCCCACGCACTGCTGCGGAACGCTAGGGTTGGTGCCGCTGAGAATCCCGAACGATTGCGCGCCATTGGCAAACACGCCGTTCAGTGCGCCCGTCGCATGGGCATCGTTGGTACCCGTCAACAAGGTGAAATCGGTCGCGTTAAACGCCGTTCCGCTGGAATGGAGCAGGCGGAAGTTGTTGATATCGAGAATCGACGAGGCGAACGCGTCAGCGTGCGCATTGCCGATCGCACCGATACCGAGGCTCAGCGCCGCAGCGGTCAGGGCGATGCTTTTTCTTAGTGTGCTCATGATGAAATGCTCCTTTATGGCGAGAAACACGGGTGGTTGATGTGCGGTGTTGCGATATTCTTGCTCGCACCTGAGCTACAGCAGTATCTGTGCCAGAAAAATAACTCGCGCAAATTCAACGACTTATGTTCCTTGCCTGCGGGCGGACCGGGCCCAGCGCCATGCCATGAAAAGAAATCCGACACCGTGTCGCTCAGCATGCAGGAACTAATCGCATGCCGCGCCGGTCATACGCAAAATGGCCTCTTTAAAACCCGCGCCATGGCTAGTCCGGTGTCACGATGAAGGAAGTAATATGTCGACCGACGATCATCCGATTGTGTCCTTTGAAAACAACGACGGTTTGCGTGACCTGTGCATCACTGAGCGCGAGCCGGATGGCGCTAACGATCATCCGATCGACCAGCAAAGGTTTCATATCCGCATGGCCAATTCGGCAGGGCGACGGGAGGCGGCCAGCTTGCTAATACGCAAAATGTATGGTTGGCGCGGATATGACGTTGATACGGCGGCGCGCGCGCATGACGCCAACAGGATCACACTGGTCGCCGAATCGGCCGGCGGCACCGTCGGTACCATGACCTTATGCCTGGATCTGGGTGAGGGCTTGCCCGCCGATGAGATTTTTCGCGACAAGCTCGACGGGTTGCGGCAGCAGCAACGCCGCTTGTGCGAACCGTCCCGGTTGGCGATCGACCGGGGCGTGTCCAAGCGCGTATTCGCGTCGATGATACACATCTCATATATCTATGCGCACAACATCCACGGGTTTACCGACTACGTCATCGAAGTCAACCCGCGCCATGTTGAGTTTTACAAGCGCATGCTCGGTTTCGTGGACTTCGGCGGTGAGCGCGCGTGCCCGCGGGTTGGTGCGCCGGCGGTTCTGCTACGCCTCGAACTCGAGGAAATGGGAGCACAAATTCGCAAATTCGGCGGCTTGATGGAACGCCACGGCAGCGAACGTTCGTTCTACCCGTATTTTTTCCCGCCCTACGACGAGCCGGGTATTACTGAACGCCTGCGCGAGGGGCGCAATTGAGGCGCACCGGAGTGTGTTTATGACGATCGGCACCAACGACACGACGGCCCCGATGGCGCAAGCACTGCTAGCGTGGCGAAGCTTGCTCGGCGACGCCGCCGTGCGCGACGACGCAACAACGCTGACACACTATGCGGCGAGCACCGCTGCTAGCGGTACCCGCCCGGCCGCTGTCGTGTGGCCGCACTCGCTCGAGCAGGTGATTGGCGTCGTTCGGATCGCAGCGTTGCACGAGGTGCCAATCTACCCAATTAGTACAGGCAAAAATTGGGGTTATGGCGACGCGTGTGCGGTCGGTGCCGGCCAGGTTATCGTCGAACTGAGCAAGATGAATCGCATCATGTCAGTCGATCCTGAGCTAGCTTACGCCGTCATCGAACCTGGCGTCACCCAGCAGCAATTATCGCAACATCTGCGCGACAATGATTACCCATTGTGGATGGACTGCACGGGCGCCGGCCCCGACACTAGTCTGCTGGGAAACATCCTCGAGCGCGGCTTCGGCCATTCACCGTATGGCAATCGGCTGCAGCACGTGGCTGGAATGCAAATTGTGCTGGCCAGCGGAGAAGTGCTTGAAACGGGCTTCGGACACTATCCCCAAGCCAAGGCGCACTACTTGTTCCCATATGGAATAGGGCCATTTCTAGACGGCATCTTTACCCAGTCCAATTTTGGCATAGTCACCCGTGTCGGTTTTTGGTTGATGCCGAAAGCGGCCTGTCTGAATCATTTTATTTGCAAGATCGGCCGGCATGACACGATCGCTCCCGTGGTTGATGCGTTACGTCGCTTGCGACTGGATGGCAGTTTGCGCAGTATTGTTCATATCGGCAACGATCTACGTCTGCTGTCCGGCTCGATGGTCTTCCCGCGCGCGCGCGCCGGTGCGCTGGCCGCCTTGCCCGATGCATTGCGCGCCCAACTTCGACGCGAATCCGGACTGGGCGCCTGGACCGTGTCGGGAGCCCTTTACGGCAGCGTGCGCCAGGTTGCAGCGGCGCGCCACGCCTTGCGTGCCGCGCTGCGTGGTCTTGACGTTGACACTGTAATTCTGAGCGATGTCAAGTTAAAGGCCGGCGCGCTGATGGCGCGCATGCTTGGTGATAGCGCGCTGGGACGCAGCCTGCGCGCCAAGGTGGCGCTGGGCGAGGCACTGTTCGCACTGAATCGCGGCATACCCAACGGCCGCTTCCTGGCTGGCGCCTACTGGCGCCGACGCACCGGCCTGCCTGCCGACTTCCCCATTCACGCCAACCCGGCTGCCGACCGATGCGGCCTGTTGTGGGTATCGCCGGTGCTGCCATTACGCGGGGCTGATCTGCTGCAGCTACATGCCTTGACCGAGCCAATCTTTCGGAGCCATGGTTTCGATATGTTTGTTACCTTTAGCATGATCAATGAGCGTGCTTTGGGCGGCGTCATGACGCTGGCCTTCGACAAGGATGATCCGGACGAGGTCGCAAGGGCGCTGAGTTGCTATCGGGCCCTATTTGCGTGCGTCATGACGCACGGCTATATTCCGTATCGTGTGGGCATTGGCTCGATGGGGGATCTCGATCCCGAACACGACACTTACTGGCGCACTGTCGCCTTGCTAAAAGCGGCGCTCGATCCGCTCGGCATCATCGCTCCTGGCCGCTACCAACCGGGTACGCCAATAGCAGCGTCGCGACAAGAAACAGGATAAACAGCAGAGTCAGGCGCGGCACGTCGAGCAGGCTGTCAAATTGCCCGACAACGAGAAAGGCGCAAATGGCTGCGGCGTACGCTGTCGCCGCACTGTCGCCGGCGAGTGCGCGGCGTGTCAATGTGGCGAGACTGATGACGATCATCAGGCAAAACGTCAGCAAGCCGGTCCAGCCCAGTTCGAACAACAGGTACACCTCCAGATTCTTCACATGCCATGGTAGATGGTGGCGGTCACTGCTGAAGAACCAATAGTCGTTGGCATGGCTGAAATTTCCGTTGCGCACCAGCTCGGCGCCGCTCTTGAGCGCAGTCACGCTGACGTTGTCGATGTCAATACTCGCCTGTTCACCGAGGACAGCCATCTCAAGCTGGGTAGGGGCACTCAGGGGCCAGTTTGCGCCGTCCAGTTGGCCCGATTTGACGACGGTCGCCATGTGCGTCCAGATGCCCACCGGGCTGCGCAAACCAAACGGCAGCGCGACGCAGTTTTGCGGATAAAGTAACTGGCGCTCGCACACCGCCGCCTGCAGCGTGGCGTGGACATCGCGCCGACGCAGGTCCAGTGCAACCAAATAGCTGCTGTTGCGCTCGATAGCGAGGCGCTGGAGGATGCGGATCACCTCGCCGTAACCGATGCCGTAGGCGGCTGACGCCAGGCGCAGGAAACGCCTGCCATCCTCGTCGATATAGGCGAACGAGGCCGGTTGGTCACGTGCTGGATTGTGCCAGAAATAACGTGCAGGATAGCTTCCCAGACCCATGCCAAAGGCATGCGTGGCGAGATCGCTATCCATCATCTGCAAGGTCTGGCGCCAGTGGCGAAGGCGCGTATCCAGGTCGATGGCGGCGCTGGCGAAGCGCGCGTGGGCGTGATAGCTTACCGCCACAGGTATTGCCACGCCGAGCACGATCAGGCCAGCTAGGACACTGGCCGCCATCGATCGTGGCACTGGCCACGCCGGCCTGCGTATGGCATGAAACGTGGCTGCGATGCATGTCATGGCAAGAGCCGGCGCGACACCCTTCAGTCCATCCGGGCCGGCCCAGTGATAGGCGATCGCGGCGGTAGCTTGCGCCATGCATGCAAACGCGATCAGGCAGGCGGCCGACCAGACATGCGGCGTCCGTACACGCCACACGCAATACAGCAACACCGCGGCAGCGCCAACGAACAGCACATAGGGCGCCGCCAGCGGACCGGCGCTAGTCGCGTTGCCAAGAGTGAGTAAAGCGAGCGTGCCGGCGCCGATCAATGCGGAGCATGCCAGCAGTGCCGGCAGCTGCACGACGCTCGCCGTGCCGCCAACAAACATGCCAGCGCCAATCAGAACGAGCAGCGCAGCGAGTCCCCGATAGCCGCTGCTAACGAACAGCGCTGCCAGCGCCAAGGAGCTCACACATAAAAGGGCAAGGCTAAGCGCGACTCGGCTTAGCGTCAGCGTCGCGCGCAATCGGGCGCGCACCAGCAGCAGTCCGGCAGCAAGCAACGCTGCGCAGGCATAGGCAAGGTACAGCCCGCGCGAGAACGTGCTTAGTCCGGCATACGTTGCGCCGGTAAGTAACACCAGCGCGGCGCACACCTGATGGGGCTGCGCGCGGCGTGTCAGCCACAGTCCGATCAACGGCGTTGCAAGCGCCAAGAAACCGTCCAGCGCCGCGCCGCCAGTGTGCATCGACGAAAATGGGGCGCTGGTGCGATAGTCGCTGGCAAAGTCCCACAGTCCGGGAAAAGCCCAGCGTTCCCATGTCGCTGCCAGCGCCACCACACCCAGCGCGCATAGCATGCCAGGCATGAAGTGGGTGCGCACGCGCACCAGGGCAGGGCCAGTGTGGCACAGCATCAGTGGCAACAGTGCCAGGGGCCAGATCCAGCTTTTGAGCAGGCGCAACCCATTGTAGCGGCTCAGATAGTTAGAGAATGCATTGGCATCGAGCGCCGCGACTGGCTGGATGGCGTGGTAACAGGCATAGCCGCTACCCAGTGCCATCAGCAGCAAACATACCATCAGCGGCGGTGGCAGGCGCGCATGGCGCACCAGGTGGGACGCGCGCAAATAGCCGATCGCACACGTCAGCATTAGCACGAGATCTACTTCTTCAAGAAAGAACCAGCCGGTCCACGGGGCCAGGTCGAGAGCGGCAAGCAGGACCGGTACGGCGAACAGCCACAAGGGAGGGCGCCAGAGCAGCGCCGCGCCGTAGATCAACAACAGCGGCCCGAGCGGGGTCGCGTGAAATGGATAGACGCTGCTCGCCCAGACGAAGGCCAGCACAAACAGCACGCCAATGCAGCGTGGCAAGATGGCGAAGGATGGCGCCAGCGCAGCCATGGCGTCTCTGTAGACAGGCGCGACTGCACAAGCGCTACAATGTCGCGAGCAAGGCTTTGACCTGCTCGCGTTGAGGGAAGTCTTTGTCGCTGGCAAGCACCCGTTCGAGTTCGCGGCGCGCGCCGGGCTTGTCGCCGTGTTTTGCGAGTGCCACCCCGAGGTGGTAGCGGATTTCGCCAACCTTAGGCGCCAGCGTACTGGCCTTTTGTAGCAGGGGCAGGGCGCGGACGCTATTTCCGCCAGTCATCAGCACCCATCCCAGCGTATCGAGTACCACCGGATTATCGGCCGCCAAATGGTAGGCTCGTTCAGCGTAGGCCAGCGCATGCGGGTCGTTTTGCTGCAAACTGGACCAGGCCAAGTCGTTAAGCGCGATCACGTTGGTGGGATCGTGTTTGAGGACCGTCTCAAATTCCTGCATCGCGCCTTTGAGGTCATTGTGCATCGCTTTGCTGCTGGCAAAATAGAGGCGGGTTGGCACGTCGGCCGGGTGATCCTTGAACCACAGCGCCATGCGCGCTTCTGCTTCGTTGGTTTTTCCGGCTTGAAGCAGAGCAGAGTGGATCTGAATCAGCAGCGGCCCGATCTTGCTCAGGGCAAAGGCGCGTTCGTACGACACGACTGCCGCCATGGCCTGATTTTGCGCCAGTGCGATGTCGCCTGCCAGCTTGTAACCGACAGGCGAGTCAGCGTGGCGTTTTTGCAGCGTGACCGCCTCGGCCTGTGCTTGCACGTAATTTTTGCGCGCCAACAGCAGTCCGACTGACACGATGTGAGCATCGAGCAGATCGGGATTGAGCGCGAGCGCTTTGCCAATGGCAGTTTGGGCAGCCGCCTCATTGTTCATCGTCAGCTGAACTCGCGCGATATGCATCGATGGTGCCGCCGAGTTGGGCAGCAGTACCCCCAGCTTGGTATAGCTTTCTAACGCAGCGGGGTAGTCCTCATTGGCGTACTGGGCTTGCGCCAACATACCCAAGGCATCGGGATTATTGGGATTTCCCGCTTGAGTTTTTTGCGCCAGTACCAGCGCCTTCTGCTTTTGGCCGGAGCGCAAATAGACATCGACCAGACGCAGCGCCGGCGCCAGCGCATCCGGGTTATCGCGGTTGGCGCGCTCCATCCAGGCTTGCGCCTCGCCGGTGCTCCCCTGCGCGATCGCAAGCTTGGCTAAGGCGTCAATCAACGCGACGCTCTTGTGGTCCTTGTCAAGCGCGGCCAGGAAGCGTTTCTTGGCCAGCTCGGGATGTTTTTCGATGCGATCGAGCTGGGCCAGGTTTTCCATTGCGGGGAGATAGGAGGGCTCAAGCACTAGCGCCTTTTCAAAGCAGTTGCGCGCGCCAGTCGGATCGTTGCGCGCCATCAGCACACCACCTTTTAGGTTCTGCACAAGTGGATTGTCACCGTCGTGTTCCATCGCTTGTACCAGTGCGAGTGCCTTGACAGTGTCGTTGCTGCGCAGGTAAGTCATTACCAACAGGGTGCGCGCGCGCGGCGTCTTCGTATCGAGCGCGGCGGCGCGCTCGAGTTCGGCAACAGCGCGTGCGTTGTCGCCGGTACCGAGCCGACTGATGCCAAGTGCGGTGCGCAAGGCTGGGGCGGTCGGATCGAGTGCGCTTGCTTGTTCAAAATATTCGGCGGCGCGGCTGAAGTGGCGCCCACGCAAACTCGCTTCGCCCGCGATGGCCAAGGTTTCAACATCGGCTTTGCCATCACTGAGCAGGGGGGCCAGCTGGTTCAGCGCTGCGTCCGGGTTGCCTGCCTCGAGGGCGATCGTGGCCAGCAACTTGCTCGCATAGGGGTGATTCGGATTGGCCGCGAGGAACTTGCGCAGATGGTTTTCGGCCTGCTGCGGCGCGCCAAGCGCCAGTTGCACGGCACCGCTGAGTAAGATGCTGGGCATGTGTTCTGGCGCGCTGCGCAGGATTTGTTGCAGCGACTCCAGTGCGGCGGCGTGCTTACCCTCGCGGAAGTCCAGCAATGCCTGGGCGTAATACAAGGACAGGCTGGCTGGCGATGTTTTGCGTGCGGCCGCCAGTTCGCGCCGCGCCTCGTCGAACTTGCCCGCTTCAATGCGCAGATTGGCAATGTCGATGTGGACCTGGGCATTGGTCGGACGCAGTTTGAGGATGTGCTGGTAGGCCAGCAGCGCCTCGGCAGGTTTGCCCTGCATGCGTAGCAGATCGCCCTGAAAGCGCAGACTGTCGACGTCATCGGGGTGCGCCGCGAGCGCGCGCGCGAGCAGTTGAGCGGTGCGCTCGGGCGCATGCTCAAGCAGGGCAATGCGGGCCTGCCCCAGCAATGCATCGGCGCTCGTCGCGTCGGCCTCAAGGGCGGCTTCGAATTCGCCCTTGGCCTGCTCGGTTTTGCCCAGACCGAGCAATGCGTTTGCGCGCAGGGCGAACAGCGTGGCACGCTGCGGCATGCCGGGCTCAGCAACAATCTCGTCGAGCAGACGTTCGAATTGTCCCTGCATCAGCAATGCCCTGCCCAGCGCTACCCGCACCGGACCGGCCGCGGCGCCCAGCGTGGCGGCGCGGCGCAACTCTTTTTCGGCCGAGATCGGGTCACCCTGTTCAATGTACAGCTCTCCCAGCAACATGCGTGCGCCCGCATGGTTGGGTGTTTGTTGCAGCGCATTTTTGAGTTGTATCACGGCGGCCTTGGGATCGCCCTTGGCGCGGTAGTCGCGCGCTTCGCTGAGCAACTGTTCTGTCTGGGAACCTTGGCGGCACGCGCCCAAGCAAACACACAGCAGGACAACGCCCAGCGGTGCCGCCCAACGCGACGGTATTGGTGATGGCATATGGTTCTCCTGAACAAGCGCGCGACTGCGATTGCCGGGTGTGACGCACGGCAGCGGGGCATGCCTAGCTAGAGTAGAAAAATGGCTCCCGGGCTCGTTGATGCGCGTCAAAGCTCTCGCCCTGCAGGGCGAATCGGACCGGTCACGAGAACGTGTCACTTGTCTCGCATCAAGCGAATCGACTTTGCGCTCCGTAGAATCGAATCAGCCGCCGCGTTCAAGCGGGGCGTGCGCCGGTGGCGCGGGTGCCGGCCTGGTCGGGCCGGACCTTTCCTCTGCAAGGGGCTGCTCATGGATGTCGTCGCAGTGGTGGGATTGGGGTATGTCGGGCTTTCATTGGCCGTCGCATTCGGGCAGCGTCAGCGCACGATAGGCTTCGACTTGTCGACGCGCAAGGTCGCCAGCTACCAGGCCGGGATCGATCCCACCGGCGAGGTCAGCCCAGAGCAACTGCGGGCGGCGCGCTGGCTCAGCATTGGATGCGATCCGGCCGAACTGGCCGGGGCCGATGTGATCATCGTCGCCGTGCCCACGCCGGTCGACAGCGCGCACAGTCCGGACTTCAGCGCCTTGCGCGGCGCCAGCACGGCAGTTGGCACCCATATGAAGGCCGGCGCCATCGTCGTCTTCGAGTCGACCGTGTATCCGGGGGCGACCGAAGAGGTCTGTATTCCTATTCTGGAACGTTGCTCTGGCATGACTTGGAAGCAACAGTTCCACGTCGGGTTTTCTCCCGAACGCATCAATCCAGGCGACAAGGAACATACGCTGGCATCAATCCAGAAGATTGTCGCTGGCGATGACGAGGCAACGCTGGAACGCCTTGCGCTGCTCTACGAGAGCGTCGTCGCGGCCGGCGTGCACCGGGCCTCGAGCATCAAGGTTGCTGAAGCGGCCAAAGTGATCGAAAACACCCAGCGCGACTTGAACATTGCGCTGATGAACGAGTTGGCCATCATTTTCGACCGGCTCGATATCGATACACTCGAAGTGTTGCAGGCGGCTGGCACCAAATGGAATTTCCTGCCGTTTCGGCCTGGCCTGGTTGGCGGTCATTGCATCGGCGTAGACCCCTACTACCTGACCCACAAAGCCGAGATGCTGGGCTATCACCCGCACGTGATCCTGGCAGGGCGCCGCATCAACGACGGCATGGCCAAGTTCGTCGCCGAGAAGACCATTAAGGAGATGGTGCGTGCCGGCTTCAAGCTCAAGGGCGCAAGCGTCAACGTTCTTGGCCTGACGTTCAAAGAAAACTGCCCCGACCTGCGCAATTCGAAGGTGTTCGATATGATTGTCGAACTCGAATCGTACGGCGTGCATGTGCATGTGCATGACCCGGTCGCCGACCCGCAGGAGGCACTGGACGAGTATGGCGTGCGCTTGGCGAGCTGGGATGAATTGCCACGCGCCGAGGCACTGATTACGGCAGTGTCGCATCGGCAACTACTGGGCTGCTCCTTAGGCGCCCTGTGCACCAAGGTGGTGCCAAGTGGCTGCCTGATCGACGTGAAGTCGCACTGGGATCCGGACGTGTTGCGCGCCGCTGGGCTGAACGTATGGAGGCTGTAGGTGAGTGCCGTCGCGCAAAGTTGGTTGGACGTGCAGGCGGCGCTGCTCCAGCGCCAGCATCGCTGGCTGGTCACCGGCGTGGCCGGCTTTATCGGCTCACACTTGCTTGAGCGCTTGCTGACACTGGGACAGCGCGTCACCGGAATTGATAATTTCTCCACCGGACAGCGCGCCAGCCTGGAGCAGGTGCGCCTGGCTGTTGGAACGTCGGCCTGGGAGAACTTTCGCTTCATCGAAGGCGATGTCCGCACGCCGCAGGTTTGCCGCGACGCCTGCGTGGGCGTGGACTTGGTGCTCCATCAGGCCGCGCTGGGCTCAGTGGCGCGCTCAATCGAAGACCCGCTGCTCAGCACCGAGGTCAATGTCATGGGTTTTTTGCAGGTATTGTGCGCGGCACGTGAGGCCGGCGCGCGGCGGGTCGTGTACGCAGCTTCCAGCGCCGTGTATGGGGATCACCCGGACCTGCCCAAGGTTGAACTGTGCGTCGGCCATGCGCTGTCACCGTACGCGCTTACCAAGCATATCAACGAGCTGTACGCTGAGGTGTTTGCGCGCTGCTATCAAAGTGAATCAATTGGCCTGCGCTACTTTAATGTCTTTGGCCCGCGCCAGGACCCGCATGGGCCGTACGCCGCGGTGATTCCCTTGTGGATCGCGGCAATGATGAGCGATCAGCGTCTTGATATCCACGGGGATGGGGAAACTAGCCGCGATTTTTGCTATGTAGATAATGTTGTCCAAGCCAATCTGCTGGCGGCCATGACACGCAATCCAGCGGCCATCAATCAAGTCTACAACGTCGCAGTCAATGCCCGCACCAGCCTCAATCGCCTGTACGGGCTGTTGCGTAGCTTGCTGATCGCGCGATTCCCCCATTTGCACGGATTTCAGCCGCACTACACCGAGTTTCGCGGTGGCGACGTACGCCATTCGCAGGCCGACATATCGAAGGCCCAAGCCTTGCTCGGCTACGTGCCGTCGCACCGCCTGGAAGACGGATTGGCCGAGGCGCTTGACTGGTATGTCGCGCACTTGGCGCCGGTAGCCTAGATCGGCATCGTGCGCGGATATTTGCACGACAAGTCGCGCGCGATGCCGCGAAAATCGACAGTATGCAAACTGACGGGCCTGCGCCAGATGCGCGTGACATAATCGAGTACCCGTTCGGCCGGTAACAAGTCCAGTCCTCTGCCATCGCGTGCATGGTCATGGGTGAGCACAAGGCTGCGGTCCGCCCCCATTCCGGTCACGGCGATGCAGGGTGCGCCGTAGTTATATTTTGGTGCGAGTATGGCCTCGCGGATGGCGTGAATGTCGCGACTGACGACCTTGGTCTCGCCGTCCTGACGCGCTTCATAGACGAACAGTTCAAGTTCGTCGGCCACGGTCTGGTCAAGGTTGTTGCGGATGAAGCTGAAATCATCATCGTCACGGCAAATTTGGCGCGCCTTGGCCAGCCCATCCCGTTCGATAATGCGCTCCCACAGAGCGAAACCCAGGTGATAGGGATTCAGGGACAGGGCCAGTTGCTTGCCGCCGGCAAAGGGCCGCACCACGTCGGAATGAGACTTGATGGCCGACAGGTATAGGTCGTGCGGCAAGAAATCGGCTTCGCGCAGCAGGCGGGCGTGCCAGTAGGATGCCCAGCCTTCGTTCATGATCTGACAGGCGTACACGGGGTAGAAATAGTAGGCTTCCTCACGCACCGAGAGGAAGATGTCGCGTTCCCAGTCCTCCAGTTCGGGCCCATAGTGAGCGATGAACCACAGCAGGTCATACTCGGGATGGGGCGGCACGGCAGGGCACGCCACCGGCTCGGGCGGTGGCGTGCCCTGCCGTTCTCCGGGCAGGTTCTGGTAGCGCTGGCCAAACGGGACAGGAATGGGCGGCACGTGCGCAGGGGACTGAAGCGGATACAGCGGGCGGTGCACAGGCTGATTGATGTCGATATGCGCTTCGAGCGCGAGTGCCGCGTCAAGCACCGCTTCGACGCGTTGCTGGCCGTGCGCACCAAGGGCGCGCTCAAGCCGGTGCGCGCGTGCCGCGCTTTGCTCGAGGATATGCGCGCCCGCCATCTGCATGAAATGGTTGAACAGGTGGTTATTTTTGGCAAAATCTGCGTGCCCCAACACGTGGGCTGTCACCAGCACGTTCTCGGCCAGGGAATTGCTGTTGACCATATAGGCGTGACATGGATCGCCCGGAAACATGACCTCAAAGATGCGTGAATTGCCCATGTGCTGGCGCACTAGCTGATGGATGTAGCGCACCCCGAAGGACCAATGGCGCATGCGCACCGGCAACCCGTACACGGCGATTTCCATCATGAAATTATTTGGCACGATCTCGAACTCGATCGGATAGAAGTCCAGTCCGAGTCCCAGCGCGAGTGCTTCGAGGCGTGCGCGGTAGTCGCTCAGGCTGCTTTGGGGGAAGGTCATCATGTGAGCTGAGCCTGCTTCGATTCTTGCATGAAAAAATGGCGCAGTGCGCGCCAGATATCGTCCGGCCCAGCCAGCACGCTGCTGCCGATCGGCAAGCCGCGGCGTTCCAGTTCGCCGCACAGCCGGCGCATTTCTGTTTCCAGCGTGCGCGGTACGCCGGGCAGCGTTTCCGCATAAGCGATGTAGTTGGCAAGGCTGCCCAACTCACTTAAGGCGGTGCCAGCGGCGGTACGATCTTCGGTGAAGTTTTCGCCATCGGAGGCGTACAGCACGTAGACGTTACTGTGGCCGTTGTCATACTGCTGGTGCACGATCTCCAGCGCGAGCGTGAAAGCGCTCGAGGCGAGCGTGCCGCCGATGCCGGACACTTGAAAGAAATCACTTTCCGAAAATTCCCAGGCGCGCGTCGTGTGAGCGATGAAGCGGGATTCGATCTTATTGTATTTGCGCCGTAAGCCGTGCAGCGCAAAGAAGAAGAACGATTTCGCCAGTTTGCGTTCGACCTGCGTCATGCTGGCCGAGACATCGATGACAAAAAATATCACCGCGCTGCTGCTGGGTTTGGGGCGCATTACCAACTGGCGAAAACGCAGGTCGTCATTGGTAAACGCCACCGGATTCGCTTGCACGGCGCGCCGCTTGATGGCTTCCTTGATGGTGCGGCGCCGGTCCAGGCGCGAACGCGCGCCGTGCTTGTCCCAGCCTTCGCGCGTCAATGCGTGATCGTCGAGCAGATGGCGCGGATTGGGCTTGAGCTCGGGCAGCTTCATTTCTTCCCAGAGCCAGTCGAGGATGTCATCGATGGGGAACTCGAGCAGCAACTTGAGTTCGCCATCCTGGTCGCCGCCGGCGCGCCCCGTGTCCTCGTTCAGATCCGGTTTTCCATGGCGCAGCAGGTCGCCTGTCTGCCCGTCGCCTTGGCCGGCGCCGCGCTGCATGCGTCCCTCGGCCAGTCGGAAACGTGCGTGTTCGAGTAGTTTAACTGGCACCTGCACGGTGCGCTCGCGCGGCCCGGTCATCAGATCTGGACCGGCGATCAGGTCGGGCAAATGCTTGTGCACCGCCTCGCGCACCTTGTCATTGTGACGCAGCCAGTCGCGTGCACCGCGCGAGAACAGGTCGTACCATGCTGACTGGACGCTCGCACTCATGGCATTCTCCGGTGCGCTGACTATTCCTGGGCCAGCAACGTGGTGACGTAGTTCAAGGCTTCGCGCGCGCTGTGGGAGTCATAACCGTACTCGTCAACCAGGCGCTTTTCCACCGCTGAAATCTTGGTGCGCACATCATCGTCGGGGCGTTTGGCCGAGCTCACCAGACGCAGCACGTCGCGTCGTTGTTCAAATAAGTACTGCTGGACCGCGTCGTGCAAGGGGATGTGGCAGGCCAGGCTGAATTGCTCGCCGCGCTTGTATGCGCCCATTGCCTTGCGCACCACTTCCTGACGAAACGACTGTTTGCCGGAATCGGAGATGTGGATTTTTTCCTCGACCGCCCGCAGAAAGCGTTCGTCCGGACGGCGTTCCTCGTTGGTGATCGGATCCTTAATTTGGCGGTTGTCGAGCATCGCCTCGACCTCGTCGAGGTATTTGCTGAGCAAGTCCTGCGCTTCTTGCTCGAACGACACAAACAACGCCTTGTGCACGTCTTCTTTGACCCATCGATTGTAAAAATCCTTGCGCGTGACGACCAGATAGTCGACCCATTTGCGCTTGCGCTTGGGTTCAATCCGGGCGTCATTCTCTATCCCGTCCTTGAGTGCCAGCAGCACATCCATCGTCGATAGACTATGCTGGTTGGAGCGGATGATGGCATTGGACAAGGCATTGATGACAAAGCGCGGCGACACCCCGGCCAGTCCCTCATCGGGGGCGGCTTCCTTCGCCTTGACGCGGTGCGCGTCGCTGCGAGTGACGCCGTCGACCTCCTCGTCAGCATGCACCCGTACTTTCTTGATCAGTTCAGCTTCTTTGTCGTCGCTGTCCTGGATACGGCTGAGAATGGCGAACACTGCCGCCGCATGCAGCACGTGGGGATCGAGATGGACGTCGCGGAAGGCGGGCGCAGCGGCCAGGATCAGTTTCTGGTAGATGCGCGCCTCTTCCTTGTAGTTCAGCGTGTAGGGAACCTGCACGATGACCATTCGGTCCAGCAAGGCCTCGTTTTCGCTTTCCTGCAGGAACTTGCGAAACTCGGCCAGGTTGGTATGGGCAAGGATAGTTTCATCGAGGTAGATCAGCGGGAAGCGCGACACCTTGACATTTTTTTCCTGGGTCAGTGTCAGCAGCAGGTAGAGGAACTCGCGCTTGACCTTGAGGATCTCGATCATTTCGAGCATGCCGCGACTGGCGGCGTAGACGGCGCCAGACCATGACCACGCACGCGGATCGCCTTCATCGCCGTATTCTGCGACCTTGGACAGATCGACCGACCCGACCAGATCGGCCAGGTCGGCGGTGCTCGGGTCATGCGGGGCGTAGGTGCCGATGCCGTTGCGGGCGGCCTCGGAGATGAAGGTGCGTTCGACCGGCATGCGCAAAAAATCGCCGCCAAATTGCTGCTCCAGTCTGGCGCGGCAGTGCGGACACAGCTCACCACTGACGTCGACTCCGTAGGTGTTGCGAAATCCTGCCCGCAACGTATGCGGCACCAGATGCAGCGGCGATTCATGTACCGGGCAGCCGGCGATGGCGTACAACGCACCGGCATCGGTATGGCTGTACTCTTCCAGGCCGCGCTTGAGCAGGATCACCAGCGTCGATTTCCCGCCGGATGGCGGTCCCAGCAGCAGCAGCAAACGCCGTCCCACTTCGGAGCCGGCCGCAGCGGCCTTGAAATAGTCGACCACCCGTTCAATCGCTTCGTCGATGCCGAATAGTTCATCGCTAAACAAGGCGCAGCGGAATTTGCCGTCGGCGTCAATGATGCCGTTGGCGCGGATCATGTCCCACATGTACTGGTGCGAGGTGCGCGCCAGCGCCTGAGGGGCCTGGGGAAAAATACGATCCATGAACTCCGACAGCGTGCCGGCCCACCGTTCGGCACGATGGTCCAGTGTGAAATTTTGCAAGCTACCAAGAAAGCGCGCGCGCGCATCATCGGCTGGAGGCACAGGGTCGTCAGATGTGAGGGTCACGTTGCCTCCGCAATGAGATGAACGTTCCGTCGTCGCATAGCGGCGCCAGGAAGATTCAGTATCATCGCGCCGCGGCGCGCACAGAGTGAGCCGGATCAACGAGTCGGGCAGAAACCCCGCGCAGCGCGATCGGGCCCGCTTGCGTCGACGGCAGTACGGTCAGTTCATTGGTCGGCGTCGAATAGAAAACGGCATCCGGTGGCGCTGCCACCCGATGCCCGATAGTTCAAGGTGCAAGGACATCGCGCTTAACGGTTGCGCTCGTGCTCCCAACGCTCGTGACGCTCGTGACGATCGTCGCGTCGGTCTTCCTCATAGCGTTCGCGATGGCCGCGATAGTGGTCGCGCTCGACGTACACGACAGCCGGCTCGGAATAGTAGCGCGGCGCGGGTTGGTAATACACCACTGGAGCAGGGGCGTAATAGGTGGTCGTCACCGGACGGTAGCTACGTGTCTCGTAGTAGCCGCCGTGGTTATAGGAGCGGTTGTCGGAGGTGCTGAGGCTGTTGCCGATGGCCGCGCCCAACACGCCGCCGACGATAGCGCCGTCGCGTCCGCCACTGTTGTGGCCGATCGAGGCGCCGATCACGGCGCCAGCGGCGGTATTGAAGCCGCGGTCGTCAGCCATGGCCGAGGTCGATATGGCGGCAGCGGCCAGCAGCACCGCACTCAAGCATTTTGTATTCAACATGGCAGTCCTTTGACCTCGGGCGGGAATCAGGTTGATCGCGTCGCACCAAGGCATGAGCTTCACTATACCGTTTGCTCGGGGAATCACCACGGCTAATACATAGACTTACAAGTTTGTCCAACTTGGTAACATCTAACCGCCATTCAGCATTTTCCATTCGACCCGCAGCAGACTGTAGATCTTGGCGTCGCACAGCACGCCGTTCGTGAAAAACGCTTTACGCAACGTGCCTTCATCGGTAAATCCGGATTTCTGGGCGATCCGCTCGGAGCCGACATTACTCGGGTTCATCAGCAATTCGAGCCGATTTAGCGGATAGTTGGGAAACAGGTAGTCACACTGCATGCCGGTGGCCTCGCTGATGTCGCCGCGCCCCTGCAGATCGGTGTCAAACAAACGGTAAGCGATTTCGCGGCTGACGGGCGTACGCGAGGCAAAGTGTGAAATCACGTCCACCAGACACCCGAATTTGTCGTCGATCAGAAAGCGTTCGCGCTTATCGGTGACGAAGCCGGTGCTGGCGAACTGGCGCCGCATGGCTTCGGGCGATTCGATCAGCGTGGAAAAATACTCGCCGCGCGAGGGCAGAGCGTTGAACAGGCTGATGTAGTTGTTCAGGTCGTCGGCCTGCAGATGGCGGACCGTACATGAAGATCCTGCTAACATTCAGAATTGCTCACACACGCAGCACTTGATGTTAGCGGAAACCATATTTCAAAGCAACATCGGCGCCCGGTCTTGCGAAAGAGCGCGCTGCACCCCATCTGTGAGCATTCCACCACTGCCGAGCTGCGATGCCCAAATCTAGTTTCGTATTCCTGGCCGCCGTGCTGGGCTTGTTGCACCTGTATATAGGGGCACGTTTGTTGCCAGCGCTGGCGTTGGGCACGGCGGGCACGCTCGCTTGTGCCTCGCTGCTGCTTGCCTCGTGCTTGCTGATGCCCGCCGGCATGCTTGCGTCGCGTCTGGAGTGGCGCCGCTGGTCGGACCAGCTTGCCTGGGCCGGGATGTTGGCCATGGGCCTGTTCTCATCGCTGCTGGTGTTGACGCTGATGCGCGATGTGTTGCTGTTGGCGCTGCTGCTGGTGCCCATGCGCAGTGCGACGATCATCACCGACAGCGCCGTCGCGTTGCCTGTGCTGGCACTCGCGGTCACCTTGGTGGGCTTGTTCAACGCGCGCCGGGTGGCCCGCGTGGTCGAGGTGATGGTGCCGATCGTGGGCTTGCCAGCGGCCCTGCATGGATATTCGATCGTACAGATCTCCGATATCCACGTCGGCGCCACCATCAAGCGGGCCTATCTCGATGCCATCGTCGACAAGGTCAATGCCTTGCAGGCGGACGCGATCGCCGTCACTGGCGATATTGTTGACGGCAGTGTGCTGCAGCTGGCTGCGCACACCGCGCCGCTGGGCCGACTGGCGGCGCGCGACGGTACGTTCTTTGTGACGGGCAACCACGAATACTATTCGAACGCAAACGCGTGGATCGCGGAGATGACGCGCCTGGGCCTGACCGTGCTGATGAACCAGCACGTGCTGCGCGAACGCGACGGCGCTCTGGTGCTGATCGCTGGCGTCACCGATTTCACGGCCCACCATTTTGACGAGAGCCATCGCAGCGACCCGCACGCGGCCATCTTAGGCGCTCCCGGCGAGGTCGGTGTCAAGATTTTGCTGGCGCATCAACCGCGCTCGGCGTTTGCTGCCGCCGATGCCGGCTTCGACCTTCAACTGTCAGGTCACACGCACGGCGGTCAGTTTTTTCCGTGGAATTTGTTTGTCCCGCTGCAACAGCCATTTACGGCGGGCTTGAACCGGCTGCGCGCGCTGTGGGTCTACACCAGTCGCGGCACCGGTTATTGGGGGCCGCCCAAGCGCTTCGGGGCGCCGTCCGAGATCACGCACTTGCGCCTGATGCCGGGATAGGTGCGCAATGCGGGCACGCTCGGCTGCAGCCGCTACAGGGCATTGATCGGGATCTTTAAATACCGGACGCCGTTCGCTTCGGGCTGCGGCAATTGACCGGCGCACAGGTTGACCTGGATCGCCGGCAGGATCAGCGTCGGCATTTCCAGCGTCGCGTCGCGCTCCGTGCGCATGGCGACAAATTGCGCTTCGCTGACACCGTCGTGAATGTGAATATTCCCGCTGCGCTGCTCGGCGACACTGACTTCCCAACGTGCCGCACGGCCAGCGGGTGGATAGTCGTGGCACATGAACAGGCGTGTCGCCGCGGGCAGGCGCAGCAGGCGTTGCACCGACTGGTATAGCGTCGCAGCGCTGCCGCCGGGGAAATCGCAGCGCGCCGTCCCCACGTCCGGCATAAACAGTGTGTCGCCAACAAACACGGCGTCGCCAATCTGGTAGGCCATGTCGGCGGGGGTGTGTCCTGGCACATGCAGCGCCCGCGCATCGAGCTGCCCAATCTGGAAGGCCTCATCGGCAGCAAACAGGTGGTCAAATTGGGAACCATCGACCTTGGGCTGGAAGAGCAGCGAAAACGCCTGCTGTACGGCGCAGATCTGCGCCCCGATCCCGATCCGCCCGCCCAGCGCCGCCCTCAGATACGGCGCTGCTGACAGGTGGTCGGCATGCGCGTGCGTTTCCAGCAGCCACACTGTCGTGAGCCGGTGCGCTTTGACGAAGGCAATGACCCGGTCGGCAGACGCGCTCGACGTGCGTCCTGACTTGGGCTCGTAATCGAGTACAGAATCGATGATCGCACATGCGCCGCCATCGGCTTCGTACACAATATACGTGACGGTCGAGGTGGCGGGGTCAAACAAGGCATGTATTTCAGGTGTCATCGGGCTGGTTTCATTGTGCGAAGCCGCCAATATAGAGACGTTCGCAGGTGTCTGTCAAACGCTGTCTGCGGGCTCGACGCAAGCCCTTGCGTGTGCGCATGCGGTGCGCTGCGACAAATCGGCCGGACCGCGTCCGCAAACGGGCGCTTGTTTCAAGCGGTCCAGATAGACCGGAATGATATCAATTGCGGTATTGAATTCCTCCAAAATGTCATTTGAAACATATCGGATGCTCCGTTAATATCGCTCAATGACACGTGGGAATAGACCGCGTGCGACAAAAGAGACCCAAGGAGATCACGTGAATTTGTTCAAGAGACGGACGCTGGCAGCGGCCCTACTGCTAGTCGGAATGACACACATCGCCCATGCGCAAGACAAGGGCCCGGTGGGCATCTCGATGCCGACCAAATCATCGGCGCGCTGGATCGCCGATGGCAGCAACATGCTCAAAGCGTTCAAGGACAAGGGCTACAAAACCGATTTGCAGTATGCGGATGACGACATTCCGAACCAGGTCGCGCAAATCGAGAACATGATTACCAAGGGCGTCAAAGTGCTGGTGATCGCGGCGATCGATGGATCGACCTTGACGAACACGCTGAAGAAAGCGGCCGACCGCGGCATCAAGGTGATCGCCTATGACCGCTTGATCCGCGGCACCAAGAACGTCGATTACTATGCGACGTTCGATAATTTTCAGGTCGGCGTGCTGCAAGGGAGTTACATCGTCCAGGCGCTCGAACTGAACAAGGCCAAGGGGCCGTTCCGCATCGAGTTGTTCGGCGGCTCGTCCGACGACAGCAATGCATTTTTCTTCTATGACGGCGCGATGTCGGTGCTCAAACCCTACATCGACCAGGGCAAGCTGATTGTCGCCAGCAAGCAAACCGGCATGGACAAGGTGGCGACGCTGCGCTGGGATGGCGGCGTGGCACAGGCGCGCATGGACAACCTGCTTAGCGCCTACTACGGCAAGACGCGCGTCGACGCCGTGTTGTCGCCCTATGATGGCTTGAGCATCGGCATTCTGTCCTCGCTCAAAGGGGTCGGGTATGGCACGCCGAAGCTGCCGATGCCGGTGGTGACGGGGCAGGATGCGGAAGTGGCGTCGGTTAAATCGATATTGCGCGGCGAGCAGCGTTCGACCGTGTTCAAGGACACCCGTGAATTGGCCAAGGTGACGGTAGCGATGGTCGACGCGATGTTGAATGGACAGGTACCTGCGACCAACGATAACAAGACCTACAACAACGGTGTCAAGGTCGTGCCGTCGTACTTGCTCAAACCGGTCAGCGTCGATGCGGCGAACTGGAAGGCGGTGCTGGTCACCGGCAGCGGCTACTACAGCGAAAGTCAGTTCAAATGACGCCCAGCGCATGCAGAGGAATCATGCAATGACGAGTATTCTGGAGATGTCTGGAATTCAGAAGACATTTCCGGGCGTGAAAGCGCTGGATAATGTCGAACTGAAGGTCGCCAGCGCGACGATCCATGCGGTGGTGGGAGAAAATGGCGCCGGCAAGTCGACGCTGATGAAAGTGCTCAGCGGCGTCTATCCCTACGGTTCGTATTCGGGCCAGATCGATTTCCTGGGCCAGGAGCGGCGTTTTGGCGGCGTGGCCGACAGCGAGCGCGTGGGCATCGTCATCATTCACCAGGAGCTCGCGCTGGTGCCGATGCTGTCGATCAGCGAGAATATCTTTCTTGGCAACGAGCAGGCGCGTTTCGGCGTGATCGACGCCAATCTGTCGTACGCCAAGACCGCCGCCTTGCTGCGCAAGGTGGGCTTGAGCGAGGCGCCGTCGACGCTGGTGTCGGAGCTTGGCGTGGGCAAGCAGCAACTGGTCGAAATTGCCAAGGCGCTGTCGAAACAGGTCAAGTTGTTGATCCTTGACGAGCCCACGGCCAGCCTGAACGAAAGCGATAGCGCGGCCTTGCTGGCCTTGTTGCTCGAGCTCAAGCGCGAGGGCATCGCGTCGATCCTGATCTCGCACAAGCTCAATGAAATTTCGACCGTCGCGGACGCCATCACGGTGCTGCGCGACGGCAGCAGCGTGGCCACGCTCGATTGCCGCAAGGACGCCATCAGCGAGGATCACATCATCCGCAGCATGGTCGGGCGCGACATGGCCGAACGCTATCCGCGCCGCAAAGCGCAGATCGGCGAACGCATCTTTGAGGTGATGGACTGGCGCGTGCATCATCACGAACATGCTGCGCGCGAGCTGATCAAGGGCGTCAATTTTCATGTCAACCGCGGCGAGGTGCTCGGCATCGCCGGCTTGATGGGGGCAGGGCGCACCGAGCTGGCGATGAGCATCTTCGGTCGTTCGTATGGACAGAAGATCAGCGGGCGCGCCTTGTTACATGGAATCACGGTCGACCTGTCGACGGTGCCCAAAGCGATCGCGCACGGCATCGCCTACGTCACGGAAGACCGCAAGGGATGCGGCTTGTTGTTGGGCGAGGATATTCGCAAGAACATATCGCTGGCCAACTTGCCCGGCGTCGCGCGCCACGGGGTGCTTGACGATGGCCTGGAGCAGTCGGTGGCAAACGGCTATCGCGAACGGTTTCGCATCCGCTGCGCGAACGTGATGCAACAAGTTGGCAATCTGTCGGGCGGAAATCAGCAAAAAGTCATGTTGGGGAAATGGCTGTTCTCCGATCCGCAAGTGCTGATCCTCGACGAGCCCAGTCGCGGCATCGACGTGGGCGCCAAATACGAGATTTACAGCATCATCAACGAACTGGCCGCGCAAGGCAAAGCCATCATCATGATCTCGTCGGAGATGCCCGAGTTGCTCGGCATGTGCGACCGGATCTATGTCATGAACGAGGGCGCGCTGGTGGCCGAAATGGCGGCCGCCGACGCCAGCCAGGAGAAGATCATGCGTGCCATTATCAAAAACGGGGACAATTAATATGGCAGAATATTCAGCCGCAAGCGCGCCAGTGGCGACATCGGCCGCGGCGCCGCAAATAACCAAGCAACGGCACGGCGCGCTGTTCAAACGCGGCATGCGCGACTACGGCATGCTGCTGTCGCTGGTGGCGATCATGGCGTTCTTCCAGTACATGACCGACGGCACCTTGCTCGAGCCGCTCAACTTGACCAATCTGGTGCTGCAAAACAGCTATATCGTCATCATGGCGCTGGGCATGCTGATGGTGATTGTGGCCGGCCACATTGACTTGTCGGTCGGCTCGGTGGTGGGCTTCATCGGCGCGCTCTCGGCGGTGCTGATGGTCAATTTGCAGATGGCACCGATCTGGGCCGCCCTGATCTGCCTGCTTGCCGGGGCCGCCATCGGCGCAGCGCAAGGCTACTGGGTGGCGTTTCTGCGCATTCCTTCGTTCATCGTCACGCTGGCAGGCATGCTGGTGTTTAAGGGCCTGAGTCTGGTGCTGCTGCAGGGCCAGTCGGTGGGTCCGTTTCCCGATCAATTCCAGATGCTCAGTTCAGGTTTCATCGCCGATCCGCTAAATGGCGCGACGCTGCGCCTGAGTTCGCTAGTACTGGGCGCGGCGATCGCACTGCTGCTGGTGGTATTGCGCATGCGGGTGCGCGCCAACCAGGCCCGCCACGCCGTTGAGCAAGCGCCACGGGCGCTGTTCATCGGGCAAAACCTGGCGCTGTCGGTCACGCTGATGTATTTCAGTTTTTTGCTTGCGTCCTACAAGGGCATGCCGAACGTGCTGATGATCATGCTGGTGCTGATGTTCGGCTACAGTTTTGTGGCCAACCGCACTACGCTGGGGCGGCGCGTGTATGCGGTGGGCGGCAACGAGAAGGCCGCTAAGCTGTCGGGCATACGCACCGAGTGGGTGTCGTTCTATACGTTTGTCAATCTGGGCGTGCTGGCGGCGCTGGCCGGGCTGATCTTCGCGGCACGCTTGAACACCGCCACGCCAAAGGCGGGCAGCGGCTTTGAGCTTGACGTGATTGCCGCCTGTTTCATCGGTGGCGCGTCGGCCTCGGGTGGGGTGGGCAAGGTGATGGGGGCGGTGATTGGCGCCTTCATCATGGGTGTGATGAACAACGGCATGTCGATCATGGGTATCGGGATCGACTATCAGCAGGTGATCAAAGGGCTGGTGTTGCTGGCGGCAGTGTCGGTCGACGTGTATAACAAGAACAAATAGATGTAACTTGAGTGGATCGAATTAGTGTATGGCATGCAAAAATGAGTACGGACAGTTCCCCAGCCTGAACGGCAAGCGGGTCTTTATTACTGGCGGTGGCAGCGGCATCGGCGCCGCGCTGGTGGCGGCGTTTGCACGCCAGGGCGCGCATGTGGGCTTTGTCGACATCGCCAGCGAGGCGAGCATAGCGCTTTGCGCACAGCTGGCGGGGCAGGATTTCCCGGCGCCACGCTTCGCGTATTGCGATATCCGCGACATTGCATCCTTACAGCTGACGATGGCCGAGATGGCCTCGCAACTGGGCGACTTCGACGTGCTCGTCAACAATGCGGCCAATGACCAGCGTCATCGTCTCGAGGACGTGACGCCGGCGTACTGGGATGAGCGCATCGCGATCAACCAGCGTCCGCTGTTTTTTGCGTGCCAGAGCGTGCTGGCAGGTATGCAACGGCGCGGCGGCGGCTCGATCATCAACGTCGGTTCGATGGGCTGGCACGTGAACGCGGGCGGGTATCCCGTGTATGCGACCTCGAAAGCGGCCGTCAGCGGCCTCACGCGCGGTCTGGCGCGTGATCTGGGAGCGCACAGAATACGCATCAACACGCTCACGCCAGGCTGGGTCATGACGGAGCGTCAGCTAACGATGTGGGTCGATGCGCAAGCGGACGAGCAAATCAAGCGCAACCAATGCCTGCCCGGCAGGCTGGTGCCCGACGATATCGCACGCATGGCGCTGTTTCTGGCCGCTGATGACAGCGCCATGTGCACCGCGCAGGAATTCATTGTCGATGCCGGCTGGTGCTAGCGGCGTCATACCGGCAGCGCGAACCTGGTGGGCGAGCACTGGCCGGAAGACTGGCGTAACAACAGTTCGAACTGGCAGGGCGGCAGCGGCTTTGAGAACAGGTAGCCCTGCACAAAATCGCAGCCGGCGGCGGCCAGGAAGCTGCGCTGCTCGTCGGTCTCGACGCCCTCGGCGATGACGGCCAAGCCCAGTTTGTGCGCCATGACGATGATCGCTTCGGACAGGGCCATGTCATTGGGGTCGGTGGCCAGATTCGAAATGAACGACTTGTCGATCTTGAGGAAATCGATATCGAGTTTTTTCAGGTAAGACAGCGATGAGTACCCGGTTCCGAAATCGTCGATCGCCATCTGAATCCCGGCCTCGCGGTAGCGCCGCAATTTGGAAGAAATCTTGCTGTTAACTTCCAGTAACAAGCCTTCGGTAATTTCCAACAGCACACTGGCGCGCGAGAGCCCGATCGCATCGAGATAATCCAGCCATGCCTGTTCCTGGCCGAGGCCATCCTTGCGAAACTGCACCGGCGAGATATTGACGCTGACCTGAAAGCCGCCCGGACAGACGGCCATCCAACGCTTGGCCCAGCGGGCCGCCTCGCGAAACACCCAGTCGCCAATGTCGACGATCAAGCCGGTTTCCTCAGCCAGCGGAATGAACTCGGCCGGCGATACCATGCCGCGCTCGGGATGGTGCCAGCGCAGCAGCGCTTCGGCCTTGTAGATGCGTTGCGTGGAGAGCTCCAAAATGGGCTGAAAGTAGACCTGGAACTGATTCGCGGCCAGGGCGCCGTGCAGGTCGTTGATCAGACGGCGCCGACTCTGGGCCGCTTGCTGCAGACACGCCGTGAAATAGCTGAAGCGATTGCCGCCGCTGCTCTTGGCCACATACATCGCCTGGTCAGCGTTATTGAGCAGCTGCTCGGCACTGTTCGCATCGCCCGGATACAGCGTAATGCCGATGCTGGCCGAGACATACACGATATCGTTGCCCAGCGTGAAAGGCTGAGCGAGCTGGTCGATGAGCGCCTGGGCCACCCGTTCGACGTGGGCGCCGTCGCGAATTCGCGCCAGCACGACGGTAAATTCATCGCCGCCCAGCCGCGCCACGGTGTCGGACTCGCGCGTGAGCGCCGTGATGCGTTGGCCGGCCTGCTGCAACAGCTGGTCGCCGGTTTTGTGGCCGAGCGTATCGTTAATCTCCTTGAAGTGATCCAGGTCGATAAACAGCAGAGCCAGCGACAGGCCGGAGCGGCGCGCGTTCTTGACCTCCTGTTTCATCCGGTCGCTGAACATGCGCCGGTTGGGCAGGCCGGTCAACTCGTCAAAATTGGCCTGGCGCCAAATCAATTCTTCCGATTTCTTTTTGTCGGTGATGTCGGAAAACAATGCCACGTAGCCTTGCGGCGCGCCGGCGTCGTTGATCAGCGAATTGATCACCATCGCCTTGGCGTGCAGCTCGCCGTTCTTGCGCTTGTCCCACAACTCGCCATGCCAGCAGCCGACGCTGCGCAGTTCGGCCCACATCCTGCTGTAAAACTGAGCGTCCTGACGCCCCGAGCTGAACTGGTTGGGGTCCTTGCCAGCGACCTCCTCGAACGTGTAACCGGTGATGCGGGTGAAGGCCGGATTGATGGCCACAATGCGATAGTTGGCGTCGGTGACGAGCATCCCTTCGCTGCTGTTCTGGTAGACCAGCGAGGCGATGCGCATGCGCTCGTCGATGCGCTTGCGTTCGGTCACGTCGCGGCCAATGCCGATCATGCCGAGCAGCTTGCCATCGACGCCGAAATACGGCGTGCGCAGAATTTCCAGGCACACCATTCCCAGCTTCGGATAGGGCACCCATTGCTCGTCGATGCAGGGCTGGTGGCGTGCCTGCATTTCGAGATCTCGTTGCCGGTAAATTGCGGCGGTGGCGGCATCGATCAGATCGCCGTCCATCTTTCCCACAATCTGGCTTTCCGGGAGTCCAAAATAGGCCTCGCAGGCCTTATTGCAACCCAGATAGGCACAGTCGGGTGTCTTGAAGAAGATCAGATCGGGGATTGAGTCGATCACGCCGCGCAGCAGCGCATGCTCTTGCTCGGACTGGGTGCGCAAGTGACCGTACGCCTCGGTCAGTTCCAGCGAGTTCATTTCGAGGGCGTTTTCCAGCAGTTTGCGCTCTTGCTCCGCATCGGTGTAGTGGCGGCTGATCACGCCAAGCAGGGCCAGCCAACCATCGCTGGCCACCAAGGTGTCGCCAAACTGGTATGCCAGCTGTTGGGCGAGCAGACGATGCAGTGGGTTGGGGGACACGGTGACTAGGCCATCATGGCGGTTGGCGTTGTCTGACCAGACAACTGCGTCATCGGGCCAGCGGCGCATTGCCTGACACCGCCACTGTCACGCACGGCGGTCTGCGGCACGATGAGGCAATCGCAGCGCGGCGTCCAGCAACGTTCGCGAGTAGTCATGGCAATTCCTTGCTTTGTGGTGGACGCTGCGTCGATGGCGTTGCCCATTGCAAAGAAAGCGACGCTGCCTTCAAAATACTACTGAGGAAACGCCAAGGGAAAATTGCGATGTGTCAATATGTGGCCCCCATTGCCTTACCCGTACCGGTATCGGCGCGTGGCCGCTCACGAGGTTCAGTGGCCACGCGTGCGGCGTCGAAGGCCACGTCGTAGCGTACCTGGCAACGATAGCTGGCGCCCGGCGCGAGCACGGCGCCACCGGTCTGGGCGAGCGTATGGTTGCGCACATTGAGCCAGTCGGTGCAATTGCTGACCGGTTCGACGCAGAAATAGTCCTTCTGGTCGGGCACATACAGAACCAGGAAATCGAGCGGCGACGCGGCGCGCAGCGTCAGACTGGCGCCCGGCGTCGAAGCGTGCGATGGCCATTCGATGTGGGCGCTGTGTCCCCAGCCGGTGAAGTTGTTGTCCAGAACTAAGCCGGCAAGCGGGTGGCTGCGCGCCAGCTGCGCAATCAGCGCGGGCCTGCTCAGTGTCGTCGGCAAACGTTCGGCATCGGTCTCCCACATTTGTTGCAGCGTCGCGCGTACGCGCGTGCCGGGACGGCGCGGAAAATAGGGATGTTGGCCGCAGCCGACTGGCATCGGCACGCTGTCGAGATTATCGATCTGCATGCTCAGCGTCAGCCCGTCGGCGTCCAGTTCAAATTGCTGACTGGCACGAAAGCGGTACGGCCACGTGCCGCCGGCGTCAACGAGCGCCAAGTGCGCCGACGCCGGGCCGGCCGCGCTGACTGTCCATGCCTGCTGCCATCCTGTGCCGTGCAGCGGATGGCGCGCGCCGCCCACGTTCGGCGCCAGCTTCAAGGTTCGGCCCTGAAACGTTGCTGACCCATCGCGCAGGCGGTTGCAAAATGGCAGCAGAGGGAAGCTGGCCATCGCTTCGGGATTGTACGCCAGCAGAGCGGCCATGCTGGCCGGACGCATCCAATCATATTGCTGCAGGCCGTGCTGGGCATAGAAGCGCGCAATCGCGCCGCCCACCGCGGGCGCGAGCTCGACGCGTTGCTCGCCACAGCGAAGCGTCAGCAATAACGGCTCACTGCGCCGGCGCATTGCCAGACTGTCGCACGCTTGCCATGCGCGCCACGAAGGCGCGTGCCAGCGTCGTCACTTTGGCATAGTCGCCCGCGCTGGCCGGTCCGGTCAGGCTGCTGCCGACGCCGACCGCCACGCTGCCGTTGTCAAACCAGTGCGCCAGGTTGTCGAGCGTGACGCCACCCGTTGGCATCAAGGGCAACTGTGGCAGCGGTGCACGCAGGGCCTTGATGTAGCCGGGGCCGAACGTTTCCGCGGGAAATACCTTGATGATGTCCGCGCCCGCCTCAAGCGCCATCATGATTTCTGCCGGTGTCAGCGCACCGGGCATGGCGGCCACCTGATAGCGCTGGCACATGGCGATGGTGGCCAGGTTGACTGACGGCGAAATGATGAAGCGTGCGCCGGCCAGGATCGCCAGGCGGGCCGTTTCCGGGTCCAGCACGGTACCCGCGCCGATCAGTACCTGGGCGCCATAGCGCTGATCGAGCTGCTTGATGACATCGAGCCCATCAGGCGTTGTCAGCGCCACCTCGAGCGCGGTGATGCCCCCGTCGATGCAGGCCTGGGCCAGTTGAAAGGCGGCCGCACCCGAGTCGGCGCGGATGATGGCGACCAGTCCCTGGTCGACGATGCGTTGCAGGATGTGGAGTTTTAGCATGTCGGCGTGTGCATCAGTGCACAGGTAGAAAAACGTACTTCGGCCATGCCGCGCACATCGGGCAGCGCAGCATGGAACAGGCCGCCCGCCTCAGGCTGGCAGGCCAGGTCGGCGGCGCATAGGTCGAGCCGGGCGCTGCTGGCAAACAGTTGGTTCATTCCGGGCCCGCCAAAGGCCACGCAGCTGGGCTGGCTGGCCGACAGCGTCAGCACGCGCTCCGGCGTGCCATCGGGCGCATAGCGCACCACGCGCGCGCCGCCCCATTCGGCATTCCACAAATAGCCGGCGGCATCGACGGTGGAGCCGTCCGGCTCGCCTGGCGCCTCGCCCAAATCGGCAAACAGCTGCGGCGCGCCGACGCTGCCATCAGCGAAATAGGCACAGCGTAAGATGGTCTTGTTCGGCGAATCGCAAAAATACATGGTGTCGCCGGTCGGGCTAAAGCAGATGCTGTTGGCAATCGTGACCTTCGGTAGCGCCAGCCGTTCGATGCTCAAGTCCGCATTGAGGCGGTAGAAGCTGCCAAGCGCGGCGCCGTCGCCGCTGTGGTTCATCGTGCCAAATACAAACCGCCCCTGCCGGTCACAGCGTCCGTCGTTGATGCGCGTGCCCGTCAACTCGGCTTCGATCCAGTGCAAGGTGGTGATGCGGCCGCTGTCGAGATCGAACCAGGCCAGCCGCGATGCCAGACCGAGCAACAGAACGCGCGGCTGTTCGGTGAACGCGAACGAGGCGAGCTGTTCGGGCATGGGCCAGCTACGCGCGCGGCGGCTGGCCGGATCGTACGCGTGCAGTGTCAATGCGGCGATGTCGGTCCAAAATAGTTGCCCGCTGCGTTCGCACCAGAGGACGCATTCACCGAGGGTGTTGCGCGCGTCGAGCAGCAGGTCCAGCTGTTGTGTGATGGGGCAAGGGGGCGTCGGCACGGCAGCTAACCTGTCAATGTGATTCGCGCGGAACCGCCGCGCCACGGCAACCAACCAGAAAGTCCAGGTCCACACCCTGGTCAGCCTGCATGACGTGCGCCCGGTACATGGCCTGATAGCCGCCTTGCATGGTCGGCACCGGCGCCACCCAGTCGCTGCGCCGACGCGCCAGTTCGGCCTCGCTGACGTCAAGATGCAGACGTCGCTGCGCCACGTCAAGCTCGATCATGTCGCCACTGCGCACCAGCGCCAGCGGCCCCCCGATGGCTGCCTCCGGCGCCACGTGCAGTACCACCGTGCCGTAGGCGGTGCCGCTCATGCGCGCGTCGGAAATGCGGATCATGTCGCGCACGCCTTGTTCGAGCAGTTTTTTGGGCAAGCCCATATTGCCGACTTCGGCCATGCCGGGATAGCCTTGCGGACCGCAATTTTGCAGCACCATGATGCAGCCGGCGTCGATGTCGAGCGCCGGATCGTCGATGCGACGTTTGTAGTCCTCGATGCTGGAAAACACCACCGCGCGTCCGCGCTGTTGCATCAGGGCCGGTGTGGCGGCCGACGGCTTGATGATGGCGCCGCGCGGTGCCAGGTTGCCGCGCAGAACAGCGATGCCACCCTGGTCCTTGAACGGCGTGGCCAGCGGAAAAATGACGTCGGGATTAAAATTTTCAGCCTGCGCCACATTGTCGTGCATCGTGGCGCCCGTCACCGTCAGCGCCGCGCCATGCAGGCGACTGAGGAGCTCCTTGATCACCACGGGCAGCCCGCCCGCGTAGTAGAAATCCTCCATCAGATACTGGCCCGACGGCATCAGGTTGAGCAGGCAGGGCAGCTCGCGGCCAAGCCGATCCCAGTCGTCGAGCGAGATATCGATGCCAACCCGGCCGGCCAGCGCCAGCAGATGCACTACCGCATTGGTCGAGCCGCCCACGGCGCCATTGACCATGATCGCGTTCTCGAACGCCTGGCGGGTCAGGACTTTGGACAGACGCAGGTCTTCTTCGACCATGCCGACGATGCGCCGTCCGCTCATCTGCGCGAGCAGCTTGCGGCGCGCGTCGACCGCCGGAATGGCCGCGTTGCCCGGCAAGGTCACCCCCAGCGCCTCGACCATGCAGGCCATCGTCGAGGCGGTGCCCATCGTCATGCAGTGGCCGCTGGAGCGTGACATGCACGCCTCGGCCTGCTGGAAGTCAGCCGGCGACATGCGCCCGGCCCGCAAGTCTTCCGAGAAGCGCCAAACGTCGGTGCCCGAGCCGATCGGCTTGCCCCGATAGTTCCCATTGAGCATGGCACCGCCCGACACCACGATGGTGGGCAGATCGCAACTGGCCGCGCCCATCATCAGTGCCGGGGTAGTCTTGTCGCAGCCAACCAGCAGCACCACGCCGTCGAGCGGATTGGCGCGTATCGATTCCTCGACGTCCATGCTGACCAGGTTGCGAAACAGCATCGCCGTTGGACGCATATTCGATTCGCCCAGCGACATCACGGGAAACTCCAGCGGAAAGCCGCCCGCTTCAAGCACGCCGCGCTTGACCGCCTCGGCCAGTTCGCGGAAATGGCCATTGCAGGGAGTCAGTTCGGACCAGGTATTGCAGATGCCAATGACCGGACGGCCGTCGAAGGCATCGTCGGGGTGGCCCTGGTTCTTCATCCAGCTGCGGTGGATAAAGCCGTCCTTGTCGGCACCGCCGAACCAGGCCTGGGAACGCAAAGTGCGTGCGGTTTTTTTTTGTTCGCTCATAGTCAGGGAAGGTCGTTTTTTAAAAGTGGATGGAGCCAGTCAGGCCGCGCCGGGCCGCGATGGCGAGCGCGCCCACACCGGCCAGGTTGGCCTGTTCGGATTCGGAAACAACGCTGGGCTGGACACGGAAATGGGGATCGTCTTCGATCAGTTGGGCGAATGCCTGGCTGAGCATGGCCTTGCCGGCAATCAGTATCGGCGCGTCCGGCGAGACGCTGATGGCGCGGCTGTGGCGCAGCGCCATCACATCCTCGCCCAGCACGGCGCCAAGCAGGAAGTTGGCGCGTTCGTTGCGCGCGCAATCGCCGAAAAGTTCCAGCGTGCGCACGCTGAAGCAGGCGCGTGTCAGGCCGGTCTTGCGCGCGGCGGCGGCGCCGGCGCGCAGCAACCCCACGTGCAAGGTGTCGGCGAAGGCCGCCCCCAGCGACTTGCTTAGCAAGGTATGCTCGGTCAGCACCTGTAGCAACTCGCCGGCCAGTGTGGTGGCGCAGCCGGCAATACGTTGTTGCGCGTCCAGGCTGACAAATTTGGTGTGTGAGCCTGGCAGCACGATCGTGCTCGCGCGCGCGAGTCCGAAACGCTGGACCAGCCCGATCACTTCGACTTCTTCGCCGCGCATCATGTCCATCGCCTCGACATGGTGCATTCCCAGCTCGCTTGGCGTGTTGCGCACACCGGGCACGAACCAGAGTGGCATGGCGCAAACGTCGGGCATGTCAGCGCGCACCATGCCCGCCGCCAGTTCGGCGATGCCGGCCGGCGCCGCCAGGTGCGCCAGTTCGTACAAGCCGAGAGCGGAGGTGATCATGCCTGACGCGAGCGCCAAATCGACGCGCTGCGCCGGCGTGTCGGCGTCCGCCAGCACGGCCTCGATGGCTGTGCGGATGGCCTGTTTTAGCACATGGTTGCTGCCGCTGGCAACACAGTCGCGCACGCCAACCGGGGCGCCGCTGTGAGACAGCAGGCGACCTTGGCGCCACAGGCAGACGCGGGTGTTGGTCGTGCCACTGTCGATAGTTATGATGTTCATCGTCGTCGTGTAGGAAATAGGGGGAACGTGCAGCGCTGCTATCTTAGGTGGACGTGCGATATCTTTCCAATCAAAGTTTTTGGTGTTTCAATACTGATTCGGATATGATGAAATTGAAAAATTGATGGCGCCGCCCAGCGCGCCGACCGACTGACGAAAAAACTCGATGGAGTCCCCCTTGAGCAATACCAACCCAAACTGGTTCCTGCGCGCGCGCCTGAAAACCCGCCAACTGCTGCTGCTGATCGCGCTCGACGAGCAGCGCAATATCCACCGGGCGGCCGAGGCGCTGCATATGACACAGCCAGCGGCGTCCAAGCAATTGAAGGATCTCGAGGACATGCTGGAGATCTCGCTTTTTGACCGACTGCCGCGCGGCATGCAGCCGACCATCTATGGCGAGACGATGATTCGCCATGCGCGCATGGCCCTGACCAGCCTGTCCAAGGCGCACGAGGACATCGTCGCACTCAAGTCCGGGCTGGCTGGCCAGGTCGATATCGGCATTATCATGATGCCAGGCATGACCTTGCTGCCGCGTGCGATAGCCCGTGTCAAGCAGGCGGTGCCGCTGCTGCGCATCGGGGTGCAGGTCGAGTCAAGCAATGTGCTGCTTGAGCGCTTGCAACGGGGCACCATCGACTTCATGGTCGCGCGCATACTCGACAAGGGCGAGCAGAGCGACCTGGAATACCAGGAACTGGCCATGGAAACCATCTGCGCCGTGGCGCGCGTCGGTCATCCGCTGGCCAATGCCACCAGCTTGAGCTTGAAGGATGTCGTCGACGGCGCATGGATCATGTCGCCACAGGGCAGCGTGCTGCGCCATCGTTGCGATATGATGTTCCGCAGCGCCGGACTGGAGCCACCACGCAACGTCGTCGACACAACGGCCATGCTGCTGATCGCCAGCCTGCTGCAGCAAAGCGATTCGATGCACCTGTTGCCAGTCGAAATCGCGCGCTATTACGTGGACCTGAAAGTGCTCACCATCCTGCCCATCAGCTTGAGCTGCAATATGGATGGATTCGGGATCGTGAAGCGGCGCAATCAGTTGCTCTCGCCGGGGGCGCACACCTTGCTTGAGGCAATCCTGAGCGTCGCCAAGGAAATCTACTGATCGATATCAAGTTGGATATCAGATTTAAAAAATAAATCATTAGATTGATATCTCTGTCCGTTTTAGTATGCAAGCGTTACCTGCGGCAATGCGGTTCGACACTTACAACGACGACACGGAGGCATTTGATGATAATACCGGCGGACCTGACACGCACCGTGCTGCAGCTGTTTGTCGGCGGCGTTGCCAGCATGGCGCCTCGCGTGGCCGAGCGCGCACGCGGCGCCATGTGGCGCGCCGGCGCGGGCGGGGCCTCGATCAAGGGTTATGCCCGCGAGTGCGGCATCGTGGTGCATACACTGACTGAACTCCAGATTGCCAACAGCGGCGCCAGTAACGCGGCAGAGCTGATTGCCGCCTTGCCGTGCATGCCATCGTTTGCGCTCGCCAGCGGTGCGTTTAATGACACCCATAAAGACGCCTTGCAAGCCATCGCCAATGCCTATTCGCTGGTACTACTCGATGGGCGGCGCAAGCACGGCCAACGTTTTGATTTGGGCAAGATCGGCTTGGATGAACTGGCCCATGTCGAAATTGTCAACGAAGGCGCGGCCACGCTGTTTGGTGTGGAAGCTCAAGGCGGGGCGGTTAACCTGATCCGCAAGAAACGCAGTACCGACGCCGGCTGAGGCGGCGCGCCAACGCTCGTCACCGCGCCTCATGCGCCCGGCCCGCGCGATCGAGGATCCGTGTGGAGTGGGCGCGATCACGCGCGCGCGGCGCGCCGCGGCTTGGCGCCCATCGACACAATCACGACGCATTGCAAGAACAAGGACATCATGAATTTTCGCCGTTTCAAACTAGACTGTGCGCTCGGCACAGGGTTGCTGGCAGCTGCACTGGCCCAGGCTGGCACGCCCGAGTTCACGGCGCGCTGGGAACTCGCGCCAGAGGGCATCAGCTGGCAGGTGCGCGACGCTCATCAGGATCAGCTGGAAATGAGCGGGCGCCAGGTATCGGCCGTACTCGACTATGGCAGCGATGCGCAGGGACTGCTGACGCTCAAGCGCACGCTCGTCTGGCCAATGCTGCGCACCATCCCCGACGACACCCACGCCAGCCTGATACGCCAGTTTGGTTCCGAGTATACGCCAGCGATCGAGATCGACGGCCATCCGGTGAGCAAGGAGACGCTGAAGCGGGTCAGTTTTACGGGGCAGCTGAGCTTGCAGTCGGAGCTGGGCGCGGGCTTGACATTGACCCGACTGTTGTCGCCGTCGCCCGACGAGCCGGCGCTGATCGAACGCATTGAACTGGTCAATCGCAGTGCGCACCCGGTGCGTTATCACTTCGCCGAGCTGAACAAGGTGGAAACGACGGCCGCCGCCGCCGGCACGCATGGCGCCTACCTGATTAAGGCCAGCTCACCGGAACGTGACGGCATTTTGCAAGCGGATGAACGGGTGCGCGTGGACCTGGTTTTCGTCGCTCAGCTGGCCAATGAAATGGTGTACGTCGAGCCGGGCGAAGAGCTCGCCAAGCGCGCGCGCAAGCTGGCCCAATGGCGCCAGACGCTGGTGCTGGAGACGCCCGAGCCAGCCATCAACGCCATGTTCAGCTTTGCCAAGATCCGCGCCGCCGAAAGCATCTTCGCCACGCGCGGCGGTCTGTTGCACGGCCCGGGCGGCAAAAGCTACTATGCGGCGATCTGGGCCAACGACCAGGCCGAATATGTCAATCCGTTCTTCCCATACATTGGCGACCCATCTGGCGTCGAATCGGCGAGCAACAGTTTTCGCCTGTTTGCCGGCTACATGAACCCGCAGTACAAGGCGATCCCCTCGTCGATTATCGCCGAGGGACGGGGATACTGGAACGGTGCAGGCGACCGCGGCGATTGCGCGATGATCGCCTATGGTGCCAGCCAGTTCGCGCTGGCCCAGGGTGATCGCGCCGTCGCCAGCAAGCTGATGCCCTTGATCGACTGGTGTCTCGAATATAACCGGCGCCAGCGCGGCGCGGACGGCATCGTGCGCTCGGACAGCGACGAACTGGAGGGGCGCTTTCCGGCCGGCAAGGCCAATCTGAGCACCAACGTGCTCGCTTACGCAGGCCTGATCGGCGCGGCCCACCTGGCTGACGACTTGGGTGGCGCGGGCGGGCAGGGCGCGCAATTGCGCAAGGAAGCGGCGCAGCTGCGCGCGGCGATCGACCGCTATTTTGCGGCCACGGTAGGTGGCTTTGATACCTACCGCTACTACGAAGGCAACGACAAGCTGCGTGCCTGGATCGCCTTGCCGCTCAGCTTTGGCATCGCAGAACGGCGCAAGGGCACGGTGGCGGCCTTGCTGTCGCCCCAGTTGTGGTCCGAAAACGGGGTGCTCACCGAGGCAGGCGACACCACCTTCTGGGACCGCGCGACGCTGTACGGTTTCCGCGGGTTGATGAAGGTTGGCGAGCTCGATCAAGTGATGCCGTATTTCCGCTATTACTCGCAGCGTCGCCTGCTCGGCGAGCATGTGCCGTATGCCGTTGAGGCCTGGCCAGAAGGCAAGCAACGCCACCTGTCCGCCGAAAGTGGCCTTTACGCGCGCACCGTCATCGAAGGCTTGTTCGGCATTGAAGCCCAAGGGCTGCGCCGCTTTTCGATCGCGCCGCGCCTGCCGACCGGCTGGAACCGCATGGCATTGAAGAATATCCGCGCGTTCGGCGCTGGAGAAAGCCTGGGCGTGCCAGCCGACAGTGGCATTGACATCACCACCAAGCGCGCCCCACATGGCCAATGGGTGTTGGTGACGCTGCATGGCAAGGTCTTGTTTGACAAAGTATGGGATGGCGCCGCCCCGATCCTGATCGACCGTTTTTAGTACGCTGCCGGGCGCGCTGCGCGCCCGCACGGCTTCCCTCGTGCCTCTCCTTTCCCGCACCGGCCTCGGCTTGTGCGGGTTTTTTTTGCTGTCTTTAATGATACCAAATCAGATATCGATAGCCATAAATTATTCATTGGGAAGATATCGATCGTAGCCTTAATATATTAAGCGTTATTTCCGCAATCTAGCGCGCGAACATGACCGGCTGGCTTGGCGTTGATAGCGCAGCACATAAACAGCACCGGAAACCTCACCGGTGTTCATCTAACAAAGGGAGAACAGATGTCTCAGCTTCATAACAATATCAAGAAGACGGTGATGGTCCAGGCGCTGGTCTGCGCCTTCGGTGCTGTCGTGCTGTCAGCGGGCGTGGCCACGACGGCCTACGCGCAGTCGAATGCTACGGCCACCATTTACGGTCAGGTCGCCGGCACTGCGGGCGGCACCATCGTGCTGGAAAACGCAGCGACCGGAACGCACCGGACCATCACCCCTGATGCGAGCGGCAAGTTCCAGGCGACGTCCATGCCGCCTGGGCGCTATACGGTGAAACTGATGCAGGGCGCAGCCGTGGTCGGCACGCAAGAAATCGAGGCGCTGGTCGGCCAAGGTACCGAGGCCTCGTTTGGAAGCAACACGGGTGTTCAAGCGGTGACGGTGAGCGGTCGACGCCAGTCGATCGACGTTTCGAACACCAACAATGGCTCGGTGTTCACGGCCAAGCAATTGACCCAACTGCCAATCCCCCAAACTGTTGCCGGCATTATCCAATTGGCGACCGGCACGACGCGCAGCGATCCACGCATGGGGGGCGACAGCTTCGCCGGCTCCGGCGCCAGCGAAAACGGCTACTACATTAACGGTTTCCCCGTCACCAACATCTATAAGCAGATCGGCGGCACCACCTTGCCGTTCTTCGCGATCGCGCAGGCGCAAATCTTGTCGGGCGGCTATAGCGCCGAGTTCGGCCGCTCCACCGGTGGTGTCGTCAACATCACCACCAAGAGTGGCACGAACACCTGGGAGGTGGGCGGCACGATTCAGGTCAATCCGAACGTGCTGCGTGCGAAACCGCGCAACCAGTTCTACACCGATACCGGCGTGATCAACAAAGCCAATGGCTTGCCATATGCCGGCCAATTGTACAAAACCAACGAGCAGAACGACGCCAAAGACACCTTTGCCAGCGTCTTTGTTAGCGGTCCGCTGATCAAAGACAAGCTGTTTGCGTTCGTCAACGTAGAACAAGATCAGTTCGATACCGGTTATGTCAACGTCGCGAGCGATTCGTACACGCTGGCCAAAGCGCGCGGGTTCACGGAGAAATCATCGGTGACGCCGCGCTACCTGGCGAAGATCGACTTTAACATCACCGACAATCACCACCTCGAGTTCACCCAGATTCACGACGAATTCCGTACCGACTACAGCAACTATGGTTTCCTCTACGGCACCGCGGCTGGCAAAACCGATGTGCTGGCCCGCAATAATGTGTTCGCCAACGGCAGCAGCGACAGCGCAAAAACCGACGATTCGATTCTCAAGTACACCGGTTACGTGACTGACGATCTGACTGTGACGGCCCTGTACGGCCAGTTCAAGACGACCTATCCGCAAGGTCAGACCGGCTACACGCCTGGAATCTATCAGGTGAACGCTTCGCCAAACACCCAGGTGCCCGGTATCAGCTACCCGATTCCGCAGCTCGTCAGCGGGTCCTTGCAAGTTCCGAACGCCGAGGATAGCCAAAAAACCTTCCGCTTCGACGTCGAATATAAAATTGGCAAACACGCGCTGCGCGCCGGTATCGATCGCAACACCGTGGCGTCGATCAACGGCAAGTCAACCGCCGGCGGCGGCTTGTGGACCTACCACTACACCGATGCGCCCGGCGTGAACGTCGACGGCGGCAGCTCGCCCGCTTCCGGTGGAGGCTTGGGTCCGCGCGGTTACTATGTCGATGAGTACCATGAGATCGATGCGGCAACGCCGACCACCGACCAATCGGCGCAGTACATCCAGGATCGCTTCCAAGTCCTGCCAAACCTGATACTTGACTTGGGCTTGCGCAACGAGCAATTTACCAACAAGAACAGCTTTGGTGTCGCCTATGCTGCCCAGCGCCATCAGTTAGCGCCGCGCGTGGGCTTCGCGTGGGATGTCAACAACGACGGCAGCACCAAGGTGTTCGCCAACGCCGGTCGTTATCACCTGCAAATTCCCACCAGCGTTGCACAGCGCGTCGCCGGTAGCCCACTGCACACCAACCGTTATTACACCTACACCGGCGTCGATCAGACAACCGGTGCGCCGACCGGCTTGACACCGATCAGCCCGCTGCTGTCGGCCAGTAATGAGTTCGGTCAAGCCAAAGATCCGACCTCGGTCGCCGCCGTCGGTCTGGGTGCCATGTATCAGGACGAAATGACGATGGGCTTTGAACGTGCCTGGTCGCCGGCGCTCAACTTTGGCGCAAAATTCACCTACCGTACGCTGCGCAGTACGATCGAAGACTGGTGCGATGGGCGTCCTGTACAAGCTTGGATGAAGCGCAACAATGTCCCAGGCACCTACAATATGGATTGCACGCTGATCAATCCCGGTAGCGATGCGACCTTGCTGTTGGATCTGCAACAAAACGGCAAGTTTGTCACCGTGCCGCTAACGGCTGCCGACATCGGCCTGCCGAAGGTCAAGCGCGTGTACACGGCGCTCGATTTGTTCATGGAACATCCGCTGCGCGACGGTTGGTATGGCAAAGTAAGCTATACCTTGTCGCGTAGCAAAGGCAATCTGGAAGGTCAGGTCGAGTCGGACATCAATCAAGCCGACATTGCCGCCACCACTGCGTTCGATTTCCCCGAGTTGATGCAAAATGCGGATGGTTTGTTGCCGAACAATCACACACACGCAATCAAGGCCTTTGGTTTCTATCAGATCGACAACCAGTTCAGCGTGGGCGCCAACTTGAACATCGTCACCGGCAGCCCGTTGAGCTGCATGGGGCGCGTTCCGACGGCGTTGAATCTCGATGGCAGCAATCCGGCGGCGCAATATGGTTCGCTGAGCTTCTACTGCAACGACGTTCCGGCGGTACGCGGTTCGGCCGGCACCTTGCCGACCGACGTACGGCTGGCACTGAACGGCACGTACAAGCCACAACAAGTATTGGGCCTGGCGTTCAAGGTGGACGTGTTCAACGTCTTTAACCGTCAAGTCGAGATGAACGAGAATCAAGGCTACAACAACGGCAAGCTGCGTGACCAGTACTACGGTTTGACGAAAAACTATTCGCCAGAACGCAACGTGAAGCTTACGGTGGAATACGCACACAAGTTCTAACCGACGGTGAGCGAACAACGCGGCTGGGCATGCTATGCCCAGCCGCGTTGTTGTTTGCGCTGCACGCCCACTCGGCCGGTACCCATATCACAGCGCCGGCACACACGTGCACCGGCTGCGACGTTTCTAGGGCGTTGGGCTCTAATTACCGCCTGGCACCTTTCCTATGTTGATACAGTACGATACACTGCGCTACATCACGCTGCAGCCAGCGGAGCGCCAATCGTAGCGCGCCGATGCAATCTGGGCCGATTCGCCCGGTGGCCGCAGCGACCTTCGCTCTCGTATCAACACCAATGAACCTGCGGTCCGTACTTCCGATCCTGCACCATCCCAAATCGAGCTTCAAGGACAACCTGAAGATCTCGCTTGGGGCCTTTGTCTATCCCGTGCAGACGCGGCGCTGGCGCAATTTCTTAAGCGACCATCCCGTACTTGGCGAGTTGGCCCAGCGCTATCCGCGGATTATTCATAAGATCTATCGTCCTTACCTGTCCAATCACCTTGGCTGCGCCGAGCGTGTCGATGTACTGATCGGCCATTATGAGCACCTGTTTCGCTGCGGCCTGAGGGAATTCGTCGGACAGGCCGCCTTGCGCCCGGTCCAGGTGGCCGAGTTCGCCGGCAAGTCCGGGCAACTGTTTCAATTGCAGCTGTCAGCGATCAACGTAGCGCATCGAGAAGGCGAGTTGGCGCTGCAGCTGGTGCATGATGGCGTGTGCGTCTACTCGGCCAGTTTTGTGCTGATTTCGGGACCGGGCCACGTGTATATTAAGCTTGGCGCGATGCAGGGGCTGCGTTCAAGCGGCGGGGCCTTGATCATCAAGCGCATCACGCGCGAACTGCACGGCTGCCGCCCGAAGAAACTGATGGTGTCCATGGTGCGCCATATCGGCGACTACTTCGGATGTTCCTTGTTACTGCTGGTCAGTAACAAGAATCGGATCGCGATCAATCGCCGGCGCAGCCAGCGCATTTCGTCGAACTACGATGAAACGTGGGAGGAAATGCTGGCATTCAAGCGCACTGATGGCAATTTCGAACTGCCTTGCAGCGACGCCGTGCCGGTTAATTTTGATCTGGTGCCATCGCATAAAAGGGCGGAGGCGAAGCGCCGCAGCGCCTTGCTCTTCGCCGCGGCCGGCGCGATCAGCGTCAGCCTCGACGCGTGGCGCCACGCGCCCGAGCCGGCGAACGCGGCGCCGCCCTGGGATCACCACCTGCAGGCCGCGTGACGCGGGTGCGCATCGTCGTTCGGCCAGGCCCGCCGCTGCACAGCTTGGCGTTGCTCACGCTTGTGCCGCGATGCTGATGCGGTGAATGAGTTCAGCGCGGCTGCTGACACCGGCTTTTTCGAAGGTGTGACTCAGGTGCGTGCGCACAGTGGGAAAACTGATCGCCAGCTCGCGCGATATTTCCTTGTCGGACAGCCCCTGCATGATCAGCGCGCACACCTGCGCTTCGCGGCGCGTGAGTCCGAGCGCGTCGCTCCAGTCGGACTGTGGTTGGCGCGCCGCCGAAAACAGCACGATGGCACGATCGTCGTGCGCCTGCTCATGGGCGCCAATGTCGCCGCTACGCAGGCTGGCCAGCGCCGCTGCCTGGCGCAGCGCGTGGCTCAGGTGCGGCTTGAGCAGCTCAAGCAAGCAGACCTCGCGCGCCCCGAATGGGGCCCCATTGCGTGCGCGCCATATGCGCAGATCGCCCACATGGCGTGCAGCATCGTACATGTGGAGATCGATGCCGTGGTGTAAGCCGCCGGGCAGCAGGAAATCGTTGAAGAACTCGGTCTTTTCCAGCGCCGATTGCGCGATCACCGATGCCACCACGGTGCTGTAGGATGGTCGCAACAAGGGCGTAATGGGGTCGTGGAACTGGAAATAGTCCTCGTAACGCGTCAGGTTGCCGCCCCCGATATTGACCGCCACACAGTCCTCGAAGTGACCGCTGGACGGGTTGCGCACATAGGAAGCCAGATAATCGGCGCGTAACAACTCAAGGATCGCATGCGCGACCTGCTGACGTATCCGGTGCGCACTGTCGGCCTCGTGCAAGCTGGTGACGATACGCAGTATCTGGTGCAGTTCGTCACGGGTTGGCGCGTACATCGTTCATTTCCCCGAGTAGCCAAGTCGATACGAAATCGATGCTGCACATGCCTTGAGCTCGGCTGCCAACGGGCCATCCCAGGTAGCGTCGAAGCTGCCCGAGGTGCCGGTCGCGGTCACGGCCAGCACGAGCGACTGCTTGCTGTCGAACACGGGCGCGCTCAGCGCGCTGATGCCGGGGATCGGATTGCCGACAGCCGAGGCCAATCCGCGCTGGCGCACCTCGCCCAACGTCGCCTCATGTTGCCATAGCGTGGGCGTGGGGGCGTCGGGCGGGCGCGACGCCTGATGCCGCCATTCCTTGTCAAACGCCAGTTCAATCATACGGGCTGGCAGGAACGCCGCGAACACCTGTCCGGTGGCCGTTCCCAATAGCGACATCACCGAGCCCGGGCGCAGGTTCACGTGCAAGGGCCGGTTCGAGTCCGCCAGATACACCACGGTGGGGCCGTGCGAGCCCCACACCGCCAGCACCACCGTCTGTTCGATTCGACTGGCCAGAGCGGTGATTTCAGATATCGCCAGCTTGATCGGGTTTTGTTGTTGCAGACATACCAGTCCCATCTGGAACGCGAACGGTCCCAGTCCATAGTTGCCGCTGATCGGATCTTGCTCCGTGAGGCCGATCGCGCCGAAGCTGGCCAGATAGGGATGGGCCTTGGACGGTGTCATCTGGGCCGCCTTCGCCAAAGTACTGAGCGACATCGGCTGACGCTGATTGACGAGGACTGCCAACAATTGACCGCCAACCTCTATGGCCTGGATGCGCCGGCTCGGCTTGGTCGATGTCTCTGACATGGCTTGCTCCTCGTTCTGGGTAGGCGCCAGACGCGCGTTGCACTGACTGACCGTGCTGCAAATATTATAGGTTAAATTTATTCGTCAATATCAGCAAATTTGATGAAGGTAAATTCGTTCGCAATGGTTGAATATTCGATGGTGGCGAACTGAGATGTCAGATCAGAGGGAAATGCGGTATCGTTCCCGACGGTGGCCAGCCATGGCCGCCGCTCACCAAGGCGCGCTCGTGACACGGTGCGCCCACCGATCAATTCAATAATAAGCTGGAGACAGGCATGCAGAAAATTGGCGTAATGGCGTGGAGCGCGGTGGCCGTGCTCAGTTGCTGGAGTGACGCGGCAGTGGCGCAAAACGTAAAGATAGGCTCGTTTCTGTCGGTGACGGGGCCGGCGGCGTTTCTTGGCGACCCGGAACTGAAAACACTGCAGCTGTATGTGGAGAAGATTAATCACGATGGTGGCGTACTCGGCCGCAAGCTCGAACTGGTCGAATATGACGACGCCAGCGATGCCGCCAAGGCCAACGGCTTTGCCAAACGTCTCATCGAGGACGACAAGGTGGATGTGATCATCGGCGGCACCACCACGGGTGGCTCGATGGCGGTGATTCCGCTGGTCGAACGCAGCGGCCTGCCGTTCATTTCGCTCGCAGGCGGCGTGTCGATCGTCGAACCGGTCAAGAAATGGGTGTTCAAGGTGCCGCACACCGACCGGATGGCCGCCGAGAAGGTGTTTGCCGACATGAAAAAACGCAATTTGAAGAAGGTCGGACTGCTCTCCGAGGGCAGCGGTTTCGGACAGTCCGGCCGCAAGGAGACATTGGCCGTGGCGGCCAAGTACGACATCGAGATCGTCGCCAACGAGACCTACGGCCCAAAGGACACCGACATGACGGCGCAATTGACCAAGATCCGCAACGCGCCGGGCGTGCAAGCGCTGTTCGTGTTCGGTCTGGGCCAAGGGCCGGCGCTGGTGGCCAAGAACGTCGCCCAACTCGGTATCAAGCTGCCGCACTACGAGTCCCATGGCGTGGCATCGGAAGAGTTCATCAAGCTCGCCGGCAGCGCCGCCGAGGGCATACGCCTGCCGGCGGCGGCCGTGCTGGTGCCGCAGAAACTGGCCAAGGCCGATCCGCAGAAGCAGGTCGTGACCGACTACGTGAAAGGCTATACCGACCGTTACAAGGTGGACGTGTCGACCTTCGGCGGACACGCCTACGACGGCCTGATGCTGTACGTGGCCGCGGTGAAGAAGGCGGGCAGCTTCGACAAGGAGAAGGTGCGCTCGGCGCTTGAGCAAACCAAAGGTTTCGTGGGCACCAGCGGCGTCGTCAACATGAGCGCCGCCGACCACCTCGGCCTGGACCTGTCGGCCTTCCGCATGCTGGAAATCCGCAAGGGTGACTGGACGCTGGTCGAATAAACGGTCGTTCAGCTGCGCATGTCGGCCGCGCGCCGGCATGCGCTTGTCATCGGAATCGTCCGGAGAAGCCCATGCTCGCCCAATTTTTGCAGTTCCTGTTTTCCGGCATCACGGTCGGCGCGGCCTATGCGCTGTCGGCGCTGGGTTTTTCGCTGATCTATAACGCCAGCGGCATCATCAATTTCGCCCAGGGCGAATTCATCATGCTCGGCGGCGTGATCGCCGCCGTGATCGTCCAGAGCGGCTTGCCGATCCCGCTGCCGGCGGCCATCTTGCTGGCGATCGCCGTCACGGGCGTGATCGGCATGCTGGTCGAGAAAGTGGCGATCGAACCGGCCAAGAACGCCGAGGTGGTCACCTTGATCATCATCACGATCGGGGCCTCGCTGGTGGTGCGCGGGCTCGTGCAAGTGTTCGTCGGGAAAGGCAATTTGACCTTGCCGGCGTTTAGCGGCGACGCGCCGCTGTCCCTATTGGGGGCGGCGATCCTGCCGCAAAGTCTGTGGGTGATGGGCGTAACGGTGGCGATCGTGTTGCTGCTCGGATGGTTCTTCGGCAGTACCACGATGGGCAAGGCGATGTTGGCCACGTCGCACAACCGCCTGGCGGCGCGGCTGGTGGGAATACACACCCAGCGCATGCTGATGCTCAGTTTTGGATTGTCGGCCGTATTGGGTGCGGTGGGCGGCATCTTGATCACGCCGATTGCCACCACGTCCTACGACATGGGCATCATGTTCGGTTTGAAAGGTTTCGTCGCTGCTACGTTGGGCGGGCTGGGCAGTGCCAACGGCGCCATCGTCGGCGGTCTGTTGCTGGGGCTGGCCGAAGCGATGACGGCAGGCTATATCTCGTCAGCGTATAAAGATGCGGTACCGTTCGTGCTCATCCTGGCGGTGCTGTTTTTGATGCCGCGCGGGCTGTTCGGTGCCAAGATCACGGAGCGCGTATGAGTTCGCTGCCAGGTTTGAACGCGCCACCGGCGCCACCGCGCGGCGCATGGCGCGCGCGCTTCGGCGGCCTGATGCTGATGGCCGTCGTGATGGCGCTGTTGCCGACGTTGCTGCCCAATAACTACTACGTGGACGTGGCGGTGCGCATCGCAATCAATGCGATCGTGGTGATCGGGTTGAACTTGCTGATCGGCTATACCGGCCAGATCAGCCTTGGCCACGCGGGATTCTTCGGGCTGGGCGCCTACGTGTCCGGTGTGCTGTGTGCGCAATTTGGCTGGGCGCCGATGGCTGCGTTGTTGTCCGGCGCCGCGCTCACCGGCACGCTGGCGGCACTGGTAGCGCGCCCCATCCTCAAGCTCAAGGGGCATTATCTGGCCATGGCCACGCTCGGGCTGGGCATCATCATTGCCATCGTCATCAACAACGAATCAGCCTATACCGGCGGGCCCGATGGCTTGACGGTGCCGCCGTTTGCGCTGTTCGGCTGGACCATCGCCAGCGAGCGCATGTGGCTGTCCGTGGTGTCGGTGCTGCTGCTGCTGGTGGTCGCTGGCGCGCTGAACCTGGTCAATTCCCCGGTCGGACGGGCGCTGCAGGCGATCCACGGCTCTGAAGTGGCGGCGCGCGTGGCCGGCATCGACACGGTGCGTTTCAAGACGCGCGTGTTCGTGCTCTCGGCCGTGGTGGCCAGTGTGATGGGCAGTTTGTCGGCCCATTATGTGGGCTTCATCACGCCTGGGGTGGCGGGATTTTTTCATTCGATCGAACTGGTCACGATGGTCGTCGTCGGCGGCATGGCGTCGGTGTATGGGTCGGTGGTCGGGGCGGCTTTGCTGAGCATGCTCCCACAACTGTTGACCGCGTTCGAAGGCTGGGAGACGGTCGTATTTGGCGCGATTCTGATGTTGACGATGATCTTTCTGCCCAAGGGCTTGGTGCCGACGCTGGCCGCACGGCTGCGCAAGGGAGGGCAATAAAATGCTGCGCGTAGAGAACCTATCGATCAGTTTTGGCGGCGTGCGCGCCTTGCAAGATGTCAGCTTCGACATTCCGCCCGGCAGCGTGTATTCGGTGATCGGACCGAACGGGGCCGGCAAGACGACGCTGTTTAACCTCATCACCGGCGTCTATACGCCCACCGCCGGCGCGATTCACCTGAACGGCGAAGACGTGACCGGCATGGCGCCCAACCGGCTCGCCGAGCGCGGCATGTGCCGCACCTTCCAGAATCTGCAAGTGTGCATGAACATGTCGGCGCTGGAAAACGTCATGGTCGGTGCGCATTTGCGGCTGTCGCACAGCATGCTGGCGAGCTTGCTGCGTCTGCCGCAGGTGCGCCGCGCCGATCAGGCTTGTCGCGATGAAGCGGCCCAGCTGATGGAGTTTGTCGGCGTCAAGGCCTACTTGGGCGCCCACGCATCGAGCATGCCGTACGGCGCGTTGAAGCGCCTCGAAATCGCCCGCGCGCTGGCGGCCCATCCCAAAATGCTGCTGCTTGACGAACCGGCCGCCGGCTTGAATCACACCGAAACGCACGAGATCGAGCAGCTGATCGTCAAGCTGGCCCGCTCCGGCATCACGGTGGTCCTGGTCGAGCACGACATGAAGATGGTGATGAATATCTCCGAGCGCATCCTGGTGCTCGACTACGGAAAAAAACTCACCGAGGGCAGTGCCGCCGAGGTCCGCGCCAACCCCGACGTGATCGCCGCCTATCTCGGCGTCGCCGCCTGACATGAGGAAGCCGGCATGCTGACTTTACAAATTCTCCAGACCGAGCACCGCAATATGTGGCGCCTGGCCAGCGCCATGAACGCGCTGGCGCGCGACTTGCCGCGCCCCGACGACGCCGACGGGCAGCAGGACTTGCGCACGATCGCCCTGATGCTCGACTACATCGACGCCTTCACCGACCGCTTTCACCACCCGAAAGAGGACGATTTTCTGTTCAAAGTGCTGGCACAGCGCTGCGAGGCGGCGCGCGTCCAGATCGCGCAGTTGCAGCAGCAGCATCGCGACGGTCCCGAATACCGCCAGCAACTGAAGGCGCTGATTGCCGCGCGCATCGCCGGTGAGCCGATCGAGCTGGCCGCCGTGCGCACGCGCATCGAGCAGTACTGCAGCCATTTGGTCGAGCATATCCGCATCGAGGAAAGTACCTTGATGCCGCTGGCGCGCCAGAGTCTGACTGCACAGGACTGGCAGGAGATCGATGCGGCCTTCGCCGACAACGACGACCCGGTGTTTGGCGAGCATGCGCAAGCGGACATGCTTGCTTTGCGCACCCGCATCATTCACCTTGCCCCCGAGCCAATCGGCCTGGGCGGCAGCGATGACGCGGTGCCAGCCGCACCCGCGCCGCTGGCCCGCGTGGACGGACCGCACACGGCGGTGGTACTGGAAGTGGCCGGGCTGACCAGCCATTATGGCCGCATCCAGGCTTTGCACGGCATCGACCTGACGGTGCGCGCCGGCCAGTTGGTCGCACTGGTGGGGGCCAACGGGGCCGGCAAGACGACGCTGCTGCGCGCCATATCCGGCGTGCAGCCCACCAGCGGCGGCGCCGTGCGTTTTGACGGCATCGACATCACCGCCATGCGTTCGGACCTGCGGGTGCGGCGCGGCATGTGCCATGTGCCGGAGGGGCGCCAGGTGTTTGGCCCGATGAGTATTGAAGACAACATCCGGCTGGGTGCCTACACCCGTCCGCCGGCCGAAATCGCCGACGGGCTGGAGCAGATGTATGCACTGTTTCCCATTTTGAAGGAGAAGCGCGCGCTGCCGGCCGGCACGCTGTCGGGCGGGCAGCAGCAGATGCTGGCGATGGCGCGCGCGCTGATGGGCAAACCGAGCATGCTGCTGCTCGACGAACCGAGCATGGGACTGGCGCCGCTGCTGGTCGATGAGATTTTTCGCATCATCAAGCGTCTGAAGGCGCAGGGCATCACCATCTTGTTGGTGGAACAAAACGCGCACGCGGCCCTGTCGATCGCCGACCTGGGCTATGTGATCGAGACCGGCAAGATCATTCTGTCCGGGCCCGGTCGCGAGCTGCTGGAAAACGAACAGGTCAAACAAGCCTACCTTGGAATTTGAATCTTCCGCCCCCGTCGGGCGGCCCCACCTCACGCACCACCAGGAGTTGTCATGAATCACAAAAAATTTGCCTCGCAAGCCGATCTGGAAGAGAAGAAAGTCAGCTTCGAGCGGCTCTCCGAACATGCCTACGCGTACACCGCCGAGGGCGATCCGAACACCGGCATCATCATCGGCGACGATGCCGTGATGGTGATCGACACCCAGGCCACGCCCGTGATGGCGCAGGACGTAGTGCGGCGCATTCGCGAGGTGAGCGACAAGCCGATCAAATACGTCGTCATGAGCCACTATAACGCGGTGCGCGTGCTGGGCGCCTCCGGCTACGTGGCGCACGGACTGGAACACATCATCGCCAGCAAGGATACCCACGACCTGATCGTCGAACGTGGTGCGTTTGACATGGATAGCGAGATCGGGCGCTTTCCGCGCCTGTTCCAGGCCGTCGAATCGGTGCCGGGACTGACCTGGCCGACCATCGTTTTTCAGCACGAGATGACGCTGATGATGGGCAAGCTCGAAGTGAAGATCATGCAACTCGGACGGGGACACACCAAAGGCGACACGGTGGTCTGGCTGCCACAGGAAAAAGTGCTGTTCTCCGGCGATTTGGTCGAATTTGGCGCCACACCGTACGCGGGCGACGCGTATTTCACAGACTGGCCGCAAACGCTGGACCGCGTGGCCGCGCTGGGCGCGGAAAAACTGGTGCCGGGCCGCGGCGCCGCCCTGAAGGACGCCGTCCATGTCAAGGCCGGGCTGGAAGGCACGCGCGACTTCGTGCAGGAATTGTTTGCTTCGGTGCGCGAGGGCGCCAAGCAGGGCAAGGACTTAAACGCCATCTACAAAGACACCTACGCGCAACTCAAGCCCAAGTACGGCAACTGGGTCATTTTTGACCACTGCATGCCGTTTGACGTGACGCGCGCCTACGATGAAGCGACCGAATTTGTCGATCCGCGCATCTGGACGGCCGAACGTGATATCGAGATGTGGAAGACGCTGGAAGGCTGACACAGGCTGCACGGCCGCGTCCGCGCGCGGTGGCGCAAAGAATCATGACGGAGGCGGGCATGCAGCATACTTACACTTATACAAAATTTCCCTATACCAAACCAAGCTACCTGGGCAGCGCGACGCCGACACGCTATCCGGTGGTGGTGGTCGGCGCCGGACCGGCCGGCTTGGCGGCGGCGATCGACTGCCGCCTGCAAGGCATACCGGTACTGCTGCTCGACGACGACGACACCGTGTCGGTCGGCTCGCGCGGCCTGTGCTACGCCAAGCGCACCATCGAAGTATTGGATCGTCTCGGCTGCGGCGACCCGGTGATGAGCAAGGGCGTCAGCTGGAATGTCGGGCGCACCTTTTTTCGCGACGATGAAGTGTTCAGCTTCGATCTGAAAGCCGGTGCCGGCCAGAAACATCCTGGCATGGTCAATTTGCAACAGTACTATCTGGAAGAGTACCTGGTGGCACGCGCGCTGGCCGTGGGTGTTACGTTGCGCTGGAAAAACAAGGTCGTCTCCGTGACCCAGCAGGAGCGCGGCGTCACGCTGCAGGTCGAAACGCCCGACGGCGTGTACCAGATCGAAGCGGACTGGCTGATCGTCGCCGACGGCGCGCGCAGCCCGATCCGCAACATGCTGGGGTTGGAGACAGAAGGCAAGATATTCAAGGACCGTTTCCTGATCGCCGACGTCGTCATGAAGGCCGATTTTCCCGCCGAGCGCTGGTTCTGGTTCGATCCGCCGTTTCATCCCAACCAGTCGGTGCTGCTGCACCGGGAAGCGGACAATGTCTGGCGCATCGACTTCCAGCTTGGCTGGGACGCCGACCCGGAGCAGGAACGTAAGCCCGAGAACGTGATTCCTCGCATCAAGGCGATGCTGGGCGCGGAGCGCGAGTTCGACCTGGAATGGGTCAGCGTGTACACCTTCCAGTGCCGGCGCATGAAGCGTTTTCGCCATGGCAACTGTCTGTTTGTCGGTGACGCGGCGCATCAGGTGTCGCCGTTCGGGGCGCGCGGCGCCAACTCCGGGCTGCAAGATACCGACAATCTGGTCTGGAAGCTGAAACTGGTCATCGATGGCAAGGCGCCAGCGCACTTGCTTGACAGCTATTCGGATGAGCGCTGCTTCGCGGCCGACGAAAATCTGATGAACTCGACGCGCTCCACCGACTTCATCACGCCCAAGAGCACCGTCAGCAAGACGTTTCGCAATGCCGTGCTGAACCTGGCGGAACACCACAGTTTTGCGCGCAAACTGGTCAACTCCGGTCGCCTGTCGGTGCCGGCCGTGCTGACCGAGTCGCCACTGAACACGCCCGACAGCGCACCGTTCGCGGGCGACATGCTGCCTGGCGCACCGATGGCGGACGGCCCGATTCGGCGCGACGGGTGTGACGGATGGCTGATCGATCAGCTCGGCAACCGCTTTCAGGGCCTGTATTTCTGCGACGATCCAGCGGAGATCGCGCCAGAAGTACTCGCGCAGTTTGCCGCGCTGGGGCAGGGCGCAGTGCCTATCGAAGCGCTGGTCGTCGCATCCCAAGCTGGCCAACTGGATCACGCCGTCGTGCTGCACGACGCCGGCGGCATGCTTGCCAAGCTGTATGACGCGCAGCCCGGCAGCTACTATCTGGCACGCCCTGACCAACACGTTGCGGCGCGCTGGCGCAGCTTCGAATCGGTGTCCGTACGGCAGGCCTTGGCCCGCGCCACCGCCAACCTTTGACTGGACGCGCATCATGACACTCAATCTGGCCCCCAATTTCAGCGAACCGGGCAAGCGCTACTTCCACGAGTTTTCGCCCGGCGACGACTTTTACGAAGTCCTGATCGATACCCACCGCGACCTATCGGACGAGCACAGCGCGCTGCTCAACGCAAAGTTGATTCTCTTGCTGGCCAACCACATTGGCGATCTCGGCGTGTTGCGCGAGGCGCTGACACTGGCGCGCGAAGGTATTTGACGGGGAGCGGCGGTGCAATTGAGGACTAACAAGCGCCGATCTGCACTGCTTTGCGACTAATCAAGTAATCCTTGATCCAGATGATTTTCGGCTGAGCAAACGGGTGGTAAAACATCGCACTTCTCTCCCCACGGTGCGCGCCATGCTGAAACTGAGCCTTACAGACTTTACGATCGACGATTTTCTTGAAAACTACTGGCAGCAAAAGCCCGTTGTCATTCGCCAGGGCCTTGCCAACTTCAGCGACCTGATCAGTCCCGACGAGCTCGCCGGACTGGCGTGCGAGGACGACGTCGAATCGCGCCTGGTCTACCAGAAAGACGGGCAATGGCAGGCCGAGGTCGGCCCGTTCGAGTCCTATGAGCATTTGGGGGAGCAGGGCTGGACGCTGATCGTGCAGGCGGTCAATCATTGGTCGCCCGCCGTGGCGGCGCTGGTGGTGCCGTTTGCCTTTATTCCCAAATGGCGCTTCGACGACGTGATGATCAGCTACGCCACGCCGGGCGGCGGGGTCGGTCCCCATATCGACCTGTATGACGTGTTCATCTGCCAGGGCTCGGGACGGCGGCGCTGGCGCGTGGGCGACCGCGGTGAGCATCGCCAGTTTGCCGCCCATGCCGCCTTGCTGCATACCGAGCCCTTCGAAGCGATCATCGACGTCGAACTGCTGCCCGGCGACATCCTCTACATCCCGCCCGGCTATCCACACGATGGCGTCACGCTCGAGCACTCGATGAGCTTTTCGGTGGGATTTCGCAGCAAGTCGGCCGGCGACATGCTCAGCGGCCTGGCCGACTACGTGATCGACAAGGAGCTGTGCAAGGACCAGATCAGCGATCCCGGCCGCCCGGTGCAGCGGCATCAGGGCCAGATCGACGCCAATGACTTCGCCCGCATCCGCGCGCAGTTGCAGGGCATCCTGGACAACGACGCGCTGGTCGCCGATTTTGCCGGTAGCTTTCTGTCGAAGACCAAGTGCCAACTCGACGTGCGGGAACTCGACGAGCCCATCAGCGCGGCCGACCTGCTCATGCAGTTGCGCGAGCAGCCGCTGGTACGCATTGGCGGCTTGCGCTGCTTCTATGTGTGCGCCACGGTCGGCGAGGGTGTCTGCTACGTCGATGGCGAGCGCTACGCGCTGGGCCCGGCTTGCGAAGGCGCGGTGCTGGCCCTGTGTGACCGTGACCAGCTGAGCTACGCGATGCTGCGGCCATGGCTGCAGCAGGGGAACGTTGCGCAGCTGCTGGCCGACTGGGTCAACGCCGGCTATTGGTATTTCGACGACTGAGGAGGGCGCACGCTAGTCATTTGCCAGTAGTGATAGTCAAAGTGGATCGACTCAATTGAAGTAATCAATTTTACGAATGATTGAAAAACCCTTAAACTGCGCCTTGGATACTTCACAACCCAGCAAAGGAATAGCAATGTCTCTTATCAACACCTACGTCAAACCGTTCAAGGCCAACGCTTATCAAAACGGCAAATTCATCGAAGTCAGCGATGAGTCCTTGAAGGGCAAATGGTCGGTGATCGTGTTTTACCCTGCGGACTTCACGTTTGTTTGCCCAACCGAGCTGGAAGACCTTGCCAACAACTACGCCGAATTCCAGAAAATGGGCGTGGACATCTACGGCGTGTCGACCGACACCCATTTCGCGCACAAAGCATGGCACGACACGTCGGCCTCGATCAAGAAGGTCGAATACGCACTGGTCGGCGATCCAACGACCCAGCTGTCGCGCAATTTCGAAGTGCCGATCGAAGAAGAAGGCC
>JBBQZO010000037.1:0-59361 GCA_038207625.1 Burkholderiales bacterium | reverse complement strand
CGGACGAAGGCGTTGCCGGCGTCGGCATGGCAAGCCAAGTCGCGAAATTGCGGGGAGTGCAGGAAAGCGGAGAATGCAGTAAACAACGACGGTATCGACATGGCGGCCAATGAAGATCAAAACGATTTTCATTGGCCGCCGTCCTGCTCGCGAAAACCCGCGCAATCGGGGCGGCGACCGCGCGAAGCGGCTGTCCTGTCAAGAATTAATTGAAGTCGGCGTTGGCGAAAATGGGCGTCCGCTTAAGTTCGGTGGATTGATCCGGTGCCCCGGATGCGAGTGTTTTTTTTTGCTGCTGGAGTCAGGCTGGCAGTATTCGATCCATGTTTGCGCACTTCAGCAGGCTTTCTATAATGGACAATTGGGGCCGCAGCGCATCAAATAGATCTTAACTACGAATATGACTTTAAAAACTGTTGCGCGAAGCAAACGTGTCGTATTGTTTTTTCTCTTTGCCGTTGTTGGTTCGGGACTTGTCTCGCGCAAATACCCGTTCCTGTTCCCGTCGATGTCGGATAAATATCCGGGCGACGCCTTGTGGGCCATGATGGTATTCCTGGCGTGGGCTTACTTGAAACCGGTCGAATCAACGGGGCGGCTCTCATTTTTGGCGCTGGCGACGTCCTACTGTGTTGAATTTTCACAACTATATGAAGCACCGTGGATTAACGCGATACACTCCACCACGGCGGGCCATCTGGTGCTGGGTTCAACATTTTCGTGGTGGGACATGCTTGCCTATACCGTTGGCATCGCGTTCAGCGTGGGTTTGGACCGGCTACGCATTCGCAACCGGAACCTTCATTCCAATTCGTACTGAGCGCGATCCGTCGTCAATCAGCGGGTTGCGCCCCGCAGGAAAATCACAGAGAGCTCAGGCGCGGCAGCAGGTCGTCGGCCAGGCGCTTGCGGCTGCACAGGTGATATTCGATCGGCGAGAACGGCATGGCCGAGGCGGCGAACGCGGCGATCAGCGCGCGCATCGATTCGAGTTGGTCGGCGGCGTACGCGCTGCGCTTGCCGTTGTCGCTCAGCGTGGTCAGCTTTTCCTGCAATACCTCTTTCCATGCGATGTCCGCCTCGGACACCGGCTTGGCCACGCACACGCCGAAGGTGCCGCCCAGGAAATGCTCCCACACGATGTCGGAACGCTTGCGCAAGCCGTCCGCCAGCCGGCTGCCGTCGTCGGCGAAGCTGTCGGGCATGCGCCAGGTGCTGATATTGAGTTCGGCAAGGGCCGCATAGAAGCGGTCGATGAACTGGGCTTGCACTGCGGCGCCAGCGTGTTCGCGCCCATGTTGTTCGATGGCGCTCTGCGCGAGCGCCACCCAGGCCGACTGCGACGGATGGAAAAATTGGCCCGCTGCGGAACCTGGCGCGGCCATCGCGCCGAAGCCGTACGACTGCAGCATGCCATCCGGCGTGACCACATACGACGGCGCCGGCACCAATTGCGCGCGCACCAACGCGTCGAGTTCGGCGGTGCTCAGATCACACGCTTGCGCGCACTGCTCGGCGCTCAGGAAATGCTGCGCAAGATAGATGTCCAGATCGGTCATGTTGTCGCTTTCAAGGTGCGTGGGGGAGGAACGAGGCCGGCCGCTCAGCCATGCACGGCTCGGCTGTCCTGCGGCGCTTCGGCGCGCGCCATCATACCGTAGTCGCGGATCACGCCGGCGATGCGCAGCCGGTAGTCCTCGAACACGTGCGAGCGCCCGCTGGACTGGGCGTCGCGGTGTTCCGTCGTGTTGCGCCAGCCGGCCACCGCCGCTTCGTCACGCCAGAACGACAGCGACAAGATCTTGCCCGGATCGCTCAGGCTTTGAAAGCGTTCGATCGAGATGAAACCGTCCATGTCTTTCAGCATCGGACCGAGCGAGGCGGCGATGTCCAGATATTCCTGCTTGGCTTCGGGGTGCGGGCAAACTTCAAAAATGACGGCGATCATGACATCTCCTTGGCGGTGGTGGTGGTGGTGGTGGTGGACGTGTGGGTGAACAGTGGCAGGCGCGCGTTCGGTGAGGCGCGATAGGTCCAGGCCAGCGCGTCGAGCGCGCCCGGTATCGACACCATGCACACGACGGCGCGCGCGGCAATCGTCAAGGCCAGTTGCTGGCCGGGGCAGGCATGCCGAGCGTGGCCGAACGTGGGCGCCGTGGCCTGGACGCGCGTGAGCAGCAATTGGTCCGCTTGCGCATATACACCGCTGTCGCGCCCGGCCGCCCCCAGCAGCAGCAAGATGACCTCGCCGGCGGCCAGCGCAACGCCGCCGATGGTGCAGTCGCGTGTGACGAAGCGGCGCGTGTTTTGAATCGGCGCATCGAAACGCGCCACCTCGCGCACCAGCGCCTCGGCCAGGCCGGGATCGCGACGCAGCTGCGCGGCCAGCTGGGGGCGCGTCGCCAGCGCGACCAGGCTGTTACCGATCAGCCCCGCGCTCGCTTCATGGGTTTGCGACAACAGGCCGATCAGGTTGGCGACGATCGCCTGCTGATCGGACCAGCCACTGGCAAGGGCGTCGTCGCGCACGCGCGCGATCAGGCTGGCCGGGCGGGCGCTGGCGCTGCCCAGCAGCGCAGTAAAGCGGCTTTGCAAGGCGCGCGCCGCTTGCGAGGCCTCGGCAAGTTGGGCTGCGCTCGACAGCGGCGACAGGCAGCGCACGAACTGCGCCATCCAGGCGGCCAGCTGGGCCAGTTCGGTGGACGCGCATCCGAGCAGATCGGCCACGACGTAGGTGGGCAGATCGAATATCCACGCCGTCAAGCCCGCGCGCTCGGGCAAGCCGTGGACGCTTGCCAGGCCCACCGCATGGGTGTCGGTCGTGGCGCACGCCGCAGCCAGGTCGATGTCGGCCAGCGCCTGCTGCAGCACGCGCTTGGGCTGCAGGTGCGCCGCGCCCTCGTTCATGCGCACCAGATGCGCGAAGATGGCGCCGGCGCTGCTGCCGGCCAGCGCGGCGGGCAGCTGTTCGGCGCTCGGGCGCACCGTGCAATCGGGATGGGCGAAGATCTCCCGCTGCACCGCCGCGCGGCTGGCGACCCACAGCTTGAGCGCCGGGTCGAACACCAGCGGCGCGCCGCGCAACAGCGCGTCGTAATAGGGATACGGATTGTCGTGGCTGGCCGCCGCGACGGGGTTTTCTGGATGCATGCTGCGAACCTCGTGGTAAGAGTTAGCTGGGTTCACCGGACTCGATGACACCATCGACAGCCAGTGTAAAGCTTGATCGCATTGAACGATTCGCTTACCATCGAAGTATGGATGCACACTTTGTCGATACCCAATTAGCCGCCGTGGCCGGTGCGATCGCCGAGCCGGCGCGCGCGCGCATGCTGTGCCGGCTGATGGATGGCCATGCGCGCACCAGCACCGAGCTGGCCGTGGTGGCGCAGGTGAGCCCGTCGACTGCCAGCGCCCATCTGGCCAAGTTGAAGGAAGGGCAACTGGTCAAGGTGCTGGCGCAGGGCAAACACCGCTACTATCAACTGGCCAGCGCCGAAGTCGCTGCCGCGCTCGAAGCGCTGCTGCGGGTGGCCGGTCAGGCGCAGCCGCGCTTTGTGCCGAGCACGCCCGACCGCCTGCGCCATGCGCGCAGTTGCTACGACCATCTGGCCGGCAGCGTGGCGGTCGCGCTGCACGACCATATGGCCCTGCAAGGCTGGCTGCTGACGGACGGGCCCGACGACGCTGTCTACGAACTGAGCGCCGACGGTGCGACGGCGCTGGAAGGCCTTGGACTCGATGTGGCGGCCGTGCGCAAGACGCGCCGTCGCTTCGCCTGCGCCTGTCTGGACTGGAGCGAACGGCGCCCCCATGTGGGCGGTGCACTGGGCGCCGCGCTGCTGGCGCTGATGCTGCGCCAGGCCTGGCTAGAGCGCGATCTGGACAGCCGCGCGCTGGGCGTCACGCGCGAAGGCCAGCGCCAGTTCCAGCGCCGCTTCGGCATCGCCGCCTAACGCTCGCTTAAGCGGCCACCCGCAGCGCGCCCGGACGCTGCAACTGCTTGCCGCGCTCGCCGGGCGCATTCTCGATGCCGGCCGGCGCCTGCGTCTCGAGCTTGGCGCGCACTGGCGGCGCGGCGCAGCCGGCGGCAAAGCTGATGCTGATAACGTTCTCGCTGACCGCGCCCAGCGCCAGACAGGCCTGCCCGAGCTTGCGGTTGAGCGGTTCGATGAATTGGCGCTGCAGCATCGCGCCGCCGCTGCCTTGCGCCAGTTCGATCTGATAGCTGCCGGTTTCGCTGCCCATCTCCACGTCGAGCACGGTGCGGATCGCGCGCAGTTCGTCCAGCAGCAAACGGGCCGTTTGCGCGTCCGGCACACCCTGCACATGCAGGCTGGTTTTCTGCACGCCGAACTCAAAATGCTGCAGGAAAAAATCGCGCGAGAACTGGTCGCCGATCAGCTTGCCGATATCGCTCAAGGCCTGCTCCTCGCTGGCCCAGGTCTGGCCCTTGGGCAGCACCGTGTTCAGGTAAATTTCCTCGTTGCTGGCCTGATCGACCGCCTTCACGGTCCAGGAGCTGAGCACCGTCTTGGTGATCGTCAGGCCGGAGGCGGGCAGCTTGGCCGACAGCGTCTTCAGTTTGACTTCGCCCGAGATGTGGAAATCGGCGTGCTTGGCGCCGGCTGCGGCGGTGCTGTCGGCGTCGTTGGCCCAGACCCGGAAGCCAAACGACTTGATGCGTTCCTTGAGCACGTTCTCGGCCAGTTGCGAGCGCGCCGGCGCCTGCGGGTTGTCGGCGTTGGCGATCGTCATTTGCAGCGACACCTTCGGGTCGCCGTTGTTGCGGATGAAGTCGACGCGCTCGTCCTTGGACAGTTCGTTGAGCGACTTGCGCAGCGCGCGCCCGTTGAGTACAGCGCGCGCCTCGGCCGACACCAGGCCATCCTTGCCGGTGGCCGGCGCGCCTTCGTAGATGACGTTCTTGATGTAGTTGTCGTAATTGGCCAGCAGCTTATGTTCGATCAGCGCGTAGTTCTGGTCGAGCGATTTGGCATCGACGTACAGCGCGAGCGCCTTCTCGACCAGCTGACGCTTGGCGTCGATGCGCGCTTCGGCCTGGGCCGCTTGCGCGTCGCCGTGAAACTTCGGATCGTTCGGGTCGACCAGGCCAAGCGCGCTGACGACGATGTTGCCCGGCTCTTGCACCGGCAGCGCGGCCGCTGCTGGCGGCGCAGGCGGCGCGCCGGGTGCCACCGCTTGCGCCGTGACGGCCGTTGCGCTGGCCGTCAAACCGGTGTCGGCCGGATGGCGGGCCAAGGTCAGATAGCCGGCCACGCCCAGCAGCAGCACGGCCAATCCCGCGCCGATCAGCGTAGTCGTGCGCGCACCGGACGCAGCGTCCGGGCGGCCCGCCGGATTGGCGGCGGCGGACGGACCTGAGCTACCAGGCGGCACGGGTGGCGCCGGGGGCGCACTGCGCGTTCCGGTCGGATCGGCGCGCACGGGCGCGGCTTGAGCCGATTGCGCCGGCGCGTTCAACGGCGCGCCAGCCGCGCCCGGCGGCACCGGCGCGGGCGCGCGCAGCACGGTCGCGTCGTCGGCGCCGATGTCGGCCAGCGCCGCTTCGATCGCCTGGGAAAACTCCTGCGCGCTCTGGAAACGCTGCTCGGGCGCCTTGGCCATCGCCTTTTTGACCACCGCGTCAAACGCCGCCGGCAAGCCCACGTTGAGCATCGACGGCGCCAGCGGCACTTCGTTCAAGACCTTGTACATGACGGCCGTCTCGCCGCCCGAAAACGGTTTTTCGCCCGTCAGCAGCTGATACAGGATCACCCCGCAGGAAAAAATATCGCTGCGCCCGTCCACCGCCTGGCCCATGATCTGCTCGGGCGACATATACGCCGGCGTGCCCATCACGGTGCCCACCTGGGTCAGCTCGGAGGCCTCGATGCGGGCGATGCCGAAGTCGGCGATCTTGATCTTGCCGTTGTCGAGCACGAACAGATTGGCCGGTTTCATGTCGCGGTGCACCACGCCGTGCGCGTGCGCGTGGCCCAGCGCGTCGAGCACTTCGCGCATGATGCGCGCCACCTCGGGCAGCGCGAAGCGCTGATTGCTGTTGAAAAAATCGCGCAGCTCGCGCCCCTGCACATATTCCATCGCGATGAAGGCGATGCGTGCGCCGTTGGGCGCGCCGCGCGCATCGACAGCCGCTTCCTCGCCATACTCGTAGACGGCGACGATGCCGGGGTGGTTCAGCCGCCCGGCAGCCTGCGCTTCGCGCTTGAAGCGCGCCAGCGCATCGTCCGTTTCGACCCCGTTCAGGTATTGCGGCAGGATGGTCTTGAGCGCGACTATCCTTTGTATCATCGGGTCGTAGCCCTCGTAGACGACGCCCATCGCCCCCTTGCCCAGCTCGCGCCGGATCTCGTACTTGCCCAGTTTGTCTACGGACGCCATGGCGCGGTCCTCACGATGACAGCATGGTTGCTTGCGAAAGCGGTCGCATCGTCCGGCTTATTTGTATTTCGAGTCGATGTCCCAGACGGCCGTCTGGACCAGCCGCTGCACCATCGTGTCCAGGCCCACGCCGCCTTGGGCCTGGTCGGAAATGCCCACCACGCTGGAGGCTTTCTGGCCCAGTTCCATCTTCAGTTCCTTGTAACCCTGGCCTTCCTGCTCGGTGGTGCTGGCGTTCATGATCTTGTAGCGCAGTCCGACCAGCCACACCCCGGTCGATTCCTCGGTCTGCACCGTGCTGGCCACCTGACCGACCACGTGGTTGCCGAAAATCGAGGAAATCAGCCCGCCGATGGCGCGTCCGTCCACCCCTTTCTTGACCTCGGCGATCTTCTCGGCCTTCAGAATGTCGAACTTGACGATCCACTTGGTGGTTTTCAGTTTGCCCATCTGCATGGCCTTGCGCGCCGCGGCCGGGTCGCCCATGTTATAGGCCAGCGACACCTCCTGCAGCAGGTGGCCCAGGTTGGTGCGTTCGAGCACGCGGAAGTTGGCGTTGGACAGTTCCAGTTCGGCGAAATCGGCGATGTTGTTGGGGCCGAATTTTTGCATGAAGGTGGCGTTGTTGCTCTTGACCTCGCCGGGAATGACGATCAGCGCCGGCCCCCGCTTGGCCTTGTTGACGTAGGCGATTTCCTTGTAGGCGGCGCTGTCGGCGGCCGCGTTGGCCTTGTCCGAGGTCGAGCTGCCGGCCGTGGGCGACGGGTTGCCGTAATCGATCTGGGCCTGCGCCGGAGCTGACAACAACGCCAGCGTGCACAGCGCCAGTTGCGCCGCGCGCGTAACAATCATCGATGCGGTATTCATGATAGCCATCCCTTCGTCAAAAACACAGGTTCAAACTGGCAAAGCAGCCGCGCCACAGTCAGCGCTTGCCAGCGGATTTGCAATAGTCGCTGTACAGCGTGGCGACCACGTCTTCGGCGCTCTCGCGCACCAGCGTCAAGGCCATGCCGGTGACGTCGCTGCCGGCGTAACTGGCGTTGCTGGCGCTGGTTTGCGAAATGACCCGCCCATCGGCGCCACTCAAGGTGAACGCCATGTGGATGTCGATCTGATTCAGGTTGGCCACCAGGTTGCGGCTGCTGTGGGTGTCGATCAGGCCGCGCAACACGTAGTTGGCAGCCAGCCGCTTCGAGGCCGACAGGGCGGCGTCGGCATCGTTCTTGAAGTAGGCGTCGATCTCGGCCTGCGCCACCTGGCGGCGGATCTGTTCCTGGGTGTAGGTGGTCAGGCCGAGCGCTTTCAGGCCGTCGTTGATGGCGTTGATGTGCGCGTTGTAGCTGGACTGGTTGGCGTGGATCACGCCGTTGCGGTTTTCCGCGATCAGCACCATGATTTTCTGGTGTTTCAGCTGCTGGCGGCAGGGCGTGGCCAGCAGCGCCTGTAGCTTGGCCTTGCGGGCCGCATCGTCGGCCGCGTTGACGCTGTCCTCGTCGGGAAACTTGAAGCTTTGCGCCAGGCTGGTGTGGGCCAGCGGCAAGCCCAGCAGTAACAGCGCTAAGAGTGTTCGCAGCATGGCCAAAATCCCGGATAAGAATGATTAGCGAGCTGAGCCTGCGGTGAAATACGAAAATTTCAACCATCTCAGAATGGTTACATTACCATGTTCCTGAGCCCTTGGCGTCGTTGCGGGCGACGATATTTTGTGTTTTTCTTATCGCTGCGCGGCGCCGCGCCGCGTCCTGCGCGGCCCGTCCGGCGGGGTTTGCTGCGCGCTAGTCGGCGGCAATCTCGATGCGGTCGCGCCCGCATTCCTTGGCGCGGTACAGGGCCATGTCGGCGCGCGACAGGGCCGCGTCGACGTTGCGGTCGGCCGCGCGCATGGCGCTGATGCCCACGCTGACGGTGACGTCGACGTCGTGCCCGTCGCTTTGCAAGCTGTGCACGGCCAGGCTGGCCTGCACGCGCTGGGCAAACTGCTGCGCCTCGGCCTCGCCGGCGGCGGCCAGGATGACGGCGAACTCCTCGCCGCCGATGCGCCCCACCGCGTCGATCTTGCGCACTTCGCAGGCCAGCACCTGGGCGAAGTGGATCAGCACGGCGTCGCCCATCGCGTGGCCGTGGCCGTCGTTGATGGCCTTGAACAAGTCCAGATCGAACATCAGCACCACCGCACGCGCGTTGGGCAGGCGCGCCACGCGGGCCTGCTCGTCGTTCATGCGCGCCATGAAGTTGCGTCGGTTCGGCAGCCCGGTCAGGAAGTCGGTGGTGGCGGCCAGGTGCAGGTCGCCTTCGATGCGCTTGCGCTCGGTAATGTCGGTGATGAAGCCGTGCCACAGCGTGGCGCCGTCGGCCAGCCGGCGCGGTTGTGCGCTGCCCAGCCGCCAGCACACGCCCTGGCGCGGTAGCACGACGCGGTATTCCAGATGCCAACGCTGCAGGCTGACGCAAGATGCGTGCAGCGAGGCGTGGTAGACGGGCCGGTCCTCGGGGTGGATCAGCGCGTCGACCAGCCCGTCGGTGCCGGCCACCTGGGCCGCGTCGAGCTCGTAGATGTCGGCGATGCCTTCGCTGGCATACGGAAAACAGGCGCGCCCGCCGGCCGTCATGCGGTACTGGAACAGCAAACCCGGCACTTCGTTGGTCAGGTTGACGATCAGGTCCATGCTCTGCTGCAGCTGGTGCGACAGGGCCTTGGTGGCGGTGATGTCGGTCGAGGTGCCGATCATGCGCAGCGGCCGGCCGGCCTCGTCGCGGCTGATTACCTTGCCGCGGCTGGCGATCCACTTGTAGCTGCCGTCCTTGCAGCGGATCCGGTGCTCGACGGCGTAGTGCGCGGTTTTCTGGGCGAAATGGGCCTCGATGGTGGCGCGCACGGTGGCCAGGTCGTCCGGATGGACCCGCACATAGCTGTCCTCGATGCGGTTCGACACCTCGTGCTCGGCGTACCCGAACAGCGCCTTCCAGCCGCGCGAGTAATGGATTTCGCCCGACACCACGTTGCGGTCCCAGATGCCGGTGGCGCTGCCGTCGATGGCCAGCGTGACGCGCGACTCGTTGTCGCGCAGTTGTTGCTCGGCGCGCGACAGTTTGGCGCTGGCGTGGCTGCGCGTGATGGCGATCGAGGCGAGCAGTACGCTGTCGATGACGGCGCGCTCGGGGCGCGGGTTTGGTGCGCGCGTAAACACCAGCCACAGTCCGAGCAAGCCGGCCGGCGCGGTGCAGATCGGCGTGATCGACAGACCGGGCAAGCCATGCGCGCTGGCGGCCGCCTGCAGGCGTTGTGCGAGCGCGTTGGCGGCCAGCGCGGCGGGCGTCAAACTGGCATAACTGGCGCTGGTGCCGGCGGCCAGCAAGACGCACGCCAGCTCGGCGCACAAGGGCGTGCTGATGGCGCAGTCGCCCTGCAGGCGCAATGCGACGCCATCGTCATCCCACACCAACACGGCCGAGTGCGCCGCAGGGTCGCGCCCGTCGAGCTGCGCGATCAGCGTGGAGAGGGTGTCCGCCAGCGGCGCGCCGGCAGCGATCTGGGCCAGCGCGCTGTGCAGCGGCTCGCTGGCTGTCGAATGAGCGGGAATACCAAGCGCCATAAACGATGTTTCCTTCGGTTTGCAACAATGGGCGGAGCGCGCCAGCGCGACGATGGTGGCCCGGTGCCACGCGTGCAGCGCCTCATTGTGAGAGTACCACCGAATAATTTGCCGGTGCGCAGTTTTTGTCGCGCCTTCAGCGTGTCGTGGCACCCCGGCGCGCCAGCGTCCGGCTTGAGAAGGACTTGATCAGGCAGCACAGTGCCGACGCGCCATTTCCATCGACGCTAGGGCCAGCGCAACACCGGCGTGGCGTGACGCTGCGCCGGCGGCCGCAGCGACGGGGACGCGTGTCAGTGGCTCGGCGGGCGCGCCGCGTGGGCGGGTGCGCTGGCGTCGGCCAACTCCTTGTCCATCTGGGCGATCTGTGCGCGCCGGACGGCGCAGTCGCCCGCCACGCTCAGGCACAGTTGCGCGTCGCTGATGCGCAAGCTGCGTTGAAGTGCTGCGAACTTGGGCAGGAAGGCGCGTGCTGCCGCGTCCGCGCCCGGCGTCGCCATGCGCGCCGAGCCGTTCGCGCCGACCCAGGCGAAATAACTGATGCCCAGACGCTGGCGCTGCGCGTCGGTGCTGTTGCCGCGCACACCGGTCAACAGGGTGTTCAGGCACGCGGCGTAGTCGCTGGCATCGTCGTGCATGTATTTGTAGCAGCTGCGTTCGGCCAGCTGGGCGCCGTGCTGGATCGCCAGCAACGCCGACGTCGGTGCGGCGCCGGACGGGCCCGCGGCCGACGCGCGCGCCATGCCCAGCAGGCAGACGAGCGCAAGGCTCCAGTTGTTTGCCATGCGCAGGCGCGCATCACGCTTGTTCCCCATTTGTTCCTCTCATGTTGTCGTCACTGCGTTCGACCCGGTCGGCGGCGTCACTGCTGCGCCGCGCGACGCCGGACCGACCGGATGGACGCCGATGCCTGCGCTGTCCGCGCGTCTGCGCTTATCCGCGCCAGGCTGCGTTTGTCCGACAAAGTCATATAAACATTGCATAAATGTATAAGATTGCTACTATTGCAGTCTTTCCGATTTGCAGTGTACAGAGGATTATCACATGTTAGAAAACAATAAAACCTTGCTGGCGCGCGCAGCCTTGCTGGTCGCTAGCCTGGCCCTCGTCTCTTGTGGTGGTGGCGGCCAGAGCGCCGCCACACCGATGCCCGACGTCAAGGCGCCCGATCCGGTGACCGTGTCGCTGATCGGCTTGAACGATTTCCATGGCAACTTGTTGCCAACGTCGGCGGCGCTGACGGTGGCCGACCCGGCCAAGCCGGCCGGCACGCGGGTATCGGCCGGCGGGGTCGCCTACCTGAGCACGCTGGTGAAAAATCTGAAGGCGAAAAACCCCGGCAATACGCTGGTGGTGGCGGCCGGCGACATGGTTGGCGCCTCGCCGATCACGTCGGGCCTGTTTCACGACGAGCCGACCGTGGAGGCGATGAATCTGCTTGGTCTGGACATCACGTCGGTGGGCAACCATGAATTCGACAAGGGCCGCGACGAGTTGCTGCGTCTTCAAAACGGCGGTTGCTATCCGGCGACGGCGGACGGCAGCCGGGGCGTCGTCGGCACCGATACCTGCATGAGCGACGGCAAGTTCGGCGGCGCCAAGTTCAAATACCTGGCCGCCAACGTGATCGACCAGAAGACCGGCGCCACCCTGTTCGCGCCGTATGACATCCGCACTGTGGCCGGCGTGAGCGTCGCCTTCATCGGATTGACGCTGAAAGATACGCCGTCCGCCGTCACGCCGTCCGGTGTGGCCGGCCTGAGCTTCAATGACGAGGTCGACACCGTCAACCGCCTGGTGCCCGAGCTGAAGGCCAAGGGCGTGGCGGCGATCGTCGTGCTGATTCATCAGGGCGGCTTCACCACCGCCAGCACCATCAACGACAAGAGCTGCCCGGGCATTGGCGGCGACATCGTCGCCATCACCGACAAGTTCGACGCCGCGGTCGATGTCGTCATCAGCGGCCATACCCACCAGGAATACGTGTGCACCCGTCCGGACGGCAAACTGCTGACCCAGGCCGGCGCCTACGGCCTGATCGCCACCAAGATCGATCTGACGATCGATCCGTCGAAGAAAAAAGTGTTGTCGAAAGAAGCGAACAACATCGCCGCGATCAACGATCTGGGCACCAAGGACAGCAAGGGCGTGTTGATTCCACTGCCGGCCGGCATGAGCGCCCTGGCGGCGGACGCCGACATGGCCGCGCTGGTCAAGCGCTATGTCGACGTGCTCGCGCCGGTCAGCGACGCGGTGATCGGCACGTTGAGCGTTTCGCTCGGCACATCGGTCAACAGCGCCGGCGAGAGCAAGATGGGCGACGTGGTGGCCGACATCTATCTGGCCGGTTCGTCCGGCCCGGCCTACGGCAGCAAATCGGCGCAGCTGGCGTTTGCCAACGTGGGCGGGGTGCGCGCCGGACTGGCCGGCCCGCAGGTGAAATACGGCCAACTGTTTTCCGTGATGCCGTTCGGGAACAACCTGACGACCCTGGACTTGACCGGCACGCAACTGCTGCGCCTGCTCGAGCAACAGTGGGAGGCGCCGCAGCCGTCCAGCGGGCGCGTGATGCAAACGGCCAACGGCTTTAGCTACAGCTGGGATGCCAGCAAACCTGCCGGTGCGCCAGCGGGCAGCGGCGCGCGCGTGGTGGCCGGTTCGATGAAGCTGAACGGGATTCCGATCGGCATGAGCACGGTTTACCGCGTGACGGTCAACAACTTCATGTCCACCGGCGGCGACAACTTCACCGTGCTGCTGGGCGGCACCAACGTGCAGCAGGGCGACGTCGACATCGATGCCGGCAGCGCCTACTTCCGCACGCTGGGCAAGATACCGGCGCCGCCGCAGAACCGCATCACGCGCCTTAACTAAGCGTTCGCGGCCCACACTGCGGCCAAGCCCGCCGTGTGGGCAAGGCCGGCAGTTGCACCAGCGTTTCAGATGTCGCTAACGATATACGCTTCGCATCCGCTCAACGTGGGTGTGGGCGGCGCGTTTCATGTTGCGGCGGTCGGCCACCAAGTGGGTTCGGGCCGGCGCATGCATCGATCGTTTTTTGATGGCACTGGATGCGTGATCAAATTTGGACTATATTTAGTCTTGTGCGGCAGTGTTTGTCGTCAGGAGACAGCATGAAATTTTCAGAAATAGTAAGACCAATTTCATATCTCAAGTCGCATGCGGCGGAGATCGTGAAGGATTTCGAGGAAAACCGCAGCCCACTGATCATCACGCAAAATGGTGAGGCAAAAATGGTGGTCATGGACATCCGTACCTATGAGGAACAGCTCGAAACGATGGCGTTTCTGAAGTTGATCAATTTGGGAAAGAAGCAGATCGCGGAAGGGAAATTTCAATCCGCTGAGGATTTCTTCGCGCAGATGGACAAGGAAGACGAATGATGTACGCGGTTCATGTCCTGCTTGGTGCGCGCGACGACTACCGTGAAATTCGACAGTATGTGCAGCACAAGTTTGGCCGTCAGGTGTGGCGCGAGACCGACCTGAAATACAAGGAACTCCTGCACGCCATCGGCGAATTTCCACTTGCCGGCACGGTTCCCGACGAAGCCGTCAGGCTAGGCTTGCACGGCCTGCGCCAGCGCTTGCTTGGACAAACCAGAGTCATCTACGACATCGCGCAACAGCAGATCTTTGTACACCTGTTCGTGTCCGGGCGACGGGACTTGATGACAATGCTCGCGGAGAGAATGCTCAGGAGCGAATGAAAGCGCGCGTGGTGTGCCGAGGTGGGCCAGGCAGCAAAAAATGCCGCTCAATATTCAAGGGCGTACGCGCTTACTGCATCAGACCCTACTGTGGGCGCGCATGCGCCGGATTCGCGGCGACGGGAGCCGCACTGCAGGTGGGCGGCAATTGAATTGCGCCTTTTGCGTATGGTTTCGTCTCGCCGTTCATGGTCATGAACAGTTGCTCATCGCGAAAGCTCAGATCGATCGTCATTTCATGGGCCGCGCCGCGCGCCTGCACGCTGATCAATAACTGCTCGGGCCCGAGCAGCTGCCAGTGCCCGGGGTAGAACTGCAGCCCCAGCGCATGCATCTTATCGCTCGCTTTGCCGCACGGCGGATACATCGCAAACGTGTGGTTGGCGTCGAACTTGAATGCGCCGCCTTGCAGATCGAGGTGGGCGATGTCCGCCGCGCTCAATTTCGCCTGCGCCGGTGCCAAGCCTTCCTGCCATGTGCCGATCAGGCGCGCGTCGCCTGGCGTGCTGGCCGCAATTTCGCCGCAGGCCGGGCCATTCATCAGAACAACGCAAGCGAGCAACAGCGGGATGGATTTGACAGAGTTCATCGATGTGCGGCGTTAGAAATTGGAATGGGACGAGATACACGAACGGCCTCTTGCGAGGCCGTTCGTTCGCGCGGCGATCCGCCGCGCGGTATCACTGCGCGACAGGATCAGACGTCGATATTGCCGGCGCGCAGAGCGTTCAGTTCGATGAAGGCGCGGCGCGGTTCGACGTCGTCGCCCATCAGCGTGGTGAAGATCTGGTCGGCGGCAATCGCGTCTTCGATCTGCACCTTGAGCAGGCGGCGCACGGTCGGGTCCATCGTCGTTTCCCACAGCTGGCTCGGGTTCATCTCGCCCAACCCTTTGTAGCGCTGCTTGGAGACGGTGCGCTCGGCTTCGTCGCGCAGCCACTGCATCGCGTGGTGGAAGTCGACCACTTTCGATTCCTTGACGCGCTCGCCTTCGCCGCGGCGAATAAAAGCGCCTTCGCCGATCAAGCCCTGGAAGGTGGCGGCCGCGTTGGCCAGCACGCTGTAGTCGGCGCCCTGGACGAAGTCGGCGTCGATCGCCGACACTTTGATATTGCCGTGATGCATGCGCTCGATGCGCAGCAGGTGTTTTTCCGACAGCTCATCCGAGCGCACCGTGACGTTGACGGCCGGGTCGCCGATGGCGGCGGTCAGCGCGACGGCCGACGCGTTGGCCAGCTCCAGCGTCGACAGATCCAGCGTGACGCCGGTCATGATGCCGGTCAGCGCGGCGCGGTCGATCACGCGCGTCAGACGCGTCATGATGGCGTTGGCCAGATTGAACTGGCGCACCAGTTCGGCCAGTGCTTCGCCCACGATCGGCTCGGCACCGTCGCGCGGAACCAGCGCGGCGCTGTTCAAGGCGACCGTCATCATGTAGCTCGCCTCTTCGACATCGTCCTTCAGGTAGCGTTCGTCGCGCCCGGCCTTGACCTTGTACAGCGGCGGCTGGGCGATGTAGATGTGGCCCCGTTCGACCAGTTGCGGCATCTGGCGATAGAACAGCGTCAGCAGCAGCGTGCGGATGTGGGCGCCGTCGACGTCCGCATCGGTCATGATGATGATGCGGTGATAGCGCAGCTTGTCGACGTTAAATTCGTCCGGTCCGATCGAGGTGCCCAGCGTGGCGATCAAGGTGGTGATCTGCTCGGAGGACAGCATTTTTTCAAAGCGCGCCTTCTCGACGTTCAGCACCTTGCCGCGCAGCGGCAAAATCGCCTGGAATTTACGGTCGCGTCCCTGCTTGGCCGAGCCACCTGCCGAGTCACCCTCGACGATGTACAGTTCGCACAGGGCGGGGTCTTTTTCCTGGCAGTCGGCCAGCTTGGCCGACAGGCCCAGGCCGTCCATGATGCCTTTGCGGCGGGTCAGGTCGCGCGCCTTGCGGGCCGCTTCGCGGGCACGCGCCGCTTCGACGATCTTGCCGCAGATGATCTTGGCGTCGTTCGGTTTTTCGGCCAGGTAATCGGTCAGCGTCTTGGCGACGATCTCTTCGACCGGGCCGCGCACTTCGCTTGACACCAGCTTGTCCTTGGTCTGCGAGGAGAACTTCGGCTCCGGCACCTTGACCGACAGCACGCAGGTCAGGCCTTCGCGCATGTCGTCGCCGGAAATTTCAACCTTGGCCTTCTTGGCGAACTCGTGCTCTTCGATGTACTTGTTGATGACGCGGGTCATCGCCGCGCGCAGGCCGGTCAGATGGGTGCCGCCGTCGCGTTGCGGGATGTTGTTGGTGAAGCACAGCACCTGTTCGTTGTAGGCGTCGTTCCACTGCATCGACACGTCCACGCTGATGTTGGTGCCCTGGTCCGACAGGCGTTCGCCGGTGGCCTGGAAAATGGTCGGATGCAGCACCGTCTTGGCTTTGTTGATGTATTCGACGAAGCCGCGCGTGCCGCCTTCGAAGGCGAACAATTCTTCCTTGCCGGTGCGCTGGTCGGACAGGCGGATTTTCACGCCGTTGTTCAGGAAGGACAGTTCGCGGATGCGCTTGGCCAGGATCTCGTAGTGGAACTCAACGTGCGTGAAGATCTGTTCGTCGGCCCAGAAGTGCACGTCGGTGCCGCGCTTGTCGGTTTCGCCGATGACCTTGATGGGCGAGCATTCGACGCCGTTGATGACTTCGATTTCGCGGTTCTGCGGCACGCCGCGCACAAATTCCATGTAATGGACTTTGCCGTCGCGCCGGATGGTCAGTTTCAGCAGTTTCGACAGGCCGTTGACGCACGACACGCCCACGCCGTGCAAGCCGCCCGACACCTTGTACGAGTTCTGGTCGAACTTGCCGCCGGCGTGCAATTCGGTCATCACAATTTCCGCTGCGCTGCGCTTTGGCTCGTGCTTGTCGTCGAACTTGATGCCGGTCGGCACACCGCGGCCGTTGTCGGTGATCGAGATCGAATTGTCCGAGTGGATCGTGACGTGGATTTCGGTACAGTGGCCGGCCAGCGATTCATCGATCGAGTTGTCCAGCACCTCGAACACCAGATGGTGCAAACCGGTGCCGTCCGAGGTGTCGCCGATGTACATGCCCGGGCGTTTGCGTACCGCCTCCAGACCTTCCAGAATTTGGATGGAGGAGGCGCCGTATTCTTCCTGCGCGGCCGGGACGGGCTTGTCTTGGTTCTCGGACATGGACTGCTTTCTCAAATATCGATTGCTGTTTGAATCGGGGTGCTGCGGGTGCGACGGTGGTTCGGGCGGTGGTTCCAATTGGGGTCAGAGTTAGTTCGCCAAACTGCCGCGAAAAAAAAGCCTAGGCGCTCCCCTGTGACCCCATTTGGCCCCGCCGCCCTCTGCGGCTGTGTCTAAACGCTAGATGCGCATCGGCATGACGACGTACTTGAAGTCGGCATTGTCGGGAATCGAGATCAGCGCCGACGAGTTCGAGTCGCCCAGCGCGATGTTGACGTAGTCGCATTTCAGATTGTTCAGCACGTCGAGCAGATAGGTGACGTTAAAGCCGATATCGACGCTGACGCCGCCGTAGTCGATCTCGAGTTCTTCGACAGCTTCTTCCTGGTCGGCGTTGGTCGAGCTGATCTTCATGCTGCCCGGCGTGATGATGCAACGCACGCCTTTGAACTTGTCGCTCGTCATGATGGCGGCGCGTTGCAAGGAACGCAGCAGCTCATCGCGCCCGATCGTGAAGTCGTTGGTGTAGCCCTTCGGGATCACCCGGGTGTAATCGGGGAACTTGCCCTCGACCAGCTTCGAGATCAGCTCGATGTCGGCGAAGGTCAGCTTGACCTGGCTGGCCGCGATGTCCAGTTGAACCGGCTCGTCGCTTTCTTCCAGCAGGCGCTGCAGTTCGATGATGGTCTTGCGCGGAATGATCACTTCCTGGCGCGCGAATTCCTGCTCCGTTTCCACCTGGCAGAACGCAAGGCGGTGGCCGTCGGTTGCGACCGCGATCACCTTGTTGCCATCCAACACCAGCAGCAGGCCGTTCAGGTAGTAACGAATGTCTTGCTGCGCCATCGAGAAATGCACCATGTTAAACAGGTGCTTCAAGGTCTTTTGCGGCAGCGTGACGGAGGCGTTAAACGTTTCCGCCTGCGACACGGTAGGGAACTCCTCGGCCGCCAGCGTTTGCAGCGCGAAGCGCGATTTGCCGGTCTGCACCGTCAGACGCTTGTTCACCAGCGTCATCGTCACGTCGCCCGATTCGGGCAGCGCGCGCAAAATGTCGAGCAGCTTGCGCGCCGCGACGGTGGTGCCGGCCACTTCCGCACCCGAGCCGATTTCGGCATGGGTGGTGATTTGCACTTCGGTGTCGGTCGACAGGAAGGAGACGTTTGCGCCGTCTTTGCGAATGAGGATATTGGCCAAAATCGGCATAGTGTGCCGACGCTCGACAATACCGCTCACGATCTGCAGTGGCCTGAGAAGGGTATCTCGGGTGGTTTTGACCAATTGCATAGTTATCCTCGATGTGTTTATCAATGATGCTCGGTTTGTGGGGAAGCTGGTGCTGCTCGAATATGGTACTTCTATAAACTGTGCTGTGCTGCCATGCCGCCGTTCGTATTTTGCCAGAAAATCAAGCGCTCGCTACGAAATGGCGGCAGGGCGCCGCTTAGCCCTTGAGCGTCTGCTCCAGCACGTGCAATTCGTGATTGCACTCGGCGTTCTTGGTGCGGTCCAGCGCGATCTTGCGCACCGCATGCAGCACGGTGGTGTGGTCGCGTCCGCCGAACAGCTCGCCGATCTCGGGCAAGCTCTTCTGGGTCAGCTCCTTGGCCAGGTACATCGCGATCTGGCGTGGCCGCGCGATGTTGGCGGGCCGGCGCTTCGAATACATGTCGGCCACTTTGATGTTGAAGAAGTCGGCCACGGTCTTCTGGATGTTCTCGACCGAGATCTGGCGGTTCTGCACCGACAGCAAATCCTTCAGCGCTTCCTTGACGACATCGATGGTGATGTCCTTGCCGTGGAAACGCGAGTAGGCGAGGATCTTGCGCAGCGCGCCTTCCAGCTCGCGCACGTTCGAGCGCAAGTGCTTGGCGACGAAAAACGCCACGTCGTCGGACAGTGTGACGCCTTCCGACTTGGCCTTTTTGAGCAAGATGGCGACGCGCATTTCCAGCTCGGGCGGCTCGATCGCCACCGTCAGGCCGGAGTCGAAACGCGAGATCAGGCGGTCGTCCATGCCCGTGATTTCTTTCGGGTAGGTATCGCTGGTGATGATGATCTGCTTCTTGGCGGCGATCAGGGCCTCGAACGCATAGAAGAATTCTTCCTGCGTGCGGCTTTTGCCACCGAAAAATTGAATATCATCGATCAACAGCATGTCCAGCGAATGGTAGTAGTGCTTGAAGTCGTCGAAACCCTTGCGCTGGTAAGCGGTCACCACGTCGCGCACATACTGCTCGGCGTGGATGTAGCGGATCTTGGCGCCCGGCTGGTCGGCCATCACCTGGTTGCCGATCGCGTGGATCAAGTGGGTCTTACCCAGGCCCACGCCGCCGTAGAAGAACAGCGGGTTGTACGACACGCCGGGATTGTTGGCCACTTGAATCGCGGCGGCGCGCGCCAGCTGATTCGCCTTACCGGTGACGAAACTGTCGAACGTCAGGTCGGTGTTGATGCGGCTCTGTTCGCGGCGCGGCGAATTGCCGATGTTGAAAATTTCCGGCACGCTGGGCACCGGATCGGCCGGCGCGCGGTGGTCCATGCCGTTGCCCTGGTCGGGCTCGGGATTGCGGGTTGGCGCCGGTTTTTTAGGCACGTTCAAACGCGGGTCCAGCACGAACTGCACTTCGGTCGGGGTTTCCCAATATTGCGAGGCGAGCGCAGTGATGCGGCTGGCAAATTGCGATTTGACCCAATCGAGCTTGAAACGATTCGGTGCGGCCACGCGCAGCTTACCGTCCTCGAAATCGAGGGCGATCAGGGGCTTGATCCAGGCACTGAATTGTTGCGGTGTCAGCTCCAGTTCCAACTGCGCGGAACAGGTCTGCCAAAAGTTTTCCATGAATCGTCTATCTGTACGTAAAGTGGTATGTGGGGCGTATCGATGCAGTCTGAGCGCGCAGTCGTCGCGCGGGACTTGCCACACGTAACGCGCTATTCTACCCTCGTCGGGCCGAGTTATCCACAGGCAGCCCGGATTTTTCGCAAACGCGCGGCGCCGTCCGGGTGCGTCAGGCGCGCGACAAAACATGCGGCAAACTATTCTGGGCCTTGACAGTTGCGCTCGATATGCTGCACAATCCAAGGTTCCCCGCCCGCATTCCGTGTTCAGCCACACGTAACGAGTAGTTCAGCGAAGCGGGCGAGATGAGTACCGGCTGTGGCGTGACGCAAGCAAAAAACTCTGCGAAATGTCATTTGCACCATAAACTGACGGGACGTCAGACCCGATTTTTGCACTCTTTTTGCTTTAAGCGAGACCACCATGAAACGTACTTACCAACCTTCCGTAGTCCGCCGCAAGCGCACCCACGGTTTCCGCGCCCGTATGGCTACCCGTGGCGGTCGCGATGTGCTCAATGCACGCCGCGCCAAAGGTCGCAAGCGTCTGGCTGTATAGTCGGACGTCGTCAACTAGACGGCAACCAGTTGTGACCAGTTGCGCATCAAGCGAAGGTTCGTACGACTTCGCACGCATACGGCGCATCATTAAAGCGGATGAATTTTCATCCGCTTTTCGTTTGCGCCCGACGCAAAAGTCGCCCCATTTCGTGCTCTACACGGTGCCCAATGCGTTCACGCATGCGCGCCTGGGTGTGGTTGTCGCCAAGCGCTTCGCGCCGCGCGCGGCCACTCGCAACACGATCAAGCGCGTCACGCGCGAGCTGTTTCGGACCTCGAAACTGCCCGCCGTCGACTGCGTGGTGCGCCTTGCGCGTCCTGTCAATAGCAAGGATGGACCGGCCACGACCACGGCGCTGAAAACAGCGCTGCGGGTCGAATTGGCACGTCTGTTCGCTTCGCAAGCGCCGCGTGCGCCGCAGCCCAAGCCATGAAACGGTTGCTGGTGCTGCTGCTGCGCGGCTATCAGATTTTGCTCAGCCCGATGCTGGGCCAGCGCTGCCGGTTTTATCCGAGCTGCTCGAATTACGCGATCGAAGCACTGCAGGTGCATGGCGCCGCGCGCGGCAGTGTGCTGGCGGCGCGCCGCGTGTGCCGCTGCCACCCGTGGCACGAGGGCGGAGTCGACCTGGTGCCGCCCGCGCACACTGCACACTCATCATCAACGACCGTTCGCGGTTGCAACCATTCCTGATTGAAATACCCTAATGGATATCAATAAACGTGTCATCCTGTGGATCGTGTTTTCCGTGGCGCTGGTCGTTCTGTGGAACGACTGGATGGTCTCGAACGGCAAACCGTCCATGTTCGCCAACGCGCCTGCGCCAAGTGCGCAAGTGGCCGGCGGCGCCAAGTCGGCCTTGCCAGCAGCAGCCCTGACGGGCGACGCCACGGCCGTGCCGGGCGCCGTAGCGCCCGCGGTGGACGCGCCCAAGAGCGAGCGCATCACGATCACCACCGACGTCATCAAGGCCGACATCGATACCGTCGGCGGCCAGCTGAAACACCTGGAACTGCTCAAGTTCAAGGAAAGCCGCCAATTGGGTTGGTTGGGCGGCTGCTTCGGCCTGTTTGAATGGTGCAAGGGCGATGTCGGCCCGGACAAGAACGAAGTGTTGTTCGACGAAGGCCCGGGCCACGTGTATGTGGCGCAAACGGGTTTGCTGGGCGCCGCCGGTGCGACCCTGCCAGGTCACAACACCCCGTTCGTGGCCCGGTCGGGCGTGCGCAGCATGGATGGCGGCAACGAAGTGCAACTGGTGCTGGAAGCCGAACAGGGCGGCGTCAAGCTGGTCAAGACCTATACGTTCAAGCGCGGCGAGTACACCATCGGAGTGCGCCACGACGTGACCAACACCACGGCCGCGCCGGTGGTGTCGTCGCTGTACCTGCAATTGCTGCATGACGGCAACAAGCCGGTCGACCGCCGCTTCAACAGCAGCTACACCGGCCCGACCTTGTATACCAGCGCCGAGAAATACCAGAAGCTCGACTTCGAGAAAATCGAGAAGAAGAGCCTGGAAGGCAAGGAAGTCGATCACGCGACGAAGTCGAACGACGGCTGGATCGCCATTTCGCAGCATTTCTTCGTGTCCGCGTTTGTGCCGCAAGACAAGGCGCCGCGCGACATCTTCACCAAGAAGGTCGCCACCAACGAATACGCGATCGGCACCATTTTGCCGCTGGGCACGCTGGCGCCGGGCGCGACCGTGTCGATGGACGCGAAACTGTATTCCGGCCCGCAAGAAGCGAGTTTGCTCGAACAAGTCTCGCCGGGCCTGGAACTGGTCAAGGACTACGGTTTCCTGACCATTTTCGCCAAGCCGATGGCCTGGGTCATGGAACAGCTGCACAAGGTGCTGGGCAACTGGGGCTGGACCATCATCGTGTTCACGATCCTGATCAAGCTGGCCTTCTTCCCGCTGTCGGCGGCCGGCTATCGCTCGATGGCCAAGGTCAAGCTGGTGACGCCGAAGATGACGGCGATCCGCGAACGCTACAAGAACGATCCGGCCAAGATGAACCAGGCCACGATGGAGTTGTACAAAACCGAAAAGATCAACCCGCTGGGCGGCTGCCTGCCGATCCTGGTGCAGATGCCGGTGTTTCTGGCGCTGTACTGGGTGCTGCAGGCATCGGTCGAGTTCCGCGGCGCGCCGTGGCTGGGCTGGGTGCAGGACCTGTCGCAACCTGACCCATGGTGCATCCTGCCGGTGCTGTACGCGATCTCGATGTTCATCACCACCAAACTCAATCCTGCGCCGCCTGATCCGGTGCAAGCGAAGATGATGCTGTTCATGCCGTTGGCGTTTTCGGTGATGTTCTTCTTCTTCCCGTCCGGACTGGTGCTGTACTGGGTCGTCAACAACGTCCTGTCGATCGGCCAGCAATGGGTGATCACCAAGAAATTCGCGCCGGCCGCCAAGTAACAGCACGCGGTAGCGCCCCAAAAAGCCCGTGCACTCCACGGGCTTTTTTTATCGAAGGCGCGAATGCCGCCAGCCATCGGCGTAGCATTAAATAGGGTCAGAGGGGGGCGCCGAGCCTTTTTTTGCGCCGGTTGTTCGGCGCAAATTACTCTGACCCTATTTAATGCGTTCGAAGTCAGCGCCGTCAACTTCACTACTATCATCAAGATGAACCTAGACACCACCCCCATCGCCGCCATCGCCACCGCCCCCGGACGCGGCGGCATCGGCGTCGTGCGCGCCTCCGGCAAGGATCTCGCGGCGCTGATCGCCGCGCTGTTTCCCGGCACCGTGTTGCAGCCGCGCCACGCCAGCTACCTCCCGTTCAAGCAGGCCGACGGCAGCCTGATCGACCAGGGCATCGCGCTGTACTTCAACGGCCCGCATTCCTACACGGGCGAAGACGTGCTCGAGTTGCAAGGCCATGGCGGCCCGGTCGTGTTGCAGATGCTGCTGGCGCGCGTGCTCGAAGCGGGCGCGCCAGCGGGCATGCGGCTGGCCGAACCGGGCGAGTTCACCCGGCGCGCGTTTTTGAACGACAAGATCGATCTGGCCCAGGCCGAGGCGGTGGCCGACCTGATCGACGCCTCCACCGAGGCGGCTGCCAAATCGGCCACCCAGTCGCTGTCGGGCGCGTTCTCGAAAACCATCCACACGCTGGTGGAACAAGTGACGGGCCTGCGCATGCTGGTCGAAGCGACGCTCGACTTCCCGGAAGAAGAAATCGACTTCCTGGAAAAATCCGACGCGCGCGGCCAGCTGGCCGTGATCATCGCCTCGGTGGAACGGGTATTTCAGCAGGCGGCCCAGGGCGCGCTGCTGCGCGAAGGTCTGAACGTGGTGCTGGTCGGCCAGCCCAACGTGGGTAAGTCCTCACTACTGAACGCGCTGGCCGGCTACGACGCGGCCATCGTCACGCCGATCGCCGGCACCACGCGCGACAAGGTCAGCGAAACCATTCAGCTTGAAGGCATCCCGCTGAACATCATCGACACGGCCGGGATCCGCGCCATCGACGCCGGCATCGACCTGGTCGAGCGCATCGGCATCGAGCGCACCTGGGGCGAGGTGGGCAAGGCCGACGTGATCTTGCATCTGCTCGACGCCGACCAGGGGCCGATGCGCGCCGACGAGACGATCGTGGCGGCCTTCCCGCCCGGCGTGCCGGTGCTGCGCATCTGGAACAAGATCGACCTGTCCGGCCACAAGCCGGCGGTCGACGCGATGCCGGACGCGACCCACGTCTACCTGTCGGCGCACGAGCACATCGGCATCGAATTGTTGCGCGCCGAACTGCTGCGCATCGCCGGCTGGCAGCAGACGGGCGAATCGCTGTACCTGGCACGCGAACGCCATCTGATCGCGCTGCGCTCGGCGCGCAAGCATCTGGCGGTGGCGCTGGAGCACGCGTCGCAAAGCGACCAGTCGCTCGACCTGTTCGCCGAGGAGCTGCGCCTGGCGCAGACCCAGCTGTCCTCCATCACCGGCGCGTTCTCGTCCGACGATCTGCTCGGCGTCATCTTCGGGCGCTTCTGCATCGGAAAATAGTTGAGGTTCCGAGGGATTCCAGTAGAGCCCGATATCTCGTGCTACCACTCTATAAAACCTGAGTCAGTTGTCCAATCGGTTCCGAAATTTTACATGGACATCTCGAAGTTTTAGGTACACACTTTGGCACACGGTCGAGCAACGGCGCTTCACTGTGTACCTAAAAGGATTGTGTACATGCCCCGCCAAGCTACCCCGCTAACCGATACAAAAATCAAGTCGCTCAAGGCCAAGAGTGAGCGCTATCGCGTGAGCGATTCTGGTGGACTGACCCTTGAGATCATGCCAAGCGGCACAAAAGCTTGGCGCTATCGCTACCAACTCCACGGCGTTCGCCAGCCGACACTCACCATCGGCAATTACCCTGAAATCAGCTTGGCAGACGCCCGCAAGCGCCGTGACGAGTGGGCTATCCTCGTAGCACGCGGAGAGTCTCCAAAGCGCGCTATGCAAGCCGAGAAGTCGGCAAAACTGAACACGGTAGCGGCGTTCGGCGCTGAGTGGCTGAACGAGCAAGTAAAGGGCAAGTCGGACAGCTACGTGACAACGATGCGCCGACTCATGCAGAAGGATGTCTACCCGGTCCTTGGAAGCATGCCACTTGCTGACGTTAAACCAATAGACATTCTGGAACTGTGCGACAGGATCAAGGCACGCGGCGCACCGAAGATGGCGCTGTTGACGAGGAACGTACTTCGGCGAATGTACGATTTCGCTATCGCACGGCAGATGGCTGAAACGAACCCAGCGGCTGCACTTGTCGCCCGCTTTATCGCCACAGAGGAGAGTCGCACGCGAGTACTTGCGCCTATTGAGATTGGCCAGGTCTTGAGGGGCATTTACGCCTCCGACATTCGCCGCGCACTCAAGTTGGCGTTGAATCTGTTGTTCATCACGATGGTGCGCAAGGCCGAGCTTACCGAAGCGAGCTGGGATGAGTTCGACCTGGAGTCGGCGCTATGGGATATCCCGGCCGAGCGAATGAAGAAGGACAAACCCCATCGCGTCTATTTGTCCCGCCAGGCCGTCGCCATGTTGAATGAGCTTCGGTCATTCGCCGGGGAGTCGGCGTATCTGTTCCCAAGCACGCGGGGCTACGAGGACCGACCTATTAGCAAGAGTACGCTTAACCAGGCCGTGCGCGCACTTTCATTGGACGTGCAGCATTTTGTCTTGCATGACTTCCGGCGCACGGCGTCGACCCATCTGCACGAGATGGGGCATTCCTCCGATGCCATTGAGATGGCGCTTGCGCACAAGATCCAGGGCATCAAGGGGGTGTATAACCGAGCCGAATACGCAGCTCAACGCCGCGTGATTCTTCAAGCCTGGGCGGACTTTGTGCAGGCGCAATTAGATGGCGCGAGCGTGACGCCACTGTTCAAAGTGGCTTAGACTGCACGATCCCTCCACAGATCAATGACGCTGTGCCGCATTGAGGAAATTGATGAACGAAACGAGAACGACACCGACTCCTACTAGGACGATGTACTCCCTTGAGGAGGCTGCGGCGTTGAGTGGATGCACCGTCGAGACGCTGTTGCGGCATGGCGCCGAGCGGCACCTATCAATTCTCGCTCGGGTCCCCGACGATGTGCGTGTCTACTGCACGAATCTTGACCTTGTTGAATTGTCGGACTCCGCGCTCGATGAGCTGTCGCGCCGAATGCGGGTAAGCTACCTTGACGGTGTGCGGCCACTTGCGAGGAGCGACATTCACCTACTTGTTTTAACGCCGGCTGATTGCGGACTGATTGCTGCTCATGGGGAAGCCTATCAATCAGTTTTTCTAACTGGCGTTGCATTCAACGGAGCGTTTGACCCGGTATTTGTTGAGCCTCCAGCTCTTGCCGCTAAAGACGGTTATCACGACATGCGTCCATTTCGCCGATTCGCGTGCTACGCCGTTGGACATGATCCAAGCGTCCAAGGAGCGCCGTCGCGAATTGCTCCGATTAGAATTAAGCTTGCGCCTGTTGCGCTTCGAGTCCGGCGCAATGATCTGATATCGTTAAATCTCATTCGAGTTGCCGATGTGTCGATGGTTAAGTTTGATAACGGTTTTCGACAAATGCCCCATATGTCTCGACGCCTGATCTGCCTGAATAATGGAGCCTTGCACTTCTGGGATCGCGGTCGTCCCGGTTGGTGCCCGCCGTTAGCCAATGACGTGGAACGCTGGTTTCGAGACGAATGCAACTTTCCTGTCAAAGTAGCGGAAGGGGCCACTCAAATACTCTATCAATCGTACAAGGACTGGGACCCAGTGGAGTACGGGAAGCAGAAGGCCAAAGACGATCTCAACATGTTCGACGCGGTCGTACTGATTGCGGCTGGATGGAAGAATGCCGACCTTGGCATCGGAGAACGTGAAGATCAAATCGATACTTATCCAGAGAAGAACGATGCAATTAAATTATTAAAAACCAAGTATGGCTTCGCGCTGCATTCTGCTCTTGCAGCGTGGAACATAGCTAGGCCACAGGAGGCAAAACCTATAGGTAGGGAGAAGGATTACGACGACGGCGCCTAAGTCGTAGCGATTGCACAAGTCAAGAGAAAGGGGGGGATCCGAAAGGTTCCCCCCTTTCCTTTTGTATGCCAGCAATTTACAGAGATCATGGCTCCATTCCAATCGCAACTGAGGGCCACCTATGTCCGATCAAGCAAAGCCTACACTTACCATCCTGCGTCGCAAGCAAGTGCAAGTGCGCACGGGTCTTCCGGTGTCCACCATGTACAGCATGATGGACAAGAACTCCCCTTATTACGACCGCACTTTCCCAACCCAAATCCATCTGTCCGCTTCCTCGGTCGGCTGGATCGAATCTGAAGTGGAGGCATGGATCGAATCCCGCATTCGCGCTAGCCGTTACTAGACCTGGCAGGGCACTTTAAATTTTTACTTTGGTGGAGGAATTTATAGGGCGGCAACGATACAAGATTGCAGGACAGGCATACAAGGTTCGCGGACATCACATACAACATTTTACGACAATGCTGTCCGCATAACTACGTTGTCGGCAACGCTCGGAAATTGTGGCGTGGCCATCACCTGCGCTTAAAAAATGCACGGAGCGCCTGTTTGTTATTCATACAGGAGTTCTGGTTATTTATCCAATTAAGAAGTAATTAAAAGGTAGAGGTACATGAACATGGAAGTAAACAACAACGGCATGCACAGCATGGCATTTGAGGTTAGTAAACAAGAAGCTTCATTCAATCCAAACACAGACGAAATCTACAAAGAAATCGACCGGAATCTGCATGTTTTTGAGTCCGATGCAGGAGGGACTACGACGACGTATTACAGCATGGAGTTCGATAATCCACTTTACCTGATCGAGAAATTAGTTGAAGAAATTGAGAAGGGGAGAAAGGCATTTTCCACCGCGCTGGACAAGCGTGGCTGCATGAAACCACTAGCGCTGGCCAAGTACTTTTCGATGATGAATCGTTTCTTGTCCTTGTATAGCGCCAGTAAGGTCTACACCCCACATATCGATCTTTTTTTCGAGACGTTCATGATCAAGCACGGCGTTATGCCACCAGACTTCAGCACGAACCCTGACGCCTACAGCTCGCTCTTTAAGATGAAGGAAGGGGAGTTTTTCAATCAACTTATTGAGGAAATTTCAGACATGGCATCGCAACGCACATTCAAGCGCAAGCTATACGCACGCACCGAGGCGATCAACCGAGGCTTGGCAAGCGCGGTGGAATATTTGAATGCCCTGTACGACCGATATGCGAGGCTGCTTGTGCTCCGCGTTGACTTTGGCTTCCGTACTGAGAACCCGCTGTTGCCGCACACTGTGGGTCTCCTGGAGGCCCAGGAGAATCTCGCGCGCTTCTTCAACAACAAGCGCAGCAAGAAACTTTACACGAACCTTGTGGGCTATATCTGGCGACTCGAATATGGCAAAGAGAAGGGCTACCATTTTCATCTCTTCTTTTTTTTCGACGGCTCGAAGGCGCACAAGGATGAGTACCTGGCAAGTGAGATCGGAGCGGATTGGATTGATGTCACGGGCGGAAAAGGCATTTACTATAACTGCAATGCTCACAAGCAGAAGTACAAGCGCCTTGGCATCGGGATGATCTCACACGACGACAAGGAGATGCGCCAGACGCTTCTCGACGTTCTGGCCTACATGCATAAGGAAGATCAGACGTTACGGGAGAAGCATACCGATAAAACTCACGGCTGGGGACGCGGCACTATGCCAAGACCTCGTATGGGAATGCTCGGTAAGCCAAGGCGCAAACCGAGCTGCTGAACTGCCGCTCGTATCGTAGGCTTGGCGGGAACCCGTGGCTCTCGATTTCCAAATTAGGGATAGATAGGGACACGGGTTTATTATAACCAATTGGATCATAGGAGTGAAAAAATATGAAAATGCATCTGGAATTCACAAATGAGTCGTTAGCAGCGCTTCCGTTCAAATATCGAAATATTGTTGATCCAGAATTCGAAGGTTTGAATTTTCTCGTGAATAACCGGGATGCGAAGTGGTGGTGGTTGTTCTATTCACATGACGATTGTTTCTACGGTGAATCGTTGGGCAGTTTTGAAGCAATGTCAATTGATAATGCGCGCCAGAAAGCGTTTAAGCTTCTGGAGGACATTAAATCCGGCGAGGTTAAGAATTATTTGTTCCGTTTCTGCGTTTGCGTGAAAATTTCGGAAAAGTCAAATATTTCATGTGATCCAGCGCTCAAGCAATCAAACGCTCTTTTACAGGAGAATTTGACTGCGGCATTTACTGGTACGATAGTTCGCATGAATCGACAAATGATGCACCGGGTGCGTACGGCAAACGCATATGCACAGCGCCACAAGCACGTTACACTGCTTCATTAATGATCGGATTCGCCTTTGCATGGCGGTGTTCATGAGCTATTGTTCGATTGGTCGACCGGTGTTACCATTGGGCGAATGAAAAGGCCTTTGAGCGATAGCCGCTCGAAGGTAAGTGGTGGCTCTTTAAAAATTCAATATTTATCAACGGGAGTAGGGCATCGATACCCTACTCCCGTTTCTTTTTCATCTAGACTGTTTGAGCATATTTAAGCAATAAAGTAAAAAAATATTGCATACCACCTTTTATATGACAATGCGCGGAGGCGACATTGCACTCGGCACACAAATTGGGGGCGAAGCCCTGTCCAAACTATCATTACTATTATAAGAGAGAATAGGTATCTCTCTATCTGGCATTGAAGCATAACCTCATTACAAAGCCATAAAGGCACTCAGAGTGTAGATTGACCAAAGAAGACTAGCCAGGCAGAATAGCCTGGCCATATGCCTTCTATGCGGCTGGTATACCAAGGCTGGATACTTTCCCATTGTTTCGCAAGAATTAAAAATCCATATCCTGATATTTTGATACTTACTTAGCAAGTCGATTGATCTCAGCAATCAAGGCGAGGTTCCGGTCGTAATACGACTTTTCCACACAAACATTGACGCGACATTATTGGTGTACCCGCTGTTCCGATTGTAGTTGGTTCAGTTCGAGATCGGCCTTCTGTTTCGTCGTCTATTTGGGCGAGTGTGCCGGCTATTGATAGTGCATCGTGACTTGCTCGTTTTGTGTACGAATGCCTACCGCATAACACTGGTTGATGGCTTACTGGTTACCGCGACCATCACAATAACCGTTCGCATAAATGTTGACTGTGAATCCAGCAAATACAACTACGACGAAGATGGTTCGTTTCATGTCGAGTCCTTTGACGAGTCTAATAGATCATTTGTATTCTTTCCGTACCCAGCCAAAGAAGATCATTAAACTAGCACGGCAACAAAAAGAAAATGCTCCAAGGTCGCTATGGCCTTGAAGCATTCTGTATTGTTCGTTCGTGGCGCAGACGCGGCGCGATTACATATTGCAGTTGCGAAGATCCTGAAGTTCGAAGTCGCTGTATTTCCCCCAACCAATCGCTTTTCCCGTGTTCTTGTCCACCAGTTGAATGAAAGCCCCGTCTTCTGCTTGCACTTTGAAAGTAGTCAATGCCTTCAATGTTTCGCCTTCTTTATCTTTCGAGGACTTTTGAATGAGGATGGCCTTCTTGAATTCAAGATTGCAATTTTTGGCAATTTTTGTCTTTGGAAAAACGCATTACCCGACGTGCCCGGCAGCTTGAGCAGATACAGATATAAGCAGTACGGAAAGTACTGCGACGATATTTTTCACTAGCCAATCCTTCTTGAGATTGATTTATTGCAGTTCGAAATGTTTTTACAGCACAGGGGGGGGTATTTTGTTCGTGACGATTTAGAATTAAATGTCGTGATTAAGGTTGACTAATTTCTCTGCTTTTCAATTTGTTCTTTCTTTTTTTCAATTTCACCTGCCGCCACAACGACAGCCTTCCCAGCAAAGATTGCGGTGTTCGCTACCGCGATGCCAAAAATCTTAGCAACCGACTTTGCTTTGCCGCCAGTTGAGTACGATTCTTTGAACTCATCGATGCTATCCTTCATGCCGAAAAATTTCATTACAATCTCCTGGTGGCAATAGATTCTGAACGGTGGAATTATTTCTTCGATATCGAAATTATTTGAGAAGGAGAAATTCCTAATTTGGTCGCTGCGATTGCTTTGTCCAGCGACGGCAGGTTAAATTCAATTTCAACTTCGTATGATTCATTCTTACCATTTTTTTTGTAAACGATTTTAAATTTAAACATTTTGTTTCCTTTTCTAAGGTTGTATACGTAAGTTGTACTGTCAAAACGGAATCTTGGCGACAAGCATTTTTCATTGAAATTATCAAAATCGCACTGACTATTTCTTGCAACCTGGACGGGTAGTGAGAATGTGCGAAAATGGGTCGTAAATGCCGTGGTCGTGTAGGCATCATAGGCCGACCATTGCGGCATGGCAAGAGTCTCCGCAAAAATTGACAAAGATAGCGACTTGGTGCGTTTCGGGGCAGTGGTGCGGGCGCGACGGTTGGCGCTCGACTTGTCACAAGAAGCCCTTGCGGACTTTGCTGGGATAGATCGATCCCACATGGGGAAACTGGAGCGGGGGGAGCGCAACGTCTCGTTCCTGAACATCTTGCGCATTGCCAAAGCGATTCAATGCAAGCCTTCAGATCTATTCATCGACGCTGATCTTTGATCCCTCTACGAGCGAAGCGCGTTCCGATGGAGCGTGTAGCCGCAGGCCGCGCCCCACGCCTCAGCCCAACGCGCGGCCTGCCGCTTGGCTGTTGGTGTGACTGCAACGATCATGCGATCAATGGCTAGACTCATTCGGTGGGTGGCGTAGAGCTGACGGTTAGCGGCATATTTTCGAATCCTCATATGCTTACGCCGCTGTTCGCAGGATTCGATAAACAGACGCGATGCCCATCGAGCACGCGTCGGCTATCTCCTGCTTGGTCAGTCCCTTGGCGTGCAGCGAATGGACTCTTGGGCTTTTTGCTTGTGCGGTCGGCGCGCGGCCAACGTAAGCGCCGCGCTTCTTGGCTGCGGCGATACCTACTTTTTGCCTTTCTAACATGTTTTCCCGTTCGAACTGGGCGATGGATGCGAACAGGTTAAACGTCAGTCGCCCGGATGACGTGGCTGTGTCGATGGCAAGATCGAGGATGCGAATCGTGGCACCAGCGCCAGCGACCCTGGCCTCAATCTCGATCATGTGGATCATCGAGCGGGCAGCGCGCGACAGGCTGCTAAAGACAAGCACGTCTCCGGTCTTGAGCGCGGCAAGCACCTTGACGAACTCAACCCGGTCTTCCATCTTCACGCTGGAAATTTGCTCCTGGTAAATTGTCTGATCGCTGCATCCGGCCTCCTTCAATTTTGCGATCTGGTCTGCAAGCCCGGCAACCTGTTCAACGGTCGAGGTCCTGGCGTAGCCATAAATGAACATGTTCACTCCTTTTTATCAATGGGGTTTGGATGTTGCGATATTATCAATAGGCTCTGGACTAGCTGGCTGGTTTGATAGTTTTTTGACGGGATGGCAGACGGAATCACTGGACCCTGCCCTAGTGGTAGAGCTAGCGCGTCGTGCTGCTCATCAAACTCCAGGAGCCGCGCATCTTTTCTTGCATGGCAGCCCGTCTGGGACGGTGCGGGTGCCGTTCGGGCCGCACACGTAGCGGTAAACTAGAGTCCCTCAATATTGGCAGGATGCTTTATACACAACTTACGTCGACTTCTGTGGACGGCGCCCCAAAAAACCGGTATCCTCCGTGCTTCTTGTAGCCAACCCGCGCGGCTGTAGCTCAGTGGATAGAGTATTGGCCTCCGAAGCCAAGGGTCGTGGGTTCGATCCCCGCCAGCCGCACCATTTTTTTCATCGTAAGTTCAGTCATTTCTTGGACGAACGATGGAAATGCTAGGTATACGATTTTCAAAATAGCAGCGCTGTTTTGATGCGGAAATGCGACAAGATCATGGTTTGCTATTAATTTGATCGAGTCGCAAACAAAATTTTCAAGCCTAAGCCACCAATGCGCAATCGTCTTGATAAGTTCAACTCCCTCCCTCCAAAACCGGAACACATAAGAAAAGTCCGTGCTGTTCTTAGGGCATCAATTGCTCCAATAAAGTTGGCACAACTTGTTTCGCAAACAGGTTTAACAAACACACAGGCGTTGTGCGCGTTGGATTTAATGACAAAGACAGGTGAGGTACTCAAAGAGGGTGGCTCAAATACTTTCTACATAGTAAATTCCAAAGATGAAGATGGCTAAAACACCAGTTGTCAATGATTTCGTACCCACTTGCGAGCACGAATGCCGGTAAATTGAACGCTGATGAATGTCAGAACGACTAATTGCATGGAGCGAGGCCCTTAACGAGCTGACGACGCGAAACATGCAATAAATATAGTCTATCTTGGATTTATTCTTCAGATTATTATTTATTGGTATTATTTATTGAATTATGACCAAGAAAAAATACGTAAAAAAACCGACAGTGATCGATTTATTTGCAGGTGCAGGGGGTATGACTGAAGGACTGCGAAAAGCTGGCTTTCAATCCGTCCTTGCAAACGAATATGACGAAATGGCCGGTGTAACTTTTAAGGCCAATCATCCAAACGTGCCTCTCGTCTTAAAAGATATCAGGGAATTGTCTGTCGAGGAAATTCTTCAACTTACCAAGCTTAAAATCGGAGAGTTGTCCATGATGTCCGGTGGACCACCTTGCCAGGGATTCAGTCTTGCCGGACCTCGATTAGATGCTGACCCGAGAAATCAAATGTTTAAAGAGTTCGTTAGACTTGTTAACGGACTACGACCGGAGGTTTTCTTATTCGAAAACGTATCTGGGATCAAAAGCATGTCGGGTGGCTCTGTACTCAAAGCAATCGTCGCTGAGTTTACCGCAATTGGATACGAGTGTGAATACAAGATACTTAGCGCCGCTGACTATGGAGTGCCTCAAGCGCGACCGCGCTTTATCTTGATCGGAATTCGAGATGGGGGAACTGTTGGATTCCCCGAGCCGACTCACGGGAATGTTAACAAGAACCTTGATCTCTTCGTTTCCGATTTAATACCATACCGGACGGTATGGGATGCTTTGAGTGACCTCCCTGTCATTCACCAGGGCGAAGGTGAGGAAGAACTGCAACATGATGGCGTTTATCACAATGACTACCAAAAAGAAAGACGCGGAGACCGGCGCCCAGGATCGATTTTCAATCATCGGGCGACCCGCCATAGTGATGTTATTGTGCAGCGATACGCTGCAATACCAGAGGGCGGTGATAACTCACAAGTCCCGGATGAGTTGAGAACAAAAAAGATAAATGTCTTTAAGTTGGACAGCCAAAGGCCATCCCGCACCGTCACTTGCAATCATCGCACTGATTTGCTACATCCAAAGGTCCCCCGAGGAACAACAGTGAGGGAAGCTGCACGACTACAGTCGTTTGACGATGATTATCAATTTTTCGGCAATCTTACGCGAAAAGCAAAATGGGTCACCCAAGATGATCAAGTTGGAAATGCTGTTCCCCCTCTCCTTGCCAAAGCGCTTGGAGATCACATAAAAAGGAAAATGAAATGGTAACACGACAAGCTGGCGGGGATAGCGAAGCGCTCAGTTCAGCTGGCCACAAACTAGGTCAAATAGTTGGCGACTGGTGGGAGACGAAAGTTATTTACCCTCTTTTAGGAGAGGTCGCTAGTTCACTAGGCTTGTTTCTGGATAACCGTGTAGTGGCGCGTAGTTGCCGGAGCGGAAAAGTGCAATGGTCAGATATAGATGGAAACTATGTTGATTACGACTATGTGTTGGAGTTGGGTGGAAGCACTGAGAGCAAAGGTGTGCCGGTCGCATTTCTTGAAAGTTTTTGGAGAAGAGGTATCCGTCACTCTAAAGACAAAGCAAGAGATGACACTAATAAGTTGCTTCCCATGAGGCACACGTATCCGACAGCGCGATTTTTAGCCATTGCCGCATGCGGGGAGTTTTCTGAACCAGCTAGAGAATATGTTAGAACCAGAGAGGTTGAACTTTTCTTTGTAGGCAAGGAGAAAATTGTTGAGGCGTTTCAATCAATCGGTGCGCAAATCGACTATCACGATTCGTTACAAGAACCTCAGAAAATGGAGCTTGTACGCGCGTTAGAGGGGCAGCTCACAGATGAGTCTCTGAGTCGAGCTGCCACGAATCTACGGAGTATCGCTGGACCAAGTGCATTCACTTCTTTCAAGCAACGTATCTATAGCGCTTTGATCGCGGCACCACAAGAAATAAGAATTTTTTCTCTCGCTAGGTGTGGCCCCGTGGTTTTTAATTCAATTCAAAATGCTGCTGTTTTTCTCTCTGATGACACTCCGGAATTCCCTGCAGCAGGGGAAATAAGCCAGTTTGAATATGAGGTCACGTTCAGCGACGGCTCTGAATTTTCTCGCACATTGCACACTCTGGACGAAGTGCGAGAAGTCAACGCACAGCTTTTATTATTGGTGGAGCATGTCAACCAATTGGTGCCAGAGTAAAGAAAATTTGATGCAATTTTGTTAAATATTAATTGATTTTTCAATAAATTCGAAAGCTTGGTTTGGTCGAGATGTTTGCGATTTTTTCGATCTGACCGAGCACTTACTTGTGTAATCGATGTGCGCCCACGCCGACTGTGGGCAAGACTAGGTGGAGGTCCCGACATGCGTTCGGGTTAGTAAGCTCTCGTTCTAAGTCGATTCCACGCCCGTAACCAGATTTACGGCCCCCTCCCTCATCCCGAGCGCTTCTATTGTTTGCATTCCCAATCGTGTAAGCTACGCTCGAGTGCCATCCCGCCAATATATTCGCCAACGTCCATCAGTTGCCCGCCTGACCAATGGCGGGTCTAATTTAGCTCATCAGACAGCAATTACGCAATCAATAGTAGCGCCTGATCCAGCGCCTTTTCTTTCAGCGCTGCACCCTGCCCAAACCATGCAGATTCCAGTCGATGATCTGAACTGATTGCGCGCCGCTCGTGGTCCACAAATTCGGTTACGGCGTTGAGTAGACCAAACGCTGTCCCCTTTGCCGATGCCGTTTCCGCCCCCTTCCCATGTCCATCGAACAGTGTCATGACTTTCGCCATTGCGCGTTCATTAGTGTTCTGCGAAGTCGTCTTGTCGATGTCTACGAAGACGCGACGAAAGTAGTTCGCCGCTTCATTCGCCATCACCTTCCGCTCGCTCAGGCCCTTCATCCGGTACATGAACGACTCCCAGGTTGCTACCGAAATCCCAAGCTGGCGCTTGACCGACTGCGGATCGAACGACGTGTTGTGTGGCACCTTCACCGCGCCCTTGCTACTGCCCAGCGCCACGGCCAGCGTGTTATTGCAGACGACCCGGATGCTGGTGAATTGCGCCGTCGTCGCCAGCGTGCCGTCGCATGCGGTCGCCAGGAGAACGTAGGCATTGGTCACGTCGTTGCCTTTGAGCGTAGCCGATTGCCCCGTCCGTGCCAGCGCCCAAATTTTACGACCACCCTTCAGAATTCCAGCGGTCTCAAGTTCGAAGCCGGACACTTCGGTGAGATCGCGGTAGAACTCCAAAATCTCCCTGGGCTGTACGACCTTGTAGCGCTTGCTAACCACGGACAGTGGCGAGTTAGTGTCGGAACGGAACAACACTTTGTTTTCGGGGAAGGATTCGATTGCGCCGAGGCCGCCGACGCTGCCCGACATGAAGCGTACCGGGGCCTCACGGATTTGCCAGTCCATGCCAGCTTGCTTCGCCCATATTTCGATAGGCTCGTGGGCGCCGAGCTGATTGCCCAAGCCATGCCACGGCGTAGCGCCGACGTATGCCATTTGTTCAAGAAGGTGTGCCATTGATATTTCCTTTAGATGGGTTTGCTTGCGACTGTGCCGCGTGCACGCGGCAAGCGCAGAAGGGCGATTCACAAGAGGACGTGGACGGACACTGCTGCGTTGGTTTCCACGCGCAGCGTGACGCAGCCAGTCGGATAGAGTCTGCGAGCCGAACCTATCGGCGCTGTTCGCCAAATGCGTGTCCGCATGAAAGGCAGCGGAAGTTATCCAAGATATTTTCGTCAACAACGCGGCCAAGCTGTGAGCCTGCTACGCCGCCCACAGTCGCGCCAGCGAGTCCACCCATAAGTGCGCCAGCGATGCCCCCGAGAACGGCTCCTAACGGGCCTACAAGCATTCCTACAGCGGCCCCGACCTCTGCGCCGCCCATAGCACTTGCCGCGCCGCTCGCCGCGCCTGCGACGGTGCCGACGGTCCCGCCGATTCTTCTGCCATACCCCAGCGTTTCGATGTGCGTCGATTGGCAGCGAGGACACGTCGTCGCCGTCAAATGGTGCCCCGTTGTCAGGCCGGATTGGTTTTGGTCCATGTGATGCCCCAAGTTGAATTCATCAGATACGGTTTTTAAACCGTCAAGAAAATGTGATCGTTGTCCAATCACACTCTCGGAATATATGGCTGAGATTTTTTTCAATCGATTTGGCGTCGGTTCCAGCGCGGAATCGAGGCAGATTTCGGTGTCGATAGACGGGCGGTGGGTGTTTTGTCAGTCCAGCTCCAGCTCGATGGTCTGAGGATGGGCCATGCCGGTCAAACGCTGGAATCGGGAGCAGTTGTGGGCAGCGCGGATTGACAGTCATGCCATGATGGCTTCTGTGTGCGCTGCCCCGCCGAATCAAAGGTGCGTCGTGAGGGCCGGGCAGTTGGAGCGAAATGGTGACACATTGTTCCTTTGGTACACGCTTTGGTACACAAACGAGAAATAATCGGCAAAAATGACGATTTGTGGGGCTAGTGCAATTTTTCAGCCGCTTCTGCATCGATGAGCGCTTGCCCTGGCGTCGTTTAGGGCCGCCCTGATTGAGCATCGCTGCGCCGCATTTTCTATGAACATGCGGCGTTGCTGCGCCTCCCGCAGCGCGCCCGATTGTGGCCCAGGGTGCGCATTGCTCATCCACATTCCCCAGACGCTGACCCGGCACGCCAGTTCGACATGCCTGGACAAGCCCGATCGCGCTCGCTGGCGCGCGATCAGTGCCCTCCCATTGCCAGCGCCACCACCGCCAGCTACGGCGATGTCACGCCATTTGCAGATAGTTCCGTGCACGGCGCGAACTCCCTGCCCGGCTCGGCCGTCACCATCGACCAGTCACTGACCTTGCAAGACGTCGGCATTATTTTCCGTTCAGTTGGCGATGACGGCAATTTCGCGGTGTATTCGGATGCGGGCGGTACGCCGGACCAGATGCTCGATTCGACCGGCGTGTTCAGCGTCACGGCCATCGGCGACACGCACGACGCATTCAAGAACCACGCCACGCTCACCGCTGGCAACTACTGGCTGATGGCCGTGTTTAACGGCACTGCCTCAGTGGGCCATACGTCGAACACCGGCGCGACCGTCGCGTATCAACGCCTGGGCGATATTTCGGCGCTGCCAGCGACCTTCGGTCCAGCAAGCCTCTACCCAGGCCAGGAATTTAACTACTACGTCACCGGTGACACGGTCAGTTCTGTGCCAGAGCCGGATAGCTACGCGATGCTGCTGGCCGGCTTCGGCTTGGCCGGTTTGATGATCCGCAGCCGCAAGAGCCGATAGGCAATCCAAGCCGCACGGATGCGGCTAGGCAGCGCATTTTCAAAAGCCCCGCAAGGGGCTTTTTCGCATTCTGGCCTTGCCAGCCTGTTCGGCCTGCCGCACCCGGCATCGGGTTCCCCATGCCGCCAGACCATCCACCGTGTGCCGATGATGCGTTGGCACAGCGCGCACCGGCCTTCCCGTCAAGCGTTCCACCTCGCTATGCGCGGCACCACTTGCCGATCCGTTGGCTAGGGCGCCGTCGCGAGCGGCAATTCGAGCCAGAAGGTGCTGCCGCTGCCAGGCGTGCTGTCGACGCCGATGTCACCGTTCATCAGTTCGATCAGTTGTTTGGTGACCGCCAGGCCGATACCGGCGCCCGATTCCGCGCGCGTATCCAGCCGAAGCCGGTGGAACGATTGGAACAGTTGCTCTACCTGGTCGGGCGTGAGCCCTGGGCCGCTATCGCGCACGCTGATGCGCGCACGCCCGTCGGCCGTGACGGCGCAGTCGAGCGTGACGCTGCCCCCGTCGTGGTTGTACTTGATCGCGTTCGACAGCAGGTTGAGCACGCATTGGGCGAGGCGGTTGCGGTCGGCATACACGGTCAGCGTGGCGCACTCGTCTGCCACCTTGACCGTGATCGCGCGCTGCTGCGCCTGTGCGCCGATCAATGCCTGGCAGTGGCCCAGCAGCGCGGACAGCGCCAGCGTTTCCGGCATTAACGTGAGCTTGCCCGATTCGATCCTGGCCAGGTCGAGGATATCGTCGACCAGCCCCAGCAATTGCCAGCCGCCCTGCAGAATGTTGTCCAGCGCGACTTGCTGGGTGGCCGACGGTGGCGGCGTCGCCGTCGCCATTAACTGGGAAAACCCCAGCACGGCGTTGAGCGGCGTGCGCAATTCGTGGCTCATGCTCGACAAGAATTCCAGCTTGACCAGCATGGCTTTGTCGGCGGCGGCCTGGGCATTGAGCGCGAGCGAACGCAACAGGTCGCTCTGGAACTTCAGCGTGAGCTGGGTGCGCACGCGCGCGCGCACCACCGCCGCGTGCAGCGGTTTGACGATGAAATCGGCGGCCCCTTCGTCCAGTCCGCGCGCTTCGTCGAAGGGATCGCTTTGCGCCGTCACAAACATCACCGGTATGTCGCGTGTCAGCGCCGCGCCCTTGAGGCGCAGGCACACTTCGTGGCCGTCCATGTCGGGCATCTGCACGTCGAGCAGGATCAGGTGCGGCTGGGTGTGCTGGCAGTAGGCCAGCGCATCGGCGCCATTGGTGGCGACGAAAATGTCGCAGTCGGCGCGAAACATCTCGTAGAGGATCAGGATATTCGATGGCTGGTCGTCCACCAGCAGCAACTGCGGTTTGCCGGTCGGCACACCGAGCGCTGCAAGCACGCCTGGGTCGAACAGGGCGCTCATGTGAACTGATCGCGCAAGGCGTCGCATTCGCGCAGTGCACCTTTGAAGTCGAGGGCGGCGATGGCCGCGCTCAACGCGCCCAGGCGCGCTTGCATCGGGCCGCCGGCTTCGCGCCGCAACTGGGCGTACACGGTGACCGCGCGCATATTGGTCTGCTCCAGCAGCGCACACAGTTCGGCGAAGCGCGCGGCCAGTGTCGCCGCGTCCGCGATCGTCTCGGGCAGTGCGCGCGTTGGCTCGGCCGCTGCCAGCGCGCCGATGCTGGCCTGGGCCAGCGCCTCAAGCGCGTCCATGTGCTCGACCAGCGCATCGCACTGGCCGCTCTTGATGCGCGCCTCGAGCCGGGCCGCCGCGTCGGCCAACTGTCGGGCGCCGACCGTGCCGGCGCTGCCCTTGAGCGTGTGCAGCGCGGCCATCACCGGCGCCAGAACGCCGCTGTCGATGTGCGCGCGCGCTCTGGCCAGCAGGTCCGGCGTGCGCAGCGCGAACTCGCGATTGATGTCGTCGAGCAGGCTGAGATTGCCGCCCAGTCGTTGCAGCGCGGCGGCGCGTTCAATCAGCGTGTCAGCCTGCAGATCGTGCGATGCGGCTGGCCCGGCCGGTGTCTGGGAAGGGGCCCGACAATGTTGCAAGATCGCGGTGACCAGGCTGTCGAGCTCGAGCGGCTTGGCGATATGGTCGTTCATGCCGGCCGCCAGGCACGCTTGCTTGTCCGACGCCAGCGCGTTGGCAGTCATCGCGATGATCGGCAGCATCTGCGCCGACCGATGCTGGCGCAGCGCGCGGGTGGCCGCCAGGCCGTCCATGTCGGGCATTTGAATGTCCATCAGCACCGCGTCGAAGGGTGGATCGGCGGCCAGCGCACGCTGCACGCCCGCGATGCCGCCGTCGGCCACCTCGACCGTGGCGCCTTCGTTGCTCAGCAATTCCCGCGCCACTTGCTGGTTCAGCGGATTGTCTTCGACCACCAGCAGGGTCAGAGCGCGCAGGCGCTGCTGGGCCGGCCTGGTGCCGCTGTAGCTTGGCGTAGCGGTGCCGATGGCATTGCTGACGGCCTCCAACAACACCGAGGCGGTGATCGGTTTGACCAGATAGCTGCCAGACACCGCTTCGCCCGGCGTCGCGCCATGCGCCTGCAGCGCCCATTCATTGGCGCAAAACAGTACGGCCGGTTCGGTCCGGCCGGCGCGCGCCAGGTCGCCCAGTGCGCTCATCAGCATCGCCAGTGCGGGCAGCTCGGCATCGATCAGCAGCAACTGGTAGGGCTGGCGCGCGTGCTCGGCCGCGCTGAGCAACTGCACGGCCGCGCCGGCATCGGCGGCCTGCTCGCTGCGCCAGCCGAACGACTGCGCCAGCGTGGCCAGCACGGCGCGCGCGCCGGGGTGCTCGTCAACGATCAACAGGCGCACGGGGTGGTCCGACCCGATCAGCGCGTGGCGCGGCGTCGGCGTGTCGTCGGGTGCGCGGGCCAGCTCAAGCGTGAAGCTGAACACGCTACCGGCCCCGGGCGTGCTGGCCACCTCGATCGTGCCGCCCATCAGCGTCACCAGGCGCTGGCTGATCGCCAGGCCCAGCCCTGTGCCGCCGTAGCGGCGCGTGGTGGACGCCTCGGCCTGGCTGAAGCCTTCGAAAATATACGCCAGCCGGTCCGCCGCCACGCCGATGCCGGTGTCGCGCACGCTAAATGTGATCGCGCTGCGCGCACTATCCCGCCCGGGCGCGCCCGGTGCGGCACGCAAGCTCAGCACCACTTCGCCAGCCTGGGTGAATTTGATCGCGTTGCCCGCAAGGTTCAGCAGCACCTGGCGCAGACGCAGCGCGTCGCCGACGACGCAGGCCGGCAAGGCGGGGTCGATGTCGAACAGCAGCTCAACGGGTTTGGCGCCGATGCTGCCGGCCAGGATGGCGGCCAACTCGCGCAGCAGCGTGTCGATCCGCAACGGCTGCAGTTCGAGCGCCATCTTTTGCGCGTCGAGCTTGGAAAAATCGAGGATGTCGTTGAGCAGATGCAGCAGTGACCTGGCCGCCGCCTGCGACTTGACGGCGTAGTCCATCTGGCGCGCCGTCAGGGCGCTGTGCTGCAGCAATTGCAGCATGCCCAGCAGGCCGTTCATCGGGGTGCGGATCTCGTGGCTCATATTGGCCAGGAACTGGCTCTTCGCACGGTTGGCGGCCTCGGCAGTGTCGCGCGCCAGAACCAGCTGTTCGTTGGCGGCCTGCAGCGCCGTTTCGGCGCGCTTGCGCTCGGTGATATCGCGCGCCACCTTGGAGGCGCCGATCACCTTGCCGTCGCGGTCGTACAGAGGCGAGAGCGTGACCGAGATGTCGATCAGCGCGCCGTCCTTGCGGCGCCGCACGGTCTCGTATTTTTCCACCAGCTCGCCCTTGCGCAGCCGCGTCAACAGTAACGCTTCTTCGGCCTGGTGCTGGTCGGGGATCAACAGCGTGATCGGGCGACCCAGCACCTCGGCGCGCGCGTAGCCGAACATGCGCTCGGCGCCCCGGTTCCAGCTGGTGATCAGGCCGGCGATGGTTTTCGAGATGATCGCGTCGTCGGCCGACTCGACGATCGCCGCGTAGTGGGCCAGCGCGTCCTCGCTGGCTTTGCGTTCGGTGATGTCGAGCAGCACGCCGTTGATGCCGAGGATCGCCCCGCTGGCCGCGAACACCGGATAGTAGTTGACCATCCAGTAGCGCGGGCTGCTTGGATCGCCCGGCGCGAGCTGGCGCAGTTCCAGATTGCGCACCGGCAGCCCGGTGGCGAACACCTGGCGATAGCTGTGCTCGATGGCCACGCCCGCTGCACCGATCACGTCGGGCAGCGTGTGGCCGAGGAAGGCCGCGCTGGTCTGGCCGTTCATCGCCGCCAGCGATTCGTTGATCATCACGAAGCGCAGGTCCGGCGCGATGAAGCACAGTCCCACCGGGGCACTGCGGTACACTGTTTCGAGCAATGCCTTGGACGCTTCGAGCTCGCTGGTGCGTTCGGCGATCTGCTGTTCCAGGTGGTCGCGGTGCTGGCGCAATTGGGCCTCGACCTTGTGCAGCGCGCTGGCCACCTCGCCTTCCTCGCGAAACGACGAACCTGCCATACTCAGCGCTCGGCCGGCTCCCAGCGCGTTGGCCGCGGCGGTCAAGGCGCGCACCGACACACTGATTCTGCCACCGAGCACCCAGGCCATGCCGAAGCCGGCGGCCAGCAGCACGATCACCACCCAGGCCAGCCAGGCGATCGATTTGACCAGCTCGGCATACACGACACTGCGCGGCACGCCGATCGCCACGCTCCAGCCGGATACGGGCGAGCGGCTGTAGATCGAATACACGGCGATGCCTTCGACCGACAGCGTCTCGACTTCGCCCTCATTGGCCAGCTTCATGCGCGCGATCAGCGCCGGCGCGCCGGGCCGCCCGACGAATTTGGCGGCCTCGAGAGTGCGCGCGACGATCACGCCCTTGGCGTCGAAGATGGCGACGATGTTTCCGGGCGGCACGCGCTGCTCGGCCAGCACCTTGCCCAGCCGCTCAGGCAGAATGCCCACGGTCAGGTCGTAGACGACGGGCCCGTCGCGTCGGACCGGCACGTCGATGCCGATCAGGGGGCGCTGCAGCACGCCGCCCACATACACGTCCGAGATCGCCGGCAGACCGGTCGCGAACACCCGTTGCAACTGGGCCCGATTGCCGTGCCGCGGCAGCGGCTGTCCGTAGGGACGCAGCGTGTTCACCAACTGCTGACCGGTGGCGTCGCTGAGCACGAATGCGAAGCCGGGGAAGTCCTGTCCCAGCAGGCTGCTGGCCTGCACGTGAAAGGCCGCCAGGTCGCCCGTGGCGAGGTTGCGCGAGGTTGCCATGGCCAGCGCCGCCACCTTGGCGCCGTTCAGGTCGCGCTCCACCGCCAGCATCAGCGCGCGCGCCGTCAACTGGGTGTCGCGCGAGATCTGCAGCCGCTCGCGCTGGTAGAAATGGCCGATCAGCAGGACGAAACCTAGCAGCGCCGGCAAGGCACAGGCCAGCACCACCATCGCCAGCCTGGCGCGGATGGTGGGCAGTGCGGGCACGCGCCGGTCCGGGGGCGTCATGGCGCCGGGTTGGCGCTGTTGGCGCCTGGCGCCACGGGCGCGCTTTGCAGCAGCGGCAAGACGACCCGGAACGTGCTGCCCAGGCCCGTGTCGGATTGCACCTCGATGTGGCCCTGATGCTTGCGCACGATACCGTAGGACAGCGACAAGCCCAGCCCGGTGCCGCTGCCGATCGGTCGGGTGCTGAAGAACGGTTCAAAGATGCGCGCCAGATGGTGCGGCGCGATGCCGCTGCCGCTGTCGCTGATGGCGATCCACGCGTGGGCGCTGTCGGCGCCGGTGCGGATCGTGATGCAGCCGCGCTGCGGCCCGAGCGCCTGCAGCGCGTTGCTCAGCAAGCTGAGCAACACCTGGTTGATCTGCGCCGGCAGGCACAGCACCTCGGGCAGGCTGCCGTAGTGCTTGACGACGTCGGCCTTGGACTGCAGTTGATGGTCGATGATGCTCAGCGTGGCGTCGATGCCCCGGTGCAGGTCGGCCCAGCGCCACTCGCTGCTGGCGTCGGCGCGCGCGAAGTCGCGCAGCGCGGCGACGATCTGGCGCACCCGCAGCACACCCTCGCTGGTCTGCGCCATCAGCGCAGGGATGTCGTCACGCAGGAAGTCCAGTTCCAGCCGCTCGCGCAGTGCGCAAAGGTCGGTGGCGCGCGCCGCCGTGGCCGGCAGTGCCTCGGCCGCCTGATACGCGTCGAGCAGTTCGAGCAGCTGGCTGAAGTGCTGTTGCAGCGCGCCCAGGTTGGCATGAATGAAGCCGATCGGATTGTTGATCTCATGCGCCACGCCGGCCGCCAGCTGGCCGACCGCGGCCATCTTTTCCGACTCCAGCAGTTGCATCTGGCGCAGCGAGAGCTTGGCGTTCAGTTCATTGAGGGCCTTGTTTTGCAGTTCCAGCTGGCGCCGCACGGCCTGGCTGCTCAGATGGGTCTGGATGCGTGCGAGCACCTCGGGCATGTTGAACGGTTTGGTGATGTAGTCGATGGCGCCGGCCTCGAAACCGGCCACGATATTGGCCGTGTCGGTCAACGCCGTCATGAAGATCACGGGAATCTGGCGGAAGGCCGGATCGGCCTTGAGGCGGCGACATACTTCGAAGCCGTCGATGCCGGGCATGAGCACGTCAAGCAGCAGCAGATGCGGCCCGCGCGCGGCGCAAAATGCGAGCGCGTCGGCGCCGTTGGTGGCCACGCCGATGTCGCAATCGGCTGCAAGAAACGCATTGAGCGTGGTGATATTGCTGATCTGGTCGTCAACAATCAGCAACAACGGCCGCTCCGCTGCGGCGGACGCGGACGCGCTGGGCGCGGCTGGCTGATCTGGCGGCTTCATGGGACGAAGAGGTGCTTCCAATTGGTTGTGGCCGGCGCGCGGGCGGACCGGGCGAAGCCCGGGCGAAAGGGGCCACGCGCGTGTTACCGTAACATACTCTGAAGTGTTGCAATTGTCTTTTTTCTGGACCGGCCGGGCAACACCCTGGCGTGCCAAGAAAGCGCCGGGCTTGATCGCGCGCTTGACATTGCTGCTATCATTTGTAGTCGCAAACAAACCCTGCCAGACGCCGGGCGGGCGGCGCCTTGGAGCGCGCCCGCGAGAATGGCGCGGGCGTGCGCCACAAGCTCGCCGCGCTTGAGAATTGTCATGCCCGTGCTATTCCGCTGAAGTAACCTTGCTGTGAGACTGGATGGACTGCCTGAAACGGGGAGGTAATCTTGGAAACGCCAGAAGAAGGGCGGCCGGACATGGACGAGGGGCTCGCAGCCCCTGTCGAACCGCCCGTTGCAGCACCATACACCCGCCGCAGCCTGCCGGCCAAGGGCTCCTGCTGGTATTGCGAGAAGCCGCTCGACAGCGTGCGCCGCTTCTGCGGCAAGAGCTGCGCCGACGCGTTTGACGAAGAAGCCGAATTCACCCGCTGATCCCCGCTGTTCTGCCCTATTTCCTCGCTGGCGCCGGCGCGCGCCGGCAGCGCGGCGCCTGGCTGCTGCGCACGCGGTAGAATACGGGCCAGTGGCGCGACCGCGCGCCTGCCCGTCTAGAATGCGACCGAATTTGAAACCGACCAACCAGCAGCGCCTGCGCCGCGCCAAGTTTGCCCTGCCCAGCTTTGTGACCCTGTTGTCGATCGCCTGCGGCTTCGGCAGCATCGTCATCGCCGTCGACAACGCCTTCATCGGCAGCGCGCAGGACTACCGGATGGCGGCCATCTTGCTGGTGCTGGCCGGCGTGTTCGACGCGCTCGACGGCTTCGTGGCGCGCGCCACCGGTACCAGTTCGGACTTCGGCGTGCAGCTCGATTCGATCGCCGACGGCATGAACTTCGCCTGCGCGCCCGCGGTGCTGATGTACTGCTACGGTTTCGTGCAACTGGGCGCACATCAACCGCTGTTGCTGCGCCTGGGCGGCATCGCCTGCTTCTTCTACGTGGCCTGCGGCATCATGCGGCTGGCGCGCTTTAACGTCAACGTCGGGCGCACCGATCCGCGCTATTTCGTGGGCATCCCCAGCACTGCCGGCGCGGCCTGCGTGGCCTCGGTGGTGATCGCCTGGCCGCAGCCGCTGGCGACGACGGCCCAGGGTTACTGGCTGGTGCTGGTAATGGCCGGCGTGGCCAGCCTGATGGTGTCGACGCTGCGTTTCCCCAGCTCCAAGCAACCGAAGAGCATGCTGGCGTTGGCACTGCTGGTGCTCAATCTGGCCTTGCTGGCGTGGCTGCAAGCGCTGTTTTTCGCCTTGTTTTTCGCCGTGTATATTTGCCTGACGCTGCTGCTCAATCTGGCCTGGCATCAGGGCTGGCGCGGCATCGCCCCGCCGCAGCTGTATCAGGACTAGCGGCGCGGTCGCACTGGCGTGGCTGACACGCCGGCTTGCTGGCCGCAAGCGACAAGCAAGGCGGCGCGCTTGCGCCGTGCTTTGCACCCGGCGCAAGCGCGGCCGGGCGCGCGGATCAGGCTACGTCGTGTCCGCGTGCCGCGCGCAGGATCGCGAACCATTCGCTGCGGCTGAGCGTGACGCTGGTGGCCGCCACAGCCGCCGCCACCGAGGCGATGCGCCCGCTGCCGGTCAGTACCAAGGGGCGCGCCGGCAGTTGCATGATCCACGCGAACACCACGCTGGCGAACGGCTGGGCCAGCGCGTCGGCGATGCCCTGGATCACGCCGCGCAGCTGCGCCGTGTGCGCGTCGCCATCGGAAAACAAGCGACCACCCGCCAGCGGCGACCAGATCATCGGCGCCACGCCCGCGTCCTGCAGACCGTCGAAGGTTTCGTCGAACAGCGGGGCGGTGTGCAGCGGCGAAAACTCGACCTGGTTGGTGACCAGCGGGAAGCGCTTGTGCAGGCATGCAAACTGGTGGCGGCTGAAATTGGACACCCCGAAGTGACGCACTTTGCCGGCCGCGCGCAGCGTCGTGAAGGTGTGTGCCAGCTCGTCGAAGTTCATCAGCGGGTCGGGTCGGTGAATCAGCAGCAGGTCGAGGTAGTCGGTATTGAGCGCTGTGAGCGATTGCTCGACCGAGGCGGTGACGTGGGCCGCGCTGGTGTCGTAGTGCTGAATGGTGTGGGCCGGGCGCTGCGGGGCGACCAGCTTGATGCCGCACTTGCTGACGATTTCAATGCGCGCGCGCAGCGACGGCTGCAGGCGCAGCGCCTCGCCGAACAGCGCCTCGACGCCGTAGCCGCCGTAGATGTCGGCATGGTCGAAGCTGGTCACGCCCAGCGCGATGCAGTGCTCGATGAAATCGACGCGCTGCTGCGCCGTCATGCCCCATTCGCTCATGCGCCACATGCCGGCCACCACGCGCGACAGGCTCGGGCCGCCGGCGCTGGTGACGATGCGCGGGCAGAACAGGTTGCTAGAAGAGGTGTCGGACATGGTCGCCTTTCGGAGGACGGTGAAGAAGTGTGGTGCGCGGACCGCGCACGCTGCGAGCTTGCGATTATAGCGAGCCAACGACCGATGGTGTGCGGCGCGCTCCCCAGGCATTCCCGCGGTACGGTGCGCCCGGCGTGCGTGGGCAATCGACGACCAAGCGTTCGCAGGCACGGCTTGCCGTGTAGGGGGCAATATGGCGCCGAGCCGCCGGCAGCATGTACGACGGCTTACACGTTCAATGTGGCAAAAAAAATGCCGCTCAGCGTCACGCTGAACGGCATTTTTTCTCAGTCGCTGGCGCGCCGAGACGGCATCTGGCTCATTAAGCCTGTTTGGCTTTGCGACGGCGCATGAAGCCGAGCAGGCCCAGGCCGGCCAGCAGCATGGCGTACGATTCTGGCTCTGGTACGGCGGTCACGCCATTCGCATCGGTCAGCACGAGGTTCTTGAAATAGGCTTGCATGGGGGTTTGGTTCTGGCCATCCCATTGTTCCAGTTTGAGCGTGATGGCGCCGGCTTGGGTGAACTGGAAGCTCACATGTTGCCAGGTACCCGTATCCGGATTGCTATTGTCCGTCGGGAAGCTGCCGTCGCCGGCCAGCCAGGTTTCGCCGCCATCGCGGTTGATGCCGACGTAGCCGCCGCCGGCGCCGATCCCCAGGTAGTCGTAGGACAAGATGAAGGTATCGCTGGTCGATGAGGTCACCGTCGCGCCGGCGAACAGGTCGCCACCGCCGATAGAACGGGCAAACGCCAGGGCGGAACCGCCCGATACCAGCGGGTCGGCCACGATGACGCCGCCGGTGTTTGAATTCCACTGGCTCAGGTCGCCTTGGAAACTATCGGAAAACAGCGTGTCTGCCGATGCGGCACCGACCATGCCCAGCGCCAACAACAGTCCTGCTGCGAGGTGCTTATAGTTCATATTGTTGCTCATCTGGTTATCTTTCATTCATGTGAGAGACTCATCCCATAACAGGAGGAGACGCGCCGCGTCAGGCGATACCGGAGCGGGAATTATCGATTTTATATGCATCTCTGACAATGTGAAACGTTTACCTATCCCTTAGATAAGCATACTGCCGAGAAGACACGTCATTGCGCATGCCGATGCGCAGGCGGTCGCGCTGCGAAGGTAGCGGCCCTGCTCGGCTGCCGTCAGGCTATCCGTACAAGGCAAACCGGCTCAACAATGGCGACGGCGACAACCTTGTCTGGCCAGCCATGCAACAAGCGCGGCGCGGGCGTGGCCGCCATATCCCGGCGTCGACATGTCTTGGTCAGCCGGCGTGCTCGGCAGTATGATTTGTCACAGGCATGACCTTTCATGCGCCATGGAGGTATCGGGTGGGGTGGTTCTCTGGCTTGTTCTCGTGGTTCCCGCGCAGACGTTCGGGGCCGCCGATGCCCGTGCCGGCGCCCGCGTCGGCGTTGCCGGCCTTGCCAGCTGGCGCCGCCAGCAGCGGCGGCGATCCCGCGACGGCGCTGCTGTGCCGTGAAGAAATCATCGATGACAACAACCGCCTGTGCGGTTATCGCTTTGCGCTGTCGGCCAGCGCGGCGTGCCGGCCGGGTGCCGAGAGCGCCCTGATCGAGGCGCTGCTGGCCGCGCGCATCCCCGAGTTCGCCCAGCGCCGGCTGGCGTTGATCCCGCTCACGCTCGATGCGGTGCTGTTCCAGCGCCATCTGGCGCTGCTGGCGCCCAACACGGTGTTCGTCATTGCGCGCCCGCAGACCGCTGCGGTGCCATTGGGCGGGCGGCTGAACGCGCTGCGCGAAGGCGCTTGCAAGGTCGCGCTGGCCGGGCTGGCCGACGCGACCGACGCACTGTCGGACGTGGACGCCTGCGACATCGTGATCCTGAACTTGAACGCGTTCGGCCTGGAGCAGTTCCAGGCACTCGTGCGTCAGTTGCGCGCGCACGCACCGGCGCTGGCGATCTGCGTGGAAGGGGTGGCCAGTTGGGATGAACAGCGCATGTGTCTGGCGCTGGGCTGCCGTTACTTCCTGGGCGAGTTTGTGACCCAGCCGGACCGGCCGGACCCGGACGGCAAGCTCGACCAGAGCCGGCTGGCCGCCATCGCGCTGCTCAACCTGCTGCGCGGCGAGGCTGCGCTGGCCGAACTGGCTGATGCCGCCAAGCGCGACCCCGGCATCACGTTTCAACTGTTGAAATGGGCCAATTCGCCGGCCATCGGACACGCCGGCACGATCACCAGTCTGGGCCAGGCGATCGTGGTGCTGGGGCGCGGCCACCTGTATCGCTGGCTGACGGTGTCGATGTTCCGCCTCGGTGGCGGTGGCGGGCGCGACGAGGCGCTGCTGGAGGTGGCGCTGACGCGCGCCCGTTTGCTCGAGCTGGTCAGCGCGCCGGTGCTGGCGCCGGCCCAGCGCGACGAGTTGTTTCTGGTGGGGATGTTGTCGGTGTTTGACGTGCTGCTCGGCATGCCGATGGCCAATGTCCTCGCCACGATGCACTTGTCGGCGCCGGTGGGCGAGGTGTTGCTGCGCTCGGGCGGCCCGTACGGACCGTTCTTGATGCTGGCGCTGCTGCTCGAACGGGGCATGAGCGAGCGCGCCGCCGTGCTGGCGGTCAGCTTGGGGATCGACGCGCACAGCCTGGCGCCGGCCAGTTCAGCGGCGTTTGGCTGGGCCCAGCAGTCGCTCGACCAGACGCTGGCCGGCTGACGCGACTGGGTTTTCCGGCGCCGCCGCCGCGTCAGGCTGGCGCGCGGCGCGCGCGGCGTGTTAGCGCATCCACAGGCGGATCGAATCCCAGGCGCGACCGAAGATCGACGCCTGCGGAATGGCTTCCAGCGCGACCACCGGCAGTTCGATGATGGCTTTGCCGTCCACCATCATCTTCAGCGTGCCAACCCGGCTGTTCTGGGCCAGCGGCGCGACCAGCGGATCCTTGCGCTCGAGCACCGGCTTGAGCTTGCCGGCCACGCCCTTGGGCACGGTCACCAGCACGTCGTTGACGAAGCCGATCTTCACGGTGCCTTTGGAACCCTTCCAGATTTCCGGCGTCGCCACCGCCTGGCCGCGGGTGTACAGCTTGACGGTGTCAAAGTTCTGGAAGCCCCAGTTGAGCAGCTTCTGGCTTTCCTGGGTGCGCGCCTGGTCCGAATTGGTGCCCAGCACCACCGAGATCAAACGCCGCTCGCTGGCGCCGTTGGGGCGGTGCGCCGAGGCGATCATGCAGTAGCCGGCCGCTTCCGTGTGGCCGGTCTTCATGCCGTCCACGGTCGGGTCCAGCCACAGCAGGCGGTTGCGGTTCGGCTGGGTGATCTTGTTGTAGGTGTAGCTCTTGACCGAGTCGATCTTGTAGAACTCGGGATAGTCGGCGATCACGCGCGCGGCCAGCACCGACAAGTCCTGCGCCGTCGAATAGTTCTCCGGGCTGGGCAGGCCGTGCGGGTTGGCGAAGTGGGTCGCCTTCAGGCCCATGCGCTCCGCTTCGCGGTTCATCAGCACCACGAAGGCCGCTTCGTCGCCGGCCACTGCCTCGGCCAGCGCGACGGCCGCGTCGTTACCGGATTGCACCATCAGGCCGTACAGCAGGTCGTTCACCTTGACCGGGGTGGCCGGGTCGATGAACATCTTCGAGCTGCTCGCGTCCACTTTCCAGGCGCGCGTGGAGACGGTGACCATCTGGTTGATGTCGAGTTTCTTGTCGCGCAGCGCGGCAAAGGTCAGGTAGGCCGTCATGATCTTGGTCAGCGAGGCCGGTTCCACCCGGGCCGACGGGTCTTGCGAGGCGATCACCTGGCCGCTGGTGGCGTCGAGCAAAATCCACGATTTGGCGGCGATGGTGGGCGGTGGCAGTGTCTGGGCCACGGCCGAGGTGAGCAACAAGACACTGGTAGCGAGTGCCGCGAAGAGTTTTTTCATGGGAGTTCCAAATAAGGGCAAGGCGGGCGGCGCGCTGGGGCTGCGCCGCCCGGAAAAAAAGAAATGCGACGGCGTTAGCTGGCCGCCTCGTCGTCGCGCCGCCACAGTCCGATCACGAAGTTCTTGATGTGCTGTAGCTTGCGGTGGAAAAAATGGTCGGCGCCGGGAATCACGATCACCGCGATGTCTTGCGGGCGGGCCCAGTCAAAGACCTGGGTCAGGGTGATGGTGTCGTCGACCTCGCCGTGGATCAGGATGGTGTCGGCCGGCACGTCGGGCATCGGCCACTTGCCGGCCGCGGTACCGACCAGCACCAGCCGCTCGGCCGGTGTGCCGGCCGCAAGCAGGCGCTGCTGCAACTGCGCCTGCACGAAGGTGCCGAAGGAAAAGCCCGACAGCGCCACCGGCAGGCCGGGATACTGTTGCCGCATATGGGCCAGCAAGATGGCCATGTCGTCGGTCTCGCCGCGTCCGTCGTCGTGCACGCCGGCCGACCCGCCCACGCCGCGGAAATTGATGCGCGCGGCCACATAGCCGAGCGCGACGAAGGTGCGCGCCAGCGTCTGCGCCACCTTGTTGTCCATCGTGCCCCCGTACAGCGGGTGCGGGTGGGCGATCAGGGCGATGCCGCGCGGCGCCTCGGCCGGCAGGTCGAGCATGCCTTCCATCTGGCCGGCGCCGCCGTCGAGCAGGAAGGGCTGGGATTTCTTGTTCATCACGCCTCGCCTCAGATCTTCAGGCGTTCGACGACCTGGCCGCCGATCAGGTGGGTGTCGATGATGTCGTCGATGTCGCTGGTGTCGACGTAGGTGTACCAGGTGCCTTCCGGGTAGACCACCAGCACCGGGCCCTCTTCGCAGCGGTCCAGGCAGCCGGCCTGGTTGATGCGGATTTTTTCGTGTCCGTTCATGTCGAGCTGCTTGATGCGGCGCTTCGCATGTTGCTGGGCCGCTTGCGCGCCCTGTTCGCCGCAGCATGGGCGGCCGTCTTCGCGCGTGTTCATGCAGAAGAAAACGTGGTGTTGGTAATACGGTTTGTCAGTCATTGTCGATCTCGTTGGTCGGTGCAGCTGCCATGATACGCGTTCTTACTCGCGATTGAGTTTATGGGACGGAAGCAGCAGGAACCAGAACGCGAAAAATGGCCACATCAGCGACAGGAACTGGGCCGCACCGTTGAAGTTGAGAAACTTTCCCTGGACCCAGCTTTGCAGCGTGGCCGAGAAATACGGGTTCACCGGTATCGTGTTGAGCAACACCAGCGACAGACCCAGCGTCAGCACCGCCAGTCGGCGTTGCGCTGCGAGCGGGGCGAAGGCCAGGCCGGCGAGCATGATCAGGCCGATCAAGAAGCCGCCCTCGGCGCCGGGGGTGATCCACACGAAGGCATTTTCCGGTGTGAACAGCAGCGCGCTGGCCAGGCTTTTCACCAGCAGCGCGCTGGCGATGGCGCCGACGATGAGCGCGCCGCGCGGGGCCGCGCGCTTGAGCAGGCACAGCAGCGTGAGCATCGCGCCAGTCATGCCGCAGGCGGTGATGATGGTCTCCGACAGCCAGTATTGCTCGGCTGTGAGGATGGCGCCCGGGTGCATCATGGCCACCAGGTCGATATTCATGTCCAGCCAGCCCGACAGCAACTCCGAGACGATCGGCAGCAACTGGCCATGGCCGAACAGATACGCTTGCGGATAGATCTGGGCCAGTGGCCACAGCAGCATCAGCACCAGGCCCTGGCTGGCATGCTGGGCGAACCAGCGATGGCGCAACTCGAGCAGGCGGCCCTGGTCGAGAAACACCCGGGTGCCGCGCGCACCGATGCACGCGCCGATCAGGCAGCCCGTGACATTGGTGATGAAATCGAGGTTCGATGGCACCCGGCTGGGCAGATAGCTCTGCACCGATTCCATCGTGCCCGACAGCGCGATGCCGCACAGCGTGGCGAGCATGATGGCCATGGCGCCGCGCACGCGCGGGTACAGCGCCGACAGGATCAGGATGCCCAGCGGCACATAGCCGATGATGTTGATACTGGCATCAAACAGCGTCCAGTAACGCGGCATGCGCGTGTGGCACCATGCCAGCGGCGACAGGCCGGTGCTGCGCCAGCCGGAAAACGGAAACCAGCTGGCGTACACGATCAGCAGCACATAGGCCAGCAAGGCGGCGCGCGCGACCGGCGAGGCGCGTTGCGCGGGGACGTTGGCCGGCTCGGTCATTCTTTCCGTGGCTTGAGCGTGGCCAGCCAGACCAGGATGTCCTGCGCAGCCGCATCCGACGCCTGTGCCAGCGCGCGCGCGCCGCCGGCCGCGTCGGCGCTGTGCGAGGCGTTCTGGTGGATAAAGGTCTGCTGGTCGACCAGTTGGTGGCCGCGAAACAGCGAAGCGCGCAGCACCAGCCGGGCGCTGTTCTGGCTGGGACTGTCGAAGTTGTGGGCGAATTCATCGACTTCGATGCGCAGCAGCGGCGCGTCGTTGCTGGCGTCGGTGAGCGCCAGCACTTTCACGCCGGCCTGGGCGATGCGGGTTTTCAGGCGGCTTGTGAGCAGCTGCAGCGGGGTGCTGCTCCAGTGGCTGTTCGCATACGCGCGCGCCTGCAGCGGGTCGGCGTAATTGAGCCGGTAATACATCGACTGGCTGTCGAGCAGGGCCGAGCCGGTGGCGTCGGCGATCACCAGCGCGTTGATCGGCGCGGGCGCCGGCACGCCGGCGCTGGGGACGGGCAGCGGGCCGAAGTCGAACAGCACGGACGGCGCCGCGGCGTTGCCGGCACAGCCGGCCAGCGCGGCACTGGCGCACAGCGCTAAGCAAAGACGCAGGGATGGCTTCAAGGTGGTCCTCATGGGGTCGGGGCGTGGAAGCCGGCTTCGCCTGGTCCGGGCGCGACGCCGGGCGCGCCAAAGATCAGGCTTTGCGGGCGCTCGTTGAGATTGTTCATGGTGCGCTTGACGGCGCGCAGCGAACTGCGCGCCTCGTCGGTCATCGCCACGACGTGCGGCAGCGCCTGCAGTTCGACGTCGCTGGCGATGCCGCCGAGCGAGTCGCCGACCCGTTCGACGGTGCTGGTCAGGCGCGCCACCGGTCCGTTGGGCGCCTGCAGATTGGTGGCCAGCTGGTCCCAGTTGTTGGACAAGCGGCGCGCATCGCGCGAGAAGGCGTCGAACGAGGCGAGCGTCTGGTGGGTTTGGGTGGCCAGCGCGGGCAGCGCGGCGACAGTCGGTTCGAGCGCGTGCGCGAGCTTGCCGAACTGGTCGGCGCTGGCGCTGACATGCTCGATGGCGCTGGCCAGCGCCTTCTGGTTGGCCGGGCCGAGCAGCTCGTTGGCGCGCTTGCTGAACTCCTCGGTCTGGGCCAGGATCGCCTTGCCGCGCGATTCCAGCTGGTCCATGAAGCCGGCCCGCAGCGGAATGCGCGCCATGTGTTCAGCATCGCTGGGCATCAGGGTGGCCGAGCTGGCGTCGTCGTCCAGCTGGACGTAGGCGATTCCCGTCACACCCTGGTAACCAAGCGTGGCGTAGGTCGATTTGGTGACCGGCGTGTCTGGGTTGACGCTGATGTGCACCAGGATTTGCCCGGCCACCTTGGGATCGAAACCGATGTCGTCGACCTTGCCCACTTCCAGCCCGCGATAGCGCACCGCCGCCTGGGGATTGAGGCCCGGCACCGACAGCGACGTGGCCACCAGATACGGCACCCGCACCACCCGGTCGCGGTTGAACCAGATGCCGGCCAGCACGGTTCCGATCAGCAGGGCGATCGTGAAAAAACCCGTCATCAGGGCGTGTGATCTGTTTTCCATCGCTGGACTCCGTTTCCTAGTGCTCGGCGCGGCCATGGGCCAGCGCGGTCAGCGCCCGCTTGCCACGGTCACCGAGGAAAAATTGTTTGATGAACGGATGGTTCACCTTGATGATATCGCGCGTCGGTCCCAGCGCGATGACGTGTTTTTCGGCCAGCACCGCGATGCGCGTCGACAGCGCGAACAGGGTGTCCAGATCGTGCGTGACCATCACCACCGTCAGGCCCAGTTCGCGGTGCAGCGAGCGGATCAGTGCCACGAAGCTTTCCGACAGATCCGGGTCGAGCCCGGCGGTAGGCTCGTCGAGGAACAGCAAACGCGGCTCGAGCGCCAGCGCACGCGCCAGCGCGACGCGCTTGATCATGCCCCCGGACAGGTCGGACGGCATCTTCGGCGCATGCTCGGCGCCTAGCCCGACCATCTCCATCTTCAGCAGCACGGCATCGCGGATCAGGTCCTCGGGCAGCACGCGCAGCTCGCGCATCGGCTGGGCGATATTGTCGAACACCGTCAGCGCCGAGTACAGCGCGCCCTGCTGGAACAGCATGCCCCAGTGGTTGCGCATGCCTTGCAGCTGATCGGCGTCGGCTTCGCTGATGTCCTCGCCAAACACCCGCACGCAACCGCGCGTGGGACGCTCGAGCCCCAGCATCTGGCGCAACAGCACCGTCTTGCCGGTGCCCGAGCCGCCCACGATGGACAGCACTTCGCCCTGATAAATGTCCAGGTTCAGGTCCTGGTGCACGACGGTGTGGCCGAACTTGGTCCACAGTCCGGTGATCTGGACGACCGGCGTGGGCGCCGGCTGCGCCGGTTCGCGTGGCTCGGGGTCCTTGCCGGCCGGTTGGCAGCGTTCGCGTTTGATGGGCGGCTGCGTCATCAGTAGCCGACTCCGCTAAACACGATCGCAAACACCGCGTCGGCCAGAATCACCACGGTGATCGCGGTGACCACCGAGGTGGTGGTGCCGTGCCCGAGGCTTTCCGTGTTGGGCTTGATGCGCAAGCCGAAGTGGCATGCCACCAGCGCGATCAGCACGCCAAACACGGCGCCCTTGCCCAGCCCGATCATGTAGTTCGCCAGCGGCACCGCGTCAGGCAGCTTTTGAATGAAGTACTGGGGCGACAGGCTCAGTTCGACCTTGGCCGAAACCATGCCGCCGATCAGCGCCATTGCGTCGGTCCAGACCACCAACAGCGGCATCGAAATGGCCAGCGCGATCACCTTCGGCATGATCAGTCGGAAGCCGTGCGAGATCCCCATCACCAGCATCGCGTCGAGTTCCTCGGTGACCCGCATCACGCCCAACTGGGCAGTGATTGACGAGCCCGAGCGGCCCGCCACCAAAATCGCCGCCAGCAGTGGTCCCAGTTCGCGGATGATGCTCATGCCCAGAATGTTGACCAGATAGATGTCGCCGCCGAAGGTGCGCAGCTGCTGGGCCGACAAATACGACAACACCACCCCGATCAGAAAGCCCACCAGGGCGGTGATGCCGAGCGCCTGGAAGCCGGCGTGGAACACATTGGCGGAAATCTCGCGCCATGGTCCGCGCAGCGGGCGGCGCGCGAAGCGTCCGAGGTCTTGCGTGACTTGTCCGATCAGGCGCACCATGCCGCCCAGATGCTCGAAGAATGACAGCATCGTCAGGCCCAGCTTCATCACCCAGGTCAGCCGATTGGTGCGCGGGCGCGCCAGCGCCAGTGGACCGGCCTTTTCGATGCGCAGGAAAAATTCCTCCTGGGCCGGGGCCAGCGTCAGCGCGTGCGGGCGTTGCTTGCCCCAGCTATTCCAGAATAACTGGGCGCCGATATGGTCGATGCTGATGATGGCCGACAGATCCCAACTGAGCTCGGCGCGCTGCTTGAGCCCCTTCAGCGTCGCCTCGAGCTGATCGAGCACGCCGCATTGGGCCAGCGCATGCACTTGCCAGATGCCGCCGGCCGATACCGTCTGCGCCGCGCCAGAGGTGGCGTCGCTGAGTGTGAGGGTGGGGGCATTGGCTATTGGCATGCCTCAGTGTAAGGGAGTTTCGCCGCCGCCGCCACCGGATTGCAGCCGTGCGCTAGGCTGCCAGGTGGCGTGCCTGGCGGGCCGGCGCGGCCACGGTCGGCGCCGCCTTCGGCGCGGCGCTGTCGACGCGGCCCGCGTAGTCGCTGGTGATCAGGCGGATCGCCGCTTCATTGCCCATGCCTTGCAGCTGCAACCACTGGCCAACCAGGTTGGCCAGCTTGTCGAGTGCGATCCGGTGGGTCGCATCGGTTTTGCTGTAGATCCAGTCGGAAAAATCCATGAAATTCTCGAATGGCGTCGCGCCCAGCAAGTGGCTGATGGTGTGCGCGAAGCGGCCCGAATTGGCCACCAGATCCCAGTAACGGGCGAAGCGCACCAGTCTTTGCATGGTCGCGAAGTCGATCAGATTGGTCGCCAGGATCGTGTATGGCGGATACGGATCGAACACCATGCCATAGGTTGCGGTGTGGCGGATGATGGGCGTGCCGCGCAAGCGCTTCAAGATGCCGAACTGGATCTCGTGCGGTTTCAATTCGACCAGGCGATTGAAGCCGCGCGCGAAACTGGCCATGTCCTCGCCCGGCAAACCGGCGATCAGGTCCACGTGCAGGTGGGCGTGCGACTGCTCGCACAACCAGCGGATGTTCTCGGCCGCCTTCTGGTTGTCTTGTTTGCGGCTCACCAAAGCTTGCACGTCCGGGTTGAAACTTTGGATGCCGATCTCGAACTGCAGCGCGCCGGGCGGAAACTTGCTGATGCCTTCCTTGAGCGCGTCCGGCAGGTGATCGGGAACCAGTTCGAAATGGGCGTACACCGGGTCGTCCGGGTTGGCCGCCAGCTTGTCGAGGAAGAACTGCATGATCTTCAGGCTGGTCTTGATGTTCAGGTTAAAAGTGCGGTCGACAAACTTGAACAGCCGCGCGCCACGCGCATGCAGACTCTCGAGTTCAGCCAAGAACGTCTCGAGCGCGAACGGCCAGGCCGTCTTGTCCAGCGCGGACAGGCAGAACTCACACTTGAACGGGCAGCCGCGCGACGCCTCGACGTAGATGATGCGGTGCGCGATATCGTGCTCTGTATATAAGGAGTACGGCATCGCGATCTCGGCCATCGGCGGCTGCACGCCCGCATGGATTTTCATCAGCGGCTTCGGGCCATTCAGCAGTGCGTCGCACAGCTTGGGGAACGTCACGTCGCCCCAGCCTGTCACCAAATAGTCGGCCAGTTGCACGATCTGCTGCTCGCCAGGTTCATACGACACCTCCGGTCCGCCGAGGATGATGGTTACCTGCGGCGCCACCAGCTTTAGCATCGCGACGACCTTGGTGGTTTCTTCGACGTTCCATATATATACGCCGAAGCCGATGATCGTCGGCGCATGGGCGAGCAGTTTCTCAACGATCTCGGTGGTCTTGGTGCCGATCACGAATTCCTGCAGCCGCGTGCGGTGCTGCAGCGGCCCCATGTTCGCCAACAGGTAACGCAGGCCCAGCGAAGCGTGGGCGTAGCGGGCATTCAGGGTAGAGAGCAGGATAGTCATGGCAAGCATCAAATCAGGAAAGTAGCCATTTTACGCCCGTGTGGGGCCTTAGCCCCGAATAAGCTTGTCAAACCGGGGCCGTTTCGCTATAGTTCGCCTCCCGCTGAACGGTGCAACTTGCCGGGCAAAACGGGCGGCCTGGAAGGGCTGGGTAGTAAAAATCAGAGCTTGACGAAAAACGCAAAACGCCGCATAATCTCATCTCTCTGCTGCAGACAAACAAAACGCTTTGTCACCAAGTAGCAAGAAATACAGAACAAGTTCTTTAAAAATTAACAGTCGATAAGTGTGGGCGTTTGATGAAGGTGCCAGCGGATTTCGGTCCGCTGCATACTTAAATTATCAAATGCTCACG
>JBBQZO010000036.1:0-60564 GCA_038207625.1 Burkholderiales bacterium | reverse complement strand
AGCACGCTGACGTAGTCGTAGTTCAGCACCATCATGAAAGCCATCACGCAAAACGGCAGCAGCCCCAGCACCCAGGCCGACATGCGCCCCTCGGCCGAGAGCACGCGCACCTTGGCGATCAGCTTCAGGCGCTGGCGGATGATGTAGCTGATGTTGCCGAGGATTTCGGCCAGGTTGCCGCCCGATTCGCGCTGGATCACCACCGCGATGATCAGGTAGCGCAGGTCGGTCAGGGGAATCCGGTCGGCCAGGTTGTACAGCGCTTCGTTCATCGGCACGCCGTAGTTGATCTCTTCGTGGGCGGCGCGGAACTCGCCGCTGAGCGGCTCCGGCAGCTCGGTGCCGACCATCTGCAGCACGTTGGTGAACGAATGGCCGGCGCGCATCGCCCGCGCCAGGAAATCGGCGGCCTCGGGCAGCTGCTCCTCGATCTTGACCAGGCGCGCGGCGCGCGCCCGCAGCGCCAGGATGTACGGCACCATCATGAAGGCGAACGCGATCACCACCTTGGCCAGCGGCGGCACCGGGCGCATGATCAGCAGCAGCGAGGCCAGCAACATGCCGCCCAGCGAGGCGGCGATGAACTGCGCCACGGTCCAGCGCAGGCCCGACTGCACCAGCAGGCGGTCGATCGCGTGCGCCAGGCGGCGCCGGTGCAGGAAGCCGTCCAGCCAGTCGCCGCTGCTGTAGCGGCGCTGCTTCAGGATCGAGACCTTTTCGCGCTCGCCGCCGTCCACCCCCGACATCAGGCGCAGGCGGCGCGCAATGCGCTGGGCGCCGCCGCCGTGGGTGCCCGACCACCACAGGTAGGCGCCTTCGATCAGCAGGATCACCGCCGCGAACAGCAGCACCGTAAAGCCGTAGAAAACTGCATCCATCATGCTCTCCTGGCGGATTATTCGTAGACGCGGGCGGGATCGAACGCGGAGTCGGGCACGGCCGCGCCGAACAGGCGCAGGCGGTCGGCAAAGCGCGGCCGCACCCCGGTGGCGCAGAAGTGGCCCTGCACCTTGCCGTCCTGGCTCACGCCGGTCTGGTCGAAGCGGAAGATCTCCTGCATGGCGATGACGTCGCCCTCCATGCCGGTGATTTCCTGCATGCTCACCAGCTTGCGCGCGCCGTCGGTCAGGCGCGTGACCTGCAGCACCACCGTCACGGCCGACGAAATCTGCTGGCGCGTGGCGCGCGGGGTCAGGTTCACGCCGGCCATGCCCACCATGTTCTCGAGCCGCGCCAGGGCGTCGCGCGGGGTGTTCGAGTGGATCGTGGCGAGCGAGCCTTCGTGGCCGGTGTTCATCGCCTGCAGCATGTCGAGCGCCTCGGCGCCGCGCACCTCGCCCAGGATGATGCGGTCGGGCCGCATGCGCAGCGCGTTGCGCACCAGCGCGCGCTGCGTCACCTCGCCCTTGCCCTCGATGTTGGGCGGGCGCGTCTCGAGCCGCACCACGTGCGGCTGGCGCATCTGCAGCTCGGCCGCGTCCTCGATGGTGACGATGCGCTCGCTGGCCGGAATGAAACCCGACAGCAGGTTCAGCAGCGTGGTCTTGCCGCTGCCGGTGCCGCCCGAGATCAGGATGTTGATTTTGGCCACGCCCAGCGCGGCGAGCACCTGCACCATCGGCGGGGTCAGGCTCTTGAAGTCGAGCAGGTTGTCGACCGTCAGCGGATGGACGGCGAAGCGGCGGATCGACAGCAGCGGGCCGTCCACCGCCAGCGGCGGGATGATCGCGTTCACGCGCGAGCCGTCGGGCAGGCGCGCGTCCACCATCGGGCTCGACTCGTCGACCCGGCGCCCGACCCGCGAGACGATCTTCTCGATGATCTTCATCAGGTGCGCATTGTCGTGGAAGGTCACGTCGGTCAGCTCGAGTTTGCCGCGCCGCTCGACGTACACCTTGGCGTAGGTGTTGACCAGAATGTCCGACACGCTGGGATCGGCCAGCAAGGGTTCCAGCGGGCCGAAGCCGAGCATCTCGTACTGGATGTCGAGCACCAGGCTGTGCCGCTCGTGCTGGTTGAGCACGATGCGCTCTTCCTCGATGATGCGCTGCACCAGCAGCGCCAGCTCGTGCTTGAACTGCTCGGTGGTGAGGCGTTTCAGGCGCTCCAGGTCGATCCGGTCGAGGATGGTCTGGTGCATGGTCTTCTTGAGCTGCTGATAGGCATGGCTGGGCAGACCGGTAATGCTCAGCGCCGGCGGGGTCTCGTCCGGACTGGACAGGCGTTCGCGCAAGGTCATGGCGGTTTCTCCTTAGTGGGTGGCGCCAGCGTCGCTGCGCCCGAACAGCCGCTCGAACAGACCGCGGCTTTCCGACGCGCGGCACTCGGTGACCAGTTCGACCAGATCGGCCAGGCTTTTCGCGACGGCCGAGGCGCGCGACAGCTGCAGCACCGCCACGCCCTGATTGACCGAGTCGGTCACGGCCACGTAATCGTTGGGCATGGTGTGCGCCACCTCGACGCCGAGCGCGCTTTGCAGGTCGACCAGGCGCAGCTTGCCGCCCTTCTCGTAGCGGTTGACGATCAGGCGCGTGTTGGCCGCCGGATAACCGAGCGAGCGGAAGATATCGAGCAGGCGGCGCGCGTCGCGAATGTCCGGCAAGGCCAGCTGCAGCACCGGATAGATGACGTCGGCGCTATCGAGCGCGCGCAGCGTGATCGCGTCGATCTGGCGCCCCACGTCAAGCACGATGTAATCAAAATTCTGGCGCGCCAGCTGCAAGATGGCGTCGATGTGTTCGGGCTTCATGTCGGTCGCGCGGGTCGGATCATCGGCCGCCGCCAGGATCGCGAAACCGGGCGCCACCTGCACCAGCGAGGACATCAGGAAGGCCGCGTCCATGCGTCCGATCTGGCTGCAGATGTCCGACAGCGTCATGCTCGGCTTCTGGTCGGACACATACAGCGTGGCGTCACCAAACTGACCGTGCAGGTCGATCAGCAGGGTCTTCTTGCCGGCCAGGCTGGCCAAGGCGTAGCCGAAGTTGGTGGCGATGAAGGTGGCGCCGCTGCCGCCCTTGCAGGAGATGAAGGCGAGCACCTTGCCGTCGTGCCGCCGGGCGCTGCCGCTGACGACGGCGAGCCGGTCGAGCGCCTCGTGGAAGGCGCGGTGCACCAGCGGCAGTGCCAGCACCTCGCGCACGCCGGCGCGCATCGCGCGGATCAGCATGTCCTGCTGCTGGCCGCGCGTGAGCAGCATGAACGCGGCGCCCGGGTAGAGCTTGGCGAGCCGCTCGAGCAGCGCCAGCTCGCCCTCGTCGATGGCGCTGGCATCGACGATCACCAGTTCGGGCGATTCGGCCGCCAGCCGCTCGGCGGCGTCGCGCAGGCTGGTGCGCAGCGCCACCAGCGTGAGCGCCGGCATGCGCGAGCCGCCCTGGCTGACGATCTCGGCATGCAGCGCACTGTCGGAGGTAATGATCAAGGCTTTCATCGAAGGTCCTTATGAGTGGGCCGATGGCCCGGTTGCGTGCGCAGTCAGGGGCAGTCCGGCGCGCCCGGCCGGTATCCCAGCGTTTCGGCGCGCACTTCCGTTTTCCCGTCCGGCAGCACGAAGTCCGCGCGCGTAAACAGCGGCGTGAGCAGCGCCAGCATCGGCACGTAGGGCACGTTGCAGGCCGCCAGGCCGGGTTGGCACAGGCGCACCCGCACGAAGCGGATGCAACTGGTGCCGTTGGGGTCGTTGAGGCAATTGATCAAGTTCTGTTTCGGGCAACCAGGCAACGCGGCGACCGGCTGCAGCTGGCCGGCGTTGTCCAGTGCCAGGTAGTCGATCCGCACATACGCGTCGCTGATCAGTCCACCACCGAAAAGGCGTCCCGGGGCGCTGCGAAACAGCGCGCCCTCTCGCACGGTGGCCAGCGCGCCGGCGTCGCTGAAATCGGTGACGGCGGCCATGCGCGCCGCCTGGCGGGTGATTTCCTGGACCGTGTTCCACAAGTACAGCGCGCGCGCCAGTTCGATGAAGGCGAAGATGCAGGTCAGAAACATCAGCAGCGTCAGCCCAAGCTCGACGGTGACGACGCCGCGCTGCTGGCGGGGAGGGAAAGGGTGGAAGGCTGGCATGATCGGTTTTCCCGGCGCTCAATTGGTGTACGGCAGGGTGACGGTGGCGCCGAAATCGGTGTCTGATGCCGATAACAGTATTGGGTAGTCAAATCGCACCGTGACCGATGTTGGCTTGGCCGGTGTGGTACCGCAAGGAGCCGTTCCATTGCAATTTACCGTGACCGGATACAACATATCGACGTGAGCGGCCAGCGCCGCGTCGGCCACCATCTTCTTGGCCGTTTCGGACGCCGCCAGCGCCAGGTCCGGATGCATCATTTCATAGTAGGGCACCGAGGCCATGTAGCGCGCCGCATCGTAGGCCGCCTTGTGCAGCACGTTATAGGTCCACAGCGCCTGTGCGAACGGCAGCAACATCACCAGGATCAGCCAGAAGATGCTGAACGTCAGCGCGAACTCCACGCTGACGATACCGCGCTGCGGCTGCTTGATAGGCATGGTCGCGCTCATCGGAACAAGTCCACCGAAACGGTCGGGTTGGCGGCGCTTGCCGCATCGGCCGCCGACACCAGCCCGCCGAATTCGCCGTACAGCGCCGTGGCGGTGGCGGGCGACGTCATCAGGAACTTGCCGATGGCCAGCACGTTGGCCGTATTGCCCGTTACCGGACAGGCCAACAGCGGCACATACAGCACGCGCCGCTCGCTCAATCCCGGTGGCGAACTGGCCGCCGTGAAGTGGTTCGCGTTGGCACCCGCCAGCGCGGAATACTTGTAGGGCGAGGTCTGCGTTCCCACGATGCTGGGATAATTTGCCGACACCGCAACCGGCCCCGACGGCGGCGGTCCCGGGTTGGGCGGATACAGAAAACTCCAGTTGGCCAAGGTGAAATTGGCGCCACCCACCGCCTTCACGGGGATCGCATACGACCATAGCGGTCCGTAGTTGGCCGCCACGGTCGGATTGGGCGGGGCCGCCATGTCGGCGATGGTGAGCAAACTGCCCGTCGATGCCGGCGACGGCACTGCGGCGTGCACCGTTTGCGCGCCCATCCACCATTTTATGTAACTTGGGTCGCTGAAGAACACGCGGATGTTGCGGTCGGGCGGCGCGCTGGTGCGGTTGCAGACCGATCCGGCATATTGATCAAAGCGCGAATTGAGTTCCTGGAACACGGCCGCAAGTGGGAACGCGCCGTTGACGAACACCGCCGGCGGCGTGCCCAGGCTGGGCAAGGGCACGCTGCCGGTGCAGACGTGGGGCTTGATGATGGCCAGACTGTAGTTGCCGACGTTCTCGGCAGCGCTGGCCGGATCGATCGGATTGATCAGGTAGTTGACCGGCGTCGTGCCAAGCGGGTTCAGTTGCATCAGGTTGTAGCCGACGCCGCGTCGAAAACCCCATTCGATCAGCTCGGCATTCGCCGCGCCGGCTGAATTTGTGCGCGTCTGCTGGCCTGGCGTCTGGTTCAACGCGCAGATGCCCAGCGGCAGCATTTTCATGCTGGAGCGCCCCGCCACCGCCCGACCGAAGGTGGTTGCGTCGCGCGTGCCGCCAGGTAGTGCGGCGATGAAGGCCGTATTGACCAGACCGAGCGCCGCCACGTCGCGCGTATCGACCTTGGCGTAGTACAGATTGGCGGCCCCCGCACCGATGGCGCCCGCCTCGTCGAGCCAGGCCCCGTCCGGTGTGTCGGGCGCGGTGCTGAATTTGAACGCATCGCGGGTCAGCGTGACCGCCGTCGCCGCGTCCAGCACCGCGTCGTTGCCGGCGTTGGCACCGGCGTAGGGAAGGCGCAATTTTTTCGCCGCCGCGATCCCCTGGGTGACGGCGGCCGTGATGCCGGCCCCCGTGCCGTCGAGACTCCTGGCGGTCGCCAGAGCCGCGCTGTCGGCCGCGTTTTGCAAGGCGGTGCGACGCGCGTAGATCTGGCCCAGGTCGAGCGCCATGCCGATGAAGCCGATGACGACGACGATCACCAGCGCGAAGATGACGATGTACACGCCGCGCTGGCGCGGCGCGGCCGGCCAGTGGCGTCGAGCGCGGCGCATGCTGGGCAGCCTCACTTGGCGGCGCCGCCGAGCAGCGTCGCGGCAGCCGGGGCCGGCTCCTGGAACGAGCGCTGGTAGCGCAACAGCGCCTCGCGCGCGGCCGGGCCGTCGATGCCGGCCACACTGCCGGCGTTGCGCAGCGCGCCAGGGTCGAGCACCTGCTGGGCCAGCGTCAGCCTGACCGTGTCGCCGGACAGGCGCGGCGGGCTGCTGGCGCAGGACGCCAGCGCCAGCGACAGCAGGACAAGGGCGCAACGGTAGGCATGCGGCGTCATCGGATGTCCCTATTTGAGCTCGAAGCCGCTGACCTGGGCGGCGGCGCGCCCGGCGCCGTCGGGCGCGGACACGGAAACGGGTGGCGGCGTGTCGCTGCGTCCTTGTAACTGCCCATGCAGGAACAGCTCGGTGCGGGTCGGCGCGCTCACTTTGTCGGTCGGCAGGGCGTAGTTCGGCGGCAGCGGCTTGACCAGATGGGCGGTGACGACAAACAGCAGTTCGGTGCGGTCCTCCTGAAAATCGGTGCTGCGAAACAGCGCGCCCAGCACCGGCAACTCGCCTAACACCGGCAAGCCTTTCAGATTGGTCACCAGATTATTCTTGATCAGGCCGCCGATCGCGAAGCTCTGGCCGTCGAACAACTGCACGGTGGTACTGGCGCGCCGCGTCGTGATGATCGGCAAGGTCGCGCTGCTGGCCCCGGACACGGACACGCCCACCCCGTTGGCGGCCACCTCAGAGACCTCGGGCGCAACGCGCAGATTGATGCGCCCGCCGGCCAGCACGGTGGGGGTGAAACGCAGACCGACCCCGAAGTCCTTGGGCTCGAGACCGATGCTGCCGTTGCCTTGCGCGACGGGGATGAAGATGGTGCCGCCGGCCAGGAAGCTGCCTTCCTGGCCGCTGATGGCCATCACGGTCGGCTCGGCCAGGATGCGCACCAGGCCGTCCTGTTTTTGCGCGGCCACGGTGAACTGGTTGCCGTTCGATTTTTTCGCGTCCAGCAGACCATGCGCATTTCCGCTCAAAAAATTCGACAGCAGCGTCGTGACCCAGCTGCCGCTGGCGTAGCGCAGGCTGGCGCCCACGTCGAGCTGGTCGAGCAGCGACTTGGACACCTCGGCGATTTTCACTTCGAGCATCACCTGCTGGGGCGCACTGACGGCCAGCAAATTGATCACGCGCACATTGGCGCCGCCGGCCGGCGCGGCGCCCGCTTGCGCGCCGGGCACGCCCGCGCTGCCTTTGTCGCCGCTGCCGTGCGCCAGCGCCTGCAGCGGGCGGCGCACGAAGGCGCCGGCCAGCTCGACGGCGCGCGCCACGGCGGCGGCGTCGCTGACGGCCCCGCTCAGCACCAGCGCGTCGGCGGCGGCGGCCACATGGATGTCCTTCTCATCGGGCATCATGGCCGCCAGCGCCGCCTGCAAGCCCGACGGATCCATGCCGACGACGATGTCGACGACGCTGCACACGCCGCTTTTTCCCTGGATGATCATATTCGTGGTGCCGATGTCCACACCCAGCAGATACAGGGTGTCGGGCGCGAGCAGCATGCTCTGCACCACGGCCGGATTGCCGACACTGCGCTGCATGGCCGCTTCGCTCAGGCGCATCAGCGTCGAGCGGCCCAGTTGCAGCGTCAGGTGGGCCGGCGTGGCGGCCTGGCCGCTGCACCGGGGACCGAGTTCGGCCGGCGCTGCGCCCGCCGGCACGCTGGCGGCGGCCGCCGCGCGTAGCAGCGCCAATACCAGCCCGGATGCCAGGCAGGCGCGCTGAAACGACGAGGGGCGTGGGCATGCGCTCATTGCGACCATTTCCATAGACATGAAGGGAGAACCAGCCGGACCGATGATTCAGAAACATTCCTTGGCCACGCGCAGGCCGTCGATCACGCCCACGCAGGCGTGTTGCAGACGGGCCAGCGCGAGCGCCGGTCGGGGTGGCGGTCGGGCCGCCGCGAGCGGCGCGCGCGCGGCCGGTGCACGCTCGGCCGGCGGCGCGTTCGGTGCCGGCGGATCGGGCGGCTCGAGCAACAGCAGGCTGCGTTTGGTGGCGCCCTCGGTACCGGCCGCGGCCGGATCGACCTGGTTGCGCAGCGCCAGCGACAAGGTGCCCACGCTGCGCGCCAGGTCGAGGTTCTCGGCCTGCTCCGGACTCACTTCCAGCGTCACCGCGTTGACCACGTGCGGCTTGGTGTCGTCGCGGCTGACCTCCTGGGCCACCGCCAGCACCAGGATGCGTTCGAGCACAATCTTCGAAATGTGCGACGCCCGCCCGCCGCCCGTAGCGCTGCGCTCTTGCTCGGTGTTGACGATGATGTCGACGAAATTGCCCGGCAGGGCGAAGCCGGCCACGCCGATCACGTCGTTCACGCGCACCGTCAGCGCGCGCTTGCCTTCGGTGATCAGGGCCGACAGGCCGCCCAGCGTGCCGGCCGGCGCCAGCTTGGCCTCGGACAGCGGCTCGCCGCGCAGCACGGTGCTGCGCAACACCCGCCCGGACAGCTTGAGCGGGTCGGGGAACGCCCCCTTGGGAAGGCTGTCGGCCGGCCAGTCGACCAGCTTGAGCATGTCGGGCGCCAGGCGCTGGCCCAGATTGACGTCCTGCGCCGCCACCACCACCCGGCCGGCGCGGCTGCTGCCCTGACTGACCAGCCAGCGCGAGGCCAGCAGCACGGCACCGGCTCCCAGCACGCCGGCCAGCGCCAGCACCAACAGGGCGCGTTGATGTTTCATGCGATCCGCTCGTACAGATCGTTGTGCGTCAGCGGGTCGGCCAGTGTCGGGCCGTCCAGCACATACTCGTCGAACAGACTGCGCCAGGCCTGCTCGAGCGTCGCTGCGCACAGGCGCGGCGCGGCGCCGGCGTAGTTGGCGAAGTCGACGATGCGCACCAGCAATTCGCGCGGCACGCAGGCCAGCAGCGCGGTGGCGCTGGCACCGTGCAGGTGCTGCACCAGATGGCTCAGCGCGGCCTCGTCGCAGGCAATGCGCACCACCTTGCACTGGTGCCGGAACAGCTTGCGGTAGTTGGCCTCGGACAGCGCGCCCACATGCACCTTGTAGCCGATCCGGCGCAGCGCCGACGCATCGAGCAAGGCGCCCGGCGCCAGATTGGTGGAAAACACCAGCATCGCATCGAACGGCAGCGTCACCTTGTGGCCGCCCTGCAGCGCCAGCTGATCGACCCCCGCGTCGAGCGGACCGATCCAGCGGTTGAGCAACTCGGTCGCGCCGATGCGCTGGCGCCCCAGGTCGTCGATGATGAAGATACCGTTGTTGGCCTTCAGGTGGGGCGGCGCCTGATACAGGTTGCTGGCCGCGTCATGATGCAGCTCAAGCAGCTCGGCGCTCAGCTCGGCGCCCACCGCCACCACCGGACGCTGGCACACCAGCCAGCGCGCGTCCCCCGCCCGGGCGCCCGGGCGCAGCAGCTGCGGGGCGGGCGCCAGATGCAGCAGCGGATCGTACAGCTGCACGATGTGCTGGTCGATCACGATCGCATAGGGCAGCGCGACGGCGCCCCCCAGCAGGCGGCCCAGCTTGCGCGCCAGCGTGCTCTTGCCCCCGCCCGACGGGCCGTACAACAGCAGCGAGCGGCCCGCGTGCATGGCCGCGCCGACCGCCTCGCGCAGACCCGGCCCGTATGGTTCATCGATGAATTCGGCCTCCAACTGCGCCGCGCCCAGGCGTTCCTGCTCGGGTACCCGGCGCAGCGACTGGCGCAGCACCATGCTGCGATACGCCTCCAGCGTGACCGGGGCCGGGCCCAGATAGCGGCAGCGCGCCAGATAGTCGGCGGCGCGCTGCTTGCCCAGCGTCGTCAACTGGTATTGCACGTCGATGTCGGAGGCGCCGCGCCAGCCGACCTCGAGCAACTGCTCGGCCAGCATGAACTCCAGCACTTCGCGCAGCACGTTGACGGACAGGCGCAATTTGCCGGCCAGCACCGGCAGGTGGGTCTTGCCATCCAAAAAAATTGCCTTGGCGATCAATTCGAGCACCAACTGCTGTTCCAGGCCCGTCTCGCGCAGCGTCTTGGGCTGCGCCGGCAACACCGATGGCGCGTCCCCCGCGAACTGGCCGGCGGCGCCGAAGGTCGCGGCCTCGGCCGCGCAATCTGATTCGATCATCGCAGTTCTCCCCTCGTCGGCGCTGCGCGCTGCGCGCAGCGGCACATTATTTCCTAGGAACACGAATTCGATTCTATCGGGCGTACGCGGCAGGCATTTGATTCAAAGCAAGCCTTGCCCTTGCCCGTCTTAGTGCTGTCCCAGCCACAACGCCGCCAGCGTGCCCAGCGCGATCGCCACCCCGTAAGGCATGCTGCCGACCGAGGCGGCGCTGGCCAGTTCGCCCTGCAGCGGCACGCCGAGCGCGCGCAGCAGCAGCAGGCGTGCCAGGCGCCGGCAATTGCCCAGCATCTCACCCAAGCGGCCGTGCCGCAGCGCGATCGCACACCCCATCAGTGCGCCGATGACGACGGTAAACAAGATAATCTCCAGCAGCGCCGCCGGCCCGACGAAGGCGCCCACCATCGCCAGCAGCTTGACGTCGCCGGCCGCCATGGCGCGCTGCGCATACAGCGGCAGTAACAGCAGCAGACCGAGCGCGGCCCCGGCCAGTCCCAACGCGCTGGCCGTCCACGGCTGGGCCGACATCAGGTGCCATAGCGCCGCACAGGCCAGCCCGCACAGCACCAGGCGATTCGGGATGCGCCGCCATACCAAGTCGTGCACGGCGGCCATCCCCAGCAACAGCAGCAGAATCAATCCCATGCTATTCATGGCACACTCTCCAGTACCAAATGGCTTTCCGGGCCGGCCAGCACCCGGAAAGCCGTCGCCCCCAATCAGGGGATGGCGCCGATCAACTTGTCCTTGATGTCGGTGAAGACACCGGTCAGACCGGTGTTCAACAAGGTGACCACGCCGGCCACCAGCACCGAGATCAGCGCGGCCAGCAGGCCGTATTCGATCATCGCAATCCCGTCTTCATCATCGACGAAGGCCTTTACTGCAGTGACAATGGTATTCATCACAAGCTCCTGTATAGGTGAATAGGTAAACAAAACAAACATGCCCTGGCGCCCATGACCCGGCAACGCTATTAAAAAATACCAATGACTGCGCCAGTGAGATCACTATAATGTTTCCATGCGGCAGCAAATTGAGCACGCGCAATCTTTCCATGTGGCATTTTTTACACGCAAGCGGACGGGCCGCACAACGCTGCCGAAACGCAAGACGCGCTACTTGTGGTCGTGTTATGCTCAATGACGAGTGGTGTGGCCGGTGCTTGCGCGGCAGCGGTGAAAGCGCCGCATGTGGCAAGGACGGTGCCGATTTCAACACACTAGTTGCCTAATGTGCAAAAAGCTATTATCCTGCATGACGTTTCTTTGGAAGGCCCCGTGCTTGGGTGAACAGCGCGCCTTGCTATCAGAACATGTACGTTAGCTTGTGTGTATGGGCGCGGTTTTTCTTAGCTTCCCGATGGTGGCTTGACTATTTCCAGAGATCGACGATGGATTCCCTTCTGAAACACATGGTGGACATGACCGGCCACCGCGATCACACGATGCTCGACATCTCCGTGATCTCGGCCGTTCAGGAGTTAGCGCGCGCCAAGCAAACGCGCGTGCTGTCCATCATCAGCGTGCGCGGCAAGCGCTTCGTGCGCGCGCGCGCCATCATCTGCGACGGCGGTCCGGCGCGCATGCAGGACAGCGGCGACGGTCATGGCGAGCCGATCACCGCCTATCCGGCCCTGGCGGCCTGCATCGCCGAGCACGACACCAGTGCCGAAGGCGTCAACGCAGACGGCTTGCGCACGCTGTGGCTGCCGATCTGGATCGGCGACAAGGCCGATACCTGCCTGGAAATCGTGCACGGAGCCCAATTTACCGCCGACACCACCCACATGATAGGCGGCATCGTCAGCGTCTACCGCAACTTCCAGAACCTGCTCGACTACAGCGAACGCGATTCACTGACCGGCCTGCTCAACCGCAAGACCTTCGACGACCAGCTCGCCAAGATGCTGCAAGCGAGCAGCGAGCGCGAAGCGCTGCTGCCCGGCCTGCCCGAGCGGCGCTCCCACGCGCAAGTGGAAAAACAGTGGCTGGCGGTGGTCGACGTCGACCATTTCAAGCTGGTCAACGACCGCTTCGGCCACCTGTATGGCGACGAAGTGCTGATCCTGATCGCCAACCTGATGCAATCGAGTTTCCGCTCGCAAGACCGGGTGTTCCGCTTCGGCGGCGAGGAATTCGTCGTGCTGCTGCGTTCGACGACGCTGGAAAACGCCCAGAAGATCATCGACCGCTTCCGCAAAAACGTCGAAACCCATGTCTTCCCGCAAGTGGGCGCGGTGACTGTCAGCGTCGGCTTCGTCAGCATCAGCGCCTACGAGTCGCCGGTGGTGATCCTTGGCCACGCCGACCAGGCGCTGTACTACGCCAAGAGCCACGGGCGCAACCAGGCCTGCCATTACGACCAGCTGGTCGACGGCGGCATGCTGACGGCGGTCGCCTCCAACGATACCGCAGAGTTCTTCTAGGCCACCGACAGGAAGCGCATCGGGTCGACGTTCCATTTGGCCGGCGACTCCGGGCGCAAGATCTTGTCGCCCCCGCCGGCGCCAAACGAGCGCGCCAGATCGACCGTCTCGGGCTTGATGTAGACGTTGTTCTTGGTGCTGAAGAACACATTGACCTTGGGCGCGAGCAGATTCGTTTCGTGCGGCTCGATCACCACCCCCAGCCTGCCCGACTCCAGCATCACCATCGTGCCCACCGGGTAAATGCCCACGCAGCGCATGAATTCCTGGGTCAGTTGGGGGTTGAAGTGGTGCTTGCTCCACTCGTGAATCTTGCGCAGCGCGTCGGCCGCCGACATGCCCTTGTGATAACAGCGATCGGCCGTGATGGCGTCATACACGTCGACGATCGCCGCCATCTGCGCCAGTTCGCTGAGCGTCTCCTTGCCCTGCTTGTCCGGATAGCCGCTGTGGTCCATGCGCTCATGGTGGTGCAAGGTGATGTCGAGCGGAATCGGTCCCACGTCCGGCGACTTGAGCAAGATATCGTAGCCGTCGCGCGGATGGCGCTTGACCAGCGCGAACTCGTCTTCCGTCAGCGGTCCCGGCTTGTTGAGCACGGCGTCCGGCACCAGCGCCTTGCCGGTGTCGTGCAGCAAGCCGCCCAGCCCGGCCTGGTGGATGGTGTCGCTGTCCATGCCGCGCGAGCGGCAGAACGCCACCAGCAAGGTGCACACGCTGACCGAATGCAAGAAGGTGTAGTCGTCCTTGGTCTTGATACGCAGCAAGCCCAGCAACGCCCCCGGATTGCGCAGTATCGACTCGGTGATGCCCTGCACTACCGGCTCGACCGCGTCCAGTTCGATGGCCCGCCCCAGCCGCGCGTCGCGCATCACGGTGCGCACCAGACCGGTCGCCTGGTGGCGTATCATGGCCGCGCGCTTGAGCTCTTCGCCCAGCTCGACGCGCGTGACAATGACGGGCTGGGCCGCCAGCTCGGCCAGCTCGGCCTCGGTGTCAGCCTGCGCCTCGGCCAGCGTGGGCGCGTCCTGCACGTCCAGACCCTTGTTGCTGTCGATCACCACGTCGTGGATGCCGGCCTCGATGATCTTGCGAATTTCGTTCTCGGAGCCGATCAGGAAGCGGTTGCGCACGAATGGATGGGTCATCCAGTCGCAACTGAGGTCATGCACGTACATGCCTACCGTCAATTGCGAAGAGTCGACTTTTTTGAGCATAGTTCACCCTGCTGATAAAATCCCGGCACGCCTGCCGCGTTAGAATGAGTATAGCGATTTTGTTGCCTGTCGGGACCGATTTTCGGTGCCTGCGGGAGCCGCCCGCAACACCCCCCGGAGCGTTTGCCCCCCCATGGAATTACGCCAGCTGCGCTACTTTGTTGCCATTGTCGACCACGGCTCGCTGTCGCGCGCGGCGCTGGTGCTGCACGTGGCCCAGCCCGCGCTGACCTTGCAACTGCGCCAGCTGGAGGACGAACTGGGCGCGCAACTGCTGCACCGCTCGGCCCAGGGCGTGCAGAGCACCGACGCCGGCAAAGTGTTCTACGAGCATGCCCAGGCGATCCTGAAACAGGTGGGCGACGCCAAGTCGGCCGTCACCCAGTCCACCACGCGCCCGTCCGGCAGCGTCACGCTGGGGCTGCCGCACAGCATTTCCGGCGCGCTGGCCCTGCCCCTGCTGGTGGCCGCGCGCGCCAACTACCCGGAAATCACGCTGCAGCTGACCGAGGAACTATCGGGCAACCTGGCCGAGCAGCTCAAGTCCGGCCGGGTCAACCTGGCCGTGCTGTTCGACGACGGCCAGCTGGCCCCGTTCGCCAGCAGCGCGCTGATCGAGGAGACTCTGATGTTCATCTGCCGCGCCGATTCAGTCTTTGCGCCGGCACAAGGGGAGCTGACGCTGGCGTGCGCGCTGCAGGCGCGCTTGATCTTGCCCGGCCTGCAGCACGGCGTGCGTCCGCGCATCGAGAATGTGGCGCGCGCGGCCGGCCTGGCGCTGGGCGAGGTGCTCGAAATCAATTCGATCGCCATCCTCAAGTCCGCCATCCTGGCCGACATGGGCGCCACCATCCTGCCGGTGGCGCCGATGCTCGCCGAGATCGAACAGGGCGCCATGCTGGCCCACCCCATCGTCAGCCCGGCCATCGCGCGTACCGTCACGCTGTGCGCGTCGAAAAACATTCCGCTCACCAACGCGGCCGCCGCGATCCAGCGCCTGGTGCACCAGGTCACGCGCGAACTGTGCCACAGCGGCTACTGGCTGGGCGCACGCCTGCTGTGCTAGCGCTGGGCGCGACCGGCGACGCCGAACACTGTTGCTCGCCGGTCACAACGTGCGCGCCATTTAATTGCGTAGTGATACAGTCCGTCCCCACCCACTTCGCGCGCGCTTTGTTCATGAAAACTACCTTTCCCACTTTAATGGCGCTGTCGGCGCTGCTGCTTTCCGCGTCGGCCCGGGCCGACGAACTCGAACAGCAACTGGTGCGCTGCGCCGTGCTGGGCGACGCCAGCGCGCGGCTGGGCTGCTATGACGCGCTGACCAAGGTGGCGGCAGCAGCGGCGGCCATCAACGCCGCCGGCGCCAGTCCGGGTGCGCCTTTGGTGATCGCGCCGATCGCCTCGGCCAAGGCGGCGCCGCCCGAATCGCCCATCTCGCGCATGGTGCAGCACTGGGAACTGGACGACACGGCGCGCCGCGGCGTGTTTGCGTTTCGTCCCCACCGCGATAACTACCTGTTACTGACCAACTACAGCGCCGGCGCCAACGACGCCCCGTTCGAGCAATTTACCCCCGGCGGCGTCAAATCGCAGCACGTCGAACTGACCTACCAACTCAGCTTCAAGGTGAAGGTGGCCGAACAACTGGCACACAGCCCCGTCGACCTGTGGTTCGGCTATACCCAGCAAAGCTTCTGGCAAGCCTACAACCGCGCCGCGTCCAGCCCGTTTCGCGAGACCAATTACCAGCCCGAGGTGATGGCCGTGATGCCGATCAACAAAGCGCTGGCCGGCGTCGACCTGCGCTACGTCAACTTTGGCCTGGTACATCAGTCGAACGGCCAGACCGGTACGCTCTCGCGCAGCTGGAACCGGCTGTATGCCGAACTGGGCCTGGACCGCGGCAACTTCGCGCTCGAAGCGCGCCTGTGGCAGCGGCTCGACAACGCCAAGTCCGATAACGACAACCCGAACATCGCCGATTACATGGGCCGTGGCGACATCCATGCCAGCTACCGCGACCACGGCCACGAATACTCGATCACGGCGCGGCGCAGTTTCGCCGCCCACCACGGCTCAATCCAGGCCGGCTGGGCGTTTCCGCTGACGACCAACCTGAAAGGCTATCTGCAACTGTTCTCCGGCTACGGACAGAGCCTGATCGACTATAACTATTCGCAAAAGTCGCTTGGCGCCGGCGTCATGGTCGACCTGTAAGACTGCACGCGGTGGCCCGGCTGCGCCTGGCGCGTCGTGCGCGGCGCACCGGCTGGCGGCGCCTGCTCAATTGGCAGGCAGCGCCGACCAGCCATCAGTTTTTCTTATGGCCCTATGCGGAATCGGTATTTCCCCTGGTGACCAGAAGCTCATACACTTGCGCGGTGCGCGATTCAAGACCAGAATCGCTGTACCCGTCGCCCACAGCGACAACGACACCGGACACCCAAGCGCCTACCCGGCGCGGCCTGGTCCGGCGACATCTGAATGATCATTTTGGAGCCTCACCATGCCCGATATCACGGCGCCCGCAGCGGCCGCCCTGGCCGATAACGCCATCGCCTCCCGCCTGACCAGCGTCAGCCTCGACGACAAGTACACCGCCACCAGCGGCAGCATCTTCCTGTCCGGCATCCAGGCGCTGGTGCGCCTGCCGATGATGCAGCGCGAGCGCGATCTGGCCGCCGGCCTGAACACAGCCGGCTTCATCTCCGGCTACCGTGGTTCGCCGCTGGGCGGGCTCGATGAGAACCTGTGGAAAGCCAAAGGCCATCTGGAAGCGCACCATGTGCAGTTCGTGCCCGGCGTGAACGAAGACCTGGCCGCCACCGCCGTGTGGGGCTCGCAGCAGGTGGACCTGATCGGGCCGGCCAAGTACGACGGCGTATTTGCCATGTGGTACGGCAAAGGCCCCGGCGTGGACCGCTGCGGCGACGTGTTCAAGCACATGAACCACGCCGGCACGTCGAAACACGGCGGCGTGCTGCTGGTGGCCGGCGACGACCACGGCGCCTACTCGTCGACGCTGCCGCACCAGTCGGACCACCTGTTCTCGGCCTCGATGATTCCCGTGCTGTACCCGTGCAACGTGCAGGAATACCTGGACCTGGGCATCCACGGCTGGGCCATGTCGCGCTTTTCCGGCTGCACCGTGGCGTTCAAGGCGCTGGCCGATACGGTCGAGTCGTCCGCCTCGGTGGACGCCGACCCGCACCGCGTGCAAGTGAAAATTCCGCAAGACTTCGTGATGCCCGAAGGCGGCCTGAACGCGCGTCTGTCGTCCGACCCGCTGGGCCTGCAGGCGCGCAAGCAGGAAGCGCTGATGCAAGACTTCAAGATCTACGCGGCGCTGGCGTATGCGCGCGAGAACAAGCTCAACCACACCACCATCGACAGCCCGAACGCCAAGCTGGGCATCATCTCGTCGGGTAAATCGTATCTGGACGTGCTCGAAGCGCTGGAAGAACTGGGCATCGACGAAGAGATGGCCGCCAAGGTCGGGCTGCGCCTGTTCAAGGTTGCCATGCCCTGGCCGCTCGAACCGGACAGCGTGCGCGAATTCGCCCAGGGTCTCGACGAAATCCTGGTGGTGGAAGAAAAGCGCCAGATCGTCGAATACCAGCTCAAGGAGCAGCTGTACAACTGGCGCGACGACGTGCGTCCGCGCGTGATCGGCAAGTTCGACGAAAAAGGCGAATGGGTCGCGCCGCGCGGCGAATGGCTGCTGACCTCCAAGGCCGACTTCTCGGTCTCGCAGGTGGCGCGCGTGATCGCCTCGCGCGTGGCGCGCCTGATCACCGACAGCCACACGCAAGACCTGATCAAGGCGCGCCTGTCCTTCCTGGACGCCAAGGACGCCGTGCTGAAAAAAGCCATCAACACGCCATTCCGTCCCGCCTATTACTGCTCCGGCTGCCCGCACAACACGTCGACCAAGGTGCCCGAGGGCAGCTTCGCGCTGGCCGGCATCGGCTGCCACGTGATGGCCACCGCGATCTATCCGGACATGAACAAGCTGACCACCCATATGGGCGGCGAAGGCGCGCCGTGGATCGGCCAGGCGGCGTTCTCGAAAGTGCCGCACGTGTTCCAGAATCTGGGCGACGGCACCTATTTCCACTCCGGTTATCTGGCCATCCGCGCGGCGGTCGCCGCCAAGGTCAACATGACCTACAAGATCTTGTACAACGACGCGGTGGCGATGACGGGCGGCCAGCCGGTCGACGGCATCATCTCGGTGCCGATGATGGCCCAGCAGATGGCCGCCGAAGGCATCGCGCGCATCGCTTTGGTGACCGAAGACCTGAGCCGCTACACCGACCGCTCGAACCTGCCTGTGGCGCTGACGCTGCATGACCGCAAGGACATGGACGCGGTCCAGCGCGAGCTGCGCGAGCTGCCCGGCGTGACGGTGCTGATCTACGACCAGACCTGCGCGGCCGAGAAACGCCGGCGCCGGAAAAAAGGCGAATTCCCCGACCCGGCCAAGCGCATGGTCATCAACGAAGCGGTCTGCGAAGGCTGCGGCGACTGCGGCGTGCAATCGAACTGCACCTCGATCCTGCCCAAGGAAACCGAATTCGGGCGCAAGCGTACCATCGACCAGTCGTCCTGCAACAAGGACTACTCGTGCGTGAAGGGCTTCTGCCCGAGCTTCGTCACGGTCGAAGGCGGCAGCTTGAAAAAGTCGAAAACGGGCGTCACCAAAAATAACGCGGACGACGGTTTTGGCGCACTGCCGGAACCGACGCTGCCCAACTGCGACGCACCGTACAACATCCTCATCAACGGCATCGGCGGCACCGGCGTGATCACCGTCGGCGCGCTAATGGGCATGGCCGCCCACCTCGAAGGCAAGGGCGCGCCGGTGCTCGACATGACCGGCATGTCGCAGAAAAACGGTTCGGTCACCTCGCACGTCAAGGTGGCCAAGTCGCCGGCCCATCTGCGCGCGGCGCGCATCGCCACCGGCGAAGCGGATCTGGTGCTCGGTTGCGACATGCTCACCGCCGGCGCGCAGGACGCGATCTCCAAGATGCGTCCGGGCCGCACGATGGCGGTGATCAACCTGCACGAGCAGCCACCGGGCACCTTCGCCAAGGACGCCGACTGGCAGTATCCGGCCGCCGACGTGCGCGCCCTGATCGACGAGTCGGTCGGCGCCGCCACCCACCACAGTGCCGATTTCATCGACGCCACCAAGCTGGCCACCGCGCTGATGGGCGACTCGATCGCCGCCAACCTGTTCATGCTCGGTTACGCCTGGCAGAAAGGCCGCATTCCCCTGACCGAAGCGGCGCTGCTGCGCGCCATCGAACTGAACGGCGTGGCCGTCGCGTCGAACAAGAAGAGCTTCCTGTGGGGCCGGCGCGCGGCGGTCGACCTGAAAAAAGTCGAACGCGTCGCCATGCCGACCCAGGCCATTGTGGTGCAGATGCCACAGAGCCTGGACGCCATCATCAAGCAGCGCGTGGCCTTCCTGACCGGCTACCAGAACGCCGCCTACGCCAGCCAGTACGAAGCGCTGGTCGCGCGCGTGCGCACGGCCGAAACCAAGCTTGAGCTGGGCAACAAGTTCTCCACCGCCGTGGCCAAGTACTACTTCAAGCTGATGGCTTACAAGGACGAATACGAAGTGGCGCGCCTGTACACCGACGGGCGTTTCGTCGAACAGTTGCAGCAGCAGTTCGAAGGCAAGTTCACGCTCAAGTTCAACCTGGCGCCGCCGCTGTTCTCGAAAAAAGACGTCAAGGGCCACCTGATCAAGGCCGAATTCGGCTCGTGGGTGTGGCACGCGTTCAAGCTGCTGGCCAAGGCCAAGGGCTTGCGCGGCGGCGCCTTCGACCTGTTCGGCTACACGGCCGAGCGCAAGATGGAGCGCGCGCTGGTGGGCGAATACCGCCAGATGATCGAGGGCCTGCTGGCCAGCCTGTGCGCCGACAGCCACGCGCTGGCCGTTGAAGTGGCCAACCTGCCGGAACACATCCGCGGCTTCGGCCACGTGAAGGAAAAGGCAGTTGCCCAGTTCCGCGCCGACAAGACGCAACTGCTGGGCAAAGGCGGCGCCGCGCAACACGCCGCGTAAAGCATCCCGACGGGCTCCCCTGCAACAGCATGGGAGCCCGATTTGCTTGACGTTTACGTTAACGTCATATACCGTACCCAGACGAAACCGCCGCTGTCGGCCACAAGGAACATCATGAACGATCTCTCCAACGCCCCGAAACTTCCCGTTGCCGCCGAACCGCCCAAGCTGGCCAACAAGGTGCGCTTCGTTACCGCCGCCTCGCTGTTTGACGGCCACGACGCATCGATCAACATCATGCGCCGCATCTTGCAGTCGAACGGCGTCGAAGTGGTCCACCTGGGCCACAACCGCTCGGTCGACGAAGTGGTGACGGCGGCGCTGGCCGAAGACGTGCAAGGCATCGCCATCTCCAGCTACCAGGGCGGCCACGTCGAATATTTCAAGTACATGATCGACCTGCTGCGCGCGCGCGGCGGCGCCCACATCAAGGTGTTCGGCGGCGGCGGCGGCGTGATCGTCCCTGACGAAATCGCCGACCTGCACGCTTACGGCGTGACCAAGATTTTCAGCCCGGAAGACGGCCAGCGCATGGGCCTGGTCGGCATGATCCAGTCGATGGTGCAGGCTTGCGACATCGACCTGTCGACGTATTCGCCGACCACGCTGGCACCGCTGCAAACGGGCGAGATCAGCGAGCGTCACCGTCCGCTGGCCCAACTGATCACGGCGCTGGAAAACGACAAAGCCTCGCCGGAACTGCGCGCCGCGCTGGAAGAGGCCGCGTCCGGCCTGCACGTGCCCACGCTGGGCATCACCGGCACCGGTGGCGCCGGCAAGTCCTCGCTGACGGACGAACTGATACGCCGCGTGCGCCTCGACCAGGGCGACGCGCTCAATATCGCCATCATCTCGATCGACCCGTCGCGCCGCAAGTCCGGCGGCGCGCTGCTGGGCGACCGGATCCGCATGAACGCCATCAACCCGTGGGGCGCGGAAGGCCGTGCGCAGGCGCGCGTGTTCATGCGCTCGCTGGCCACCCGCGAAGCCGGCTCGGAAATTTCGGCCGCGCTGCCCGACGTGATCAAGGCCTGCAAGGTGGCCGGGTTTGATCTGATCATCATCGAAACCTCCGGCATCGGCCAGGGCGACGCGGCCATCGTGCCGCACGTGGATGTGTCGATGTACGTGATGACGCCGGAATTTGGCGCCGCCTCGCAGCTGGAAAAAATCGACATGCTCGATTTCGCCGACTTCATCGCCATCAACAAGTTCGACCGCAAGGGCGCGCAGGATGCGCTGCGCGACGTGGCCAAGCAGTACCAGCGCAACCGCGAACTGTTTTCCAAGCGCCCCGAGGACATGCCGGTGTACGGCACCCAGGCGTCGCGCTTCAACGACGATGGCGTCACCGCGTTGTACCAGGGATTGCTGCCCAAGCTGGCCCAGTTCGGCCTGCACACCAAACCGGGCAAGCTGCCGCTGGTGGACGTCAAGCATTCCAGCGCCAAGCACGTGATCGTGCCACCAAGCAGAGCGCGCTACCTGGCCGAAATCGCCGACGCCGTGCGCGGCTATCACAAGTTCACCGCCAAGCAGGTCAAGCTGGCGCGCGAACGCCAGCAACTGCAGGAATCGAAGCGCATGCTGGCCGCCGCGTCGAAGACCGTGTTCGACTTCGACGAGCTGATCGCCGAACGCGACAACGCGCTCGACGCCGAATCGAAAAAACTGCTGGCGATGTGGCCCGACATGCAGGCCGCCTACGCCGGCGACGATTACGTCGTCAAGATCCGCGACAAGGAGATCCGCACCCGCCTGGTACAACATACGCTGTCGGGCACCAAGATCCGCAAGGTCGCGCTGCCGCGTTATGAAGACCACGGCGAAGTGCTGCGCTTCCTGATGCTGGAAAACGTACCCGGCTCGTTCCCGTACAGCGCCGGCGTGTTCGCCTTCAAGCGCGAAGGCGAAGACCCGACCCGCATGTTCGCCGGCGAAGGCGACGCTTTCCGCACCAACCGCCGCTTCAAACTGGTTTCGACCGGCATGGACGCCAAGCGCCTGTCGACCGCGTTCGACTCCGTCACGCTGTACGGCGCCGACCCGGCGCTGCGCCCGGACATCTACGGCAAAGTCGGCAACTCGGGCGTGTCGATCGCCACGCTCGACGACATGAAAGTGCTGTACGACGGCTTTAACCTGTGCAGCCCGTCGACGTCGGTGTCGATGACGATCAACGGCCCGGCGCCGACGATACTGGCGATGTTCATGAACACCGCGATCGACCAGCAGATCGACAAGTTCGCCGTCGAAAACAAGCGCCCGCCGACGTTTGATGAGACCGCGAAAATCCGCGCCTGGGTGCTGGCCAACGTGCGCGGCACGGTGCAGGCCGACATCCTGAAAGAAGACCAGGGCCAGAACACCTGCATCTTCTCGACCGAGTTTTCGCTCAAAGTCATGGGCGACATCCAGGAGTATTTCGTGCACCACCAGGTGCGCAATTTCTACTCGGTGTCGATCTCCGGTTATCACATCGCCGAGGCGGGCGCGAACCCGATTTCGCAGCTGGCCTTTACGCTGTCGAACGGCTTCACCTTTGTCGAAGCGTATCTGGCGCGCGGCATGCATATCGACGATTTCGCGCCCAACCTGTCGTTCTTCTTCAGTAACGGCATGGACCCCGAATACACGGTGCTGGGCCGCGTGGCGCGCCGCCTGTGGGCCATTGCGATGCGCGACAAATACGGCGCCAACGACCGCAGCCAGAAGCTCAAATACCACATCCAGACCTCGGGGCGCTCGCTGCACGCGCAGGAAATCGACTTCAACGATATCCGCACCACGCTGCAAGCGCTGATCGCGATCTACGACAACTGCAACAGCCTGCACACCAACGCCTACGACGAGGCGATCACCACGCCGACCGACGAATCGGTGCGCCGCGCGCTGGCCATCCAGCTGATCATCAACCGCGAGTGGGGCCTGTCGAAGAACGAGAATCCGAACCAGGGTTCCTACATCATCGACGAACTGACCGACATGGTCGAAGAAGCGGTGCTGCAGGAATTCGAGCGCATCGCTGAACGGGGCGGCGTGCTGGGCGCGATGGAAACGGGCTACCAACGCGGCAAGATCCAGGAAGAGTCGATGCTCTACGAGCACCAGAAGCACGACGGCACGCTGCCGATCGTGGGCGTGAACACCATACGCAATCCGAAGGCCAACGACACGCCGCAGAAGATCGAACTGGCACGCTCGACCGACGACGAGAAGCAATCGCAGCTCACGCGCCTGGACGAGTTCCACACGCGCCACGCGGGCGCATCGCAGCAGGCGCTGGCGGCCTTGCAGCAAGCGGCGATCGACAACGAAAACGTGTTCGAAAAGCTGATGGACGCGGTGCGCGTATGCTCGCTCGGCCAGATCACGGGCGCGCTGTTCGAAGTGGGCGGCCAGTACCGTCGCAACATGTAATAAGCGCAGCCGGGTCCGCGCCGCCAAGCGCCCTGGACCCGGCTGCTGGTCCCCGTCAACACGCGCAATCTCCACGCGCAGCCGGCAGCACTACACCGCCGAGCCCTTGTCATCGCGCTTGACGCGCCGCGGCCAAGCCCGATCGACTGCGCCTACAGGCGGCTCAAGACCCACAACCACAACGGCATGCTCGCCATGCAGGCCACGCTCGAGAGCAGTATCGACGAACTGACCAGCGCCGGATTCTTGCCGTTTCCCTGCACCACCGCGTAAGCGTTCACGCCGACCGGGCAGGACGCCAGCATCACCAGCACCGACGCAACCGCCAGCGGCAGCCGGAACACATACACGGCCAGCCCCAGCACCAGCGCAGGGAACAGCAGCAGTTTGACAACGACGACGAGCAGCGCCTCGGCCCGGCTTTGCAGATGCAAATTGGCCAGCGAGGCGCCCAGCGCCAGCAAGGCGCACGGCAGCGCGGCGCTCGACAGCATCGCCAGAATTTGCGTGGCCGGCGCCGGCAACTCGATGCCGGCCAGTTTGCACGCCAGCCCCAGCATCAGACTGGTGACGATCGGATGCCTGGCCGCGCTGGCAACCGAGCGGGCAATCTGGCGCCCGCCACCGGCGCCGCCCGGTGCGGCCAGGTAATACAGCGTGAACGCCACCAGGCTGTGAAACGCGATCACGGGAAACGCGTATTGCAGGCTTTCCGGCCCGCGCATCTGCACCAGTACGGGAATGCCGACGAAGGCCGTGTTGGAATAGGTCGCCGCCAGCGCGCGCGTGCCGCTGTGCTCGTCGCGCTTGAAGGCATAGGCGATCAGCCCGAACAGCGCCGCGAGCGGCAGGTAGAACGCGCACAGCGCCTGCCACGACACCGCCGCCGGCAAGCCGTTCTTGTAGGCGCCGCTAAACAGCAGCGCCGGAATCAACACCTTGGCGGTCAGCTCGTTGACGCCGGCCGGCCAGCCGGCGCTGAGCCAGCGCGTTTTCGCCAGCACGAAGCCCAAGGCGGACAGCAGGAACAACGGCAGCAGCAAGACGAACAACAAGACACTTCCCCTTCGGTTGGCGAAGCGCCATTGTAAGCGCCTTGCCATTGCCGCGCGCTGTCAGCTTGCCACGCAGCGAACGTCGCGGGCGCCGGGACGCAGCGCCATCTGCCACGGCACCTGCAATTGGTGGTGCTGTCGTGTCCGTTGCCAGGGTGCGCAGCGCGGTGCTGGCATACATCGTCGGGGGCAATTGTGGCGTGATAATTGGGAGCAATCCGGCAGCGGTAAAGAAGTGCATCTCAACAACACAATAAAAGGCGGGCGCGGGTGCGCCATGACAGCTATCCCAGCGAGCATCCGATCCTCGCCGCCGCTAAAAGCGCCGCGCAGACCCGGATATTTGCCAAATATTCGCAAAAAGTTTCACCTAACCAAAATTCGTACTGGCGTGTGCGCCGAATTTGACCTACGCTGAACACATGCCATAGCGTCCATGGATTCTGGATAGATATACCCGTGATATGGGACGTGCCGGCGAGCTTTCGTACAAAGGGTGAAGCAAGTGTCAAGCGTGTCGTCCGTGAATAGTCTGCAGGTGTCGATCGCCCTTGCCGAGCGTCAGGTCCAACGCGACCAGGCGCAGGTGCAAGATGACAGCGCACGCCTGAACCAGAGCCGCACCCAGCTCGACAAGGACCAAAACGACCTCGGCCAGGTGCAAAACGAAAGTCAGCGCGCCAGCCAGGCGCAAACCCGCGCGGCCGAACCGAGCTTGGTGCGCGCGGCCGAAACGCCGCCCGCCGCTGCCGCTGCCGTGCGGCCCAGTACCGCGCCGCCGCCCGCCGCGCCGCGCGCCCAGATCAATACCCAGGGCCAGACGATCGGCAAGCTGATCAACATTACCGCCTGATCACGTCGCCACCGTCAGCCACCAGTGCTGGCCCGCGTCGGGTCGCGCCAGATTCAAGACCTGCCCCATTTCCGGCGTCGCCAACGACACGCCCCGTTCGCGCGCCAACGCGGCGATGCGGTCAAACGGCTCGTGCCACGCATGCAGCGCCAGGTCGAAGGTGCCGTTATGCACCGGCATCAGCCAGTTGCCGCGCAAGTCCATGTGCGCCTGCAAGGTTTCCTCGGGCTGCATGTGGACGTCCGGCCACTGCGCGTCGTAGGCGCCCGTTTCGATCAGCGTCACGTCGAACGGACCGTAGCGCTCGCCGATTTGCTTGAAACCGTCGAAGTAGCCCGAGTCGCCGCTGAAAAACAGCCGCAGCTCGTGGTAGTCGATGACCCAGGACGCCCACAAGGTCTGGTTGCCGTCATGCAGGGAGCGCCCGGAAAAATGCTGGGCTGGCGTGGCCACGAAGCGGATGCCCCGTATCGTCGTCGATTCCCACCAGTCCAGCTGCTGCACCTTGGCCGCACCGATGCCCCATTTGATCAAGGTGTCGCCCACGCCCAGCGGCGTGAGAAAATGCTCGGTCTTGGCGGCCAGTTCCATGATGGCGGCGTAGTCGAGGTGGTCGTAATGGTCGTGCGACAGGATCACGCCCTTGATCGGCGGCAGGTCCGCGATCGAAATGGGCGGCTGGTGAAAGCGCTGCGGACCGGCCCACTGCACCGGCGAGGCGCGCTCGGAAAACACCGGATCGGTCAGCCAGAACTCGCCGTGCAGCTTCAGCAGCAGCGTCGAATGGCCCAGCCGAAACAGGCTGTTGTCGGGCGCCCCCTGCAACTGCGCGCGCGTCAGCGCCTGCACCGGCACCGTGCCGCTGGGCACCGTGTGGGCCGGCTTGTTGAACAAAAACTTCCAGCTCAGCTTGACGGTATCGAGGAAGCCCATCTTGCGCATCGTCGCCGCGTTGCGAAATTTGCCGCGCTGCCACTGTGGCGACGTCAGGTCCGGCGCGCCGGCGTTGAGGGTGTTTTCAAGCATGATCGGGGGACTCCACAGAGGGCGGCGGCGCCGTCGGGCGCTCGGCCGGGATTGATTGATGGATAATGTACACTACACAGTGTAGTTTCATTTCTGCAGAAAGTAAACTGTTCAGTGTAAAATAGTTCCATCCCCTCTTTTTCTGGCTCCCATGTCCGCACCGCTCCGCCTGACCGACCGCAAGCGCCTTGCCATTCTCGACGCCGCCGTGGCCGCCTTTCGCAGCCAGGGTTTTGAGGCGACCAGCATGGACAAGATCGCCGCCGACGCCGGCGTGTCCAAGCGCACCGTGTACAACCACTTTCCCAGCAAGGATGAGTTGTTCGCCGAAATCCTGCTGCAACTGTGGCAAAGCAGCGCCGCGCAAATGGAAATTGCTTATCGCAGCGATCTGCCACTGCGCGCCCAACTGCTCGCGCTGATGCAGCAAAAGATGCGCATGCTGTGCGACCCCAATTTTCTCGACCTGGCGCGGGTGGCGATCGCCGAGACGATCCATTCGCCCGAACGGGCCCAGGAAATGGTCGCCCGGCTGGGCGAGCGCGAGGAAGGCGTCACCACCTGGGTGCGCGCGGCCCAGGCCGATGGCAAGCTCAAGGCCTGCGACCCGGTGTTCGCGGCCCACCTGGTGCAGGGCCAGATCAAGACCTTCGCGTTCTGGCCGCAGGTGACGATGGGCCAGCCGGCGCTGGCGCCCGAACTCCAGCAGCCGCTGCTGGAGGCGGCCGTCGATATGTTTCTGGGCTACTTCGGCGCGCCGAACGCCAGCGCGTAAATCGGCGGCAGCGTCGTCGACACCGTCTGCCAGCTGTCGCCGCCATTGTTGGACGCCCACAGGCCGCCCGTCGTCGAGCCCATCAGCAAGCTGCGCCCGTCGTCGCTGACAGCCAGTCCGTGGCGGTACACCAGATCGTAGCAATCGTGCTGCGGCAAGCCTTCGCGCAAACTCTCGAAGCTCGCGCCGCCGTCGCTGGTGCGGGTGACCGACAGCGCCGCGTTGTGCGGGATGCGCCGCTGGTCCGATTCGGCCGGCACGAACCAGGCGGTGGCGCCGTCCTGCGGATGGACCGCGACGGCAAAACCGAAATTCGACACGGGGCGGTGGGGCGCATCCTTGCCGGCGATTTCCTGCCAGTGCAGACCGGCGTCGCGGGAGCGCCAGATGCCGTTATGGTGCTGGCACCACAGCAGGTCGGGCGCGCCGGCGCAGCGCACCACCCGGTGCGGGTCCTGGATCGCCTCGTTCTCGGACTGTTCGGGCGGCATGTAGTCGGCCCGCATGCCGCTCGCGCTGACGCGCCAGCTGGCGCCGCCGTCGTCGCTGCGCCACACGCCGCCGCACGACACCGCCACCAGCAGATGGTCGCTATTGCGCGGGTCGACGCAGATGCTGTGGATGCCCGGCACGTCGTAGCCGCCGCCGAACCAGCCGGCGCGCTGGGGCAGCTCCCACAGCGCGCTGACCAGCTGCCACGACTGGCCCCGGTCGCTCGACTTGAACAAGCCACCGGGCAAGGTGCCGGCCCACAGCACGCCGGGCTGGTCGGGGCCGCCGGCGGCCAGCGTCCAGATCAGTTTATTGGTCCACGCCACCGGATCGCTGCTCGTTTGTGGCTTGGGCGGATAGGCCGGCGCGGCGATTTCGGTCCAGCCGTCGGCGCCGGCATCCTTGCGGTGCAACTTGACGCCGAAGTGGCCCAGGTTGAGCGCCGCGTACAGGCTGCCGTCGCGTCCGTCGTGCAGCGCGTACGACACCGGCTCGCCCAGAAAATGGCTGGCGCCCAGCTGCCAGCGACCGGCGCTGCGCAGCAGTTCGAACAAACCCTTGCGGGTCGAGATATAGGCAAGTTCTTGCATGTCAGCCTCCGGAAAGTGCCTGCAGCACGTAGACCATGCTGTCGGGTGTGAGCGGCTCGTCCAGGCGCACCCGTTCGCTGCAACGGCGCCCATCGACAAAGACCACGACATTGGCGCGCAAGGCGCCCTGTTCGTCCAGTACGTAGGAGCGCAGCGTGGGGTTGCAGGCGAACGCCGCCTCCAGCGCCGCGCGCACGGTGGCCGCGTCGGTGTCGAGCTGGGGCAGCGTGGTGAAGCGCGCCAGTTGCTGCGTAAAAATGAGTCGCGCCATGTCGCCGTCACTCCGTGGATGCGCCGCGCGGGACGCTAGCTGCCGATTTTAGCCGGATTCGCCCGCGCTGTCGTGCGCCACAATTGACAAACCAAACACGCGCCGCTGGCCTAGAATGGAGCCATGCCAACGACCGGAGCCCAGCATGACGATCACCCCCGAAGCATTGGCAGCACTGATGCGCGAAGTCGAGCGCGAAGACCCGATCGACTTCGCCGACCTGCCGTTCGAAGAAGATCAATTGCGTGCGCTGGTGGCCAACCACCTGTGCGACATGGCGGCGGCGATGGAAAACTTTTCCAGCGAGGACAAACAGACCACCTTGCTGGCCGTGTCGGCCAAGCTGGTGCTGGAAAATCTGGTGCTGCAGGTGCAATTGCTGCGCCAACACGGCATGCCGGTGGGCGACAGCGTGGACGGTTTGTTGCAGCGCCTGCGCAAGCGCGACTAGTGTAGTGCCGTCACGGATAGCTGCGCGGGTAGCTGCGGCCGGTGAATTTTTCTATCCGGCGCAGTTGCGCTTCCAGCGCGTCGGCGCGCAGGCCGATGCCGAACGCGATGCGGCCGCTGTCGGTGTCGAACGCCAGCTTGTGGCCGCACAGCCCGAGCTGCGCCAGACCATGCGCAAAGTCGCCGAACAAGATCGGCGGCAACTCGGACACGCACACCAGCTCATCGACGCAGATCGCCAGATCGCGACCGTCGCCAAGCAAGCTGCGCTCTTTGACGAGAAACAGCTGTTCGTAAGCGAACAGATTGCGCGCGAGCACGTACAGCAGCAGCGCGATCAACAGCACGATCAGCGGCAGACCGAACGGCACGCCGCTGGTCGGCGCGGCCCGCCAGAGGCGCACCAGGCCGCTCGACAGCACCAGCAAGCCCAAGGTGCAGATCAGGATCGCGCCGACCCTGCGCGGCGGCGCGGCGGACAGTTTCAACACTTGCTCGGTGGTGCCGCTGATATCCATGCCGTCATTCTCCTGTGGCCGGTGCGGCCCGCTTGCGTTCGAGGCCGAGGCAGGGTCAGTTCGCGAAGTCGGCGTAGGCGCGCTGCGTGTAAGAGCTCAGATCCTGCCACGGACGCGCCGCGCTCAGCGTCGCTTGCGGCTTCAGTTCAATGCGGTTGAAAAACGTCGCCGCCGTGTCGCCCACCTCGACGATCAGCGGCAATTGGCGCGCCTCGTCCCACAGCACGCGCCGGAACACGCCGTCCTTGACCTGCTCGTGCCAGCGCGCTCCGGCCACCTCCGAGGCCTGCTGCGACAGCGGCATTGCCGTTACGCGCTGCGGTTCGATCAGGTAGAACGAGGTCGGCCACGAGCCGTTGAGTTTAAGGTCCGCGTATTCGGCCGGCGGCACCACGATCAGTTCCCGACTGTTCTGGAACACGTACTCGACACGCAACTTGCCGTGATCGATCACGACATGGCGCGCCATCACCAGCGAGTTCTGCTGCGCGCCTGCGACGTCCTGCGGCCGGGAAACTGGGTGTATGACGTGCACCTGCCGACCGTTCAGACTGGCGCCGGGCGGCGTCTTCAGCGGCGGGCTGGCCGCCAGCCTGGGCAGCACGCGCATCACCCACACGTGCTGACCGCGCCGGATCATGGTTTCCTCGTAGCGCGTTTCGCGCAGCGCGCCTTGCGGCGTGTGCGTCTTGCTGTAGAACTGGACCGTCAGGTCGAGGTCGGGAACCGGCGCGGGCGTATCGGCGCACAAGGCCTGCGCGCTCGCCAGTACGATGCTCGCTGCAACCAACAATTTTGGAACTTTCATACGCCGCATCAAAAAGTGGAGGGAATCGGCGCCCACAATATCATGTCTTCTTGCAATCATTGAAATTAACTCGCACTGCGCCCGCCGCGTCTGATGCGCGGCAGGCCAAGCGCCCATTGAACGCGCGGGCGACGGCGCGCTGGGATATCATCGGTGCGGTGTCGGCGCCCCGCGCGCGCCGGCAACGCAAGTCCGCGCAGTCCGAAGCACCTTCATTCTGGAGTGGCTATCTTGAATCTCGCATTTGACATGCAATTTTCCCAGCTCTACACCCGCGCCGGCTTGCTCGGCCTCGATCACATTTTTTTGCAGGATCTGCAAGCGGGCGCGCCGGAACTGGCCGCGCAACTGCGGCAGGCGCGCAGTCATCCGGACGCGCTGGCCCCCTTGCAGGAGTCGCAGCTGCTGATCTCGCTTGGGCCCCAGCTTGAACACTTCCTCGCGCGCCTGTTCAACATCGAAGGCGCGGTCGCGCGCCTGTCCGAGCAGCACCTGGAACTGGCCCCGCTGTACGTCATCAAGCGCCAGTTCGTACAGCGCCGCGCCGCGCGCGCATACACCCGCGAACAGGCCGAGGCGCTCGACGGCGCGCAGCTGCGCAGCGAACTGACGGCCTGGCTGGGCGACGGTTTTGACGAGCTGCGCTTCGCCGAACACGTGCAGCACTGGCTGACCGACGAAGTGGCCCACGCGGCCGCGTTAGATGTCGCGCTGCGCTACGCGGCCTGGGCCTTGCACAGCGCCGCCGGCCAGCTGGCCCACCGCGCCGACGTGATCTTTCGCGCCGCCCACGGCATCGACCCGGAGCACCTGGTCGAGAGCGCGCAAAGCGAGCAACGCGACGGCTACCGGGTCTTCACGATCCGCCCCCAGCAACTGCGCCGGCGCGACGGCTTCGCGCTGACCGACCAGGGCACCGATCTGCGCGGCGCGCTGGAGCAGGCCAACTACTGCATCTTCTGCCACGTGCAGGGCAAGGATTCCTGCTCGCAGGGTCTGAAGGAAAAGGCCCCCAAGGACGGCGCGCCGCTCAGCGGCAAGGCGGCCTACAAAAAATCGGTGTTCGGCGTGACGCTGGCCGGCTGTCCGCTGTCGGAAAAAATCTCCGAGTTCCACACGCTCAAGGCGGCCGGCCACGCACTGGCCGCGCTGGCCATGATCGTCGTCGACAATCCGATGGTGGCGGCCACCGGCCACCGCATCTGCAACGACTGCATGAAGGCCTGCATCTATCAAAAGCAGGAGCCGGTCAACATTCCCCAGATCGAAACACGCACCGTCAAGGATGTGCTGGCCCTGCCCTACGGTTTTGAAATCTATTCGCTGCTCACGCGCTGGAATCCGCTCAACCTGCGCCGCCCCACCCCGCGCGCGCGCAGCGGCTACCGCGTGCTGGTGACGGGGCTGGGGCCGGCCGGCTACACGCTGGCGCACCACCTTCTCAACGACGGCCACAGCGTGGTCGGCATCGACGGCCTGAAGATCGAACCGCTGCCGGAAAACCTGTGCGGCGTGCGCGCCGACGGCAGCCGCGTACCGTTCGCGCCAGTCGCGCGCATCGCCGATCTGCACGAAGCGCTGGACGAGCGGGTGCTGGCCGGCTTTGGCGGTGTGGCCGAATACGGCATCACGGTGCGCTGGGATAAGAATTTCCTCAAGGTGGTGCGCCTGCTGCTGGAGCGGCGCGCCGAATTCGCCATGTTCGGCGGCGTGCGCTTTGGCGGCACGCTCACCGCCGACGACGCGTTTGCCTGCGGCTTCGACCATATCGCGCTGGCCATGGGCGCCGGGCGCCCCACCGTGCTCGACATCCCCAACGGGCTGGCGCGCGGCGTGCGCACCGCGTCGGACTTTTTGATGGCGCTGCAGCTGACCGGCGCGGCCAAGGCCAGTTCGCTGGCCAATATGCAGCTGCGCCTGCCGGCGCTGGTGATCGGCGGCGGCCTGACGGCGATCGACACGGCCACCGAGGCGCTGGCCTACTACCCGGTGCAGGTGGAAAAATTCCTGCTGCGTTACGAGCTGCTGTGCCTTGATCTCGGTGTCGCGCAGGTGCGCGCGCAGTGGAGCGCCGACGACATCGAAGTAGGCGACGAATTTCTCGCGCACGCGCAGGCGATCCGCGCCGAACGTGCACGCGCGCTGGCCAGCGGCACGCCGGCGCGCGTACTCGAACTGCTGCAAGGCTGGGGCGGCGTGACGCTGGCCTACCGCAAGCGCATGATCGACAGCCCGGCCTACACGCTCAATCATGAGGAGGTTGAAAAGGCGCTGGAAGAAGGCATCGTGTACGCCGAATGCCTCAACCCCGAGGCGATCGAAGTCGACGCGCGCGGCGCCGCCTGCGCGATGCGCCTGCGCACCGTGCCGCGCGACGCCGACGGCAATTGGCGCGACGGCATCGACACGCGCCTGCCGGCGCGCGCCATCTTCATCGCCGCCGGCACCCAGCCGAACACCGTGCTGGCGCGCGAGGACACCAGCCAGTTCCGCCTCGACGGGCGCTATTTCGCCGCCTGCGACGAGCACGGCGAACCGGTCCGGCCGGAACAGGCCAGCGCAAAACCCGAACACGCCCAGGTCATGCTCAGCAAAACCGCGCGCGGCAATTTCATCTCCTTTTTCGGCGACCTGCACCCCTCGTATTTCGGCAACGTGGTCAAGGCGATGGCCTCGGCCAAACAAGGCTATCCGCTGGTGTCGCGCGTGCTGACCCAGCAAGCGCCGCTCGACAGCCACGACGACGCGAGCTTTTTTGCGCGCATCAACGCCGGCCTGCGCGTGTCGGTGCACGCCGTCACGCGCCTGACGCCCACCATCGTCGAAGTGGTGCTGCACGCGCCGTTCGCGGCCGCACGCTTCCAGCCGGGCCAGTTCTTCCGGCTGCAAAATTTCGACGCCCACGCGACGCTGCTGCGCAACACCCGCATGACGATGGAAGGCCTGGCGCTGACCGGCGCCTGGGTCGACGTCGCGCGCGGGCTGGTGGCCTGCATCGTGCTGGAGATGGGCGGCTCGGCCGACCTGTGTGCGCGCCTGAAACCGGGCGAACCGGTGGTGCTGATGGGGCCGACCGGCGCGCCCACCCACATCGCGCCCGACGAAACGGTGCTGCTGGTGGGCGGCGGGCTGGGCAACGCGGTGCTGTTTTCGATAGGCGCCGCGTTCCGCGCGGCCGGCTCGCGCGTGCTGTATTTTGCCGGCTACAAGAAGCGCATCGACCGCTACAAGGTAGCCGAAATCGAAGCGGCCGCCGACGTCATCGTCTGGTGCTGCGACGAGGCGCCCGGCTTCGCGCCGACCCGGCCCCAGGACAGAACCTTCGTCGGCAATATCGTGCAGGCGATCGCCGCCTACGCGCGCGGCGAGCTGGGCGCGCCGACGCTGGCCACCACCGACGTCGACCGCCTGATTGCGATCGGCTCGGACCGGATGATGGCCGCCGTCGCGCTGGCGCGCCACCATGAACTCAAGCCGTATCTGAAAGCGGGCCACTGCGCGATCGCCTCGGTCAACTCGCCGATGCAATGCATGATGAAGGAGATCTGCGCGCAATGCCTGCAGGCGCAGCGCGACCCGGTGACCGGCGCGGTGCGCTACGTGTTCTCGTGTTTCAACCAGGACCAGCCGCTCGACAGCGTCGACTTCGACGGCCTGAACGCGCGCCTGCGCCAAAATTCGCTGCCCGAAAAACTGACAGCGCAGTGGATCGCCGCCTGCCTGGCCGGCGCGCGCGTGCTACCCACGTCCGACAACGTCTCAATCGTCAAGTCCCGTGAAAACCTTCACCATTGAACAAGCGCGTTCTGCCGCGTCAGGTGGCGCCGTCTGGTCGGCCAATCTGCGAGCTTTCGGCGGCGTGTTTGTACTGGAGTTCGAGACTCGCGAGGGACCGGCCATTCTGATCGCGACGGCGTCGAAACAAGTGCAATATTCTAGCAGTCCACCAAAAGCGTGAGGTCGATTGTGTCGACGGCAGTTCCCATTTAAACGCCTTTGATGTGACGCTGAGTCAGAACCCGTTGTGTATCAGATCCGTGATGCGCACTATCATGCTGCGGTTCGGGTCAAATGGCAGCGTCTCGAAACCAAACTGGTTATAGAAAGCGCGCACTTCATCATCGAGCGGATGTGTCACTACGCCGAAACAGCCAATGTCATTCGATAGCCGTACGGCGGTTGTAAGAGCGAATAGCATCAACGATTTTGCGTAGCCATGACCTTGATGGCGCAGGTCCACGGCGAGTTGTCCGAGCAAGATGGCCGGGATCGGATCCGGTCTGTTCCGTTGCGCAGATTTTGCAAGATATGCCCGTTCGATCTGGGCGGTGCTGAGCGCGACATAGGCAATAATCGCCCCGGTGGCAGGATCGCATACGACGCTTGTGCGCGACACTCCCGCTTCCTGATTGTGCCAGGCATGGCGGCGCAGCCATTGGTTCAGCGACGCTCGCCCACAATCGAAGCTGTTCCGGTCATCGCCCGCCGCAAGCGGACGAGGCGGACTTAGTCTTGCCATGCAGGCAGGCTCGATGCGAGGCGTCGTAGTGCTGGCACATCCTTGGCAGGAGCATCCACCCAGGCCTCGAATTTCCGCCAATCCGCAGCCGGTATCGTTACGAGCCGATGCCCGAGGACGTCCATTTCGGCGGCCTCCAGCGCCTTGCGTCGAACGAAGTCGCTCAGGTTAGTGCGCGCCTGTTCCGCAGCGATTTCCAGCAGATTGCGTTCAGCCGGGCTGACGCGCACGCTTAAAACGGAGTTTGAAATTGGCAACATAAGGGTCTCCTTCTGGTATTCGTGCGCGCCCGGCGTATGACAATAGCATACACGATGTGTACGATCAGTCCAGCACTGCTTGGCCTTAGACAGACGTCGGTGTCCAAACGAACATGCATGCCGCATCGGTCGACTTGCCAAACTACAGCACAAGTACCATGACCCAAGCGCTTTCGGCTCAATGGTGGCGGCGCCGTTTCACACCGCCGCGTGCGCGCGCGAAACGCATCAATCACCCCCGAAGCGCGTCAGAATATGGTCAAATACGCAAGCCGCCACCAACCGAAGAAAACCCCGTGTCCCGATCCCAGCGCCTGCTCGACCTGATCCAGATTTTGCGGCGTCACCGCTACGCCGTCACCGGCGCCGCGCTGGCGGGCGAGCTGGGCATCAGCCTGCGCACGCTGTACCGCGACATCGACACGCTGCAGCAGCAAGGCGCCAGCATCGACGGCGCGCCCGGCCTGGGCTACGTGATGCGGCCCGGCTACATGTTGCCGCCGCTGATGTTTAGCGCCGAAGAGATCGAAGCGCTGGTGCTCGGTTCGCGCTGGGTGGCCGAGCGCGCCGACCCGCGTCTGGGCGCGGCCGCGCGCAACGCGCTGGCCAAGATCACCGCCGTGCTGCCGCCCGAACTGCGCGACGCGGCCGACGCATCCACGCTGCTGGTCGGCCCCGGCGTGGCGGTGGCGCCGGGCGAACTGGCGCTGCCCGACATCCGCCGTGCGATCCGCGCCGAGCACAAGCTTGTCATCAGCTACTGCGACCTGAAGGGCGCGCCCAGCGAGCGCACCATCTGGCCGTTTGCGCTGGGCTTTTTCGACCACGCCCAGGTGGTGATTGCGTGGTGCGAGCTGCGCCAAGGCTTTCGCCACTTCCGCGCCGACCGGATCGCCGCGCTTTGCGCGTCCGAGCAACGTTATCCGCGCCGCCGCCACGCGCTGCTCAAGGAATGGCGCGCGCAAGAGAATGTCGCGACGCAATAGCCATTCGCTACTGACAGAAACTGACAGCAGTGGCCCTTACGATGGCTGTGCGGTGACGAGACATTCGATCCTGTTCCGCCCCACCCTATCGAGGAGAACCACCATGAGCGACCCCACCTTCATTCTGTTGTACGTCGACAGCCCGGCCGCCAGCGCCCGTTTCTATGCCACCCTGCTGGGCAAGGAGCCGATCGAGAGTTCGCCCACGTTCGCCATGTTCGCGCTGGACTCGGGCGTGAAACTGGGGCTGTGGTCGAAGCACACGGTGGAACCGGCCGCCACCGCGGTGGGCGGCGCCGAGCTGGCCTTCCCCGTGGCCGACGACGACGCGGTGCGCGAGCGCTACGCCAGCTGGCGCAAGCGCGAACTGGTGATCGCCCAGGAGCCGACCGCGCTCGACTTCGGCTACACCTTCGTCGCGCTCGACCCGGACGGCCACCGGCTGCGCGTGTTCGCACCCAGCGACGAGACGATCGAGGCCCGCAAACGCCATAACGCCTGATTGCGAACTACGGCCGCGTCAGATTGCGCCGCGAAAATGAAAATGCCGCACGTGGTGCAACGCTTCGTTGCACCACGTGCGGCACCGATCGCTGCCTGCGCAAGCGATAGTCTCAGGTCATCGAACAGTCCAATCAGGCGGCCCGCTTCATGACGGTCGGGATTTCCTCGAGCGCGTTGAGCTTGGCGACGTATTCCTGATCAAGCTTCAATGCGTGCGCTGCGGGTATCACCATTGTGGTAATTTGTTTAAGCGGCGTAAATGGCAAGTCCTTCAGGCTGATCGTGTCCATCCGCGTCTTCTCAAGCGGATTAGTAGCCGCCTCATAGAGAATTACCTGGTGATCCAGCGGATAGTAGCGCGCCAGTTTATCGACCAAAAGCTGCAAATGTGCTGTGTTCGTATCAAAGCGCCGCAGCGTCAAGTCACCCGCTACGCCGGGCTGCCACAAAATCAACATGCAGGTTGGGTCAATCACGCGCTCAAAAACCATGAACTGTGTCGACTCCATCGACTGCATTCCTGTCCTGCCCGGATCGATGCCGATATCGGCAATCAGGCAGTCCTCGGCCGAAACGCCTGGTTCCATGTGCGCGCTATAACCCTCGGCACGCGCCTCGGCGATGGCCATGTGGGCCACACATGCAAACACGCCAGGATGGCCATAGAAAGCCGCGCAAACGGTTTTTCCTGCGCGCACCTCGGCAAGAATCGTGTCGGTCATCCTACGATAGGTATCGCGTCGATTCTTGCCTTCTTCGTCGCAGGCGCTATAGTGCTCAAGCAAACATACATATTCTTTGGAAATTTCCCGCAACCACTGTCGCGTAAATATATGTGGTACCGCCGCGATCACCACGTCCGAAGACTCAATGTGACTGAGTGCGATCGGCGTCATTTGCCCCGCCATGCGCATACCAGTACCTACGCAGATCAACTTACCTTGTTTCTTATTTGTCATTGTCGCTTCACGTATTTTAGTGATTAATTCCAAGATGTTTTATTCGTCACACAATTTGTTTGCCGAGTACCAAACCGCGCTATCCAGCACACATTGCATTGCCATTCTTGTTCCGGCGATACTGACAGCGAAACAAGAAAACTGAAAAATCGCGTAATCAGGAATGCATCATGAACCAAACATGATCAATTAATGCAGTATTCCGTAGCGGAAATATCTATTAATAAGTATCGAGAGGCATCGTTACGCTCGGAAGCACGTTCGAGCAAATTCCAATCAAAATAGCTACATCTAGCGTCCCGTTAAGCGATAACACGGCCGCTTGCTCGTAGTCAGCCAAGCCGAATGCCGTCATCGCAGCGCTTGGCGCCGAATCGTGCGCGTCACGCGCACCGGCATCTTTGTCGAGAATATTCAAATAGTCTAACAATACTGACATGTCCACCCCTTGGTGATTGAAATTGGCATATTGCCGTCATTGATTTTAATACTAATTTTCCACAAAGACAACATTTTTGTCGTTGCTAAAATAAATAGATATGGAGTAAACCGTCACTCGAATATATTGCGATGACAACACTCATGCATCCTTCTACGCCGCCAAATCTTCCCGATCTTGGGGTTTAGTTCGCCGCTCATCGTCAAACGTCAATTTGTACACTGAAACGCGATTTCTCCCCTCATTCTTGGAGACATACAGTGCCTTATCGGCCGCCGCCAACGTTTCTTCAAACGTAAATAATCCATGATTGCCGCGCGTTGCGACGCCAAAACTGGCGGAAATTTTAAAATCATATCCGCTATCGCTCGTATCAATTGCCGTTATCGCTGCACGGCAACGCTCGGCAAGCGCCAGCGCCTCATGTTCGGTTGATTCCGGCAAACAAATTGCAAATTCTTCGCCACCTAACCGCCCAAATAAATCTGTCTTGCGCAAATGCGACGTTACGGTGTTACTTACAGCTTTAAGAACCCAATCGCCAGCAGCGTGGTTGAAGGTGTCGTTGATACTCTTAAAATTATCCATATCGAGTAGAACAACATGTAAAGATCTACTGAAATCTTTGAATTGCTGTGTCGCACATTCTACGAAATGTGCACGATTGCTGACCAAAGTAAGGCCGTCAATCTGCGAGGACACCCGAAAGGCGTTTTTTTGCTGCATGGTTCGCACCAGAAACACCACCATAACTGCCAAAAAAATCAAACCCAATACTATTAGCAATAGGAGATTCTCAGTATTTTTTTGCTGCAATTGCTGCTCAACAATTAATATTGTATTTTTTTGACTCAATAAATTCAGTTGATTAACTTTATCCTGCGTCTCGAATTTAACCCGCTGGTACGCCAAACTTTTTTGAAGTTGCTCGTCAAGCATTTTTGCTTTGAACGTCATGCTAATATCAAAATACTCAAGCGCACTACCCAATTGTCCCATTGCGCGTTTAATCGCCGACATCGTTACGCTGGACTTTTCCATTAACTGAAGTGTATTGCTAGAAGTCGCGCGGTTGTAAGCTTTTAGCCCATGATTTTCTGCTTGCGCATAGTCTTTGCTCTTGAGGTATGCGCGAGCGACCGCCTCTTCCAAATAAGTTATATAATCGGAACTTTCGTTTGATTTTGAATATTCTGACAATAACTCCAAGCCATCGTGCAAACCTTGCTCGACATTACCGGCGTCGATTAAATCGACGGCCGAAAGAGACTTTATGCTTCGAGTAATTACCTCGTCGCCGTTCGCATTGCAGAGTTGCGCGGCCTTCGCGAGCAATGACCTTGCGCGCTTACTATCGCCTCGCAAAAAACTAATTTCAACAATATCAGCGATACCGAGGCACCTTGGAACACTATAGTGATCTTGCGCCACAAGTGTATAAAGACGTTCCGCATACCCAAGTGCTTCATCATAAGCGTGCAATGAGTTATAGAGCGTCACAGCCGATTGCAATGTCATTACTTTTGCATTCTCGGATTTTAGCTTTGGAAGCAAAGATATTCCATCATTCATCGATTTTAATGCATTTTCATAATCTCCGACCTGAACATAGCCAGTAGATAGAAAATGTAATAATCGCGCACGAACATCAACGTCCTTTGCACGACCGATGACAGACTTAGCCAGTTCGATCTGCTCTTTATGCTTTCCGCGAAATTCCAAGGAAGATGCCTGAATCACATAGTATTTTTCTCGCTGAACCTCATTAAACTGAGGTTCTAATTCTCGTAATTGAGCGATCGTTTCCACCGATTTCGACGGAGTCGATTTCAAGTATTCAATTGATTTTGACAGTAACCCATCGATAGTCGCCTCCGTTCCGGAGGCCGCAAAGCACGACCCAGTAACCCCCGCGCACAAAAGAATAATGGCTAATATTCTTTTGGTGACTCGGAATGGAGCAGATATTGCAGGGGTCATCATGGCTTAATACGTTTCGAGTGGTACGCTTAGCGCTGGCAACGCATCGGCGGAAATACCGAGCACTCCAGCAATTTTGTTTTTATCACCAGACAACATCGCTTCTTGCTCATGGCTAGCCAGGCCATACGCATCCATTGCCGCTTTTGGGTCGGCAGTGTGCGCATCACGGGCCGCAGCATCTTTGTCAAGTGTGTTTAAGTAATTTAACAGTTGGGACATGTCTATTCGCTTTGGTTGAAAGGGTTGATACAGTGCGGCAGTGCTGTTTCATGTTTTTTGCTTTCGCAAAAATTCCCACAGGCAACACTAACCGCAACACAGTTGAAAGTGTCCAACTTCCTGGAGAAGAAATTGCACGCGGACACTTCGTATGACATCGGCGTTGTGATGTGAGGTTTTTTCAGGCTGCCGCGGCGCGCCAATTTGGACACTGATTGAAGATAGTCAAATCAACCACACGTGCGGGAGTATCCCCGACGTTTTCGGGAAAGTCAAACACCAGTTTTCGTTTCTTGACGCCACACCAGCAATGCCAGGGTAACGTCCGAAGGCGTCACCTTACGTGGCGATACACAATAATGGCTTCCCCAATGCAACTTCGCTATCTGAAGCATCTAGGCGTCAGCTACATGAGCACAAATGCGGCGATGGCGATGGCGATGAGGGCAACTGGCTCAGTATCGTTTACGCGATATATATAGGCAACACACGATAACGCTTTGTGCCCGGACGATGAACAGCGCGCACGGACTGGCGCGCCGAGGCGTCAGGTGCGGAATGATTTGCAGGGGAGGGTAAAACTGGTGCGGCTGGCGGGGATCGAACCCACAACCCTTGGCTTCGGAGGCCAATACTCTATCCATTGAGCTACAGCCGCGCGGGAATTTCTGAAGTGAGCCGAAGGATACCGTTTTTCTGCCCCTGCGTCCATGGAAAGTGTTGGTGTGCGGCCAATTGGCGTTCCAAATGCCGGGGTTTGAGTCTATAATCGCGGGTTTGGCGAGGGTTTGCAGCGAAGCATGCAAAAACGACAAGCTGGGCGCCACCAGTTTCGAAAATCGTACTAAGGAAATCATGAGCGACGCACATAACGAACACGAATCCGCCATCCGGACGCCTAAACAACTTGCCGCTGCCGTGGCTGGTTTCTTTCTGGTTACAGTCATTGGTATTGTCCTGCTGGTCCAATTTGTGACGACCACCAAGCTGACCGGTGCCGGCACCGACAGCCTGAGCGCAGAGGCAGTCGCCGCGCGCGTCGCTCCCGTGGCCGATGAAGGCTATACGCTCAAGGATGTCAACGGTCCTAAGCAACTGCAAGCGGCCGAAGCCGTGTACACCGCCATCTGCGCGGCCTGCCACGCTACCGGCGCGGCCGGTTCGCCGAAGTTCGGCGACGCCAGCGCATGGGGTCCACGCATCGCGCAAGGTTACGAGACGCTGGTCAAGCACGCTGTCGAAGGTATCCGCGCGATGCCGGCCAAAGGCGGCAATCCGGATCTGGATGATGTGGAAGTGGCGCGCGCCGTGGTCTACATGGCTAACAAAGCAGGCGCTAAGTTTGCTGAGCCTGCCGTGCCTGCTGCCGGCGCTGCGCCAGCGGCATCGGCTGCTGCACCGGCCGCTTCGGCTGCGGCTGCTGCTCCTGCTGCATCGGCTGCGGCTCCTGCCGCTGCGGCTGCTTCGGCTGCCGCTTCGCACTAAAGAAGAAGTCGATGCGCGCAGCCTGGCTGCGTCGCATCAGCGTGACCGACTGGACACGCAGTGGTTGATGGCTGATCGGGCCTAGTCAATGCGGTCGTCGGATATGTCGGCGACGTTGAACTATCCCGCAGCGCCGACTACGCGCGCAGAGCCGCTCCTTGAAACGAGCGGCTTTTTTACGTCTGGCGGATCGCGTTGCGCGGGCTTCGAGTCCTCAACGATGAACCGACAACAGCGGATGCGGCAATTACAGGATGGTTGTGCGGTGGCTAACACGTCGTCGGGGTCAGAGTAATTTTCGCCAAAGATCCGGCGAAAAAAAACTCTGACCCCAACTCGGCGCTGACCCTGACTGCACATGCGCTGCCCCCGCTGCGCCGTCGCAACCATCAACGTCATCACCCTGCTGTTTGTACAGCAGGTGCGCGGCTGTTCGTGTGCAACGGTGGGGCGCTGCGCTGGCTTGGAGGCTGGCGTGCTGGCTTGGAGGCTGGCCGCTGGCTTGGCGGCTGGCCGCTGGCTTGGAGGCTGGCGTGCTGGCTCGGAGGCTGGCGTGCTGGCTCGGAGACTGGCGTGCTGTCGTACTTGGAGGATCGGGTTGGCGTGCCGGGGGCGCTATTTCAGCGGGCCGACGCGCGGCGCGCGGGCATGGAAAAGGGCCACCGAAGTGACCCTTTTGGTGATGCGCTAGTTACCGCAAGCGCTTACCAGATAATGACGCGATCTTTCGGCGCCAGGTACATCTTGTCGCCAGGCTTGACGCTGAACGCGTCGTAGAAGCCGGGCTGGTTTTTCACCGTGCCGTTAGCACGGAACTGGCCTGGCGAATGCGGATCGGTCTTGATCTGCACGATCTGCTGCGCATCGCGCATCTTGCTGCGCCATACTTGCGCGAAGCCCATGTAGAAGCGCTGCTCGCCCGTGTAACCGTCGATGACCGGCGCTTTCTTGCCCTTCAACGACAGCTTGTAGGCCTTGAACGCGATCGCCACGCCGGAGTTGTCGGCGATGTTCTCGCCCAGCGTCAGTTCGCCGTTCACGTTGTAGCCAGGCAGCGGGCTGAACGCGTTGTATTGCGCCACCAGCATCTTGGTCTTGGCCGCGAAGTTCTTGTGATCGGCCGGGGTCCACCAGTCGCGCAGATTGCCGTCGCCGTCGTACTGGGCGCCCTGGTCGTCAAAGCCGTGGCTGATTTCGTGGCCGATCACCGCGCCAATGGCGCCGTAATTGACCGCGTCGTCGGCGTTGGCGTCGAAGAATGGCGGTTGCAGGATCGAGGCCGGGAACACGATTTCGTTCAGCTCAGGATTGTAATAGGCGTTCACCGTCTGCGGCGTCATGCCCCACTCGGCGCGGTCGATCGGCTTGCCCAGCTTGTTCAGTTCGCGGTTGTACTCGACGGCGCGCGAACGCACCACGTTGCCGACCAGGTCGTCGCGCGAGATGTTGAGCGCCGTGTAGTCTTTCCAGTGATCCGGATAGGCGATCTTCGGCGTGAACTTGGCCAGCTTGGCTTGCGCTTCCTTCTTGGTCGCAGGGCTCATCCAGTCAAGTTTGTCGATGCTTTGCTTGTAGGCTGCCAGCAGGTTCTGCACCAGCGCTTCCATGCGCGCCTTGCGCTCGGCCGGGAAGTTCTGCTCGACGTACAGCTTGCCGATCGTCTCGCCCAGCGCGCCTTCAACGGTGCCAACGCCGCGCTTCCAGCGTGGCCGCATTTCGGTCACGCCGGTCAGCGTGGTGCCGTAGAACGAGAAGTTCTGCTCGACGTAGGCCTTCGGCATGAAGTTCGCGTACGAACTTAAGGTATGCCAGCGGAAGTAGGCTTTCCAGGTTGGCAGCGAGGTCGCGGCCAGCACGTCGTTAAAGCCCTTCAGGTAGCTCGGCTGGCTGACGATCACGTAGGTGGTCTTGCCGGTGATGCCCGTGCCGGACAAGTAGCCGGACCAGTCGAAGCCTGGCGCCAGCTCGGCCAGCTTGTTCAGCTCGACCTTGTTGTAGGCCTTGACCGGATCGCGGTTCTCGACCTTGGTCCATTGGACCTTGGCCAGTGCCGTTTCCAGTTCGACGATGGCCTTGGCGTTGGCGGCGGCATCCTTGTCGCCGGCCAGCGTCAGCATGCGCTCGACGTGCACCTGGTATTTGGCGCGCGCGTCGGACAGCTTGGCGTCGTCAAGCTTCAGGTAGTAGTCGCGGTCGGGCATGCCCAGGCCGCCCTGGCCGATGTCGGCCACGTACTTGGTCGAATCCTTGGCGTCCTGGTGGATGCCGAAGTCAAACGGTGCGCCCACGCCCAGCTTGGACAGCTCGGCCATCAGCGCGGCGATCTCTTTCTTGTCCGTCAGCGCGTCGACGCGGGCCAGCTGCGCCGTCAACGGCGTGATGCCCAGCTCTTCGAGTTTTTTCTCATCCATGAAGCTGGCGTAGAAATCGCCAATCTTCTGGGCGTCCGAACCGGCCTTCTGGTTGGTTTGCTTGGCCGAGTTCTCGATGATGGCCAGCAGTTGCGGCTGGATGTCGTCGCGCAGCTTGGCAAACGAGCCCCAGCTCGATTTGTCGGCCGGGATCTCGGTGGTCTTCAGCCATTTGCCGTTCAGGTGCTGGAAAAAATCGTCCTGGGCGCGCACGCCCGCTTCGACATATTCGGTGGCGATGCCGGACTTGAGCGTCGCTGCTGCCGCTTTCGCGGGCGCCGCGCTGGCGCTCTTGGCGGCGGCAGGGGCGGCGGCGGGGTCGGCCGCGCTGGCAAGGCCTGCGATCAGGCTCAGGGTCAAGGCGCTTAACAAATATCGTTTCACTGATTCTTCTCCGTCATTTTTAATAACAAAAGGGGGTTGATCTGGACTGATAATCCAAACCGCGACTCTAGCACACGGGGGCGCGCAAGCTTACCAAATAATCACCCGCTGGCTTGGGGCCAGGTACATCTGGTCGCCTTCCTTGACGCCAAACGCTTCATAAAACCCAGGCTGGTTCTTCAGCGTGCCATTGGCGCGGAACTGGCCCGGCGAATGCGGATCGGTCTTGACCTGCACGATCTGCTGCTGCTCGCGCATCTTGCTGCGCCATACTTGCGCAAAGCCCATGTAGAAGCGCTGGTCGCCGCTCAAGCCGTCGATCACCGGCGCCTCCTTGCCACTCAGGGACAGCTTGTAGGCCTTGTAGGCGACCGCCACGCCGGAGTTGTCGGCGATGTTCTCGCCCAGCGTCAGTTCGCCGTTCACGTGGTAGCCGGGCAAGGGGCTGAACGCGCTGTACTGGGCCACCAGCATGTCGGTCTTGGCGGCGAAGTTCTTGCGGTCTTGCGCACTCCACCAGTCGCGCAGATTGCCATCGCCGTCGGACTGGCTGCCTTTGTCGTCAAAACCGTGGCTGATTTCGTGGCCGATCACCGCGCCGATGGCGCCGTAGTTGACGGCGTCGTCGGCGCGCGCGTCGAAGAACGGCGGTTGCAGGATCGCGGCCGGGAACACGATCTCGTTCATCGACGAGTTGTAGTACGCGTTCACCGTCTGCGGCGTCATGCCCCACTCTTCGCGGTCGATCGGCGTGCCCAGCTTGTTGACGCGGCGTTTATATTCAAACACGCTGGCGCGCATCAGGTTGCCCACCAGGTCGCCCGGCATGATGGCCAGCGACGCGTAGTCGCGCCACTTGTTGGGATAGGCGATCTTGGGCGTGAACTTGGCCAGTTTGGCTTGCGCTTCCTTCTTGGTGTCGGCGCTCATCCAGTCGAGCGTGTCGATGCTTTGCTTGTAGGCGGCCATCAGGTTGCCCACCAGCGTCTGCATGCGCGCCTTGCGCTCGGGCGGGAAGTACTGCGCCACGTATTGACGCCCGACCGCCTCGCCCAGCACATCGTCGACCGCGGCGACGGCGCGTTTCCAGCGCGGTTCCGGCGCCGTCACGCCCGTCAGCGCGGTGTGATAGAAGGCGAAGTCGGCGTCGACGAAGTCCTTCGACAGGTAGGGCGAATAGGCGCGCAGCAGCTGCCATTCGAAATAGCTGCGCCAGGTGGCCAGCTCGGTCTTGTCGAGCACCGTCTTGAAGGCGCGGATATAGCTCGGCTGGCGCACGATCACGTAGTCGGTCTTGCCGGCGATGCCGGACGCGGCCAGCGCGCCGTTCCAGTCGTAGCCGGGTGCCAGCGCATCCAGTTTGGCGATCTCGACCTTGTTGTAGCCCTTGACCGGATCGCGGTTGGCGACCTTGGTCCACTGCGCCTCGGCCAGCGCCGTCTCCAGCGCCAGAATCGCCTTCGCCTGCGCAGCGGCGTCCTTGATGCCGGCCAGCGTCAGCGTTTTTTCGATGTGCAGCAGATACTTGGCGCGCACGTCGGTGAGCTTGGCGTCATCGAGCTTGAGGTAGTAGTCGCGGTCCGGCAGGCCCAGTCCGCCCTGGCTGATTTGGGCGGCGTATTTGGTCGAGTCGCGCGCATCCTGGCCGACGTTAAGCGCATACGGGGTGGCCACGCCAATCTGGCGCAGGTGGGCGATCAGCGCGGGAATCGCCTTCTTGTCGTGCAGCGCGGCGATGGCGGCCAGCTCGCCCGTCAGCGGCTTGTAGCCGAGCGCGGCGAGTTTCTCCTCATCCATGAAGCTGGTGTACAGCTCGCCGATCTTGCGCACGTCGGCGTCGGCGGCCTTGGCGCCCGCCTTCTGGTCCGCCTCGATCACGCCGCGCAGCTGCGGCAGCACGTCGTCACGCAGCTTGGCAAACGCGCCCCAGTTCGATTTGTCGGCCGGGATCTCGGTGCTCTTGAGCCATTGGCCGTTCAGGTGCAGAAAAAAGTCGTCCTGGGCGCGTACTTTGGCGTCGACGTACTGGACTTCGACGCCGGAAATTGGGGCGGCGGGATCGGCGGCGTGGGCCAGCGCGGCCAGCAGGGACAGCGTCAGGGTGGAGAGGATAGGTCGCTTCACGGTTTGTCCTTATGGGGCAAAAAAAATGGGGGGCGGGTAGCCGGTGCAAAAATGTAGCACAGCGCGCAGGCAATAACGGCCCGCGGACGAAAAAATTCGCCGGCGGGCCGTCCTCGCAGCGCTATGCGGCTACAGTTTCAGTTCGAGCTTGATGCTCAGCGTGGCAAAGGTGCGCGCCGTGGTCGTTGCCATCTGGGCCAGCTCGCCAGTGGTGACGGTGCGTCCACTGCCGTAGTCACGCGCCAGCAGATTGTTGGCCGACACGCGCAGCTGCGCGGCGGGGCTGAACTTCCACAGCCCGTACACGTCGACCTGGCGCTTGGCGTCGGAATCGACGCGCTCGGTCAGGCTGCTCTGGATCTGGCCGGCCGGGGTCCAGTTGTAGCCCCCGCCCAGCGTCAGCGGCACGCCTTTCAACCGATAGTCGAGGCCGACGTTGGCAGTCTGCGTGGGCTGCTGGTCGAGCCGGTTGTCGGGGCCGGGTACGCCATCAACGTGCGACCAGAAGCGGCTGTAGTTGGCGCGAAAATCGATGTTGGGCGCGTCCGGCATCAGCTCGATCAGCTGGAACTTCGCTTCCAGTTCGATGCCGCTGGTGCGCGCGTGGCCGATGTTGAGCGGCTGCGACACCCAGCGCGGGCCGGTGCTGGTGGCGACCAGGCTCGTTTCGCGCCGCATCAGATCGTCGATGTCGCGCACGAACACGTTGGCCGACAGGATGCCGCTCTTGCCCAGGTAGTGCTCATACGCCATGTCCATCCCGGTGGCCAGCTCGGGCTTCAAAGCGGGGTTGCCGATCCGGTCGGGCCGGGTGGCGCTGTTCAGGCGCGACAGCGCCGGCACGGCGATCAGGTCGCCAATGGTGGGCGAACGGTAGCTGTGGGTCAGGCTCCAGCGCAGCTGGTCCTTGTCGTGCTCCGGGATGCGCCAGACCACGTGGAAGACGGGACTCCAGACGCTGCTGTTGTTGACCAGTGGGCCGGCGCTGGTGTCGCTGGTGGTGCGGATGCCTTCCCAGCGCAGGCCCAGATTGGTGGCCCAGGCCGGGTTGATGTCCCATTCATCCTGCACGAAGCCGGCCATCCGGCGCGTGTCGGCCGCCAGGTCCTCGCCCGAATCGGCGAACTGGGCGCGCCCGTTGTCGAGCGAGACGCGGTTCTGGATCCGGTGACCGGTCTCGACGTCGGCGCCGGCCGTCAGCAGGTGGCCCTTGCCCAGCGGCGTGGTGTACTTGGCGCCCAGCGAGCCGCCGTGGTCGCGCGTGGCGTCGCTGTCGACGATCACGTCCTGCAGGCTGCCGGCGCTGTTGAACAGATTGCGCGTGCCGCTGCTGTCGCTGTGTCCGACGCCGAAGCCGAACTTCACGTCCAGCTTGGCGCCGCCGTCCATCCGGTGCAGCCAGTTGCCGAAGCCGCGCAAGAAGGTGCTCGACGAGCTGGCGTCGCCGGCCGAATGGGCGTATTCGAGCGGCAGCGGCCCCACGCTCTGGGTCAGCACGCTGTCGTTGTCGCTGACGCTGTGCGAACTCATCAAAAATGGCTGGAACGTGAGCGTGTCGCCGCCGTCGAATTTGTACGACAGGCGCGGCGACAGGTGGATGCCGCGCGCGCGTCGATCGCTGCTGTCGTTGACCAGCTGGTCCTTGGTGACGACGCCGCCGCTCGTTTCATCGACATTGTGGGTGATGCTGGCGTCGTGCTGGTGGTTCTCGAACAGCGAGCCGTTGAGCAGATAGGTCAGCGCGCCCAGCTTGCCCGGCACGGTCAGCGAGACGTTGGCGCCGTGGCGGTTCTGCTCGATCGCGTCGGTCAGCTTGAGCTGGATGTCCTTTTGCTGATAGCCCTCGCGCAGGATGATGTTGATGGTGCCGGCGATGGCGCGCGTGCTGTGTTCGGCGATCGGGCCGCGCACGATTTCGATGCGCTCGACCTGGTCGGGCGAGAGCGAATCGAGCGCGAAGCCGGCCGGCGGGCGCTCGCCGTTGACCAGCATCTGGGTATAGCCGTTGCCCATGCCGCGCATGCGGATGTCGCCGCCGCGCCCCGGCCGCCCGCCCACCGTCACGCCGGGCAGGCGCTTGAGGATTTCGCCCACCGAACTGTCGCCGTTGCGGTCGAGTTCCTCGCGTCCGACGATCATCTTCGCGGCGCTCGACATGCGGCGCTGCTCGACGTCGTTGGCGCGCGTGCCGGGGACGGTCACCGTGGGCAGGCCGGTGGCGGCCGGCGTGCCCGGTTTGTGGCTGACGGCCGGAACCAAGGCGTCGGCCGCAGCCGGCGGCGCGACCTGGGTCGACGGCTCCGACTGCGCCGCGCCTGGCGCGACGTCGGACCGCGTGGTCTGCTGCGCCGGCGCGCCGGCGATGGCCTGCTGCTCGTCGGCGTGCGCCAGCGTGATGCCCAGCGCAGCCAGGCAGGCAAATGGAATCAGTTTGTTCATGACGTGGTGGCGATCTCGTTGTGGCGCGCAAGCGCCTGGAAAAACAGGGCGAACGCGAGACACATGCTGGCGCTTGAGCGCATTCTAGTCGCTGGCAGGCCGGCATCCACGCCGCCGTCTGGTTTTTTACTTAACGATACACATCCGCCATGTTTCCCGACACATGCCGATACAATCAGCCGCCCGGCATCGCCATGCCGCCGCCCGCTTTACCGTGGCCGCGCTGATGTCCGCCACCGTCGTCCTTGGCGCGCGGTGCCCCGGCGTGCGGGCTGCCGTTGTCGGGCACGCGCAGCAACTGCTCGGTGAGGAAGTTGACCACCAGCTGGCGTTGGTTCTCGTCGAGCGCGTCGTTCACGCTCAGCCACAGTTCGCGCAACTGGGTCTGCTCGGCGGCGGCGGCGCTCTGGTCGTCGGCCAGCCCGCCCACCAGGTCGCGCAGCTCGACCTTGCCCTGGGACAGACCCTGGCGCAGCGCCAGCTGCAGTTTTTCGCGGCGCGAGTTGCGTTCGCGCACGATGACGCGAGTCTTCTGTTCGACCTGCTGCCACAGGATGGTCTGGTTGGGATTGAGTTTCAGCGCCAGTTTCAGGTCCGCGCCCATCGGCAGCAGGTCCTCGATGCGCATCTCGGTGGCCGGCAGCGCCAGCGCCGATGTCAGCACGCCCAGCGTCAGCGTGGCGGCCAGGATCAGGCGCCGCGCGCCGCTGTTCAGGATAGTCATGGTCATTGCGTTGAGCCAGAAAAAAGCCCGCGGCGGGCCGCGGGCAAGAACCACCGTTTAAGTGGGCAGTAGGAGCACTGACTATAGGTCCAAAAAATTCGCCGTCCGCGTCTATTTACAAATTCTTACTGCTGCAAACATCGTCGACACAATGCCGGCCGGCGCACCTGTATTGACGCTCGCCGGCCAGGGCCGCGAAATTTGCGCGGGCGCGCGCGCACGCCGCGAAATCGGGTTTATACTCAATTCACGCGCCCCTGCTGTATGCGGCGACGGTGAATGCGCGGGTGATTTTTTTTGCATCGGTCAGGTGAATCATGGGCTCCAAACTGAAAAATTCCGGCCTTGTCGGCCTGGGCGTCATCGCCGGTATCGCCGCCTCGCTGCAGTTTTCCGCGCTGGCGCAAAAACCGGGCGACGCGGGCCTGCCCTACGACGAACTGCGCCAGCTGGCCGACGTGTATGGCCTGATCAAATCCGATTACGTCGAACCGGTCGCGGACAAAAAGCTGCTCACCGAGGCCATCTCGGGCATGGTCGCCTCGCTTGATCCCCATTCGGCCTATCTGGACAAAAAGGCCTACCGCGAACTGCGCGAAGGCACCCAGGGCAAGTTTGTCGGCCTGGGCATCGAGATCGCCGAGAGCGACGACGGCTACATCAAGATCGTCGCGCCGATCGAGGACTCGCCGGCCTACCGCGCCGGCATCCAGGCCGGCGACCTGATCACCCGGCTCGACAGTTTTCCCGTGCAGGGACTGGGCATCGACGCGGCCATCAAGAAGATGCAGGGCGACCCGCACACCCAGGTGACGCTGACGATCGCGCGCAAGGACGCGCCGGCGCCGCTGACCTTCGTCATCGTGCGCGAAGAAATCCAGCAAAAAAGCGTCAAGGCCAAGATCGTCGAACCGGGCTACGCGTGGCTGCGCGTGGCGCAGTTCCAGGAGCCGACGGTGGACGACCTGGCGCTCAAGCTGGCCATGCTGTACCAACAGGACCCGAATCTGAAAGGCCTGGTGCTGGACCTGCGCAACGACCCCGGCGGCCTGCTGCAAGGGGCGATCGGCGTGTCGGCCGCCTTCCTGCCCAAGGACGCGCCGATCGTGTCGACCAACGGCCAGCTGGCCGACTCGAAGCAGATTTTTTACGGCCGCTCCGAATACTATTCGCTGCGCAGCGACAGCGATGCGCTGGCCAAGCTGCCCGAAGCGGTCAAGAACGTGCCGCTGGTAGTGCTGGTCAATATCGGCTCGGCCTCGGCGTCCGAAATCGTGGCCGGCGCACTGCAAGACTACAAGCGCGCCATCATCATCGGCAGCCGCACTTTCGGCAAGGGCTCGGTGCAGACCGTGCGTCCGCTGGTGAACGACACCGCCGTCAAGCTGACCACGGCGCGCTACTACACGCCGAACGGCCGCTCGATCCAGGCCAAGGGCATCCTGCCCGATTTTCTGGTCGATGAAAACGCCGACGGCGACGGCCTGAACAGCCTGCGCACGCGCGAGGCCGACCTCGACAAACACCTGTCGAACGACCGCGACGAGGAGCTGGCCAAGCACCAGCGCGACCAGTCCGAAGCGCAGATGCGCCTGATCGCCCAGGAAAAGCAGCGCAAGCCGCTGGAATATGGCAGCAGCAGCGACTTCCAGCTGGCGCAAGCGCTGAAATACTTGAAAGGCATGCCGATGCAGCTGTCGAGCCAGGTGCCGCGCACCACGCTGGCGCACACCGAGCTGCCGCCCGCCGGCAAGAAATAAGCCCTTCGGCGCGCGTCGTCCCGGCGCGCGCCACCTTCCCCCGTCTGCGCTGTCACGGAACGGAAATAATTTTCCGTTTCAGGCTGCCGGACTCTGCCATGTCCTGCCCCATTGTGTAGAATCTGGGTCAAGCGACCGGTTCGCCTCCTTATCCAATTTGAAAGTTTGACCTATGATTAAAGCCGTCATCAGCGGAACCGGCCTGTACACGCCCCCGTTCTCCATCTCGAACGAGGAACTGGTCGTCGCGTTCAACGCCTACGCGGCGCGCTTCAACGAGCAACACGCGGCCGACATCGCAGCGGGCACGGCAACGGCGATCGAGCCGTCCTCGTCGGCCTTCATCGAAAAGGCCTCCGGCATCAAGTCGCGCTACGTGATGGAGAAGAGCGGCATCCTCGATCCCGAGCGCATGGTGTCGCGCGTGCCCGAGCGGGCCGATGACCAGATCTCGCTGCAAGCCGAAATGTGCGTGGTGGCCGCGCGCCAGGCGTTCGAACGGGCCGGCCGCACGGCCGCCGACATCGACATGGTACTGGTCGCGTGCAGCAATCTGCAGCGCGGTTACCCGGCCATGGCGGTCGAGGTGCAAGATGCGCTGGGCATCGACGGTTACGGTTTCGACATGAACGTGGCCTGCTCGTCGGCCACCTTCGGCATTCAGACCGCCGTGGCGGCGATCAAGAGCGGCCAGGCGCGCGCGGTGCTGGTATTAAATCCCGAAATCACCAGCGGCCACCTTAACTTTCGCGACCGCGACAGCCACTTCATCTTCGGTGACGCCTGCACGGCGATCATCGTCGAAGCGGCCGCCGCGGCGACGTCGCCGAACCAGTTCGAGATCGTCGAGACGCGTCTGAAAACCAAATTTTCGAACAACATCCGCAACAACTTCGGCTTCCTGAACCGTTTCGACGAATCGGGCATCGGCAAGGACGACAAACTGTTCCGCCAGCAGGGTCGCAAGGTGTTCAAGGAAGTGTGCCCGATGGCCGCCGAAATGATCAAGGACACCGTCTCGTCGGCCGGCGTGGAACTGGCGCAGGTGACGCGCTACTGGCTGCATCAGGCCAACCTGAACATGAACCTCTTGATCACGCGCATGATCCTGGGCCGCGACGCCGAGCCGAAAGAGGCACCGGTAATTCTCGACACTTACGCCAATACCTCGTCGGCCGGTTCGATCATCGCCTTCCACAAACACCAGGACGACATGGCCGCCGGCGAACACGGCGTGATCTGCTCGTTTGGCGCCGGTTACTCGATCGGCTGCGTGGTGGTGCGCAAGCTGTAAGCGCACTGCGGCATGGCGTGCGCCCGGCGCTGCCGCGGCGCACCCGCAGCAGCGTTGATGCGAGCGGCGCGCGGGGCACGGCGGCCGTGCTAGGATAAGCATCAACGTCTATTCATCGCGGAGGCACCTGATGATCGAGCTCACCTTGCCAATCGAACTTGAAGCGGCCGTTGTCCTGGCGGCGCAACGCAGCGACCTCTCGGTCGATGACTACCTTGCATCCGTGTGCGCCGACGCGCTCTCGCTTGAAATCGACCGCGCCCGCCTTGATTCTTTTTTGACAGGGACACCGGGCGTTTCCGATGAGCGCGCGCAGGCCTGGCTTGACGAACTCGCCGCAGGGAACCGCACCGCGTGCCCGCGCTGATCTGGCATCCGGACGCGCTGGACGACATTGCAAGATTGTATGACTTTCTCGCGCCGGTGAATCGATCGGCCGCCCGGCGTGCCGCTGGCGCGATCAGCGAGGCCGGGCGGCGAATCGCTGCCAATCCACGCATCGGCACAGCGCGCGCCGAGTTTCTCGCGTTTTAATTGGGGACAGACCCCTGTTTCCAAGCAATTTTTGATGCAAGCACGGCCGCGAAAAGCGCGCTGTCAAAACACCTGCGGGTCCGTCTGCACGATGGTCGCTCAACAGCGCTCTGCCCCGATGCATATCGACCTATAAACGCGCGGCCAGTTCGGCCCCTTCGCGGATGGCGCGCTTGGCGTCGAGCTCGGAGGCCAGCGCGGCGCCGCCGATCTTGTGGAAGCGCGGGCCGCCCGTGCTGCCGTCGGGCGGCATCAATTCGGTCAGGCTGTTCTGGCCGGCGCACACCACCACGTTGTCGACCGCCAGCAGGCGATCCTGGTCGCCCACCGTGATGTGCAGGCCATGGTCGTCGATTTTGTTGTAGCGCACCCCCGGCATCATCACCACCCCATGGCGGCTCAGCGTGGCGCGATGCACCCATCCGGAAGTCTTGCCCAGACCGGCGCCCAGCTTGGAGGTTTTGCGCTGCAGCAGAAAGATCTGCCGACACGCCTCGGGCTCGGCCGGCGTGACGATGCCCCCGCTGGTGTGGCCGGCCAGGTCGACGCCCCATTCGCGCGTCCAGCTGGCCACCGGCTGCGGCAGCGGATGGGACGGATCGTGCAGCAGGTATTCGCTGACATCAAAGCCGATCCCGCCGGCGCCGATGATGGCCACGCGCTTGCCCACGTGGGCCTTGTGCTGCAACACGTCCAGGTAGGACAGCACCTTCGGATGGTCGATGCCGGGAATCGGCGGCATGCGCACCTTGATGCCGGTGGCCACGATCACGTCGTCGTAGCCGCCCGCCAGCAGCTGCTCGCGCGTGACTCGCACGCCCAGCTGCAAGTTCACGCCGGTGATGTCAAGCTGGCGGCGGAAGTAACGTACCGTTTCGGCGAACTCCTCCTTGCCGGGAATCTGCATGGCGATCTTGAACTGGCCGCCCACCGCGTCGCTTGAGTCGAACAGCGTCACCTGATGGCCGCACTGGGCCGCCACGGTGGCCGCCGACAGGCCGGCCGGTCCCGCGCCGACCACAGCGACGCGGCGCGGCGTGGCCGCCTTGGCGTACACCAGTTCCGTTTCGTAGCAGGCGCGCGGATTGACCAGGCAGGTGGCGCGCTTGTTGGCGAAGGTGTGGTCCAGGCAAGCCTGGTTGCAGGCGATGCAGGTGTTGATCTCGTCGGTGCGCCCGCTGGTCGCCTTGACCACAAACTGCGGATCGGCCAGGAAGGGGCGCGCCATCGACACCATGTCGGCGTCGCCGCGCGCGATGATGTCGTCGGCCTCGAACGGCATGTTGATGCGGTTCGAGGCCACCACCGGCACTTTCACTTCGCGCCGCAAGCGTCCTGCCAGACTGGCGAAGGCGGCGCGCGGCACCGACGTGACGATGGTCGGCACGCGCGCCTCATGCCAGCCGAAGCCGGTGTTGAGGATGTTCACGCCGGCGCTTTCCAGCGCCTTGGCCACCGCCACCACGTCGTCCCAGGTGTTGCCGCCATCGACCAGGTCGAGCAGCGAATGGCGGTACATGATGATGAAGTCGCTGCCGACGGCCGCGCGCACGCGCTTGACGATCTCGACCGGCAAACGCATGCGGTTCTCGATGCTGCCGCCCCAGCGGTCCTGGCGCTGGTTGGTGCGCACGCACAGGAACTGGTTGAGCAGATAGCCTTCGCTGCCCATCACCTCGATGCCGTCGTAGCCGGCCAGCTTGGCCAGCTTGGCGCAGCGCGCGTAGTCGCCGATGGTGGCCTCGATGCCGCGCTCGGTCAGCGCGCGCGGCGTGAACGGCGAAATGGGCGACTTCACGGCCGACGCCGACACGCCGAAGGGCTGGTAGGCGTAGCGCCCGGCGTGCAGGATCTGCATCAGGATTTTGCCGCCCTCGGCGTGCACCGCCGTCGTCACGCGCCGGTGGTTGAACACGTCGCCGATGAAGTTGAGGGTACCGCCGAACGGCAGCAGCCAGCCCTGGCGGTTCGGTGAAATGCCGCCGGTGACGATCAGCCCCACCCCGCCCTTGGCGCGCTCGCGATAGAACGCGGCCAGCTTGCCGTAGTTGTAGAAGCGGTCTTCCAGCCCGGTGTGCATCGAGCCCATGATGACGCGGTTGCGCAAGGTGGTGAAGCCCAGATCGAGCGGCGCCAGCAGGTGAGGATAGGTTTGAGTGCTCATTGTTGTTTTTCGTAGAGAGGGCCAGCAGCTGGGCGGCAACACGGCATTAGAGCCGAATTCCGTAGTCGTTTGCTTCTAAACTCGTCCCTGACACACACATGGCGCCCCAAGTGAGCGCCAACCGTCATCGTGCTGCACAAAAAATCGGCAACGCGGTTCGCCTGTCTCAAAGAATACGCGAAATTCGACGGCAAATCAGCGCCTCTGGACTGCTGGGCGCAAATACCACGCGCGCACGCCGCGCTGAGCGCGAACGCAGCCAATTTGTCACACACACTTGCGCACTGCGGCCCACTCGGCTGGTCTGACAGACATGAAACCCTGGTTCTGCTGCCTGCTATGGTGCATCTGCCTACCCGCGTTCCCCGCCCGGCCCGAGGTTGTGGTTGCACGTGCCGACGTGGGCGCGCTGACCGTGTACGCGGTCAGCGCCAGCGCCAGCGTGAGCACGGCGCCGGCCCAGGTATGGCAAGTGCTGACCGACTACGAACGCATGCCCGAATTTGTGCCCGACCTGGAGACGGCCAGCGTGCTGGCGCGCGAGGACAACGAAGTGCTGCTCGACCAGACGGGGCTGGCACGCTTGCTGTTTCTGAGCCGCCCGATCCACCTGGTGGTGCGCGTGACGGAACAGGCGCCCACCAGTATCGACATCGCGCTGGTGGCGGGCGACATGAAGTACTACGTGTGCCACTGGGAGTTGCAGGCACTGGCGCCGAGCGGCGGCACGCGCGTGCTGTACAGCGGCAAGCTGGCGCCGGCGTTCTACGTGCCGGACCTGCTGGGGCCGGCCATCGTGCGCGCCGACGTCGAGCGCATGATGGCGGCGCTGGTGGCGCGCCTGGAACGCCGCGCGCCAGCCAACTAGTTGCAAAACAAATGGACAAATGGGGTCAGAGTCGAATTAATCTGCAACATTGCAAAACAATTCGACTCTGACCCTATTTATTTCCAACATTGCAAAACAATTCGACTCTGACCCTATTTATTTTGTGGCGGGCGGCTAGACCGGGTAGGTGTCGCGGTCGCGCAGTTCGGCGAAGCTTTCGATGGAGCCCATCTTGATCGTGACCGGGTTCAGGCTCAGCTTCGATTGCATCGAACGCCAGGCGAACTGCCATTCGTGCTCATCGGCCTCGGCCGCGCTCTTGGTGAAGGCGGCGCCCAATGCGGCGCGCACGCCGTATTCGACGGCGCCGTCGATGCCGGCCCAGCTGGGCAGCGCGCGCTGCACGGCGCGGTGCAGGCGTTCGCCGAATTCTTCCGTGTTGTGGATGATCAGGCAGCTGTCGGCCGGCGCAAACAGCTCAAACAGTTGCTTGTCCCACACTTGCGAGAAACTCAGCAGCAGGCAGTTCGCGCCCGGCAGCAGGCGGAACTGGCCTTCCTTGAGCGACAGTTCGAGTTCGGCGCGCGGCGCGTAGCGGTGCAGGGTCGGGGGGCGTTGATAGTCGTGCATACATTACTCAATCTGGAAAATGCCCCCGCGAGCGGGAGCGGTTGCGTCTAGGGGCCCGGCACCACGCGCACATGGCGGCGCGCGCGCAAGCTCTTGGACGCGATGAAAATTTCGCGCAGCAGGTAGACGAAGCTGGCGATCAGTGCCGCCATTCCGAACACGAAAAAGGCGGCGATGTATTTGTCCAGCGGCAGGCTGGTGGTGTCACCCAGGAACAGCATCGCAATCACCAGGCACACCAGCAGGCCGCAGGTGGTGCTGGCCGTGATCGCGCAGTTGATCAGGTGCGAACGCTGGTACAGCACGTCCAGTTCGTCGAGGTAGCTGCTGTCGTAGCCCACGTCGAGCCGGTCTTCCAGCACGCGCGAGCGGTCGATGATGCGCGCCAGCCGGTTGGTCAGCACCATCAGGTTGGTGCCCACGCCGGTGAGCAGGAACACCGGCGCAATGGCCAGCTGAATCACATGGCCGATGTCGGTGATCTGGATATTCATCGAATGCTTCTGGTTGGTCAAAAAAACGTGGCGCGCGCGACCCGTCGGCGCGCCGCGTGCCCAGCCTCTAGTGTAGCAGGGCGGCGCGCGCGCCGCCCCGTTCAGTCGAACTGGCCGTTGCAGCGGAACTGTTCGGTGGCCGCCACCAGCGCGCGCGCGATCCCGCTTTCCAGCGCGCCGTGGCCGGCGTCGGGGATCATCTGCAGCGTCGAGCCGGGCCAGGCCTGGTGCAGCCGGTGCGCCGACAGCGGCGGGCAGATCACGTCGTAGCGCCCCTGCACGATGGTGGCCGGCAGGTGCGCGATGCGGTCCATATTGGCGATCAGCTGGTCGTCGCTGAAAAACCCGCCGTGCACCATGTAGTGCGATTCGAGCCGCCCCACGCCCAGGTCGAGCGTGTCGGACGGCGCCTCCTCGGGCTGGGGCAGCAGGAACACGCGGCGCCCCTCGAAGCGGCTCCAGCTGCGCGCCGCCGGCCAGTAGCGCTTGGGGTCGTCGCACAGCATGCGGCTGCTGTAGGCCTTGAGCAGGTCGCCCCGCTCGTCTTCGGGGATGGGCGCGATGAATTCGTCGTACAGCTCGGGATAGAACCAGCGCACGCCGTACAGGAACCAGTCGATCTCCGGTTTGGTGCATAGAAAAATGCCGCGCAACACGAAACCGAGGCAGTGCTCGGGGTGGGCCTGGCCGTAAGCGAGCGCCAGCGTCGAGCCCCACGAGCCGCCGAACACCAGCCACCGCTTGATGCCAAACAGCGCGCGCAGCCGCTCGATATCGGAGATCAACAGATCGGTGCTGTTGTTGCGCCATTCGCCCAGCGGGGTCGACTTGCCGGCGCCGCGCTGGTCGAACAGGATCACACGATAGTGCTGCGGATCGAAAAAGCGCCGGTGCTGGGGCGACAAGCCGGCACCCGGACCGCCGTGCAGGAACAGCACAGGCACGCCGTTCGGATTGCCCACCTCTTCCCAGTAAATGGTGTGCAGCGCATCGACTTGCAGCATGCCGTGGCGCAGCGGCAGGATCGGTGGAAACAGCGATGTGGTGTCGTCTTGCATGGAGCCTCGCGCGGTGGGGATGGTCGATTGTAGCCAATTCTGACAGGACGCACAAAAAAAGGCGCCGCGTGGCCGGGCCAGCGGCGCTTTCGAGTGACGAGGAACAAGCGCAAGCGTTGCCGCTGGGAGCGCGGAGCGACTGTTCCAAAATCGATGCAAGAAAATGCGTACTACGCGCTGCCCGTGCGAGCAGTTCGCAGCTGTTCGAACACCGTTGCAAGACTATGCGTAGCAGGCGGCGCCCGCGCGAACGGGGCGCCGCCGGGTGGACAGATCAGAACTGGTGGTTGTATTCCACCGTCAGACGGGCCGAGCGCGGCGCCGCGCGGCTGGCCACTTCCAGATACGCCGGATTGATGGCGCTGCCGGTGTTGTAGGACTCCAGCTCGGACAAAACGGTCTGACGGTTGAGCAGATTGAACACGTCCACTTTGACACGCAGCCCCGGCACCGCCGCCGGCAGATACGCCACGTTCATGTCCAGCTGCACATCCCAGCCCAGCCGCCCCAGACTGCCTTTGGGCGTGGCTACGCCGTTGCAGAAGAAGTAGCTGCCGCCGTAACCAAGGTCAGGACCGGCCGACTCGGGCAGGTTGCCCGTGCAGTTCTTTGGCCGCCCGGATGTCAGATTCAGATTGCCGCCCAGGTTCCATTCCGGTGTCAGCGCAAGGTAGCCAAACGCCTTGATCGCATGGGCGCGGTCGTTGGCCAGATAGCCGTCGGCGTTGAGCATCAGCTCCTTGTGGTCCCACCCGACGGTGAGCGCCACGTCGCCGCCCTGGATCGAATCGATCTGCCCTTCGTTGTTACCCTTGCTTTGCGAGTAGGTGTAGTTGACCCGGCCGTACCAGCCGTCGCGCAGCGGATGCTCGACGAAGGCGTTCAGCGCCGCATAGGTGCGTTTGAGTTTGGGCAGGCCCATGTCAAGCGCGCTCAGGTCAACCCGCACCAACTTGCCGTCACCGTTCAGGTCCAGCATGAAGCTGTTGGCCTCGCCCGGATTGATGATCGCGCAGGGAAAGCTGAAATTGCTGGTGTCGACGCCATTGCGCAGGCCCCAGGCGTCGATCGGACGCTGGTCGCAGAAGTCGTCGTTGGAACTTTTCAGCGTGCGGTAGGTGGCCATCAGGCCGACGTTCAGCGTGGCCGAATACGCCTTCTCGAAACCGAGCGTCATCTCGTCCTGGTACAGCGGCTTGATGTCGACGGCAGTGATCTGGCGCGGGTCTTTCGACTGTCCGAAGGCGTTGTTGGCCGAGACCACGCCGCTGATTGCGTGCAGGCCGGTCGGCGCGCCGGTGACCGGATCGACGCCGGTGTAGGTGAAATTCTGCTGGGTCGACAGGAACACGCCGGCCACATTGCTCGACAAATTGGACGGCACCTGCATGAAGTAGCGCCCCGCGTTGGCGAACACTTTCAGCGAGCCGTCGCGGTTGACGTCCCACACCGCGCCCAGGCGTGGCGCCACCTGGTGCTTCTGCGAGATGAACGGCTGGCCATCGCTGTTATTGTTGGTGAACTGCTCGTCGCGCAGGCCCACGTCGAGCAGCAGATTGTCGGTGACCTGGTAGCGGTCCTGAATGTACTGGGCCGACTGCACGCTGGTCGGGTGGGCGGTGTTGTTGCGCAGATCGCGGAACACGTAATAACCCTGGGTGCCGTAGCCGCCCCCTTCGGCCAGCGTTTCGGTGGCGCCGAACGGCTTGTAGCCCGGCTTGTCGCGCTGGTAGTTCCACACGCCGCCGCCGGCGCTGGTCGAACCGACCACCGAGGACACCTTGTTGCGATCGAGGCCGGCGCGCAGCGCATGGTTGCCGATGTGGTATTCAAGGTCGAGCCGGAAGGTCTTCTGGCTGTCGCCCGAATCCGGTGACGGCAGGTTGCCGGTCACCGTTTGCGGCTTCGGATAGCTCAGCCCCGGCACCTGGCTGGTGACGGTCGACGAGGTCTGGAAATACTGCGGATCGTACCCATCCGGCGTCTGCTGGTGCTTGGTGTCCGAGCTGCCGTACAGCGCCGTCAGCGTCAACGCATCGCTCAGGTAGCCGGTGTACTTGAAGATGTTGTCGTCGCCGCCGGCGTTGGCGTTGCCGCAGCAGTTCAACCAGCTCATGCCGCCTTTTTGCACCTGATCGCGCTGCAGCGTGCTGTAGTCGCAGCCAAAATATTTGGAGTCCGATTGCACC
>JBBQZO010000035.1:0-60836 GCA_038207625.1 Burkholderiales bacterium | reverse complement strand
CGTGGTCGCTGGCGGCACCCATGACTGGGGCCGACGGCGCGGCCGGCGCCAGCGTGTCAAAGCTGAGCGAGGGCGTGGTGCCGGCGCCGCCGTTGTTGCCGGCCACGTCGGTGTAACTGCCACTGGCCACCGTAATGCTGGCCATGCCGCCGTTGGCGCCGGCCGTGGGCGTAAACGTGGCCGTTCGGGTCAGTCCGGTCCCGCTGATGGCGCCCAGCGTGCCGCCGCTGACCACCACGGCGCCGCTGCTGCCATCCCAGCTGAAGGTCGCGTCAGGGTCCTCGCTGAAAGTGAAGGTGATGGTGGCGCTCTGGCCGATCCGCAGCGCGGCCAGATTGCTGGTGATCGCCAGGGTCGGCGCGATCGCGTCGACCACATAGGCTTGCGAATACGAGGTGCTGACGTTGCCGATCGCGTTGGCCACGCGGATCTGCAGGGTGGCGCTGGAGAGCGTCAGCGTGGTGTTGTAACTGAAGCTGCTGTCGCCCGTGGTGGCGCCGGTGCTGGTCCAGCTGCTGCCGCCGTCAAGCGATATCTGGACCGTCTCGCCGGTGACCAGGGCTGCGCTGAGGTTGCCGGTGATGGTCTGGGCGGCGCTCTTGGTGATCCAATCGGTGCTCGAGACGCCTGTGTCGGCCGACAGCATGGCGCTCGTCACGGTGGTGGTCGGCGCGCTGGTGTCGATGGTGACGGACAGCGTCGAGGACGCTACGCTGCTGTTGCCGGCCGCGTCGACGGCCTTGGCGCTGACGGTGTGCACGCCGCTGCCCAGCGTGCTGCTGGTGATCGACCAGCTGCCGCCGCCGTTGGCCAAGGCGCTGCCCAGCGCCGTCGTGCCGTCGCTGTCGTAGAGCGTGACGGTGGCGTTCGCCTCGGCCGTGCCGTTGAACACCGGTGTGGGCACGCTAGTGATGTTGTCGGTGCTCGAGGTGCCGCTGTCGCTGACGGCGGCCAGGTCGGGCGCGGACGGCGCAGACGGCGCGGAAATGTCGAACACATAGGCGCTCGAGTACGCCGGGCTGCTGTTGCCGGCGGTGTCGCTCACGCGCACTTTGAGCGTCGAACTGGCGGTCAAGGTGCGACCCGCCAGCGACCAGATGTTGCTGCCCACGGTGGTGCTCGCCGTGGTCCAGGTACTGCCGTTGTTGATCGAGACTTCGACGATTTCGCCGCTCACCAGGTTGGCGCTGGTGGTGCCGCTGATGGTCTGCGCCGCCGTCTTGGTGATCAGGTCGGTGCTTGACAGCCCGGTGTCGTTGGAAAACGTTGCCGTGGCGACCGTGGTGGTGGGTGCCGTGGAGTCGATCACCAGCGTCCTGTTGCTCGCCAGCGAGCCCGCTGACGCCAGGCCAGGCAGGGTCAGATTGGCGGCGACGGCGCCGGTGGTGCCCACGATGGTGCCGCCGTGCAGCGCCAGCGCGCTCGTGCTCAGGTAGTTCAGCAGGGCGCTGTTGTCACCGGCCTGAACCGTGTAGTTGAAGGTCAGCACGGCGGTGCCGCTGCCGCTGCTGTAGTTGACCGTCTCATTGACGCCGTCCAGGGCCAGCACCAGAGTGGGCGCGGTGCCAGTGACCGTGACGGCCTGGTTGAACGCGATCTTGATGGGGATCACTGCACCGAGCTTGTAACTGCCGTTGGCACTGGTGGAGGTGACGCCGGTGACGGCCGGTTCGGCGGGAAGCAGGGTCGAGAAGGTCCAAACGACGGACGAGGTGATGCCGGCGAAGGTCTTGCTGGCGCCGTCGATGAAGGCGCCCGCGTCGATTTTGACGTAGTAGCTGGCCGCACCGAGGAAGATGCCGGTCGGATCGATCGTGAGCCGGGATGCCGCGCCGGCAAAACCGGTGCCGATCGTCACCTGCGAAGAATTGGCGGCGATGGTCTCAAAGACTGTATTGCTGGAATTGTAGATGACGATGTTCTTGCCCGCGACGGCGGTGACGGCCTGGCCGAAGTCGATCGTCAGATTGCTGGCGAGCGACACGTTGGTCTCGGTCGCGGACGGGAACGTGGTGCCGAGGAAGCTGAACACGGACGTGTTGTTGACATTGTAGGCGCCGATGTCGATGTGGCTGGCGATGTGGCCATAGCCGCGCGCGTCCGCCGCCACCACGCCGGTGGCGCTGGAATTGCCGGTGTTCGAGGCCGAACCGCTGCTGGAAATGGCGATCGTCTGGACGAAGCCGCCGTTGTTGGCGAGCGTGCCGAGCAGCGGATCGGTGGTGATCGGCGCGGACAGGCCCGATTCCTTGCTGGTGTCGCGCACGTTGGTCCCGTTGGCAACATAGAAGGACAGCGAGCCGATGACGTTGTTGGCGCCAGACACGGTGTTGAAGTTGCCCCCCGCCGTGATGAACAAATTGGCTTCGCCGCGGGTGCCCGCGCCAGTGTTGCCAAAAATAATGTCATTGTTCAGTTTCACCGCGCTGGCGGAGACGATCCATACGGCGCCCGTGTAGCTGGCGTCGGTGGAGGTGGCTGTATTGCCCGTGATGGTAGAATTGACAATGTTGTTGGTGGCGCCCGCCGCGGCGATCAGGATTCCGCTGCCGGCCACCGCCGTATTGCCGCTGATGGTGGTATTGATGATGCTGATCGCGCTATTCGCGGCCACGGCCATGCCGCCGCCCCCATTGATATAGCTTGATTGGTAGCTATTGTGACCTGTGCCCGTATCGGTGTTTGAAAATATCGATGTATTGAGGATCGAGAGGGTTTTGCCCTTGAAAAACAGGCCGCCGCCCATGCCATTCGTGCTATTGCCGTTGATCATGGAGTTGCTGATCGTCAGAGTGTCAGTTCCGCCGAAAAAACCCACACCACCGCCCAGGCCCGAGGTGGTGCTGCCCTGGTCGTTGACCGAATTTTCGATGATCATGTTCGTCAGGGTCAGCGAACCGCTGGCGTACGCCCCTATGGCGCCGCCGACGCCATAGGTGGATGAGGGGGAATTGGCCAGGTTCGCCAGGCCATGGGTGACCGTCATCCCTGACAGCGTGGCCGCAGATGAGTTACTGACAAAGGCGCTGAACACGCGGTCGGTATTGCCGCCATCGATGGTCAGCAAGTCTGCGCCGGGGCCGGTGATGGTGATCGGGTTGCTGCTTCCCGAGCCACTGATGTCGAGCGCGCCGGTGGTCAAAGAGATCGTCTGCGCGCCGCTCGCGAACAGGGCCGGATCGAACACGATGGGGGTGTTCTTTGCCGAACCGGTGGCCAGCAGCAGTTCGGCGCGCAGGCTGCCCGTGCCAGAATCGGCCAGGCTGGTCACCAGCAAGCTGGCCAGGTCGTAGGCGTAGTCGAGCGGGCGCATGGTTTCGGCCTGCACCGTGGCGCTGTGGTATTCAAGCGTCCAGTCGCCGTCCACCCCGGTGGTGTTGTCGGAGGCGGCCACCGGCGCGCCGGTCGCGCTGGCCAAGCGGTTGACGAAGGCCTCGCCGTCGCCGCCCCTGGCCACGTCGCAGCCGTATAGCAAGATGTCGGCGCCCGGCGCCAGCGCCGCGCGGATGATGGCCAGGTCCGCGCTGTACTGCCCCAGATTGGCCGACGAGAGCACCGCGTCGCCCACCAGCAGGTAGCCTTCGCCGCCGTGGCTGACGATGTGGACCGCGCTGATGCCGCTGCGCGAGGCCAGCGCCCGGGCGATCTGGTCGATGCCATTTGAATTCGGATCGATCTCGATCACCTCGGCGCCCGGTTTGGCGGCGGCGGCAAGCGCCTGCCAGTTCAGCAGGCTGCGGTCGACGAACACGACGTCGTGGGCGGGCGCTGGCGCTGCCACGTTCGCCACCGGCGCGTCGTGCGCCTTCGCTTCCGCCAGGCCGTGGCCGGCCACCAGGTCGGCCGCCAATGCGCCGTCGAAGATCAAGCGCGATTCCAGCGCCAGCATGCTGCGCCGCGGGCGCAGCATGCTGGCGGGGGCGCCACACGGGTGGTTGGGCTGGCGCGTCATCATGGGCTCTCTGTGGACTGGGAATGCGCTTTGAGCGTGATCAGGTTGCAGCGGCTGCCGGCCGGATCCTTCCAGAACGACAGCTTGGTAAATTGCGCGAACAGGTCGGGCGGCAGAATCGTCTCGCGCACGTCGTAGCTGACGCTGCTGCGCACCGTATGCAAACCGCGCATGCCGAGCTGGGCGTCGAAATCGGGCGCGTCGTAGCTGACGTTGTTGATGTCGTGCGCGAACGGCGCCTCGCCGAGAAAGTCATAAATCAGCGCCAAGACCCTGAGCGGCGCCTGCGCCAGCAAATCGTAGTCGAGCAGCAGCAGCGAGGCGCCATGTTCGCCGTAAAACGCGTCTTTGAGCGCGGTCCAGGGATAGCCGACCATGCGGTTGCGCTGGGCCAGCGTTTCGAGCCGGCTGTACACGGTGGCGCGTTCGGTGTCGTCATTGAACAGGCGCGTGATTTCATAGGGATCGGCACGGTAGCGCCGCTCGATGCTGTCCATCACCCAGGCCACGTTGCGCACGCAGGCGATCACTTTGGCGCCGGGAAACTGGTCCATCAGCAGCGGCATATGGGCGGTCCACATGCGGTTCGTGTCGAAGATCACGCCCTTGTCGGCATGGTCGGCATAGTAGGACGTGAACAGGCCGCGCACTAGCCGGCGGCGCTCTTCCTTGGTGACGGTGGGGCCGAACTCGCTGCCGGCGCCCAACTGGTGCAGCATGGACGCGTAGAGCGAGCCGATCGGGCTGGTCATTGAGGCGTGAAAGCGTGGATTTTGCAGCAACAACGCCGACAACAGCGTCGATCCGGAGCGCGGCAGGCCTGAAATAAAATGAAATTTTTGCGGATTTTTTGACATGATTTTTCAGCGGCGACAGGAGCTCGGAGCGCCGGGCGGGCACGGCGCAGATGCGGGAAAATGGGGCTGAACGGGCATCGCGGTCCTGTGGCGTCTAGCCGATCATTCGACCACCACACGGGAGTCGGGGGGAGAAAATGTTTCTTCCAGTCAGCGTACCACAGGATACCCAACAGCCCGAGCGATTTTGCAATTCTGTTACTTTCCAAGTCACAATGTTTATATGCTGCATGCCGTATGATGTAGCCTTGTGCGCCACCGCGAGCTTCACGTGCCCGTCCTGCCCCTCTCGTCGATGTTTTCCGCGCCCGGCCAGACCCGGCTGCCCGCCTGGCGTGAAGACTTGCGCCTGCAGGAGGCGCCGCGCGGCATCGACGGCGCCCCGCACTGGCAATTGTACGATCCGGTGCGCAACCGTTTTTTTCGCATCGGCTGGCTCGAATTCACGCTGCTCTCGCATTGGCGCAGCGGCATGAGCGCCGACGCCCTGTGCGCCGCCGTCCACGCGGCCAGCCCGCTGCGGCCCGACTGCGAGGACGTGCTCGGCTTGCTGCGCTTCCTCGAGCAAAACGAGCTGCTGCGTGCGTCCGAACGCAAGCAGCGCGCGCGTCTGGTGGCGCTGGCCGCAGCGCGCAAGCTATCGCTGTGGCAATGGCTGCTGCACCATTACCTGTTCGTGCGCATCCCGCTGGTGCGTCCGGAAGCGTTCTTGCGGGCCACGCAAGGGTGGTATGACCGGCTGCGCCGTCCGCTCGTGTGGCGCACGATCGCGGCGCTCGGCCTGCTGGGCAGCTGGCGCGTGATCGACCAGTGGCAGGGGTTCAGCCAGACCTTCCTCTACTTCTTTTCGTGGCAAGGCGCGCTGTGCTACGGCCTCGCGCTCGGCCTGAGCAAACTGCTGCACGAGCTCGGCCACGCCTACACGGCGCGCCACTACGGCCTGCGGGTGCCGGCCATGGGCGTGGCGATCATGATGTTGTGGCCCCTGCTCTACACCGACACCGCGGAGGGCTGGCGGCTGCGCTCGCGCCGCGCGCGGCTGGCGATCGACGGCGCCGGCATCGTCGCCGAGCTGATGTTGGCCGGCCTGGCGGCATTCGCCTGGAGCGTGCTACCGGCGGGCCCGCTCAAGAGCGCGGCGTATGTGCTGGCGGCGGTGACGTGGATCAGCACCCTCGCCGTCAACCTGAACCCCTTCATGCGCTTTGACGGCTATTACCTGCTGATGGACGCGATCGACGTGCCCAACCTGCACGAGCGCAGCTTCGCGCTCGGTCGCTGGCTCGCGCGCCGCGCCCTGCTGGGCTGGCGCCAGGCCATGCCCGAGACGGCCTATACGGCGCACTGGGGCTGGCTGGCGGCGTACGCCTACCTGACCTGGCTGTACCGGCTGGTTTTATTCACCGGAATCGCCGCCACCGTGTACTATTTCTTCTTCAAATTGGCGGGCATCATTCTATTTGGAGTCGAAATTGGCTGGTTCGTGGTGAGACCGATTTACCGGGAAGTGGCGCTTTGGCGCACCGGTCGGGCCCAGTGGCGCGGCGGCGCGCGCGCGCGCGCGAGCGGCGTCGTGTTGCTGGCGCTGCTAGTTTGCTGCGCCATTCCCTGGCGCAGCGACATTCGCGCCGACGGCTACTGGCAGGCACGCGAGCACACCGCCCTGTACGCGCCCAACGTGGGCCGGGTACACACCATCCTCGTGCACGAAGGACAACAAGTGGCCGCCGGCCAGCTGCTGATGGCACTCGACGGGCCCGAGTTGGACGCCCAGTTGCGCCAAGTTGACGTCAATATCGCAGGCTTGGAGGTACAACTGGCGCGCGCCGCCGGTCAAGCGGCGCTGTTCGAACAGGTGCGCGTGCTGCAGCGGCAGCTCGCCGCCTCAGAGGCCGGCCGCACGCTCGCGCTCGAGGAGCGGCGCCGCCTCAGCATCAGCGCGCCGCATGCCGGCGTGGTGCGCGACCTCGACAGCGGCGTGTATCCGGGCGCCTGGGTCCGCCCCCAGCAGCAACTGGCCCGCGTGGTCGCCACGGGCCGCAGCCAGGCGCAGATTTATGTCAGCGAGACCGACGTCGCGCGCTTGCGCGTGGGCGCGCGCGCGCGCCTGATCGTACAGCGCGCCGATGCGCGCGCGCTGGGCGCGGTGGTCGCGAATATCGACCAGACCGCCATCCGCACGCTGCCCCAAGCGATGCTCGCCTCAACCTACGGCGGACCGATCGGCGTGCGCGCGGGCCCGCATGGCGAGCTGCAGACCACCGACGCTTGGTATCGGGTGACGCTGAACATCGACGATGGCACGCCGGTCGAACAACTGAGCAAGGTCGTCGCCCACATCGATGGCGAGCGCGAGAGTGTGTTGTGGCGCTTTGCCACCCAGGTGGCGGGCGTGCTCATCCGAGAGAGCGGCCTGTAGCCGGCGCGGCTGTCCGGATGGTGCACCGGGTTACCACATCGGAACGAGCGCGACGTTGAGCTTTTACCAAAGCGGCCACTCCGCGCCCAATGCGGCCGTGCGCCCCCCGTGGTTCTGTCGCGCGGTTGATCAGAAGGCGAGATTTCCCGCAATCGCAGTGCGCCCTCAAACTAAACGGATCGTTCCAGCCAGCGCGAAAAATTGGGCAACGAACGACATCGCATCCGCGCCGTGGATCGCGAGCTGGCCCTTGCGGATCATGTGCATGCGCTCCACGCCCGCGCGCACGGCGCTGGCGGATCGCAACGATTTGAAGTTAAGCATTGGCCTGGTTGCCGGATTGGCCTGGTTGCCCTCTTGATGGCGTGGCAATCCTGCTCGACGATGTTATTGAGGTATTTAACCTGGCGCCACGATCGGTCCGCCGGTTTGGCCAACGCGATAGAACCCCGGCGGCGCCGGCCAGGCGCGAATTTGTCCGCCACCGTCCAGCATCGTCCAGCATCGTTTTCCCGTACTTTTTCCATACAATGAAAAAAGGCCTACGATCTCTCGTAAGCCTTTTATTTACAGCGTATTCTTGGTGGGAAGTGCAAGTTTCGAACTTGCGACCCCTGCAGTGTGAATGCAGTGCTCTACCCCTGAGCTAACCTCCCGAAGCGGGGCGAATTATGACATAAGGTTTGCGTTTGCGGAAGGGCAAACGCACATTACGCCGAATAATTGCGCCAAATACAGCTACCTTTGACACCTTTGTCGAGTCCGGCAAGGGTTGCCTCGTGCGCCGCCAGCTCGTCGGCGTCAGCCGCCAGCAGGATCACCTCGGCCAGCGGCACCGGTTCGAGTCCTTCGGCCAGGGCCGATTCCTCCACGTCCAGCTCCATCGACAGACTGTTCTGGCCACGCGTCATCGACAGATAGACGTCGGCCAGCAATTCCGCATCGAGCAACGCGCCGTGCAGCTTGCGGTGCGAATTGGATACGCCGTAACGGTCGCACAGCGCATCGAGCGAGTTACGTTTGCCCGGATGCATTTCCTTCGCCTGCACGAGGGTGTCGATAACGCTGCTGCAATGCTCGGTAAACGTGGGCAGACCAAGCAGCTTGAATTCCTGGTTCAGGAAGCCCAGATCGAACGGGGCGTTGTGGATGATCACTTCGGCGCCGCTGATGTATTCGCGCAACTCGGCGGCGATTTCGGCAAACTTCGGCTTGTCGCTTAAAAATTCCGACGTCAGGCCGTGCACCGCCAGCGCGCCCTCTTCCGAGTCGCGCTCCGGATTGATGTAGCGGTGGAAGTTATTTCCCGTCAGCATACGGTTTTTCAGCTCCACGCAGCCAACCTCGATGACGCGGTCGCCCGTACGTGGATTCAGGCCGGTGGTTTCGGTATCAAGGACAATTTGGCGCATGGGGCAGCAGACGGTAAGGGACGATCAAGGGCGGCAGTATAACAAAGCGGCGCACGCGCTTAGCGGCGCACGGTGTCGACCCCGCGATTGGCCAACACGTCGGCGCGCTCGTTGCCGGGATGGCCGTTGTGCCCGCGCACCCAGCGCCAGTCCATCGTGTGCTGGGCCTGCACGGCATCGAGCGCCTTCCACAAGTCTTCATTTTTGACCGGCGCCTTGGCCGCGGTCTTCCAGCCGCGCGCTTTCCAGCCGTGGATCCACTCGGAGATGCCTTTTTGCACGTACTGGCTGTCGGTGTGCAAGGTCACTTCGCACGGCCGCGTCAGCGTGGCCAGCGCCTCGATCACGGCGCGCAACTCCATCCGGTTGTTGGTGGTGTTTAACTCGCCGCCGCAAATTTCTTTTTCGTGGCCGTCGGACACCAACAAGGCGCCCCATCCACCCGTGCCGGGATTGCCCTTGCAGGCGCCATCGGTAAATATCTCAACTTTGCTCATCGTGCGACATCTGCTTTCTATTCGTTGCCGGCACGGCTTGTGGAGCCGACGCCGGGTTTTTTGTCCAAACCGGACCGATCAACTTCATCCCCTTGACGCGTTTGATCGCATGCACCGTGTACACCGCGCCCAAATACGGCCACCAGCGCTGTCCCGCCTTCTCCATGAAGGCGAAGCGCTCGAGCCAGTGGGTGGTCCTGCAGGGCGGTGCGTAACAGCCGAAGTGGCTGCGACTGACCCCCAGATTCAATAATTTTAACCAGTCTTTCATGCGCGGCATAGAGATGAATTCCCCGTCCGAGGGCAGGTAGGCACTGCGCGCGACGCGCCCGGCCACCTGGCGCAAGCCCCACAGGCTGGCCGGATTGAAGCCGCAGATGATCAGCTGCCCCTCCGGTATCAGCACCCGTTCAACCTCGCGCAACACCTGGTGCGGCTCGGCGACGAACTCTAGCACATGCGGCAACACCACCAGATCCAGGCTTTGCGAGGCGAACGGCAATTCGGCATAGTCGAGCATCAAGGCGACCGGGCGCGCAGCCACCAAGTCGGGCGGCGCGAGCGCGGTGGCAGTGGCCGCCAGCCATTTATTGGGCATCCGGTTCGCCGCCAACGCATCGATCTGGGGCAGTCCGATCTGCACGGCGTTGTAGCCGAAAATATCGACCGTCAGCGCATCCAGGCAAGCCTGTTCCCAGGCCAGCACATACGCGCCGGCCGGCGTTCGCAACCAGCTATCGAGCGCTATAATGGACTTCTCGGATGCCAAACTGTCCACATTTACCTTTCTACATAAGCCATTGCGATGACCAATTCCCTGCGCCGCCCATTGACCGTGCTGACCGTTCCGGCGTTCAACGACAACTATTTGTGGCTGATCCACGATGGCGTGCATGCCGCCGTCGTCGATCCGGGCGACGCGCGCCCGATTCTGGCCGCACTGTCGGCCCATCACCTGACCCTGACTGCCATTCTACTCACCCATCACCATGCTGACCACATTGGCGGCGTGCCTGCGCTGCTTGAGCATGCGCAAGTGCCGGTGTTCGGGCCGCGCCACGAAGCCATCGCAACGGTCAGCGTACCACTTGGCGAGGGCGACCGTGTCAACGTGCCTGGCCTCGATCTGAGTCTGCGGGTGTTTGACGTGCCCGGCCACACTAGCGGCCACATTGCCTACCTGCGCGAGCCGGCGCCGCCTGACGCACCATGGCTGTTTTGTGGCGACACCCTGTTTGCCGGCGGTTGTGGCCGGCTGTTTGAGGGCACGCCAGCCCAGATGGCGGCGTCGCTCGACAAGCTGGCCGCCCTGCCCGATGCCACCATGGTGTTTTGCGCGCATGAATACACCCTTGCCAATCTGCGCTTCGCGCGCGCGGCCGACCCGGACAACGGCGCCTTGCTTGCCCGCATCGACGTCGACACCGCCAAGCGCGCGCAAGGCTTGCCAACCGTGCCCAGCACGATCGGCATCGAAAAAGCCAGCAACCCCTTCCTGCGCTACCGCGACAGCGCCATCGTGGCGCAGCTGCACACGTCGGGGAAGCTGCCGGCGGGCGCTACGCCCATCGAGGCCTTCGCCGCCTTGCGCGCATGGAAGAACCACTTTTAAACGCTGCCAACCACCGCGAGGAAGCCGATGTCGACTTTGCCTGTCGTTACCTTCTACTTTGACCCCATCAGTCCCTACGCCTGGCTTGCCAGCACCCAACTGGCGCGCATCGCGGCGGCCGGCTGCGTCATCGACGTGCAGCCGGTGTTGTTTGCCGCGATGCTCAAGGCGCACGGCCAGAAAGGCCCGGCCGAGATCGATGCCAAGCGCCGTTATACGTTTCGCGACGTGATGCGCGAGGCCAGTGCACAAGGCTTGCCTTTTCAAGGTCCGCCCGGCCACCCGTTCAATCCACTGGCGGCCCTGCGCATGTGCCTGGCGATCGAGCGGCCGGCGCTGCGCCTTGCTTTCGCGCAGGCCTTGTGCAAGGCCGCCTGGGAAGGCGGCGCCGACCTCACCGATGGGGCCGTGTTGCAGGCGCTGGCGCACGACTGCGGCCTTGATGGCGCCGCACTGGCGCTGGCGGCCCAGGATAGCGCGCTCAAGCAGCGCCTGGTGGACGCGAGCGCACGCGCCATCGAGCTCGGCGTGTTCGGGGTACCGACCTTCCGGCTGGCCGACGAGCTGTTCTGGGGATGCGACCGCATCGACGCCCTGCTGCGCCGACTCGGCGGCCAGCGCATCGACGAGCAGTTGCTGGACCAATTCCTGGCCCGCCCGCCGCAGGCCAAGCGGCGCACTGAGTGACCTTGAGGTCGAAGCAAATTTTGCTAGGGTAATTATCAAATCAACCATATAATATGCACCGTCGCGCGCCCTAGTAGGCGCCTCGGTGCGGCCGAACGCGCTTTCCGGGCGACGCGGTGTACGAATAATCTGATAATGACTTGATCTCAGACGCATATGGCAGGTATACAATGTTCCGTGTGGAAACATCCTCTCAAGGTTCGCCATGGAACTGCTGCGCGCGCTGATGCTGTGTTTGCCGCCGAGATGGTCGGCGCTTGCTGACGCGCTGGCGTGTGGCGGCGCTTGCCCCGCGCGGGCCCGTCCCCGTTTTTCAGCACGGCATGGCGGCAAACGCCCTCCCCCTGGCCTTGCTGGACCACGTGCGGCGCGCCGCTGACCGCAAACCTGGCGCATCGCGCGCGCCAACATGGCCCAGCCCGTCGCTTGGCTGCGCCGCGCGCGCCCTAGTGGGCTTGTTGGTCGTGCTGTTGCACGCTACTGGGGTACAGGCCGCCGCCGCTGCGGACGCGCCGCCAACGCCGCCCGCATCGGCGTCCGCGGACACCGCTGTGCAGCACGCAGCGCCCGCGCTACTGGCCCAGGCCGGCGAAGCGCAGCGGCGTCAGCACAGCGCCGAATCGATCGCCATCTTGTTCCCCGATATCGGCGAACCGTACCGCAAAGTGTTCGCCGACATCGTCGATGGCATTGACGAGCAGGCCCACATGCGCGTGCGCAGCTACCGGATCGGCGCCAATCAGGATCCGGCCGAACTGACCGCCACGCTGAAACACAATGGCACCAGGGTCGTCATCGCGCTGGGGCGCCAAGGCTTGAACGCGGCCGCCACAGTGGACCCGGCGATGGGCGTGGTGATCGGTGGCGTGGTGTCGGTGCCGGATGCCGAGCGGCAAGTTGGCATCTGCCTCACGCCCGACCCGGCGCTGCTGTTTGCGCAATTGCGCAGCCTGCTGCCGACGGCGAAGCGGGTGATCGTCATCTACAATCCCCAGCAAAACGACTGGTTGATCAGGCTGGCGCGCGAGGCGGCGCGCGGCGCGGGACTGGAACTGGCAGCCTTCGAGGCGCGCGACTTGGCCGGTGCGGCGCGGCTGTACGAAACGCTGCTGGCGGGCGCCGACGCGCACCGTGACGCGCTGTGGTTGCCGCAAGATAGCACCACGGTCGACGAAACGACCATCCTGCCGCTGGTGCTGCGCGAAGCGTGGAATCGCTCGGTGCCGATCTTTTCAAGCAGCGTGTTGCATGTCAAGAAAGGTGCGCTGTTCGCGCTGTACCCGAACAACGTCGAGCTGGGACGCAATCTTGCCAGTCTTGCCATCGGAATGGCCAGCGGTGAGCTGCCCCGCAAAGGCGTGAGCCCGCTGCGCGAAGTCTACGCCGCGCTCAATTTACGCACCGCCAGCCATATCGGACTGAGCCTGGGTGCCCGGCAGCAACGGGGATTCGACTTCCTGTTTCCCGAGCCGTGAGCCGGCCTGATGGGGCCGGTCGAAAATTTCCTTCTTATAATTTTCTTGCCTGACGTATACTCCGCACTATTAGAAAAAACCTGACCTGACTAAATAGCAAGACGACGTCGGCTCCACCGCGGTAGGCAATGAATTCAAATAATCCACTCTCCGGCAACGCAATTCGGGCCGGCCTCCAGATCGTCTTGTCGCTGCTGATATTGATCTGCCCCCTTGTCGACGCAGGCACGCTGGACGACCTCGTCTCGCTCACCGGCACGCTCGAGACGCCCGGCAGCGCCGCCGTCGACGCGCTGTTCGATCGTCTGGCCGGCGAGCAAACGCCCCGTACCGACTTGCGTCCGATCACGCTGGCCCAACTGGAAGATCAGCTCAAGCGCCCTGAACTGCAGGCCACGATCGGCAAGGGCACGCTGGCCGTGCTGTACCCGAACGTGGCCGAGCCGTATCGCAGCGCCTTCGTCAGCATGATCCAGGGCATCGAGGAACGCACCCGGCTGCGTGTGCGTTCGTATCCGGTCGAGCCGAAAATGGACACGGCCGAACTGAGCGCCCAGCTCAAGCGCAACGGCACCAAGGTGGTCATCGCGCTGGGGCGCCAGGGCGTCTCGGCCGCCTCCAGCCTGGACCGCGACATCGTGGTGCTGGTGGGCGGCGTGCTGTTGCTGTCGGACACCGAGAACGTCAACGGTATCAGCCTCACGCCCGATCCGGCCCTGCTGTTTGCGCGCCTGCGCACGCTGCTGCCCGAGGTGCGTCGCGTCATCGTCGTCTACAATCCGCAAAACACCGAATGGCTGCTGCGCCTGGCGCGCGAGGCGGCCCGCGCGCAAGGGCTGGAACTGGTGACCCACGAAGCGCATGACCTGGCCCACGCAGCGCATATTTACACCCACCTGTTCGGGAGCGCCGACAGCCGGCGCGAAGCGGTCTGGCTGCCGCACGACACGACGACGGTTGAGGAAGGCACCATCTTGCCGCTGATTTTGAAGGAATCATGGAACAGCGGCGTGCCCATTTTTTCGAGCAATATACTGCACGTCAAAAAAGGGGCCTTGTTCGCGATGAGCCCGAACAATCTCGAACTGGGCCGTTCTTTGGCCAATTCGGCGCTGGGCCTGATGGCGGGCGAGCCGCGCCGCAAAGGCGTGCAGCCGCTGCGCGAACTGCATGCAGCCATCAACCTGCGCACCGCCAGCCACATGGGTCTCACCATCGGCTATCAGCAACAACGCACTTTCGACTTCATTTTCCCGGAGCCCTGAGCGGATGTTTCACCATTATTTGCGCCGCACCGGCTTTCGGCGCCAGCTCACCGTCATCCTGTCGGCCTCGATCCTCGGGCTGGCGCTGTTTTCCTCGCTGATGAATTCATGGGAAGCTAGTTCGCGCATGCGCGAACATTTCATCGAACAGGGCCAGCGCATCGCCGACAGTCTGGCGCGCCAGAGCACGCTGGCGCTGTTGTACCATTCGGCCGAAAACGCCAACGAAGTGGTGGCCACCACGCTGAGCTTCCCGGACGTGCGTGGCGTGCAGATCACCGACCTCAAACAGCAAGTGCTGCTGGCGCGCGCGCAAAACGGTGCCACGCTGGCGCCGCCCGCCCCGGCCAGCGCCACGCTCAGCCGCGCCGCACTGCAGACGGAGACGGGCCAGGCCTGGCATTTCGTCGCCCCCGTGTTCGGCGGTCAGGCCGACGCGTCGCCCTTCGATCTGCACGAGCGCCAGCCGCAGCTGCTCGGCTATGTGCATGTGGAGATCGGCAAGGACACACTGGACCGGCTGGCGCTGTCGCTACTGCTGGGCAATCTGGTCGTCACCCTGTCGTTCGCCGTGATGTTGTTGGCCGGAGTGCGCCTGCTTACGCGCAACATGATCAATCCCCTCAATGCGCTGTCGACGCTGATGCGGCGCGCCCAGGCGGGCGAGTCCGGCATGCGCGCCGCGCCGGCCGGCCCGCGCGACCTGATCGAAATGGCCAGCGCTTTCAACCAGATGATGAACGTGCTCGAGCAGCGCGAGGCCGAACTGAAGGACTCGCGCGATGCGGCCGTGTCGATGGCGCTGATGAAAGCGCAGTTTGCCGCCACCGTCAGCCATGAAGTGCGCACACCACTGAACGGCGTCGTCGGCATGCTCGACATGCTCAAGGAAATGAACCTCACCAAGCGCCAGCAGGAATGCGTTGACGTGGCCTGGAATTCGTCGCGCACGCTGATCGAACTGATCAACAACATCCTCGATTTTTCGAAGATGGAAGCGGGCAAGGTGACGCTCGAGGCGGTCGACCTGGACCTGCGCCGGCTGCTTGAAGAAGTCATCGAACTGGTCGCCAAACAAGCCCAGCAGCGCGACGTGGAGCTGGGCTACCTGCTGGGACCGGACGTGCCCGAGCGCATCAACGGCGACTCGCTGCGGCTGCGCCAGGTGCTCATCAACCTGCTCGGCAACGCCGTCAAGTTCACCGAACACGGCGAAGTATCGATCACCGTCACGCGCAGCAGTGGCGCCGAGTTTGGCCTCACCTTCGCGGTGCGCGACAGCGGCATCGGCATGAGCGCCATCCAGCAGCAGCACCTGTTCCAGTCGTTCGCCCAAGCCGACCCGTCGACCACGCGCAAGTTCGGCGGCACCGGGCTGGGCCTGGCCATTTGCAGGCAGTTGGTCAGCCTGCTGGGCGGCGAGATCACGGTCGAGAGCACGCTAGGCGAAGGCAGTACGTTTTCCTTCGCGATCGCCTGCCAGCCGGCCCAGCACACGCTGTTCGACCCATCCGACGCGAGCCTGTGCGGCTTGCGCGTGATCGCCGTCGACGACAGCGAGATCGTGCGCGGCTTCCTGCGCCAGACGCTGGCGCGCCACGGCATCGACTGCCACGTCACGCGCTGGGGCGGCGAGGCGCTGACCCAGCTCAAGACGGCGGCTCAGGACGGCAAGCCGTTCCGGGTGGTCATCATGGACATCGGCGCCACCGACGACAACGGCAATGACCTGATCGCGCAAATCGAACAGGACGCGCCCGGCCCGCACCTGCTGGTGCTGGACCGTTTCGGCGCGCCGGGCGGCGGCACGCTGGTGGGCGGTCACGCCACGCTGGGCAAACCGCTGCGCGAGGACCGACTGGTGCAGGCGCTCAAGGATCTGCTGGCCGGCACCCATGCGCCGCGGGCACTGCCACACCGCGGCGCGCCGCCGGCGCAGCGGCCACGCCACGAGTTTCGCGTGCTGGTGGCCGAGGACAACCGCACCAATCAGATGGTGGCCGCCGGCATGCTGGCCATGAACGGCTGCTCCTGCGAGTTCGCCGCCAATGGACGCGAAGCGCTGGAGGCGGCGCGCAGCCGCAAGTTCGACCTGATCCTGATGGATTGCAGCATGCCGGAAATGGACGGCTACGAGGCCACCGCGCATATCCGGGTGTTCGAAGAGAGCATCAACCGACGCACGCCGCTGGTGGCGATGACGGCCAACACCCAGCCGGGCGACGCCGACAAGTGTCTCGCCGCCGGCATGGACGACTACCTGGCCAAGCCCATCACGCTGGTCGAATTGCGCCACAAGCTGGAGAAATGGTTGCCGCACGACGGTGACGCGCTGCGCGCTGGCGTGGCCGATGACATCGTCGCCATCGACGACGCCAACGACCCGCTCGACCAGCATACTTTCGCCAAGCTGCGCGAGATTCTGGGCGCATCGCTGGGACAGGCCGTAAGCCCCTTCCTGGAAGACACGCCACAGTACTTGAGCGAGCTTGAACACGCGGTGCAGGACGGCGACGCCGTCACCGCGCGCGCCAAGGCCCACGCGATCAAGGGATCGTCCGGTAACCTGGGCGCGATGCACTTGGCGCAACTGGCCAAGGAGGCCGAGGACCACGCCAGCGGCAACAGCGTCGAACACATCGTGGCGCTGCTGCCGCGCCTGCGCGTGGCCTACAACGCGGTGGCCAGCACGCTCGCCCACGAGGTCACGGGCGACTATCCGCAACGCGCGGACGGCGACGACGACGTGGCGCAGGTGCTGGTCGTCGATGACGACCGCAGCACCCGCAGCACCTTGCGCTTCACGCTGCAACGCGACGGCTTCCGGGTCGAAGAAGCGGCCGACGGCGCGCAGGCGCTGATGATGCTCAAGCGCTTCCAGCCGGACGTGATCCTGATGGACGCGGTCATGCCGGTGATGGACGGTTTCACTGCCTGCGCGCGCATGCAGGCACTACCCGGCGGCACCGCCATTCCTGTGTTGATGATCACCGCACTGGAGGACAACTCCTCGGTCGAACGGGCGTTCGCCGCCGGCGCCTCGGACTACATTCCCAAGCCGATCCACTACGCGGTGCTATCGCAGCGGGTGCGCCGCATCATCGAGGCCAACCGGGCCGAGAAGCGCATCCGCCATCTGGCCTACAACGACCTGTTGACGGGTCTGCCCAACCGCACGCTGTTCTTCGACCTGCTCGGTCAGGCCGTCGCGCAGGCCACCAACGACGGCAGCGTGCTGGCCGTGTTGTTCATGGATCTGGACCGCTTCAAGTACGTCAACGACAATCTCGGCCACGACGTGGGCGACCGCCTGCTGGTGGCGGTGGCCCAGCGGGTGCGCCGCGCGGTGCGCAACGTCGATTCGGTGGCCCGCCTGGGCGGCGACGAGTTCACCGTGGTGCTGCGCGAAATCGACGGCCCGACCGCCGCCGCGTCGGCCGCGCAAAGCATCTGCCGCGTGCTGGCCGCGCCGTTCCAGATCGACGGGCACGATATTTTTGTCACCAGCAGCGTCGGCATCGCCATGTATCCGCACGACGGCAAGGACGTGGCCACGCTGGTCAAGCACGCCGACAACGCGATGTACCGCGCCAAGAAAACCAACACCGGCTTCCAGTTCTACGAAGCGTCGATGGAGCAAGCCATTTCGGAGCACGTGCGCCTGGAGAGCGATCTGCGCCGCGCACTCGAACACCACGAGCTGGAGGTGTACTACCAGCCGCAGGCGCGCTTTGCCGACCAACAGATCATCGGCATGGAGGCACTGGTGCGCTGGCGCCATCCGACCCGCGGCATGGTGCCGCCGGTCGAATTCATCCCGCTGGCCGAGGAAACGGGCTTGATCAATCCACTGGGCGATTGGGTGCTGCGTACCGCCTGCGCCCAGCTGCAAACGTGGATCGCACAAGGCTTGCCGCCGCTGCGCGTGGCGGTGAACCTGTCGGTGCGCCAGCTGTTACAGAAAAATTTCGCCGCCTCGGTCGAAGCAGCGCTGCACGACACCGGCCTGCCGGCCCATTTGCTGGAACTGGAAATTACCGAAAGCACGCTGATGGAGCACGCCCAGGACACCTTGCAGGCACTGCACCGCCTGCGCGCGCTCGGTGTACGCTTGTCGATCGACGATTTCGGCACCGGCTATTCGTCACTATCGTATTTGAAGCGCTTCCCGGTCGATATCATCAAGATCGACCGCTCGTTCGTGTGCGACCTGCCGCAGGACCTCGATGACGCGGCCATCATCACCAGCATCATCGCGCTGGCGCACAGCCTGCGTCTGGAAGTGGTGGCCGAGGGCGTGGAGACGGACGCCCAGCGCCAGTTCCTGCGCTCCCAGTCATGCGACCTGCTGCAAGGTTACTACCTGAGCCCGGCCATTCCGGCCAACGAGTTCGCGGCCCTGGTCATGCAGCGCGAAGCGACGCTGCAGCGCGCGTAAACGCCAACGGGGCGCTGACCGATCCACCGGTCAGCGCCCCGTCGCTTCAAGCCCCTTAGATTTCTTCGTACAGCGGCAAGGTCAGGAATTCAGCGAACGATTCCGACGTCGACATCTCTTCGAAGATTTGCGCGGCCCGCACGTAGGCTGGATTGTCGCCACCCGGTGCGACCGCCTTCACCTTGGCCAGTTCCTCAGGAATCATCGCGCGCACCATGTCGGCGCTGACCTTGCGGCCGTCTTCCAGCACGCCCTTGGTGGAACGGATCCACTGCCACACTTGCGAACGGCTGATCTCGGCGGTGGCCGCATCTTCCATCAGATTGTGGATCGGCACGCAGCCGTTGCCCAGCAACCAGCTGCCCAGGTAGTGGATGCCGACGTTGATGTTGTAACGCAGGCCCGCTTCGGTGATCGGTGCCTCAGGCTGGAAGTTGAGCAGGTCGGCGGCGACGACGTTGATGTCGGGACGCTGTTTGTCGATCTGGTTCGGCTTGTCGCCCAACACCTTGGTGAACTCGGTCATCGCCAGTTCCACCAGACCAGGGTGAGCGACCCAGCCGCCGTCGTAGCCGTCGGTCGCATCGCGCGCCTTGTCGGTGCGCACGCCGCCCATGGCGATGTCGTTTTTCTCCGGATCGTTCTTGATTGGAATCAGCGCGGCCATGCCGCCGATCGCCGGCGCGCCGCGCTTGTGGCAAGTCTTCAGCAACAGCAAGGCGTAGGCGCGCATGAACGGCGCGGTCATCGTGACCTTGGCGCGGTCGGCCAGGCAGAAGTTCTTGTCGAGCTTGAACTTCTTGATGCACGAGAAGATGTAATCCCAACGACCCGCGTTCAGGCCGGCGCTGTGCTCTTTCAGCTCAAACAGGATCTCGTCCATTTCGAACGCGGCCAGGATGGTTTCGATCAGCACGGTCGCCTTGATCGTCCCTTGCGCCAGGCCCAGTTCGTTTTGCGTCATCACGAAGATGTCGTTCCACAGGCGCGCTTCCAGATGCGATTCCATCTTCGGCAGGTAGAAATAAGGACCGGCGCCGCGCGCCAGTTGCTCGGCCGCGTTGTGGTACATGAACAGGGCGAAGTCGAAAATGCCGCCGGAGATGCGCTTGCCGTCGACCAGCACATGCTTCTCGTCCAGATGCCAGCCGCGCGGGCGCACTACCAGCGTGGCGATCTTGTCGTTCAGTTTGTACTGCTTGCCGTTTTGTTCCATCGAAATGGTGCGGCGCACGGCGTCGACCATGTTGATCTGACCGGTCAACTGGTTGTCCCAGTTGGGCGTGTTGGAATCTTCGAAGTCGGTCATATAGCTGTCGGCGCCCGAGTTGAAGGCGTTGATGACCATCTTGCGCTCGACGGGACCGGTGATTTCGACGCGACGGCATTCGAGCGCCTTCGGAATCGGCGCAATGCGCCAGTCGCCGTCACGGATGTGCGCCGTTTCCGGCAGGAAGTCGGGCTGCTCGCCGGCATCGAGGCGGGCGGCGCGCACAACCCGCGCGGCCAGCAGTTCCTGACGGCGCGGCTCGAAAGCGCGGGTCAGCTTGGCCACCAGCGCAAGCGCGCCCGGGGTCAGGATCTGCTCGTAGCCGGGCTTGATGGCGGCGGAAATTTCCATGCCTTCTGGCAGGGCGATGGTCGAATTTGTCATAAATGCTCCTTGTTTCGGTAGAGGTAATTAAAAGCTGAAATTCTTTGCGCGGGCCGGCAGCGGCACGCCTCACACCCCAGTATACAGAGGTGCGCTGCGTTGCGGCGCCGACTTTGTGGCGGGGCCAGCCGTTTGGCGATTCATATGCTTTGCAGTATATTGACTATGAAGTAGCTAAACGAGACTATTAATCAATTCATTGATGCGTTTTTGTCACAGATAGAAGGAGCAGTTGATGGGCCAATTTCGCCAGTTGCAGACCTTCGTCGACGTTGTCGCAAAAGGCAGCCTGTCGGCGGCGGCGCGCGCCGAGGGCATCGCGCCGGCCATGATCGGGCGCCGTCTCGATGCGCTCGAACAAAGGCTGGGCGTCAAGCTGCTCCAGCGCACCACGCGCAAGCTGGCTTTGACCAACGAGGGCGCAGCGTTTCTGGAAGATTGCCAGCGCATCCTGTCCGAGCTCGAAGAGGCCGAGTCGGCGGTGGCCGAACGCAGCGCCAAGGCCAGCGGCCATCTGCTGGTGTCGGCCCCGGCCGGCTTCGGACGCCAGCACGTCGCGCCGCTGCTGCCGTCCTTCCTGTCCGAGCACCGCGACGTGACGATCAACCTGAATCTGAACGACCGGGTGGTCGACATGATCGCCGACGGGGTCGATGTGGCGATCCGCATCGCCAGCTTGTCCGATTCAAGCCTGGTCGGGGTCAAGCTGGCCGACAACCAGCGCGTGCTAGTCGCCGCCCCCGCTTACCTGAAGCGGCACGGCACGCCGCAGACGCTGGCCGAGCTGGCCAAACACAATTGCCTGGCCATCAGTAGCGAAGGCAGCCAGCGCGGCTGGACTTTTCGCGACCAGGGCAAGCTGGTCACCATCAAGGTGGCCGGCAACATGGTGTGCAACGATGGCGAAGTGCTGCACGATTGGGCCCTGGCCGGCAAAGGGCTGGCCTGGCGTTCGATGTGGGAAGTGGGCGCCGAGATTGAATCGGGCCGTTTGCAGACGGTGCTCGATGCGCACGCGGCGCCCGGCAATGATATTTATGCGGTGTTTGCCCAGCGCCGTCATTTGCCCTTGCGGATACGGGCGTTTGTCGACTTTCTGCGCCACACGTATATGCAGGGCGATTACTGGCGCAATAGCTAGGCCGGGTTGGCGCGCCTCATATAGTGACGGACGGAAAAAATCCCCGGAAACCGAGGATTTCTAAGCCACGCGGGCTAGCCTTGCAAAGTGACCGACGAAAAAAAATCCCCGGAAACCGAGGATTTTTTAGTCGTTTGACTCAGCGATTAGATTGGCTGAATGTTCGAAGCTTGCTTGCCTTTAGGGCCAGCGGTGACTTCGAAAGAAACACGTTGGTTCTCTTGCAGCGACTTGAAGCCAGCCGACTGGATAGCCGAGAAGTGAGCGAACAGATCTTCGCCGCCTTCGTCTGGGGTGATAAAGCCGAAGCCCTTCGAATCATTGAACCATTTTACGATGCCAGTTGCCATTACAATTTCCTATTTCAGTTAGTTGGGCTTACGCCCGTTTTAGATCGTTTGAAGAAGCAAGAAAGGAATGACAGACAGACTGCACTACTACCTCGAATCCAACGATCCCGCATTATACCCAATAAAACACAAAAAGCACGCCTACTTCAAAATAAACTCAGAATAGTTTGAAATCACCCTGAATTTGCGCCGCTGCTTGGGTCCTACGTGGCATGAAAATCAATATATGCCATCGAATGCGCCGCAAGTTTGAGAAAAATCAAACGGCTCACTCATTGGACTTTGCGCCTGGCGTACCCAACCTTGCACCAGGCCGACCCGCTGATCCAGACACTCAGACGTAGTCACTCGCCTTCGGATCGCGTGCCGCCCACAGCAGCAACTGATCCAGATTGTACAACCATTCTATCCAGGCATTATCATTTTTATACGAGCCACTCGATAAAATGCGCAACACTTGCTCCAGCAGGCGCGCCTGCTTGCCAAGCTGAGTGTAACCGAAGCTTGGCGCACTGCCCGCGACGGTATGCAAGATGCGCATCAGCTCCTTCAGATTGGCCGCCTCTGGCTCGGCCAGGCAAAACGCCATGCGCGCCGCCTGCAACTGTTCTAGCGTGGCCGGCACACTGCTGGCGAAACGCTCGCTGAGGTGGCGCAGCTTGGCGACAAAGTCGCCATCGAGCGTATTTCCCATCGTGTTCGCCAGTCTTGCGGTGATTACTTGGTGCCGAAGATGCGATCACCCGCATCACCCAGACCGGGCACAATGTACGCATGGTCGTTCAGATGCGAGTCCAGCGAAGCGACATACATCTTCACGTTCGGATGGGCTGCCTGCACCACTGCGATGCCTTCGGGCGCGGCCACCAGTGCCAGAAAAATGATTTGCTCATCGGTGACGCCGCGTTTTTTGAGCACGTCGATCGCATGCACGGCCGAGTTGCCGGTGGCGACCATCGGGTCGCACAGGATGAAGGTACGCTCGGCCACGTCAGGCAGGCGCACCAGGTATTCGACGGGCTTGTGGGTTTCCGGATCGCGATACACACCCACGTGGCCCACGCGGGCCGATGGCACCAGCTCGAGCAAGCCGTCGCTCATGCCGATGCCGGCGCGCAGTATCGGCACGATGGCCAATTTCTTGCCCGCGATGACGGGGGCATCGATCGTCTGCAACGGTGTTTCGATCTTGCGCGTCGTGAGTGGCAAATCGCGCGTGATCTCGTAGCCCATCAGCAGCGTGATTTCCTTGAGCAGTTCGCGAAACGTGCGCGTCGAGGTGTCCTTCTCGCGCATGTGGCTCAGTTTGTGTTGGATAAGCGGGTGGTTCAGGATGAACAAATTGGGGAAGCGCGGGTCTTGTTTCATAGTCCGGTCTGGTAGCGAGATTGGGTGGCTGCGGCAAGCTGTCGCCGCCGCGCATAGAGCGCCATTATCCCAGCGTACGCGCCGGCGTGGCGCGTATTGCGAGAAATAATTGTGTGGAAATTAAGCGTTATCGTTCAAAAACAGCTGTACCGCCTCGTCGGCCAGCTGGTCCAGGCTCAAACCCCGCCCGGGCCGATACCACTGCACGCTGTAATTGATCGCGCCCAGCAGCAACAGACGCGCCACCTTGCTGTCGCTGGCGATCAGGCCCGCCTGCTTGAGCTCCGTCACCGCCTGCTGCCACAGCTGGTCGTAGCGGTCGCGCAGTGCAATGATGCGCTCTTGCAGCTCTTCGCTCAGGGCGCGCCATTCGTACAGCAGCACGGGGATGAAGTCGTGCCCTTCGGCGAGCACGGTTTCCAGATGGGCCCGCACCAGCGCGCGAAACTTGGCGCGCGCCGGCAGCGCGCTGGCGACGATCAGCTCGGTGTCCGCCAGGCCGGCGACCAGCCCCTCCTCCATCACCGCCACCAGGATTTCCTGCTTGCTCTTGAAGTGATAGAACGGGCTGCCCGAACGCATCCCGACCGCGTCGGCGATGTCGCGGATGGTGGTGCCGTCGTAGCCGCGCTCGCGAAACAGACGGGCCGACACGCGCACCAACTCGGCGCGACGGTTGCGGCTATCGGCGTCGGCGACGACGAGCTGCTCAGGATTGGGCTTGTCTTTACTCATGATTCGCTCAGCGCTGTGTGTGAAGTGGACCCGCATGATACGCAAAACCGCGCGCCGCTGCCTGGCCCCGGCGGTTTTACGCCACCAGCGCGCGTGCGAGTATGGCTGCGCAATCGACCCCGGCCGGCAGCCGGCCAAAGGCGCCGCCCACTCCCTGCGCCAGACGCGAGGCGACAAAGGCCTGGCCAACGAAGTCGGGCGCGTGGCGCAGCAGCAAGGCCGCCTGTACCGCCAGCACGATCCGCTCGGACAGCCGGCGCGCGCCATATTCGTCAAGCTGAGGCAGCACCAGGTCGTCCAGCAGCGCCGTCGTGAAGGCAAGGAAGTCGGCGTTGGTGGTGCTGGTCAATAGCAATTCGGCGGCCAGCGCGGCGCGCGCGCCCGGCGCTTTCTGTAGCGCACGCAGTACGTCCAGGCACATCACATTGCCCGAGCCTTCCCAGATCGAATTGACGGGAAATTCGCGGTACCAGCGCGCCAGCGGCGCATCCTCGACATAGCCGCTGCCGCCGAGCACCTCCATAGCCTCGGCGCCAAACGCCGGTCCGCGCTTGCACAGCCAGTATTTGCCGGCCGGCGTGAGGATGCGCGCCAGCATGGCCTGGGATGGATCGGCGCTTTGATCGAAGCAGCGCGCCAGGCGCAGGGCGAACGCCGTGGCCGCCTCGGACTCGAGCGCCAGGTCGGCCAGCACATTTTGCATCAAGGGCTGCTGCGCCAACGCCCGTCCGAACACCTGACGCCCGCGCGCGTGATGCAAGGCGTGCGTCAGCGCTGCGCGCATGATGCCGGCACTGCCGAGCACGCAATCGAGTCGGGTGTGACTGCCCATGTCGAGAATGGTCGGGATGCCCCGCCCGAGCGGTCCAACCAGCCAGCCGTAGGCGCCGCAAAACTCCACTTCGGACGAGGCGTTCGAGCGGTTGCCCAATTTGTCCTTGAGGCGCTGCACGCGCACCGGGTTGCGTGTGCCATCGGGCAAGAAGCGTGGCACGAAAAAGCACGACAGGCCGTCGGCGCCCCCATCGCCCGTCCGGGCCAGGATCAGGTGGGCGTCCGACTGGGGCGCCGAGAAGAACCATTTGTGACCGACGATCCGATAGGCGTCGGGCGCGTCGTCCCCGAACAGCGCGGCGGCCGCCTGCGCATCGAGCGCACGGGCATGGGTGGTATTGCTGCGCACATCAGATCCGCCCTGCTTCTCGGTCATGCCCATGCCGATCAGCGCACCATGTTTCTGCTCGATCGGCAGCGAGCGGGGGTCGTAGCGGCGCGACAGGATCTTGGGCAGCCATTTGGCGGCAATGCGCGGCGCCTGACGCAGTGCCGGCACGCAGGCAAACGTCATCGTCACCGGACATTGGACGCCGTTCTCGACCTGCCCAAACAGCAGGTAATGGGCCGCGCGCGCCACGTGCGCACCGTCGCTGTGACTCTCCCAGGGAGACGAGTGGGTGCCGGCCGCGATCATCAGCGTCATCAGTTCGTGCCAGGCAGGATGAAACGCGACCTCGTCGATACGTTGTCCGCTGCGATCGTAGCTGCGCAGCTGCGGCCCGTTGACATTGGCCAGCCGTCCCAGTTCCAACGTGGCGGCGCTGCCGAGCTGGGCGCCAGCAAGATGCAGCGCATCGATGGACCACGCCCCGCCCTCGCGCGCGACCGCCTCTTGCAGCGCCAGGTCGCCAGCGAACAGGTTCACGTTCTCGAACGGCGCCACCTGATTGAGCACGGCATGGGTATCGAATGCATTCATGGAACACGGCTCCGTGCGAAAAGCCGCGCTGCGGCCCGGCCCGCCGCGCGCGGTCACGATTGATGAAAAAGGCGACGCTTGGCAGTGCCGCCGAACGGCACCTGACATCAGGGCGGCGAGGGCTGCGACAACAGCCCGCATACGCTCGCGCCAACAATTTAGACGTCGGCGCGGCCATTTAATTCGGCGCTGGCATCGCCACACGCGGCGCACTGCCGGCTCGGCAGGAAAGCTTAGTCCAAAGCCCAATCTGAAGCAAGCGATTGCTTTCCTTGCGGCGCAGACCTGTGCTGCGTCATCGCCCCGCCAGGCAGCGCGAAATTTACCTCCCCCAGCCTCCCCGCCGGCGCACAAGGCGAGTACGATAGCGAGTGGCCCAGGTAAATGATGCAATTGGTCAACGCCGTTGCCCGACTCGACGCCAGCGTCAACTCGCCCGCGCGCGGAAAGCGCCGCTTTTTTCCCGCCGAGCTCGCCTCTACCCATGCATTTAACCTTACTAGCAAGAAAAATTCACATTTTCATACGCTGACGTTGCCTTTTTTCATGCGTTCTGGCATCGTTAAGAGATGCATTCCAGTCTGGCTTGGTAAACTCGGATGAACAAACACGGTGCGGCGCCCCATTCGCGCCCTAAATGCCGACACTGGCACGCCAAACAACGAAAGAATTGATTCTTCATGCTCTCCAGTTCACCATCTGTGCCGAATCGCGCGCCGCGTCACGAGCTCGATTTTCTGCTCGAAGCGGCGGGCGATATCGTGTTCCGTCTCGATCAGCATGGCCGCATCCTGTTTGCCAGCCGCCCTGCGCTGGCGCTGATCGGGGTGCAGCGCGAACTGAGCGGCAGCATGCTGGCGGCGCTGGCGATCGAGGCCGACCAGCCGGTGCTGCGCGGGCTGATCGCCGACGTGGCCCAGCTGCGCATGCCGGAGCGACTCGAACTGCGCCTGAAGACGCGCGAACGCGACATCTGGTTTGAGCTGCGCCTGTCCGCCTTTGACGCCGCCGACGACACCGAGCTGCTGGTCGTGGGACGCAATATGTCGACCCAACACGCCACCGAGGATCGCCTGCGTCACATGGCGACCCACGACGCCCTGACCGAACTGCCCAACCGCCTGCTGCTGTCGGACCGGATCCGCATGGTGATCGCGCATGCGCGCCGCTCGGGCCAGGGTTTCTCGGTCGCCACGGTTGGGCTGGACGGCTTCAAAAAAGTCAACGACGGACTCGGTCACCCGGTCGGCGACGCGGTACTGCGGCTGGCCGCGGCGCGCCTGCGCAAGACGCTGCGCGACAGCGATACGCTGGCGCGGGTCGGAGGCGACGAGTTCGTCGCGGTGCTGCCAGGCACCAGCTCGGAGGCCCAGATCAAGCTCGTCACGGGGCGCCTGCTGGCCACCTTGCAATCGCCTTTCGAGGTCGACAACCACACCATTTATGTGGGTGCATCGGTGGGCGTGGCGATTTACCCGCAGCACGCCGAAGACGAAGTGCGCCTCGTGGCGCTGGCCGACGCGGCCATGTCGCGCGCCAAGGAAACCGGCAAATCGCGCTGCGTGGTCTACAGTGCGCTGCAAAGCGGTCCGCCCGAACATGACATTTCGCTCGAGGCGGCGATGTTCCAGGCGGTGCGCGAAGGCGAATTCCTGCTGTATTTTCAGCCCATCGTGGACGCCCAGACGCGCCAGATTCAGGGCTTCGAGACGCTGATGCGCTGGAAGCATCCGGGCCTGGGCATGGTGCCGCCGGCGCGCTTCATCCCGATTGCCGAGACCAATGGCCTGATCAACCTGCTCGGCGCCTGGGCACTGAAGGCGGCCTGCGTGCAGCTGAAACAGTTTGAAGAGGTGGCCAAGCGGCAGTTATACATCTCCGTCAACATCAGCCCGCGCCAATTTCGCAATGACAAATTTCTCGACGTCCTCGATGACGCGATCGCCTTTTCCGGACTACGTGGTGAGCAATTGGTACTAGAAATAACAGAAGGCACCCTGATGATCGATCCGCTGCACGCGGAAGTGATTCTGTCGAAAATGGCCGAACGGCACGCCCGCATCGCCATCGACGATTTTGGCACCGGCTATTCGTCGCTCGCCTACCTGAAGCGCTTCCCGATTTCGGTGCTCAAGATCGACCGCACCTTCATCAAGGATTTGCCCACCTCACAAAAGGACGGCGCGATCTGCAATGCGGTGCTCGACCTGGCCAAGCATCTGGACCTGTCGGTGGTGGCCGAAGGGGTCGAGACCGAGGAGCAAATGCATTATCTGAAAGCGCGCGGTTGTGAATACATTCAGGGCTACCTGACCGGCAAACCGATGCCCGCTCACGTGGCCATGGCGGCTCTCAAGGAGCGCACCCATGCGGCATTGTTGCCCAGTGAACTGCGCGCGGGGCTCATATGACACCAACAGACACCCTCCGCGCGCCCGTCAGCGCCGACGCGACCCTCGCCTTGCTGTGGGAGCGCATCCGGCGCCAGGGCGACATGCCCGGCTTCACCAAAGCCATCAGCGCCATCCTGGGCGCCATGCGCGGTGAGGACGAGCAAGAATTCAACATGACGCAAACGGTGCTGTCGGACCCGGTGCTGACGCAAAAAGTACTGCGCCTGGCCAACAGCGGCATGTATTCGGCCTTCGGCCAGAGCATCAGCACGGTATCCAAGGCCGTGCTGGTGCTGGGCACCGAGGCGATCGGCCACCTGGCGCTGGGACTGAAACTGATCGAAGAATTGTCGGCCGCCTCGCCCGACTCGTGCGTGGCCCACATCGAGATGGAAAAGGCGGTGCTGGCCGGGATGGTCGCCCAGCAGGTCGCCAACAGCGCCCAGCATGCCGATGCCGAAGAGGCCGTGGTGTGCTCGATGCTGCACACGCTGGGACGCATGATGCTGACGTTTTACATGGCCGACCGCTGGAACGCGATGCAGCAGGACGGTGGCGTCGGCTCGGAAGACGCGGCCGCACAGGCGGTGCTGGGCATGAGCGTCGAAGAATTGGGCCTGGCCACGGCGGTCCACTGGGGTTTGCCGAACAGTCTGATCGGCGGCATGCGCCATGTCGAGCCGGGCGAACCGGGCCAGCAACAAAGCCGCGCCGACTGGCTGGCGGCGATCTCCACGATGTCCTCGCGCTGCGCCGATTCGCTGTGGGACGACGATGAGGAAGGCGCGCTCGAAGTGGCCGCGCTGGCCACGCGCTGGGCCGCCACGCTGGGCGTGGATGCTGCCGTCATTCTCGTCGCCATTGAAAAGGCCAAGCTGCTGGCGGTGACCGACCTGTCGATCGCGCCGCTGGCCAAGCCGGCCGAAAAACGCGCCAAAGCACTGGCCTTCACGCGCATGCGCGCCGAGGGCAACAAGATCCTCATCAGCGGCGTGGCCGACATGCGCGGCGTCGAAACGAGCGCCAGTCCCGGCCAGATGATGTCGATGGCACTGGAAACGGTGTACCAGGGTCTCGATTTTTCGCGCGCCGTAGCGTTCCTGCGTAACCGGCGCGAGAACAAGTACATCGCCCGCATGTGCTTTGGCGACGGCGTCAAGGAACTGATCCCTTTGATGGTGTTCGACGACGCCTACGAGCCCAATGTGTTCCACGCGGCGCTCAACAGCGACCGGGTAATCTTCATCGAAAACGCCAAGGACCAGAAGTTCGCTGCCAAACTGCCGCAATGGTGGCGCTCGTCGCTGTCGACCGCGCGCAGTTTCGTGATTTTGCCGCTGAGCGCGTTCGGCCAGCCGGCCGGCTTTATCTACGGCGACTGGGACGAGACCTTCCCGGCGATCCAACTCAACCAGACTGAGTTCGCCCTGCTCAACGATATACGCAGCCTGGTGGTGAAGTCCGTGGAGCAGCGCCAAAAGGTCGAGCCGGGCGCCGCCAAACCCGGCTAAGGCGCAGCTAGTCCAGGCGGGCAGATATCGCGCTGCCAGCGCAGGCTGAGCGCCTGCGCGACGGCTGCCAAAGCGCACAGCAGCGCCGCCAGATAGTACACGGCCGACGCGCCGAATCGGTCCCAGCAAGCGGCCATCAGCAAGCCGCCGCAACTGCCGCCGATGCCGTAGGCGATGCTGGTAAACAGCGCCTGGCCGCGTGCCTGCAGGGCCCCGCCAAACCACCGTTGCATCAGCGTGATCGAGGCCGCGTGGTGGGCCGCAAACGTGGCCGCGTGCAGCAACTGGGCCAGCACCAGCCAGACGATCGAGGCGCCATCGGCGCCGATGATCAGGAAGCGCACGACCCCGATCGCAAACGCGGCCATCATCAGGCGCTGCGCGCCGACGCGGCGCAGCACGGGCGCCTGAAAATAGAAGAACACCACCTCGGCCAGCACGCCGAGCGACCACATCGCGCCGATGACCGTCTTACCAAAGCCAAGCTGCGCCAGGTACAGCGAATAGAACACATACAGTGCCGTGTGGGCAGCGACCATCAGCGCCGTCGAGCTGAAAAACGCGATCACGGCCGGCTGGCGCAGTACCGGCAGCAAGGCCGGGCGCGCCAACGCACTGCCAGCGCCAGGCGTGGCGCGCACCCGCAGGCTGGCCGCCAGCACACACAGCAGCATCGCACCGGCCAGCCATGGCAGGCTGGTGATGCCGGCCCGGTCCAGCAGCACGCCCGACAGCATGACGGCGGCGATGAAGCCCAGCGAGCCCCACAGGCGCAACCTGCCATAGTTGCTCAGGTCGCCGCGCATCTCCGAGAGCATGTGCGCTTCCAGCAGCGGCCCCTGCGCGCTGGTAAACAGGTTCAGCACGATCATCGCGACAAACAGCTGCGCGAACGTGCGACCGAAGGCGATCCCGGTGAATGCCACACAGGCCGCCAGCGCGGTCGCGCGCAGCACCGTCACGCGCCGCTGCGTGTGATCGGCAACCCAGCCCCACACGTTTGGACCGATGATACGCATCACCTGGATCAGCGCCATCAGGATGCCGATTTGCGGCGCCGTCATGCCGCGCGCGGCGAAGAACAGACTGGCGTAGGTGGCGAAGGTGCCGGCGTGCGCGTAGTAGGTAAACAGGAACAGCGCGAAGTTGAAGGACTGCTTGGGCATGGGCTGGCACGACGACGGGGCGGCCGGGCCGCCCCGGGGATTTAGGCGGCGATATCGGGCGTGGACACGCGCACGTCGCCACACTGGGCACGCTGCATCAGCGCGTGATCCATCAGCACCAGCGCCAGCATCGCTTCGGCGATCGGCGTGGCGCGGATGCCCACGCAAGGGTCGTGCCGGCCGAAGGTTTCCACCATCACCGGATTGCCCTCCTTGTCGATCGAGCGGCGCGGTGTGCGGATCGACGACGTGGGCTTGATGGCGATCGACACGGTGATGTCCTGACCGGTCGAGATACCGCCCAGCATGCCGCCGGCATTGTTGCCGACGAAGCCGTCGGGCGTCAGCTCGTCGCCGTGCTGCGAGCCTTTTTGCGCGACCGACTTGAAGCCAGCGCCGATCTCGATGCCCTTCACCGCGTTAATGCCCATCATCGCGTAGGCGATGTCGGCGTCGAGCTTGTCGTAGATCGGCTGGCCCAATCCGACCGGCACCTTGTGCGCCACCACGTCGATGCGCGCGCCGATCGAGTCACCCGCGCGGCGCAGCTCATCCATCGCCGCCTCCATGCGCGCAATCAGGTCGACGTCGGCGCTGGCGGCGAAGAAGGGATTGGCGGACACGTGTTCCCAGCCCTGGAACGGCACGGCGATATCGCCCAGCTGGCTCATGCAGCCCATGAAGGTGGTGCCGTATTGTTGGAACAGCCATTTTTTGGCGATCGCCGCCGCGCCCACCACTGGCGCCGTCAGGCGCGCCGACGAGCGGCCGCCGCCGCGCGGATCGCGCACGCCGTATTTGTGCCAGTAGGTGTAATCGGCATGGCCAGGGCGGAAGCTGTCGGCGATGTTGCCATAATCCTTGCTGCGCTGATCTTCATTGCGGATCAGCAAGGCGATCGGCGTGCCGGTGGTGACGCCCTGATACACGCCCGACAGAATTTCGACCGTGTCGGACTCCTGGCGCTGGGTCACATGGCGCGAGGTGCCCGGCTTGCGACGGTCCAGTTCGGGCTGGATGTCGCTCTCCGACAGCACCATGCCTGGAGGACAGCCATCGATCACGCAGCCGATCGCCGGTCCGTGCGATTCGCCAAATGTGGTAACGGTAAACAGCTTGCCAAAAGTATTGCCGGACATGGTGGGAAAGTAGTTGAGTGAAAGGCTAATTCTACCAGTCCGCGCGCGTTTCGGCGTCGGGCCCGCCGCATGCAGGCCTGGGCGGCGTCGCGCGCGCCACCGCTGTCCCACGACGCGACCACAATCTGCCCGGTTTTTAAGCAATTTGTGACCTAGAATGTTTGGGTGACCCTTACCGTATGGTGGTAAACGATCTTATTGGTCCTCTTTTCCAATAAACCGCTATATACTTGACGTGAAAGAACATTGAGATCATTCTGGAGATGCGACACATGCCCCCATCGAGCACGCCCTTAGACCCCGTCAAGGACGATCACGACGATCTGGTGTTTCTGGAAGAGCATCCCGCAGCCCTGGCGTCCACCGAACGCCAGGTGTGGCGCGTGATGATCATCGACGATGACGAGGATGTACATTCGACGACGACGTTTGCCTTGGGTAACCTTGACATGCAGCATCGGCCGCTTGAATTCGTCCATGCGTACTCGGCCGGGCAGGCGCGCGAATTGCTCAAGCACGAGGGCGAAATCGCCGTCATCTTGCTCGACGTGGTGATGGAACAGGACGATGCCGGCCTGCATCTGGTGCGCTACATCCGCGAAACACTCAAGCTGGCCGACGTGCGCATCATCCTGCGCACCGGCCAGCCGGGCTACGCCCCGGAAATCGACGCCATTTGCGATTTCGACATCAACGATTACAAGACCAAATCCGAGCTGACCCGCATCAAGCTGTTTACCACCGTAACGGCGGCGATCCGCTCGTACGAGCAGATCCGCGCGATCAACGCGAGCCGGCGCGGGCTCGATCAGATCGTACGTGCCAGCACCGAACTGATGGCGCTGCATGGCGTGCAGAACTTTGCCGCCGGCGTGCTGGCGCAGATTTCCGACTTGCTCGGCGTAAAGCCCGATGGTGTGCTGTGCGTGCAAGAATGCCCCGACGGACGCTGCCATGAGCTGTTTACGATGGCCACGGCGGGCAATCTGCGCCGCCTGTCGGTGGGCCACCTGACCGCGGCCGACGACGAACGCGTGGTCGGCGCGATGGACCGCACCTTGTCGCAAAGGCGCAATATCTACGGTGACGGTTTTGTCACGCTGTACTTCCCCGGCAAGGCGGGACGCAACTTCGTCGCCTTCCTCGAAATGGACCACCCCCTTAACGAAATCAATGAGCGCCTGCTCGATGTGTTTTGCAGCAATGTGGCCGTCGGTCTCGACAATGTCGAATTGGTCACTCACCTGCATAACGCAGCCTTTTACGATCAACTGTCCAAGCTGCCTAATCGCACCCGGCTGGTCGAACTGCTCGACGCGACGCTGGCCGGTCCGGCCAAGGACGAGGCGACCTTGTCGCTGGTCGACCTGGACCATTTTGCGGAAACCAATGACGCGCTGGGCCATCAGTTTGGCGACCTGCTGCTGGTGGCCGTGGCGGCGCGCTTGCAATCGCGGCTGGGCAACCAACTGACGGTGGCGCGCATCGGCGGCGACATCTTCTGTGTGCTGGGCGATGCGCAGCAAGTCAATCCCATCAATATCTTGCAACTGTTTGCGACCCCGTTCAGCATCGACGGCCAGGACGTGCAATTGTCGGCCACGCTGGGCCTGGTGCGACTGGGCGAGCACGACGGCAGCGGCGCCGACGCGCTCAAAGATGCCGACATCGCCTTGAAGCGCGCCAAGACCCAGCAGCGCGCCGGCCACTTCTACTTCTCGCGCAGCATGGGCGTCGAGATCCGCGAGCGGGTGCGCATGATGCATGCGCTGCGCACCGCGTTTTCGAAACAGGAACTGTTCGTCGTGTACCAGCCGCAGATCGACCTGATCACGCGCCGCCCGGTCGGCGCCGAGGCGCTGCTGCGCTGGCAGACCACTGACGGCAGTTTCATCTCGCCCGACCGGTTCATCCCGATCGCCGAGTATTCGGGCCTGATCATCGATATCGGCGAATGGGTGCTGCGCACTGCCTGCCACGAGCTGGTACGCATCCGCGAGCAGGGCCACCACGATTTCATGATGTCGATTAACGTCTCGCAGGTGCAGTTCCGCCACCCATTGTTCCTCGAGATGCTGCGCAATGCGCTGGAAGACACCAAGGCGCCGCCCGAATTCGTCGAGCTGGAAATCACCGAGTCGATGGCGATGGAAGAACCGGACCTGCTGATCAAGATGCTGGCGCAGATCAAGCACACCGGCGTGTCGATCGCCATCGACGACTTCGGCACCGGCTTCTCGTCGCTGTCTTACCTGCAGCGCCTGCAGGTCGACCGCCTGAAGATCGACCGCGCCTTCGTCACCGAAATCACCGGTTCTGCGCGCGGCAGCAGCATCGCCGAGATGGTCATTCAACTGGGCCGCAACCTGGGCTTGTCGGTGATCGCCGAAGGCGTTGAGGACGAGCGCCAGGCGCAGATCCTGCAAGCGCTGGGCTGCCCGCTGGCGCAAGGCTTCCTGTTCGCGCGTCCGATGGCCTCGACCGTACTCACCGACTGGCTCAACAACACGCCACTGATCAGCGCCGCCTGATCGCGGCCAGCGTCGGGCGCTGGTGCCAGCAGCGCACGACGTGCCGCGCGCGTCCTGTAACGACTAGTCTTGATCCTGGACGGCCTTGAGTTTGTCGCGCAATGGCGCCGCCAACATGGGATCGGACAGAACGTCCGACAAGCCTTTTTTCAAGTTCTGTTTTGCGTCCGCCACCTGCGCCTCCATCTTCGCTTTGAGCTCATCCTGCTTGGCCTTCAGCGCACTGGAACCGTCGCCTTTGACTGCGGCGAGCAGCACGTCGACCAGTCGCTGCAAGATTTGGTTGACCGCCTCGGTGGAAAATCCGCCCAACAGCGCGACCAGTGCGGGCTTCAATTTATTTGGGCCCGAAGTATCAAACACGTAGACGCTCGAGACGTAGGCGAGAATGAATCCGGCGATCACGCCAAGAATGAACCGGACAACGTAGACGCCATTGTAGGTCGGGTCGAAGGTGCGATTTCTCACATAGTCGTGTGCGGTAAACAGCGTGTAGAACGCCGCTCCGAGCGCCGCCGCAAAAATCCAGTTGAGATTCTCATACCCGTTCGAGCATGTCGCTGTGCCGGTCTGCACCACACTTGTCGTGATAAACCCGACGACGGCAATGATCGACGCAATGATCATCGTGCCGATCAGGCGCGGACGCCAGAAGAAACCCCACGCCCCTGAGCTCGGCGTCGTCATCTGGATTGACACCGGCGTTGCCGGCGCAACCACCTTGGACAGCTTCGCATGCAAATCCATCAGAATGCTCATCGCCGTGTTGTCGGGCGCCACACTGGCAACGAGCGCCCCCTCGACCTGGACCAAGGGTGCGGGCTTGGGCCACAAGGCATCAACTTGAACTGTGATGCCCGCACTCAACTCCTTTCCCTCATCGAACGCGTAGGCCAGCATGATCTTGATATCGTTGATCAGTTGATGCCGAATCTCGTCCGATGATTCGGACAGGATGTTGTCCATGCTCACTCCAAGTTGACCGTTGTGGAATGGCCAGTGTGCACATCACATTTGCGCCCCGTCGACCTGTTTGTGCAGACTTATTGAGCCCCATCAACTGCGCGTACGGTCGATGTGGGCTGGTCATCGAGTTCCTTGAAGACCTCCTTGGCGGCGAACAGCGCGTTCAGCGCGGCGGGGAAGCCTGCATACAGCGCCATCTGCATCATCATTTCAACAATCTGCTCGCGCGTGCAGCCGACGTTGAGGGCGCCGTGGATATGCACCTTCAACTGCGGCGCCGCGTTGCCCAGCGCCGTCAGCGCAGCGATCACGCCCAGCTCGCGTGAGCGCAGGTCCAGGCCGGGGCGCGAATAGATGTCGCCAAAACCAAATTCAATCAACAGTGTGGCAAAGTCGGGGGCGATCTCTTGCAGGCTCGCGACGACGCGCGCGCCCTGCTCCCCGTCGATTTCAGCTAATTTTTTCAGGCCCCGTTGATAGCGTTCGTTCATGGCGTTTCCTCTTGATGGTAATGGTGGAAGATGACGTCATGGTCTTTTCGATCGCTGCGTAGTGCGCCACTTTCCCGATCAGAATCTGCTCGCACTCGCGCAACTGCTGCAAGCGCGCACGGACTTTGTCCAAATGCGTCTCGAGCATGCCGCGCCGCGCGGCAGCGGTGCCGTCGCCCTGCTGGCGCAAGGCAGCGTACTGCTGCATCTGGCGGATCGGCATGCCGATCGTGCGCAGGCGCAGCAGAAAACCCACCCACACCAGATCGGCCGACGAGTATTGCCGGTGTCCGCTGCTGGCGCGCAGCACCGACTGTACCAGCCCGATCCGCTCGTAATAACGCAAGGTGTGCTCGGTCAACCCGGTCAGGCTGGCCATCTGCGAAATCGAATAAAAAGTCTCCATGACGATGGTCACTTTACTAGTTGGAGCGCACTCGAAGTCAAGCGCCAATTTCAACATGGCGCAGGCACCAGGGCAACCATGTACAGTCAGAGGAAAGCTTGGGAAAATGGGCGCGGCATTGTCACTTGGCGCCGGCAAGGACGGGCGGGCGTCGCGCCAAGCGACGCGGCAAGCGACGCGGCACGCGACGCGGCATCAAACGCACACCCGCACACCGGCACACCCGCCCCGCCACTGCGGGAGCTGATCCCGCTGGCGCATGTCGAGGGGACTCCGGGGAGGAGCGCCCGCAAGCTTATTCTTCGGTCGCTTCGGCCGGCCAATCGCGGATGTAGGCCTTGAGCATGCGGTTCTCGAAGCTTTGCGCTTCCAGCACCGCCTTGGCGACGTCATAAAACGAGATTACGCCCAGCAACACCTTCGCGTCCATCACCGGCAGGTAACGCGCGTGCTTTTCCAGCATCATGCGGCGCACTTCATTGACCTCGGTGTCCGGTGTGACCGTGATCGGATGGTCGTCCATGTGCTTGCGCACGGTGCCAGGACCAATCGAGCCGTTGTTTGCGTGCAGCACCTTGATCACTTCGCGGAAGGTCAGCATGCCGACCAGATCACCAAATTCCATCACCACCAAGGAACCGATATCTTTTTCCGCCATCGTGTTGGCCGCGTCGACCAAGGCCATGTCCGGCGTGACGGTGTACAGGATGTTGCCTTTGACTTGAAGAATTTCTGACACTTTCATTTTGGCCACCCTTGTCCGTAGAGAATTTTTGAATCTGCTGTTTTTGTGTACGTCTTATTGCGAATGTAGCCTAAGCGTGGTGAAAAATCCAGCATTGCAATGAATCAGGGCGCTGTGGCGGCACGCACATGCCGACCATGCCATTTTAGCTTCTAAAAGCGGCCTACGCATGGTGGCAAGCCGGCGAATCGGTGCTACGATGCGCACCATCCTTTTCTTCGACGAGTTTGATCATGAGCGGACCACACTATCCAGGCTTCGACACGCTCGCGCTGCACGCCGGCGCGACGCCCGATCCGAGCACCGGCGCGCGCGCCACACCGATCCATTTCACGTCCAGTTTCGCGTTCAAGGATTCGGACCACGCGGCCGCGCTGTTCAACATGGAGCGCGCCGGCCACGTCTATTCGCGCATCTCGAATCCGACCAACGCGGTGCTGGAAGAGCGCATCGCCGCACTGGAAGGCGGCGTGGCCGGCATCGCCACCGCCAGCGGCCAGGCCGCCATGCATCTGGGCCTGGTGACCATTGCCGGCGCCGGCGCCCACATCGTCGCTTCGCGCGCGCTGTACGGCGGCTCGCAGAACCTGCTCGCCTACACGCTCAAGCGCTTCGGCATCGAGACCACGTTTGTCGATCCGCGCGACCTGGACGCGTGGCGCGCCGCGATCCGGCCCAACACGCGCGTACTGTTCGCCGAGACATTGGGCAATCCCGGGCTCGATGTGCTGAACATCGCCGCCGTGTCGCAGCTCGCGCACGAGCATCACCTGCCGCTGATGCTCGACTCGACCTTCACCACGCCTTATCTGCTGCGCCCGTTCGAGCATGGCGCCGACCTGGTATTCCACTCGGCCACCAAATTCCTGTGCGGGCATGGCACCGCGATCGGCGGCCTGCTGGTCGACGGCGGCACCTTCGACTGGCAGGCCGCCTACGACAAGACCGGCCGCTTCGCCGAACTGTGCGAACCGTATGACGGCTTTCACGGCATGGTGTTTGCCGAGGAATCGACCGTGGCACCGTTCGCACTGCGCGCGCGGCGCGAGGGCCTGCGCGACTTCGGCGCGGTGATGAGCCCGCATAACGCGTTCGCGATTCTGCAGGGAGTCGAAACACTGAGCCTGCGCATGGACCGGCACGTGGCCAACACGCGCAAGGTGGTTGAATTCCTGCTCAACAATCCGGCGGTCGAATCGGTCTCGTATCCCGAACTGGACAGCCACCCCGATTACGAACTGGCCAAGACGCTGCTGCCCAAGGGCTGCGGCGCCGTGTTTACCTTTGCCATCAAGGGCGATCGCGCGGCCGGGCGGCGCTTCGTCGATGCCTTGAAGGTGTTCTCGCATCTGGCCAACGTGGGCGACGCGAAGTCGCTGGTGATCCATCCGGCCTCGACGACCCATTTCCGCGTGCCCACCGAGCAGATGGTGGCCTCCGGCATCCTCGAGGGCACGATGCGCCTGTCGGTTGGCCTGGAAGACCCGGATGACCTGATCGAAGACCTGGCGCGCGGCTTGAAACTGTCGCAGAAAGGGGCCTGACATGATCCTCAACGTGGAAGGCGTCGACGCCTATTGCTACACCGGCGGCAAAGCGTTCGACGCGCGCCTGCCCAGTGCCGTGTTCATCCACGGCGCGCAGAACGACCACTCGGTGTGGATTTTGCAGACCCGCTATTTCGCCCATCACGGCTTCAACGTGCTGGCCGTCGACCTGCCCGGCCACGGGCGCAGCAAGGGCGCGGCCAAACAGACGGTCGAGCAGCTGGCCGACTGGCTGCTGGCCGTGCTGGACGCGGCCGGCGCGGCGCGCGCTATGCTGATCGGCCACAGCATGGGTTCCTTGATCGCGCTGGAAGCGGCGCACAAGGCACCGCAGCGGGTCAGCCAGCTGGCACTGCTCGGTACGACGTTCCCGATGAAGGTGTCCGACGCGCTGCTGGCTGCCGCCCGGGACAACGAGATCAGTGCGATCGACATGGTCAACATCTGGTCGCACTCGTCAATCGCGCAAAAGCCGTCCTGTCCCGGCCCGGGCTTTTACACCATGGGCGGCGCGCGCCGGCTGATGCAGCGCCTGTCGCAGATCAATCCGGCCCAGTTGTTCTACACCGATTTCAGCGCCTGCAATGCGTACGCCAACGGCGCCGTGGCCGCCGCCTCGGTGCGCTGCCCCACCCTGTTCGTGTTCGGCAGCCGCGACATGATGACGCCGTCCAAATCGACGCGTTTGCTGACAGCGGCCATCGCACACAGTAAAATTACCCACGTCGATAGCGGCCATGCCCTGATGGCGGAACAACCGGATGCGGTGCTCGATGCATTGTTCGGGTTTGCCACCGCGCGCGCCTAGTTTGAGGAGATTGGCATGATGAGCCAGACCAGCAATTTCAGCAGTTTTCGCGAGTTCTATCCGTATTATTTGTCGCAGCATGACAACCGCCTGTGCCGGCGCATGCATTTCCTGGGTACCTCGTCGGCGCTCGCCGCCCTGGTGCAAATGATTGAGGCGCGCAACCCCTGGTGGGCATTGCTGGCGTTGATATCGGCCTATGGCTGCGCCTGGATCGGCCATTACAAGTTTGAAAAAAACCGGCCCGCGACCTTCAGCCACCCGTTCTATTCGCTGTGCGGCGACTGGGTCATGTACTGGCAGATGCTCAGCGGCAAACTGAGCTGGTAAGCGTGCCGGCGGACTGGGTCGCTTAGCGCACCCAGCGCGGGCGCGCGATGGCGAAATGGGCCAGCAGACTCTGGTCGAGGCCCTGCTCGACCGCTTGTTCGACCTGGCGCGCCAGCGCCGCCGCGTCCAGCGTCAGCGGTGAATCGGGATCGAGATCGCTGGCCGCGCCCGCGTTGACGGCAGCGCCGCCGAACACGAACAGACGGTACACATCGGCCAGCGTGACGCGCTCCAGATTGGCCAGCAACACCCAGCTGTCGGCACCGTCGCTGACACGCTTGCCCCACTGGACCCGTTTGGGCGCATCGACCTTGATGCGTCCGACCCAGCCCAGCCCCAGCATCTGTTCGAGCAAGGCGCTCATTTCATCGTAACCCAAACGCGTATGGGCGCGGATCGTCGCGCTGGACACCAGCGCCGTATCGCTCAACTGGGCGCTGCCGTGCAGCACCTTCAGGATCGCCATCGCGTCGACAAACGCGCCGCCCGGCACCGCCTCGTACCACCAGCGTTCGTATTTCACGACCGGCAAGGCGGCCACCAGCAAGGCGCCCACCAGCGTGATCATCCACGACAGGTAGATCCACAACAGAAACAGCGGCACCGCCGCCAGAGCGCCGTAGATGATCGCGTAGGTGGGAAACCTGGCGATGAACACGGCGAACAGGCGCTTGGCGATTTCAAACGCGAGCGCGGCCACCAGCCCGCCCCAGGCGGCGTCGCGCCAGTCCACGGTGCGGTTGGGCACCGTCATGTACAGCAAGGTGAAGGTGCCGGTCGTTAGCGTCACCGACACCACCGTGTAAAACAGCGCACCCAGCAGCGGCACCGCGTTGACCAGGCCGCTGGTGGCCATGAACAATTGCGAGGTGATCGTCAACGACAGGCCGATCAGCAGCGGCCCCAGCGTGATCAGGGCCCAGTAAATCATGATGCGCTGCGACAGCGGGCGCGAACGCTTGACGCGCCAGATCTGGTTGAAGGCGCGCTCGATCATCGCCATCGTGGCAGCGGACGTGAAGATCAGCGCCACCGCCCCCACCGCCGACAAGCGCGTGGCCTTGCTGGCGAACTGGGTCAGGTAGCCAAGGATGGTGCTGGCGATCGCCTTGGGCATCAGGTTCTGGACGAAGTACGCTTCCAGCGCGCTGCGAAAGGTATTAAACAGCGGGAAGGTGGTGAAGATCGCCAGCGCGATCGTCAGCAGCGGCACCAGCGCCAGTGCGGTGGTGAAGGTCAGGCTGCCGGCCACCTGGGGCAGGCGCTCTTCGTTGAGGCGGCGGCGCGCGAACAGGAACAGGTCGCGCGCTTCGGTCCACGACAGACCGCGCGCGCCCTGAATGCCGACGTTGAACATCTGGGACAGCGATTGAAGCAGGCAGTGGAGAGTCTTTGATACCATGTAGTCGATAAGTGGGCCGCATGCTGACGGCCTTGAAGCGCTGTAAAGCGTCCTATAATAGCAACGATGAACCAAACCAATCCAATTATTCTCGTTTTATACTACTCGCGTCATGGTGCGACCCGCAAACTGGCCGAATTGATCGCGCAGGGCATCGAGAGCGTGCCGGGCTGCGATGCGCGACTGCGCACGGTACCCGCAGTGTCGACCGTCAGCGAGGCCAGCGCGCCCGATATTCCCGGCGACGGCGCGCCGTATGTCGATTACCAGGACCTCAAGGAGTGCGCCGGATTGGCGCTCGGTTCGCCCACCCGCTTTGGCAACATGGCGGCGGCGATGAAGTATTTTTGGGATGGCTCGGCCGCCGACTGGTTGTCCGGCACGCTGGCGGGCAAACCGGCGGTGGTGTTTACCTCCACCGGCAGCCTGCATGGCGGCCAGGAGTCGACCTTGCTATCGATGATGATCCCGCTACTGCATCACGGCATGCTGCTGCTTGGCCTGCCCTACACGAATCCGGAGCTGATGACGACCTCCACCGGCGGCAGCCCGTATGGTGCCACCCACTGGTCCGGCATCGACGGTGACAAGGCGCTCAGCGCCGACGAAAAACGACTGGCCGTGGCACTGGGTCGGCGCCTGGCCGAGACGGCCAGCAAACTGCAGGGGGCAGCATGAATCAAGCACGACAAAACCGCTTTCACATCGGCGCGCTGGCCAGTTTGCTCACACTGATCGTTTGGTGCGTGATGTGGGAGATGGTGGTGGCGCCGCTGCACCCGGGCGGCTCGCTGCTGGCATTGAAAGCGGTGCCGCTGCTCATTCCACTGGCCGGCGTGATCAAGCGCGACGTCTACACGCTGCAATGGTCGTCGATGGTGATCCTGCTGTACTTCACTGAAGGCGTGGTGCGCGGTTACAGCGACAAGCTGCCCTTGTCGGCGGCGATGGGCTGGGGAGAGGCGGCGCTGGTGTGCGTCTATTTCGTGTGCAGTGTCTTGTTCCTGCGCCCCTACAAGCAGGCCGCCAAGCGCATCGCCAAGGAATTACTCGCCAAGGTCAATCCGTCGACCAAACATGAAGCCTGACACGCACGCGTTTCTGGCCTCCTGTCGTGAGGCCATCGGCGCCGTCCATGTCCTGACCGGGCCGGCCGATATGGCCCCCTTCCTGACCGACTGGCGCGGGCGTTTCACCGGCGCCGCGCTGGCCGTGCTGCGTCCCGGCACACCGGACGACGTGGCGCGCCTGGTTGGCGCCTGCGCGCGGTACCGGGTGCCGCTGGTGCCGCAGGGCGGGCGTACCGGCCTGGTGCTGGGCAGCGTTCCCGACGCGAGCGGCAATGCGGTGGTGCTGTCGCTGGCGCGCCTGAACCGCATCCGCGCCGTTGATGCCGTCAACCGCACGATGACGGTCGATGCCGGCTGCATCCTTGAACACATCCAGCAGGCGGCGGCGCAGGCCGATTGCCTGTTCCCACTGTCGCTGGCGGCCGAAGGCAGCTGCAGCATCGGCGGCAATCTGGCCACCAATGCGGGTGGCACCGCCGTGCTCAGGTACGGCAACGCGCGCGAGCTGTGCCTCGGGCTCGAAGTGGTCAACGCGCAAGGCCAGCTGTGGAGCGCTCTGCGCGGTCTGCGCAAGGACAACACGGGTTACGACCTGCGCGACCTGTTCATCGGCAGCGAAGGCACGCTGGGCGTCATCACGGGGGCGGTGCTCAAGCTGTTCCCGCAGCCGACAGCGTGCATCACGGCGCTGGTGGGTCTGGCCTCGCCGGCCAAGGCGCTTGCACTGCTGGGCCTGATGCAACAGCGCTGCGGCGCCAGCCTGACCGGCTTCGAGCTGATGTCCGCCTATTCTCTGCAGCTGGTGGCGAGCCATTTTCCGCACTTGCCCACGCCGTTGGCCGGCCAATACGCCCAGTACGTGCTGCTCGAACTGTCCTCGTGCGAATCGCAGCTGCACGCGATCGGCTTGCTCGAGCAGGCCATCGGCAGCGCGCTTGACGACGCCATCGCGCAAGACGCGGTGGTGGCCACGTCGGTGGCGCAGTCGCGCGCCCTGTGGCAGCTACGCGAACACATCCCGCTGGCACAGGCGGCGGCCGGCAAAAACATCAAGCACGATATTTCGCTGCCGATCTCCAGCTGCGCCGCCTTCATCGACAGCACCGCGGCCAAGCTCGATGCCGCCTTCCCCGCCTGCCAGCTAGTGTGCTTTGGCCATCTGGGCGACGGCAACCTGCACTACAACGTGGCGCCGCCCGAGGGCACGCCGGCAGACGCGTTTTTACAGCATCAGGGGGCCATCAACCGCATCGTGTACGACAGCGTGGACGCCTGCGGCGGTTCGATTTCGGCCGAACACGGTATCGGTGCGCTCAAACGCGACGAGCTGGCGCACTACAAATCACCCGTCGAGTTGAACATGATGCGCGCCATCAAGGCGGCGCTCGACCCGCTTGGCATCATGAACCCGGGCAAGGTGCTGTAAGCGGCGAGGAGAACATCATGCGGGCAGTTCTGGTTCTGGTGACACTGCTCTGGTGCTGTAGCCAGGCGGACGGGCAAGGGTTCTACAAGTGCCAGCTTGACGGCAAACTGAGCTATACCGACGCGCCCTGCCCGCGCGGCGTGCCACTGGCAGTGGCGCCAGCGCCGCCGGCGCGCTCCGAAGCGGATGACGCTGCGCAGCTCAGGCGCCAACAACTGCTGGTGAGCCAACTGGCGCGCGAGCGCCACAAGCGCGAAGACAAGGAAGAACGCGTCCAACAGCGCGAACAGCGCAGCGCCGCAAGCCGCCAGCGCGCCTGCGCGAAACTGCGCTTGCACAAAAAATGGGCTGACGACGATCTGCGCCGGGCCACGCCGCGCAAAAGCGCCGCCTTGACCCGCAAGGCGCAGCGCAGCGCCGAAGCGCTTGCCCTGTCCTGTCCAGGCTGACACTGCCCGCACCGCGCGTGCGCACGCCACATCCAATCCCGTAGCAAACTGGCCAAGGTGATAAACTACCGGCGCACGCGCGCTTGCGTGCTGTTCCCGGTCCGACCACGCGCGATGTCGCGCGATCAGCGCAGTGGCGCGCTTGTGCGCCCGCTTGGGCACGCGCTGCGACCGGGCGATGACATTTTCAGACAAAAAATAATAGAAGCACAAACCAATGACCAATCGCGCCACCAGCAGCCCCGTCTCCCCGTCCAAATCCGCCGAAAAAGGCAGCCTGGCAGCCTTCAAAGGCTTGCTACCCTTCCTGCGTCCGTACCGCCGCCAGTTCGCACTGGCCGGGGTGGCGCTGGTGGTGGCGGCCTGCGCCACGCTGGCCATTCCGGCCGCGTTCAAACAGATGATCGATCTGGGCTTCGGCTCGGCGGCCGGGGCGAAGAGCATCAAACATGTCGACGCCACGTTTCTGGCGCTGTTTGGCGTAGCGACCGTGCTGGCGCTGGCCACGGCGGCGCGCTTTTACATCGTCTCGTGGCTGGGCGAACGCGTCACCGCCGACTTGCGCAGCGCCGTGTACCGCCACGTCGTGACCCAGAGTCCGGAGTTTTTCGAGACCACCCAGACCGGCGAGGTGCTCTCGCGCCTGACCACCGACACGACGCTGATCCAGGCCGTGGTCGGCACCAGCATTTCGATGGCACTGCGTAACGTATTGCTGTTTATCGGCGGTCTGGCGATGCTGTTTGTGACCAGTCCGCGCCTGTCGGCCATCATCATCGGCTTGCTGGTGGCGGTGGTGATGCCGATCGTGCTGTTCGGACGGCGCGTGCGCAAGCTCTCGCGCGATTCGCAAGACCGCATCGCCGACGCCTCGGCGATGGCCGGCGAAATCCTCAACGCGATGCCGACGGTGCAATCGTTCACCCACGAAAAAATCGAAGCGGACCGTTTTGGCGGCTCGGTCGAAGGCGCCTTCAAGACGGCCATGCGGCGCATCCGCGCGCGCGCGCTGCTGACGATGCTGGCCATCGTGCTGGTGTTTGGCACCATCGTGTTCGTGCTGTGGCTGGGCGCGCACGCGGTCATCGAAGGCAGTATGACGGGCGGCGACCTGGGCCAGTTCATCCTGTACGCATCGATCGTGGCCGGCGCCATTGGCGCCTTGTCCGAGGTGATGGGCGAAGCGCAGCGCGCCGCCGGCGCCACCGAGCGTTTGCTGGAACTGATGTCGGTGAAGTCGCAGATCCAAAATCCGGCCCATCCGCTGGCGCTGCCCCCCCGTGCGGCCAACGGCGCGGCGCTGGCCCTGTCGAACGTGAGCTTTGCGTATCCGTCGCGCCCCGACACGGCCGCGCTGGGGCAGTTGTCTCTGAATATCGCCGCCGGCGAGACGGTGGCCGTAGTTGGCCCTTCGGGCGCCGGCAAGACCACGCTGTTCCAGCTGTTCCTGCGCTTTTACGATCCGCAAAGCGGCACCATCACCCTCGACGGCGTGGACATTACCCGACTCGACCTGCATACGCTGCGCGACGCGATCGGCATCGTGCCGCAAGACACCATCATCTTTTCGGCCGACGCGATGGAAAACATCCGCTACGGCCGGGTCGGCGCGAGCGACGAGGAAGTGATCGCGGCGGCCAAGATGGCGGCCGCGCACGAGTTCATCGAACGCCTGCCGCAAGGCTACAAGTCGTTCCTGGGCGAGCGCGGCGTGCGCCTGTCGGGGGGGCAGCGCCAGCGCATTGCGATCGCGCGCGCGCTGCTGAAAAACCCACCGCTGCTGCTGCTTGACGAAGCGACCAGCGCGCTGGACGCCGAATCGGAACGGCTGGTGCAAAGCGCGCTCGAAGCGGCCATGGTGGGACGCACCACCGTCATCATCGCGCACCGCCTGGCCACCGTGCAGCGGGCCGACCGCATCATCGTCATGGAAGACGGCAAGATCGTCGAGACCGGCACCCACGCGTCGCTGGTGGCGCTGAAAGGCGTGTACGCCAACCTGGCGGCGCTGCAATTTCACCATGTTCAGACGATGCACTGACGCGGTTGTTGGGAAAGCGCCGCGCCGCCGAGGATAATTCCCGGGCGGCACCTCGCGCCGGCCCTCGAGCATGTAGAATGGGGCGACCGGCAGCGTCGCTGCTGACGATGGGAGGGCAAGCTTGAGCATTGTCGCTATCTTCAACCAGAAGGGTGGGGTCGGCAAGACCACCACCGCCGTCAATCTGGCCGCTGCCCTGGAGCGACGCGGTCGCTCACCGTATGGCATCGACCTGGACCCGCAGGCGCAGTTTAGTGACATCAGCGGAGTGCATGCCAGCTGCGGCGACGACACCGTGCTGTCGCTCTTCCAACGCAACCGCCCGCTGCGCGAACTGATCGTGCCATCGAACGCCGGCTGCGGCATGATTCCCGGCCATCTCGAACTGTCCAAAGTCGACACGCTGTTCGGCAAAGGCTATAACATCGTCAACCGCCTCAACACAGGCTTGCGCGCCGAGCAGTTCGTCGACGAGGGGCGCCCGGTGCTGATTGACTGCAGTCCGCTGATCGGGGTACTGTCGTTGAATGCGATCTTCGCCTGCCACGGTGTGATCGTGCCGATCTCGGCCGACCACCTGTCGGCCAAGGCGGCACTGCAGGTGGAAAAGACGCTGCGCGCGCTGGAAGCGGTGCTCAAGCACAGGGTGCCGCGGCGCTATTTGCTCACGCGCTTTGACGTGCGCCGGCGCATGGGCACGGAGGTACAACGCATGCTGGAAGAACGTTTTGGCAACGAGGTGTGCCGTACCCGCATTTCGGAAAACGTCAGCCTGGCGGAGAGCCCGGCGCACAATATGACGGTGTTCCAGCACGCGCCCAACAGCCGCGGCGCACAGGACTACGACGCGCTGCTCGATGAACTGCTCAACGACGGTTTCATCGTCTGACGCGCTGCCATGCGCGCGCTCAGCTGTCCTTCGAAATGAGCGTCATGATGTCTTCGACGGAGGTGGCCTGCCATAGCTTTTCTTCGCTGTTCTTGGCCTGGCAGCGCAGCACCGTGCACATCCGGTACATCTGCATCAGCTTGCGTTCAGCGTCAGGCTGATCCTTGCCGGCGATCAGAATGCTTTCGATCTTCTGGCCATAGCGGGTCTGCACGGCGAAATCAAATTTGAGCATGGATGTCCTCTTCAGAAGGCTGATTCCATTATGAACCGAATGTGCGCAAAAGCAAGACTTCCTGTAACCAACATTACGCAAGGATGATGCGTGTTTGCGCCAACGATGAGCCGCCTGGCCATGCCACTGGTGAGCGAGCTGATTGTGACCGCATCGATGACTCACTTGCGCCGTTGAATGTCCACCCAGGCACCGGCATGTCAAGTGTGGCAAGGCTGGCAAACGGCGCGCGACGCACTGCGCCGCTGTCGCTATGGCAGCTGGCCGGCAAGCTGTGCGCCGTGCTTACCGGCGCCGTCGCTGCGGCGGTGCGTTACAATCGCACATCGTCAATTTGAACTACACCATGCGCCAATATCTCGACTTCATGCGCCATGTGCAACAACATGGCACCACCAAGACCGACCGCACCGGCACCGGCACCGTGTCGGTATTCGGCCACCAGATGCGTTTCAACCTGCAGGATGGCTTTCCGCTGGTGACCACCAAGAAGCTGCACCTGAAGTCGATCATCCACGAGTTGATCTGGTTCCTGGCCGGCTCGACCAATATCGCGTATCTGAAGGAAAATGGCGTGTCGATCTGGGACGACTGGGCCGACGCCGACGGCAATCTGGGTCCCGTGTACGGTTACCAGTGGCGCAACTGGCCGCTGCCGGACGGCGGCCATATCGATCAGATTACGCAGGTGATGGAACAGATCAAACACAATCCGGACTCGCGCCGGATGATCGTGTCGGCCTGGAACGTGGCCGATGTACCGCAGATGAAGCTGCCCCCGTGTCACGCGCTGTTCCAGTTCTATGTGGCCGACGGCAAGCTGTCCTGCCAGTTGTATCAGCGCAGCGCCGACATCTTCCTTGGCGTGCCGTTCAATATCGCCTCGTACGCGCTGCTCACGCACATGATGGCGCAGCAGGCCGGGCTGGAAGTGGGCGACTTCATCTGGTCAGGCGGCGACTGCCACCTGTACGCCAACCACCTCGAGCAGGTCGAACTGCAGCTGGCGCGCGCGCCGCGCGCGCTGCCGCAACTGATCATCAAGCGCAAGCCGGACTCGATCTTCGACTACCGTTTCGACGACTTCGAAATCGCCGGCTACGACCCGCACCCGCACATCAAAGCGCCGGTCGCCGTGTGACCGGCGCAGCCAACACTTAAAACTCTTCCCAGTCGTCGCTGGCCGCACTGGCCGACGCGACGGGCTTGCGCGCGGCCGGCTTGGCCAGTGCCGGTCTGGCCGGCGCACTGGCGAGCTTGCGCGTCGCAGCAGGAGGCGCCTTGCGCGCGCGCGGCGCTGGCGCGTGGACCGGCGCGGCATAGCTGGCATCGAGCTTGAACACGCTGACCACCTCGGTCAACACATTGGCCTGATCCTGCAGCGAGCCGGCGGCAGCGGCGGCCTCCTCCACCAATGCCACGTTCTGCTGGGTGATCGCATCCATCTGGCCGATCGCCTGATTGATCTGATCCAGACCCGAGGTCTGCTCCTGGCTGGCCTGGGTGATCTCGCCCATGATGTCGGTCACGCGCTGGATGCTGGTGACGATTTCCTTCATCGTGATGCCGGCCTGGTCGACCAGCCGCGCACCGCTGTCGACCTTGTCGACCGAATCGCCGATCAGTTCCTTGATTTCCTTGGCCGCGCTGGCCGAGCGCTGGGCCAGATTGCGCACTTCGGCTGCCACCACGGCAAACCCGCGCCCCTGCTCGCCCGCCCTGGCCGCTTCGACAGCCGCGTTCAGCGCCAGGATGTTGGTCTGGAACGCGATGCCGTCAATGACGCCGATGATGTCGACGATCTTCTTCGACGAGGCGTTAATCGAGCCCATCGTGTCGACCACCTGGGCCACCACGACGCCGCCCTTGATCGCCACTTCCGAGGCCGACACGGCCAGCTGGTTGGCCTGGCGCGCGTTGTCGGCATTTTGCTTGACGGTGCTGGTCAACTGCTCCATCGACGAGGCGGTTTTTTCCAGCGAGCCGGCCTGGTCGCCCGTGCGCTGCGACAGATCCATGTTGCCTGCAGCGATTTCCGACGAATTGCTCGAGATGGTGCTGGTGCTGGCGCGCACCTCGGCCACGATGCCGGCCAGGTTGCTTTTCATCTTGTTGAGCGCGCCCAGCAAGGCACCGATCTCATTGCTGCTGTGGCTCTCGACGTTGCCGGAGAGGTCGCCCTCGGCCACGTTGGTGGCGATCCGCATCGCCTCCTGCAGCGGCGTGGAGATCGAATTGACCAGCAACCAGCCGACCCAGATGCCCAGCACCACGCCCAGCAACAGCACGCCAAACACCAGGTAGACATTGAAGGCCAGCGTGGCGCCCACGCTCGCTTCGTCTTGCTTGGTGGCCTTTTCGCTAAACTCGGTCAAACTCTTCAGCGCCACGTCGCCCACCCGGTAGGACGGGTTGATCTTCTTGATCAGCACCATTTCGGCATCGTCCCACTTGTCGGCCTTGATCGCCGCGGTGGCCTCCTTGACATGCTCCAGACCCAGCCCGGCGCTTTTGGCATACCAGTCCTCGGCCAGGCGTTTTTGCTCGCCCGACTTGATGCCGGCGATGTACTGCTCCCAGCGCGAGGCGGCGCGTTTCGAAATCGCGTCGAGCAGATCAAAGTGCACCGCCAGCGGATGGTCGTGCAGCTGCGCCCAGGCGACCGACGGGTTGTGCTGCAGCGCCTGCAGGATCTGGCTGCGATTGAGCTCCATCTCGAGCCGGATTGCGGTCAGCGCGGTGCTGTTTTTCTGATCGTTGACGGTGACGTCGCGCACCAGGTCGACCGAATGGTCGGCGCTGTAGATGCCCACCACGCCGATCGCCAGCATCAGCGCGATCAGAAAGCCCAGCGCTCCGATCACCAACGTTTTTATCTTGAAATTCGCGAACATGGACAACTCCTTGCATGAAAAACCCTGAACTGCTCCGGCGGCCAGCATTGTGCGGGCGCGCCCCATTGTCGTTGTGCGCGCGCTGCCGGCCCGGCCAGCGCGCACACCTTGGCTACTTGTTTGCGTGATCGCGTTGCTCGGTACGTTCTGGTTCGGCATGCGCCGATGGCGCCCGTCCCAGCTGCTTGGTGTTGAAGAAACGGTGCACTCCCGCCCTGAGCTCGTCGACATGCTCGAACTCGAGATAGGTCACATCGACCAGATCGTCCAGTTCGCGTATCAGGGTGGTCTTGATGGGCGCGTGTTTCCAGACCAGAAACAGGATCGGCGTGCGGCGCCCCCTGAAGATGTGATAGCTCAACTCGAAGGCGCTGCTCTCGCTCATCCCCACCCGGATGTTGATCAGCGCGTCGGCCTGATCGAGCAGCGCGAGCCGGTGCTTGCGGAAGTTCTGCGGCGTGAACGGCAGGTGGTAATCGCGCTCGAACGACTTCTTGAACGTGTCCGCGCTCTCGGCGTGCAAGCCAGTCAGATAATCGAAGGGATAAGGCGCGCCATTGGCACTGTCGATCAGGTGCATGATCTGGCCGATCAGGCGCTGCTGCTCGGCGTCGGACTCGGTGAACGGCTGGCGGATGAACAGCTTGACGGGCGTGCGCCCGGTCGTGCGCACGCGCTTGCGCCGGCGCCGTTCGGGCAGCTCGGTGGCCGCTGCCGCCAGGTCCGCTGCGCTGGGCAGCAGGCGCTCGGCATGCAGCGCGTGTTCGATCGTTTGCGGCAGCGGCAAATGCAGTTCCTGCAGCGAGTACAGCGCAAAACTGTCGATGTGGCGCGCCGCCTCGACCGCCGCTTCGGCGCCGGCGATGGTGGTAAAGGTGACCGCGCCGGCCATCAGTGCCGCCACCCGCAATGTGCTGGAGGCGACGATGGCGCTGCGTTTCTCGTCGACCGTCAGGATCACCATGGCGATCTGCCGATCGGCCAGCAAGGCCAGCAGTTCAGCGTCGTCCACCTCGGTGGCGGGGATGTCGGCAGCGTTGATGATGGTCGCCGTGACCATGCTCGCGCAGATGGTAAAGCCGGCCGCATCGAGCTGGCGGGCCAGCGCCACGCCGCGCGCCTGGTCGGATTTTTTGACGCGCATGAACACCAGGCCGCAGCGCGGCAGGCGCACGCCGGCGCCCAGCTGGGCCTTGTAGAACGCTTCGCCAAAGGTCTTGCCAACGCCCATCACCTCGCCGGTCGATTTCATCTCCGGGCCGAGGATGGTGTCGACGCCGGGGAATTTGGCGAACGGGAACACCGCCTCCTTGACGCTGAAGTAGTTCGGCACCACCTCGCGCGTGATGCCCTGGCTGGCCAGCGACTGGCCGGCCATGCAGCGCGCGGCGATCTTGGCCAGCTGCAGCCCGGTGGCCTTGGACACGAAGGGAATCGTGCGCGAGGCGCGCGGATTGACCTCCAGCACAAACACCTGCTCGCACAGTTTGCCGTCGATCTTGCTGTTCTGGATGGCGAACTGCACGTTCATCAGACCGATCACGTTCAGGCCGACGGCCATGCATTCGGTCTGGCGTTTCAATTCGGCGATGGTGGCCTGCGACAGCGAATACGGCGGCAGCGAACAGGCCGAGTCGCCCGAATGGATGCCGGCCTGTTCGATGTGCTCCATCACGCCGCCGATCAGCGTGTGGGTGCCGTCGCAGACGCAGTCGACATCGACCTCGATGGCGTCGTTCAGGAAGCGGTCCAGCAGCACCGGCGAGTCGTGCGACACCTTGACCGCCTCGCGCATGTAGCGTTCCAGGTCGGCCTGCTCATGCACGATCTCCATCGCACGTCCGCCCAGCACATAGGACGGGCGCACCACCAGCGGGTAGCCGATCTCGAGCGCCATGCGCACCGCGTCTGCCTCGGTGCGCGCGGTGCGGTTTTGCGGCTGGCGCAGACCCAGCGTGTGCAGCATCTGCTGGAAGCGCTCGCGGTCCTCGGCCGCGTCGATCATGTCAGGCGAGGTGCCGATGATGGGCACGCCGTTGGCCTCCAGCGCCAGCGCCAGTTTCAGCGGGGTCTGGCCGCCGTACTGGACGATCACGCCGACCGGTTTTTCCAGCGCCACGATCTCCAGCACGTCTTCCAGCGTGACGGACTCGAAATACAGCCGGTCCGAAGTATCGAAGTCGGTCGAGACGGTCTCCGGATTACAGTTGACCATGATGGTCTCGTAGCCGTCCTCGCGCATCGCCATGGCCGCGTGCACGCAGCAGTAGTCGAACTCGATGCCCTGGCCGATCCGGTTCGGACCACCGCCCAGCACCATGATCTTCTTGTTGTTGCTCGGCTCGGCCTCGCATTCGCTGTCGTAGGTCGAGTACAGGTAGGCTGTGCGGGTGGCGAATTCGGCGGCGCAGGTGTCGACCCGCTTGTAGGCCGGGCGCAGGCCGAGCGCGTGGCGTTTGGCGCGCACGGCGTCCTCGGCGCAGCCCATCAGCGCGGCCAGGCGGCGGTCGCCGAAGCCTTGCTGCTTCAGTTTCAGCAGCGTGGCCCGGTCGAGCGCGTCCAGCGTCTGGGTCTCCAGCCACAGCTCGACCTCGACCAGGTCGTGGATCTGGGCCAGGAACCAGGGGTCGATGCTTGACAGCTGGTGCACCTCGTCCTGGGTGAAGCCCTGGGCGAACGCGTCGCCCACGTACCAGATGCGCTCAGGGCCCGGATGGGCCAGCTCCTGTTCGATCACGGCGCGCCCGGTGGTCTGGCGGCGCAGGCCGTCCACGCCCACATCGAGGCCGCGCAGCGCCTTCTGGAACGACTCCTGGAAGGTGCGCCCGATCGCCATCACCTCGCCCACCGATTTCATCTGGGTGGTCAGCTGTTCGTCGGCGCCGGGGAATTTCTCGAACGCGAAACGGGGAATCTTGGTGACGACGTAGTCGATCGCCGGCTCGAACGAGGCCGGCATCGCGCCGCCGGTGATCTCGTTGCGCAGTTCGTCAAGCGTGTAGCCGACCGCCAGCTTGGCAGCCACCCGCGCGATCGGAAACCCGGTCGCCTTCGAGGCCAGCGCCGACGAGCGCGACACGCGCGGATTCATCTCGATGACGATCATCCGCCCGTCCACGGGATTAAGCGCGAACTGCACGTTCGAGCCGCCCGTGTCGACGCCGATCTCGCGCAGCACCGCCACACTGGCGTTGCGCATGATCTGGTATTCCTTGTCTGTGAGCGTCTGGGCCGGTGCGACCGTGATCGAGTCGCCCGTATGCACGCCCATCGGGTCGAGGTTCTCGATCGAGCAGACGATGATGCAGTTATCGTTCTTGTCGCGCACCACCTCCATCTCGAACTCTTTCCAGCCCAGCAGCGACTCCTCGATCAGCAATTCCTTGGTCGGCGACAGCTCCAGCCCGCGCGTGCAGATGGTGTGAAACTGCGCCGCATCGTAGGCGATGCCCCCGCCGCTGCCGCCCATCGTGAACGACGGCCGGATCACCGTCGGAAAACCGAGCGACTGCTGCGCCGCCCACGCTTCGGCCATGCTGTGCGCCACGCCGGAGCGCGCCGAACCGAGCCCGATCTTGGTCATTGCATGCTTGAACTTGGCGCGGTCCTCGGCCTTGTCGATCGCCTCCGGGGTGGCGCCGATCAGCTCGACATGGTGCAGCGCCAGCACACCGTTGCGGTGCAGGTCGAGCGCGCAATTGAGCGCCGTCTGGCCGCCCATCGTGGGCAGCACCGCGTCCGGCTTTTCGCGCGCGATGATGCGCGCCACCACCTCCCACGTGATCGGCTCGATGTAGGTGACGTCGGCCATCTCGGGGTCGGTCATGATGGTGGCCGGGTTGCTGTTGACGAGGATTACCCGATAGCCTTCCTCGCGCAGCGCCTTGCAAGCCTGGGCGCCGGAATAGTCGAATTCGCAGGCCTGGCCGATCACGATCGGACCGGCGCCGATGATCAGGATACTGTGGAGGTCTTGACGCTTAGGCATTTTTTTGGTTCTCCATCATGGCCACGAAGCGGTCGAACAAGCCGGCCAGGTCGTGCGGACCGGGCGACGCTTCGGGATGCCCCTGAAAACAAAAGGCTGGACGGTCGGTGCGGGCGAAACCCTGCAGCGAGCCGTCGAACAGCGACACATGGGTGACCCGGCAATTGTCCGGCAACGATGCCGCGTCGACCGCAAAGCCGTGGTTTTGCGAGGTGATCATCACCTTGCCGCTGTCGAGGTCCTGCACCGGATGGTTGGCGCCGTGGTGGCCGAACTTCATCTTGACCGTCTTCGCGCCCGAGGCCAGCGCCATGATCTGGTGTCCCAGGCAAATGCCGAAGGTGGGAATGCCGCGCTCGATCAGCTCGCGCGAGGCGGCAATCGCGTAGTCGCACGGCTGCGGGTCGCCCGGCCCGTTGGACAAAAAGATGCCGTCCGGCTTGAACGCCAGCGCGGCCTCGGCGCTGGCCTGGGCCGGCAGCACCGTGACCTTGCAGCCGCGTTCGGCGAGCATGCGCAAAATGTTGCTCTTGACGCCGTAGTCGTAGGCGACGACGTGGTATTTGGGCGCATCCTGACGCCCCACGCCGCGACCGAGCCGCCATTCGGTCTCGCGCCATTCGTAGGCGGTGGTGGTGGAGACCAGCTTGGCCAGATCCATGCCGCTCAGGCCGCCAAAGGCGCGCGCCAGCGTCAGCGCACGCTGCTCGGCGGCGGCAACATCGTCGTGCTCTGCCAGGCCGATCACGGCGCCGCTCTGGGCGCCCTTCTCGCGCAGGATACGGGTGAGCTTGCGGGTGTCGATGCCAGCGATGGCGACGATGCCCTGCTGTTTCAGATAGTCCGACAAGCTCATGCTGGAACGGAAGTTCGACGCCAGCAGCGGCAGGTCGCGGATGATCAGGCCGGCCGCATGCACGCGCGCCGACTCGCCGTCCTCGTCGTTGATGCCGGTGTTGCCGATGTGGGGGTATGTGAGCGTGACGATCTGGCGCGTGTAACTGGGATCGGTCAGGATTTCCTGATAGCCGGTCATGGCCGTATTGAACACAACTTCACCGCTGGTATGACCGGTCGCGCCGATCGACATGCCGTGGAAAATCGTGCCGTCTTCCAGCGCCAGGATTGCTGGCAATGTTGCGCCTGAAAGGGGGGTGAGTGGATGTTTCATTGAATCTCCTCTCGGTCCTGCTGCTGCAAACTACACTGTGCGCGCACGTTGGACGTGGCGCTGCCGTTCGCCTTCAAGTCGTTGAACCCAACATCAACTACCCGCGGCGATTTCACACAATACCCGATAAACGCGATTCCCAATGGAAATATATATTTCCAACAGAAAACACAGCGAGGATGTGAAAATACGCAATTCTCACCAATTCTCACTATGAGAAACCCGCCTCCAGCTTAGCTCGCTTTGAACCATTGCCCCGCATAAGGGGGCGCGTCAATGTCTTTAATTGTGACACGCAAATGCCAATCGGGGGAGCAACAATTTGCGCAGCCGACGGGAAATTCCACGATAATGCGGGCTTGTCAGCTTGTCCGATCACGCCATGCGAGGCGCCGCCAAGGCTGGCGTCCCGCATGCGCTATGATCTTCGGCCGGCCCCGATAGCACGCAAGGCATGCAAAATTTTTTGTTGCGGAGCCACACTTTTTTCAACGATAGACATTTCATGAATCAACTGACAATAATCGTCGCCCTCGACGCCCAGAACGGCATCGGCGTCAACAACACCCTGCCCTGGCACCTGCCGGAAGACCTGGCCCATTTCAAACGCCTGACGTCCGGCCACCCGATCATCATGGGACGCAAGACCTTCGATTCGATCGGACGCGCGCTGCCGAACCGGCGCAACATCGTCATCACGCGCAATCGCGACTGGCGCCACGACGGCGTCGAGACAGCCGCCTCGCTGGACGAGGCAGTCGCGCTGACGGCCGGCGCGCCGGCCTTCATCATCGGGGGCGGCCAGATTTTTACCGCGGCGCTGCCCCTGTGCGGACAGATGATCGTCACCGAAATTGGTGCCAGTTTTGGCTGCGACGCTTTTTTTCCCGCAATCGACCGCCAGCTCTGGAAAGAAACGGCGCGCTCAGCGTATCATTCGCAGGCAAACGGGTATGACTACGCGTTTGTCACGCTGGTGCGCCAGCCGGCGCCGCCGGAAGCACCCGACCATTAACTATTAGCGAGTACCCACATGTCCGAACACGGTTTTCACGTGCATGGCCCGCACGATCACGCGGTAGAACACGCCGGCCACGGCGGCGACAAATTTTCCGGCAATATCGCGGTGATGACGGCCATTCTGGCCACCGTCGGCGCGATGTTCGGCTATCAGGGCGGTGCGACCCAGAACGACGCGGCGCTGTTCAAAAATAACGCCGCGATCGACAAGACCGAAGCGGCCAACCGCTGGAATTACTACCAGGCCAAGTCGAACAAGCAGAATCTGGCCGAACTGGCGATGACGCTGCCCGGCGTCGATCCGGACAAGTACAAGTCGGAGGTGGCGCGCTACAAGGGCGAGAAGGAAGGCATCAAGAAGGACGCCGAAAAGTGGGAAGCGTCGTCGGCCGACTGGAACAAGAAGTCCGACGAAGCGATGCACAAGCATCACCAGTGGGCCTTGGCCACGACGGCCGAACAGATCGCCATCTCGCTGGCGGCCATTACATTGCTCACGCGCAAGAAATGGCTGCAGGGCGCCGCCTACACGATCGCCGCGATCGGCATCGTGCTCGGTATCTGCGCGTGGCTGCACGTCGATCCGATCGGCGACTTCATGGCGGGCTTTCATGATGGCGTGGCCGCCGGGGCAAGCACCAGCACCAGTGCCAGCGCCAGCGCCAGCGCCAGCGCCAAGCACTGACGCGTCGTCGCGCGCGGCCCCGTCCGGTAGCGGCGCGCGCGACACATTGGCGTCACCGAAGTAGGCTATAGTTATTTTTTTTCCCAAGTTGCGGTCATTTCTGCGAGAATCCGTTTCTTATTTTTTTTGGCGCCGTCGGCGCCGCCATTCCGGGGCCGCCACAAGCGGCCGGCACGGGATGGCGGCGCTGATGGCGCTTTCACTTGGAGACTTCCATGAAATTTCGTTTCCCCATCGTCATCATTGACGAGGATTTCCGTTCTGAGAACACCTCTGGCCTGGGCATACGCGCGCTGGCCGATGCGATGGAAAAAGAAGGCATGGAAGTGCTGGGCGTGACCAGCTACGGCGACCTGTCCCAGTTCGCCCAGCAGCAGTCGCGTGCTTCGGCCTTCGTGTTGTCGATCGACGACGAGGAATTTGGCGCCGGCTCGCTCGAGGAGACCAACTTCGCGCTGACCACGCTGCGCGCCTTCGTCCAAGAAATCCGCTACAAAAATGCCGACATCCCGATCTACCTGTATGGCGAGACGCGCACCAGCCGGCACATCCCCAACGATGTGCTGCGCGAGCTGCACGGCTTCATCCACATGTTCGAGGACACGCCCGAATTCGTCGCGCGCCACATCATCCGCGAAGCCAAATCCTACCTCGACGGACTGGCGCCGCCGTTTTTCCGCGCGCTGGTCGACTACGCCAACGACGGTTCGTACTCCTGGCACTGCCCCGGCCACTCGGGCGGCGTGGCCTTCCTGAAGTCGCCGATCGGCCAGATGTTCCACCAGTTTTTTGGCGAGAACATGCTGCGCGCCGACGTCTGCAACGCCGTCGAGGAACTGGGCCAACTGCTGGATCACACCGGCCCGGTGGCCAAGTCCGAGCGCAACGCGGCGCGCATCTTCAACGCCGACCATTGCTATTTCGTCACCAACGGCACCTCGACGTCGAACAAGATGGTGTGGCACTCGACGGTGGCGCCAGGCGACATCGTCGTCGTCGACCGCAACTGCCACAAGTCGATTCTGCACTCGATCATCATGTGCGGCGCGATTCCCGTGTTCCTGATGCCGACCCGCAATCACTTGGGCATCATCGGCCCGATTCCGCTGGCCGAGTTCACGCCCGAGTCGATCGCCCGCAAGATCGAAGCGAACCCGTTCGCGCGCGAAGCCACCAACAAGAAGCCGCGCATCCTGACCATCACCCAGTCCACCTACGACGGCGTGATCTACAACGTCGAAACGCTGCGCGAGATGTTGGACGGTAAGATCGATACGCTGCACTTCGACGAAGCATGGCTGCCGCACGCCACCTTCCACGATTTTTACAAGGACATGCACGCGATCGGTCGCGACCGGCCGCGCGCCAAGGAGTCGATGATCTTCTCGACCCAGTCGACCCACAAATTGCTGGCGGGCCTGTCGCAGGCCTCGCAGATCCTGGTGCGCGAATCGGAAACCGTGGTGCTGGACCGCGACGCCTTCAACGAGGCGTATCTGATGCACACCTCGACCTCGCCGCAGTATTCGATCATCGCCTCGTGCGACGTGGCGGCGGCGATGATGGAAGCGCCGGGCGGCCCTGCGCTGGTGGAAGAATCGATTCTGGAGGCGCTCGACTTCCGCCGCGCGATGAAGAAGATCGACCAGGAATGGGGCCAGGACTGGTGGTTCCAGGTGTGGGGTCCGAACAGCTTCGCCGAGGAAGGCATCGGCGAGCGCGACGACTGGATGATCCGCGCCGAGGACGACTGGCACGGTTTCGGCGACCTCGCCCCCGGCTTCAACATGCTCGACCCGATCAAGGCGACCATCGTCACGCCGGGCCTGTCGCTGGACGGCAAATTCGGCGACACCGGCATCCCCGCGTCGATCGTCACCAAGTATCTGGCCGAGCACGGCGTGATCATCGAGAAGTGCGGGCTGTACTCGTTCTTCATCATGTTTACGATCGGGATCACCAAGGGCCGCTGGAACACCTTGCTGACCGCGCTGCAGCAGTTCAAGGACGACTACGACAAGAACCAGCCGATGTGGCGCATCCTGCCCGAGTTCACGGCCGCCAACCCGACCTACGAACGCACCGGCCTGCGCGACTTGTGCCAGCAGATCCACTCGTTCTACAAGGCCTACGACGTGGCGCGCCTGACCACTGAGATGTACTTGTCGGACATGATCCCGGCCATGAAGCCGTCCGACGCGTTCGCCAAGATGGCGCACCGCGAAATCGACCGGGTGCCGATCGACGAACTGGAAGGTCGCATCACGTCGATCCTGCTGACGCCCTACCCGCCCGGCATTCCGCTGCTGATCCCGGGCGAGCGCTTCAACAAGACCATCGTCGACTATTTGCGCTTTGCACGCGACTTCAACGAGCGCTTCTCCGGCTTCGAGACCGACGTGCATGGTTTGGTCAAGCGCGAAGTCGATGGCAAGCGCGGCTACTTCGTCGACTGCGTGCGCATCTAACTGGCGCAGGACAGCCAGCGCGACAGGGGCGCTGTGCCGTTGAAGTGCCGAACATGAACCTCATGTCCGGCACGTCACGTGGCGTGCCTAGTCACGGGCCGCGGCACAGCGCACCGGTGCCCGAAAGAATATTTTGAACGCGCAACGGTTGCTCGTGACGACTATTCGATTCATGGCACGCTTTTGCTTGCGTCATCCAGAAAATCAGGAATAGCCACCATGCGGGCGGCTGCAGCCATCCGCGGTGGTCATACAGGCATGAAGGTATACTACCTAGGCAATTTTAAGATGTAGGTTGGCCCGAGCCGCTCCCGAAAGATCGCCTTCACCTGTTCGCTTTCGCGCAATATTGTCGTTGCATCTATCAGGCGACGGCGCACCTCATCCGGGACACGAGGGTTGAGCAAGATCCATACTTTCTTGCTAGATATCGTCAGGCGTTCAACCTCGTCAATCGCGGAACTTCCCGCAAACTTGCCCATAGCGAGCGCAATTGCTTCCGGAACAGTACAGAATGCGTCGATTCTCCGAGCGACCAACATGGCCACGCCCTGCTCTTGAGTATTCAGCTCGTAAAATCGCCAATGGGCTGACGCATCTGTCTCCAAATCCTGGCACCCACCGCGAATTCGCCCGATGAGCTGCGGGGCCAGGTCCGCTTTTCGGCGCAATTTGAGTCCAGGTGCAGCCTGGACAATGACGCCTGTTTCGAACAGCGCGATCAAAGGCACCGTACGTCCCTCGGTACCTTCAGTCTTGAACATGATCGTTCCATCGACCGCGCCGCTGGTGACCAGAAAAGCGGCTCGCGCAAAGGGCACGAGAACAACTTTGATTGAGATTCCCGATTCTTGGCTTAGCGCCCTCAGCAGTGCCGGGTAGATTCCGTCCGGCTCACCGGCCTCGTTCTTGGTACCAAAGGGCGCTGTGTCGATCACTGCGAAGGTCAGACTACTGCCAGAAGACTGCGGCACTGCACTGGCCGTGCACACCAGAACTAGCGAGATGGCGACAAAACAGCTCCTCAACGAGACCCGTGTCGGCAGTTCGGCTTTCATAGATATTGCCTCCAGGAATTCCCGCCCAGAGCGACCTCGGGCGCACATACCGTTACACAGTAAGCCTTTGCATCTTAAATGCAAATTGTACTTTGGTGTATGTGCAGCCCTGGTCGAAAGCCCTCCCTCACCAATAATGCGGAAGGAAAATATGATGGCGTGGAGGCAGTGTAAGCTAAATTTCCGACATTCTGCTGTAGAAATGCTCGATAACCAGAGTCAACCGCTCTGCGAGCGAGATACCCAGTCTGTTGGCGCTGATCGAATATTGACCCACCCTGCTGATTGAAATTTGACCCAGGGGCGGGCGCTGCGTTTGATGCTGGCAGCTGTGGATAAGTATACCAAATAGCAAGGGGAATTGGCGCTGGGCGTAGGCCGTGGCCAAT
>JBBQZO010000034.1:0-64307 GCA_038207625.1 Burkholderiales bacterium | reverse complement strand
GGTAAATGCCTGGCACGCCATGGTCGTGCATCAGTTTGCCCCAGGTGCTGTTGGCGAAAATCATCAGCTCGGCGACGATCTTGTCGAGCGGCGCGCCGCGTTTGCGGCGCTGCACCGACACGACATCGTTGTCGACGTAGAAATTGAAATCGACGCGGTTGTTCTGCTCGGGTTTCAGGCCAAAGCCTTCGCGCTTTTTCATGCGGCCCTGCTCGAGGTGCTGGGCCCACTGCCACAGCTGGGCCAGCTCGGCCTTGTGCGGATACTCGCCCTCGCCGCTGGCCAGGGTGTCCTCGTTGACCAGCGCGTCGAGGTCGTTGTGGCGCAGATTACTTTCGATCGGCACCAGCTCGGCGCGCGTCTCGGTCGAGATCACGCTCCAGTCGGCCGGGTTCAGCGTGGCGTACAGGGACAGCGCCGGGCAGGTCTTACCCTCGGCCAGCGTGAACGCCTGCACAATCTCGTCGGGCAGCATGGTGATTTTGTCGCCCGGCATGTAGACGGTGGACATGCGCGCGCGCGCCATCTTGTCGATCGCGTCGTCCGGGCGGATGCCCAGGCCCGGCGCGGCGATGTGGATGCCGACCCGCAGCATGCCGTCCGCCTGCGTGACGACCGAGAACGCGTCGTCGATCTCGGTGGTGGTCACATCGTCGATCGAGAACGCGGCCACGGCGGCTAACGGCAGCTTGCCCGGCACGCCAGGTACCGGCAGGTCGGCCGGGAAACCGGCGCCGCGCGGGAAATTCTCGAACAGAAATTTCGACAGGTGCAAGTCCTTGGGCGTGGCGATCGCGCCCGTGGCCAGCATCAGGCGCGGCGCCGTCGTGTGCAGCTCGTTGCAGGCCGCCTCTAACGCCTTGTATTCGATGGTGTTTTTGTCGGGTTTGAACAGCAGCGCCAGCGCGCTGGCCTTGATGCTAGGCGGCAGGCGGTTGGCCTTGAGTTCCTCGACATAGCCGGCCTGGATCAGCGCCTGCTGTTTTTTCTTCTCGATGCCGGCCTGGGCCGCGCGCAGCGCCGCCTCGGGCGCCGCCTTGTAGCGCCCGCGCCCCTTCTTGTAGAAAAAGATCGGCGCGCCGTGCAGCGCCAGGATCAGCCCGGCCGCTTCAAACGGCAGCGCCGCGTGGCCGAAGTATTCGGCGCCCAGCTCGGGAAAACCGAATTCCTCCTGCCCCGCCACTTCCCACAGGAAGTCCAGGTCGATGGCGCCGGCGATGTCGCGGGCAGCGGCCAGCAGTTCGGCCGGTTCCGGACTGGCGTATTGCAGCAGCACGTCCTTGACCTTGACCTTGGTGCGTTTGCCGCTGGGCATTTCAACCTGATACGCCTCGCCCGCCTGGGACAGCACGCTGCCGACCTTGAAGTCGCCCGATTCTTCGAAAAATAGATTCATTGCACAGTTTATTTCGTGTTCGTTGTTGGGTTGATCCGTGCCAGCTCATGGACCGTCGGCAGAAACACCTCGGTCACCAGCAAGGACCCCTGATGGCGCCGGTACAAGCAGCGGCGCGCATAAAAAATCGTTTCATCGTCGTGCGCCACGCCGAGCGCGACGCGGGCGCGCTGCATCAACGGGTGGCCGCCCCGGATGCGCGCGTACTCCAGTTCGGCGCGCCGCACCTGCGGGTCGCCAAACAGCGTGCTGCCCAGCGAGCGCTCGCCCAGCGCGTTAAACAGCGGCCAGTCGGAGGCGTTGGCCGACATCGGCACGACAGTATGCGCGAAAACCACCGGCGCGCCGTCGCAACGCAGCAAAACCTCGCGCTCCCACACCCGGCCCGGGCGGCGCATGCCGATCGCCAGCGCCTCGTCGGACAGGCACAGCGCGGTGCGCTGATGCAGGCGCTGGACCCGGAACGCGCGGCTATGCGCCATCAGCTTGGCCGTCAGCGAGCCGCCGCCGGTGAGCCAGTGGCGCATGCCGGTCGGCGCGTTGACGGCGTTGACGTGCCGGTGCCACAAGGCCTGGCGCAGGGACGCGATTCTCACCGGGACGCGTCCTGCTTGTCAATCACGCCGCAAAACGCCAGCACCTCGTCGACGTAATCGGCAAACTCGGCGATCGCATGGTCGCTGCCGTCGATCACGTGCTGGCGCGCGCCGGCGTAGTGCGCCAGCATGTCGCGGTAGTCGAGCACCTCGTCGCCGGTGGCCGCGATCAGCAGGTAGCGCTCGGGGCGGGTGATGGCCGGCACCATCAGCGCGGCCAGTTCGGCTATGTAGGAGCGCTTGAATTCAAACGGCGCGTCGGAATGGTAGGCGGTCGTCACGCCGACGTGTTTTTCCAGATCCTTCAGAGGATTGGTGGCGGGATTGAGCAGTACCGCGCGGCAACCAAGTTGTTCGGCCAGCGCGGTGGCGTAAAAGCCGCCCAGCGAGGAACCGACCACGCAAAGCTGATCGGGCTCGCAGCCATCGACCAGCCGCAACGCCAGCGCCATCGCCTCCGTCGGTGAGGCCGGCAGTTGCGGGCAGATCAGCTGCGCGCCCAGACCCAGCTCGGCCATGCGCGCACCCACCACGCGCGCCTTGAACGACAGCGGCGACGAACGAAAACCATGCAAATACAGGATCATTGGGCCAGCGCCGCCAACAGTTTCTGGTGGATGCCGCCAAAACCGCCATTGCTCATCACCAGGATCTGGTCGCCCGGGCGCGCCTGCGCGACGATTGCCTGCACCAGCGCATCGATCTGCGCGTAGCTGTGCGCGACCTCGCCCAGCGGCTGCAGCGCGTCGGCCAGGCTCCAGCCCAGCACCTGCTCGCTGCCGTAGCCAAACACCAGATCGGCGTCTTTCAGACTGCCCGGCAAGGCGTCCTTCATCGCGCCCAGCTTCATCGTGTTCGAACGCGGCTCGAGCACGGCGAGGATGCGCGCATGCTTGACCTTCTGGCGCAGCCCGCCGACGGTGGTGGCAATGGCCGTCGGGTGGTGGGCGAAATCGTCATACACGGTGATGTCGTTGACGATGCCGCGCACTTCCATGCGCCGTTTGACGCTGTCAAACGTAGCCAGCGCCGCGCACGCCTGTCCCGCCGGCACGCCGACGTGGCGCGCCGCCGCGATCGCGGCCAGCGCATTCATGCGATTGTGCTGGCCCGTCAGCTGCCAATGCACGGCGCCCACCGGCGCGCCGTTAAACAGCACATCGAAATTGCCGTCGCCGTGCTCCTGCAGCGTCCAATGGCAGCCTTCGCCGGCGCCAAACGCGTCGACTTCGCTCCAGCAGCCGCGCTTTAACACGCGCGCCAGCGACGCCTCGTCGCCGTTGACGATCAAGCGCCCCACGCCGGGCACGGTGCGCACCAGGTGGTGGAACTGGGTTTCGATCGCGCCGATGTCGGGAAAGATGTCCGCATGGTCGAATTCGAGGTTGTTGAGCACCGCCGTCTTGGCGTGGTAATGGACGAACTTGCTGCGTTTGTCGAAGAAGGCCGTGTCGTACTCGTCGGCCTCGATGACGAAGAAATCCGACTCGGTGCTGCCCGACAGGCGCGCCGAAATACCGAAGTTCATCGGCACGCCGCCGATCAGGAAGCCGGGAGAATAGCCGGCGTCCTCCAAAATCCAGGCCAGCATGGCCGCCGTGGTCGTCTTGCCGTGGGTTCCGGCGACAGCAAGCACCCACTTTCTACTTAATATATGTTCACCGATCCACTGCGGCCCGGAAACGTAAGGCAGACTGCGGTTAAGGATCTCCTCGATCAGCGGATTGCCGCGCGACACCACATTGCCGATCACATACAAATCGGGATTGAGCTTGGTCTGCTCCGGCCCGTAGCCGGTGATCAATTCGATGCCTTGCGCTTCGAGCTGCGTGCTCATCGGCGGATAGACGTCGGCGTCGCAGCCGGTCACGCGGTGACCAGCCTGTTTGGCCAGCACGGCCAGGCCGCCCATGAAGGTGCCGCAAATACCGAGTATATGAATATGCATATGGAATGTGCGCCGCGCGACTCCGCTGCGTGGCACTAATTATTGATCTGAATAGGTGATTTTACCCGACCCGCAGCGCTTTCCCGTTCCAGAGTATGATCTCGCTCATGACGCTGCCTCCAATTGACGAGCAAACACTGTTGCGCGCCCAAATCGCCGCCGGGGCCGCGCGCCTGATCGCGCAGGACGGCGCCGACTACGGCACGGCCAAACGCAAGGCCGCACGGCTGGTGCTGGGCGACGCGGCGACGCTTCCCAATGTGCTGCCCGACAACGCCCAGATCGAACAGGAACTGCGCCAGTACCAGGCGCTGTTTTGCGGCGACAGCCAGCCGGCGCGCCTGCATTCGCTACGCACGGTGGCGCTGCAGGTGATGGAGGCGCTGGCCCAGTTCCAGCCCTATCTGACGGGGGCGGTGTGGAACGGCACCGCCGGCGAGCATGACGACGTCTACCTGCAACTGTTCGCCGACAGCGCCAAGGAAGTGCAGATTTTTCTGCTGAACCGGAATATTCAGATCGACATCACCGAGACGGCCCACTTCAAGGGCGGCCGCCACGAGCCGGTCGAAACGGTCAGCTTTCTGTGGAACAAGGAAGGCGTGCATGCGGCGCTGTATGAACAAAACGACCTGCGCGGCGCACTCAAGCCGCGCAGCGACGGCAAACCGGCGCGCGCCGATCTGGCGGCCTTGCGCGCGCTGATGGCCAGCGCCCCCAACGATTTAGACACCAGCAGGATCATTCCATGAACAAGAAAAACCTCTTTGCCATCGCCACCGTCGCCGTCCTGTTCGGCGCCACCGGCGCTTTTGTGGGCATCAAGCACGCCAATCAGCAAGCGCCGTCGCCGTTGACGGCCACCGTCACGCCCAACCCGGCCGGCCCGCACGCCCCGGTCGGCGAACTGTTCGCCCAAACGCTGCCCGACGCCACCGGCAAGAGCCAGGCGCTGGCCCAGTGGAAGGGCAAGGCGCTGGTGGTCAATTTTTGGGCGCCGTGGTGCGGTCCGTGCGTGCAGGAAATGCCGGAACTGTCCACGCTGGCCGGCGAACAAGCCGGCAAGAGCGTGCAAGTGATCGGCATCGGCATCGATTCGCCGACCAATATTGCCGAATTCGCCGCCAAATTCAAGATCAGCTACCCCCTTTACGTGGCCGGCATGAGCGGCACCGATCTGGCCCGCCAGTTCGGCAACGCGGCCGGCGGCCTGCCCTACACGGTGCTGATCGGGGCCGACGGCCAGGTCAAGAAAACCTACCTTGGCCGGCTCAATTTCAGTGAACTGAAAGCCGACCTGGCGGCCCTCAAATCCTGAGTCGAACACAGGGCGGGTGTTCAAACTGTTATTTTTTTCGCTTGCCATTGCTCGCTGTTGGCGGCAAAATGCGGAACTTTCGCGCAAAACTGAACCTTCTTACATGGCAAAAAACCTCCTTCTGCTCAACGGTCCCAACCTCAATTTGCTGGGAACGCGCGAGCCTGAGGTGTACGGCGCAAGCACTTTGGCCGACATCGAAGCTGCCGCTACAGCCCAGGCTGCGGCGGCGGGAGCGGCACTAACTTGCTTTCAGAGCAACCACGAAGGCGCCCTGATCGACCGCATCCACGCCGCCAGAACCGAAGGCGTGGACGCGATCGTCATCAATCCGGGCGGCCTGACCCACACCAGCGTGGCCTTGCGCGACGCCCTGGCGGGGGTGGCGATTCCTTTCGTGGAAGTCCATATCTCGAACATTCATCAGCGCGAGGCGTTTCGTCATCACTCATTTCTGGCATCCATCGCGCTCGGGACCATTTGCGGCCTGGGCATCGACGGATATCGCTTTGCCATCGACTTTGCGCTTAAAAGACGTTAATCTTCATCATCCTCACGCATTTTTCATGGCGATGCTCAGTCAATGAGCGCGCCGCATCATTCACAACTACAATAATTCCAAGGGGTTTCACATGGATTTACGAAAACTCAAGACACTGATCGACCTGGTCGCAGAATCCGACATCGCTGAACTGGAAGTGACCGAAGGCGAAAGTAAAGTGCGTATCGTCAAGTCCTCGGCCATGCCGCAGAACCAGATGATGATGATGCCCCCGCAAGGCATGCAATATCACGCAGCGCCGGCCGCCCCTGCCGCCGCGCCAGTGCAAGTGGTTGCCGAGCCGACGGGCCACATCGTCAAGTCGCCCATGGTGGGCACGTTCTACCGTTCGTCGGCACCGGGCAGCGCCCCGTTCGTCGATGTCGGCTCCACCATCAAGGAAGGCGACACCGTCTGCATCATCGAGGCGATGAAGCTGCTCAACGAGATCGATTCCGATTTCGCCGGTGTGGTCACCAAGATTCTCGTAGAAAACGGCCAGCCGGTCGAATTTGGTCAGCCTTTGTTCGTGATCGGTTAAGCAGCGGGCGGCCAAGCCGCCCTGCGCGCGAGCCCTTCGCTGTCGAAGACGCACTTTGTTGTTCCCGGCTGCGCCGGACCTTACAGAAACACCGAACCTACCATGTTTGAAAAAATCCTCATTGCCAATCGTGGTGAAATCGCGCTGCGTATCCAGCGCGCTTGCCGCGAAATGGGCATCAAGACGGTCGTCGTGCACTCCGAAGCCGACAAAGATGCCAAGTACGTCAAGCTGGCCGACGAATCGGTCTGCATCGGCCCGGCCCAGTCGGCCCTGTCGTATCTGAACATGCCCGCCATTATCAGCGCCGCCGAAGTGACCGACGCCGAGGCGATCCATCCGGGCTACGGTTTCCTGTCCGAGAACGCCGACTTCGCTGAACGGGTCGAGAAATCGGGCTTCGTGTTCATCGGTCCGCGTTCCGAGTCGATCCGTCTGATGGGCGACAAGGTGTCGGCCAAGCAGGCGATGATACGCGCCGGCGTGCCCTGCGTGCCGGGCTCGGAAGGGGCGCTGCCGGACGATCCGAAAGTGATCATCCAGACCGCCCGCAAGGTCGGCTATCCAGTCATCATCAAGGCCGCCGGCGGCGGCGGCGGGCGCGGCATGCGCGTGGTGCACACCGAGGCGGCGCTGCTGAACGCCGTGGCGATGACCAAGACCGAAGCCGGTTCCGCGTTTGGCAATCCGGAAGTGTATATGGAGAAGTATCTGGAAAACCCACGCCACGTGGAAATCCAGATCCTGTGCGACGAACACAAGAACGCCGTCTGGCTGGGCGAACGCGACTGCTCGATGCAGCGCCGCCACCAGAAGGTGATCGAGGAAGCGCCGGCGCCGGGCATCCCGCGCAAGGTGATCGAAAAAATCGGCGACCGTTGCGCCGAAGCCTGCCGCAAGATCGGTTACCGCGGCGCCGGCACCTTCGAGTTCCTGTATGAAAACGGCGAGTTCTACTTCATCGAGATGAACACCCGCGTTCAGGTCGAGCATCCGGTCACCGAAATGATCACCGGCATCGACATCGTGCAAGAACAGATCCGCATCGCCGCCGGCGAGAAGCTGCGCTTTCGCCAGCGCGACATCATGTTGTCCGGTCACGCCATCGAGTGCCGCATCAACGCCGAGGACCCGTTCAAGTTCACCCCGTCGCCGGGACGCATCGTGTCCTGGCACGCGCCGGGCGGACCTGGCATCCGGGTTGATTCGCACGCGTATGCGGGCTACTATGTACCGCCGCACTATGATTCGATGATCGGCAAGGTGATCGCGTACGGCGCCACGCGCGAGCAGGCGATCCGCCGTATGCAGATCGCGCTCTCGGAGATGGTTGTCGAAGGCATTTCGACCAACATCCCGCTGCACCGCGAGCTGATGATCGACGCGCGCTTCATCGAGGGCGGCACCAACATTCATTACCTTGAGCAGAAGCTGGCCGACAAGCCGGACCTGCCCAAGGGTAGCAACAAGACCGGCGCGGCGCTCGCTAACCTCTCCGACAACAAGGCGGATGCATGAGCTGGATTGAAGTCGTCATTGAAGTGCGCCGTGAGCACGCCGAGGCCCTGTCGGACGCGTTGATGGATGCGGGCGCGCTGTCGGTGTCGGTGGAAGACGCCGACGAAGGCACCGAGCAGGAGCAACCCTTGTTCGGCGAGCCGGGCATGGAACCGAAGGAAGCGGCCTGGGAACACAGCCGCGTGGTGGCGCTGACCGACGTCGACGCCGACCAGGCCGGCATCGTCGCCGCTGCCGCGAAGGCGATCCGTCTGAAAGACACGCCCGCCTACACCACCCGCGCGGTGGCCGAGCAGGACTGGGTGCGTTTGACCCAGTCGCAGTTCGCCCCTATCCACATCGGCAAGAACATCTGGGTCGTGCCCAGCTGGCACGAGGCACCCGATCCGGACGGCCTGATTCTGGAGCTGGACCCCGGTCTGGCCTTCGGCACCGGCAGCCATCCGACCACCCGTCTGTGCATGGAGTGGCTGGAAGCGCATCCGGCACCCGGTCTGACGGTGCTCGACTACGGTTGCGGCTCCGGCATTCTGGCGATGGTGGCCAACAAGCTGGGCGCCGGCCAAGTGTGCGGCGTCGACATCGACCCGCAGGCGATCGAATCGGCGCGCGACAACGCCACCCGCAACCACTGCGACGTGGGCTACTTCCTGCCCGATACCTTTGCCGAGTCGGCACATGCTACGCAGCGTTTTGACATCGTCGTCGCCAACATCCTGTCCTCGCCGCTGAAGGTGATGGCGCCGATGCTGGCCGGACGTGTCGCGCCCGGCGGCGCGCTGATCCTGTCGGGCGTGCTGGCACGCCAGGCCGAGGAAGTGGCGGCCGCTTACGCGCCGTTCATTCAGCTGGGCGTATGGGCCGAGCTCGATGGCTGGGTCGCCCTGCACGGCCGCCTGGGCAGCACCAGCGCGCCACCTGCGCGCGCGCAAGACGACCAATAGCGACATGGCGCTCGCAACCCAATGCCCCCATTGCAACACGGTGTTTCGGGTCGCGCACGACCAGCTGAAGCTGCGCGGTGGCATCGTGCGCTGCGGCACCTGCAAGGAAGTCTTTGACGGCAATGCCGCACTGATCAACACTGACGCGTTGCGCCCGCCCGAACCAGGCCGCCCGACCAGCGCGCCGGCGGCGCCACGCACCACGCCGGCACCGCCGTCTACGGCGCACGCCGCAACACCGGGCGGCGCCATCGACGCCGGCACGCCGACGCCGGCCGCACCGGACCAGCCTATTTCCCATCCCGAGGCCGAAGCGGAGGTCTACACGCTCGACTTCACCACCGCCTTCGACCCGTTCGGCATCTTACCCAAGGGTGAAGACGCGCATGCGGCGCCTGGCGCCGCCGCCGCAGTCGTCGCCCCTGAGCCGGCGAGCGCGTCAGCACCGGTGGCAGCGCACGCCAATCCCGCCGTGCGGGAAGTACTTGCCGCGCCCCCTGCACCGGTGTTGGCTCCTGAGCCTGAGCCTGAGCCTGAGCCAATGTCCGAGCCTATGTCCGAGCCTGAGGCTGAGGCTGGCCCGGAGCCGGAGCCAGCACGCGCGTCTGCGCCGGAACCGGTTCCAGCGACCACATCGGCCACGCCGACGTCATCGGTCGATGCGCCCCCCGCACTGCCTATTCCGTCCGATCTGGACCTTGATCTGGATCTGGACCTCGATGTCAGCAATGACGACGAGCAGCCTGCGCACACGCCGATGCCGGCCGCGCGCATTGAACCCGTATTCGACCTGGTGGTCGATGATGAATTGGCCGCCGCACCGTTGTTTGTGCGCTTTGCCCCTCCCGTCACCAGTGTCGCGCCGGAGCCGGTGAGCGAGACGCGCGCCGATCTCGACGCGCCAACGCCTGCGCCTGCGAGCACCGCGGCGCCCGACGCGCCCTCCGAGCCGGCCATGCCGGCCGCCGCCGACCTGCCACAAGACGTCCACACTGCCCCGCCCGACCCGGTCGAGCAGGCGCCGGTGGTGCGCTCGAACTGGATGCGCCGACCGGCCCGCCAGCCATCGATGAAACCCGCGCCCGACGCGCCGATGGAGGCCGACGACGATGTCATCGTGGCCCTCTCGGCGGCAGTCGCAGCGCCCGCAGCGACGCAGTTCGACGCGCCGGCGGCGCCCGCCGCCGAGCCGGACGAACCGGGCTTCGTCAAACGCGAGCGGCGCCAACAACGGATCGGCAAGATCAGCCGCATCGTGATGGCACTCGGCTCGCTGTTGCTGCTCGGCGCGCTGCTGGCGCAGGGCGTGACGACGTTCCGCAATGTGCTGGCCGCACGCCTGCCCCAGCTCACGCCGGCGCTGGTGAGCGCCTGCGCCGTGCTGGGCTGCCGCATCGAACTGCCCACCCAGATCGACATGCTGTCGGTCGAGACGGGCGAACTGCAGACTCTGGGCGGCGGTAATTTCGCGTATGCCACCTTGCTGCGCAACCAGAGCGGGCTAGCCCAAGCGTGGCCGCATATCGAACTGGTGCTCAGCGACGCCAATGACAAGGCGCAGCTGCGCCGGGTATTCGCGCCGCGCGACTACCTGCCGGTGGCGGTCGATCGCGAACACGGCTTCGGCCCCCACTCGGAGCAGCCGGTGCGCTTCTATTTCGCACTCAATCAGGTGAAAGCCTCGGGCTATCACATCGCAATTTTTTATCCTTAAGGCCCATCATGAGCAAGACCACCCTGATCTGCGGATCACTCGCCTTCGATAAGATCATGCACTTTGACGGCCGCTTCGCCGAGCAACTGCTGGCCGACCAACTGCACAAGGTCAACGTTTCGTTCCTGGTGCCGACACTGCACACCGAGTTTGGCGGCTGCGCGGCCAACATCGCCTACAATCTGAACATGCTGGGCGGCGATCCCTTGATCATGGCCACCATCGGCCAGGACGGCGGGCAGTATCTGGAACGCTTCGCCGCGCAAGGCATCAGCGCGCGCGCCATCAAGACCATCCCCAACGCCTACACCGCGCAGTGCTTCGTCACCGCCGACGTGGACGGCAACCAGATCAACGCCTTCCACCCGGGCGCGATGCAGTTCTCGCACGAAAACAACGTGGCCGACTGCGGCGCGCTGCGGGTGGCGATCATCGCGCCGGACGGCAGCGACGGCATGCTCAAACATGCGGCCGATTGCGCCAGTCTGGGCCTGCCGTTCATGTTCGATCCGGGCCAGCAACTGCCGCGCTTCAGCGGCGCCGAGCTGATCGCCTTCATCAACCAGGCGTCCTACCTGGCGGCCAACGACTACGAGTTTGAAATGATCATGGAGCGCACCGGTCTGACGCTGGCCGACATCGCCGGCCGTCTGACGGCGCTGATCGTCACGCGCGGCGACAAGGGTTCCGAGATTTATGCCAACGGCGAGCGCTTCGATATTGCGTGCGTGCCGGCCAGCGCCGTGGTCGACCCGACCGGCTGCGGCGACGCCTACCGCGCCGGCCTGCTGTTTGGCATCACCAACGATCTGGACTGGCCCACCACCGGCCGCCTGGCCAGTCTGATGGGGTCGATCAAGATCGCCCACCAGGGCGGCCAGAACCACGTTGCCACGGCCGCTGAGATCGCCGATCGCTTCGAAGTAGCTTTCGGCTACCGCTTCTAGAGCAAACCGGCGCCCGGCGCGGCACCGCGACTCAGCGCGGCTTGACGGCCGCGCCAAACGCCAGTTCGACCGCCTCGGGCGTCAAGCCTGAGGCGGCAATTTCCACCAGCTTGCGCTTGTTGGTCTGACCGTGGGTAATCGTGACGCTGCTGCGGCGCACCGCCAGCGACTCGGCCAGAAAGCGTATCAAGGCCTCATTGGCCTTGCCTTCGATTGGCTGCGCGTGCAGCTTGATCTTGAGGGCGTCATCGAACACCCCCAATACTTCAGTCTTCTTCGCATTCGGCGTGATCTGTACCGCCAGGCGCACGCCCACGGGCAGCGCCGAACACCAGGGCTGACTCATCGGAAGCCAAACGCCATCCCGATCAGCTGCTGAGCGATCTGCAACAGGATCAGCGCCACCAGCAACGACAGATCCAGCCCCCCTAGCAGAGGCACCACGCGGCGCAGCGGACGCAGCAAGGGGTCGTTCAGGGCGCGCACGAACGGTGCCAGTGGCGCGTGCGGATTGACCCAACTGAAGATCGCCTCGACCACCAGCAGCGCCATGAAGCCGTAGGTAATCCATTGCAGAAATCGGTACAAGGCCAACAACAGCACGGTCTGGCCCGAGGTACCGATGATAAACAGCACCGAGGTGGCCAGCAGCACCACCAGGAACGCACCGATCAGGCTGGCCCAGTCATAGCCGCCCACACCTGGCACGACGCGGCGCAGCGGACGCACCAGCCAGTCCGACAATTGAAAGGTAAATTGGGCCACCGATGCCGGTGGCCGGACACGGATCGCCTGCATCCAAAAACGCAGCAGCAGCACGCCGCCCAGCACACTGGCGACGGTATCAACGATCAAGGTCACAATATTCAGCACGACGACTCCTAAAAAAAAACCGCTGTGTGAAACAGTTCACACAGCGGCATTTTGCCTCATCCAGGCGAAGCTGGCTATTACGGACGGCTGCTGGTCGGGAACGGCCACGCTGCTGCCGGGCTCAACACAGTTTTTGCGGCCGGAGCAGCCGGAGCGACAACAGGCTTTGGAAGCGCTGGCGCTTTTGGCGCGGCAGCTTTTTTCGGCGCCGCAGCTTTCTTCACGACCGGCTTGGCCACTGGCGCCGCTACTGGCGCAGCAACAGCGACAGCGACCGGTGCCGCTGTCGCGGCGACAGGCTTGGCAGCAACCTTCTTGGCTGCTGGCTTGGCCGCCGCTTTGACAGCGGGTTTGGCCGCTGGCGCAACTGCTGGCTTGGCTGCTGCTTTTGCCGCTGGCTTGGCGACTGCCTTTGCTGCTGGCTTGGCGACTGCCTTCGCTGCTGGCTTGGCGGCGGCTTTGGCTGCTGGCTTGGCGGCGGCTTTCGCTGCTGGCTTGGCTACGGCTTTGGCTGCTGGCTTGGCCGTAGCTTTCGCTGCTGGCTTGGCTGCGGCTTTTGCTGCTGGCTTGGCTGCTTTTGCTGCTGGCTTGGCTGCTGCTTTGGCCTTGGCTTTAGCGACAGGCTTGGCCGCCGCTTTCGCTTTCGCTACAGGCTTGGCGGCTGCTTTTGCTTTGGCTGCGGGCTTGGCGGCTGCCTTTGCTTTGGCGGCTGGCTTGGCTGCAGCTTTGGCGGCTGGCTTGGCTGCAGCTTTGGCTGCCGGCTTGGCTGCTGCTTTTGCTTTGGCGGCGGGCTTGGCTGCGGCTTTCTTCGCTGCGGGCTTGGCGAGCGCTTTGGCCTTGGCTGCTGGCTTAGCTGCCGGCTTGGCGGCGGCTTTTGCTTTGGCCGCTGGCTTGGCTGCTGCCTTTGCTTTAGCGGCTGGCTTGGCTGCTGCTTTCGCTGCTGGCTTGGCTGCTGCTTTGGCTGCTGGCTTGGCGGCAGCTTTTGCTTTCGCTACTGGCTTGGCTGCTGCTTTGGCTGCTGGCTTGGCTGCTGCTTTTGCCGCTGGCTTGGCTGCGGCTTTCGCAGCCGGCTTGGCCGCTGCTTTCGCGACTGGCTTGGCGACTGCTTTTGCTGCTGGTTTGACGGCAGCCGTTTTTGCTACTACTGCCGGTTTTTTAACGGCGGGAGCAGCCTTGGCGGCTGGTTTTTTTGCTGCTGGTTTCTTCGCGGCTGTTGCCATTTGTCTCTCCTTCATCTGCGATGGGAAAATATCACGCTACAAGGTTAAAACCCGCCCGGCCCTGCAGTGCGGTCGGGCGAATTATTCATCGGCACAAACCGTGACGCTGGTTTGCGCTAATGAATTCGGCACCAGCTGAACTGCTGCAATTCCTCACCATTGCAGCACTTCAGCCGTAGTCGGCGCCGCCGGGCCAAACAGCGGCTGGCGGCAAAAATCTAATTTCAGAAACGACACATTCGGTGTTGCCGGGACGCCGGCCAACGCGGCACATCGTGTTTTTCGCGCAAAGAAAAAGCCGCCATGCCTGAAAAAAATCAGGCAGGGCGGCTCGACGTATGCGGTGAATTCGTGTGCATATCTGCTGTATCAGCGTCCCATTTTGATTCGAATTTTTGCGTCGGACTGCGCACCGATTAGGTACTTTCAGCATTTCGCAAATTCAATCACATAAAGTACACGAAAACCTTGTCGATGCGCAACTGGCACGACACATTTTCGCAGGCTTTTTTCAATGGGCGAGCACGATATGCACAACACACGGCGCGAACGCGCGTGTTGTACGGTTTATTCCCAGTTCAAAGCACCACCGGTTTGGTATTCGATGACGCGCGTCTCGAAGAAGTTGCGCTCCTTTTTCAGGTCGATCATCTCGCTCATCCAAGGGAAGGGATTCTCTTCGTTGGCGAACAATTGATCGAGTCCGATCTGCTGCGCGCGGCGGTTGGCGATGAAGCGCAGGTAGCCCTTGAACATCGGCGCGTTCAGACCGAGCACACCACGCGGCATGGTGTCTTCGGCGTAGGCGTATTCCAGTTCCACGGCCGTCATGAACAGCGCCTTGATCTCTTCGCGGAAGGCCGGCGTCCACAGCAGCGGGTTCTCCATCTTGATCGTGTTGATCAGGTCGATCCCGAAATTGCAATGCATTGATTCGTCACGCAAAATGTACTGATACTGCTCGGCCGCGCCCATCATTTTGTTCTGTCGGCCCAGCGCCAGAATCTGCGTGAAACCGACGTAGAAGAACAGCCCCTCCATCAGGCAGGCGAACACGATGAGCGACTTCAACAGCTTCTGATCGTTCTCCACGGTGCCGGTGGTGAAGGCCGGATCGGTCAGCGTATTGATGAACGGGATCAGGAATTCGTCCTTGTCGCGAATCGATTTGACTTCGTTGTAGGCGTTGAAAATCTCCGCCTCGTCCAGCCCCAGCGACTCGACGATGTACTGATACGCGTGGGTGTGAATGGCTTCCTCGAACGCCTGGCGCAGCAGGTATTGGCGGCATTCCGGCGCCGTGATGTGGCGGTAGGTGCCCAGCACGATGTTGTTGGCGGCCAGCGAATCGGCGGTCACGAAGAAGCCCAGGTTGCGCTTGACGAGGCGACGCTCGTCATCGGTCAAACCGTTGGGATTTTTCCACAACTCGATGTCGCGCTGCATGTTGATCTCTTGCGGCATCCAGTGGTTGGCGCAACCGGCCAGGTATTTATCCCACGCCCATTTGTATTTGAACGGCACCAGCTGGTTGACGTCGGTCTTGCCGTTGATAATGCGCTTGTCGTCCGCGTTGACGCGTTTCGCGACCAGCTCGGCATCGACGGCGTCCGGCTGAGCCGCCGCCGCAAGATTCAATTCACTACCCATCGCCACTGGCGGGCGCGCTGCGGGCGCGACAGGCGCCTCTTCATCCCAAGACAACATAGTCAATTCCTTTTCGTTCGCCGGCATCGCGCCGGTCAGTTCACACTCTGACGAAACGCCCGGCGCGGGGCCGGGACGGTTCATGCTTGTTTCATGCGCCGGCGAACCGGCGAGCTGTTATTGGCAGGCTTCGCATTCCTCGAAACCGTCGTCGCCGGGACGCAGGTAGCAGGCCGCGCCGTCCGCTTCGACCGCCGCAGCGGCGGTCGCCGCCGCTTGCGCGCTCTGGGCGCTGGCCGACATGCCGCCATCGACCGCCACCGCGTTCAGGGCGCCGGTCTTGGAGGTGGATTTCTCCATGTGGGTCGCGCCGATGGTGCGCAGGTAGTAGGTCGTCTTCAAGCCGCGCAACCAGGCCAGCTTGTAGGTCTCGTCCAACTTCTTGCCCGACGCGCCAGCCATGTAGATGTTGAGCGACTGGGCCTGGTCGATCCACTTCTGACGACGCGAGGCCGCTTCGACCAGCCAAGAAGGCTGCACTTCGAAGGCGGTGGCGTAGATTTCGCGCAGGTCTTGAGGAATGCGGTCGATCTTGGCCAAGCTGCCGTCGAAGTATTTCAGGTCGGCGATCATGACCTCGTCCCACAGGTCGCGCGCTTTCAGGTCACGCACCAGGAAGGCGTTGATCTCGGTGAATTCGCCCGACAGGTTCGATTTCACGTACAAGTTCTGGTAAGTCGGCTCGATACAGGCCGACACGCCGATGATGTTCGAGATGGTCGCGGTCGGGGCGATCGCCACGCAGTTCGAGTTGCGCATGCCGAACTGCTTGATGCGGCTGCGCACCAGGTCCCAGTCCATCGAGGACGACTGGTCCACTTCCAGGTAACCGCCACGTTCGGCGGCCAGCAGGGCCACCGAGTCTTGCGGCAGGATGCCGCGATCCCACAGCGAACCCTTGAACGACTCGTAGTGACCGCGCTCTTCGGCCAGCTCGGTCGATGCCAGGTAAGCGTAGTAACACACCGCTTCCATCGAGCGGTCGGCAAATTCCACCGCGCCCATCGAGGCGTACGGCACGCGCATCATGTGCAGGCAATCCTGGAAGCCCATGTTGCCCAGGCCGACCGGACGGTGGCGCATGTTCGAATTGCGCGCCTTGTCGACGGCGTAGTAATTGATGTCGATGACGTTATCCAACATGCGCATTGCGGTGCGGATGGTCTTTTGCAGCTTGATGCCGTCAAATTTGCCATCCTTCATATGCGCTGGCATGTTCACCGAACCCAAGTTACAGACCGCGATTTCCGATTCATTGGTGTTGAGCGTGATCTCGGTGCACAGGTTCGAGCTGTGCACGACGCCGACGTGCTGCTGCGGGCTGCGGATGTTGCAAGGGTCCTTGAACGTGATCCATGGATGGCCCGTTTCGAACAGCATCGACAGCATCTTGCGCCACAGGTCGAGCGCGGCGATCTTCTTGAACAGGCGCACTTCGCCCGTCACGGTCTTCGCCTCGTAACCAACGTAGGCTTTTTCAAACGCCTGGCCCATCAGGTCGTGCAGGTCGGGCGTCTCGGAGGGCGAGAACAGGGTCCAGTCGCCTTTTTCCATCACGCGCTTCATGAACAGGTCGGGAATCCAGTTGGCCGTATTCATGTCGTGGGTGCGGCGGCGATCGTCGCCGGTGTTCTTGCGCAGGTCGAGGAATTCCTCGATGTCCATGTGCCAGGTTTCCAGGTAGGCGCACACGGCGCCCTTGCGCTTGCCGCCCTGGTTGACCGCCACGGCGGTGTCGTTGACCACTTTCAGGAACGGCACCACGCCTTGCGACTTGCCGTTGGTGCCCTTGATGTGGGCGCCCAATGCACGCACCGGGGTCCAGTCGTTGCCCAGACCGCCGGCGAACTTGGCCAGCAGCGCGTTTTCCTTGATCGCGTCGTAGATGCCTTCCAGGTCATCGGACACGGTCGTCAGGTAGCACGACGACAGTTGCGAGCGGCGCGTGCCCGAGTTGAACAGCGTCGGGGTCGAGCTCATGAAGTCGAACGAGGACAGCAGGTTGTAGAACTCGATGGCGCGCTCTTCGCGTTTGCTCTCGTTCAGTGCCAGGCCCATCGCCACGCGCATGTAGAAAGCCTGCGGCATTTCGATGCGCACTTCGTCGATGTGCAGGAAGTAGCGGTCATACAGCGTTTGCAGGCCGATGTAGCCGAACTGCAGATCGCGGTCCGCCACCAGCGCCTTGGACAGCTTGGCCAGGTCGAACTCGGCCAGTTTCGGGTCGAGCAATTCGGCCGCGATACCCTTGGCGATGTATTGCGGGAAGTAGCCGATGTAGTGCGCCGCGGTGGCCGCTTGCGCCACTTCCTGACCGAACACTTCCTTGCGGATCGTGTGCAGCAGGATGCGCGCGGTGACCTGGCTGTAGGCCGGATCCTTTTCCATCAGCGCGCGCGCCGCCAGAATGGCCGACTTGTGCAGCTCTTCGACCGGCACGCCGTCGTACAGGTTCTTCACCGTCTCCGACAAAATGGCGTCGGCGTCGACGTGCTTCTCCAGCCCGACGCAGGCGGCCGCGATCAGTTCGCGCACCTGGTTCATGTCCAGCGCACGGCGCTCGCCGTTCTCAAGCACGTGGATCTGCGGCGCGGCAGCGTTGGCGGAGGCGCCCGACGCTTCCTTGGCGGCGCGGCGCTCTTCCATATGCTTGGCGCGGTACAGCACGTAGGCGCGCGCGACATCGTGTTCGCCCGAACGCATCAGGGACAATTCCACCTGGTCCTGCACGTCTTCAATATGGAAGGTGCCGCCGCCCGGCTGACGGCGCACCAGCGCTGCCACCACGTTGTTGGTCAACTGCTCGACCAGTTCGCGCACGCGCGCCGAGGCCGCGCCCTGCCCGCCGGTGACGGCCAGGAAGGCCTTGGTCACGGCGATGGCGATCTTGGACGGCTCAAACGCCACCACCGAACCGTTGCGGCGGATGATGCGGTAGTCGCCACTGGCGACGACGGCGACCGGGCTGGCGCTGCTGCTCGAACCGACTGGCAGGGCGGACGGATTGGTGGTGATGTCTTGCGATGTGTGCATTGGGCCTCCAGAAGCGGCGTGCAGTCGCGCTGCCGCCGATTGTTATGATACGAACCAGTCGGCAGGGCCGCGGCTCATCATGAAAAATTAAGTAAAAAGCAAAAAAATACCCCGCCAGCGAACTTTCCCGCTGGCATTACGACAACACAATCTGGATTAAATGACGCTAAGTCTAGGCCATCTGGGTGTAACGTGCCAGCACGGAACAGGTTCAACAGAAGATCGCGGTACCACTACATGTAGTGAAGAGCCTTAAAAGAGCACTAATTGTAGTGCCTGAGGGGGAGGCTTGCAATAGCTTTCCAGCACTAGCGCCGGTAAATATTTGCGTTTTTTTCGCCGTGCGAGGCTTGACTTTTGAGCCTTAGGACGGAAAGCGCAATGCGCTGTGAGTGAGCGCTAACATCGGGTTCCGCGCCAGCACGCTTGCCCGCTGTTCTGCCAGCAATTTTGCATAGCCGTGCCAGTCAAAACATGGTCCCGGGTCGGTTTTCCGGCCGGGCGCGACGTGCTGGTGGCCCTGCACATCAGTGAGGCGATAGCGCGTCTGCAGCGCCAGCGTCAGCTCGACCAGCGCCGCATATTGGGCGTTCGAAAACGGCACAGCGTCGCTGCCCTCGAGCTCCACCCCGATCGAAAAATCATTGCAGCGCTCGCGCCCCGCGAAGACCGACAGACCGGCGTGCCAGGCGCGCTGATCGCAGCCGACGAACTGCAGCACGCGCCCGTCGCGCCGGATCAGGAAGTGGGCCGACACGCGCAGCCCGGCATGGGCCGCAAACGAGGGATGCGCATTATAGTCGACGCGCCCGGTAAACAGGTCGGCGATGTGGGGGCCGCCGAACTGGCCGCCTGGCAAGCTGATGTTGTGGATCACCAGCAGGTCGATCTGCGTGCCGGGCGGACGGGCATCGCAGTGCGCGCTCGGATACGGGCGGGCTCCCTGATACCAGCCGTGCGCGTCAAGCAGCGCATTCATGGTTCGGGCGCGTGAATGTCGAGCTTTTGCATTTGGTAGCGCAACTGGCGAAAGCTAATCCCCAGCAGGTGGGCCGCCTGGGTGCGGTTGAACTGGGTCTGGGCCAGCGCGCGCAGGATGATATCGCGCTCGACCTGGCTCAGATAGTCGGGCAGGCTGCTCGGCAGCGCGGCGTGGGGCGCCAGCGTACCGGGCAGCGGCGTGACCGGCGCGTTGGCCGCTGCGGGCGCCATCAGCGCTGCCGGCGCCGGCGCCGAGCCGACCGGCTCGGCCAGGCGCGCGCTCTTCAAAGCCAGATCGGCCAGTTCGATCACGCCGTCGTCGGCAAAGGCCAGCGCCCGTTCGAGCACATTCTCCAGTTCGCGCACATTGCCGGGAAACGAATAGGCGCGCAAGGTGTCGAGCACCTGCTCGCCCAGCCGCGCACGCGCGCCCGCCCCGGCCAGGCGCGCCAGGATCGCGTCGGTCAGCACGCCCATGTCATCGAGCCGTTCGCGCAGCGGCGGCAAGCCCAGTTCGATCACGTTCAGACGATAGAACAAGTCCTGGCGAAATTTGCCCGTCTCGACGCAGTGCGCCAGATCCTGGTGGGTGGCGCTGATGATGCGCACGTCGACCGCCTCTTCGGCGGTGGCGCCGATCTTGCGCACGCGCCGCTCCTGGATCGCACGCAGCAGCTTGACCTGCATCGCCAGCGGCAGGTCGGCCACCTCGTCGAGCATCAAGGTGCCGCCGTTGGCGGCCTGAAAGAAGCCGTCGCGCTCGTCCTGGGCGCCGGTAAACGCGCCCTTGCGATAGCCGAAGAACTCCGCCTCCATCAGCGCCTCGGGGATCGCACCGCAGTTGACGGCGATGAACGGCTTGGCCGCGCGCGAACTTTGCGCGTGGATTTCGCGCGCCGCCAGCTCCTTGCCGCTGCCCGATTCGCCCGTGATGGCGATCGGCGCCATCGAGCGCGCCAGCCGTGCGATCTGGGCGCGCAGCGCCTGCATCACCGGCGATTGGCCGATCAGGCGCGAGCCTTGTCCGGCCGGGGCGCCGGGCGCGCTGGCCGGCGGCGCCGACAAGCGCAGCGCCGACTGCACCATAATGCGCAACTGCTCGAGCACCACCGGCTTGGACACATAGTCGAAGGCGCCCGCCTTCAGCGCCACTACTGCATTGTCGGCGCTGCCGTAGGCGGTCACCACGGCAATCGGCGTGCTCTTCTCGCTGGCCACCACTTCGCGCACCAGTTCGAGGCCCAGCCCGTCGGGCAGGCGCATGTCGGTGAGCACCAGCGCGTAGTCGGTGCTGGCGAACAGCGCGCGCGCCTCACTCAGGTTGGCCGCGCAATCGACGTCGAGCCCCATGCGTACCAGCGTGATGTCGAGCAGCTCGCGCAGATCGGCTTCGTCATCGACAACGAGGATGCGGGGAGAGCTCATGGCAGGGCCTTTCGTAGTGCAAATAGGGACATCATAGCGCCAGCGGGATCGCAAAGGTGATCACAAAACGCCCGCTGGCCTCGCCGTTCGCGTCGGCCATGTCGTCGACCCGGTATTCGTAGTCGAGTGTGGCCTCGTTGTTGAGGCACAGCTCGCGCGCCAGATACAGGCCCAGGCCGGTGCCTTTGCTGGAGGTGGTGTAGAACGGTTCGAACAGGTGGGCGCGCACCTCAGGCGTGATGCCGGGGCCGTCATCCTGCACGTGCAATTCCATGTGCTGGGCGCTGTCGGTGAGCACATGCAGGCGGATCGAGCCCGGCTTGCCACTGGCGTAGCGCACCGCGTTGTTAAGCAGATTGAGCAGCACCTCGCGCAAGTGCAGCGGATCAAAGCGCACCTGGGCGTTACCGGCTGCGCCCAGCGCGATCACGGCCACCGCCAGCGCATGGGTGTCTTCGAACTCGCCTTGCAGCTCGTGCAGAAAAGGCCCCAGCGCCAGCGGCTCGCCATGCGGCTGTACTTTGCGCGACAGCTGCAGGATGTCCTCGACCATGCGGTTGACCCGCGCCACGTTATCGGAGACGATCTTCAGCAGGCGCGTCTGGGTACGGCTGGTCAGATCTTCACCCAGCAAAGCGGTGGCGTGGCCGATCGCCGACAGCGGATTGCGCACCTCGTGCGCGATGCTGGCCGTCAGACGCCCCATCGAGGCCAGTTTCAGCTGCTGCGCCTGGTTCTCGATCGCGCTCACGTCCTGCAGAAAGATGATGCAGCGCTCGGCCGCCGAGGCGGGCGTGTCGACGCGCGCAAAGCGCAGGCGCAGATGGGCCGCCAGGTCGCGTCGGCCGCTCCAGCTGGCGCCGCCCTCCTCGTGGTACGGCTTGACGATGACGAAGGCGGCGCCCTGCTCGGCCCGGTCCTCGGCCGGCAAGGCGCGCCAGCCGTCGAAGGCCTGCGCCAGCGGCTCCAGCGCGGGCGCGTCGGACAAGCGAAAGCCGACCTCCAGATTGGCCAGGCCGAGCATGCGCTGGGCCGCCGGGTTGCCGGCAAATACACGCCCGTCCGGTCCCAGCACCAGAATGCCGTCGCCCACGTCGGCAATCACCAGCCGGTTGATGGCCTGCTGGACCTGCAGGTCGATGCCGCGCTTGGCGGCCAAATCCTCCTGACCGATCAGATTGGCCGCCAGCCGGCTAAATACCAGCACCGCGGCGAAGAACGCCGCGCCATACAGGCCGGTCTGCATCATCGGCACATTCAGGTCCAGCAAGAACACCTGATAGGCGCTCTCGGCCAGCAGGAATAGCGTCACCAGCGCCGCTGAAAACAGCGCCAGCGTCAGCGGCGCGAGGATCGCCGAGCCGGCCAGCGGGAACAGGAACAGCAAGGCCAGACCGCTGCGCACGCCGCCGGCGGTCAGGTACAGCAAGCCGATCACGCCGATGTCGAGCGCGACCTGGCAACCTAACTGGAGCAGGAAGTGGCTATGTATCCTGAGCGTGAGCGCGACGAAGGCGATCGCCATCAGCAGATAGAAAATGCAGATCTCGCTGTGAATCAGCTTGCCGGTGACGCGAATGCCGGTCTCGTCAAAGCTAAGATAAACCAGCAGCACGATCGCGATCACCACGCGGCTGGCATTGAGCGTTTGCAGCGAGCGCCAGAAGGTGTCGCGCGCGTCGTCCGACAGCGTTTGCCAGCGCGTCATCGGCGCGCTACTTGGCTGGCAAGCCGACGTGGCCCGCGCTGCAATAGTCGAGCCCGCGGTTGCTCACCGCCTCGGAGGCGGGGAAATAGACACCGCAGTGGGCGCAGCAGCACATCGTCTCGGGCGCGCGTTCGGGCCGTGGCCCGGCGCCGCTCGGGGCGGAATTCTTCGCCGCCCCCTGGCGCAGCTTGCTGCGCAGCGCCGCCACCACCAGCACCGCCAGCGCGATCCAAAACAGCAGGCGCGTCATGCCAGCGCCCGGTGCAGCACCACTTCGAGCACGAAACGGCTGCCCACGTAGGCCAGCAGCAAGGTCGTGAAGCCGGCCAACGTGAAGCTGAGTGCGGTCTTGCCGCGCCAGCCGCGCCATTTGCGCCCGGCCAGCAGCGCCGCGAACAGCGCCCAGGACAGCAGCGTGAAGACGCTCTTGTGATCCCATTTGAGGGCCTTGCCGAACAGCTGCTCGGAAAACACGATACCCGACAAGACGGTCAGACTGAGCAGCGCGAAGCCGAAGCCGATCAGGCGAAACAGCAGTTTTTCCATCGTCAGCAGCGCCGGCAACTGGTCCAGCGCGTTGCCGATCCAGCCGCCGCGCGCGCCGCGCGTATGCAGGCGCGCGTCCTGCAGCGCCATCAGCACCGCGTGGAAAGCGGCGATCGTCAAGGTGCTGTAGGCCAGGATCGCCACGGCGATATGCCAGCCAAAGGCGCTGCCCTTGCCGTCCAGCGGCACCAGGCTGCCCGGGAAGATGGCCGGTAGCAGCACCGCCAGCGCGGCCGACGGCATCACCATGCGGCGCAAGCCATCGAGCGCGAAGTTGCGGCTTTCCAGCCAGTACACCCCGACCGACACCCACAACGCGCTCGAGAGCATCATCGCAAAGCCCAGCCGCATGCCGCCGCCACTCATGGTGTCGCTCCACAAAACGCTGCCGTGCAGCAGCCAGGCCAGCGCCGATAGGCTGGCAATCAGGGTGGCGCGGCGCGCCGGCAACAGGGCGCACGCGGTGTATAGCATGGCCGCGGCAACAAAGAGGAACATCTGGAGTGTCTGCATAGGGGAAGTTTACACCATCGGGGGACGGCGATGTGAAAGCGCCGGCGCGCTCAATCGAGCGCCGCCATGCGTCGTTCGTCGCTGTGGTGGCGCTGCTGCTCCTCCATCACCAATTCGCCCAACTCCCGTTTCAGGGCGTTGAACTCGGGCGAGGCCGGGTCGCGCAGGCGCGGCAGCGCCACCATCAGGTCGCGCTTGACGGTGCCGGGGCGGTACGTCATCACGACAATCCGGTCGGCCAGGTAGATCGCCTCCTCAATGCTGTGGGTGACGAAGATGACGGTTTTCTTCAGCTCGGCCCAGATGCGCAGCAGCTCGTCTTGCAGATTGCGCCGCGTCAGCGCGTCGAGTGCGCCGAACGGCTCGTCCATCAGCAGGATGGGCGAATCGAGCGCCAGCACGCGCGCGATGGCCACGCGCTGGCGCATGCCGCCCGACAGATCCTTGGGAAAGCGCGCGCGAAATTCCAGCAGCCCCAGCGTGGACAGCAGCGCGCCCACGCGTTGCGCGATCTCGGCCTTGGGCATGCCCTTGATCTCCAGCCCGAACGCGACATTGGCCTCGACCGTCATCCACGGAAACAGCGCGTATTCCTGGAACACCATGCCGCGCTCGGGCCCCGGCTTTGTCACCAGCTGGCCGTCGGCGCGGATAGTGCCGCTGCTGGGCAGCGCGAAACCGGCGATCGCGTTGAGCAGGGTCGACTTGCCGCAACCGGACGGACCGAGCAGGCAGGTGAACTGGCCGCTGTCGATTTCCAGGTTGATGTCGGCCAGCGCGACAACTTCGCGCTGGCCCGCGTTGAACACCTTGCCGACCCCGGTAATACTTATATGTGCTGCGCTCATGCTAGCTCTCCAGAGCGCGGTGCCAGCGCAACAGATGGTTGTTAATCCGGCTCATGCCGACGTCGATGGCCAGTCCGATCAAGCCGATCGAAATCATGCCGGCCATGACCTTGTCGGTCCAAAAATATTCGCGCGCCTCGTTGATGCGAAAGCCCAAGCCGTTGTTGACCGCGATCATTTCCGAGACGATCACGACGATGAAGGCGGTGCCGATGCCGATCCGTACGCCGGCCAGGATGTAGGGCATGGCGGCCGGCAGCATCACGCGCAGGAACATGGTGCGCTGACTCACGCCCAGGTTGCGCGCGGCGCGCAAATAGATGCTGTCGACCTGGCGCACGCCGGCGATGGTGTTCATCAGTACCGGGAAAAACGCCCCCAGCACGATCAGGAACACGGCCGGCGGATTGCCCAGGCCGAACCACAGCATGGCCAGCGGGATGTAGGCGATCGGCGGAATCGGGCGCAGCACCTGCACCGACAGATTGCACCACGTATAGACGCGCTCGTTGGCACCCATCGCCAGCCCGAGCGGCAGCGCCAGCCCGGCGCCGATCAGAAAACCGACCAGCACCCGGTAGGTGCTGCCCAGCGCGTCGCCGATCAGCTCGCCGGAGAACAACCAGGCCAGCCAGTTGCCGTCCACGTAGGGCTGCAACGGCAGCAGATACGCGACCCACTTTTCCAGCACCGCCAGCGGCGAAGGCAGTTTTTGCGGATTGACCCAGCCAAGCATCGCCGCCGCCTGCCAGGCCGTGATGACGATAGCCGGCAGGATCAGCCCCACCCCGATGTCACGCCAGTTGATCTTGCCCATGCCGCCTCCGTGTCTGTGCGCGCTGTGCTACTTGACGTTCAGGCTTTTCTTGGCCTGCTCGAGCAGGTCGGTCTTGACCCAGTCCTTGGCCACCGGCGGCTTGGCCATGCGCCCGCTGCCGGTCTTGACCATCACGTCGGTGGTGGTCTGGATATGCTCGGTGGTGATGTCGTAGGTGTACGGCGAATTGCCGATCGCATCGTCGAAATCCTGCTTGCTGATCTGGCCTTTGAAGACGGTCTCGCGCACGTATTTCTCGGCCGTCGGCTTGCTGTCGATGAAGGTCTTGGTCGCTTCGACGAAACAGCGCATGAATTTTTCGGCCGTCGCGCGTTTCTCCTTATAGAACTTCTCCGTCATCACCATGGTGCGCACCGGCTCGCCGATCGGGGTGTCATACGGCTTCATCAGCTCGACCCCGTATCCCTTGTTGATCGCCTGCGACGATTGCGGCTCCGATTGCAAGATCGCGTCCAGGTTCTTGCCCAACAGCGCCTGGTTCAGGTCGGGGTAGGACAAAAACACCAGTTGCACGTCCTTGCCCGGCTGGTCCGAGAAGCTCAAACCGTTTTGCTGCAGCTCGGCCAGCAGCAGCAAATCCTGGATGCCGCCGCGCGTGACGCCCACTTTCTTGCCCTTCAAATCCTTGATCGACTTGATGGCCAGGTCGGGCCGCACCACCAGGCGCGCGCCGCCCTTGGCAAAACCGGCCACCACATAGATGGGCGCACCGCTGGCGCGGCCCGAAATGGCCGCCTCGGAACCGGTGGCGCCCACGTCGAGTTCGCCGGCGATGATGGCCTGCATCACGTCCAGGCCCTTGGCAAACACATGTTCCTCGACCTTGATGCCGCATTTTGGCGCGATTTCCTTGATATAGGAAATCGCACCGTAATGGGCGAACTTCAGATTGCCGACCCGTACCACGTCCTGCGCCTGCGCGCCGCCCGCCGCCACCATTGTCGCCAGCGCCAGCGTGCGCACGATCATTGCTGTTCTCATCTGCATCTCCAAGGTTGTTGCGGTTCCGGGGCCGGGCGCCCGTATTGATGCAGCGAATCATACCAAGCGTTAACGTGCGTGAAACATTAATTTGATTGCGAAATCGCAAATGGGTGCGCATGGCGACGATCCCTGTATGGCCTGGCGCCGGATTGACACCCGCTGCCAGGCCACCGGCCAGACGCTGCGCGTGGCTGGCGCCGCCGCGCGCCATTGCCAGCGCACACAGCGGCGTGGCGCGCGTCCTTGCTGCGCCGTCGCCTCGGCCAGCGTGGACGCGGATCGCGCTGGCGCCGGCGCGCTGGCCGCGACACGCAGCGCCGGCACGCGCTTTGGCCGGCGTCGTTAGGGTAAAATGAGCGCCACGGTTCCCGCCGCGGGACCATCCGACCATCGCGCAGTCTTATTAATCAGGTTCATCATGCTAGATAACTTAACCCAACGCCTGGCCAAGGTCGTCAAGACCATGCGCGGCGAAGCCCGCTTGACCGAATCGAACACCGCCGAGATGCTGCGCGAAGTGCGCCTGGCCCTGCTCGAGGCCGACGTGGCGCTGCCGGCCGTGCGCGAATTCATCAGCAAGGTCAAGGAAAAAGCGCTGGGCGAAGACGTTATTTCTTCGCTCACCCCCGGCCAGGCGCTGGTGGGCGTGGTGCAGCGCGAGCTGGCCGCCATCATGGGTGCCGACCTGGGGCCCGAGGCGTCGCAGCTGTCATTTAACTGCCAGCCGCCGGCGGTGATCCTGATGGCCGGTCTGCAAGGTGTCGGTAAAACCACCACCGTCGGCAAACTGGCCAAGTACCTGCGCGAAGAAAAGAAGAAGAAAGTGCTGACCGTGTCGGCCGACGTGTACCGCCCGGCCGCGATCGCCCAGCTGGAAAGCGTCACCAAGCAGGTCGGGGCCGACTTCTTCCCCACCCAAGTCACCGACAAGCCGGTCGACATCGCGCTGGCCGCGCTCGACTACGCGAAAAAGCATTACCACGACGTGCTGATCATCGACACCGCCGGCCGGCTCGGTATCGACGAGGCGATGATGCTCGAAATCGCCGCCGTGCATGCGGCCGTGAAACCGATCGAAACGCTGTTCGTGGTCGACGCGATGCTCGGTCAGGATGCCATCAACACCGCCAAGGCGTTTAACGACGCACTGCCGTTGACCGGTATCGTGCTCACCAAACTGGACGGCGACGCACGCGGCGGCGCCGCGCTGTCGGTGCGCCACATCACCGGCAAGCCGATCAAGTTCGCCGGCGTGTCCGAAAAACTGGACGGTCTGGAGGCGTTCGATCCGCAGCGCATGGCCAACCGCATCCTGGGCATGGGCGACATCCTGGCGCTGGTTGAAGAGGCGCGCAAGGGCGTCGACGTCAAGGCGGCGGCCGACCTGGCCAACAAGATCAAGGTCGGCGGGCGCTTCGACATGAACGACTTCAAGGCCCAGCTGGGCCAGATGAAGAAAATGGGCGGCATGGCCAACCTGATCGACAAGCTGCCGGCCCAGTTCCAACAGGCCGCCGGCGGCACCAATATGGACCAGGCCGACAAGCAGGTGCGGCGCATGTGCGGCATCATCGACTCGATGACGCCGCAGGAACGGGCCAAGCCGGAGCTGATCAAGGCCACCCGCAAGCGCCGCATCGCCAACGGCGCCGGCGTCCAGGTGCAGGACGTGAACCGCATGCTGACCCAGTACGATCAGATGCAGGCGATGATGAAAAAGCTCAAAGGCGGCGGCATGATGAAGATGATGCGCGGCATGAAGGGCATGATGCCGGGCATGCGTTAAGGCTGCAAAACGGGCCGCGCGCACCGTTTTGGCGCGCGCCCGTCCAGCCCGACGCAGCCCCTGCACGGGGCCGTTTTTTTGACGCTTTTTTGCCCTTGGCGTGCCCGGCGCGCCCCCTGCGGGGCCGGAAGCGTGTTTTCCCCTGTATTTCGATGCTATTTTTTCGAAAAACACTTGCATCCGCACTAAAACCCCACCAATATAAGCCGTGCGATCAATTGCGCAATTTCCCATGTGTTCGTTAAGGAGGCTCGAAGATGGCAACAGCCAAAAAAACCCCAGCAGCAGCAGCGCCAGTAAAGAAAGCGGCAGCCGCTAAACCAGCAGCTGCAGCAGTAAAAAAAGCCGCGCCAGCGAAAGCCGCTAAACCGGCAGCGCCGGCAACGCCACGCAAACCAAATGCCGCATTCATGAAGGCGATGACCCCATCCGCCGTTCTGTCCGCAGTCGTTGGCACCGCACCACTGCCACGCACTGAAGTGACCAAGAAAGTTTGGGACTACATCAAGAAGCTCGACCTGCAAGATCCGGCCAACCGCCGCATGATCAACGCGGACGACAAGCTCAAAGCCGTTTTCGGCGGCAAAGCCCAAGTGTCCATGTTCGAAATGACCAAACTCATTTCCGATCATCTGAGCTAATTCGGGTCGGCCGTCACAGCCGATTCAAAAAAAATGCCCCGCTCAACAGAGCGGGGCATTTTTGTTTGGGGCGCCGTCCTGGCGACTCAGAAGGTCGGTTTGAAGTCCCAGTTCTTCCAGGCCGACAGCACCGCGTTCGGATATTCGGGCCGCCCGCGACTGCCGTTGTAACGGCCCAGCGCGAGGAACAGGTTGCCCCCTTCCATGTCGACATACATGCGCAGGATCGCACAACCGTAACGCAAATTGGTCTGCATGTGAAACAGCTTGCTGCGGTCACTGTCGCCGATTGCCTTGGTCCAGAACGGCATCACCTGCATGTAACCGCGCGCACCGACGATCGACACGGCGTACTTGCGATAGGCCGACTCGACCTGGATCAGCCCCAGCACCATGGCCGGGTCCAGCCCGGCGCGGTGTGCCTCGTACCAGGCGGCCGCCAGAAACTCGGTGCGTGACTGCGCATCGGGCAGGCGCCGCTTGAGCCGCTCCGACATCTGGCTGAGCCACTGGTCGTAGCGCTGCTGATCGATGCTGTCCTTGAAGCGGGGCTGCGGTGGCGCCGCATCCTTGATCGCATTCGACAGAGCCAGCCGCACCGAATCGGCCATCGCCTCCTCTTTCTGGTTGCCGGCCTGGGCCGGCAAGACGCCGGCGCACAGACACGCCAGCAGCAGCGCGCGCGCGCCGCCGGCGCCACGCCAGCGGGAAAGAACAGCGATCACGACCGCACACGCTCCTTGATGAACTCGACCACGGTATCCAGAGGCACCGCGGTGGCGGCGGCATCGCGCCGGCCCTGGTATTCCAGATTGCCTTCCTTGAGGCCGCGCTCGCCGATCACCACCCGATGCGGCACGCCGATCAGTTCCCAGTCGGCGAACATGGCGCCCGGACGCAGGCCGCGGTCGTCAACGATCACGTCCACGCCCGCTGCCAGCAGCGCCGTGTACAGTTTTTCCGTTTCGTCCTTGACCATCTCGCTGCGGTCCATGCCCATCGGGCACAGCACCACTTCGAACGGCGCGATCGCGGTCGGCCAGACGATGCCCTTGTCGTCGAAGTTCTGCTCGATCGCCGCGCCCAGGATGCGCGTCACGCCAATGCCGTAGCAACCCATGTGCAGCGTAGCCGGCTTGCCGTTCTCGTCGAGGAAGGTGGCCTTCATCGCTTCCGAGTAATTGGTTCCCAGCTGGAACACGTGCCCGACTTCGATGCCGCGCTCGATCGTCAGCAGGCCTTTGCCGTCCGGCGAAGCGTCACCTTCGACGACATTGCGCAGGTCGGCCACCAGCGGCTCGGCCAGGTCGCGGCCCCAGTTGGCGCCCGTGTAGTGGAAATCGACGTCGTTGGCGCCGCACACGAAGTCGCTCATGTTGGCAACCGTGCGGTCGGCCACCAGGTGCACCGGCAGCTTGGTGCCGATCGGGCCCAAAAAGCCCGGCACGGTGCCGTAGCAGGCGGCGATCTCGGCTTCGTTGGCGAAGCGGTAACCGGCCAGGCCGGCCACTTTGCCCAGTTTGACTTCGTTCAGTTCATGGTCGCCGCGTACCAGCAGCATCCAGTTTTCGATGACGATGTTCTCGCCGACCTTTTTCTCGACCGTCAGCGCGATGGTTTTCACCGTGCGCGACAAGTCCAGTCCCAGCAACTGGGCCACTTGCTCGCACTTGACGGTGCCCGGCGTGGACGTCTTGGTCAACTGCTGGGTCGGCGCGGCGCGCGTGTCGTTGACCGGCATCGCCTCGGCCGCTTCCATATTGGCCGCGTAGTCCGACGTCGGGCAGTACACCAGCGCGTCTTCGCCGGTGCTGGCGATGACGTGGAATTCGTGCGAGCCGCTGCCGCCGATGGCGCCGTTGTCGGCCGCCACGGCGCGAAACTTCAGGCCGAAGCGGGTGAAAATTTTGACGTAGGCGTCAAACATGATCTGATACGACACTTGCATGGCGGCGGCGTCGCGGTCGAACGAGTAAGCGTCCTTCATGGTGAACTCGCGCCCGCGCATCAGGCCGAAACGGGGCCGGCGCTCGTCGCGGAACTTGGTCTGGATCTGGTAGAAGTTCAGCGGCAGCTGGCGGTAGGACTTGATCTCGGCGCGCGCCACGTCGGTGATCGCCTCTTCCGACGTGGGCTGCACCACGTAGTCGCGCCCGTGGCGGTCTTTCACGCGCATCATCTCGGGGCCGAACTTGTCCCAGCGTCCGGTTTCCTGCCACAGCTCGGCCGGCTGCACGAAGGGCATCAACAGTTCCATCGCGCCGGCCTTGTTCATTTCGTCGCGCACGATCGCTTCGACCTTGCGGATCACCCGCAGACCGGTCGGCATATAGGTGTAGATGCCCGAGCCGAGGCGCTTGATCATGCCGGCGCGCATCATCAACTGATGGCTGACGATTTCAGCGTCGGACGGCGCTTCTTTGAGCGTTGAAATAAAAAATCGGGAGGCGCGCATATCGATGAATTCTTTTTAAAAAGAGAGGGTTATAATCAACCTAATTTTAAAGGATTAGCTGGCCAATGCGTCCAAACTTTATATAAAAGCGGCCAATTGATGCGGTTCTTGCCGTTTTCACACGATGAAAGCGACTCCGGACCGGGTGTTTGTGGGCAAAACATGTAAACGGACGCACAGCCGGCAGAAAGTTTCGAGGTGCACTATGCTCGACCGTGAAGGGTTTCGACCCAACGTCGGCATCATCCTGCTAAACGCCCAGAACGAGGTGTGGTGGGGTAAGCGGGTGCGTGAGCATTCGTGGCAGTTTCCGCAAGGCGGAATCAAGTACGGCGAAACGCCGGAGCAGGCCATGTATCGGGAGTTGGAAGAGGAGATCGGATTACGTCAGGAACATGTGAAGATCGTCGGACGCACGCGCGACTGGTTGCGCTACGAGGTGCCCGATCATTTTATCAAGCGCGAAATTCGCGGCCATTATCGCGGCCAGAAACAGATCTGGTTTCTGCTGCGGATGGTCGCGCGTGACAATGACGTCAACCTGCGCCTGACCGACCATCCCGAATTCGACGCCTGGCGCTGGCATGAGTACTGGGTGCCGCTTGACGTCGTCATCGAGTTCAAGCGCGATGTGTATCAGCGCGCGCTGCAGGAACTGTCCCGCTTCCTGAGCTGGCCGGTGCATGCGCACGCCCATGCCCAGCCGCACCGGCACACGGCGCGCTATCTGCGCCAGCCGCACGCCCCGCGCGAGCAGGAGCATGCGCCGGAGGTGGTCTGCGTCGATGAACTGGCCACACCCTGCCCGGCCGAGGCGCAGCTCGCGCTGCTGCCCGACAAGGACTAGCCGGCACAAAAGGGGGCGGCATGGCGCGCCGCCCCCGTGTCAGCGCGCCATGCCCGATGGTCGCGCACGGTACAATGGGCACTTGATTCCTTACCCGTGGCCCGCCGATGTTTACCCCCTCTTCCGACGATGTGCGGCGCTTTTTTTGCGAAATCTACCGCAAGCACCGCGACAACGCCATCCTCAGCCCGCTCGAGGCGATCGCGCTCGACTGGATCGTTGAGCATCCCGAATATTTTGACGCGCTGTCCGACGTCGAGGCCGCGCTGGCGCGCGACTATTCAGTCGAAGGCGGCCAGAGCAATCCCTTCCTGCACCTGTCTATGCATCTGACGATCGCCGAGCAGCTGTCGATCGACCAGCCGGTGGGCATTCGCGCAGCCTGCACGGCGCTGAGCGGGCGGCTCGATTCCGAGCACGCGGCCCATCACCAGATCATGGAATGCCTGGGCCAGATGGTGTGGAACTCGCAGCGCAGCGGCTTGCCGCCGGACGGCGCCGCCTACGTCGAGTGCGTGCGCAAGCGCTGATCCGACGCCCCGGCGCAGACGGCGTGCGCCCCGCTCAACGCGCCTGCTGCGCGCTGTCGTGTGGCCCGGCCGCCGCAGAGAAAAAACGCGCGTTCAGATCCTGCGCGCTCATCGCCTTCGCACACAACCAGCCCTGGTAGGTTTCGCAGCCGTGCTGGCGCAGAAACGCCAGTTGCTCGGGCGTTTCGATCCCTTCAGCGACCAGCGTCATGCCCAGACCATGCGCGAGCGCGATGATCGCGTGGGAAATGGTGACGTCGTTGACATCGTCCGGAATGCCGTCCATGAAGCTCTTGTCGATTTTCAGCTTGCTCACCGGCAGACGCTTCAGGTAGGCCAGCGACGAGTAGCCCGTGCCAAAGTCGTCCAGCGCCACGCTGCAGCCCATCGCCACTAGCGCGGCCAATTGAACGCGCGCCTGTTCCGGGTGGGTCATCGCGATCGACTCGGTAATCTCGATGCACAGCCAGCGCGCTTCGGCACCGCTGCGGGCGAGCGCGGCCGCCACCTTTTCCTGCAAATTACCCTGGCGAAATTGTTGCGCCGAAAAATTGACCGCCACACACAGCGGCGTGCCTGCCGCTGCCCAGGCGGCGCTTTGCCGGCACGCCGTCTCGAGCACCCAGTCGGACAAGTCCAGAATCAGGCCGGTCGCCTCGGCGACCGGGATGAAACTGGCCGGCGATACGGCGCCCAGCACCGGGTCGGGCCAGCGCAGCAAGGCTTCGACCCCCACCAGGGCGCCCGTTTGCACATCCACCTGCGGCTGATAATGCAACTGCAGAATGCCCTGCGCCATCGCCTCCTTCAGGCGCGTATGCAGTTGCATGTCTTCATGCGCGCGCCGGTCCATTTCCTGCGAATAGCAGGCATAGCCGCCACGCCCGGCCTGCTTGGCCTGGTACATCGCCATGTCGGCGTAACGCATCAGCGTCTCGCCGTCGGCGGCGTCGTCCGGATAGATGGCCAGGCCCAGGCTGGCGCCCGAATACACATCCTGCTGATGCAGGCGAAACGGCGCCTGCAGCGCCGCGATCAGCGCGATGACGACGCCGGCGGCGTCGTCGAGCCGCGCCACGTCGCTCAGGAACACGGCGAATTCGTCGCCGCCCAGGCGCGCCAGCATGTCGTTGTCACGCAGCACCGCACCGATGCGCTGGCCCACCTGCACCAGCAGCGCATCGCCGGTGGCGTGTCCGAAACTGTCGTTGACAGTCTTGAAGTAGTCCAGGTCCAGCAGCAACACCGCCACCTTCAGTCCGGCCCGCGCCGAATGACCCAGCGCCTGGTCCAGCTGCAGGCGGAACAGCCAGCGGTTGGGCAAACCGGTCAGTTCGTCATGGGTGGCCTGGTAGCGCAGCGACTGCTCATAGTATTTGCGCTCGGTCAGGTCGCGGATATAGACGATCGCATGGCGGGTCGATGCATCATCGACATTCTTGACGACGATCTCGACGGGCACCTGGCGTCCGTCGCGATGCTGCAAGCTCAGATCAGGCAGGGCCCGGCCAGCCACGCCCGGCTGCACTGCCGCCAGGCCGGCACGCGCGTGCGCGCCCGGCGGCAGCAAGCGATCGACGTTCTGCCCCACCAGGTCGGACGCATCGTAGCCCGTCAGCGCGCTCATCGCATGGTTGGCCATCAGGATCGCGCCGTCCTGATCGACCAGCAAGATGCCATCGGGCGCCACATCCAGTATCAGTTTCTCGCGCTGGTGCTGACTTTGCAGCAGCGTCAGCGGGCGACGCAAGGCTTCGTTGAAAGTCGCCTGCAGCAAGAACAAATAGGCGACCAGTTTGTACAGATGACCCAGCGCATTGGCGCCGTCCATGTCAAGCACGCCCAGCTTGGTGACAAATAGCTCGGACATCGCCGACAAGGCCGCGGCGAAGATCAGTGCCATCACGCGCTCGTTGATGAGCGCACGCCGGCGCCGCCACAGCACCCCCAGTGTCAACAGATCGATGCCGATGACCAGCCATTCGAGACCGATTTTCAGCCCCGTCAAGCCCTGCCCCGGAACAAAAAACGCTGGTACGCTGGTCGGCCAGCACAGACCGAGCCAGCCGATCCCAGCAACCACCAGCAGCATCAACACCAGCGCGCGGCGCTTGCTCGCGCTGCTGACCTCGCTCACGGCCGGCAGCATCGCATACGCGAGCAAGGCACTCGCTGCCAGAATGCGTCCGGCCAACCAGAACAGGATCGACTTGTGCGGGCTGTTGGCGCTGATGGCGTCGGGCATGCCGACATAGCTCATGGTGTGCAGGAAATCGAACAGGCCCACGCCGAGGAACGCCACGCCGAGCAACACCACCGCCCCTTTGCGGTCCGACAGCATGGCGCGGTAGCCGGTCACGAAGATCAGCATCGCCACCACCACGGCGAAGATCTCGACGGCGCTATGCCAAAACACGAATTGGGTCGGCGCGATGACAACCTGGCGCCTGACGTTCGAAACCCACCACAGCAATAGCGGCGCCAGCGCCAGCAGCGTCCAGGCGCCGGCACTTTGGTAAAGCGGCGTTCGATTGTTCGTCATGTCACCATTCCAGTACGCCGCCCGATGGGGCGACACGGCAAATCCGGCCAACTGGCGCGACGGGGCGCGGCTGCGGCCTGCGCCAACCGGCTGCCCACGACGCCGACGCACACCGACATCGCGGCGTTCCAGGGCGCTGCAGCTTGGCCAGACTGGCAAGTCAAACGCGTCGGATCGGCCATCGAGCAGGCATCTATCAACGTAAATACTATAACCGATGCGCCCTGCCGGATCGAACAATACGATGCGGCGCACCCTTGTATGTTGCATAATGCGCCGGCCCGGTCAGCAGCGCATCGCGAGCGCGCCAATGCCAGGCCAGCGGCTCAGTCAGGTGACGGTGCGAACTTGACGCGCCTCAGTCCGATTTCGGTGTGAACTTGAAGCGGCACAGGCCGCCGCCCTTGGCCATGCATTCCTGATGCGTGACGGTGCTGTCGGTAAACGCTTCGAGCAAGGCGATGTCGAAGCGGCAGATTTCGGGATTGCGCATGGCCAGCGTGTGGAACACGCAATTGTCGGCCTCCAGCGTGTCGCTCTGGCCTGTTCCGGCATCGGCGCTGCGCGCGTCGTAGCCGAGTTGCCCCATCAAGTCGGCCAGTTTGTCGACCTTCTGCCCCATGCCAACCAGTCCCGGATGCTGCGCGCTCAATTGCTGGCCGACCTGGGTGCCCATCGCACCGAGCCGCTCATGCACGCCGGCCACGCCCACTTCGCGCTCGACCGACTCGACCAGCAACTGGGCAAACCAGGCGTAATGGCGCGGAAAGCATTCGTGGCCCTTGTCGCTGAGCGCATACAACTGCTCCGGGCGCCCGCCCGAGGCGCGCGTTTGCGCCTTCAGCAGCAAGCCTTCGTTGACCAGCGCGGCCACATGCTGGCGCACCGCCGTGCGGGTGATCGACAAGCGCGCCGATAATTCATCGACCGTCATGCCAGTCTTGTGCTTGAGCAGTTCCTTGAGTAACTGCCTTTGCGTCGCTCCCAATATGTCTAACATCGCTTCTCCTTGGCGGCGCCGGCCTGGTGCCGCACGCCGGACGCATCATCGCGTCGCGTCATTTTACCTTAGTCACACATTTAAAACACATAAAACATATTTTCATGCTCAAAGTGCCATTAATCATTTATACTGCGCCACATCGGCTCGCGAACGCCGTTCGCGCGCCCCAGCGCCGCGCTGCGGCACCCTGGCATTTCCACCGGAACCTCACCATGTCTGACCAAACACGTCACCTGCCCGCCGGACCGGGCGCAATACCGATGCCACACGCGCCACGCGTTGAACTCGACGACGGCGGCAGCTGCATTCCCCAGCATTACCTGCAGTATCAGCAAAGCGTGGCAACGCTGGCCGAAATCATCGGGCAGATCGATTTTTGCAGCAACATGCCGATCTTCGCCGACCACGACGCCAACGGCCTGTACCTGCAGGTCGGATTGGTCGGGCGCGAAAACTACCAGCGCGGCGCGCAGCTGCGCCCGCTCAAGCTGGTGTATGGACGGCGCTGGCGCATCGAGCGCTACACGCCCACGTCGGAAGTGATACAGACCGTTTTCCTGGCCTTGAAAAAGGCGCGCGAGCATGAGGTGCGCGAACTGTTGACGGTGCAGGAGACGGTCAGCGGCAAGCCGAGCACGCCGTTTAGCAGTCATCAGGATTTGCCGCTATTGGCCGGCCAGCAGCACCAGTTGAATGCCCCCGCCGGCGCGCCGCATGCCGATCACGCCGACATCGCCGGCTGGCTCGCAGCGCTGCGATTTGGCGAGCGCAAGTTCGCCTTGCAAGGCGCTCGGTGGCATGACGAACGCACCTTCATCATCGACCTGCGCCTGGGCGCGGCGCCGCCGGCGCGCGCGCGCGAAGGCGACACGCGCGAATTCGACGGGCTCGTCATCACGCTGATCCTGAACATGCTCAGCCGCGCCGAACTGCTGCACGAGTTGATGGACGCGCTGATCCGGCACAGCGACCGGCATGTCGACGAGCGCTTTCGCTACCAGGGTTTTGCGCGCTTCAGCCGGCGCGTCGATCCGTTTGCGCTGGCCGGCCTGTCGCTGGCCACGCGGCGCACTCTGCGCGACATGGCCGACGCGGCGTTTGCGCCGGTGTTCCGCCAGATGAACAATCAGGTCGATGCCCAGCGCGCGCCGTCGATCGGCGCCGGCGTGTTGGCCGACATCAACCGGCGCAAGCTGAGCCGCTTCGGCGCCATTGACGGCCACCTGCCCGGCGGGTATTGCACGCCGCTGGCCGGCAACGGCGCGCAGATCTAAACGGGAAAAGTTCGCGCGCACAGGCTGCGTTGGCGAAGGCGATGCTAACGCCGATGTCGACGTCGAAGGTGGCACCGAAGGCGCAGGCGCAGTCTAAGTCGAAGGTGGAGCCGAAGTGGAAGGCGATGGCGGCGTCGCAGTTGCAGCCGATGGCGAAACTGCCGCCGCGATCAGGCGTTTTTCACGCGGCCCGTTCGTAGCCGCATGGCTCGGGCAGCAGCGCGCCCAGCACATCGGCGATGCAGCGCAGCGGCGCCGCGTCATCATGGGCGTCGTCGCTGGTGTCGTTGATGCAGAAAAAAGGGATCCGGCCGAATTCGCCCATCAAGGCGTCGAACTGCGCGGGCGCGTCGGCGGCGCCGGTGCAGATGTAGCGCGGCACCAACTCCTGCAACGCCGCGTGGCCGGTGTGCAGCATCCAGCGCGGCACCAGATCGGACACGATCGAGGGCATCTTCCATGAACGAAACACGGTCTTGCGCACCTGCGCAAACAGCTCCGGCGCTTCGTGCTCAAGTTGATGCAGCAGGCTTTTGAACATCGGGCGCGGCGAATGGGCGAACACCTGCGCCGCGTGCCGATAGTGCGGATAACGCTCCGACAGCCACAAGCGCGACAGCACCGACGCGTTCACCAGCGCCGTTTCATGCGCCTGCACCGACGCGTAGTCCGGCACCGCGCCCGCATCGGCGAACACGGCCACACCGTCGGCGCCGAACCAGTCAGCGGGATTGACGTCGGCGCCGAAGAACACATCGTCGTTGAGGTAGATGAAGCGTTCGGACAAGCCGGGAATGTGGTGCAGGTAGGATTCGATGTGGCTCGAATCGAACACCGGCAGGGACGCCGCCGGCATCAACGCGCGGTGGCTAATGACAGTCAATCCCTCGTCAGCGACCAACCAGTGCGGCACCTGGTCGTCCGTGACCAGGTAAATATGGCCATGCTCCGGATAGAAGCGCTCCAACGCCCGCAAATTGAAGCGCAGTTCGCCATTGTCGCGGTAGCGGCCTTCGACATCGCCGTACAGCGCCAGCGCATGCTGGTCGCCATCGTCGACGCCGTCGCTGCGCAGGCGCGCCGCGCGGCGCTTGGCACGCCAACTCGCGTCGGCACCATCGACCCACAGGTAGACGATATCGATACGCTCGGACGCTGTGGGCAAAGGCTGACTGGTCATGATTGGCGGTGCCTGTTGACGTGAACGGGGCGGCGCAGCATGGCTGTCGCTCCAATTCGGAGTAAGGGCTATATTGTATCGCAGCAACAGCCAGGCCGAACTTGACGCGCCCTTTGTTGCCAATTCGCAGCACGCGCGGGCAGCGCCGGCGCTGCTGCCGCCCGCTGACGCCTGACCCTGCGCCGCTCTGGCGCTGCTCGCGGATGCCTGGCCCTGCGCCGCGCTGGCGCTGCTGCTGGCCGCTGACGCCTCGCGCTGCGCCGGCGTCAATGAGCGCTGGGCCTAAGCCTGCGTGGCGCTGGCCAGCTCGGTGCGCCGCGCGGTTTGCTTGCCCAGTAAGACAAAGCCGCGCTGCACCCCCGCGGGATCGACGAAACGCCACAGGCCGGCGTCGGCTGCCAGACCAGCCTGCCACTGGCCAGCCTGGTCCGGATGCGCCAGCGCGGCGACGATCGGCAGCGCCGGCGTCTTGATCGCCACCGGCATCACAGGAAACGCCAGCGCCGTGCTGTTGCCGCATAGCGTACTAGCCAGCGCCTTGGCCGCGTGCATGATCGGCATCACATACGGCAGCGTGCGCGCGCCGGCCGACGCGTACTGCGCGCAATCGCCCAGCGCGTAAATATTGGGCGCCGATGTTTGCAAGGTGGCGTCGACGACGATGCCGCGCGCGCATTCAAGTTGCGCCGCCTGGGCCAGCGCGACGTTGGCGCGCAGGCCGATCGCGCTGACGACGATGTCCGCGTCGATCGCGCCGCCGTCGGACAAGCCCACGCGCAGGCGCTGCGCCGCAGTGTCGACGCTGCGCACGGACGCGCCAACATGCCAGGCTACGCCCAGTGCGGCCAATGCGTCTTGCAACTGGGCGCTGGCCGACTCGGGCAAGAGCGCGGCCAGCGGCCGCGCTTGCGGGTCGACCACATGCACGCGGTGGCCCGCCAGCGCCAGGTCGTTGGCGAACTCGCAGCCAATCAGGCCGGCGCCCATGATGACGATGTCGCGCGCTGCGCCAGCCAGCGGCGCGGGCGCGGCCAGGCGCGCGTGCAGCACCGCGAAGTCGTCCAGCGAATTGACCGACAGCACCTGCCCGGCCGCGTCGCCGTCGAGCGGCACGCGTATCGGCGCCGCGCCGGTGGCCAGCACCAGTGCGCGGTAGGCGATGCTGCGCGTGCCTTGGGCGTCGCGCACGCGCAGCGTCTTGCCGGCCACGTCGATGGCCTCGACGTGCGTGGTGGCGTAGAGCGTCAGGTTCAGCGTCTGCGCCGTGCTGGCCGCCGATGCGCTGATCAGCTGGGCCGGCGCGCGCCGCAGTGCGAACGCGTTCGACAGCGACGGCTTGGCATACACGTCGGCGCTGTCAGCGGCGATCAGCACCAGCGCCGTGTCGCCGTCTTGTTTGCGCAGCGCGCGCGCCGTGCTCCAGCCGGCCAGCCCGGCGCCGATGATGATGATGGGATCGTTCATGCTGTGCTCGCGCGGCGGTCAGACTTCAACCATATCGAAATCGGCCTTGGCCACGCCGCAGTGCGGGCAAGCCCACGACTCGGGCACGTCCTCCCACTTGGTGCCCGGCGCGATGCCGTCCTCGGGGTGGCCGGCCGCTTCGTCGTAGATAAAGTCGCAGGTCGTGCAGCGATAGGTTTTCATGCTTGTTCCAATCAGGTAGTGGTGGTTCGCCGGGCGCCCGCTGGCACTCGACCGTCAAAACGGGGTAGCGATCCCGCCGCCAACAAGGCATGCATCGCGCGTCGCCGCACTAAAACAAGCAGGCCGCAGCGGCAAGCGTGTGCGGCGCCTTCGCCGCGCACATCAGCGCTGCAGGCTCCGCAATGTGCATCTCCACATCGGCAGCGTTGTTTCGCCCCAGAATGAATTGTAGCATATATCTCACTTAAAACACATAAAACATATTTTACTGTTCAAACGACATTTTCTCGTTTATGATCCATCTCACTGGCCCTGCACACAACGTCGTGGCAGAGGCGCAGCCCCCACTCTTGGAGATGAACATGTTCAACACACTGCTGGAACACACCAATAACCGCCGCTCCTTCCTGCGCAACACCAGCGCAGCGATGCTCTCGAGCGGCGCCGTACTGCTGCTGTCCGGGCAAGAAGCGAACGCGGCCACCAGCAAAGGCGACAGCGCCAACGACGTCGGCATTCTCAACGTGGCACTGGGCCTGGAACATCAGGGCATCAACGCCTATACGCTGGGAGCGCAAAGCGGCCTGCTGCAAAAGCCCGTGCTCGATATCGCGCTGCAATTCCAGGCCGACCACAAGGCCCACCGCGACCTGCTGATCGCCACCATCGCCAAGCTGGGCGGCAAGGCCGTCGAGGAAAAGCCTCTTGATGTGTACGCCAAGGCGCTCAATGCGCACTTGCTCAAGAGCCAGGAAGACGTGCTCAAATTGGCGCTGTCGCTGGAACTGGGCGCGACCAATGCCTACCTGGGCGTGATTCCCGCATTCAAAGGACAAGGTCTGGCCAGCGTAGCGGCGCGTCTGGCGGCCGATGAAGTGGCGCACTGGGCCGTGCTGAACCACGCACTCGGCCTGCCCCTGCCGAAACCGATGATTTTTGGCGCCTGATCCGGCCGGCCCCGTCGCACTGCGGCGGGCATTTTTTCCTGACATGGAATGCCATGAAAAACCTCAACCTCATTCTCGCCCTGCTGGCCGTGGCGTTACCGTGCAGCGCGGCGCAGGCCGGCGGCGACGCCGTCAACGGCAAGCAGGTGTATGCGGCGCGCTGCATTGCCTGCCACACCATCGACGCCAGCGTGGCCGGCCCGGCCCATCGCGGCGTGGTCGGACGCAAAGCGGGCAGCGTGGCCGGCTTCGATTACAGCCCCGCGTTGAAGGCGTCGCGGCTGGTGTGGAACGAACGCAATCTGGACCGCTGGCTGAGCAATCCCGAAGGCCTGATCCCCGGCCAGCGCATGTTCTACTCGGTGCCGGGCGCCAAAGAGCGCGCCGACCTGATCGCCTATCTGAAAACCGAACACAACTGACTTGCCCGCCGGCGGCGCTGCCTTGAGCGCCGCCGCGCACTCACTTTGAAGGAAAACCCATGAATGCTCCGCAACGCTTCCCCCTGCCCGATATCCAGTCACAGCCGGACCTGCGCAACATCGCCATCGACGAAGTGGGCGTGCGCGACCTGCGCTATCCGGTCACGATCGGTTCCGGCGGCGCGGACCAGGCGACGGTGGCGACCTTGTCGATGAGCGTCGCGCTGGCGCCCGACTGCAAGGGCACCCATATGTCGCGCTTTGTGGAACTGCTCGAAGCGCGCACCAGCCCGTACCGGCAGGCGACGCTGCAGGAGGCGGTGGTGGACATGCTGGGCCGGCTCGACGCGCGCAGCGGCAGCATCGAGATGCGCTTTGCGTATTTTGTGAGGAAAAGCGCGCCTGTGTCGGGCGTGCAAAGCCTGCTCGACGTGGCCGCCTGCTGGCGCGCGCAGATCGGCGCCGACGGCGCGCCGCGGTTTACGATGGAACTGCTGGTCCCGGCCACCAGCCTGTGCCCATGCTCGAAAGAGATTTCCGCCTACGGCGCGCACAACCAGCGTTCGCATATCCGCATCGAGGTGGCGTTGAACGCCGAGATGGACATCGAGGAACTGATCGGCATCGCCGAGCGCAGCGCCTCGTGCGAAGTGTATGGCCTGCTCAAGCGCGCCGATGAAAAATACGTCACCGAGCGCGCCTACGACAATCCCAAGTTCGTTGAAGATCTGGTGCGCGACGTGGCGCTGGCCTTGAACGCCGACGCGCGGGTGGGCGCCTACACGGTCGAGATCGAAAATTTCGAATCGATCCACAACCATTCGGCCTACGCGCGCATCGCGCGCGCCGCGTAGGCGCTCGGGCAAGCGGCTGGCGACGCCTCGCCCACCGCGCTCGCCGTTCGCAGCGCCGACCTCTGGATGGCGGCAATTGCGCAGCCCCGCGCGGGGCAACATTGCAGCAGTTCCAGAAATGACGCGTCTTGCCCGCAGATTAGGATGACGATCTATTGCGATGGAGATCCACTTCCAGTCTGGAAGCGTCTGGACGGAAGACGTTGATCAAACAGCGTTTACCGGGCATACTCGCCTGTACAAAGCGCCAACATTGACACCACCAGAACAGTTGGACCACTGAATGAAGCTCCACCCCTTACAAACAGATGAAGTGTCACTCTCAGGCTTTGGAGAGGAGGCACGTGTCATGCTAATGAGCCACGACTTTGCTGCGTTGGCTCATCGATTTGGTTATGCTCTTGCATTTGACCGTGATCCTTCCGGTGCAATCGAAGTGGATTTTTTGAATGCTGTTGCGTCTCCCCTTGTAGTGGCAACCGGCGCGGGCACGTCAATCACAGTCAAATACCTCGCGCCGAACGGCACTGGCCTATTTGCGGTTGTCGAGTGCATTATCCCGGTCGCCGATAAAGCCGCCATTCTTCTAGATCTGGTCGTCACAGGGGACGGAGAAGAAAAGCACATTACCGTGGAGGGCATCAGTGGCGTCGCTACATAAGCCCAACAAAACCATCAACCGGACCACTTCCGCGACACCTACTGATAAGTAAATATCGCGCTTTCGCGATTCCAACATCCAGGTTGAGTTGGATTGACCGGTGACGGCACAGTGCAATATTGAATTCCCACGCGGCCAGCCGCTCACACCACTCGTTCTCAATGCGTGCATTCCGACTGCTACTTTTCTTTGTCTTTTCGTACGCGCTGGCGTGGGCCGCTGGCTACTACGCCGTGTCGCATTTGCATCCTGCAAACTCGCACGCGGTGCGAATATTGGGCGCGTCGATTCCAGGCGGAGAGTTCGCCAGTTCGACGCTCACTTTCAGCTGGGCGTTCTTCTTGGTGATCATCGGCATCGCGCTTGTGTTCAGGCGGTTTCGCGATCGTCCACGACACTGATTTTTCAATCAGTTACTTTAGACGTTAAACGGCAGCAAAAATATTCCAATCACCAGCACTACCCATCGGAGATCACATGAAACGAGTCACTGGCATCGGCGGCATCTTCTTCAAGGCAAAAGACGCGCCATCACTGCAGGCCTGGTACAAGCTGCACTTGGGAATCGATGTCCAGGTCTGGGGAGGCGCCGCCTTCGATTGGACCGACTCCGACGGCAAGCCGGTTGCAGGCACAACGGCCTGGTCCATCTTTCCGCAAGACGCCGATCACTTTGCGCCAAGCTCGGCGCCCTTCATGGTCAACTACCGCGTCGACGATCTGCACGCCCTGGTCAAGGCATTGAAGGAAGAAGGCTGCAATGTGCTCGATAAGATGGACGAGTCCGAGTATGGGAAGTTTGCCTGGGTGATTGATCCCGAAGGAAACAAGGTTGAGCTATGGGAGCCGCCTCAGGGCCAATAAGCAGGTTCGTCGGGCGGCCGGGCACGCGGCCAGCAGATCGACAACGCCGCGCTTCAGGTGGCGTTGCGCGATGGTGCCGCGCGTAGTGCCTGAATCGGGTCCGCGCTAGAATGTACGATACCGGTGAACCGCGTGGCACGGCGGGCATCCGGCGGCGCCCTGAAGCGCCCGCTATCCGGCGCCACGCCACACCGCCCCGCCGTCCAATTTGAAGAGGAAATGCCTGATGCGTTCCATACTGATCCTCGTTCTGGCGATGCTGACGTCGATCTCGACGACATTCGCTGTTGGTGCCGAGGCGCCCAGCACGCAACTCGTCCACGAAGACGTCGTGAGGGCGCCGATCAACGCCGTCTGGTCGGCATTGACCACCAAAGACGGTCAAGAGTCGTGGATGGTGGCGCACTCCGAAATTGATCTGCGGGTCGGCGGTCGCATGCAGACGCACTACGATCCGAAGGGCCAGATTGGCGACGCCAAGACCATAGAGAATACGATATTGAGCTTCGAACCTGGCCGTATGTTTTCTATTCAGGTGAGCAAGCCGCCGGAGGGTTTCCCCTTCCCCGTCGAAGTTAAGAAGATGTGGACGATCATCTATTTGAATGCAGAATCGCCGGATGCCACACGGGTACGTATTGTCAGCCTCGGTTTTGGCGACGACGATAATTCACAGAAGATGCGTCAGTTCTTTGATCGCGGGAACGGCTACACCTTGAAAAAGCTGCAGGAACGATTTGCGCCGAAGGAAACCTCACATTGAAACGCCACTTCCCCCCTGTCGCGGCAAGAAACTGGGCAACGGCAAACGCACGTTCGCCAGGATGCGGTTCATGATCGGGCGCGCTCAGGACGACAACGCACTGCGCTGCTTCGTGCGCCACCGCGCAAGCGCACAGGCACAAACGGTTCGTTGCCGTGCAGCGCAAGGGAATCGTTGGACGCCAAGTCATCGTTGGACGCAAATTCATCGGGGGTCGCCGACGCCGACGCCAGCGCCATGAACGTTGAACAGCTAAAGACTCTGTGCCGGGAATGCGTCGGCGCCACGGAAACGCTGCACGGCGCACCGAGCAACATCCTGGTGTTTTCGGTCGGCGGGAAAAACTTCGCCTACTTCAAGACCAGCGAGCCCGAAAAATGGCGTTTCAGCACGCGCGTATCGCCCGATCGCTTCGTGGAACTGACCGGCATCCCCGGCGTCAAGCCGGCCCGCTACATGGGACGCTTTCACTGGGTCACCATCGTCAACGTGAATCAATTTCCGGCCGACTATCTGACCGAGTTGCTGGCCTGCTCGTACGACAAGGCGTTCGCTTCGCTGAGCAAAACCCGTCAGCGCGAGATCGGCTGCGCAGCAGTCTGAGCCGCGCTCGCGCCGCGCCGCGCGGGTGCGGGTGCGGGTGCGGGTGCGGGTGCGGGTATGGGTGCGGGCCCAGGAATGCAAAAAGCCACCCGAAGGTGGCTCTTTCTCATACCGACTGCGGGCAAATCAACGATGCACGATCAGCGTCGTCGGCAGGCTGGACAGGTAAGCTGCCACATCCTTGATATCCTGATTCGACAGCGCCTTGACTTGGCCGCCCATGATGGCGTTGTTGCGGCCGTTCGGGCCGTCGCCGCGCTTGTAGGCGGTCAGCGCGTGCGCCAGATAGTCGGCGTGCTGGCCGGCCAGTTTCGGATAGCTCGGGTCGATCGGCTTGCTGAAATCGGCGCCGTGGCAGGCTGCGCAGTTGTTCTTGTCGGCGACGGCTTTACCAGCGACCGCGTTGCCGCCGGCGAAAGCGTTGATCGAAACGACGGTGCAGAACAGGGCGGTAACAATTTTTTTCATGGTGCTCATCCCTTATTTCTGCGCTGCGGCGGTGGTTTGTTGCGAGTAGTAGGCGGCGACATCGGCGATGTCCTGCTCCGACAGGCTCGCGGCAATCCCGTGCATGGTCGGATGCTTGCGGTCACCCTTTTGATACGCCTTGAGCGCGTTTTCGATGTACTTGGCGGACTGGCCACCGATCATCGGCACCGGAAACACTTCCGGGAAAGTCGCTTTGTAGCCGGGAATGCCGTGGCAACCGACACACATCTCCACCTTGGCTTTGGCGGCCGTGGCGTTTCCAACAATATCTGCCGCGACAGCGACATGGGCGATGCCGGCGAGCGCGAGAAGTGCGTAGATTTTTTTCATGGTGGCTAAAGGTTCAGTTGTCATCAAATTCGGCGGCGCGCGCAAAAAAGCGGTCTTTCTGCACTTTCAACCCATAATCTTAACTCAAATCATGGACATAAGTCCATTTTAACGCTATGCCCACGTGGCGCCCGCGCCCCGCGCCTCCTGCGTCGCCGGGCCACCGAGAGCCCGGTCTAAACACGCGTGGCGTTCTCGCTTATACTCAAAAGTATTTTCTTCCTCACTGACTGACGCGCATGCAAGCACATCAACCACACCGTTTCGAAGGTTCCAGCAGCTACGTCGCGACTCCCGACCTCAAGCTCGCTGTCAACGCCGCCCTCACCTTGCAGCGTCCGCTGCTGATCAAGGGCGAGCCTGGCACCGGCAAGACCATGCTGGCCGAGGAAGTGGCGGCCGCGCTGAACATGCCGCTGATGCAGTGGCACATCAAGTCGACCACCAAGGCTCAGCAGGGACTGTACGAATACGACGCCGTGTCGCGCCTGCGCGACTCACAACTGGGCGACGAGCGCGTGCGCGACATCCACAACTATATCGTCAAGGGTGTGTTGTGGCAGGCGTTCACGGCGCCCGAACCGGTGGTGCTGTTGATCGACGAGATCGACAAGGCCGACATCGAGTTTCCCAACGACTTGCTGCGCGAATTGGACCGGATGGAGTTCTACGTCTACGAGACGCGCGAGATGGTCGTGGCCAAGCATCGTCCGCTGGTGATCATCACCTCCAACAACGAGAAAGAGCTGCCGGACGCCTTCCTGCGCCGCTGCTTCTTCCACTACATCAAGTTCCCCGACAAGGACACGATGGAGCAGATCGTCAAGGTCCACTATCCGAATCTGAAGCAGGAATTGCTGGCGCAGGCGCTGCAAACTTTCTACGAGGTGCGCGACGTGCAGGGTTTGAAGAAGAAGCCGTCGACGTCGGAGTTTCTCGACTGGCTGAAACTGCTGCTGGCCGAAGACATCGGCCCGGAAGCGCTGCGCAGCACGGACGCGAAAGCCATCGTGCCGCCGCTGCACGGCGCGCTGCTGAAAAACGAGCAGGACGTGCATCTGTTCGAGCGCCTGGTATTCATGTCGCGGACGAACCGATAATGATTCACGTTGAACCGCTGACGCTGACACTGAACGGTGTCCGCCTGGAGCCGTTGGGACCGCAGCACGCCGAGGGTCTGCTGGCGGCCACCCGCGACGGCGAACTGTGGAAGCTGCGCATCACGTCGGCGCCCGAGCCGGACCAGGTGGCGCCGTACATCGCCACCGCGCTGGAGATGCGCCCAAGCCGGCTGGCCTTCGCCGTCATCGACGAGGCCAGCGATCGCGTGCTGGGCAGCACCAGCTATCACGACATCGTGCCGGCCATCGACCGGGTCGAGATCGGCTACACCTGGTACGCCAAGAGCAGCCAGCGCAGCCACGTCAACACCAGCTGCAAGATCATGCTGCTCACGCACGCCTTCGACACGCTCGGCTGCGCCGTGGTGGGTTTTCGCACCGATAACTTCAACCATGCCTCGCAGGCGGCCATCGAACGCCTCGGTGCCAAGCGCGACGGCGTGCTGCGCCACCACGCGGTGCGGCGCGACGGCACGGTGCGCGACACCTACATCTACAGCATCACGCGCGGCGAGTGGCCGGAAGTGAAAGCGCAGCTGCACTACAAATTTCAAATGGCAGAGGACGCGAAGCGCGCATGCTGATCGATTTCTTCTACACGCTCAAAGACGCCAAGATTCCCGTCACGATCAAGGAATTCCTGACCCTGCTCGAGGCGATGGAAAAGAACGTGATCGCGCCGTCGATGGACGATTTCTACTATCTGTCGCGTCTGGTGATGGTCAAGGACGAGGCCAATTTCGACAAGTTCGACCGCGCCTTCGCCCAGTACTTCAAGGGCATCAACGCCGCGTTCGAGAACAACACCACCATGCCGCTCGACTGGCTGATCAAGCGCATGCAGCGCGAGCTGTCCGAGGAACAGAAGGCGGCGCTGGAAAAATTCGGCTACGACAAGCTGATGGAGCGCCTGAACGAGCTGCTCAAGGAGCAGAAGGAACGCCACGAGGGCGGCAGCAAGTGGATCGGCAGCGGCGGCACGTCGCCGTTCGGCAACGGCGGCACCAATCCCGAAGGCATCCGCATCGGCGGCAAGGGCGGCAGCCGCACCGCCGTCAAGGTGTGGGAGGCGCGCGCCTACAAGGACTATGACGCCGAGCGCGAGCTGGGCACGCGCAACATCAAGGTCGCGCTGCGCCGGCTGCGCAAATTTGCGCGCGAAGGCGCCGAGGACGAGTTGGCGCTGGACGCGACGATCCACGCCACGGCCAACAACGCGGGCTTTCTCGACATCAAGATGCGCCCCGAGCGCAAGAACAAGATCAAGGTGCTGATGCTGCTCGACGTGGGCGGCAGCATGGACGACCATATCGAACGCACCGAGGAGCTGTTCTCGGCCGCGAAGACCGAGTTCAAGCACATGGAGTTCTTCTACTTCCACAACTGCGTCTACGACTACCTGTGGAAAAACAACCGGCGCCGCAACGCCGAGCGTTTCCCCACCTGGGACATCCTGCGCAAGTATCCGCCCGACACCAAGCTGATTTTTGTTGGCGACGCCACCATGAGCCCGTATGAAATCGTGCAGGCGGGCGGCTCGGTCGAGTACAACAACGAGGAGGCGGGCTCGGAATGGCTGGCGCGTTTTTGCCGCGCCTTCCCCAAGTTCGTCTGGCTCAATCCCGAGCCGGAAAACCTGTGGCCTTACCGCCAGTCGATCTCCATCGTCAAGCAGTTGATGAACAACCGCATGTTTCCGCTGACGATAGAGGGGCTCGAGCGCGGCATGCGCCTGCTCAGCAAATAGACGTATCGAGCGTGGCCATCAACACGCCGATCGACCCGCAGTTGTCACGTTCATTGTCGTTTGGCTAGCGCCACCGTCAAGCAGCATACTCAGTAACCATCAGCCGTGATGCTCAGGACCGTGCCGCCGATATGCGCAGCAGTTGGCCCGGCGACCCTGCTGTCAGGCATGGGCCGCTTGATGGCTGTGTTTCAGGCAGTGCGCCGAACAGGCCGCCGGATCGATTCCCGGCGATCACCGCTCAACGGCTGCGTCGACGGGCGCTCGAAGCTACTTCGCAAGCGCCCCATGAACCATCAGGAAATGCGCCGCTTCGGGTGAAGCCTTCGAGACCGTCTCCATCGCGGCAGCCGCCTTCTCATGCACGGCCTGCAGCTGCGCGAACTCTTCGATGTCCTTGGGCACTTGCTTGAGCTCGAGCGTCTTGTTGTTCAGGCCGGTCAGCAGCGCGAGGAATGCGTCGACATGGGCATGGCAGCTTTGAGCGGCCCCGACCAGCACGAAGATTTGCATCCGCTCTTTCTCGCTCAGTTGCTTGAGCTCGTCCGAGCCCTTCAGATTGGGCGCATCAAGCAGCAGCACCGCTTTGACCGCCGCCGAGGGCGCTTGGTAGAACGGCCTGGCTTCGTCCTTCAACAGCGCAGCGCTGCAAAGCCGGCCTTGTGCCAAGGCCGTGCGCACATAGCGCATGGCCGCATCGTGGGGCGCCGTCTGCGCCTGGGTGGCGCCGGCGGACAAGATCAAACCTGCGCTGGCGACGAACTTCAAGAAATTCATGGTGTGGTCTCAGGTAGGAGCACGCCCATCAAGGCGTGCCCGGGTTGGGGAAGATCGCTGGATCAGGTGTGTGTATCGCAGGCCGCCTACAACAGGCCTGCGCGCCCTCACTGCCCCTTGACCGTGTACAAGTAGCCGGAGATCAGGCTAAAGGTGTCGGAGGCAAGTGCCTCAGCCTGGCCCGCCGGCGTGATGGCATACTCCGGCATCGCCAGGCTATGCAGCGCGACAGCGACGCCCAGAGATGTCGACATGTCACGCACGATGGCGAAGGCTTTCTCGGTGTCGGTGCCCTGAGGCGCGAAGGGCGGCTGGCCCAGCGAAGTACGCAGGTAGTTGGCAATGCGCTCCACCTTGGCCAGGTTGTTGGGGTCCTTGCTCAGCTTGCCCATGATCTCGGACACTTTGGCCGGCACGGCCGTGAAGAGCTTGTCCGCCGTCACGCCTCGCAGCAGGCTCTTGGTGTCGCCCACTTGTGCCAACAGGTCCTTGAGCTCGGGGGCGGCTTTTTCCAGGCCCTTGGCGGCATCTTCGGCCTTTTTGCTGAAGCCGGCCATGCTCTTGAGGTCTTCAACGCGCTTGCCGAAGAACTTGGCCGCCTTGGTGTAGGCAGTGGCTTCACCAGCGGCTGTGCAGGCCTGGCTGAGGAACGGAATCTCGGTGATTTTGCAAACGTCCTCAATGACAGAAAAGACCGGCATTACCTGGTTGAACACGACACTGGCGCAGGCCGTGTTGTCTTTTGCATAGCCCGCACCGCAGTCCACAAATTTGGTTGGCACGTTGGCCCAGCAGACCGGCCCGATGCCTTTGTAGCCACCGCGGCAGGGCGTGTAGCAAAGGCCCACGTCTTCCTGCTTGCCGCCGCCGCAGACCATGGGCTCTGGCGCGAGGTTGTACACGTGCTTGGTGGGGTCCCATGCGCTGCCCGTCATGCCGGGCGGAACAGCGATGTTTTTCCAGCACACCGACGCATCCTTGCGGTAGCCGTCGCGGCAGCCGTCTTCGGTCAGGCCCCCTACGCAATCGCCGCCCACACAAGCCCCGAACGCGCAGACCTTGGCGGTGCGGGTGTGGCAGTTGTCCCAGTGGACTGGCGAATAGGATTTGTCGCCGTTGTAGTGGCAGGTGGCGCCGGTGTCGCTGTAGCCCTGAGGGCAATCGGTCGAGCAGGTCAACGTGCCGTGATCGCTGAAGCCCTCACGGCACTTGTCGTAGCAAAGGGCGGCCCGTTGGTTCTTGCCCGCGGCGCAGGTATCGAGCGGCGTGCCGACACCGCGCCCATAGCTGCCCTTCCAGTAGAAGTCAGTCGCGGTGGAAGTCGTTGACGGTGCGGCGCCCGTCGGCTGGTCGCCAGTACGAGCGTCAGAGGGCAGCAACTCCATGCGGCATTGCTTGACGGTGCCCGGCGCGGGGTCGGTGAACACCTCGTTGGCGCATTTCACGGGCCCGGACGCGACCAGCTTGGCCTTGAAGCGATTACCCGCGCCATAGGCCACGAACGACGGACCGGTGGCCGTGCAGCTGCCGCCTTCGGAGGCACATACCGCCAGCTCGTCGAATGCGATCACCAGGCACTGCTTGGACTTGCCGGGATTGGGGTCGCCGAAGGTGGCGTTGTTGCAGGCGATGGCAGCGCCGGCGGTGTCCTTCACGGCCCATTTTTGGCCTGTGCCATACAGCACCACCGAGGGCTTGGGCGTGGAACACATCCCGTTTTCGACGGCGCACATGGTCGCCGCCTGCGCGAGGTGTGGCGCCAGGCAGGCCGCTGCGATCAAGGCCAGGGATCGGCAATAAGCAACTATTTTCATCATCCAGTTTCTCTTTGATTGGCTAAGCATGAAACGACGTGTGATTCAGCAAGTCCGCATTTCAACCCCATCTCGGGCAGCGAAAAGTGACATCGAACGGGTGGCAGGGGCGTCGTCAAAACGCGCGCAAGACCCACATTCACGCGGTGCTTGAAACCCGTTCACGCCTATCCGAGGCGCGATGCCGGCGAGGGCTGCTTGCCCCCCGCCGGACCGGCTTGAAATTAGTTGGCCGCTGGCGCTGGCGTGGCCGGCGCATCAGCGCTGACGGTTGGGGCTGCGGCGGTCGTGGCGGTCGCTGCGGCCGGCGCCTTCGCCGGTGCATCGGCGGTGCCCGAGGTCGCCGCCGACGCGGACATGACGCCGGCGGCAATCGCGGCCTTGATGTCGGCGATGGTCACGAAGCCGCTGTTGGCTTTGTCGACCTTGGCAAAGTTTTTGGCCACCAGGGGCATGCCCGCCTTGGCCTCGTCGAGCGTCAGTTTGCCGTCGTGATCCTTGTCGGCCTGCGCAAAACGGGCCGCGAGGATTTTTGTGTCACGGGCGGCGAAGCGATCCTGCAGCCCGGCCGTTGCCGTTTGCGACAAAGCGCACAGCATGACCGCGCCGAGCAGACCGAGTTGAAATTTGATTTTCATAGTATTGACCTTTGGAAGAAGATAGTTAGGGTGACCGCGGCTCGCTGGCCGACAACAAACACATTGCGGCGAGCACTGCCTGGTGCATGCGTGCGACTTTGTGTGGGGCGAAATGAGTGTACGAAAATCCTCATTGGCGGTGTGCGACGTATGGCGACGTTATATGACAATGTTGTCGCAAATGCCGTGCGGCACTCCCCGGGCCCGGATAGCGAGGCATAATGTGCTCGGATATATTTTTTGAGGCCAGCTTTCATGATTGCTTACCAATGTCAAAAGCTGTCGTTCTGATCGTCGATGACGACGCCGAGCTGTCGGCCATGCTGGTGCGCCTGCTCGAGAGCGAAGGCTGGGAGGCCAGGCCGGCGTACAACGGCAGGCAGGCCGACCACGCGCTGGCCGACAGCCTGCCGGCGGTCGTGCTGCTCGACGTGATGCTGCCCGACGCCAGCGGCATGGAGTTGTGCCGGCGCTGGCGCAGCGCCTACCCGGGTCTGGGCATCCTGATGCTGACCGCGCGCGGCGATCCGTTCGACCGCGTGCTGGGCCTGGAATTGGGCGCCGACGACTACCTGCCCAAACCGTTCGAAAAGCGCGAGCTGGTGGCGCGTCTGCGCGCGCTGATACGGCGCCAGGCCCCGGTGGCGCAGAAATCGGCCATGCAGCGCCAGTTCGGTGAGCTGAGCATCGACCTGTTGCGCCGCGAAGTGCTGGTCAACGGCCAGGCGGTCGTGCTGACCGGCATCGAGTTCAAGCTGCTGGTCGAATTGGCGCGCGTTCCGGGGCAGGTGGTATCGCGCGAACTGTTGAGCAATGCCGTGCAGGCGAGCGCCTATCGGCCGCTGGACCGGACCGTCGACGTGCAGGTGGGGCGCCTGCGCCGCCGCCTGGCGCAGATGATGCCGGGCGGCGAATGGATCAAAACCGTGCGCGGCGAAGGGTACGCGTTCGTGCCGCGCGGCACGCAGCAAGGCGGGCAGTCTGCCGATGAATTCCCAGAGAATTAACTCGCTGTTCCTGCACCAGTTGCTGGCGCAACTGGTGCTGCTGAGCTGCTCGTTCCTGGTGATCGGGGGCCTGCTGGTGGTCGAGCGCAACCAGCTGGCGGCGCAGGAATTCGCCATCCTGCTGGCGCCGACGATCAAGCTGGCGCAAAGCGCCGCCCTGACGCGCGAGATCCCGGTCGACGGGCTGGGCGTGAGCATCAGTCGCCATGCGCATCTGCCCGAGGGTCTGAAGCTGCGGGTGTTCGTCATGCCCGCCGTGGTCAGTTTCGTGCAGGCGCTGGCCCGGCGCGACGTGCTGGTCGACGACGTCTGGCTCAGTCACGGCGACGGCAAGCTGTTCATGTGGGCGCACCTGGCGACGCCGGGCGCGGCGCCCGTTTGGGAGCGCGGCAATGTGCCGTCCGTGCTGCCGAGCTGGGCGCCGCGCATGACCGTCGGCGTCGTGCTGCTATTTGTGGTGACCGGCTGGGTCAGCTGGATTTTTGCGCAGCGCGTCACGCGCCCGCTGGAGCAACTGCGTCTGCGCATGCTCTCGCACGCCCAATCGGGCGGCGACCCGGCCCTGGCATGGCCGGCGCCGCTCGACGGCAAGGCGCCGCTCGAGCTGATCGAGATCGAAAACGCCTACCGCCAGCTGGCCGAGCGGCTGCAGCGCAACGAGCGCGAACGCGCGCTGCTGCTGGCGGGCGTGTCGCACGATCTGCGCAGCCCGCTGAGCCGGATCCGCCTCGCCGCCGAGATGCTGCCCGAGACGGGCGACAACGTGGCCGGCGTGGCCGCCATCACGCGTAATGTCGATCACGCCGATCGGCTAACGGCCAGTTTTCTCGAATTCATACGCGCCAGCACCGTCCCGCTGGACGAGGCGGTGGACCTGGCCGAAGTGGCGCGCCACGCACTGGCCGGCTTCGGGCGGCCCGACCATGAACTGCGGCTGCGCGCGCCCGCCCATCTGCTGCTGCAACGCTCGAACGCGCTGCTGCTCGAGCGTTTGCTGGTGAACCTGGTCGACAACGCGCTCAAACACGGCGGTTTGCCTGTCGCGGTCGAGATCGTGGAGCAGGACGGCGTGGCGATCCTGAGCGTGTCCGATGCCGGCCCTGGTCTGGCGCAGGACGGCGCCGGGCATCTGATGGAGGCCTTCGCGCGCGGCGACGCCAGCCGGGGCGTGCCCGGCTTCGGCCTGGGCCTGGCCATCGCGCAGCAGATCGTGGTACGCCAGCAGGGCCAGTTGGGTTTCGTCCAGGACGGGGCGCGCCATCAAGTCATCGCGCGCCTGCCGCTGCGCCCGCTTGCGCCGCCATGAGCCGTACATCGACGCCACCGGTTTACCAAGCTTTCAAATAATGATGTCGATCGTGTCCCGCAGTTGTTGTTGCTGGCGTCGACGTGACCCTTCACGCTGCGGCATAGGGACGGAACGTTGTACAAATGCGAGCTCGAACTGCCAGATTGCCAACGTGGCGCCTCATTCGGCTAACTTGTTAAAATCACCGGTGCTGCCGTTTAGTGGCGACGTCCGGGTACATTGAGGCGTTGGGCAAGATGGTCACTGCCGCGACAAAATCACATGGGTGGCCAGTGCCGTGGCTTCGTGCTTGACGCAGGCATAGCCCAAGGCGGGAAGATTCACACCGTCGAACAGGCGCTCACCGGCGCCGAGCAGGACTGGCGATATGGCGAAGTGCATCTCATCGATTAGGCGCAGGCGAAGATACTGTTGAATGGCATTGACTCCGCCACCAACGCGAACATCTTTGCCTCCAGCGGCTTCCCGGGCGCGCTCAAAAGCGACGGCAGCGCCTTCGGTCACGAAGTGAAAGGTCGTTCCGCCTTCCATGACCAGCGGTGGGCGCGGGTGGTGCGTGAGCACGAATACGGGGACCTGATATACAGGGTTATCGCCCCACCAACCGCGCCAGCTTTCGTCCGGCCATGGACCGCGAACAGGCCCGAACATATTCCTGCCGAGGATCCATGCACCGATGTTGTGGAAACCTCGCGCGGCAAACTCATCATCGACACCCGTTTCCCCGCCCTCGTTGCCGAATACCTTTTGCTGGAAGGTGCGCGTGGGGATCGCCCAACCATGAAGCGACGCGCCGCCAACGCCCATCGGATTGTTGATGTTCTGGTCTAGGCCAGCGCCGAAACCGTCTAGTGAAATCGTGAAACTCTCTACGCGTAGCTTGGACATGATGCCTCTCTGATCTGCAAGTAATTACAAAGAAATCGGTTTGTGACGTCTAACTTCAGCCTGTGCGACAGGCCGTCAGCGGACTATGCAAAAGAATGACAGCGCATCCGGCTCATTGGAACGAGCGCCATGTTAAACACCATCGAATTCACCACACGTTCCACCACGGTTTGTGGGAAGCCGCCCTCAGGGTCGACATGCTGCTAATCGTTGCCCCGTTGGCGAGGCGCGCTGTCTGTTGCCCGAGCTGCCCTGTCATTGAGAAGTGAACCTCGATGTCGCTTACCTCGATGTTACCCAAAATGTATGCGCCGCCCAGCCAGGGCGGATGGATAAAGCTATAAATCTTGCCAAATGGGAGTTGAAGGCCGCTCTTTCGCAAGTCGTCAACCCGTTGAACTGCGAAATACTTACCAACAAATGCGTGGTCGTTGAGCTGGGTTTGAAACTCATCAAGCGTTCCCGCTACAAGTTCGACCTGATTTGCAGCGACATCCAGGACGTGGATCTCCCCCGTTCCGATGTCTTGCAGAAAGGCGTCACCAGATGCGGAAAGCATGATTGGTACTTTGTTTTTTCCGAGTAGCCACCGCCAATCCGCAAGGAGCGCAGTGCGGTCAAGGTGTTTAAAGTCTACCGTCAAGTCGTTGAGTGTCATGGAGCCAAGCATTTAACGAATGGATGTAACCGGACGCTACAGCGCAAAGCGATGTGGCGTCCGGTTGACGGAATTGTTGGGCGATAGCTTACTCACCCGGATACTCGATGTAGTTGAGATCGATTCGTTCCTTGTATTTCTCGATTGACGCTTCTAGAACGTCCAGCTCGACGTCTTTCCCGAATAACCTCATATAAGTTCTTCGCTCGGAGTCGTCCCTAAAAATCTCCATGACGAGATAGCCGTCGATATAAGTCTCCAGACCGATTCCATCTCTCGGATTGACGTCACTCGCCACGACGTAAGTAATTTTTCTTCCTGAGACTGTTGTCATGGTTTAATCGGTCCAACTATTTTGGCAGCGTCAATGTTGACGCTTTATACAGGTGAGTATGCCTCGTAAACGGTGTTTGATCAATTCCCACTGCGGCGAGGTCTATTCTGACGAGATCCCCCCTAAAACGGGAAGTAAACCCGTCGTCCCAGCCGCCGCCATAGTCTACGATGCGGTTTCAGCTATTTGCCGCTGATCCGGACAACTCGTCAGGACCAGACCGTTCACTGCCCAATCAAAACCCGAGTTTCTTCTTGCAACTGGCCTTGGCCGCGCCCATCCGTTCGGTAACGTGGCGGCCCAGGCTGACCGAGTGGCCGGCGCTGAGCAATTCGTCGATTTCGCTTTGCGGCACGCTGGCCCAGTAATTGTCCGACACACAGTCGCAGAACGGCTCGATCAGCTTGGCATCCTTGGGCGCGCCAGGCAGGCTGGAACCGAAGCTCACGCAGGCCTCGGTGTTCATTTTTTTCAGGCCGTCCAGACGCTCGTCGGCCCAGGCCAGGCCGACGCACAGGCTAAGGCAGCTCAACATCGCGATCGCAGCGCGCATGGTGACCTCGTGTCAATAATAAACAGATGGCCATACTAGGCCATACTGGCGTGCAGCGCCGTCCTCCACGTCTGCGCTTGCTTTCCATTTCGCAATATTGAATCGTGCGCGCCCCGCCGTCGCGTAGAATTTAGATTGCCAGTTCGGCACGCCAGCCTGGTGTGCCGGTCGGACTCGGCACGAAAGGAATGCCCGTGCCTGATTTTTCATTGATGGCCAACAGCCTGGTCTGGCCCTGCGCGATCGTGATCGCCTGGGTCGTGGGCGAGTTCGGCCAACGCTGGACGCGCTTACCCAGCATCAGTTTCTACGGTCTGGTCGGCTTTGTGCTGGCCACCACCCAAAGCAGTTTTTTACCCCTGTCCGACAGCGAGCCGATCCTGGCGCTGGCCGACGTCGCCTTCGGGCTGATCCTGTTCGAATTGGGCTACCGCATCAATGTGCGCTGGTTGCTGACCAATCCGTGGATAGGCCTGGCCGGACTGGTCGAGGCGCTGGCCACGTTTGGCGTGGTGTACCTGATCGCCAGCGCCTTCAACGTCAACAACATCACCGCGCTGATGCTCGCCTCGCTGGCGATGGCCACCTCGCCAGCCAGTTTGGTGCGCGTCATCAACGAGCAGCGCAGCTCCGGCCAGGTGACCGAGCGGGTGTTGCACCTGACGGCGCTCAATTGCATGCTGGCCGTGTTCGCCTTCAACATCGTCATCGGCCTGTGGATCTTCCGCAGCTCGGGCGATATCGCCGAAGCCACGCTCAACAGTCTGATCACACTGCTGCTGTCGCTGGGCATCGGTGCGGTGCTGGGCGTGATCGTGCCGGGCATGCTGCGCCTCTTGGGCAACAGCACCCAGGACGCCACCGTGGCGTTCGCACTGGGATTGATTTTGCTGGTGTCGCTGACCTACACGGCCAAGCTGTCGCCTGAAATCGGCGCACTCGCCTTCGGCCTGGTGGCGCGTCACCGGCGCACCACCTTCAGCCAGACCCAGCGCAATTTCGGCGCGCTGGGCGAGCTGCTGACGGTGCTGCTGTTCGTCTACGCAGCCTCGACGCTGGACTGGCACAAGGCAATGGCCGGCGCCGCGCTGGCGCTGGTGGTGCTAGTGGCGCGCATGCTCACCAAGACGCTGTGCGTGACGCTGTTTTCTCACCTGTCGGGCGTGTCCTGGCGCAAGGGCTGGCTGACCGGCCTGTCGCTGGCGCCGCTGTCGATCTTCGCCATCCTGGTGCTCGAACATGCGCGCCTGCGCGGCGTCATCGTGGCCGACGAATTGCGCGCAATGGCGGCCGTGACGATGATGCTCGAAGTGTTCGGCCCGCTGCTGATCCAAAGCGCGCTCGACTGGGCGCGCGAAACCCCCCATCCACCGGAGAGCCGCGATGCCACTTGAACCGTTTGCCACCTCCGAGGCGCTCACCTTCGGCGTCGAACTGGAGCTGCAACTGATCGGCCTGTCGAATTTCGACCTGACCGCCGCCAGCCCCGACCTGCTGCACCTGCTGGCCAAGAAGCCGTTCCCCGGCAACGTGACGCCGGAAATCACCGAGAGCATGATCGAAATTAATTCGAGCGTGCAGAAAAGCTATGCGCCCCTGGTGGCCGAACTGCGCGACATCCGCGACACGCTGGTGGTGGCCGGCGACACGCTGGGGATCGGCATCTGCGGCGGCGGCACCCATCCGTTCCAGCAGTGGTCGGAACAGAAGATCTACACCAAGCCGCGCTTCCAGGAAATCTCCACGCTGTACGGTTACCTGGCCAAGCAGTTCACCATCTTCGGCCAGCACGTGCACATCGGCTGCAGCTCGGGCGACAATGCGATGTATCTGCTGCATGCCTTGAACCGCTACATTCCCCATTTCATCGCCCTGTCGGCCTCGTCGCCATTCGTGCAGGGGCGCGACACGCTGTTCGATTCTGCCCGCTTGAATTCCGTGTTCGCCTTTCCGATGAGCGGACGCGCGCCGTTCACGCTGAGCTGGGATGAGTTTTCCAACGTCTATTTCGCGAAGATGGAAAACACCGGCATCATCAAGAGCATGAAGGATTTTTACTGGGATATTCGGCCCAAGCCGGAGTTCGGCACCATCGAACTGCGCGTGTGCGACACGCCGCTGACGGTCGAGCACGCCGCCGCGCTGGCGGCCTATCTGCAGGCGCTGTGCTGCTATCTGCTCGAGCGCACCGAGCCGCCGCCGGTCGAGGACGACTATCTGGTCTACACCTACAACCGGTTCCAGGCTTGCCGCTTCGGGCTCGATGGCACCATCACGCACCCGAAAACCTACCAGGCGCTGCCGCTGCGCGAGGACATCCTCGCCACGCTCGAGAAAATGATGCCCTACGGCGAAGCGCTGGGCAGCCTGGACGGGCTGCGTCATCTGCAAACGGTCGCGCAGGAACACGGCGACGCCACCTTCCTGCGCCAGCAGTATTCGCACGCGCACTGCAATGCCGAGGGCATGGTCGACGCGGCCATCAAGCGCTTTCGGACCTAGCCATCGGCCGCGCGGCTGGCTGAAGCGGTTGCCTGAAGCGCTTGCACGCGGCTCCGCATGCAACCGCCTCGCCGTGGGATCTGCGCGTATGTGCGCACACCCCGGCGTGATGGGGTGTACGGCACGCTGCGTGCCGCACAATCGCGCTCCTAAAAACGCGTCTCGCGCCCGGCGCGCAGAAATTCATCGAGGATGGGCGTGCAGTCGAGCAGTTCCTGTCCGCCCGCGCGGTGAAATTCCGGATGCCACTGCAAACCCATCACGAAGCGCGCGCGGCGGTAGCGGATCGCCTCGATCATGCCGTCGGTCTCCGACAACGCCTCCGCCGAAATGTCGCGCCCCAGATCCTTGACCGCCTGATGGTGGATCGAATTGACGATCGGCGCCTCGATGCCTGGAAACAGGCCCGCCAGCGTGGAGCCGGGCGGAAAGCGCAGCGCATGCCGGTTGCCATCGTACAGGTCGCTGACGTGGGCGATCGCCTGCGGCACGTCGGTGGCCACGTCCTGGTACAGCGAGCCGCCAAAGGCCACGTTGATCAGCTGGCAGCCGCGGCAAATGCCCAGCACCGGTTTGCCGGCCTCGACGAATTCGTGCAGCAGTTCAAGCTCGTACAGGTCGCGCGCGCGGTCGCCGTTCCACTCGGGCCGGGTGGCCACCTCGGAATACGACTGCGGCGCGACGTCGGCCCCGCCCTGCAGCACCAGCCCGTCCAGATGGCGCGCGTAGTGGCGCAAGGTGATGTTACTGGGGTGCAGCATGCCGCTGGTGTTGACCGTGGGGATCATGAACACCAGCGCGTCGCGCGACATCACCCATTGGGCAATCGACTCTTCCAGATATTGCAGGTTCTTGCTGCGCAGGCCGGTCGCGCCCGGCTCCGGGTGAAAGATGCGTGCCGACACGCCGATGCGCAAGGTGCGCCGCATGAAGTTGCGGCCCGCCTTGTCGGACATGGCGCGAAAACGCGCCAGCACCACGCGCCAGGCCAGCGCCATCGCGGTGTCGTTCGGTTTCAGGTAGCGCGGGGGCGCGTCGGCAGCGCGCTCAGGCTCGGGTTCGGGCGTGGCGGCGGGGGCTTTGCTTGCGGGATCGTCTCGAAATGGCATTGTCGGCAAACAAGGAAGCTGTGTATGCGTTCAATATAGCGCGCCCTGCGGGGCGCACGTTTCGAACGTGTAACAAACTGTCCGAAGCGACCTGCGCACACGCCCTGCACGCCGCAATAGCAACAGCGCGCTGGGACGTTGGCGACCGTCGGCGACAAGGTAGCCGCGTGCGCAGCATCGCATCAGGCTTGCAGGACGTGAAACCGAGCCGCCGTCAAGCGCCCAAGCTGGGTCGCTGGATCGCCCCGGCGCCGTGCGCGCTGCCGCCCCGCGCAGCACCAAGCACCACAGCAGACCGACATGGCGCAGCCATGCACATCAACGGGCGCGCGTGCGCCAGCGCGGGTGGCGCCGGCTACATCGGCAGCGACAGCAGCTTTTTCAGCGTCGCCAGCAGGTGGCGGTCGGCCACCGGTTTGTCGAGCAGGCCGCGCACGCCGGCCACGCGCGCCTTGTCGCTGTCGTAGGTGAAGGTGGCACCGACCAGAAACACCACGGCAATGCGGCTGCCGTCGGACAAGCCCTTGATCGCGCGGCACAGGCCGTACGGGTCGATGTCCGGCGTGGACGTGTTGATGATCACCAGCGACACGGGCGTCTCATCGCACAGACGCACCGCCGTCGAGGCGCTGTCGGTCCATTCGATCGACACCCGGCTGTGGCCGAGCAGCTTGGCGGCATGGTCGCGAAAGGCGCCGCCCTTGTCGATCACCAGCACCGCGCCGCACGGGGGCGGACGGCGCATCGCGGCGTACTCGGACGGTTCGGTCAGGTCGAAGTCGAGCCGCTCGCGCCGGCGCCGCTCGGACAGCACCGGCATGCCGGCCGCCGTCAGCAGCGACAGCGCATCGGCGCGCCGCATCATCATTTCGGCCAGCACGCCGTTGATGCGCGCGGCGTCGAACGGGCGCATCAACTGCGGATAGGGCAAGGCGACCGGGGTGGCGCCGACAATCAGGGCCGGCTGCACCTTGCTCGGGTTGAGCGCGGCCAGCGCCGTGAGCGCTTTGAGTTCGTCGCCATTGGCGATGAACAAATCGGGTTCCTGCAGGCTCTCTTCCATCAGACAATGGTAGGACGGCCCTGCTTGCGGCGTATGCGACAGCATTGCCGCGATCATGCGTGCTTCGGTGGGTTCGAAGCCGATCAGGCGGACAGCGAACGGATACTTGGTTGAATGCATGTTTCAGGCTCGGTGAGTAAATCGGATGCAGTCACCCGGGTCGACATACCAATCTAACCAGAATCGCAGGCGCTGGCAAGCATATTCCACCGGAACGGGCCGGCGGCGTGGCGGGCGCGCCCGTGCCGCGCGGCCCCGCCGGCGCCTCACACGGGCAGTTGCAGGCGGTAGCCGACGGCCGTCTCGGTCAGCAAAAAGCGCGGCTGGGTCGGGTCGTCCTCCAGCTTGTGGCGCAGGTGGCCCATGTAGATGCGCAGGTAGTGGCCGTTTTCGGCCTGCGACGGTCCCCACACGGTGCGCAACAGCTGGGGATTGGTGACCACCCGCCCGGCGTTGGCCACCAGCACCGCCAGCAGGCGGTATTCGGTGGGCGTCAGGTGCACGGGCGCGCCGGCCTTGGTGACGCGCCGGTCCTTGAGGTCGACCGTGACGTCGCCGAACGCGACCAGGCCGCCCGAATCGGGCGCCGGCTGGCGCTGGCGGCGCAAGGTGGCGCGCACGCGCGCCATCAGCTCGCCGACGCCGAACGGTTTGCTCAGAAAATCGTCGGCGCCGGCGTCGAGCGCGCGGATCTTATCGGCCTCGCCCACCCGCGCCGACAGCACGATCATCGGCACGCTCGACCATTTGCGGATGTCTTTGATGACGTCGATGCCGTCGCCGTCGGGCAGGCCCAGGTCGAGCACGATCAGGTCGGGCTTGCGGGTGCCCGCGTCGATCAGGCCGCGCCTGGCCGTTTCCGCCTCGAACACGTGCCAGCCCTCGTCTTCCAGCGCGCCGCGCACGAAGCGACGGATCTGTGGTTCGTCTTCGATCAGCAGAGCGGTCGGTGCGGGTTCATTCATTGTGGCTCCTGTGCTTCGGTATCGAGTTCGGGCATCGCCGGCGGCACGCCCAGCGGCAGCGAAAACACGAAACCGGCGCCGCCTTCGGGCGAGGCGCAAGCGTCGATCTTGCCGCCGTGCGCCTCGACGATGGCGCGGCAAATGGCCAGCCCCAGGCCCACGCCAGGCAGCGCCGATTCGCGTTCGCCGCGGGTGAATTTTTCGAACACGGCCTGTTCGCGTCCGTGCGGCAGGCCGGGGCCGTCATCATAGACCATCACGTTGAGCCACACGCCGTGTAACTGGGCCGTGATGCCGATGTGCGAACCGGGCGGGGTGTACTTGGCGGCGTTTTCCAGCAGATTGCACAGCACCCGCTCAATCAGCACGGCGTCAAAGCGCACCAGCGGCAGCTCGCGCGCCAGCTCGGTGCTCACCACATGCTGTTTGAGTTGCGAGGCGCTGGCGCGCAGCGCGCTGCCAACCACTTCTTCGAGCGGCTGCCATTGCAAATTGAGTTTGACGTCGCCGCTCTGGATGCGTGCCATGTCGAGCAGATTGGCCACCAGCGCGCTCATGCGCAGCGCCTCCTCGTGCAGCGCGCGCGCCATGTCCTGCTGGGCCGGCGCCAGCGGCGGGCGCGAGCCCGACAGCGATTCGGACAGTCCGACCAGCGACGTCAAAGGCGTGCGCAAATCGTGCGACAGCGCCGCCAGCAGCGAGTTGCGCAGGCGCTCGGACTCCATGCTCACCAGCGCGTTTTGCGCCACTTCGATGTAATGCACGCGCTCGAGCGCGATCGCGGCCAGCGCGGCGAAGGTGTCGAGCTGCTGGCGCTGCTCCGGCACTAGCAGCCAGCGGCGCTGTTCGGGTTCGATCGCCAGCACGCCGCGGGTGCGCATCGGCGCCACCAGCGGCAAGTAGAACACTTTGCTGGCCGGCAGCGTGTCGGTGCCCAAGCCGGCGCTCTCGGCGTGATCAAAAGCCCACTGTGCGATGCCGGTGTCGAGCGTGACGCTGGCCGCGCCGTCCAACTGCGGCAAGCCCAGCCGTCCGTCGTCGTCCGGGATCAGCAAGGTGGCGCGCGCGCGAAAAGCGCGCTGGATGAAGCTGCGGGTGGTCTCGAACACCTGCTCGGTCTGCAGCGCGCCCGACAACTCGCGCGCGAACTCGTACAGCGCGCGCCAGCGCGCCTCGCGGTGCGAGGCGACATGCGCCTGGAAGCGCAGGTCGGACGTCAGGTGGCCGGTGATCAGGCCCACCGCCAGCATCACCGCGAAGGTGATCAGGTACTGGAAGTCGGACACGGCGAAGGTGAAGCGCGGCGGCACGAAGAAAAAATCGAAGCAGGCCACCGAGACGCAAGTGGCCAGCACCGACGGCCCGCGCCCGAAGCGCACCGCCACCAGCACCACCACCAGCAGAAACAGCATGGCGATATTGGCCAGGTCCACATAAGCCAGCAGCGGCGTGGCCAGCAGGGCGGTGGCCACGCTGGCCAGCGCCGCCCACACATACGACCAGGCGCGCGCCTTCAGGTAGCCGTCCGGGCCGTCGACATCCTGCTCGTCGGCGGCGCGGCGCGGCGCCGGCGCCGCTTCGTTGGCGGCCGCGCCGATCTCGATCAGGTCGATGTCGGGCGCGTAGCGGGCGATGCGTCCGATGTGCGGGGTGCGCCACGGCCAGCTGCGGTGGCCCCGGCCCAGCGTGATCTTGGCCAGGTTGTGACTGCGCGCGTAGTCGACGGCGGCCTGCGCGATGTCGTTGGACGACAGCACCGCCGTGGTCGCGCCCAGGTCCTCGGCCAGCTTGAGCGTTTTCAGGATCTGCTCGCGCTGTTCGGCCGGCAGGTGGCGCAGCGCCGGC
>JBBQZO010000033.1:0-65325 GCA_038207625.1 Burkholderiales bacterium | reverse complement strand
GCTGCAGCACCGCGCTGCTGCTGTCATGGCCGGAAAACCAGATCGGCGTGCCGTCGGCCAGCCAGCCGGCCGCGCCGCCCAGCCGCTGTTTTGGCTTGCCCGCCTCGTGCCACGAAAACGTCTTCACGCGCAAACGGCTGCCGAACCAGCGCACGGTGCCGGCGCCGCGTCCGTCGAGCACCACGCGCAGCAGCGCCGATTCGGCCTGCGCGCGGCTGACGGGCGGCACGCTGGCCAGCGCGCGCAGCAAACTGCGCAGCGTCACCAGGCGCTCGGGCGTCAGGCGGGCGGGATCGGCCAGCCAGTCCAAGTCGCCCGTCAAGGGCACGCCCAACTGACGCGTCCAATAGTCATGCCACACCGGCGTGGACAGCATCAGGCGCTGAGGGGCAAAAAATGGCCCGCACGACTGCACCAGCGCCACGTCGCGCGCGATGCTGCGGCCCGGATCGCAGCAATACACTTCTTCCGGATTGGCGCCGGTGCAGCGGTAATCGGGCGTGGCCACCTGCATGTCCAGCGCGTGCACGTACACGAACAGCTTCCACAGGCTGCCCAGCGGCACGCTGCGCTCGGCGTCGAAGCGCGCCGCGCCGCTGCCGGCGTTGTCGCTCAGCGTGCGCGTTTGCACCTGGCCGTCCTTCCACCACGCCAGGTCCAGCGTGGCGGCGCAGGCGTTGGCCGCCGACAGCGCGGCCAACAACAGCGTGCAGCAAAAGCGCGCGCGCGGCATCACTCGACGCGCATGGTCCGGTTGGTCTTGCCGCCGCCTTCGAACGCTTTCTGTTCGGGCTGATACATGCGGTAAAACTGCGTCGGCGGCAGCACATAACTGCCTTTTTGCGCAAAGCGCAGCAGGTGGCGCACCGTCACGTCGCCGGACAACGGTTCGATCGGCACCACGTAGCCGTCGCGCCGGTCTTCGTGACGGGTGCGTTCGAGCGCCTCGAACTTGTCGCCCTTTTTCAGCTTGATGCCCCAGGTGCCCGCTTCCACCGACGCGCCGGGCGGCAGCGCCACTTCCAGCAAACCATAGCGATGCTGGGTGCCGGCGGCCGGCTTCAGCACGATCTCGTCCAGATACAGTTCGTCCGTGCGCAGCGCCTCGTTGTCCTTGAGCGCTTCGGTGGTGAAGCCGTCAGTGCCCTGCTTCATGCGCCAGATGCGCCGTTCGATCTGCACCGGCAGGCTGCTGGCCTGCGGCGCGTAGCTGTCGTACTGCACCACCGCGACCGTTTTCGGCGCGGCCGGTTGCGCCAGTTTCAGTTCGGCCGGCAGCGCTTTCGCGTCCGGCCAGCGCCACAGAGGCTGACCCAGTTTGCTGGCCGTGCGCTGCCAGTCGCCATCGAGCGCGATGTTCGGCGTGCTGCCGCCGGGCGTGCCGCCCAGGCGTTTTTGCACCCACACCAGCGTCATCGCGCGGTCCAGCGTGGCCATGTCCGAGCGCACGGCGGCCAGCACTTTGTCGGCCTCCGAGTTGGGCAGTTTGGCCCCCAACAGCAGCAGCGCTTGCGCCACTGGCGCCGGCTGCGCGCGCAGCGTTTCCCAGGCGTCGGCGATGCGCGCTTGCAGCGGCGCAGGCACAGCCAGCGCGTTGTCGCTGGCCAGCACCGACAGCAAGGCCAGCTCCATCGCCTGCGCGCCGCGCGCGTCGCTGCCGCTGAGCAGCAGGCTGTTACCGGGGGCCGCCGCTGCGCCAGGCACCTTGCTCAATGTCGCTTCGGCCACGGCTTCGTCAAGCAGGCCGGAGGCCAGCGTTTTGACCGGCAAGCCCATTTCTTGCGCCATCCACAAAATCAGCGCACGCTGCAACGGCGGTTCTTTGGCACCCAGGCTTTGGTACACGGTCAGCAGGTTTTGCCAGTGTTCGGGCGGCAGCTCCAGTTTCAGCGCACGGGCCGCGTACCAGTCAGCGTAATACGCGTAGGCGGTCATCATTGCGCTGCCGGCGGTGGCATTGCCCCACCAGCCAAACACGGCCTGCGGACCGGCCATCGACACCAGGCGCAAGCGCTGCGCCTGCAGCAGCCCGGTCAGGCGTTCCTGCACCCTGCCCGCCTCCGGGCCCATGTGCTGCACGCCCAGCGCCAACGGAATCAGGCGGCTCGACGTCTGCTCGACGCAGCCGTACGGGTAGTCGATCAGGTCGTCGGAAATGCGCGCGAAATGGGCCGCCGCATCCTGTGCGAACGACACGCGGATCTGGCGCGCGTCGGCCGGCAGGCTCAGCGCCGTGCTGGCGCCCAACAGCGGCAGCGTCAGCACGCGCGGGCTGCTCCAACTGGCCGGCACGGTGCGCATCGGCGCATCAAAGGAATCGAGCAGCTTGGCGCCTTGCTTGACTTCCAGGTGCAGCAAAGTGGCCGCGCCCGCAAGGGGGAACTGCACGTAATTAACGCCCGGCTTGGCCTCCACTTTCTGGCTCTTGACGGCGGCGCCGTTGGTCAGCGACACGTCCACCGTCTGCACCGTGGTGCCCTGGTTGAACAGCGCCAGCGCGGCCTGCGGCGCATCGCCCACGCGCATCCAGTCGGGCGCCGTCCACTTGACGTAAAACGCCTTGTCAGAACGCAGATAGGCGGTGTGCTGGCCGACCGTGCCCTGCGCGTCGATCGCGCGCCCGGTGATGCGCCAGCGCGTGAGCGCGTCGGGCATCTTGAAGGTGACGCGCACCTTGCCGTCTGCGCCGGTTTTCAGCTTGCCGTCCCAGAACGCGGTATCGATGTTGTCGCGGCGCGGGCGCTCGAGCAGCTTGACGCCCCGTTCGTTGTAGTTGTGACGGGCCGGCGCGCCTTCGCTGCGCCCTTGCGCCAGGTCGTAGCTGATGAACGACAGGCTGGCCGTGGTGCGCACATTGTTGCGGCGCGGATGATAGAAGAAGTCGCCGATGGCCGGCGCAATTTCCGGCTGCAGCACGTAGATCATTTCGTCGACCACGCCCAGCGCCACCATCGCCGGCACGGGTTTGCCGGCCAGTGTGGAGGTCACGTCCAGCGTCACCAGTTCGCCCGGCTGGTAGACCTCTTTGTCGGTCTTGAACTGCAGCGCGATCTGCGGCTGGGTGATTTGCAGGCCCGCGTTCTGGAAAATGTAGTCGCCGTTTTTCACATAGGCGACCGAGAACGTGATGTTCGGGCCGTACTCGTCTTTGACGGGAATGCTGGCGCGCCACTGGTTGGGCGCCACGCGCACCGGCTTGATCCAGCCGGCGCCGTCCGTCAGCAGGCCGGATTGTTCAACCTTGTCGCGTTCGAGCGTCAGCAAGGCCTGATCGACCGGTTCGGAAAACGTCATCAGCACGTCGGCCGTGTCGCCCGGCGCGTAATGGTCGTGGTTGAGCACAATCTCAATGCTGCCCGGCGTCGCTTTCACACCGGCGCCGCTGACCCAGTGGCTGGCGCCAGCGAGGATATTGTTGCGCGCATCGCGCAGCGTCAGCTGGTACGAGCCCGAGGCGGCAAACGTGACGTCCCAGGTGTTCTTGGCCGGGTCAAACGTGCCCTCGGTCTTGCTCTGGTTCTCCAACTGGACCATGTCCCAGTGGGTCGGCCGCGTGCTGGCCAGCCCTTCGGCGATCAGGTCAAAGCGCACCGTCTCGCCGGGATTGGAGAACTGCCGTTCCGCCTTCAGGCGATAAATGCTGTTGGAGCGCTCGATCATCAATTCGCGCGTGGTTTTCACCCGGTAGGCGGCGCCGTCAGACGCAAGCACGGTCAGGATGTAGCGCGACGGATCAGTGGCCGGTGGCAGCGAAAATTCAACGGCGCCATTCGAATCGGTGGCCAGTTCCTGCGTCTTGAGTTGGATCGGGAACAGGCCGTTGTAGCGCAACTCGCCTTCGACCATGGTATTTTTCTGGGCGCGCAGCGACAGCGACAAATTGGCGTTCTTGACCGGCTTGCCGTCCGGGTAGCTGAGTTGAATTTTGCCGCTGACGTTCTCGCCCGTCTTGAAGTCCGGCTTGGACGGCGCAACGTTGATCTCAAAGTGCGGTTTGACGTATTCGGCCACCCGGAAAGCGGCGCCGTACTGCGTGTCCTGATAGGTGAAGCGCAGCTCGTAACCGCCCGCGGTGGCCTGCTCGGGCAGCGTGAAGCGCGTGTCGGCGCCGCTGTCGGCGGCCAGATTCAGTTTTTGCGTCAGCAGCGGCGTGCCGTTCGGGTCGATCACCGACAAGCTCACCAAGCCGGCACTGGCCGCCTGCGACAGACGCGCCGACTTGAACTCGCGCGCAATGAACTTGACGTTGACCTCGTCGCCCGGCCGGTACAAGGGCCGGTCGGTGACGGCGTAAATCTTGGTGTTGTAGATCTCGCTGTCGTAGTAATAGTTTTCGGACACGAACACGCCGCCCTTGGCGTCTTCGCCCATCACATAGGTGTGCTCGGGGCTGTCGCGCTCTAGCGAGGCGACGCCGTTCGCGCCCGTCTTGCCCGACTTGAGCACGCCGGTGCCGTCGGTCCAGACCACGTTCACGTCGGCCACGGCGGCGCCGTTGTCGCGCCGCGCCGACCACACCAGCATCTGGGTCGACGACACCTTCGTCACGGCCACTGTGTCGGACACGAACACCAAAGTGGTCGCGCGGTGCTGGCCGACAATCGCCTCGACCAGGTACAGGCCGGGCGCGCGCTTGCCGATCGGGATCATCACGTTGCCGGGATTTTTTTCGATGAAGTCGCTGCTCGAACCATCGAGCTTGACGTCCTTGGGCGGCGCGATCGGCGTGGCCTGCCAGATCGGATAGCGGAAACGGTCCACCATATCATAACCCTTGAGCGGTTTGAACTGGGGATTGTTACGGAACTCGGTCGGGCGCTTCAGCGCCTCGTCGTTGGCCACCAGCGGCGCCTGCGCGCTCGTCACCGCGTGCCGTGCCGACGACGAAAAGATCTTGCGCCAGGCCAGGCGCGACTGCTTCCAGAAGGTGTCCCACAGATAGCTCAGCGTATTGGCCAGGCCCTCGCCCTGATAGTCGCCCACCACCTGCACGCGGTGCAGATTGCTTTGCTTTTTCAGAAATTCAAGCGGCTGCGGCACCCGGTAGACGACGATATCCACGCCCGAATACGCTTCCAACGCCATGCGTCCCGAATCGCGCCCCGGCACTTCAAGGCGTACCAGCGCGTTCTCGGTGCTGCCGTACGAGGCGTCCGACAGCAGGAAGAAAGGCTCGCCCTTGAACAGGCTGTAATTGCTGCTCTCTTGCGCTGCGGCGGCCAGCGCCAGCATGGACAGGGCCAGCAACAAGATGCGTTTGAAGGTGAGTTTGATCATGAGAGAAAGGCCAGTCGAAAAACGCCGATGAAATTGGGATTGTCACGCGTCGGTTGCCAGCGCGTGTCCTTCCAGGTTTGCAGTTGCTGCACGTCGACCGTGCGCAGGCCCGTGTCGCCCGGAGCGACCGTGCCGGTGTGATAGGCGATGCGCGAGCCCATCCACACCATCAGATGCTGCTCGTCGCCCTGGTCAAAAAACAGCAGGTCGCCTGGCTGCGCCGCGTTCAGTTCGCGCGCGACGAAGCGGCTGTTGTTTTGCACCAGCGCCAGCGCCGACACGTAGTGGCCGACCCCGCCGCCCGTTTGCACCCAACGGTTGCGCAGCGCACCTTGCGCGGCGCTCAAGGCCAGCTCGGGCGGCAGGCGCAGGTCGCTGGCGATGCCGTTGGCGCGCAGCCATTTGGCGTCGTGCGTGGCCAATGCCTCGTTGACGGCAAAGCGCACCAGGCCGGCGCAGTCACGATGCTGCCAGCGCGGCGTCGGCCCCTGCTCCAACTGGGCGCTGACGATGCGCAGCATCCACGCCTGGAAAGCGCGCGTTTGCGCGCGGTCCAGCCGCAACGCCGGCGTCGCGTCGGGCGGCGCCGTCAATGCGAACGCGCCCGGTGCGACGGCCAGGGCGATCAGGCCGGCGACGATGGCGCGTCTGCGCACGGTGAGGTGATTCATGCCGCTGTCCTAACGGGCGCCGGCTTGCCAGTCGACCGTCACCCAGCTCACGCCGGTGGCCGGCAGCGCGCTTTTCATGACCAGCCGATACGGCGGATATTTTTTCAGCGCCGCCAGGCGCGGCACCAGATGCTGATTGGCCGCGCCGCGCAGCACGCTTTCGCTGTTTTCCGGCAGCGCCTCGAAGGCTTCCTTCTGGATCAGCGACGCCAGCGCCGACGAGCCGATCAACGCCACCGTATGCGCCGCGTCGGGGACGCTGTCGCCGGCCGCCGGCGCCTTCTTGCGCAGCACCGCCAGCACTTGTTCGACCAACTTGTCGTCGGGCGAAAACACCACCATCTGCCCCTTGGTGGCCATGGTTGGCAATTGAAACGCCTCCTCGCCCGTGCCCTGGTTGCCGAAGCGCGAGAGCACCTTGCGCTGCCACAGCTGCTCGCCGTTCTTGCCGCTTTTGGTCAGCTCGCTGCCGGCGACGCGTCCGATCGACAGGTCGAACAGGTTTTCAAACAAGGCCTCGCTGCTGGCGCCCGTTTTTTTGGTGGCCACGAACACCGGCGTGTACAGACGCGAGCTGGCGTACCAGCACACGGCCGCCGGTCCGCTCAGCTGATCGGCCAAGGGAGAAACGGGCGCCTTGGCGCGCGCATCGAGTCCGCCGAACACCGGTTTGAGTGCAGCCCAGTCGACCGGCAGCGCAAAGCAGGCGGCCGGATTGTGCGGCAACACGGGCCACAAGGCGCCAAAGTCGTAAGCACCCGGTTTGGTCTTGGCCGCGTCGACCAACGCGCGGGTTTGCCAGCCGGCCTTGCCGAAGTCGAAGCGCAGCGCGTCGAGCGAGCCAAAAAACGGCTGGTAGCTGAACGATAAAAAGTCGGTCTTCACGGCGATGCTGTGGCTCTCGACGGGCGTCGTTTCCATCTGAAAGCGGCGCAGGAACTGGTGCTGGCGCGTCGCGTCGGCGGTGAGCATATTGGCCAGCGTCGTTTCGGCAGTGCCGTCGCTGCGCTTGTTGTCCTTGCCGCCATAGACCATGCCCGGATGCGACAGGATCACCATGCGGTTGCCGCGCGCAGCAAACAGCAGCGTGCGGTTGTACGCGTAGTCCAGCGCAAACACGGTGACCTTGTCGCCATCGACGCGCACGTCGCCGGCCACGCGCAACTGGCTGTCTTTCAGCGCGACCTTTCCCGCCTCTTCGAGCAGATGGGTAAAGCTTGAGCGCGAGACGGCGATCGCAAAGTGCTTCAGCGAGCCGTCGGCGTCGCGCCACAGCGCCACTTCGGCCGGTTCGTCCAGCACCGCGCGGATCAGCTGGTCGCCCCAGCCCAACTCGTGCTCGTAAGCGATGCGGCGCAGGCTGCCCTTCAGGCCAAGCCGGTCCTCGTTCTGCTCGTAATAGAACAGGAAGTCTTCCTTGAGCACGTCGCGCGCCAGCGGGATGGTGAGCAAATCGCGCGGCAAACTGGCCAGGCTCTTGGTGACGATCAGCGCGTCCGGCTTGGACAGGTCCAGGTGCAGGCTGTTGACCGGCCCCATCTGGTCCCAGCCGTACACCCGATACGCCAGCAGCGCGCAGGCGCTTATCCCCAGCAGGGCGAGGATCTTGATTCGCTTAGTCTTGTCCATGGCGTCTTGTTGGTATAGGAATCCAATTATGTATGTGGCAATATTACCACATGGAAGCACGCGTCATGGGTGGCTATTTAGCAACGGAGAGACGGCCCGGTGACGCCACCGCCGATGCTGCCATTTTGCAAACGATGACAGTTGCGTCTACAATCGCCACGGCGTGCTTCGCCCGCAGCCTGGCGGCCAGCCGGCGCGGCCCTCCCCCCCAGCGACTTTGCTCATCAACGAAACCGACCGATATGCCGACCAAATTGCGTTTGCTTGCCCCGATACTTTGCCTGCTGATGACGCTGGGCGGATGCACCAGCATCGCCGAACACGCCACCCGTTTCGCCATCCAGGTCGAGCGCCAGCGCGCCGACCTGGTGCGCAAGGAAATCGACCTGCCCGACGGGCAGCACGTCGCGTATCTGGAAGGCGGACAAGGCGAAACGCTGCTGCTGCTGCACGGCTTTGGCGGCAACAAGGATAATTTCACCCGCGTGGCGCGCCTGCTGACGCCGCACTACCGCGTCATCGTGCCGGACCTGACTGGCTTTGGCGAATCCGGCCATCCGGCCGGGGCCGACTACCGCGCGCAGGCGCAAGTGCAGCGTCTGGATACGCTGATGCATGCGCTGGGCGTGCGCCGGCTGCACATTGGCGGCAATTCGATGGGCGGTTATATCGCGCTGACGTACGCGGCCGAGCATCGGCTTGATGTGGCCAGTCTGTGGCTGCTTGACCCGGCCGGCATCATGCAGGACACCAAGAGCGAACTGGCGCAGATCATCACGACCAAGGGCGAAAACCCGCTGCTGATCCACAACGAGGACGAGTTTGCGCGCATGTTCGACTTCGTCATGAGCGACCCGCCGTACGTGCCGCGCGCCATGCTCGACGTGATGGCGCGCGAGCGCATCAACAATTTTGCGATGGAGCAGCAGATCTTCAAGCAGACGGTCACCGATCCGATCAACGCGCGTGTCAACGGTCTGACCACGCCAACGCTGATCGTGTGGGGCGCCAAGGACCGGCTGATCCACGTTGCCACGGCCGAGGTGCTGCACAAGATGATGCCGCGCTCGCAAGTGATCATCATGCCCGACGTGGGCCACGTGCCGATGGTCGAGCGCCCGGCGCAAAGCGCGCAGGACTATCTGCGTTTTCGCGCCGCGCTAACACCGCAATAAGGCACCGCGGGACGGGGCGCTGCGTGCGCCCTGCCCTTACTGTGAACGGTCGCCTCTTCGAGCGCGCACTTTAGTCTGTGCTGTCCAGACCCAGCCGCGCGTGCCAGTCGGCGATCGACTCCTTCGGATACACGTCGAACTGCAGATCGTTCGGGCCGGCCGCCACTTCGACCCACGGCGCCTTGAATTCGAGCATCAGGTGGGTATGTTCGGGCGGCGCCGGCAGCGGCGTGTCGATGGCCGAGGCGAACGGATGCACCAGTTCCGGCCACTCCGGACTGAACATCCACAAGGCGCTGCCGCAACGCCGGCAAAAATGCCGCTGCCCCGTGCTGATGATGGCGCGCTTGCCGTCCGGCTGGGCGATCTTGGCGTGATAGACGCTGATGTCGTCGCCGCCGCGCACCGTCAAGGTGCTGGCGTCGGCGCCCAGGTTGATCGCGTAGCCGCCGCCGCCCTGGGTCTTGCGGCAGATCGAGCAGTAGCAACGCTGGTACGGATACGGCGTGTCGGACTCCACACTGAAATGCACCGCGCCGCAATGGCAGGAACCTTTAAGTTGCATACGCACTCCTCTCGCTGCGCGGCACAGGCGCGCTGTAAGCCCGAGTATGCCGGGCGGGCGAGCACACAGCAAGGCGCGTTCTTGATCGATGACACATCGTGCGCAATTTCCGCGCGCCGCTTTAACAGACAGGCCGATGGATAAACGATCCGTGCAACGACGCCTATCCCTTGACCGAAATCGAACGATGATCAACGTTGTCGATCTGTTCGGTCGCCCGTCGCCCCCTTGAAAAGCGCCGGCCGTGGCTGATACGGGTTTCGAGAAAGGTCGCGTGCTGCTTCTGGCGACGCCCGCCACTCGCCCGACGATCCGCATCGGAACGGCGTTCGTGCACGAGCACTACCGCGTCGGCGCTTGCCTGCGCGGGCGGCCCGGAAGTTGCGTGCGCCACTCGTGGCGATTGTTCGGAACTGGGGGATGGACGGTCAAACAGACGTTGTATTTGCAGCGGCAGCATGGAAAATCAGACATGAAGAACGAATCTAGTCATATCGGCACGTCAATGCCTAAACTTTAACTATTTTTATCTTAGTGCTAATTTTTATTGTTTGAAGGCGCTGTCGATGGCGGCCATGTGACTGCGGCCAGAGATGCAGTGGCAAACTGATGACTAAAAAAACACCTTGTATGATGGTCTGCAATCGGCCAAAAACGGCCGTTCGCCAGGCAACTAGCGTGACCCGCGACGATTAAGTGGCTTGCCTCCGATAAGGGCGCTCACGGCATACGGTCATCACCCACCCGGTCAGCGATGGTGGAAATTCAAAAATCAAGAAGAAATGGGAACATTGACATGGCGAAAATACTCATCCGGACAATGTCTTTGTTGCTCGCTAGCTTGCTGCTACACGGAACAGGTTCTGCCTCTACCCTCATTGTTGGCGCGCTGCTGGTTGACGGCACGGGCACGCCTGCGCGATCTGCTTCGGTACGCATTGAAGGCGCACGCGTGGTTGCCGTTGGCAAGTTGACGCGACGCAAGAGCGACCATGTCATCCAGGCGCAGGGATTGGTACTGGCACCAGGATTTATCGATACCCATAGTCATCATGATGAGGGCAACTTCAAAGAGCGCGATATGCTGCCGTTGTTGCTGCAGGGCGTGACAACGATCGTCGTCGGGCAAGATGGCAACCGTGACGGGAGCTACGCCGACATCGCCAACCGCTACGCCGCCGCACCGACGACGGTCAATGTAGCGAGCTATAGCGGGCACGGCTATCTTCGTGACCGGGTAATGGGACCGGACTACAAACGTCCCGCCACACCAGCCGAAATTGGACAAATGGACGCACTGCTCGCAGCAGACCTGGCGGCAGGCTCTCTGGGATTGTCCACGGGGCTTGAATACGATCCAGGGATATATTCCACCAAGCAGGAAGTACTGGCGCTGGCCCGCACGTCGCCACGGCTGGGCGGGCGCTATATCAGCCATATGCGTAGCGAAGATGTGGAATTCGACGCGGCCCTGGACGAATTGCTCGATATCGGCCGCCAGACTGGCATCCCGGTTCAGATTTCGCATTTGAAACTCGCCATCGTGGATCGTTGGGGGCAGGCAGCACTGGTACTGCGCAAACTTGATCAAGCCAGGGCCGAAGGAATACAGGTCAGCGCAGACATCTATCCCTATGAAGCATGGAGCTCCAATCTTTCGGTATTGCTGCCCAAGCGCGACTTTAATGACATGGCCGCTGCAAATTTCGCGCTCACCAAACTCAGTACCCCGCAAGGCATGAAGATTACCGATTTCAAACCCGACCCTTCCTTAGTCGGCAAGACCATTGCAACGATTGCAGCAATGCGCGGGCAGGACGCGGCGACCACCTATCTGCAGCTGATCCGCCAATCTGAGGCATACGGAATTAGTCACCCAGAAGTACATGATATCGACACCGTCATCGGAACATCGATGGCGCTGGCGGATATTGCCAGTTTCATCGCATGGCCCCATGCAAACATCTGTTCGGATGGCGAACTACATGCGATGCATCCGCGCGGTGTGGGCAGCTTTGCCAAAATCGTCCGTTTGTATGTCAGGGAAACGCACCTTCTGACGTTGGAAGAAGCAATTCGGAAGATGTCGTCACTTCCGGCGCAGCACATGGGTTTTGCCCAGCGTGGCCGCGTTGCTGCGGGCGCATTCGCGGATCTGGTTCTGTTTGACGCTGCAACGCTGACTGATCGATCAACCGACGAACATCCGGAAGCACCAGCCGAGGGCGTGCATAGTGTGTGGGTCAACGGTCAGTTGGTGCTAGATCACGGCAAGGCGACCCACGCGTATGCAGGAAGGTTCCTCAAGCGGGAAACGAGGACAACTTCCTTGGTGCATTAGTCGTCATCTTGATCTGCCATGCCGGTCAGGGAACGCGTACATCCTGGACTATGAGGACTATCACTAATGGCAATGCACAATCCTCCCCACCCCGGCGAGTTCATTAGCGAAGTCTACCTTGAGCCAAACGGCATCAGTGGTCGAGAACCAGCCGAAAAGCTTGATGTGGCGGCCTCCACTCTAAGCCGACTACTTAAAGGCACTAGCCGCGTCACTCCGGAAATGGCACTTCGCCTCTCAAAGGCAATCGGTCGTTCACCTGAAAGCTGGCTTGCCATGCAGAACAATCATGAACATTGGCTAGCGCGTCAGCACGTCAACTTGAGCGGTGTGAGCAAGCTCGAAATGACGGTGGCCTGACGATTGTTCCAGTCCTAAAACAATTGGCAAAACAATTGGGAACATAGCCCCCCTTTCTTTTGCCGACGCCGGTACTAGCTTGATGGGAGTGCACGTGTCAGGCGGGCAGCCGGGCCTCGATCAGCGCGCACGCGTCGGCAAACAGCGCCGATTGCGGATCGTAAAAGGCGTCGATCACGCTGAAGTGGTTGCAGCCATCGATTTCAAGATAGCGCGTGCCCGGCCACGCTTGCGCCACGCTGGCGCTCTGGCGCAGGAACTCGGCCGACTCGATCGCGCCGACTGCGGCGATCAACGGCGTGGCCGCGCACAGTTTGGCCATATACAGTGGGCTGCTGGCCAGCGCTTCCGGCCCGCTCATGCGCAAGGCCTCGTTGAGGTGGGTGATGGTCAACGGCTCCAGGTCGAACAGGCCGCTGATGGCAAAACCGGCGTTGAAAAAATTGGTCGGCAGGCGCGCGTCCAGCGCCGGCCAGTCGGTGGCCAACATCATCGCCGTCAAGTGGCCGCCGGCGGAGTGACCGCTGATGGCGATGCGGCTGCGGTCGATCTGGTAGGCGTCGGCGTTCAGGTACAGAAAAGCGCAGGCCTGGCGCACTTCGTCGACGATGCCGGCCACCGTCGTCTCCGGGCAGAGCGTATAGCCGACGATGGCCACCGCGATGCCGCGCGCGACAAACGGCGCGGCCACGCAGCTCCAGTCTTCCTTGCCCAGAAATTGCCAGTAGCCGCCGTGCACGAACACCAGCAGCGGCACGGCGCCCTCGCCCTCCGGCTGGAACAGGTCGATGCGCTGGCGCGGCGCGCTGCCGTAGGCCAGGTTGGCTTGCAGGCGCAGCCCGGCCACAGCGGCAGCGCTGCGCGCGTGCCAGCGCGCGACGTAGTCGTCAAAGTCGGGCACGCGCTTGCCGTTGTTGTACAAGTCGGACATCTGTTCTGGGGTGTAGGCTGGTATCACGGTGTCTCCGCTAGCGTTGTGTTGGGTGTTAAAAAAGGCGCCGACCGCGCAAGTGCAAACGGCCAGACCCGGCGCAAGCCCGGCTGGCCGTCAGCTGTCCTGGTCGCGTCTATTGCATCTTGCAGGCTGCCGCGTAGGCGTCGCTGTGATTGGTGAAGATGGCGCCCATGGTGCGATTGGTGATGCGTCCCAGGCTGTCCTTGCCGATCACGCGCAAATAATAGTTCTGAATCGGGTAGTGGTTGTTGTTGAACCTGAACTCGCCGCGCACGGACTTGAAGTTGGCTGCCTTTAGCGCCTTGCCCAGCGCATCCTTGTCGCCGAGCTTGCCCTTCACGGCGCGCACGGCCGAATCCATCAGCATCGCCGCGTCGTAGCCTTGCGAGGCGTACAGCGACGGCAGGCGGCCGTACTGTTTGCTGAAGTCGGCCACGAAGCGCTGGTTCTGCGCGTTGTCCATGTCGTGACCCCACTGCGAGGCGTTGAACATGCCCAGCATCGGCGCGCCGACCGCCTTGATGATGTCCTCGTCGGCCGAAAAGCCCGGTCCGAACAGCTGCGCCGAATGCGACAGGCCGGCGTCGACGAACTGCTTGATGAAGTTGATGCCCATGCCGCCGGGCAGGAAGATATACACCGCGTCCGGTTTGGCCGCGCGGATCTGCGCCAGTTCGACGCCGTAGTCCAGTTGGCCCAGCTTGGTGTAGATCTCCTCGGCGACCTTGCCCTTGTAGTAGCGCTTGAAGCCCGCCAGCGCGTCCTTGCCGGCCGGGTAGTTGGGCGCCACCAGCAGCACGTTCTTGAAGCCCTTGTCGAACACCTGCTTGCCGACCGCTTCGTGCAGATTGTCGTTCTGCCAGGCGACGTTGAAAAAATAGGGATTGCAGCCTTCACCCGCGTATTGCGACGGCCCGGCGTTGGCGCTGACGTAGTAGGTCTTGGCGGCGAACACGCTGGGGCCGACTGCCAGCATCACGTTGGAAAACACGATGCCGGTCATGAAATCGACCTTGTCTTTTTTGAGCATGCGCTCGCTAAGCTGCTTGGCCACGTCCGGGTTCTGCTGGTCGTCGCCGCTGACCACTTCGACGGGCAGCGTGCCGAACTTGCTGTCGAGGTGTTTCAGCGCAAGCGTGAAGCCGTCGCGGATATCCACCCCGAGCCCGGCGCCGGCGCCCGACAGCGTGGTCAGCATGCCGACCTTGACGGTGTCGGCGGCCTGCGCCGCGCACGATGCAAAAATACCAAGCATACAGACGCAAAGACGGTGTGGTTTCAAAGTCGACTCCAAAAATAGACAATCAAACTGTGCTGGCGTTGCCGCCGCGTCGGCGCTTGCCGATGCCGCGAGCGGGTCCGCGCAACATCGGGCACGCGACCGGCGCACCCGCCCTGCCCGCTGCTATCTGCACGCTAGGTCAACCCGGCTTGCGCTTCCTGGCGCAGCTTGAAGCGTTGCAACTTGCCCGTTTCGGTGCGCGGCAAGCTGCTACGAAATTCGATCCGGCGCGGGTATTTGTACGGCGCGACGATATTCTTGACGAAATCCTGCAACTGCTTGGCCATGTCCGGCCCTGCCTGCGCACCAGCCTTGAGCACCACGTAGGCCATCACCACCTGGCCGCGCTCGGCGTCCGGGCTGGCCACGACGGCGCATTCGGCCACGGCCGGGTGTTGCAGCAGCACTTCCTCGACCTCGGGACCGGCGATGTTGTAGCCGGCTGTGATGATCATGTCGTCGGTACGGGAAAGGTACCAGAAATAGCCGTCCTGATCCATCCGATAAGCGTCGCCGGTCAGGTTCCAGCCATTGCAGACGTAGTCTTTCTGACGCGGATCGTCCAGATAGCGGCAGCCGGTCGGGCCTTTTACGGCCAGCCGCCCGGCCACGCCGGCGGCCACGGGATGCCCCTCGTCGTCGAGGATGCAGGCCTGGTAGCCGGGGATGGGCTTGCCGGTGGCGCCGGGACGGATCGCGTCGCCCGCCGCCGAAATGAAGATGTGCAGCATCTCGGTCGCGCCGATGCCGTCGATCATGGCCAGAGCGCTGGCCTGTTGCCAGGCGCTGCGGGTCGCCAGCGGCAGCGCTTCGCCGGCCGACACGCTGTGCCGCAAACTAGCCACATCATGCTGCGCGACCAGCGGCGCCATCTGGCGGTAGAAGGTGGGCGCAGTAAACACGATCGTGGCGCGGTAGCGCGCAATCGCTGCCAGCAAAGCGTCCGGCGTGAGCTTTTCGAGCAGCACCGTGGACGCGCCGAAACGCAGCGGAAACAGCAGCAGGCCGCCCAGGCCGAAGGTGAACGCGAGCGGCGGCGTGCCGATGAAAATGTCGCTGGTCTGTACGTCCAGAATCGAGCGGGGAAAACAGTCGCAGATGGCCATCACGTCGCGGTGAAAGTGCATCGTGCCTTTCGGCTTGCCTGTCGTGCCCGAGGTAAAGCTGAGGATGCATACGTCCTCGGCCGACGTATCGAGCGCCGCAAAGCTGGCGGGCTTGGCCGCCATGCGCTGCTCCAGCGCGTCGGGCGCGCTATCGTTAAAGTACAGCACGGCGGGCGGGCGAGCGGCCTGGACGCAGGCCAGTTCCAGCTCGTCCTTCAGGTCGCCGGCACACAGTACCGCGTTGACATCGGCCAGTTCGATGATGGTGGCAAGCTCCTTGGCGCGCAGCAGCGGCATCGTCGGCACGGCGATATAGCCGGCCTTCCACACGGCCAGCACGCAGGCGGCCATCATCGCATTGTTGGCACCGCGCAGCAGCACCCGATTGCCGCTCACCAGGTGCAGGTCATCGCGCAGCACGTGGGCGATGCGGTTGACCTGCTGTTGCAGCATCGCGTAAGTCCAGCAACCGTGCGCGCCGTAGATCGCGGGCGCGTCGGCGTGACCACCGCCGACCATCTTGTCGAGCAATTCGACGACGCAGTTGATGCGCTCGGGGTAGTGCAGCACGTCCAGATCGAACAGCAACTCCGGCCACAGCGCGCGCGGCGGCAACTTGTCGTGCGCGGTCGTGTCCGTATATGCAGTCGGGCTCATGTTTTCTCCGGCCTATCGATCGATGGTGTCAGCGTGCAGGTCCGACGCGACCTAGCCTGCCTGACTGGAGACATTACTTTAAGCCTGAACTATCCAAATATCAAGCAGTTTTCCGGCAGCGCATTTTGCGCCGTCAACGCGCGGTCAACCCGCACGCAACGATCGGCCGACACCGAGCGGTGCCAGCGGTGAAAAATGGTGGGATCGATGATGCGCCGTTCAATGGCAGTGCGCTGGCGAGCAAGCGATGCGCCGATGCGATAAGACATGCGCTTGACGATACTGCCCGCCGCGCGCAGCGCGATTGACACGACACCGTGCGTGCGCGTCGCGCGCGGGGGCTATCCTCGCTGAAACTGCAAATAATGCACTGTGGCCTGTTCAGTGCACCTTGCGCCGGCGCGACAGGCATCCTACCAGGCCCAGACCGGCCAGCAGCATCGCGTAGCTTTCAGGCTCCGGCACGGCGCTCACTTCAAAGGCGTCGAAACTGATCTCGGCTTTGCTGTAATGAGTTGAGGTATCCGGATAATCGAACTGCTCAAACGTATAGTCGGTGGAGGAGCCAAAATCGCCCCACAGGTTGAGCGTGTCGCCTAGCTTGGTGGAATTGACGACGTTGAAGGATATTCCTCCGGTCGAGAGCATCACCACGTCGTTGTAATTCAATAGATTGTCGGAGTTGTAGATGCCAGGCTGCGTCAGCGTCAAAGCGAAGCTAGTGCCGCCGTACGTTTCGCTGCCGGTGCCGCTGATGGCGGTGAACGACCCGTCACTGTTTTTCTCGCCTATCAGGATTCCGTTGCCAGAGACAGCGACGTTATCGCCCGTGGTGCCGGCAAAGCTGAAACTGAATGTCGATGACGCCTGAGCTTGCCCCATCATCAAAACAGCGACCGCCGTCGTGCCACCATACACTGCGATTTTCTTCAACAAGTCAAACTTATTCATCGTCCTATCCCCTTTGATTTAATTTATGACAACCATGCCAAAACATACTTTTTATGCGGAATTTTCATACGTTTTTCCTGCCTTGCCAACCCTACATATATTACACATATATTTAAATGTAGTGCAATAAATTCAAGCCTGCTGGTGTCGGCGTCGGCCCGCATGGCGTGCCGCAGCGGTGACTGTGCAAGCGCAGTGCGTGCGCAACGAAGAACTTGCTGATACGGATTTCTGCCACGATATGCCCTGCCCTTCGTCGCTGCCATGCCCTACCGTGCGCAGCGTAATAGCGCTGCATCGCAGCTTCGGGAATGCGCCCAGGCCGACGACGTGCCGCCCTTGTTGACGTCAACAATGCAAGTAAGTCACTCCTCTTAACATATTTAAGATATATTAATGACGATGCGATAGCGCCGCGCACATGCATTGCCCGCAATGCGTTGTCCGGCTCCGGACAACGCGACACCGTCAACCTGGCAGCAACTATGCGCGGTGTTGTCTGCCCGTTTGGTCTGCGATCCGCGGTCTGCGGTCTGCGGTCCGCGTTCGGCGCAAACGGCCATTCTGGCCGGCGTCGTGCAAGGACGCAGTGCGTCAAGGTCACCGCGTTGAAGGCGGATCAATAAGGTGACGAGCAGGTCAAGTGTCGTGGCAACAGTGCCGCCGCTGTCGTAGGTGTACTTCATCAGCATGGATTGAGATTTTCCCCAAAATAAGAACGGAGACGATGTAATGAATAAACCCTCAACGAGCATCAAGACGATGTGTGCTGGCAGTGGCCAGCACGATAGCGCAGCGCTGGCCAGCGTGAAGCGGAAAAGCCGACCGGTGTTTCGCCGCAACAGCTTGCTAAGCGCAATGGCGATCAGCGGAGTGCTGTGTGGCGGCGCTGCATTTGGCGCAGAAATGACCGCCAGCGCGAGCAATGTGGGAGCGGTACTCGCGGCCGGTTTCAATCAGGCGGTGGCAGAAGCGCGAACACAGGATTTTACTAATGCCAATTACCAGCACTTCGTCGACGTCGGCTGGTCGGCGACAGACTACCGGTGCAATCAGGCGACCATGAAGCCGGCCTACCTGGCGACGATTCCAAATCGCTGCGCCTACTATTCGCGCGACTACGTCCATCAGTCTGCCGGCGCGTACTTTCTCGGCATGCATGAACAGAACTACCAGATGGCCTACCATTTCGCCACGCTGTTCCATACCGATATCCTGAATGCGCCGTATTGGGCAATCGGTGCGGATGGCAATCAGTATGAGCAAAATGACAAATCGCCGGCGCCCTTCGAGCTGGGCGAAAACATCGCGAACCTGTATCGCCTGACCGGCGACAGCCGATATCTGGGCGCCGACTTCAAGAACTACCTCAACGGCCTCAATAACCAGTTTTCAAATACCGAGAACCGGCGCTATGTCAGCAAAGACGGCTTCCGCATGGCCCGGAGAAATCACGGCGAGGACGCCACCTACAATGAATTTGTCGGCAATGACGGGGTGCCGGCCAGCATGGATATCGTCCTGGGCGGTGATATGGCGGCGGCCGAAATTGCCTACTACCGAAACGTCGCCCAATACCCGGCGATGAAAACGAGCACCGACACAACCGACTTTGCCGCGAAATTCACCACCCTGTCCGCCAACTTCAATGCGCACTGGGCCAACGTCGGTGGCACCGACCATTTTGCCGTCGCCATGACCGGGCAGGCAGGCACCGATTATTCGGCGCAAAATTACAGCAAGCTGTCTTACTACGACCACTACGCCGAGGAACCGAATCTTTTCCCGCTCTTCAAGGGCATCATCACCGACCCTACCAAACTGGCGGCGCAGGCGAACTACGTCGACGATAACGCGGAACGGATGTATCAAATCCGCGCTGCGAACGATCCGAATCACGGCCTGGACTCGCCCGGTATTGAATCACATACCTACTTGCCGACCGCCTTCTACAACGCAAACAAGCCCGATATCGCCTGGAAATGGCTGACCCGACTGGCCGCGCGGCAATCGCTGGACCGCGGCTCCGCTTATCCGGAGGTTAGTTTCGTGCTGATCTCTGACATCATTACCAGGCTGTTGGGAGTCGATTTCGATGGCCCCGGAAACAAGCTGGTCACGGCAGCGACGCTGCCGAGCGCGTTCAAAGCGGGCGACTTCGTGAAGGTCAGCAATATCCCCATTCACACCAGAAGCTACACGGTGAACATCGGCGTCAGTCAGGGCCTGGATGCCAACGGCAGCATGAGCACCCGGCTTGACTTCCAGCAGGATCCGTCGGCTCAGGCGAAAGGCGTGGTGCAGTGGACGCCGCGCTTTCGCACGGTCAATGGCAACCACTGCCTGGTGACCAAGACCTACAAAGCGAAGTCGCCGTGGAGCAGCACCTTCAGCCTGCTGTACGATGCGGCCAGCAATACCTACAGCTGCAATGCGCCGTGGGGGATCTTCTGGTTGCCGGCCCATGATGGCAGCGTCACGATGACCAGTACGACCGTCACCGTCGTGCCCTAAGCAAGGCGGCGGCCGCGCGCCGTGAACAAGCGCGTGCGGCGCCGCCTTTTCGGTGGCGCCAGTGCCGCCGCAATGAGATGTCGCACACCGCCCCTTGAAGCATGAAACGCCGCGCAGCGGCCCTTGCGCGGCGCGGGCCAGCCACGTCCTGCGCGCCACCCCGAAATTAAAAAAGCCCCTCTCGGGGCTGTTGCAACGGCAAACATGGACACCCCGGTGCGGGCGTGTGGCCGTTCAGGATGTCTTGCGGCGGCGCGCGAGCACGCCCATGATGCCCAGCCCAGCGAGCAGCATGCCATAGCTTTGCGGTTCGGGAACAGCACTGACGCCCTGGTAGATCAGGTTGCCGATATACAGACCATTGGAAGCCAACGCGGTGCTGAAGATGGCGTGATCGATCACATTGCCCGTTTCAGAGAGCCCGATGAAGCCGCTCGGAATGCCATTTGTGCTGGCAAACCCGTCCGCGCCCACCGTCAGCGAATCAAGCAAGGTGTTGTCGGCAGCAAAAACAGACAACGTGACGGCGACTTGATTGGACATGAATGAACTGCCAAACATGGCGACCGGCGACGCAAACTGTACCCGCATCGAAGTGGCCGTGGCGAGGTCCGACGCACTGACCGCGTCGAGGTAGCCCAGTTCGGCGTCTTCGAAGCGGTTCAGCGTATTGGTGCCGCCGCTGATCACAACGCCGCCCGCCATGAGCATGGTGGCACCTTCGTCGAAGGCGTTGGTATGGATCGTCGTTGCACTTGCGCCAAAGTCGCCGATGAGCGCTGGCGCGGCCATCGCTGAGCCTGACAGCAAGGCTGCGGCGCACCCGAATAACAATGTATTTTTCATTAACAAGTCCAGTCAATGTGAGGTGGTGAATTATCTTATTTGCATCTCCTTAATATATTACCAAAATATTTGCAGATTGAAGGAGTTTCTTTTGTGTTTTTCCGTATCGATCGGCGTCGGTGCAGTTACTTGAACGATGTGGCGGCGGCGCGCCTGGTCGGCACGCAGTCATCCAGCCAGACCGGGTCCGCGCGGGTGACTTCAGCGTGGACCAAATGGCATCTGGCGAAGACGCCGATGTGATGGCGCCGTGTCCCGTGAGCCACGCCAGACCGGGCCTGCCAGATGTTGACGGCGCGCGCCCGCGCCGAGGCGCATCAAGTCAGCGCCGGCAGACCGAACGGCAAGCCAGGCTGGCGCGCACCGGGCAACGGCCGGTGCTTGGCGCTTCGGTTCATGAGGTGCTTAGAACCCCGTCTGCACCGACAGGTACCAGCCGCGCTGGGTAGTCGGATTGAACACCGTGATATCGCCCAGCGTCGCGTAAGCGGCCGTCAGCGAGACGTTCTTGGTCGGGAAATAGGCCAGAAATACGTCGGCGTAAGCCTTCTCATTGTCGACGCCCAGATTGTGCGGCTTCATCCGGTATTCGGCACCGAGCACGGTTTTACGGTTAACCATGTAGGCGCCGGACACTTCCAGCATCGGCTGATAGCGGTTGCCCAGATCGCCGCCAAAACCGAGCAGGCCCATCTGGTTGGCCTTGGTCAGGCGCACTGTGGCGTTGAGTAGCAGGCTTTGCGCCAGATACAGTTTGGTCGCCGCCACATACAAGTCGGTGCCGTGGTCGTCCTTGGCACCGAGTTGCTGGACCTTGTCGATGCCCAGCGTGGCCAGTCCGCCAACACCGTTGTTGCGTTTATATTGCAAGCCGACTGCCACCTGCGGCAGCCAGATATCCTGATCGTAGACGGCGTCGCCCAGCACGCGCAGTTTGATGCCCGCGATGTCCTGTTGAATGGCCAGCGCATTGAGAGGTGCGAGGTGGCCGGAGAAGTCCTGCCTGGCCAGCGACAGCTCAAGCCGGTCGGCGATGCCAACGGCCACGCCATACGCCGCCAGTGCGTAATCCTGGGTGCGCACCTGCGTGTAATGGGCGTTGGCGCCGTAGCTGTCGCGCGTGCCGTAACCGGTGATCAAAGCCCACGGCGTCAAGCCGCCGCCGCCGGCGCCCTCAAGCTGGCTGACGCCACCGGTGGCAGTGAGCTTGCCCATGTCGGGCGCGCCGATGGTGCTGGCAGCGAGGCAGTTGGCGGCCAGCGCGCAAGCGCCGATCATGCCGGACCAGCGCGCGAAAAGTTGGATCTGCATGGTGGCCTTCGAATGGTGGTCGATGCGCAAAGTGGCGCCCGTTCGCGCCTACGATACACGATATCGCCGCCGCGTTGTCGGCTGCGCCGCCCGCCCGATGTGGCGCAACGACGCAAGCGGGCATGCTGCCGTCAGCTCATCCCCACCGTGCGCAGCACCCGAACGGTGAGCCGGCAGCGCGCCGCTGTCACCGTTCGAACCGCACCGGCCTAGCGTTTGCCCGCGTCTTCCTGGGCATTGCGCTTGTCCGCCTCCTCTTTTGAGGTGGGCTTTGGTTTGCGCGGATGCTCGCCGTCGTCCTTGGCTGGCTCACCGCGAGGAGGTTTGCCCGCTTCGGGATGTGGCGCGTCCGGATGTGCCGCACCGGCTGCGCGGGCGCCGTCAGCCTGGGCTGCCGCGCGCTTGTTCGCCTCGGCTTTGGCTGCCGCCCTGCCCGCTTCTGCCCGTACCGCATCGGCCTGGGCGTTCACGTTTCGATCGGCGTTGGCGCGCGCCGCGTCGGCCTTGGCCGCATTGGCTCGGGCTGCATCGGCTTTGGCCGCGTCGGCATGCGCCGCCGCTGCGTGCTCCACATTGGCGCGCTCGGCATTCGCACGTGCCGCATCGGCCTTGGCTGCGTTGGCGCGCGCCGCGTCGGCTTTGGCGGCGTCGGCGTGCACTGCCGCTTCACGTTCGGCATTGGCGCGGGCAGCGTCGGCCTTGGCCGCGTTGGCTTTGGCCGCATCTGCCTTGGCGGCATCAGTATGCGCCGCCGCGTCGCGCTCGGCATTGGCGCGGGCAGCGTCGGCCTTGGCCGCGTTGGCTTTAGCCGCATCTGCCTTGGCGGCGTCGGCATGCGCCGCAGCTTCTGCCTTGGCAGCGTTGGCTTTGGCCAAATCCGCCTTCGCTGCGTCAGCCTTGCCAGCTTCGGCGGCGGCTTTGGCCGTCGCCAGGCGCGCCGCCTCGGCTGCGCCCGCGTCGGCTTTTGCAGGGTCGTGTTTTCCCGTCTCCGGCTTGCCCGCTGCGACTTTGGCAGCCTCCGCCTTCGCAGCATCGGCCTTGAGCACCTCGGCCTTTGCCGCATCGGCTTTCATGGTGGCGAGTTTTGCCGCATCGGCCTTGCTCGCGACGGCTTTGGCCGCGTCCACTTTGGCTTGCTCGGCCTTCGCCGCGTCGGCTGGCAAAGCGCTGCCGGGACCAACTTTAATCGGTTCCGGCTTGGGCGCCTCGGCTTTAGCGCTCGGCGTTTTGGCGGCGTCTGCCTTGCGCGCCTCCGGCGTGCGGGCGGCCGGCGCTGTCTGCGGGGGGCGCCCGGCCGGCGCAGCCGACTTGGCGGCGGCGGCGACGACGATCTTGGCCTCTGGTGCTACCGCAGCAGACGTTTTCAATTGCGCGCGCTGGGCGTCGCTGATCGGCGCGCCCGGCTTGGCAGCCAGTTGCGTTTGCTGGAACGCAAAGCTCGGCGCTGGCGCCGGCGGCGCGGTGTGGGCAACGATCGCCTGTTCATGCTCGCGCAGCGGCGGCTTGGCGCCGGCGTTGGCGGCCCCTCCGTGCATACTTTGCTGCACCGGCACGACGGCCGCCACATGCGACACCGGCGCATTGAAGGCGACCTCTTTCGACACCACCACGGCAGCCTTGCGCACCGGCTGCGACTGCACGAAGGCCTGCATCGGCACGGCCACCACGGCGCCCGTCACCTTCTGATTGACGTAGACGATCGTGGTGTTATTGACGACCGTGTTATTGACGACCGTGTTGTTGTGCGTCACGTTGGTGACGTTGGTGACATTGGTGACGTTGGTGTTGTTGTAGACCTTGGTGATGACGGTCGGCGCGATCACTGCATTGCTGCGGTTGATATTGTCGAAATAGCCGCGGCTGACGGGATAGGACGGCTGATACACTTCGCGCGGGGCGAGCGGAAACCAACCGACCGATCCGCCGGATGCGTTGGACTCGAAGTTTTTCCCGCCCACGAACACCACCAGCGCCGGCGCATACACGGCCCGCTCGCGCGCCGGCCCCGGCACCCAGCCCCAGGATCCGCGAATATTGGCCCAGCGACCGTAATGCGAGACGGCAAAGCCCCACGGCGCATCGTCGACCCAGGTCCAGCCCCACGGATCGACCCAGGCCCAGTGCCCGTCGTGATACGGGGTCCAGCCGGCGGCGACGTGGTTCGGCGTCCAGACGTTGCCGTAGTCGCTGTCGGCACGCCAGCTGCCGTTGTCGTCCAGGTCTTCGTAGCCGACCACTTCGGAGGACACGTAACGCGCCGACGCCGAGCGTTCCGCGCGTCGGTCGCGTTCGTGCGACCAGCGGTCGAACTCGTCGTCGGGGCGCGCTGTCAGCGTCTCGTAGTCGCCCAGGCCGCGTCCGTAGAAACGGTAACCCTGGCCACTGCCAAGCGCATATGAGGCGCCGTCGCCGTACACGTCGACCGCGCCGTTATGCACCGTCACCGCGGTCGCGTCGTCGTCCGGTTGCACGTCGATGCGCAAGTCGCCGGCGCGCCGCAGGCTCAATGCCAGATTTGGCGTATCGACCTCAAAACTTTGATTGGCGCCCATGTGCTGCACGCGCACCTTCAGCGTCCCCTGCGTCAGCTGCAGCTGGGCGATGCCGTCATCGAGATTGAGCACCGTCACGCTGGTGCCTGGCCCCAGCCGGATCGCCGCGCCGCCCACTTGCAGCTCCGCGCGCGAATTGGCGTCCGTCCACAAGCGGTCGCCCGTCGTCAAGGGCCGGTTGATGCCCGCCTGCACCCAGTCGGACTGGCCGGCGGGCGAGAAACTGACGGTGCCCGTCACGTAGCCAAGCCGGGCCACGCGCGAGGGCGGCTCCGCCTGGGCCCAGCCGCTCAGGGTCAGAAGCGTCATCATCAGCGCGCTGGCAAGAACCAGCACTGGACGGCGAACGGTTGCCATAGTCATAAAGAATCCTTTAGGAAGACGCGTCAATGAGCGCGTTTGCCAGCCACGCAACCGCGCAACCGAGGTCGCCGGTCATCGCGCTGCCAACTGTGCGGGCCGGCACAGTGCCAGCCGGATAAGTTTGCAGGCTAACAGGGCATGCCTGTTTTGCATGTACGCTTGCGCACATACGGCGCAGCATCGATCGGCCCGCACTATCTGATGCTGTTTAATCAATCTCTCGACCGGCCAGTGGGGCCCCCGAGCGCACTAAATAAGCGCCATCGCAAGAATGCCTTGCGGCACAGCCCATCCTCATGGATGATCAAGTGGTGATGGCGTTCTCGCACTTGCGTCCATGGGTAGACGGCGCGGCCCCGACGGCGACGGACACCGAGCACCTCGATCCTGCGAATGGCAAGGGCAGGCGCGCCTCGCGCCGCCCTGTGCAAGGAGAACATCTGATGGATAACACCCGTGCCAGCGGCACAGATTTGCTGACCGGTTCGGCGACATCGGCCGCCGGCGGCGGCGGCAAACTGCCCGAGTGGAAGGACAAGCACTACCTGATTATCGACGACTACCAGGGCATGCGCCAGTTGCTGCGCGAAGCGCTGCGCTCGCTGGGCGCGCGCTTCATCGACCAGGCCGACAGCGGCGGCAACGCGATCGCGCAACTGGCAACGACCCGCTATGACGTGGTGTTTTGCGACTATAACCTGGGCGCGGGCAAAAATGGCCAGCAGGTGCTCGAGGAAGCGAAGCTGCGCGAACTGATCAGCCCGACGACAGTGTGGATGATGGTGTCGGCGGAAAAAAGTGTCGAATCGGTCATGGGCGCGGCCGAGTTTCAGCCCGACGCCTACTTGATCAAGCCGATCACCGAGGAGGTGCTGCTATCGCGCCTGAACCGCGCCTGGATCAAGAAGCAGATCTTCAAGAAGATCGACATGGCCTACAAGGAAAAAGACTACCTGAAGGCGGCCAAGCTGTGTGACGAACAGGCGCAAACAGACAAACTCCACGGGCTCGAACTGATGCGCATGCGCGCCGGCCTGCTGATCAAGGCGGGCGAACCGGCGCTGGCGCGGGCGGTCTACGAACGCGTGCTGGCCGACCGCGATTACGCATGGGCCAAGACCGGGCTGGCCAAGATCATGTTGCAGGAAGGCGACTACGGCACGGCGAAACGGATGTTTACCGACGTGATCGCCGAGAATCAGCACTACCTGGACGCCTACGATCAATTGGCGCTGTCGCATCAGCAACTGGGCGAGTTCGACGACGCCGAGCGCACGCTCGAGCGGGCCGCCAAGCTGTCGCCCAATTCGATGCAGCGCCAGCGCAGTCTGGGCGAGGCCTCGCTCAAGAACGGCAACATCGCCGCAGCCGAAAAGTCCTTCCGCAAGTGCATCAGCCTGGGCGAGCATTCGGCGCTGAAGACGGCCGATGCCTACCTGGGGCTGGCGCGCGTGTGCGGTCAGAAGAACGAGCCGAAAGAGGCGCTGGCGCTACTGGCGTTGGCCGCCAAGGAATTTGACAGCGAGGAGCTGCGCCTGCGCGCCAAGATCACCGAAGGACTGGTGTACCACGAGAGCGGCGACTACCGGCGCGCCCGCAAGGCCGGCGACGAGCTGGCCGTGCTGCTGGAAAACACCACCGAGCGGGCCGACACCAAGACGTCGCTGGACATGGCCAGACTGATGTTCGCCGTCGGCGTCAAGGAGGCGCCGGTCGATCTGCTCAAGGACATCATCAAGAACAACCATGACAACACGGTGCTGTCCGACGAGGTGCAGAGCATCTTCGAGAAGGGGCGCATGGGTGAGGAAGGCGCCAGCCTGATCGCCGGTTCGCGCAAGGAAGCGACCGAGATGATGAACAAGGGCGTGCAACTATGGATGACGGGCAAGCTGGCCGAGGCCGTCGAATGGACCCGCACGGCGCGCACGGCGATGCCCACCAATGTGCGCATCCTGTTTAACTGCGCCCACATCCTGATCGCATTCATGGCGCAGTTTGGCTCGGACACGGCGATGTTCAACGACGCGCGCGAGCTGCTGCTGACGGCCGACAAGATCGCGCCGGGGCAGAAACGTTTCGCCCAACTGATGGAGCAACTGCTGCCATTTGCCCCCGTCGTCGCCCCCGACGTGGCCTGAGGCGCGCCGGGCAGGCATACGCGCGCAAAGTGCAGCGCCGCCGGGCGCGAATCGGGCGCCAGCGGGGCGTCCAACGCACTTGCACCAAAAGCGCCGTGCAATCTCAACAAGGTGGTCGCGATGACCCGGCTCGACTTGCTTGGTCAATAAGCAGTCTGCATCAGGCCGTGCTATCGAGTGCAGGCTAGTCGCGTCCAGCCATGAAGCGTAATTCGGTTGCGAGACTGGGAGACAGGCTCTGCCACTGATCGGCCATGCGGAACATGGCGTAGCGTTTCTCCGCCATTGCACGTGGCGATATGGCAGGCGCAAGGACAAGCGCGCGTTGCGGCTTGAACGCCAACAAGGCTGCAACGAAAGCGCTGGCCGCACTGGCGACGTTGGTGACGTAGTCGCGGGCGTTGGCGTGGTGCGTGTGGGCGGTACTGGCAAACATGTGAGGCTCCTTCAAACGTGCTCTGATACCGTGAAGTATAGGAGCCTGCAGTCATAAGCGTACTTTCCATTTATGATATGGGCCATCGGCCTCATGAATACCACGATCGGCTCGCGTGCGGTGGCCTGTCGTCAGGTGTGACGTACGCACAGCGTGGTTTTGCACAGCTGACGACGAACCGATGTCGGAATCTGCTCGCGCCGGGGCCGCGCAAGAACATGCCGGATCGAGCGCCGACGCGCCCGCCTTGCCCGCCCGCCGATGCAGGCCCGCCGATGCACGCCTGCCGATACACGCGCGCCGGGGCGCACGCCTGCCGGGACGCACGCGCTGCGCGTAATGCGCCGTCGGTTTTTGGTGCAGCGCCTTGGCCAGCGCCAAGTCTTGGCGTCGTGCGGCGTCTTGTTCAGTTTTTGATGCCGTGCAGCGCCTTGCCATGCACCAGCGCTTCGGCCAGGCTGCGCGGCACTTCGGCATAGTGCTTGAACTCCATCGTGAAGGTCGCGCGGCCTTGGGTCAGCGAGCGCAGCGTCGTCGCGTAGCCAAACATTTCGGTCAGCGGCACTTCGGCGCGCACCGCCTTGCCGCCGCCGCCGGGGATGTCGTCGGTACCGAGGATCATGCCGCGCCGGGCCGACAGGTCGCCCATCACGTCGCCCATTTTTTCCTCGGGCATCTCGATCTCGACGAACATCATCGGTTCGAGCAGCACCGGGTCGGCCTTGCGGCAGCCGTCCTTGAAGGCGATCGAGGCGGCCATGCGGTAGGCGTTTTCGTTCGAATCAACTTCGTGCGAGGAGCCAAACACCAGCGTCACCTTGACGTCGACCATCGGGTGGCCCGACAACACGCCCATCGGCAGCGTCTCGATGATGCCTTTTTCGACCGCCGGGATAAATTCGCGCGGCACGCTGCCGCCCTTGACGGCATCGACGAACTCGAAGCCCTGCCCGGCCGGCAGCGGCTCGATTTTCAGCACCACGTGGCCGTACTGGCCGCGCCCGCCCGATTGTTTGATGAACTTGCCTTCGACCGAGTCGCACACTTTGCGGATCGTCTCGCGAAACGCCACCTGGGGTTTGCCCACCGTGGCGGCCACGCCAAACTCGCGGCGCATGCGCTCGACCAGCACCTCGAGGTGCAATTCGCCCATCCCGGAAATGATGGTCTGGCCCGATTCGTCGTCGGTGCGCACCCGGAATGACGGGTCTTCCTGGGCCAAGCGGTTCAGCGCCACGCCCATCTTTTCCTGATCGGCCTTGGTCTTCGGTTCGACCGCCTGCGAAATCACCGGCTCTGGGAACACCATCTTTTCCAGCTCGATCGGGTGCAGCGCGTCGCACAGCGTGTCGCCCGTGGTGACGTCCTTCAGGCCAACGGCGGCGGCGATGTCTCCCGCATACACCTCGCTGATCTCGGTGCGGTGGTTGGCGTGCATTTGCAGGATGCGCCCGATACGCTCCTTCTTGTCCTTGCGCGGAATGAACACCGCGTCGCCCGATTTGAGCGCACCTGAATACACCCGAAAGTAGGTCAGGTGGCCGACAAACGGGTCGGTCATGATCTTGAAGGCCAGCGCGCAGAACGGCTCGCTGTCGCTGGCCTCGCGGGTGGTATCGAGCTCGTGCGCGTCGTGGCCCTTGACGGGCGCGATGTCGGTGGGCGCCGGCAGATAGTCGATCACCGCGTCGAGCAACGCCTGCACGCCGCGGTTTTTAAAAGCGCTACCGCACAGCATCGGCACGATCTCGCCGGCAATGGTGCGCTGGCGCAGCGCCGCCTTGACTTCGGCCTCGGTGAGTGCCACGCCGTCGAGGTATTTTTGCAGCAGCTCTTCGCTGGCCTCGGCGGCCGCCTCGAGCATGCGGCCCTGCCATTCACGCGCGCTGGCTAGCAGATCGGCGGGAATGTCGATGTACTCGAACTTGACGCCCTGCGTGGCGTCGTCCCACATGATGGCCTTCATCTTGATCAGGTCGACGACACCGTGGAACTGGTCCTCGGCGCCCACGGGAATTTGCACCAGCACCGGATTGCCTTTCAGGCGCGTGCGGATCTGCTGCTGCACGCGGAAAAAATCGGCCCCGACCCGGTCCATCTTGTTGACGAACGCCAGCCGCGGCACCGCGTATTTGTTCGCCTGGCGCCACACCGTTTCGGACTGCGGCTGCACGCCGCCGACCGCGTCGTACACCATGCACACGCCATCGAGCACGCGCATCGAGCGCTCGACTTCGATGGTGAAGTCGACGTGGCCGGGGGTGTCGATGATGTTGATGCGGTGCGCCGGGTAGTTGCCCGCCATGCCGCTCCAGAAGCAGGTGGTGGCCGCTGAGGTGATGGTGATGCCGCGCTCCTGTTCCTGCTCCATCCAGTCCATCGTGGCGGCGCCCTCGTGTACTTCGCCCAGCTTGTGGCTGACGCCCGAATAAAACAGGATGCGCTCGGTGGTGGTGGTCTTGCCGGCGTCGATATGGGCACTGATGCCGATGTTGCGGTACAGCGCGATGGGGGTTTTGCGAGTCACGATAATTTCCTTCTAGGAAAATATGCGTTGCGTCGGGAGGCGGCCCAGACCTGGCGTCGAAGCTGCGCAGATCAGTTTGCCATTCTAGCACCGGCCCTAACCACAATGCGCACGGCACCACCAACCCTTGATCCAGATGCAGTGGGCGCGCTTGCCCGCCGGACCGCAGGTCTGACGCCAGAGACAGGCGAACAGGCGCGCGCTTTCCTAAAATCGCTCTACACCGTCCGAGATGGGCGCGCGCACCGGCCACATGCAGCGCACGCGACCCGCCCCACTGCCCCGCTAGAGGAGACACAGCATGAACATCCAACACCTTTTCGACACCTGCAAGGCCGACCTGTCCGACCGCTGTGTGTGTGCGCTGGCCGTCCTGGTGGCCGCCGGCGCGGCCGGCTGGCTCGCTTCCAGCGTGATGTTTTGCGGCACATTTAGCGCGTTTTAGACCGTCCACGCCCGTGCGTAGTCAACGCTAACGCGTGCGCCATGCCGGCGTTCCGTGGGACCAACGCTTTCGCTGAGATGACCTGTCACCGTACCAGCACCGTCCTACCATCCATCTCATCGATGCAGTTAGCCCGAGTCCGGTGCCCGTCGCCGGCGACTCACGTAGAAAACAGGAGACCTTTTCATGACGCAAGACGTGTTGTTGTTTGAAACCATGGGTGCGGTCGCGCGCCTGACCTTGAACCGCCCCAAGGCGATGAATTCGCTGAACCTGGCCATGCTGGCCGAGCTGGAACGCCATCTGGCCGACATCGCCGCCAACGAGCTGCTGCGCGTGGTGGTGTTGACCGGCAGCGGCGCCGCGTTTTGCGCCGGCGCCGACCTCAAGGAAGTGCTGGCCGGCGCGCAGCTGGCAGCGGGCGACGCTGATTTTCTCGACCGCGCCAACGTCATTTTCGGCACGCTGCGCAATTTCCCCAAGCCGGTGATCGCCGCGCTGAACGGCGTGACCATGGCCGGCGGTCTGGAACTGGCCATGTGCGCCGACATCGTGATCGCCGCCGACAGCGCCACCATCGCCGACGCGCACGCCAACTTCGGCGTCTACCCGGGCGCCGGCGGCGCCGCCATCCTGCCGCGCTTGATCCCGCTGAACATGGCCATGTACCTGCTGCTGACGGGCAAATCGCTGTCGGCCGCCGACATGAAGGCCTGCGGCCTGGTGTGCGAGATCCATCCGGACGAGCAACTGGCCGACGCCGCGCTGGCGCTGGCCAAACACATCGCCAAGAAGAGTCCTGCGGCCCTTGCGCGCATGAAGCTGGTGGCGCGCGCGTCCTCCGACAAATCGCGCGACGACGCGCTGCAGCATGAACAAGTGATGCTGCGCCAGCACATGCGCTCATTCGACTTCCAGGAAGGCCTGCAAGCCTTCGCCGAAAAACGCGCGCCGCAGTTCCAGGGCCGTTGAACCGCATCGCAGACTAAGGACACACCGAAATGAACGATATTTACATTGTTGGCGTTGGCATGACCGCGTTCGGGCGCCTGATCGAACGCAGTCTGTACGACATGGTCGGCGAAGCCGTCACCCTGGCGCTGGCCGACGCCGGCTGCGCCAAGGAGCAGATCGGCTCGGCCTTCTACGGCACGCTGACCAATGGCCTGTTCCAGGGCCAGACGGCAATCCCCGGCCCGATCGCGATGCGCCGCCTGGGCATCGAAGGGATCCCCGTGTTCACGGTGGAGAACGCCTGCGCGGCCGGCTCGTCGGCCTTCAACCTGGCCACACTGGCCCTGCGTGCGGGCAGCTGCGACATCGCGCTGGCGGTGGGCGCGGAAAAGATGAATATCCCCGACAAGGCCAAGATGTTTTCCGCCTTCGATGGCGGCTGGGACGTGTCCACCGTCGAGCAGAACAAGGCCACGCTGCTGGCCATGGGCGACGGCGTGGTACCCCCGCCGGGCACCATGTCGGAGCGGCCGTACAGCGTGTTCATGGACGTATACGCGGCGCTGTGCCGCTACCACATGAAAACCTACGGCACCACCCAGCGCCAGATTGCCTCGGTCGCGGCCAAGAACCATCAACACTCGGTGCACAACCCGCTGGCGCAGTTCCAGACCCCGTTTTCGATCGAGCAGGTGCTGGCCTCGCCGCCGATCGCCTATCCGCTGACGACCTTGATGTGTTCGCCCATCAGCGACGGCGCGGCCGCCGTGGTGCTGTGCAACGCCGACGGCCTGAAGCGCCTGCAGGGCGCCGCCGGGCGCGCGGTGCGCGTGCTGGCATCGGTCATCCAGACCGGATCGGATCGCCAGATCGACGAGCCGCACAAGATCGTGGCCCACCTGGCGGCCAAAAAAGCCTACGAAATCGCCGGCGTCGCGCCGTCCGACGTCGATGTCGCCGAGGTGCACGACGCCTCGGCCATGGGCGAGATCCTGAACGCCGAATCGCTGATGCTGGTGCCGTTCGGCGAAGCCGGCCCGGCCGCCGAACGGGGCGACTTCACCGTCGGCGGGCGCATCCCGATCAATCCGTCCGGCGGTCTGGAGTCGAAAGGCCACCCGATCGGCGCCACCGGCCTGGCCCAGATTCTTGAACTGGTCACCCAGCTGCGCGGCGAAGCGGGCCAGCGCCAGGTCGACAACGCGCGCATCGCGATCCAGGAAAACGGTGGCGGCCTGTTCGGCATCGAAGAGGCTGTCGTGGCCGTCACCATCCTCGCCAAACAATAAGATCGGAGAACCCCATGGGCTACGTATTTAGAACCGAAGAACAACAGGGCGCCGTCGATGGTCTGCGCCGCTACCTGGCCGCCGAAGTCGACCAGATTTTCAGCAAACAGTACCGCGACGTGTTCGTGCCGCGCGAAGTGATGGGCAAGATCATGCGCCGCCTGACCGAGTTCGGCCTGATCACCGGCGTCGTCGCCGAAGAGCACGGCGGCATGGGCATCGACTGGCTGACCATGATTCAGCTGTTCGAGGAAGTGGCCGCCACCTCGGCCGACCTGTCGGTGCCGGTGTTGATCAACTCCTTCGGCGCGCACATGATCGAGAAGCTGGCGCCGCAGCATCTGCGCGAGCGGTACCTGCCGGGCATGCTGTCGGGCGAGCTGTTTTGCTCGGTCGGCATCTCCGAGCCCGATGTCGGCTCGAACGTGCTGGAGATCAAAACGCGCGCCGTGCGCGACGGCGACGACTACATCATCAACGGCGAAAAGACCTGGATCAGCAACGGCGCCTATTCGGACTTCCTGATCTGCACCTGCCGCACCGGCGACGATCCGCGCCGTGGCCTGACCCACTTTCTGCTGGACCGCAAGGAACACCCATACGAGGTGCGCGACATCAAGAAAATCGCCTGCAACAGCCAGTCGACGGCGCAGATCTTCCTCACCGACGTGCGCGTGCCGGCCTCCAACATGCTGGGCAATGAAGGCGAAGCGCTGAAGAACACCTTGTCCATGTTCGAGCGTTCGCGCGTGTTCGTGGCCGGCATGGGCCTCGGTGTGGCGCGCCGCTCGCTGGAAGAAGCGATCAAGTACGCCAAGGAGCGGCGCCAGCACGGCAAGGTCATCGCCGGGCATCAGCTGATTTCCGCGATGCTGGCCGAGATGGCCACCAAGGTCGACGCGGCCCGTCTGCTGACCTACCGCGCCGCCTCGATGATCGAAGCGGGCGTGCCGGCCGAGATGGAAGCGGCCATGGCCAAGTACTTCGCCTGCGAGATCGCCGTGACGGTGGCGCGCCAGGCGGTGCAGATCCATGGCGGCAACGGCCTGACGACCGAGTTTTTGGTCGAAAAACTGGCGCGCGAAGCGATCGTCACGCCCATCCCCGAAGGCACCACCCAGATGCAGCAACTGATCATCGGTCGCGCGCTGACCGGTGTGAACGCGTTCTGACGCGCCCGACTCCATTTAACTGAAAAGGAAATCCATCATGCGTATCGAAGATAAAGTCGTCGTCATCACCGGCGGCGCATCGGGCCTCGGCCTGGCCACCGCCCACTACCTGCTGCAGGAAAAAGGCGCCCGCGTCGCCCTGTTCGACGTCAACCAGGAGGCCGGCGAAGCAGCCGTGGCCGCGCTCGGCCATGAGCGCGCGATGTTCCTCAACACCGACGTCAGCGACGCCGACTCGGTGCAGGCGGCGGTCGACGCGGTGATGGTGCGCTTTGGCGCGATCCACGTGTGCATCAACGGCGCGGCCATCGCCAGCGGCTTCAAGGTGCTCGACCGCGAGGGCAAGGCCGCCTCGCTGGCCAAGTTCGCCAAGACCACCTCGGTGAACATCAACGGCGTGTTCAACGTGATGTCCAAGTGCGCCGAGAAAATGGCCAAGAACGAGCCGGAAGCGGGCGAAGAGCGCGGCGTCGTCATCAACGTGTCGTCGGGCGCGGCCTACGAAGGCCAGATCGGCCAGAGCGCCTACGGCGCCTCGAAAGCGGCCGTGATCGGCATGAACATGCCGGCCGCGCGCGAGCTGGGCGCCATCGGCGTGCGCGTCAACGCGATCGCACCGGGCCTGTTCCTGACCCCGATGGTGGCCGGTCTGGACGACAAGATCCTCAATGCGCTCAAAGAGCAGATGGAAGCACCGCGCCGCCTGGGCGACATGCGCGAGTTCGCCCACTGCTGCGCCTTCATCGTGGAAAACGCCTACGTCAACGGCGAAACCATCCGCCTTGACGGCGCCGCCCGCCTGCGCGCCAAGTAAGCCACCGACCATCGCGCACCACCACCGGAGTCAAGCACAATGAAAATGAATTTTTGTCGGGTCATGCGACTGATGGCGCTGCGCTTTCGCGATGCTGAGGCCATAGTCAACGTCGAACGCAATCGACGCTACACGTTCGGGCAGTATCACCTGCTGACGAACCGCATCGCCAACGCGTTGCGCACGACGCTCGAACTTGGCGTCGGCGACAAGTTCATGCTGATCCTGGAGAACGACAACCTGAGCCTGATGATGTTTCCCACCGTGTTCAAACAGCCCGGCACGGTCGTTATGTGCAATCTGCGCGATCCGCTCGAAGAGCACGCGCGCCAGTTGTCCCAGGTGCTGCCCAAGGTGGTGTTCATCGAAACGCGTCTGCTCGACACCTACTACGGCACGCTGCGCGCGGCCGGCTGCCAGATCGTGATCATGGATCCGCCGCCGGTGCCCGACGCGCGCGCCGACGTGCACCTGTTCTGGGACCTGGTCGAGGCGGCCTCGGACGCGGACAACGACGTCGAACTCGACACCGACGAGCACGTATTCATGCTGCGCTTCACGGGCGGCACCACGGGCGCCGGCAAGTGCGCGATGTACTCGATCGACAATATCCTGGCCAGTCGCGACGGCGGCTTCATCAACACCGACTTCGCGTTTTCGGCGCGCACACGGCTGCTGCATGTGGCGCCGCTGTCGCACGGCACCTTGATCACCTTCTTCCCCACCTTCTATGCGGGCGGTGCCAATGTGACGATGAACCAGCTCGATCTGGAATACTGGCGCGAGGTCGTCGAAAGCGAACGCATCACGCACTCCTTCCTGGTGCCGACGGTGCTGTATCGCCTGCTCGAACTGCAGCGCGCACAGCCGCGCGACTTCTCCTCGCTGACCACGCTGATTTACGGCGCGGCGCCAATGAGTCCGTCCAAACTGGGCGAACTGGTGGCCTGCTTCGGCCAGATCTTCGTGCAGGGTTACGCGGCCACCGAGGCGGCCATGTTCATCTCCGTGCTCGACAAGGCGGCCCACCGCAGCGACGACGCGCAGGCTTTGGCGCGGCTCGGCTCGGCCGGACGGCCCACGCCCGGCGTGGAAGTATTCATCACCGACGAGTACGGCCAGCCGCTGCCGCACGGCGTGACGGGCGAGATCCGGATTCGCTGCAAGGCCACCATCAAGGGCTACTACAACAATCCCCAGGCCAGTGCCGCCGAGTTCACCGACGGCGCCTGGCGCTCGGGCGACCTGGGCCGCTTTGACGAGGACGGCTATCTGTACATCGTCGACCGCATAAAGGACATGATCATCAGCGGCGGCTTCAACGTCTACGCGGTCGAAGTCGAGGCGGCGCTGGCGTCCCACCCGGCGGTGCTGATGGCGGCCGTGGTCGGCATTCCGCATGCCGAATGGGGCGAGGCGGTGCACGCCGAAGTGATTTTGCGCGCCGAGCACGTGGCCACCGAAGCGGAGCTGATCACGTTGAGCAAAGCCATCCTGGGCGGCTACAAGGCGCCCAAGACGCTGGTGTTTGTCAGCTCGCTGCCCACTTCGCCGGTCGGCAAGGTGCTGCGCCGCCTGGTCAGGGAAAAGTACTGGCAGAACATGGACAGGAAGGTCGGTTGATGGCCAGGCGCCGTACCGGGCCGGCAAGCGCCGCGCCCGAACCGATAGGCAAACAGGGCGGCATCAGCTGGCAGGCGTCGATGCTCAATTTTTTCAGCCGCCACACCATCAAGCGGCGCATCGAACGCACCGGGCTGTCGACCGGCACCGCGCGGGCGGTGGTGCGCCTGCTTGAACTGATGACGGTCGGGCTGGGCAAATTTTCCACCGTGCGCCAGATGGTGATCGCCGGCGTGCCGTGCGACGTGGTGTATCCGCTCAATCCGCCGGCGCAGGAACGGGTGCTGCTGTACCTGCACGGCGGCGGCTTTTTCGTGCATCTGCCGCGCAGCTACAAGCGCTTCGCGCAGCGCCTGGCCGAAGCCTACGGCGCGACCGTGTATCTGCCGGCCTACCGGCTCGCGCCCGAACACCGCTACCCGGCCGCCACCGACGACTGCCTGGCGGTCTACCGCGCGCTGCTCGAGGACGGCGTTGATCCGGCCCGGCTGGGCGTGATGGGCGACTCGGCCGGCGGCAACCTGACGCTGGTGACGCTGCTGCGCGCGCGCGACGGGCAACTGGCGCTGCCGGCCTGCGCCATCGTCATTTCACCGGGCGCCGACCTGACGATGTCGGGCCAGAGCTACCAAAGCAACGCGCAAGCGGACCCGTTTATCCCCTTGAATGCGCTGCGCCAGGTAGTGCTGCAATACGTCGATGCGCGCGATACAAAGCACCCGCACGTGTCGCCGATGCTGGGCGACTTCACCGGCCTGCCGCCTATCCAGATCGTCGTCGGCAGCACCGAAGTGCTGCTCGACGCATCGGTCGGCACCGCAGCCTCCTGCCGCGCGGCCGGGGTCGACGTGCTGCTGCAAGTGTGGCACCAGATGCCGCACGTATTTCCCCTGTTTAGCTACCTGCCCGAAGGCCGGCTGGCACTGCGCCAAATGGCGAGCTTCTTTTTACAACACATCGCGCCGGCCACGCCGGCGCCCAACCGAGACGCATGATGCGACAACTTTCAGGCCAGGACGCCAGTTTTCTTTACCTCGACGCCCCCAATTGCGATATGCACGGCACGCTGGTATTCATCTACGATCCGTCCACCGCTTTGGCGCAGCCGGTGCGCTTCAAGGACATCATGCGCCACGTCGAGAGCCGCCTGTCGGTATCGAGCATCTTCCGCCAGCGTCTGGTGCAGGTGCCGTTTGCGCTGGACTATCCGTACTGGGTCGACGACGAGAACTTCGACATCGAATACCACGTGCGCCACATGGCGTTGCCCAAACCGTGCGACTGGCGCCAGTTCTATATCCTGGTGTCGCGCCTGAACGCGCCGCCACTGAACCTGGCACGCCCGCTGTGGGAAATGGTCGTCATCGAAGGTCTGGACCAGCTCGAGGGCGTTGCCGAGGGCAGTTTTGCGCTGCTGATCAAGGGCCACCACTGCGCACTGGACGGGCATTCGGCGGCCGAGCTGACGATGGGCCTGCACGACCTGTCGGCCGACGGTTCGGCGCGCGTGGCAGAGCCGCCCGCACCGTTTTCGCCGGAACCATCGCCCAGCCTGTTGCAGATGCTGGCCAAGGCGGTCACTAACAACGTGGGAGGCCCGCTGAAGATGCTGGCGCCGGCGCGCCGCGCGCTGCCCGGCATGGCCACCTTGATGACGCGTTTCTACAAGCGCGTGCTGGCCGAGCCGGGCAGCAGTCCCAGCACCCGTTTCAACCTGAAATGCACGCCACACCGGGTGTTTGCGCTGCAAACCCACCCGCTGGCAAGCATCAAGCACATCCGCAAGGCCGTGCCGGGCGCGACCGTCAACGACACTGTGCTGTCGATCGCCGCCGGCGCCGTGCGCGAATACCTGGCCGCCAAGGGCGAATTGCCCGAGGTGTCGCTGCGCGTGCTGGCTCCGATCAACACCCGCACCGAGAGCGAATTCGGCGCCGGCGGCAATCGCATCTCGATGTTCTTCCCCGAGGTGCACACCCAGGTGGCCGACCCGATCGAGCGCTTGGCAGCCGTATACGCATCGACCCGCCACGCCAAGCAGGTGGCCGACGGCATCGGCGCGCGCGACATGACGGACCTGAACCGCCATTCGCCGGCGGCAGTGACCCTGCTCGCCTCCAAGCTGTTCACCCAGACCAGTTTCATGCGCGAACAGAACCCGTTCTTTCACTTCGGTCTGTCGAACGCGCCCGGGCCGACCGTGCCTTTGTATCTGTGCGGCGCGCAGCTGCAAACCTGGACCGTGGTGGTGCCGCTGTCGCACGGCTTCGGACTGGCGTTCGCCGTCACCAGTTACCGCGATACGCTGACAATATCATTTACGGCCGACCGCAAATCGGTGCCGGATCCGTCCTTTTTGGACGGCTGCGTCAGGCGCAGCGTGGCGGCCCATATGGAAGCGGCCGACGCGGCGCTGCGCCGCAATCCCGAACTGCTCAAGCTGGCCAGCAAAGCCAAGCGGCGCGCTCATCCTGGCCTGACGGCGATGAAGCAGGCGGGCCAGGCCGCCAAGGCGGCGCCCGCAGCGCCTGCCAAGATGGCCGCCAAGCCGACCACATCGCCGGCCAAAAGACCCGCGAAGGTCGCTGCCAATACGCCGAAGTCCGCGCCGAAGGCGTCGGTGAAGGCGCCGGTGAAGGCACCGGTGAACGCGCCGAAGACGTCGGTGAAGACGCCGGTGAAGGCGCCGAAGAAGGCGGCGGCGGCGGTTCTGAAGATCGTCGAAACGCAGCTCGACGGCACTAACAAGCCCGTGGCCCGCCGCGCCGCGCGCACCAGCAAGGCAGCCACGCAAAAATAGTAGCCGCCTCCCTCGGCCAGCTGCGGGTACTCATCCTGGCGCCGAGGCGACGCCGGCGAGGATGCCGCGCGCTGGCCCGCAGATCAATGCGCCGGCGCGCGCCACCCGCGCCCTCCCGCGGTGCCAGCAATCCCCAGAGCAGCGAAGCCAAAGCGTGCCCGCCCCCCGTCACGTACGTTAGCGGCAAGCGGGCTGCGACCTATGCGCCCAGCGTCGCCTGTGTATCGCGCCCGTGCGTTTGCGCGGCATCTGCAGCCAGTGCGGGATCGGCCGCGCCCAGCAGCACCTTTAGGGACAGGCGCTGGACCAGATTGCCATACGGCGGACGAAACAGACTGGCGGGAAACCAGCGGCGCTCCGTGAACACGGCTTTTGCGTGGGACAGGGCGAGAAACCCTTCCGGACCGCGCCAGCTGCCGATGCCCGAATTGCCACTGCCGCCAAATGGCAGATCGCATTGAAACACATGCCACGCCCAGTCATTGACGGTCATGCCACCGGCATGGATGTCGCGCGTCCAGCGCCGCTGTTCGCCCGCGTCGGCGCCAAAATAATACAGCGCGAGGGGCCGCGCACGCGCTGCCACATGGCCCATCGCGTCGTCCATCGATGCGTAGCCCAGCACCGGCAGGATGGGATTGAACAATTCTTCCTGCAAGATGCGCATGTCGGCGCGCACGCCGGTGACGACATACAGTGGCACAATGCGCCCGCCGTCGCCCGTCCCGCAAGAGTGCACCGTAGCGCCCTTCGCGACGGCGTCGACCAGCAAGGCACGCACCCGCGCCGCATGGTGATCGGAAGCCATGCTGGTGTACTGCGGGTCGTTGACGGGATCCGGATACATTTCTTTGAATGCGTCGATGGCGGCGCCGACAAATTCGTCGATCCGCTCACACGGCACCAGCGCGTAGTCCGGCGCCACGCAAGCCTGGCCACTGTTAAATGCCTTGCCGTGCGCGATCGCGGCGGCGGCGCTGGCGATCGACGCACTGCGGCTGACGATGGCCGGCGACTTGCCGCCCAGTTCCAGCGTGACCGGGGTCAGGTTGGCCGAGGCCGCGCGCATGATCTCCTTGCCGATCGCCGGCGAACCAGTGAACACGATATGGTCCAGCGCCAGCGCGGCGAAGGCGCGGCCAATTTCGACCCCACCGCCAAACACCGCCACCTGGTCGACGCTAAAAATCTCGCCGAGCATGCGCCGCACCACCTCGGTGCAGCGGGGCGAGAACTCCGACATCTTGATCATCACGCGGTTGCCGGCGGCCAGCGCCGTGATCAGCGGTCCCACCGATTCGATCACCGGAAAATTCCACGCGGCGATGACGCCGACCACGCCTTTCGGTTGATACACCACCTTCGCGCCGTTGCCGATGAATAGCCAGTCGGCTTGACGCCGTTGCGGCTTCATCCAGCGCCTCAGGTGCGCCACAGCGTGATCGATCTGCAGCGCCGGCGCCAGTACATCGACCATCTTGCACTCAAACTCGGAGCGACGTCCGAAGTCCTCGCTCATCGCCGCGGCAAGTTGATCCTGGTAGCGCTGCAATGCGCGGCGCAGCGCCTTCAGATCGCGCAGGCGTTGCGCCAAATCGGGAAAAGGCAGGGCCAGGCATGCGGAGCGCTGCTGCAGCAAGACCGCGTCCAGGCGCGCCAGATTGTCATTCATTTTTTTCGCCATTTTTCTGCACGGTTCGGGTCCGTGCTGTTCAAGGAGGTTGGTCCGGCAGCGGCGCGCCGGCCGTGTCGCCGCCAGGCGCATCGCTGCCTGTGCGGCACGTGGGCGCGCAGCGCCGCTGCCTCTAGGCTGCGCTGACGATCCGCAAGTCAATACTAGAAACATTGACCAGCCGTGGCCGGTCTTCTCGGCGAAATCGTCGGTCATGCCAGGCACCGGTGGCGTCGCACATGGCGCCGGCGCGTCCGGGTCGCGCTCGCGCCGCGCGCCTGCAGCGCAGCGGCACTCTTGCCGATCTGGCCGGTATCGGCAGGACCGGCACTTTATCCGCAAAGACCTGTGCTGCGCCGATCGCATACCTACTATCGATCCGATCACAGCGTGTCGTCAGAGCACCGGCATTGGCATTGGCAGCGCAGCGGCGGCGCGCCCCCCCTCAGGCGTGCCCCGATGACGCGCTCAATTGAATCACTCTCCATCCATGAGGAACCAACATGTTTGATTATCTGGTCATTGGCGGCGGCGCCGCGGGCTGCGTCGTCGCAAGCCGCCTGTCGGAGGACAAGGATGTCACGGTCTGCCTGCTCGAAGCGGGCGGACGCGACACCAATCCACTGGTGCATCTGCCGGCCGGTCTGGCGCTGATGGTGCCGACCTCGATCAACAATTGGCAGTTCCATACGGTGCCCCAGTGGGGCTTGAACGGACGGCGTGGCTATCAACCGCGCGGCAAGACGCTGGGCGGTAGCTCGTCGATCAACGCGATGGCCTATCACCGCGGCCACCCGCGCGACTTCGACACATGGGCCGCGCTGGGCAACGATGGTTGGAGCTATCAGGATGTGCTGCCCTACTTCAAACGCGCCGAGCACAATGAACACTACGACGATGCCTTCCACGGCAAGGGCGGACCACTCAACGTCAGCAACCACCGTTCGCCCAATCCGTTTGCCGACAAGTTTGTCGAAGCGGGCCTGCAAGCTGGATATGCGCACTGCCCCGACCAGAACGGCGCACTGATGGAAGGCTTCGGGCGCCTGCAGGTGATGCAAAAAGACGGCCGGCGCTGCAGTGCCGCGCGCGCCTATCTGACGCCCAATCTGGGGCGCCCGAATCTGTGCATTGAAACCCACGCGGAGGCGACCCGCATCCTGTTCGAAGGAAAGCGCGCCGTCGGCGTCGAGTTCATGCAGGGCGGACAGCTGCGCACACTGCGCGCGCGCCGCGAAGTGATCATCAGCGGCGGCGCCTTCAATTCGCCGCAACTGCTGATGCTGTCGGGCGTCGGGCCGGGCGCCCACCTGCAAGCACTTGGCATCCCGCTGGTGCATGATTTGCCGGGCGTGGGCCAGAATCTGGTCGACCATATCGACTACGTGCAGTCCTACCGCATCGCCGACCGCGCCCTGATCGGCTTGTCGGTGGCAGGTCTGTGGGATCTGGCGAAGGCCGCCTGGCAATACCGGCGCACACGCACCGGCATGTTGACCACCAATTACGCCGAGTCCTGCGCTTTCCTGAGGACGTCGCCGGAACTGAGCCAGCCCGATATCGAACTGGCCCAGACCATCGTCATGTTCTCCGATCACGGGCGCAAGCTGTACCGCGGTCATGGCAACAGCGTGCACGCCTGCCTGTTGCATCCGAAGAGCGTCGGCCAGCTGACGCTGGCCAGCACCGATCCGCTGGCCGCGCCGCTGATCGACCCTGCCTTCCTGACCCATCCTGACGACATCGCCACAATGGTCAAGGGCGTCAAGATCCTGCGCCGCATCATGCAGATGCCGGTGTACCGGCCCTTCAGTCCGCGCCCGGTCGCGGACGACCCGATGGACAGCGACGCCGACATCGAGCAGTCGATCCGCAACCGCGCCGACAGTCTGTACCATCCGGTTGGCACCTGCAAGATGGGCCGCGATACAAGGGCCGTGGTCGATGACACCTTGCGCGTGCATGGGATCGACGGCTTGCGCGTGGCCGACGCATCGATCATGCCCACCATTATCGGCTGCAGCACGACGGCCGCGACCATCATGATCGGCGAAAAAGCAGCCGACTATATCCTCGCCAGCCACGCCGCACGCAGGTCGGCCGCTTAACACGGGGTGGCGCCGGGGTGGCGCCGGCCACTGGGCGCGTGGCCCGAACCGGTGGCGCGGCCCATCCGCCGCGCGCTGGCGGCGGCGAGCGCGCAGCGGGCCGCCGCCCCGCTCAGCGCGAAAGCGGGCGGCCCACGTTCAGGCGCACGCGCGTCCAGCCATTCCACGTTTCAAACAAGGTCCGCTCCGGCGATAAGCGCTGGGGCGATGCGCCGCGCGTGGTGATGCCGGCAAGCGACGCGTGCTGCTGGCAGCGGGCGTCGCAACGCTGTGCGGCGCCATCGGTCAACTCGCGCAGAACATGGTGGATGGTGGCCGCATACCATCGGCCGCCGCGCGCTGCCGTCCTGCCCTGCTTGTTCAGCGTCGCCGCGATCGCGTAAAACGACATGCCGGTGGCGCGCAAAGCCACAATGTCGTTACCCACCTGATGCTTGCAATTGAGGCGAGGATCCATGTCAGGCCGGCCTTTCATTGAGTCTTTCAAACAACGCGCTGCGGCGCCGACGTCATCGATCCGACGCCCCTGACGCTGCCATCGCGATCGATCTGCATGCCATCGTAGGCGGCAGGTCCGGCCTCGACAGGTCATTGAAGCGAAAGCCATGGTCATGCACAGCACTGACCGCGTCCTCGGATCGCCGCCTGTCGGTGCCACGCCAGCGATCGGCGCGCCACGGTTTGGCTGACCTGCGATCTGACGCTATAGACAGGCGCGCACTCGGGTGCTTGTCCAAAATGGCTTACACCGATCCCAGCGCGACGTGAAGCACGCGTGCTGTGGGACCGGCAGTGGCTGCGCCAACGGCGCAGCTGCCCCACTTACGCACCCGGCCGCCGTGCCGGGCATGCAACCTCACGCGGACACTGCACAATGAACACTTCTGTTTCCACACTGCTGGCACTGCTGCTGGCCAGCGTCGTCCATCCAGGCGCGCGCGCGCAGATTGCGCCCAAGCCGCCCAGCGCCGCCACCATCGCGGCCAATGCCGCGTTTGCCCGCACCCTGCCGGCGCCCGATGCGCTGGTGGACGCGGACATCGCGCGCGGCCTGATCGGCAGCATTCCGGACGCCGAAACCAAGGGTGTCGACGGCAAGATGGTGTACACGCTCAAGGGCTATGAATTCCTGAACGCCAAGGACGCCCCGGCCAGCGTCAATCCCGGCCTGTGGCTGCAGGCGCGCAAAGGCATGAGCAACGGTCTGTACAAAGTGACCGAAGGCTTTTATCAGGTGCGCGGACTGGATCTGACCAACTTCACCATCGTCGAGGGGAACACCGGCCTGATCATCATCGACCCGATGCTGTCGAGCGAAACGGCGCGCAGCGCACTGGCGCTGTACTACCAGCACCGCCCGCACAAGCCGGTGGTGGCGGTGATCTACAACCACAGCCACGTGGACCACTACGGCGGTGTCAAGGGCATCGTCTCGGAAGCGGATGTGGCCAGCGGCAAAGTGCAGATCATCGCGCCGGTCGGCTTCATGGAACACGCGGTGGCCGAGAACGTGCTGGCCGGTTCAATCATGAGCCGGCGCGCCGAATACCAGTTCGGCACCACGCTGCCGCGCGGCGCGCGCGGCCAGCTCGACCTGGGCGGCGCCAAGGCGCTCTCGAACGGCACCATCACCTTGATACCGCCCACCCGCGAAATCAGCAAGCCCGTCGAGACCATCGTCATCGACGGCGTCGAGATCGTCAACGTGCTCACGCCGGGTACCGAGGCGCCGGCCGAGATGGTGCACTACTTCCCGCAATTCAAAGTGCTCGACACGGGCGAACTGGCGCTGCAGGCGCAGCACCAGTTGCTGACCTTGCGCGGTGCCGAAATCCGCAGCGGCCAGGCCTGGGCCAAGTACCTCAATGAGGCGCTCGAGCGTTTCGGCGACGGCACCGAGGTGCTGGTCAGCCAGCACACCTGGCCCGTGTTCGGCCATGCGCGCGTGGTCAACTACCTGTCCAAACAGCGCGACCTGTACAAGTGGTTGCACGACCAGTCGCTGCGTCTGATGAACAAGGGCTACAAGCCGGTCGAGATCGCCGAATTCCTCAGGGCGAACGTGCCGGCCAGCCTGGCCAGCGAGACCTTCACGCACGGCTATTACGGCTCGATCCAGCGCAACGCGAAGGCCGTCTATCAGCAATACATGGGCTGGTACGACGCCAACCCGGCCAATATGGATGCGCTCAGCGATGCCGACTACGGACGCAAATTCGTCAGCTACGGCGGCGGCGCGCAGGCCGTGCTGGCACGCGCCAGGCTTGACTTCGCCAAGGGCGAATACCGCTGGGTCGCGCAGGCGATGAGCCATCTGGCACAGGCCGAGCCGGGCAACGCCGACGCCTGCCAGCTGGGCGCGGACGCGCTCGAACAACTGGGCTACCAGGCCGAATCGGCGGTCGAACGCAACGTCTACCTGAGCGGCGCGATGGAATTGCGCAGCGGCGGCAAGAAGCTCGCTTCGCCGATGCGTACCGCCAGCCCGGACACGGTGCATGCGCTGTCGATCGAGAACATCTTCGACTACCTGGCCGTGCGCCTGAACGCACCCAAGGCCGAAGGCAAGCACATCGTGTTGAACTGGCAGTTCAGCGACGCGGGCAAGGATGGCCAGCGCTACACGCTGACGCTGGATAATTCGGCGCTGACCTATGTGGCCGAGCGGCACGCCAAGGCGGCCGATGCGACGCTCACGCTCAGTCGCGCCACGCTTGACGCGATCATGCTGCAGCAACTGGCGCCCAAGCAGGCGATCCAGAGCGGCCTGATCAAGATCGACGGCAACGGCCAGGCGTTTGGCGCCCTGCTCGGCCTGCTCGACACCTTCTCAACCGACTTCGAGATCGTGCTGCCGAACCGCCCGGCGCAGTAAGCAAGCGAGCCGGCGCGCCTGCGGGCGCGTCGACGCCGGGCGGCGCGCACCGAGCAATCACACGCGGCGGCGCACAAGCCACAACGCCAGCAATCCGGCACCGAACAACAGCGTGCCAGATGGTTCGGGAACCACAGGAATGGTATCTGACGACTCGCGCGCCAGCCAGACCCCCATGCCAGGAAACGATGCTGGCGACGCGGACTGCGTGAGCGCCGAATTGACGTAATCATGGTAACTGTCGCCCACCAGCTGATAGGTGTACGAGTGGTTGCTCAAGCTCCCCTCGCTGGTAAAGGCGAGAATGTAACTCATGCTGGAACCCTCAATGAGCGTTGTGCCGAGGTCATCGATCATCGCCTTCGTCAAGCCGGCATTGGGCGTCGTTAACGCGCTCGGCGTGTCGGCAAGGTAGCCGTATTGCTGCCAAAGGCCGTGAACCATCGATAGCGATGCTACGCTCCAACCGTCGGCACTGAACACCGAGCCAGGGGCGATCACGTTTGCATACCCAAAATTGACCGTCGATACGGAATTGCTGAATTTATACCAGTCCAGATGATGCACCGTGTCGCTGATATAGCCGCCGTGATCGACGATGGACACGGGATTGGCGACGATGTCAGCAAGGGCCAGCTGTGACGCCAGCAGCGTCAGTCCAGCAAGAATGCCATGCGCAGTTTTCATGATACTTCCTTGTATTTTTGTTGATTTTCACCGGGGCAAGCGCGCTGCGTTGCAGCGTGAGCGCCCATCATAGTGTTATTACTTAAACCATGCATCGCCCATATGGGGTATGCTTCTAGGCAACCTGGCCCGCGTCGCCGGAACAGCATTCACGTATCAAGCCGTGCTGCCTTGGCGTGTCGGGCGTGAAACGATCAATCCCAATAGCGACGATGTAGTCGACCACCGCGCCACGTGGCCCGCCCGCCACGCTTCTTGTGCGTGAAAGGAAAACTGGCGTGCACAACAACAGTGTCGATCGCGCAGGCCTGCATGGCGTGCTGGGAAGCCTCTATGATGCCGTGATGGCGGAAAACGGGTTTCAAGCGTTTATCAAGAACCTGTGCGAGGCGTTTGGATGTAAATCGGCGACGATGTTCGTGCGGCACGCCGAAACGCTGGAAGCGAAATGGCTGTGGCAATGGGGCATCGAGCAAGTCTGGCTGGAGCGTTACGCCCTCGACTACGGCAGCGAGGATCTGCTGGCGCGCCATATGGTCGCGGCCCCGATCGCGACCTTTTACGCAAGCAATCTGGACATTGCCAATCCCGAGCGCTTCGGCGAGACGCGCTTCTATCGTGAATGGATCGTGCCTCAGGGGATCGCGTATGCGGCGGGCAGCATTGTGCTGCGCGAAGGCGAATGGATGACGGAGTTGTTCGTGCAGCGTTCGCCGGCGCATGCGCCATTTTCGCGCACCGACCTGGCGCAGCTGAACGACTTGCTGCCGCATTTGCAGCGCGCGTTGCAGATGCGCCAGCGCTTCATCGAACTGCAACTGGGACAGCGTTTTCTTGCCAGCGTGCTTGATCTGCTGACCATGTCGACCCTGCTGTTCGACGAGACCGGCCGTATCGCGTACGCCAACGCCAGCGCCGCTGCCGAACTGAAGACACGCCAGCACTTGTGGGACGAGGCCGGCCACCTGGGCTTTCGCAGTGCAGCGATGACGCGCACCGTCAGCCTGGAGGTGTCCAAGGCGATTCGGGTCAGCCGCGGCGAAGCGTTGGACGCGCACGGCGTGGTGACGCTGGCGCGCGGGGGCCAGATGCCCTTGATGCTGATGATCACGCCTTTGCGACTGGCCGGGACGGCCCATCCGCAAGGCGCTGCGCTGTTGTTTCTGTTCGATCCACAGGCGACGCCAAGCGTCACCAGCGCGCTTGTGCAGCGCTTGTTTGGCTTGTCCGACGCGGAGGCGCATCTGGCTGTCGCACTGTGCAGCGGCAAGAGCCTGGACGACGCGGCGAGCGAACGCGGCGTCTCGGTCCACACCACGCGCGCCCAGTTGAAGAGCATTTTCAGCAAGACCGGCACCAAGCGCCAGGCCGATCTGCTGTCGCTGCTGCTGACAAGTCCCGCGTATTTTCTGAGCAGCGCGGCGCGGCCCTGATACGGCGCGCAACTTGCAGAGACGGGCGAGCCATGGCGCTGCGCCGGCCTGCCCGTCGGGCATGCTCCGATGGCACAGTTGTCCGCAACAGCGGCGCGCGCGGCACGGTGCATCAGGCGGCGCGCCGCTCGGCCAGCAGCTTGAGCGGGCGCGCTGTCGGTGCGCCCGCCTCGGACGCCGGTTTGGCGCGCGAGGCCATCGGCACGCCGTGCGCCGGCGGCAGGGCGCGATGCTGGTGCGCTTCATCGACTTTGAAGAAACGCACCAGCTCGGCGAGTTGTCTGGACTCCTTGTGCATCGCCTCGGCTGTCGCGGCGGCCTCCTCGACCAGGGCGGCATTATGTTGCGTGACGCCGTCCATGGCGCTGATGGCGCCGTTGACCTGCGCGATGCCCGATTCCTGTTCGGCGCTGGCGACGCTAATTTTCCCCATCATGCCGGTGAGTTTTTCGACACTGGCGACCATGTGTGCCATCGTGTCGCCGGCCGCCCGCACCAGCGTGCTGCCCGCGTCAATCTGGCCCGCCGAGTCGGTGATCAGCTCCTTGATCTCGCGCGCTGCCAGCGCCGAACGGTGCGCCAGACTGCGCACTTCGGTGGCGACAACGGCGAAGCCGCGGCCCTGCTCGCCGGCGCGCGCCGCCTCGACGGCTGCGTTCAAGGCCAGAATATTGGTCTGAAACGCGATGCCGTCGATGACGCCGATGATGTCGACAATTTTCTTCGCCGAAGCACTGATCTGATCCATCGTCTGCACCACCTGGCCGACCACTTCGCCGCCCTTGTGCGCGTCCGCCGAGGCCGCGCGCGCCACGGCGTTGGCCTGGCGTGCGCTGGTCGAATTTTGCTGCACCGCCAGCGTCAGCTGTTCCATCGAGCTGGCCGTCTGTTCCAGCGCTCCCGCCTGATGTTCGGTGCGGCGCGACAAATCGTGATTGCCGATCGCCAGCTCCCGGGACGCGGCATCGATACTGTGCGCACCATCGCGCACCTGACGCACCGTCACCGCCAGACCCGTTGTCATGTTCTGCAAGGCGTCAAACAGCTGACCGATTTCATCGCCACGATGGCGCGTAGCGATGGTCCGCAAGTCGCCCTGGGAAACGCGGGTGGCCAGCAGCACCGCATGGCGCAGCGGCAGCACGATGCTGCGCGTGATGGCCCAGGCCAGCAGCGCCCCCAGGCCCAGCGCCAGCACACCGAAGCCGAGCAAGGTGGCGCGACTGTTGTGGTACTGCGCGGCCGATTGCGCGGCCAGCATTTGCGCTTGCATGGTCTGGTGATTGAGCAGCTGTTCGAGCGCCGCGGCGTAAGCGGCAAAGCTGGTCTTGAGCATCGAGTCGGCCAATTGTTCCACTTCCTGGGTCTTGCCCAGCTCCTTGAACGCGAATATTTGTTTGCGTATCGCCAGATAGGTGTGTTCTTTCTCCGCCGCGACGCCCAGCAGCGCCGCTTCCTCGGCATCGTGATGCAGACGCTGCAGTTTGCCCGCGATGCTCAGCGCCGACTGATCACCCTCTTTGAGTTGAGCTTGAAAAAATTCCGCCACCTCCAGGCTGTCGCTCTTGGCGATCGACAGCGCGCGGATGCCGTTCAGTTTCGCCGCCCCCAGCCAATCAGCCGACAGTTGCTGTTTGCTCAGTTTGTCGTTGACCAGGTAGTCGGTCGTGTCGTTGGCAAGCTGCAGGCGCCACAGGGCAACGGCGGTGATGCACACCATCACGAGCAAGACGATGGCGAACGACGTCAGCACGCGCGGGCCGGTTTTGAAGTTGAGTGGATTCATTGGGCGTTCTGGAGGATGGACTGCATATGAGCCTCGAGAATACTCAGCAATTGTGACATCACAATTACACTGCGGAAATATTCATCTCCAAAGCAACACAGCCCTCCAGATCCGATCGGCGACGAACAAGCGCTGTCAGGCCGCTGCCCGTCGATTCACAACAACAGCACGGCACGCCGCGCCCTTGTTCTGCGCATGTGCCGTGTGCCAAGCCCGCCAGGCGGCGCCGCTCGGCTAAGCGACGGCAGGCCGATGCGCCGCGCGTGCGAGCGGCGGCGCCGTTGCTGCCGTTCGACTATTGCAGCGCTTCGGCCGGACCGAAGAATTCATAGTGGGTCTGCGCCTGCGGCACGCCCAGCTCGCGCAAATGGCGCTTGACCGCTTTCATGAACGGCGTCGGCCCCAGAAAATAGGCGTCGACGTCGCGCGACTCAGGCAGCCAGCTGGCCAGCTGGGCGCGCCCGATGTAGCCGGTGGCATGCGCTTTGACGGCGCCATCCGTGTCGTGCTCGTACACATAGTGGCGTTGCAATTGCGGATGCGTCGCGGCCAGCTGCTCGATGTGCGCGCGGAACGCATGCACGCCCGCATGGCGCGCCGCATGGATGAAATGCACCGGACGGCGCGTGCGCAGCGCCGCCGCCAGCATGGTCAGCGTGGGCGTGATGCCCACGCCGCCGCTGATGAGCACCAGCGGCTTGTCGCTGTCGCAGAGCGTAAAGGCCCCAGCCGGCGGGAACAGCATCACGCCATCGCCCAGCTGCACCGTATCGTGCAGCTGGTTGGACACCTTGCCACCGGGCTCGCGCTTGACGCTGATGCGGTAGTTGACGCCATTGCTTTCGGCCGACAGCGAATACTGGCGGCGCATTTCGACGCCGTCCACTGCCAGCAGTACGGTGATGTACTGGCCCGGCAGGAAGTCCATCAGCTTGCCGCCGTCGGCAGGCGCCAACACGAAGGAGGTGATTTCCTCGCTCTCAACGCTCTTGCCCACCACGGTGAACGCGCGCGCGCCGCGCCAGCCGCCGGCGGCCTGGGCATGCGCATCGTAGAGTTGCTGCTCGGCACCGGCCAGGATCTCGACCAGCTGGCCATACGCGGCGCCCCAGGCGTCCAGTACGGCGTCGGTGGCCACCTGTGCGCCCAGCACTTCACGGATCGCTCCCAGCAAGGACGCGCCGACCATCGGATAGTGCTCACGCTGAATCTGCAAGGCCACATGCTTGTTGACGATGGTCGCCACCAGCGCACCGAGTTGTTCGAGCCGATCGATATTGGCCGCGTACATCAAGATGCTGCTCGCCAGCGCGCGTTGCTGAGTGCCGCTATGCTGGTGCGCCTGATTGAAAAACGGCAGTACTTGCGGATAATCCTTAAACAGTTTCAGGTAAAAATGCTGGGTCAGCGCTTCGCCGCCCTGTTTCAGAATGGGCACGGTGGCGCTGATGATGGCGCGTTGTTCGGTCGATAGCATGGTCGGTCCTTGATTGGTCGATAGGTGGTGGCGGCGCGGCAAAAAAATCAGGCCGCCCGACGCTCGCCTTCGATCATCTCGATGGCGGGATAAAATTCGTGGTCTTCTTTCTGCATGCGCTGGTGCAAAGTGCGCAGCACATTGTTGGCATCGGCGCGGAACTGCTCGGCGTTGGCGCGCACTTGCGCTGCGCTCTGCCATGTGGCGGCGAAGTCCAGGTAAGCGGCTACGATATCGGCCATCTCGCCCTGATACAGCAAGCTCATACGCGCCAGCGCAGCGTCGGCGCTGGTGCGCAGCACCGGATACAGCACCCGGTCCTCGACCGCCAGATGCAGTTTGATGTTGCCGCTCATGCCGATGAGGCGCGCGGCGATCTGCTCGGCGTTGGCGTCGATGCCGCCGTGCACCAGCTGGCGCAGCGTGGCGATGTCGCGCAGGATGGCGACGTGCTGATGTTTGAATTTGTCGATATTCATATACGGCTCTCGCGTAAGCTGTCGAAGTGAGGCCAGTGTAAAGCATTTTCATTAAACATGCACATTATCTGCATGTTTAATCGGAGCGCCGCCCCCTGTCTGGGCGCCGGCGAGTGGATCGGCGGTCCAATCGAGCACTTTGGGCACCATTCGTGCGATACTCTTAGAAACAAAACAATGTTTACCAATTATCGCAATATGGTCGATGCGTACCGGCCCGGCGCACGGACCACTTGCGCTGCCGATTTTTTCGCCACGAAAGCTCGCACATGAAGGACGATGAGGCGCTGGCCGAGTTTCCCAATTTGTTTCCCCTGCTGGCCGAGAACGTGTCGAACGGTATCGTCATCATGGATCGCGCGATGCGCATCCAGTACATCAATCCGAAACACGCCGCGTCCAACCACCTGAGCGTCGATGCGCACATCGGCCAGTACGTGCGCGACATCTTGCCCAGCGCGTATGCGGTGATCGAACCGAAGGTGCGCTTTGTGTTTGACACCGGCGTGCCTTTGCTGAACCAGGAGGTTGTCGCCAAGTTTCCTTCGCCGGACGGCAGCCTGCTGCACCGCATCGCCTCGTATTACCCTTACCGCGACGGCGCGGGCACGGTCACCGCCGTGGTGGGCATCGTGCGCGATCTGCTGGTCGACGAATTGGCCAGTCAATTGCTGGAAGATAGCCAGCACCGCCTGCTCAACGTGCTCGACAATCTGTTCACCTTCGTCGGCGTGCTGGAAATCGACGGCACGCTGGTGCATGCCAACCGCGCGCCGCTCGATGCGGCCGACATCACCTTGCCCGACGTGCGCGGCAAGCTGTTCTGGGACTGCGACTGGTGGTCCTACGATAGCGCCGTCCAGCAGCAACTCAAACAGGCCATCGGACTATGCCGCGAAGGCGCCGTGGTCCGTTATGACGTCCAGGTGCGTATGCGCGACGACAGTCGGATGTGGATCGATTTCATGCTCGCCCCGCTACGCGATCAGCACGGCTTGATCAGCCACCTGATTCCCTCCGGCATAGACATTTCGCAACGCCATGCCGGCGAAGCGGCCCTGCACCGCTCCGAAGAGCGCTACCGCTCGATCGTCGAATCGTCCGACGACGCGATCATCATCGAGTCCCTGGGTGGTACGATCACCGGCTGGAATCCGGCTGCCACGCGCCTGTTCGGCTATGCGCGCGACGAAGCACTGGGACAACTGAACACAATCCTGTTTCCCGCTGAGCTGCAGGACGAGCAGCAACGCATGACCGGCGACGTGCTGCGCGGCCAGCGCGTGCCCACCTTCGACACCACGCGGCGCCACAAGGACGGCACGCTACTGGACGTGGCGCTGACGATATCGCCATTGCGCGACCAGGCCGGGCGCGTGGTCGGCGCATGCCTGCTGGCGCGCGACATCTCGGTGCAAAAACACCAGCTGGTGCAGATTGAACATGCGCTCGTCGAGAAGACGGCGCTGCTGCACGAGGTGCACCATCGCGTCAAGAACAACCTGCAGGTCGTGTCCAGCCTGCTCAAGCTGCAAGCGCGCAAGGAGACATCCGACGCGGCACGCGCGCTGGCCCAATGCCAGGGTCGCATCCGCGCGATGGCGCTGGTGCACCAGTTGCTGTATCAGTCCGACAGCGTCACCAAGGTCGACCTGGCCGACTATCTGGCACGCCTGGTCGCGCTGAGCGACAGCAGCTATGATGTGATCGGCAATGGCATCACCATGACGTTTCGCGGCGCCGATGCGGCGGTCGCGATCGACATTCAGCATGCCGTGCCCTGCGGGATGCTGGTCCATGAACTGGTGGTCAACGCCATCAAGCACGCCTTCACGGGCCATCACGGTGGCAGCATCGTCGTGGAGCTCGAACGCGGTGCCGATGGCTTGTTGCGCATTGCGGTGAGCGACGACGGTTGCGGCCTGCCCGTGCACTTCAGCTGGGGCGCCAGCGCCGGACTGGGCGGCCAGCTGATCCCCATGTTCGCCGCCCAGCTGCATGCGCGCTTGACGACGACGAGCGCAGCGACGGGTTCGTGTTTCACGATCGAATTTCAACATGACGGCGGGAGCGAACATGCAACGTGAAAAAATCGTCGTCGTCGAAGACGAGGCGGTGGTCGCGCTCGACCTGCAGTGCGCGCTCGAGGACATGGGGCACAGCGTATGCGCGGTGTGCAGCAGCGTCGCCGGCGCGCTCGAGGCGGTGGAGCGGCACAGCCCCACGCTGGTGTTGATGGACATTCAACTGCAGGGCGCCGGCGACGGCATCGACGCGTGCAACCGGATCTACCAGCGCTGGCAACTGCCGGTGATCTTCCTGAGCGCCTTCGCCGACAAGGCCACGCTGCGACGCGCGGCCGGCTCGAAACCGTTCGGCTATATGATGAAACCGTTTCTCAACAAGGAGCTCGAGGCGGTGATCCGGGTGGCGCGCGCGCGCCACGACGTCGAGCGCCTGGTGGCGCGCTCGGAACAGCGCCTGGCGCTGGTGGTCGAGGCGGCTGAATTGGGCGTCTGGGAATGGGATGCGCGCGCCGACCAGCTACGCGGCGACGCGCGCTTCGATGAACTGTGGGGCGCGACCATCTGTCCCAGCTTCGCGGGGCTGTCGGCGATGCTGCGGCGCATACACCCGTCTGACCGTGCCCAGGTCACGGCCAGCATCAAGCCGCTCGGCTACTTTCAGTGCAGTTTTCGCGGCCGGCGCGAGTCGGGCGAGTACGTGTGGATGGAGTTGTTCGGCAATCGGCGCCAGACCGAGACCGGTGAGACGCTGGTCGGCGCGCTGCGCGAACTGAGCGAGGCCGCGCCAGCCCAGCCTTGAGGCCCGTTGCGCGGGGCCGCGCCCCCTGCGGCGCTGCTAAGGATGCAGCCGGAACTCGGTCGGCGACACGCCGGTCCAGCGCTTGAACGCGCGCGTGAAGTTGCTGGTGTCGGTGAAGCCGAGCAAAAAGGTGATTTCCGTGACCGAGCGGGCCGCCTGGCGCAGATAGCTGCAGGCCAGTTCCTTGCGCGTGTCGTCGAGCAGTTGCTGGAAATTGGTGCCGCGCTGGGACAGCTTGAACTGCAGCGTGCTGGGACTCATGCACAGCGCAGCGGCCACCTTGTCGCGACTGCATTCGCCGTCCGGCAGATACTCGATGATCTTCTGCGACACGCCGGTGATGACGTCGCTCTTGTCGAGCCGCGCCAGATAGCTGATGACGATGTTGTCGTTGATCTGGGCCAGGTCCGGGCAGGAGCCATCGAGCCGCACGCACAGGTCGGCCTTGGCAAATACCAGCAGTCCGTCCGGCTGCCCAAACAGCACGGGCGCGCGGATCACACGCTCATATGGCCCGGCACCCTCGCGCGGCATGGCGCGGTGAAATTCGACGCGCACCGGGTTGAACTTGGGTTTGTATAGCTGACGCATGGTCAGCACCAGGAAAGTAAAAAACGCGTCCTCGGTCTCGCTGCTCAGCGGGACCAGGTGCTCGACGCGCATCAGCACCAGATCGCCCTGTTCCGTGACGGTGATCTTGGCGACCTGCGACACCAGTCGAAAATAGCGTTCCAGCCGGCGGCAAAAATCCATCAGCGTGGCGCTGGCCGCCAATGCATAACCGAGCGCGTGCAGGTTCGAGATGTGGATGAATTTGGCCACCGTCAGGCCAAAATACGGATTATTGGTCACGTCCACGCAGGCCTGGTACAGGCGCGTCATGGTTTGCGTCGGCAGCCTGTGCATCGGGTCGTTGCTCAGCTCCCCGGTGATGCCCACGGCGCGGAAAATGCGCGCGCTGTCGACACCGCTGGCCTCGAGCGCCTTGGCGATCGCCAACCCATAACTGCCAATCGTCGAATGGGCGTTCTGATCGTCACCGCCTGCGGTCCCGGAACCCTGTGGAGGCAACGCTTTCTTCATTCCTGACATGGGGCTACCTGTACTGGATGCGAAAATGGATTGTGTCCTTGGACAACACATCGTGTCAATCACCTTGTGAGGGCTACGCCGCGCTCGACGGCAAGCTTGTCTGAATGATCACGCAGGGCGGCCCCATGCGCCCCCCTGACTGGCGCCGCTGCCTGGCAAGCAGGCGCGCTGCGCGCAGGCGCCGGTGCGCATCAGCGCGCCGAGCCCCCGATGGCGAGCGCGCAGCTGCGCTCCTGCCGATAACAGCTTGCCGTGCAGCGATGGCCGCAGCGCGCGCGCGCGCCATGCAAAAACCGCTGGATCGAGGCGCCATACCAGCGCGCGCCCTGGGTACTGGCCAGGGCGCGCCGGTTGAGCGCGGCAGCGATCGCGTTAAACGACAGGCCGGCCGCGCGCATCCCGATCAGCTCGCGCCGCAAGGCCGGTGCGCTCGGATGGTGGCCCGCCATCGCCGGCCCGCCTCAGGCTTTCTTGAGCAGAAAATGCGACAGCGCGGGAATCAGCACCAGCGCGCCAATCATGTTCAGCGTGAACATGAAGGTCAGCAGGATGCCCATGTCGGCCTGGAACTTGATCGGCGACCAGGCCCAGCACACCACGCCGGCGGCCAGCGTGATGCCCACCAGTGCCACCACCTTGCCGGTAAATTGCACCGCGTGCTTGTAGGCCTGGCCCAGCGGCACGCCGGCGCGCTGCTGCACCAGCTGCACGCTGAGCAAATACAGCGCGTAGTCCACCCCGATGCCGACACCGAGCGCGATCACCGGCAGCGTCGCCACCTTCACGCCCATGCCCAGCACCACCATCAGCGCCTCGCACAGGATCGACGTCAGCGCCAGCGGCAGCACCGCCACCAGCACCGCGCGCCAGCTGCGAAAGGTCACGAAGCACAGCACGATGACGGCCGCATACACATACAGCAGCATGCGGTGGTTGGCCTCGCGCACGACGATATTGGTAGCCGCCTCGATGCCGGCGCTGCCGGCGGCGAGCAGAAACTGGCGCTCGGGTGTGCTGTGGGCGCGCGCAAAATCGTCAGCCACCTTGACCACCCGCGCGAGCGTGTCAGCCTTGTGGTCGGCCAGGTAGGCGATCACCGGCATCAGCGAGCAGTCGTTATTGAACAGGTCGGGATTGTTGACCGAGGCTTGCTGCGCGCCGTAGTTCAAAATGTCCTGGTTGCGCGAGATGGTCAGCCACTTCGGGCTGCCTTCCGAGGTGCCGGCGGTGACCTGGCGCACCGCGTCGACCAGCGACACGGTGGTCTGCACGCCGGGGATCTGCTGCAAATCCCAGGCCAGCCGGTCAGCTTCGATCAGCGTCTGGTATTTCAGGCAGCCCTCTTTCGGCGTCTTGATCAGCACCGCGAACTGGTCCGAGGACAGCGAATAGTTGGCCGTGATATAGGCGTTATCGCGATTGTAACGCGACTCCTTGCGCAGCTCCGGCGCACCCGGGTCCAGGTCGCCGATCTGCAACTGCAAGCTCAGCACGAAGCCGCCCACGGCCAGCAGCAGCGCCACCGCAAGCGCTCCCGTCGCCCAGCGCCGCTCGGTGAAACGATCCAAGGTATTCCACAAATGACCGAGACCCTTGCCCTGCTCACTGTCCACGTCCGAACGGATGCAGCGCGCAGCCGCCTGCGCCGACACGCCGACATACGACAGCAGCACCGGCAGCAGCAGCAAATTGGTGAAGATCAGCACGGCCACGCCGATGCTGGCCGTCAAAGCGAGGTCTTTGATGACCGGAATGTCGATCACCATCAGCACGCCGAAACCGACCGCGTCGGCCAGCAGCGCCGTCAGGCCGGCCAGGAACAGGCGCCGGAAGGTGTAACGCGCCGCCACCAGCAAGTGCGTGCCGCGCCCGACGTCTTGCATGATGCCGTTCATTTTCTGGGCGCCGTGCGAGACGCCGATCGCAAACACCAGAAACGGCACCAGGATCGAGAACGGGTCCAGCTCGAAACCGAGCGCGGCGACCAGGCCAAGTTGCCACACCACCGCCACGATCGAGCAGGCCACCACCAGCGCGGTGCTGCGCACGCAGCGCGTATAGGCGTAGATGACCAGCGTGGCGATCGCCGCCGCCGCGCCGAAGTACATGATCACCTGGCTCATGCCGGCCAGCAGTTCGCCGATCAGCTTGGCGAAACCGACCACGTGGATCCGTACCTTGAAGCTGCCGTTTTCGCGTGCGCGCACCTTGTCCTCGATGGTGCGGGAAAAGCTGGCGTAGTCGATCGGCTTGCCCGTGACCGGATCCTTGTCCAGCAGCGGCACGAAAATCATCGTCGACTTGAAGTTATTCGCCACCAGATTGCCGACGATGCCGGAGCGGGCGATGTTGATCTTCAGTTGCTCGACACTGTTGGGCGAGCCGTCATACGCGTCCGGCATCACCGGACCGCCCTGGAAACCCTCCTCGGTCACCTCGCTCCAGCGCACCGTCGGGGTCCACATCGACTTCATCCACGCGCGGTCCACGCCCGGCGTCAGGAACAGCTCGTCGTTGACTTGCTTGAGCACGTCCAGATAGTGCGGATCGAAGATGTCGCCGGACGGGTTTTCCACCACCACCCGCACCGCGTTGCCCAGACCGCGCAAGGCGGCCTTGTTGGCCAGGTAGTTCTGGATGTAGGGCTGACTTTGCGGCATCATCTTTTCAAAGCTGGCGTTGAGCTGCAGGCGCGACGCGCCCAGGTAGCCCAGCACCAGCGTGACCAGCGCGCAGGCCAGCACCATCCACAGCCGGTGGTTAAACACGCAGCGTTCGAGCAGATTGCCCGATTTGGTGTCGAAGCCGGCCAGCTCGCGCACCACCGGCATCGCCTCGATCTCGTTAAATCCCATATCCATGACTGTCTCTCTCGTAGCGTCAGGTCGGCTCCGCGCACTGCTGCGCGGCCCGGCTCTTCTTATGATTGATGTTTAATTGGGGAGCACACTTTGCGTGCGCAGACCGCGCAAGCCGCCCAGCAGCAAGGCGTCGCCGCCCAGCGCGACGACGCCAGACGCCGGTGCCGCTTTGGCGCCGCGCACCAGCTGGAAATTGGCGCCGCCGTCGCCGCTTTGCAGCACCTGGCCGGCGCCGCTGACGAGCACAAAACGCCCGTCGGGCAGCACGCTGGCGGCGGTCAGGCCGACCTGGGTGCCGGTGTCGACCTTCTGCCAGCTGCGTCCCGCATCGACGCTGCGGTAGGCATTGCCGCGCAAGCCGTACACGATCAGCACGCCGTGATGGCCGACGACGCCGAAATAGCTGCCCTGATACGGCGTGACCAGTGCTTCAAAATGGTCGGCGCCCTTGGCCAGCTTGACCACCAGGCCCTGCTCGCCGACCGCATAGGTGTCGCCACCGATGGTGCGCACGGCGTTCAGGTGGAAGCCCTTGGGGTTGGCGCTGCGCGCGCTCCACGGGGTCCAGCTGCGCCCGCCGTCGTCGGTGTGGAAAATCAGGTTGAATGCGCCGACCACGAAACCGCTGGTGGCGCTGTCGAACCAGACGTCCAGAAACGGCTTGTCCGGACCCTGCGCCACCATTTTTTTGGCGTCGGCGCGCTGCGCCTCGCTCGCGTCGGGAGCGCTGGCGGCCTCGCTGAGGATGGCGGCGGCCGAGCGGCCGTCGAGCTGGCGGATCCAGCTGGCGCCGCCATCAAAGCTATGCAGCACCACGCCGTCGTGGCCAACCGCCCAACCGAGCAAGGGGGTCGGAAAACACAGTGCCACCAGATCGACGCTGACCGGCACCTTGGCCTGGGTCCAGTGCTTGCCCTGGTCGTCGGAAAACACAATGTGGCCGCGCTGGCCCACTGCCACCAGGCGCGTGCCGGCGTGCGCCACGCCGTTGATCAGCGCTTGGGCGGCCAGCGCGCTGGCCTGCGACGGCGTATCGAGCACGTCGTCAAACGGCGCGCAGGCGGCTGCGCCCTGCAGCGTCAGCAAAGCGCACGCCAGCAGGCTGCGCGACATCCAGGAATGGGGGTTCATATTCTGTACGCAAAAAAGACCGCCGAATGACCGGAGAAGATTGGACAGACGGCGGCAAAACGAGACTCGGTACGGCCGGCGCCGTCTGTGCGTGCGCCGGCACTGTTTGCTTAGCGCACGCCGGAGCCGGCCAGCGCGTCGGCCGACCAGTCGTTCGCTTTCAGGGGACCGATGTATTTCAGCCCACCCGAATGGCCGGACACGCCGGCGATGTTGTAGCTACCACTGACGAAGTCGTAAATCATGTGGTTGCCCGAAGCGACCGCCTGCACGTCATACGAGAACGTCATGTGGTCGAACGAGGCACGGTACAACTGGCCGCGACCGTCGTACTCATCGGACGCGACGGCGACCCAGCTGTCTTCGTCGATGTAGAAGGTGCGCCGGCTGTAGATATGGCGCTTGCCCGGTTTCAGCGTCGCCTCGACCACCCACACGCGATGCAGCTCCCAGCGCAACAGGTCCGGGTTGATGTGGTTCGGCTTGGTGATGTCGGCCACCACCGGGTGATACGCCAGTTTGTAGGCGTTGTACGGCACGATCATTTCCTTCTTGCCGACCAGTTTGAAGTCGAAGCGGTCGAGCGCGCCGTTGAACACCCAGGCGTCGTCGTAGGTCGAGGCGCCGGCCGAGCCAGGGTTCGGCGTATCGTAGGCCACGTCCGGTGCGAGCTTGACGCGGCGCTGGCCGGGCAGGTATTGCCAGACGCGGCGCGCCTGGTTCAGCGGATTGACGGCGTCAAACACCATCAGCGCTTCGCCGGCGCGGCGGGCCGGCGCGGTGTAGGCCAGCTTGGTGCGGAAGAACACGTCGGACTGCTTGGCCACCTCGTTGTGCTTGGGGTCCGACAGCGGGAATTCTTCGTAGATCTCGCCCGTCGTGGCCAGCGTCGGTACGCCCGAGGCGTCGATATTCCACGAGTCATACTTGAGGAACATCGCGTGGCCCTGATAGCGCAACAGGTGGTTCCACATCACTTCGGCGCCCGTCTTGGGGATCGGGAACGGCACGCCGGACAAGGCGTTTTCCAGCCCGACGCCGCCGTCGACGGCCTTGGCCGCCAGCGCATTCTTGGCCGTGTTTTCGATCTGCAGCTTTGGATAGTTGACGCTGCGCCGGGTCGGGTACACATCGACGCGATAGCTCGGAAAGCGTTTCAGCAGCTCGCGCGTGCCGGCGGTGAGCTTGTCTTCCTGGCCGGCCACGGTTTTCCCGGTGATCACCAGGCGCGGTTTGTCGGCCGCGTACGGATCGGGGCGCATGCCGCTGCCCTTGACGAAGGCGGCCGGCGCGCTGGTCAGCCCGCCCGTGTAGTCGGGGATGGTGCCGTCCTTGTTGCCGGCTTTTTCCGCGCCGACGGCGGTCAGATTGGCGCCCAGTTGCTTCGCCTCGTCAGGCGAGACGCCCGCTTGCGCCAGGTTCGCCGCCGCCAGTGCGGCGACCAATACAGTCGTGTTGAACATCATGCTTTTCTCCGTGCGTCAGAAGGTGGTTTTGAAAGTGAGCGCGACAAAGCCGCGGTCTTTGAGCAGCGGGATCACCCCGGCGCTGGAGGTGACGGCGCCACTGACCGGGTCGACCGCCAGCGGGCCGAAGAAGTCCACGTATTTCAAGTCGATGCGATATTTCTGGTAGATGTCCAAGCCCAGACCCAGCGCGTAGTTACCGGCGTTCTTGTTGCCACCGGACTGGACCGCCGAATTGCCGTGCAAGCCCACGCTGTAGCTAAGCGGCGCCGACAGGTCCACGCCCGGCAGCACCTGGAACCAGGTCGGCGTGAAATTGACCGCCAGGCCCAGAAAATCGTGGCTGACCTTGTCGATCCCGGTGTAGCTGTCGCGCCCCTTGTAGAAGGCGGCGCCGGAGGTGACTGCCTGCACCCGGTTCCAGGTGAACTCGGCCAGCCAGCTCGACGCATCAAACAGCGGCGTCTTGGCCGTCGAGCCGAGGAAATTGAGCACGCCGTGGAGGGTGTTGCCGCGCGCGCCGCTCACTTCGCCTTCGATCGGCAAGTCGGCCGCCGTCACGATCAGCTGACCTTTAAGCTGGGCATTCAGGCCGGCGATGATGGCCGGATTGGTCCCGACCGGCATCAGCAAGGCGGGCGAGCTGTTCAGCGGCATATTGCGCCGATAGTTCAGCTCCGCGCCGACGGCGACGCCGGCCACGCTCTTCGACAGCGAGATGCCGAACACGTCGATATTGCCCGCGTATTCGAGCTGGTACTGGCTGGTGGCGCCCAAGGCTTTCGGATAGAACAGGCAATTGCCGGCCACCACGGCCGAACCGGGAATGGCGGCGGCGCAGGCGCCGTTGCCAACGGCGGTGGCGGTGGCAGCGCCCGCCTTCTGCGCCGCCGCCTGGGCCGCCGCCGGCGTGCCGCCGGCACCGAGCACGGCGGCGGCGGCCGCTTGCGCAGCAGCGCCGACCCGTGCATCGGACTGGCCGAACAGCGCCGACGGCACACCGGCCAGACGCAGGTTCGCCTGCGGCAGCAAGTCGGACGTGTTTCTCATGTACAGACCGAGCGTGCCATCAAGCCAGGCCGGGCTCCAGCGCGCCGCGACACCGAAGTCGCCGCTTTGCGACGGCCTGCTGTCGACCCGCTTGACGGCATTGGGCAGACCCAGGCCGGACAGGTTGAACGTTTCCGCACCCTGGAAGGCGTAGTCGTAAAAGCCGAGGAAGGAGCCCAACTCCGGCAAACGGGCCGGCTTCCAGTTCAGGAAATACTGGGCCGCGATCGACAGTTCCGGGGTGGGCGAAAACTGGGTCGAGACTGCCTGACGCGGCAGGAACAATTCCTTGGCGTCCGAGCCGGGCACCGAATAGCCCTTGATCAGGTCCAGCGGCGACTGCCCGTAGTTGACGCCGTGGATAGGCGAGAGCAGGCTTTCGCCCCAGTACAAGGTGTGCTGACCTAGCTTGACGTTGACGGGCGTGTCGCCCACTTCGAAGCTGGCAAACACGAACGCGTCGAGCACTTCGCCGGATGGCCCCTTGTGGTAGCGCTTGGCGTAATCGGACAGGCCGTAGGCCGGCTTGCCGGCGCTGTCGACGTGGTTCGAGCTGGCCAGGTTGGTGTTATCGAGGCTGCCATAGGCGCCGTCGGCCCAGCCGGCCGCGCTGACGCGAAAGCCCATGTTCTTCTTGTAGACCAGATCGAATTCGGAGAGCAGGTCGAGCCGGTTCGATACGGTGCCCTTGTTGAAGTTGCGGTCGCCATCGTCCGAGTTGACCGTTTTCAGCAACGCCGCGTTCTGGGCGCTGGTGCGATAGCCGTAGTTGTACTTGATGGTGTTATCGAAGCGCACCGTCAGATCCGCATTGTCGGTCGCGATCTCGCCCGCCTGCGCCGCAGCGGCGGCGCACAGCGCGGCCGCAAGGGCTACCGCACGCAAGGCCAACTGCCGTTGTTTGATTGCTCGTTTCATGCTCTGCCATCTCCTCTGGTTATAGTTTTCCACTTGCGCTGCCAGGCTTGGCCGGCAGCGTGGCGCGCCTGGCGGCGGCAACGGAGGCGGCGCGGCCCTCGCGCAGTGATGGAAGTGATAGTAAGGAAACGACGATGGCGCGACAGGTCATTGCAGCGAAAGCGCTGGTCCGATGGGTCGATGGGGCGATGGGGCGATGGGGCGATGGGCTGATGGGGCGATGGCGCGGCGGCGCGATGGCGCGATGCGGCGAAACCGGCGCTGGCGGCATGCGCGCGTGCGGCGTGGCGCTGCGCGGGATAGTCGGCAATGACAGTCATGCGACGCCACTGCCGTGCGGCGCCGCGATGCGGCGGCAATGGCGAAGCACTGCCGTGTGGGGAGCACGACGGCATTGCTTGCTGCGGTGCGGCGCAAGCGATTGGGCAGCGCGCGCCGCCCGTGTATGGTGTGACGCGGCTAGTCGCCCAGCAGCTGCGCGACGAACTCCATGCCTTCCAGGCGTTCGGCCACCACTTTGACGATCACCACGATGGGCACGCCCAGCAGCATGCCCCAGACGCCCCACAACCAGCCCCAGAACAGCAGACTGACAAACACGGCGGCCGGATTCATCTTGGCGATGCGCCCCGTCATCCACGTCGTCACCAGCGTGCCCACCAGCGTCGCCATGCCCAGCGAGATGGCCACCACCAGCAACACCATGTTCACCGATTCAAACTGCAAAAACGCCACCAGTGCGATGGCGCCCGTGATCAGCAAGGGGCCGATGTAGGGCATGATATGAAAGAAGCCGGCCGCGACCGCCCAGGCGCCGGCGTTTTGCAGCCCCACCAGACGCAGCGCGACCCACAGCAGCAAGGCCAGCAAGACATTGGTGAGCAGCAGCATGCCCATATAGCCTTGAATTTTGCTGTTGATCTCTTCGAGGATGTTGACGGTGATCTTCTTTTGGCGCAGCGATGGCCCGGTCAGCTTGACCAGCTTGCGTTTGAAGGTGTCGCCTGTGAGCAGCAGAAAATATACCAGGAACAGCACGGTGAGCGCCTGGGCAACGAAACCGAGCACCCCGATCGAACCGGCCCAGACCCAGTCGAGCACCTGAAAACCGCCGCCGTCAAGGCGCGCCAGGCGCACCGAGCGGCCGGCCGGCGCGGCGCCGGCGGCCAGCCCGATCTCGCTGGCGGCGGCCTGCATCTGGCCGATCGTGCCTGGCTGGTGGGCCAGCGTCTGTTTGACCAGATGGGACAATTTATGGGTCGCGGTGGGCAACTCTTCGACGATGGCCTGGAATTGCACATACAAGGTGGGCACCACCGCCACCACCGCGCCCAACAGGCCCAGTGTGACGATGGTGGCGCCGATGGCGCGCGCGATGCCGCGCCGCGCCAGCCAGTTCACCAGCGGATTGAGGGTGTAGGCGATGAAGATGCCACCGACCAACGGAATCAGAAATTTTTGCGCCCACTGCAGCGCGAACAGGAAAGCGACGCTGGCGATGATGCCCAGCGCCAGGCCGCGCGCATTCACGTGCAGCGGCAATTGTGCCACGATGGGGATTACCTGTCCGTCCGGCGGGCCGGCCGGCGGCGCGCAGGGCGGCCTCCCATCAACGGGATCGGCGAGCGCCTGTGCGCTATCGGACGGAGTCGGGTTCATCGGCATGACTATCTAGAAAATGGGGGGAATGCGGGGGAATTGGCGCGCGGCGCGCCAGTCTGTCACACGGCCCGTGGCGGCGCCGGGCGACCCGGGCACGCCAGTCGGCGCGCCCGATGATACGGTAATTACTTGACGCGCATCGAATCTTTTACGCCATGCACACCTTTGACGGTGCGCGCGATCGCGATCGCTTTGCTGATGGCCGCCGGGGACGACACGAAGCCGCTCAGTTGCACTTCGCCCTTGAAGGTTTCGACATTGATTTCAGCCGATTTGAGCGATGGCTCATTGAAGATTTCGGCCTTGACCTTGGTGGTGATGACGGTGTCGTCGACGTACTCGCCGGTGCCTTCGTGGGTCGGGGTGGCGGCGCAAGCGGCCAGGCCGAGCATGGAGGCGGCGAACAGGAAGGTGACTGCGCGTTGTGCGATTTTCATGATGTGGCTTTCAGAGTGGTGGTAAAACGGTTTTCCGCGCGAAACGCGGCGGCCGGCACAGCGCCGGCAGGCTTGAAACAATTATTTTCCGTACTGGGCCTTGGCGGCGGCCACGCAGGCCTCGCGCGAGGGGCCGGCCAGCGCGCCGCATTTTTCCTCGGCGACCTTGAATTCGGCGTTCGATTTGTCCTCGCGCGCACTGCTGCGCGCTTCGATGACGGCCTTGTCGGCTTTGGCGTCGGCCACGCTGTCGACCAGCGTCGCCTGGGCCTGCTTGACGCAGACATCCTGCGCGTTGCCGCTCTGGCTGGCGCAGCGCAGCTTGTCGACGACGAAGTCCGCTTCGGCGATCTGCTTGCGCGCCACCGTGCGCGCGCTCAGTGTGTTCTTGTATTGCGCCTTGGCATTGGCCTCGGTGCGCACACGCGCCGCCTTCGCCACCGCCAGGCACAGTTGCTTCGGCGTACCGCTGACGCTGTCGCACTGGCCACGCGCCACGTTGAAGTCGGCGGCGGCCAGTTCGTAGGCGCTGTTGTAGGCCAGTTTGGCTTCACTGCTGGCAGCGCTGGCGAATCCGGTCGCGGCGGCACTGATCAACATCACGACATA